>NZ_JBALDP010000073.1:0-4708 GCF_036917355.1 Nostoc sp.
CTATGGGCTTGGTTAAAGCTGTTCGCCAACGACACCGACGTAACGCCGCTAGGTCGCTTGACATCTGGGCTGAAGCTTTAACTTGACACCAATGGCAAGATGCCCACCCCACAAGATTGGATTGTTGGAAATCCCAAATTCTTGAAATGACAATTATTAAATCCAGGGAGAAATGTATGGGAAATTATACGTTACTGCAAGCGGCGCGAGGTGAGGTACTCGATCGCCCTCCGGTATGGGTGATGCGCCAAGCAGGTCGCTACATGAAAGTTTATCGAGACTTGCGTCAGAAATATCCCTCGTTTCGCGATCGCTCCGAGAACCCTGATTTAGCGGTGGAAATCTCACTGCAACCTTTCCGTGCCTTCCAACCCGATGGGGTGATTATGTTTTCAGATATCCTCACGCCGTTGCCTGGTATGGGTATCTCGTTTGACATTATCGAAAGTAAAGGGCCAATATTTGAGCAGCCAATCCGCACGCCAGCCCAAATTGAAGCGCTGACTGACCTCGATCCCGAAGCTTCTTTACCCTTCGTGCAGCAAATTCTGAAGACGCTACGCCAAGAAGTTAACGGTCAAGCTACCGTCTTGGGCTTTGTTGGCGCTCCTTGGACGCTAGCTGCCTATGCAATTGAAGGTAAAAGCTCGAAAGACTACGCCATTATCAAAAAGATGGCTTTCTGCCAACCTGCGATGCTACATCAACTTTTAGGGAAACTGGCAGATGCGATCGCAGTTTACGCCCGCTACCAAATTGATGCCGGGGCCCAAATCGTGCAACTGTTTGACTCTTGGGCCGGACAACTCAGCCCTGAAGATTTCCAGACGTTTTCTCTACCTTACCTGCAACGAGTCGTGCAACAGGTTAAAGCAACGCACCCGGACACGCCCCTGATTTTGTATATCAACAACAGTGCTGGAATCCTAGAGTTAATGGCGCAATCGGGTGTCGATATCGTCAGCGTAGACTGGACTGTAGATATGGCAGTAGCGCGGCAGCGACTCGGCGCAAATATTGGAGTCCAAGGAAATATCGATCCCTGCGTGTTGTTCGGTACTAAAGAGCTAATCCGCGATCGCATTTTGGACACGATTCGTAAAGCGGGGAATCAGAAGCACATCCTCAATCTCGGTCACGGTATTTTACCGAACACTCCAGAAGAGAATGTTGCTTTCTTTTTCGAGACAGTCAAACAGCTCAACTACTCGTCAAACAATCTCAACTAAAAGCTATGACTTCAGTGCAACCCGCTTCATCTAATATTTCTAGTCCCGTTCGCACCATCCGCATCGGTTCTCGTAAAAGCCAACTCGCACTTGTGCAAACTTACTGGGTTCGAGAACAACTCCAAAAGCATTTTCCCGATATTTCCTTTGAAGTCCACACCATGTCCACCCAAGGCGACAACATCTTGGATGTGGCCTTAGCTAAGATTGGCGATAAGGGATTATTCACCAAAGAACTTGAATTGGGAATGCTCAATCAGGAGATTGACTTTGCGGTTCACTCTCTCAAGGATCTGCCGACTTGCTTGCCAGACGGGTTAGCGTTAGCAGCCGTAACAGAACGGGAAAACCCAGCAGATGCTTTAGTTGTGCATCAAAAGCACAAAGATAAGCAAATCGATACGCTGCCAGAAGGCACAGTTATCGGCACTTCTTCTCTGCGCCGCCTTGCACAATTGCGTTATCACTTCCCTCATTTTACTTTTAAGGATGTGCGCGGCAACTTAAATACGCGCTTGGCAAAGTTGGATGATGGAGAGTACGATGTGCTGATTTTGGCAGCAGCAGGGTTGCAGCGATTGGGAATGAGCGATCGCATTCATCAAATTCTGCCAACCGAACTCTCTCTTTATGCTGTCGGACAGGGAGCGTTAGGGATTGAATGCCGCGCTGACGATTTGCAAGTGCTGTCATTACTCAAAGCAATCGAACACGTCCCTACCCGCGAGCGCGTTTTAGCCGAACGTGCTTTCTTGCGAGAACTAGAAGGTGGCTGCCAAGTACCAATCGGTGTTGATACCCAACTGGACGAAAATACACTGACATTAACAGGATTAGTCGCCAGCGTCGATGGCAAACGTCTAGTCAAAGATTCTGTTACCGGCACTGCTAGCGAGGCAGAAAATTTAGGTATTCAATTAGCTCATAAATTGCGGCAACAGGGAGCTACAGAGATTTTGGCTGAAATTTTCCAGACAGTCCAGCGTAGTTAGGGAGGCAGGGGAGCAGGGGAGCAGGGGAGCAGAGGAGAGACAGAAAAATACGATTAAAGGGAAAGGATTTTTTCGCTCGCCGTTTTACCCTTTACCCTTTACCCTTTACCCTTTACCCTTTACCCCTTACCCCTTACCCTTTACCCTTTCATCGTTCATCTTAATACTATGTTTCCAATTCATCGCCCGCGTCGGCTAAGAAGCCATCCCCAATTGCGGCGGATGGTGCGCGAAAATGTTCTGACAACCAGCGATTTAATCTACCCGCTTTTTGCCGTACCGGGTGAGGCGATCGCTAACGAAGTCAAATCCATGCCTGGAGTTTACCAGCTTTCTGTAGACAAAATCGTCGAAGAAGCCAAGGAAGTCTACGACCTCGGTATTCCAGCCATTATTTTATTTGGCATTCCTGAAGATAAGGATTCAGATGCAACGGGTGCTTGGCACGATTGCGGGATCGTTCAAAAAGCTGCTACTGCCGTTAAAGAAGCCGTACCTGATTTAATCATTATCGTCGATACTTGCTTGTGTGAATACACTAGTCATGGTCACTGCGGCTATTTAGAAGTAGGAGATTTGACGGGTCGAGTTCTCAACGATCCAACACTGGAATTGCTGAAAAGAACGGCAGTTTCACAAGTCAAAGCGGGTGCAGATATCATCGCGCCATCGGGAATGATGGATGGTTTCGTGCAAGCCATTCGTTCGGGTTTAGATGAAGCAGGCTACCAAGATACGCCAATATTATCTTACACCGCCAAGTATGCCTCGGCTTATTACGGGCCTTTTCGCGATGCCGCCGACTCAACACCGCAATTTGGCGATCGCAGAACCTACCAAATGGACTCCGGTAACGGTCGTGAAGCCTTAAAAGAAATCGAACTCGACATTACCGAAGGTGCAGATATGTTAATGGTCAAGCCAGCCTTGGCCTACATGGATATTATCTGGCGCGTTAAGCAAGCAAGCAACTTACCCGTTGCTGCTTACAACGTTTCTGGCGAATACTCGATGGTTAAAGCTGCTGCCCTCAACGGTTGGATTGACGAAGAACGGGTGGTAATAGAAACATTGACTGGCTTTAAACGGGCTGGCGCTGACTTGATTCTCACCTATCACGCCAAAGATGCTGCTCGTTGGTTAGCGAAACTTGGCAATTAAACTTTCTAATTTTGATTTCATGTTGTCGATGTAGAGGAGGAATTTCTCATGTTCATTCCACTCGGTTTTGTTCAACGCTCCGTTTTAATCAGCTTGGGAAAAATTACTTATTACACTAACCAAGGTGAACTTTGGGCAACCGATGGAATGGGCAATACGCCATCGGACACGCTGCGCGACCGCGAAACTTTAATATTCTTCCACGGGATTGGAGGTGGAGCATCTGCCTACGGGTGGTCGAAGGTGTATCCAGCATTTGCAGGGGAGTATAGAGTGTTAGCACCCGACTTGATTGGCTGGGGGCGATCGGATCATCCCGAACAAAATTATCTCCCGAAGGACTACATCCTGATGCTAATTGAGTTCATCGAGAAGACGTGCCAAGGTCCTGTAACAATAATTGCTTCTTCCCTAACTGGAGCATTTGCAATCCGAGCGGCAATCGAACGTCCCGACCTGTTTAAGTCACTTATTCTCACACTTCCTTCAGGCATCAAAGATTTCAGACAATACTACAGCAATAGCTTTTTCGCTCAAATTGCTAGTATTCCTATTCTCGATCGCGTTCTTTACGCAGGACAAGTCAGCAGCTTTGGCATTCGTGACTTTTTTGAGCGAGTGTTTGCTCAACCCAATCGTCTTTCTCCCGAAATTGTAGAAGCTTTTGTGCAATCGGCGCAGCAGCCAAATGCCGAATATGCTGCCCTGTCATTTTTACAAGGTAGTTCATCCTTCGATCTATCAGAATACATTCCAAAATTGACAACACCTACCATCTTTATTTGGGGAAGCCAAGCGAAGTTTACAGGGCCCGAAGTAGGGCGTCGCCTTGCAAATCTAAATCCACAAGCAATCCAAGCATTTATAGAACTAGAAGATGTAGGGTTGAATCCAGAACTGGAAGTGCCGGAAGTAATTATCGGATTAATTCGGAAGTTTTTGCCTGTGTTAGCGCAGTAAGTTTTTGAGAAACTTCACTGTTTTTAAAGGCTGTGTATATTAATTGTGTCAACGTGCTTCAGCTGTAAGACTTACGCACTCAGATACCTCAATCCTCTTAAAAAGGGGAGCCACTGCGTTAGGCGGATAAAGAGATTTGTAGCAAATGACCTGACTTTAGAAATTCCCCTTTTTTAGCTACGGTGTACACACAAGTTTCTTGACCTGCACCTTTAATGCATCGACCTGCACCTTTAATGCATTGACTTGTACCTTTAATGCATTGACTTGTACCTTTAATGCATTGACTTGTACCTTTAATGCATTGACCTGCACCTTTAATGCATCGACCTGCACCTTTAATGCATCGACCTGCACCTTTAATGC
>NZ_JBALDP010000074.1:0-130875 GCF_036917355.1 Nostoc sp.
TTACAACTCATATCTCAAGTATGAAGTATATCTTGTCCTAAGTGCTTCTGAAGTATTTCGTGACCGTTTGGCTAAATTATCGTTCAAATCACAATAACTTATTCTACCAAGCGAAATTGTTGGGCTTTACGGTCAACGTTGGGATAGGGTTCCGGCTTTTCTTAGTGCCATTCGGGATAGACATTATGAACCTCTGAGGGATCAAAACCTGTTTTACCTCCCTTAGAGGCTTTTTTCTTCTATCGGATGAAAGTAGTGGTCGCGCTTAACTTAGTGCCATTCGTACAACAGAGCTGAATTGGAGCCGACCGTTGCGGCTGAATTGGTCTGCCAACACGTTCTGATAGACTGCTTCATAGCCATCCACCATAGAATTTAAGCTGAAGCACTGTTCTACATGTTGGCGACATGCATGGCGATCGATTTCGGCAACCTTCGCCAACGCTTCGATGCACTCCTCAACGGTATGACAAAGGAAACCAGTCTTGCCATGAGTAATGATTTCTGGTGCAGAACCCATCGCCATCGCAATCACGGGCGTTCCACTGACCATTGATTCGGTCATTACCAGTCCAAAGGGTTCTTGCCAAGCGATGGGAAAGAGAGTTGCGACGGCACCCCCCATCAAGGCATTCTTTTGAACATGGTTTGCTTCCCCCAAAAATTCAATTTGCTTACCGTCAATATGAGGTTTAATATCCTGCTCGTAATAATCCGTATCGACGCGATCGATCTTACCTGCGATCTTTAAGTGCCAACCTGTTCGTTTAGCAATCTCAATTGCCAAATGGGTTCCTTTCTCAGGTGAGATTCGTCCCAGGAAAGCCAGGTATGGCGGATCGTCGGGTTTTGGATGAAAGATGAAGGTGGTTGGGTCAACTCCGTTGTAAACCGTAGCTACATAATTTAGTTCCAGATCCATACGGCGTTGAGAGTTAGAGATACTGATGAAATTTTGGTGTTTATGGTTCACATACATTTGTTCTATCAGTGGGGCAAAAATCCCATGAAGGGTGTGAACTGTCGGGGTTTTTACCAGATTGGCATAGGGCAGGGCTTGAAAATCGATGTGAGAATGGATGATGTCAAATTCGTTTGCCCGATTGTAGACTTTGCTGAGTTGCATCATGTTGTATATCTGCGCCTCGTGAGGCGATATTCCTAACTGCCGGAAAGATTTTGAAATGCTGGGTTCCAGTTCGGCAAGAGTCATTGAATCTGCTGTGGCGAACAGTGTAACGTCATGTCCTCGCTGGACTAACTCATTCGTCAACAGTCCAACAACAAGTTCAGTGCCACCATAGGTTAAGGGAGGAACGCGCTCTCCTAAAGGGGCAACTTGAGCAATTCGCATTCGTGATTCTCCTAAAAACTGAGTCTGAAATGTTTATTAAAGCCACCCAAGCAGGATCTGCTTTAGGAACTCTGATTGCCACGCTAACGCTGAAAGATAAGCATTTGATGAGGAAATTCTGAGGCGGTTTATAAGGAAATTCTGAATAGAAAATTTTTACTTTGATACAAGAAAGCCTTCGTGTAATCCCTCTTCCGTCAATTAGTAAGATTCGCCTCCAAATAGGGGAATTACCACCCCAACTGCTTAATGATTTCATCGGCAAGATGGAAAACATTGAATGGCTTGAAGATGACTCCAGCAAGGTCGAAAGGGCACAATTCTAGCCGATCGTCTGACGGGTCGGTTGCAGTGAACAAAATCACTGGGATCGACTGCGTGATTGGGTTGGTCTTTAAAGTTTGCAGCAGAGCCAGCCCCTCCCCATCCAGATTGAGATCCAGCAAAATCACATCAGGATGCTGCCCTTTTGCTTGCTCTAGTCCCGCTTGTACAGACTCAGATGTTATGACGGTCCAACCCTTTAGTCGTTCTAGCGTAACTTTAACAATGCGGCTTAGTTCAGGTTCGTCGTCAACGACAAGAATGCATCGATCGCCATAGGAAGAGGACATTATATTTAGGGTTACTCTATCGAGTTGGAACACATTTTATCATGGAAATTTAGTCTGGTATTGGCAGCGTGAAGTAAAATTTGCTGCCCCTCCCTAATTCACTCTCTGCCCAGATGCGTCCGCCATGCAGTTGCACAATCAGACGACAGATTGACAGCCCTAATCCTGTCCCCCCCTTTTGGCGAGAATCAGACATATTAACCTGTTGAAACTGCCCAAAAATGGTTTCTAGCTTCTCACTTGGAATGCCCCGTCCTTGGTCGGTCACTCGAAATAAAACCTGCTGAGGTTGTGGTTCTACATTAACAGAGACGGTGGTTCCAGCAGGAGAAAATTTGACGGCATTGTTAATTAAATTCACCAGCACTTGCACTAGCCAATCCAGGTCTGCCCAAACCTGAATGTTTCCAGTGGACGATCGCAAATCAACCTGGTTTGCTTCTGCCAAGTTTTGCACACTGGAGAATGCCTGTTGCACAAGCGTAGCCGCCTCACACCATTGCTTTTTCAGTTCCACCTGTTCTGACTCCAGTTGGTTCAGTGCCAGAACATCATTAACCAGTCGCACCAATCGCTCGATATTGTTGTTGGCAATGCCTAGCATCTCTTTCGCCGTTTGGGGATCGTCATCCAAAACTCCGGTTGCCACGAGTCCCAGCGCCCCCCGGATTGAGGAAAGCGGTGTGCGAATTTCGTGGCTGATGATGGAAATGAATTCACGCTTCATCCGTTCTAACTCACGCTGTTGAGTGACATCCCGCACGATCAGCAGCCCGCCGTTATGCGTCTCACTGCCGTTGTGGAGCGGCGAATAGCGGGCTTCGATCCACTGGCGCTGTCTGGTTTTGGGGTGGGTAAAGTGAAAGTCGAAGGTCGTGACGGTTTTTTCTATGCCGGGATGAAAGCCTTGCAATGTTTTAGCGTCCAGGAGAACAGCAAACACGTCTACTCCATGTCTGCCCATGACGTCTTCCTGCCGCAGTCCGGTCATCTGTTCCATTGCAGGATTCCAGAGGGTGCAACAGCCATCAGCATCAAAGGCAACAATGCCGTCTACGCTGCTGGTGATTAGCTGGAGCGATCGCTCCTGTTCAGAACGTAGAGCGCCTTGCAAACGCACCAGGGTAGAAATGTCACGCCCCTCAACGATCACCCAGAGGATTTGATGGGTCTCGATCGCGTAGATGGGTTTTGCGGATATATCGAAGGTGTGGAGGTTGCTGCTGGCATCGAGAATGTCAACTTCTTGATGGAAAAGCTGTCCGGCGGCAGCCTGAGCGACTAACGTTTTGGCAATTTCCTGAAGTTCGGCGGTGGCATTCCAGGAGGGGAATTCCCAAAACGGTTTGCCAATGACAGCCTCACGCTCAACGTTCGCGAAGGTGAGCGGATTTTGATTGATTTCCAGCAACATTCCATCGGGGGTGAGCAAGCCGAGAAACTGGTACATTTGGTCGAAAACAGCTCGGAATTTGGCTTCGCTTTCCTGGAGGGCAATTTCTGCTCGTTTGCGATCGGTGACATCTAAGGCACGTGACAGGATAGATATCAACTCACCTGCCTCATTCCTTAAGACAGAGTTATACCACTCGCAGTAAACGATTGAGCCATCTTTGGTATAGTTGCGGTTATACATCGTTTTGGACTGTTTATCCCCATTTACCAGGGATTCAATGACCTCTCGGCGAGCGGCTGCTTCATCTTCAGCATGGACAAATCCCAAATCGATCAGGCGTTTGCCAAGCACCTCCTGGTTTTTCCACCCAAAAACGTTTTCCGCCTGCGGTGACCACTGCACGACACGCGCTTCAGAATCAAACTCTATCACAGCGAGTGGAGAGTTCATGACGTGATACGTCAGGCGTTGGTGAGCGACACGCAGTGCCTCCTCAGACTGCTTGCGAGCCGTGATATCTCGATAGAAAATGCCAAGCCCCTCCTCAGAAGGGTAGGCGTGAATCTCCAGCCAGATATCATAGCTGGGCGGCAAGTAGTAGTGATGCTCAAAGTGAACCGGAATCTGCTCCGCCATTGCCCGTCGATACTGATGCTCTATGTTGGTACCGACTGATGCGGGCCATTCCTCCCAGTGTGTTTTTCCCAGCACTTCTGTGGCAGGTTTGCGGTTGACCCGTTGCGCTTCTGAATTTTGGTAAATAATTCGCCAGTCGCGATCGAGAGCAGTAAACGCATCCGTCATGCTTTCCAGCAACCGATTAATCCGGTTGTAGGCATCCTCAGCCTGCTGTTGAGCCGTCTCACTGATCAGCCGCAGTTCCCGCTCTTTCTGCGCCGCTTCTTGACGCATCCGAGCCATCTTGAGCGTTGCCTCAACTCGCGCCAACAGTTCCCGCGCTGAAAAGGGCTTGATCAGGTAATCATCCGCTCCGGCTGCCAGTCCTTCAATCCGCGATTCTTCTCCAGCCCGGGCAGACAGCAGAATGATTGGAATCTGTTGAGTGTCTGGGTTCGCCCGGAGCGCTTGTAACAAGCCAAAGCCATCGAGGCGAGGCATCATCACATCGGTTAAGACCAAATCGGGCATCTGCTGCGGAATGGCGGCTAATGCGGCGACTCCATCCGACACGACTTCTACCTCATACTGTTGATTCAATAAATGCCTCATATAGTGGCGCATATCGGCATTATCGTCAGCGAGGAGGATGCGAGCAGGGGGGGCGGGTGAGTGGGTGGACGGGTAGATGGGTGGAGGAGTAGATGGGGGGTGTTCCGCTTCACGCATCCACTCATCGACCCGTTCACTCCTTTCGTCTGGTAGCCAGCGCAACGCTTCCGCGATATAAGGGGTAGCTCTTGTCTCTATTGAGGCAAATGAACGCTCTGCACCAATGAGTTGGGCTTCGCCGTGTTGTAGTTGTAGACGATCGCCTGGCAAATGACTGTATCCAGTGGGAATTGATATCGTGAAACAGGTTCCCTGACCCACCACGCTACTGACCCGAATGCTGCCACCATGCAGTTTCACCAACTCCTGCACTAAGGACAATCCAATTCCTGACCCTTCATAGCTCCGTCCTGCTGCCCCCTTTACCCGATGGAATCGCTGAAAGATATGAGGCAGTTCTTCGGCGGGAATGCCCGTACCCGTATCTCGCACTTCTAGAATGACATCAGGAAGGACGGACGTAGAAGTGTGAAGGGTAAAGGCTGACGGTTCAAGTTGCGATCGCGATACTCCAAGTTCTAAGGTGGAAGCGCCGAGTTCTGAGGTGGAAGCGTCGAGTTCTGAGGTGGAAGCATCGAGTTCTAAGCTCGAAGTGTCAGGTTCCGAAGTCAGTGATTCGAGATCAAAATCTACCGCTTGAAGTTCTGAGGTGGAATCGTCAGCTTCGGAACTCGACGTTTGAAGCATTCTCCTCTCTTCCCATCGTAGACTGACGACAATTTCACCCTCAAAGGTGAATTTGAAGGCGTTAGAAAGCAAGTTGAGGACAATCTTTTCCCACATTTCGCGATCGACATACACAAGCTGAGGCAGCGGGGGGCAGTCTACCCGTAACCGTAAACCTGCACGCTCGATCGCAGAGCGGAATACCCCTGCCAAATCGGTTGTTAACATCGCCAGGTCTGTTGGCTCGTATACTGCTCCAATCCGCCCTGCCTCAATCCGCGTGAACTCTAGCAGTGTATTGACCAGTTTCAGCAAGCGTTGGGCGTTACGATGGGCAACCTGGAGTTGGTGTTTTAGAGTCGGTAAGTAGGCGGGTAGGTAGGGCGATGGAGTCTCATTTATCCTCTCACTCCCCTGCTCCTCTAAACTCGCCAGTGCATCTTCCAAGGGACCGAGCATGAGTGTTAGGGGTGTGCGAAATTCATGACTGACATTACTGAAGAAAACGGTTTTAGTGCGGTCTAGCTCCGCCAATGCTTCTGCCCGTTTCCGTTCTGCTTCGTAAGCCTCCGCATTGGCAATACTGGCTGAGATTTGCCCTGCAACCAAATCGATGAATCCTCGATAGTTGCCGTCAAACAGCCTGAACGGATTTAACCCAACCACCAAAATGCCAGCTTTTCCGGTCTGGCCTGATGCAGCAATGGGTATGGAAACTGCTTGATGCGGCATTTGCTGCCAGGCACCCGTGGGTAAGTTGTCAAACAATGCTTCCAAGTCCGTAATCAAGCAGGCTTTTGGGGTTCTGACAACGTCTGCAAGCTGCCAAATCGAATCATCGTCAAACGCAACGGCTTGAGGAACGGCAGGGTGGTCTCGATCAATACTAGATGTCCCTGCCAGAACAATCTGTTGTTGCTCCGGCTCGATGAGATAAATCATCGCAAAGGGAAGATCGTAAGGATTGGTTTCCAGGCAGCTTGCACTGAGAGTGCAGACTTCATCGAAAGTACGGGCATCTGCTGTTCTGGCTGCCAGTTCCTGCAACAGCGCTAACTGACGCTCACCGACAATGCGCTGGGTATCGTCCGTACAGGCGCAAAAAATACCGCCTGTGCCGCCACGATCATCGGGGATGGGGCTGTAGGAGAACGTCACATAGGTTTCCTCTAGATAGCCTTTCCGCAACATGATGAACAACAGCGCTTCGTCAAACGTTCCTTCATTTTTGCGGATCGCCGATTCTATCCGAGGTTCAAGTTGATCCCAAAGCTCATGCCAGACGCGGGAAGCGGGAAGCCCCAGGGCTGCCGGATGTTTGTTTTGGAGGAAAGAACTGTAGGCGTCATTATAGAGGTTAATCAAGTCTTCGCCCCACCAGATAAACATAGGTTGGCGCGATGTCAGCACAATGCGAAGAGCGGTCTTTAAGCTTTGTGACCAATGCTCTGGTAAGCCTAACGAGGTTTGCGACCAGTCGGCGTTACCTTCGGTATACGCGAAGCGTGCTCGCATCAGCGCACCCATTTCACCGCCGCCTGCAAACAGTTGGTCTAACACAGCCTGTTCATTGGTCATAGCATGGCTCCTATTGTGAATACAGCCGTTCTCAGTTCACTTGTTTTCTCCTCAGGGTCTGCTTTTTCCAACGGTGAATGAATCAGATAGTTGTCCCAGTCGTTTCAAAATTCGCTGAATCAAATCGGCTTCTACAATTGGCTTCAAGACATAATCATCTGCTCCTACGGCTAATGCCTGATGTAGGGTATTAGCATCGGAATGCGCGGAAAGGAACAACACAGGTAACTGGCTCCAGTGCGGATCGCTCTTGACCACCTGGCATAGTTCAATACCATTGAATCCTGGCATCGAGACATCCAGCAGCAGTAGATCCGGGCAGGTCACTTCCAGGAATTGCCAGAACAGAGTTGGGTCTGCTAAAGCCGTTACTTGAAACCCTCTCGGTTCTAGGTTGGCTTGCAGCCGTGTTAATAAGACTGAATCGTCATCCACAATCAACAGTTTAGCAGCGATCGCCTCGATCGGGTTGAGAAGCTGAGTGACGACCTGGAACACTTCAGAGGGCATCGCGGGTTTTTGCAAAAAGGCATTCGCTCCCAGACGAGCCACTTCCACGCGCTTGCTCAAATCACCCTGCCCGCTCAGCACCACTACCGGAATCGTCGGGAACTGACGCTTAAGCTGTGCCAGTAGGGTTAACCCGCTTTCCGTAGTGTTAGAAAAGGTAAGATCCAGCACGATCGCATTCGGCATACGGGATTGCAGCCGCTCACGGGCACTGATCAGGTCGCTAGCCGTTTCCAGATGAACAGCCCAGTTAGGAGCCTCTACCTGCATTGGCTCAAGCATGTTTGGGTCGTCGTCGATCATAAAGACTATAGGGGACACGGTGAGGGGAGGACGCGGCGACGCGGCGAGTACTTCTTGATTCCCCGTATGCCCGTATCCCCGTGTCTCCGTGTCCTCTTCTATCTCCGTGTCTCCGTGTCCCCGTATCCCCGCGTCTTCGCTACTTGGCACAGCAAACATAGGCGATCGCTGGGTAATGCACCGGAGTTGCTGAAGCAGCGGTTCAACTCGAAACGCTGACTCGGATTGCAACACAGCCGTTGAGGAGTTTAGAACACGTTCGATCTGACGGGCAACCTCTGCTGCGTGTGGAATGCCAAATGCTCCCAAAGAGCCGATGAGCCGATGAGCAATGGTTTGGGCGTGCTGCCGCTGGTTGGGGTCGAGAGAGTTTGTTGTAAGATGGGCGATCGCCTGCTCCAGCGTTGCGAGTTGTTCCTGCAATCGCTCCTGAAACTCTTGCCACATCTGCTGAATCGTTGCTATTGCTGCGGTATAGTCAGCATCCATACCGCTAGTACTATCACACTGGGAATGGTCAGACTGGGAATGAAGAGTGCCATTCCCTTCTTTTCTCATCTCTTCATCATCCTGCCGCTCCTCGGGCAATGATCTCAATCGATATCCCAAACCATATAAGGTTTCGATCGGATTAGACGTTAGCCCTGCCATTTGGAGCTTTCGCCGCAATCCACGAATCTGGGTGGTGACTGCCTCTTCGCCCGGACATTCATCAATCGACCAAATGCGATCAAGCAGCGTTTGTCGATCAAAAATTCGACGTGGGCGTCGTAAGAATAACTCCAACAGTTTGTATTCCTTAGGCGTGAGGTGTAGAGGTTTACTCTGGTAAGTTACCTGACAATGATTTGGGTCAAGCTGCAACTCGCCCCAGCAGAGTACCTCCGTTAACTCAGTGTTGCCTCGTCGTAACAACGCGCGAATTCGGGCAAGTAGTTCCGATCGCTCGTAGGGTTTGGTGACATAATCATCGGCTCCTGCCTCAAAGCCTGCCGCCACACGGTCTGCCGGATCATCCTTCGCAGTCAGTAGCAAAATGGGGACACGCTGATTCTGCGTTCTCAGTTGCCGACAGAGGCTAATGCCATCCAATCCTGGTAGCATTACATCCAGCACAATCAGGTCATACTGGTTCGTCTCAACGAATACCAGTGCTGATTTGGCATTATGAGCTGCATCGATCGTAAACAGTTGGGCTGACAAAAAGCCGACTAGGGCGGCTACCGTATCTCGATCATCTTCAATAATCAGAAGTCTCATACATAGAACCTTACAGATTATGTCTTGCAAGTCCCTAATATGAAGGAATACGCCAGGTTAGAGATTTCAGAGGTAACTGAGGTATCTTTCGTTTTATCAGGTTGCTATCAATTCCTCATCCCTCTAAAGCTTCAAAATATGTAAAGTTTTATGAATAATTTCGTTGGCAAATTACCATGATTTCCTCAGAAAGCCCTTAGGTTCCCTTTCTAAGGTGTAGAAGCATCCATATTCAAGCAGTGTGGAATTGTTTCAGCAACTCATCCAGCTACTTAGTGGATGCTAAGTAACAATATCCTTCTTTTTTAGATGTAACAAAACTTCTTTAGATGTAACAAATAACTGTTGCATCTAACACATGAGGGATCAGCGTACAAATAAAATTCGCTGAAATTCGACGAGCAAAACATCTCTTGAGTTGCTGCGGTATTCAAGAGATGAGCCTTCACTCTATATCAAAATGATCGCAGCAAAACTAATTTGCAAACCTGTGTTTAACATCCTACAAAAACACATCAGCCCAAGATGGTTGATGGTTATGATATTTCCAATCCTCATTCTAAATGCTTGGCTAGTGATCAAAACGCTCCAGTACTTTCAACCTCTGGTGGCGATCGTGATTCTGGCAGCACTTCTAGCATTCATCCTGAACTATCCCGTTCAATTTCTTCAGCAGCATGGTAACAGACACAGTGTTGCAGTGGTTGTTGTCTTTCTCCTCACCTTATTGATCCTGATGGGGTTGGGGATTACATTAATACCTCGTTTGATTGAGGAACTCAGCCAGATCGTGGTAACAATTCCAGATTGGATTGAAGCCAGCAACCAACGGCTTGAGAATTTGCAAGCTTGGGCAGAACAGCGACATTTACCCGTGAGCTTGAGCCTGCTTGATACTCCGATTACAAAATTATCCTCGAATAGCTTGCAATCTATCGCCAATCCCCTTTTATCCTTAACCATGAGTACGGTTGGGAGCGCCAACAATATTGTTTTCACGATCGCTCTAACCTTCTATTTTCTACTGGATGGGGAAAGCATTTGGAAGGGTATTTTTCAATGGATGCCTAACCACGTCACTACGTTGTGTGAACAATCCCTTGAGCAAAATTTTCAGAATTACATCATTAGACAAATCACGTTAGCTTCTCTGATGGGAAGTTCCATGATGGTGTTATTTCTGCTGTTGAAAATTCCATTTGCTCTCCTGTTTGGATTGGGTATTGGCGTTTTAACCTTGATTCCATTGGGCGGTTTTTTGGGCATATGCTTAACAGGTCTGATTATTACTGTCCAAGCTCCTGTCCTGGGTTTGAAGACATTTGCTTTGGCGCTTTTAATTGACCATATTGATCAGGCGATTGCTCCCCGGCTACTCGGTCGTTTTACAGGACTAAGACCGGCTTGGATTTTAATTGCGCTATTCATCGGCACAAAACTATTTGGATGGTTAGGACTCATTGTTTCAGTTCCCTTGGCTGGTTTTGTGAGAGACACCCTGCACGAACTTCGGAACGCTTCTGTGGATACCGTTATTGGCTTAGAAGCACCTGCAACATCAGATCATTCACCTCTGGAAAAACAAGTTTGATTAGTAATGCTTCAAATACCTAAAACTGCTCGAAAGAAGAAAATCATAGCGAGCTTGATGAGTCGCAACCGTCAAAAGATTAGTACGCAAGAGCGCATCAAACAATTAGACCAGCTGCTCGACTGGTATGATGACCTGACTCCTGCGGACACAAAAACTGCACAAACTATCCGTAAAGCCTTTTTGCTGACACTGGAATACGCACCAGAAATCATTCGGGAAGAGCGGTTTTCCCAATTTTTGGCTGATCGCATTGAATCAGAAGATTTTGCGGAGTTAGAGTGGGAAACGCCGGAAGCAGTGATCAATTATTGTGAATTGCTTTACAGCGTTCGCTTCCACAGCGATTCAATGGCAAAACATGTGCATTGTCTAGAAGAAATCCTGTTGCGTTACGCATTGCAGCAGTATGAGCGGCGAGGGGCACACGAGAAGATGTTTCGGCTGTTAAAGTTAGCACCCACGTCTCCATCGATGACCGATGCAGAACTCCGTCGGCTTAAAAACTGCACTTACCTTTATGAAATGCGACGAGTCAATCAAAATCGCCGCTGCCTCTACACTTATCTCGTCTTCCAAATTGTACTGATTGGGGTTGTCTTTCCCCTTCTATTTATTCACGCTGAAAATGAAGCACTTCAACAACACATTGGGCGATCGGCTCAGTCTATATTTCAGAGCCAGCCACAACAATTCCTCTCGTACCTCGATGGGTTATATTGGGCGATCGTTACAGCCGTGGCAATCGGGTATGGTGACATCGCACCTGTAACCGGGCTAGGAAAGCTTCTTGCAGGAATACTGGGTGTTTTAGGTGTACTCACCACGGGCGTTATTGCAGGACTGATTCTAAATTGGTTATCTGAACGCCGCCTCGATTGAGGTGGCTGCTAACTCATCTATAGGTAAGTAATTGTTGTTTATTTGGTCAAAACACTGTAGTAATCACGTCTTTTGGAGACCATCAAACCATGCGCGTTAATTCTGTAGCTAACCCAATGTTTCATCAAGGTCAAACAATTCGTTTTGTGGGTGGAACTGGCATCATTCGTGACTATCAACTTCAGTCAGGAACTTGGAATTATCTAGTAGAGATGGAGCCAGAGCTAGAGGTGGGTAGGATAGGATATGAAACCATGATCTGGCTTTCCGAAGTAGATATTGTCCACTAAATCAATCATGAGATTTCTAAAGGGTTTTCGTTTTTCATTGGTGATCGCAGGATGTGTTAGCGTAGCGTAACGCACGCCCACCGTCGTTTTGGTGCGTTACTGCTCGCTTGGTGCGCGATAACAATACAGAACCTGTGCAAGCAAATGAGCGAACCGACCCACAGCATCTCATCTAGGTAGCGATCGACCTATTGAAAGCGACAGGGGTGGACTGGTAGCAAGTTCGCAATGTGCAAGACCTCAAAACACTTCTAAACCTATTAGATGATTAGAGCTTAGACCGGAGGCATCCTGAGCCTCGATTGCTGTCCGCCAACGATTAATTTTGAAGCGCCGATCCTTCCGACGACAACAAGTTAAGTCGTCTCAAACCCTGAATCCTCTCTTCCGTAGGAAATTTAGGGTAAATGGCTCATTTTTACACGAGCCGTTGCCATACCCCTTTAAGTCTGTTGCCATACCCCTTTAAGTCTTGTGACAAGAGCGGTAGCACATTGTTTTGCCTGTAGAGGAAAAGCCTGTGAGTCGGCAGCTATCATTGGTCAACAAGCGAGCTTTGGAGAAACAGGGTGTCGTGCTGCTAGGTGAAGAAGTTGAAATCCTCAAACCTTTGCTCTACTGCGGTCAGCGAGGACGGCTGCTTCAGCGAGAAGAGATGTGTCATGGTGATTTTTCGGACCGCTGGCTGGTCTTGGTTGACACGGAGCAGGAAAGTTTGATCTTGTCTCTAGCCGCTATAGAGTTTCGTGTGTGCCGAGAGACCTAAACTTCTGGTGGCGTTTCCCCAATGCCAAGTGTTTTTTTGCTTGACTCCAGTTGTTCCCACAGGGCTTTGATTTGCTCATAAGCGGCACCAGGGGGAAGTTTGCCGTTGGTTTCGAGCGCACAAATATAGCTTACTTTCTGGGCGAACTCCTGGAGATTGGCGTTAAATGCAAGGTGCTGCGGGCTAAAGTTGCCGTGGTAGCGGCTACGCGGGTAGAGAAAGTTGTCTCTGCTATTGGTCATCGGTCGGTGTTTCCACTAAGCTAGCGTAAGGTAGAGCAGGGTAACCAACATGAGAGTGAATAACATCAAACTTGTGCGCCTGTTCGTACATTCGCATGAGGGTTATGTCGCAAAAACTGTTCAAGGACAAACGATCGGTAGAATTTGCATTCTCTTAAGCAGTAATTTCAAACAGTGCTTCAATAAACTTGGCTTGAGAGACACTATGCCCTTGTTTAACTCCTTTTACCTGTCCTTTCCTGATCATATTCATCGCTTCGATTCCACTCAATGTTCTTTTTTCACTGTTGAACAACTCGAATCCCATCATCGGTTTCATCGTGCGCTGGAGGATAATTTGGGGCAAAAAGTGCCGCCACTTGTAGCTTGCTTCCCGCAGGGTACAGAGAAGCAGTAGGCATCGGAGGAAGAAAAGGCAAGGCTAGTCCTATTTACCTTTTGTTTTCATTCAGAACCCCAAAACATATCTGAGGAATCTGGATCACAAAAAACACCAGTTTCATTTCCCCGATCGCTGTAAACGAAGAAATTTGATAGATAGTCGATTGGTGGTACTCGATGAACGAAGTAGTAATAAGTGATTGGATAATCTCTCCTCATTACATCTTCATCCTCTGGAAATTCGATACGTCCACTGGATAGTTCATAGCTCTGTTGCCTCCATTCTTCCCAAGTTATGCAATTCATGGTTGTTGAGCCTAAACGGATTAATGAATTTGCTCTAACTTAGCGAGCAATCTTAAGCAAAATCTGATGGAATACTGAGGTTTTTAAGTTCGTTCCCTGACCCTCAAGCATCGGTTCTTCTGCAAGCAATCACAATTTCCTCGAAAAGCCCTTAGATTTCTTCTCTATTGTTTCGACAAGATGTAGCACTCAAGTACTGAGACGAATGGCACTAAGAAAAGCTGTAAACTATGTGGAATATGGGTTACAGCTTTTAGTGCCAATTGAGCATTAATGGCATGAAAAACTGAGACTATGTCACAGGGAAATTCTGTTGGTGAGTAGATCCCAAAACAGACCCGTCAAGTAATTGAACAAGGAGATCACAAAGATGGCAAATCAACACCTTAGTACACTAAAAGTCGCAATTCTGGTAACAGATGGTTTTGAGCAAGTAGAAATGACGCAACCCCAGCAAGCTCTAAAGCAGGCAGGTGCTGAAACTCATATCGTTTCCCCTAAGCCCGATCGCGTTCAGGGTTGGAATCATTTTGATAAAGGCGATTTTTTCCCTGTAGATATCTCTCTAGTAGTTCGCCAAGTGAACTTGGCGGGGTAAAGGGTAAGGGGGAAGGGGGAAAGGGTTTAAATCTCTTACCCTTTTCCCTTTCCCCTTTCCCCAGTCCTCACGAGCGCATTTTTGGGTTGGCAGACTACTAGAGCAAGCTAATCCGTCTGACTATGATGCCCTGCTGCTTCCAGGTGGTGTGGCTAATCCTGATCAACTGCGAGTGAATGATCAGGCGATCGCCTTCGTCAAGTCTTTCGTTGAAGCTGGCAAACCCATAGCCGTAATCTGCCATGTACCTTGGACACTGATTGAGGCAGATGTCGTGCGCGGGCGACGGCTTGCATCGTGGCCCTCCCTCAAAACCGATCTGCAGAATGCCGGAGCAGAGTGGGTAAATCAGGAGGTTGTGGTGGATAGCAACCTCGTGTCAAGCCGCAAGCCCGACGATATTCCGGCGTTTAATCGGGAAATGATCAAAGTGTTCAGTCAGGCAGGAAAAGTGCGGCAGATGGCGTAACGGTCATAATTTCCTCAGAAAAACCTTAGATTTCTGCTCTATTATCTCGACAAGATTCAGCGCTCAAATGCTGCGACTGGCAATCTCTAGTAGTCTGCCAACCCAAAAATGCGCTCGTGAGGACTGGGGAAAAGGGTAAGGGATTTAAACCCTTTCCCCCTGCCCCTTATCCCCAGAGGGGGCCCCACCTTCCCCTTTACCCCGCCAAGTTTCCTTGGCGAACTACTAGCAGTAGATCAGTGTTACCAAAAAGAGGTAATTGCAATGACCACACCCATAAAAGTTGAAAAGACAGTCACGATCGATAAACCGGCAGAAGACCTCTACCGCTTTTGGCATAACTTTGAGAACCTACCGCGTTTTACAAGACACCTTAAAAACGTGAAAGTGTACGACGATCGCCGATCGCATTGGATTATCAGTGCCCCATTAGATAGCAGTGTTGAGTGGGATGCAGAAATTGTTGATGATCGCCCAAATGAATTGATTGCCTGGAAATCGGTTGCAGGAGCAGACATTGATAATGCTGGCTCTGTGCAATTTAAACCTGCTCCTGGCGATCGTGGAACCGAGGTCAGAGTGGTCACGGCATACAATCCACCTGCTGGAGCCATTGGAGATGCGATCGCTACACTCTTTGGCGAAAACCCAAAACAGCAAATTGGAGATGATCTTGCCCGCTTCAAGATGCTAATGGAAGCAGGCGAAATTGCCACAAACGATGGTCAGCCATCGGGACGCCGTAACTCAAAGGACTAATCACGATGAAAGCAGTGTGTTGGTATGGTACGGAAGATGTGCGGGTAGAGACTGTGCCTGATCCCACAATCCTCAACCCGCGTGATGCCATTCTCAAAGTAACCGCCACAACCATTTGCGGTTCTGATTTACACATTTACGATGGCTTTATTCCCACGATGGAACCCGGTGACATTCTCGGTCACGAGTTCATGGGAGAAATCGTTGAAGTGGGGAGCGAAGTCAAGAAGCTGAAGAAAGGCGATCGCACGGTTGTTTCTTCAGCGATCGGCTGTGGTCACTGTTGGTACTGCAAACTGCAGCAGTGGTCGCTGTGCGATAACTCCAATCCGAATGGCTGGCTCCAGGAGAAAGTATACGGACATGGCACAGGGGCAATCTTCGGCTACTCTCATGCCTTTGGCGGCTATGCAGGATCTTTTGCTGACTATATCCGCATTCCCTTTGCAGATTTCACAGCGATTCCGATTCCCAAAGACATTCCGGATGAAAAATTCCTGCCTGTTTCGGATGCGTTTCCCACAGGGTATATGGGAGCAGATTTGTGCAACATTCACCCAGGAGATGTGGTTGCGGTTTGGGGCTGTGGTCCAGTGGGACAATTTGCAATGAAGAGTGCCTACCTACTGGGCGCAGAGCGTGTCATTGGCATCGATCGCTTCCCGGAACGCCTGCAACTGGCAAGGGACTTTGCCAAAGCCGAGATCATCAACTACGAAGAAGTGGATGTCCTCGAAGCACTCAAGGAAATGACGGGAGGACGGGGTCCCGATGCCTGTATTGATGCAGTCGGGATGGAAGCCCACGGCAAAGGGCCAGAGGGGCTGTATGACAAAGCCAAACAAGCCATACGTTTAGAAACCGATCGCCCACACGTGCTAAGGCAAATGATGATGGCGTGTCGCAAAGGTGGCACCTTAGCCATCATGGGAGTTTATGGCGGCTTTGTGGATAAATTGCCGATGGGCGCAGCCATGAACAAAGCCTTGACCTTCAGGATGGGTCAGATGTTTGGTCCAAAGTATATTCCCAAGTTAGTGGAGCATGTTTTGAACGGTGATGTTGACCCCTCGGCTGTGTTGACGCATCGCTTGCCTCTAACTGAAACAAAGCAGGGCTTTGAGATGTTCAAGCACAAGAAAGACCAGTGCATCAAAGTGATGTTGCAGCCGGACTAGGCTCATCTCACTTAGGAATACGTGAATAAGAATAAACAATGGGGGTTGTGTCACAAGTACGACACAACCCTATTTATTAGGTGCCTAGATCCCAATTTAAAGCAGATGCGATCGCCCGGTGCAATGTCAGCGGGTCAAAGGGTTTGGCTATGATTCCTTTAACTCCTAGTGTTTCATAATGATGGGGTTTGAGTAATCCAGCCTGTGCAGTCAAAAACACCACAGGTATAAACTGCATTTCCGGCTTAACCCACAGTGCATCCAGAAACATATAGCCATCCATTTTTGGCATCATAATGTCCAGCAGGATCACATCTGGTTGTTCAGCGATCGCCTTGAGTAACCCTTCTTCTGCCGATGTCGCGGTAATGACAGTCCATTGGGCTAATTTTTCCAAGCAGGTTTGCACTACCCGTTGCACATCGGGTTCGTCGTCAATTAACAAGATGCGCTTTGATGCAGAGGTCACCATCATCGTCTGTAACAGCACTGTGCCGCCTCTCTTAAAAGAAAAGACTATAAACCATTGAAGTAACTACCTATGAAAGATCAATAATTCAAGGAAATTGTGAGGAGATTCTGAGCGATTAGCATCACCAGGCTACAACTCTGTTCTACTCTCCGTTCTAAAGATAGGTTACTACCAATATCGTGTCTGGTTAAGTGCTTATAAAACCCAAAATGCGAAAGCTACACTGCTTTCATTTTAAATAAACTCGGAATTTTTTGTGAGATAGATGAGGCGTGTAGTTGAACAGGCTCATTAAGATGCGATCGCGACTCAACAACTCCTGCGAATTCACCATAATTTCCTCAGAAAGCCCTTAGATTTCCCCTCTAGAGTTTCAATAAAGTGCCATAAAAGCAAATTAAGCAAGATAAGCAAGAGAGGAAAAAACTATGAGAGCAGTTTGCTGGCAAGGGGCGAATAAAGTGGGGGTTGAAACTGTACCAGATCCCAAAATTATTAACCCACGCGATGCCGTTATCAAAATTACGTCAACCGCAATTTGTGGGTCTGATTTACACCTCTACGATGGATTCATTCCGACGATGGAGCAGGGCGACATTCTCGGGCATGAATTCATGGGAGAAGTTGTTGAAGTTGGTAGTGAAGTCAAGCGAATTAAGGTTGGCGATCGCGTCGTCAATCCATTCCCGATCGCCTGCGGTCACTGTTTCTTCTGCAAACAAACGCTTACATCTCTCTGCGACAACACCAATCCCAATGGATGGATGGCAGAAGCGATTATGGGATATTCACCCTCCGGCATTTTTGGCTACTCCCATATGCTAGGAGGCTATGCAGGCGGTCAAGCAGAATATGCCCGCGTTCCCCATGCTGATGTTGGTCTATTCAAGATTCCAAACGGATTAGCAGACGAACAGGTACTGTTCCTTTCAGACATCTTTCCCACTGGCTATATGGCAGCAGAAAACTGCGATATTAAGCCGGGTGATATTGTTGCCATTTGGGGCTGTGGTCCCGTGGCTCAATTTGCCATTCGCAGTGCCTATATGCTGGGTGCTGGACGTGTCATCGCTATTGATCGCATTCCTGAACGCCTGGAGATGGCAGAAAAAGGTGGGGCAGAAACGCTCAACTTTGAGAAAGTTGACGTGGGTGAAGCCCTCAAAGAAATGACGGGCGGACGCGGTCCCGATTCAGTCATGGATGCCGTGGGCATGGAATCTCACGGTTTGGGTCTAGAAGGATTTTATGACAAAGCGAAACAAGCTGTACGGTTAGAAACCGATCGCCCGCATGCACTCAGACAAGCGATCGTTGCCTGTCGCAAAGGGGGCACGGTATCGATTCCAGGTGTATTTGGTGGATTTGCAGACAAGATTCCCATGGGTGCTGCAATGAATAAAGCCTTGACCTTTAAGACTGGACAAACACACGTTCATCGCTATATGGGACTGCTGCTCGATCGCATCCAAAATGGCGAGATTGATCCTTCCTTTGTGATCACCCATCGCCTGCCGCTGGATCAAGCTCCGGATGGTTACGAGATATTTAAGCACAAAAAGGATCACTGCATCAAGGTCGTACTCAAGCCAGGACAGAGTACCTGAAATCCCAGTGAGGCAATCTTAGAATTGCTGATGATATCGATCGTCTCAGAACTGTCTCATTGCTGGAATGCTTCGGGGCTATTGGCTTCCAACCCCTTACCGTTCAACGCAGTTAATTTATTAACGACTCAGATAATTTGTTAAGCGACACCTGTCCTTCGCCCACAGAAAGCTGGGCGATCAAACTGGCGTTAAGAATATCTAAAGATGGGGGTTGTGTCACAAGTACGACACAACGCTATTTACTAGGTGCCTCCGCTCGGATCGTCAAGTATTTCCAGCATCCGTCCATCGCCTACGCTGCCTAAGTAAGTGTAGTTTCAATCATTGCCGGGTTAATAACAACACGCTTGATTGATTTCAGGCTTAGTGGGTGTCGGTGCATCATCCACTGACTGCTCCAGGGGAAACGCACCTTATTTCCTAACAAAAACTAATAAGGATTTCAAAATCATCTATATAAGTGCAAAAATTGACACAAATATAAATAAACTAAATCGATTTTTTGCAGACCGACCCATAAATTAATTTATCTCTAATCAGCAATTCTCATTATGAGAATGGTTATCAACACTTTTAGCGTAAAACTAAGAGCTAATTTGTAAACTTAAGTAAAGTCCTTGTCTTGTATACTTTTCAGGAATTTGAGCCAATAATGCACTTATTTGCTGAAACTCAGACCTCACAATGATTTGAGTATCCTTAAGATTTTCTTTACGAATCAGCTCTAACTGATGGAACATGAAATCTATTGAGAATGTTGCTGAATAATGAATTGAAGGTATGTATGGCTATTGAAAACAAATTAATAGGTGCAAGAATCCACCAAGTAATACATAGAATAAGAAAAATACCCATGTATTACACGGAATTGTGAATATTCTCAAAAATCATGTTTTCAGCTTGAGTTAGGATGAAACTCTAATTCCAAACCGTGGATCATAAAGTCGAGTAGATTGTCCCAGGAATCAAAGTAGAGATAACGGGTTAAAGCTCGTAAATCATCAAAAAAGGTCTTGCGCGTTGGTAAATGCTGGCGAATAAATTGGTATTTTTCCGAAGTGAGGTCAAGTAGAGTATGAAATAGAAATGCCAGAATGTTAAAGGTAGCTAATAGGGAAGATAAATGGTTTTTACCATGTCCAAAGTTGTGTTCTAAGTTATAACCCTTGGTCTTAAGTGTATTGTTATTTTCGTTTTCAACTTTCCATCTGGTGCGGCCAGCCGATACAATTGCCTCAACGTTAATATCAGTGATTTGATGATTTGTGGCAAAGCTGTTTTTGTAAACCATAGTGCCATCAGAGCGAGTAACAGTTAATTCACACCAGTTAACTAATAAGGCATCTTCACCATCCCGCAAGGGAATTTGATTCACATAACGATACTTATAAATCTCATAAACTTTACCTTTCCACCGTTTAATACTTAATGTATCAAGAGGCATTCCTTCTAACCACTCATAAAGTGTTTTATGAGATTTAGGCTGACACACAAGAACAAAATTTAACTGTTGTTTTAGAATCTTTTCACACAAAGGTTGATGGCAATAAAGATCATCGCCTAAGATGGTAATACCAAGAGATGCATACTGTAAGCCATATTTCTCAATCCAACGCTTTGCCGCCGCATTTTCACAATCTTGCTTTTTGTGTCCATCTTGAGGCACAACAAATTCTGGTATCAAGGGGATTACTTTGGAATTACCAGGACTAACAATTACTGGTGTCACCACTGTATGAAAATACTGAGTTGTTCCGTTTCTAAAAGTTCTGCTTGAACAATGTTGGCAATGAATTTGGTTGGAGCAGAAATATTCTGTCCCATCCAGAGCTATCAGTAAATTATTTTTAAATGAGCGAAATGCTTCCAGGTGTTTACCCTGCTCCAATGCTCTAAAAATCTCATAAAACACCGGGAATACTACAGATGGTTCCACATCATCCAGCAAGTCTCTGATATGGTTATCTGTAGGAATCTGATGTACTCCAAATAGATATACCAAAATTTCTTCTAGGAAAATCATCATTTCATTTGCATCAATCATTCAATAGACAGCTGGTGTGTTGCGTGACTCTACGCTCCAAATTAATAGCAGCCTATGATGTCATCACGTTTCACCTTCTTGAAACGCTAACTCCAACGAAAATGGTAGGCATCCAGGATTGACAGCCGCCCACTCATTGGCTTCTGCAATTAGAGTTTTGTTACCTGAATCAAGATAAAATTGCATTTTGGCACTCTGCTCCAGTCTTTCCCGTTCCTTGCCCCCAATTAAGCATCGTGCAATCAGGCAATACTCTCTAGCTACACGTTTGGCGTAAGATGCTGCTTGGAGTCGCAACTTAGTCAGATTCTTCAGTTCTGACAAAGCCAGAGTTGTTGCTGAATCGCCTGAAGATGTACTTTGCTCGCTAACTTCGGCTTTTTGTGACGCTTCAGGCAGCACAATTGCAGGTGTAGATGCAGTAGGTGGAATACTGACAGAATTGATTAATAAGTTTTTGTTATTGTAATTTTCAGCCGTGCTGCGGTTAGAAAGGTATTTAAAATCCTTATCTGAATTACTTTCATTAACGTTTTGATCCAGTTGTATAATATTTGAATAAACTGATGAATTATCAGAATTATTGACAGATGAAGTTAAAGACAAA
The DNA here is from genome assembly GCF_036917355.1 of Nostoc sp. GTDB lineage: Bacteria > Cyanobacteriota > Cyanobacteriia > Cyanobacteriales > Nostocaceae > Nostoc. Next base: position 21,167 of record NZ_JBALDP010000074.1, read on the forward strand.
TCTTCTGACTGTAATAAATTCAATTCTTCAGAATTAAAATTAGTTTCCTCAAATTCATCTTGTACCTCTGGTACAAACAATTCCCCTTCAGACACAGCAACTTCTTCAAAACTTGCTACTGCCTGCTGCCCTGTAAAGGCATCGGCAGCAGGAGGTAAGTAGTTACACAAAACCTTCATATAGTAAAAATGACCGTCATTTTCCTTTTGGTAAGGGTTTTCAACACTCTGTTTTGCAAATGAGTTTTGAAAACTATTAAATTGCCCGTCATTGCTTGATTGATAAGGGTTTAAGCTATTTTCTGCCCACGGGTCTAAGATGTAGCGCGTAGGATGCCACAAATGCAAGTGCTTTTGTAGTGTCTCTTGTGAGATAGTTTTGTGAAAGCGGCGCTTGTATTCATCACGTATTGCTTTACCCCGTTCAGTAGCCCCTACTGGCAAGCCTCTATCCCACTCTATTGCCCTTACCACTAACTGGATACGTTGTTGAGCTTTTTGGCTACGTTCCCAGTTCTGTTGCTTACGACGGTCAAATGGGATTATGTTGTCTTTGGGTTTATCGATGCTGAGAATACCTGCTATGGCTTCTGCAAATGTGTTGGCGAATGTACCCAACAACCTTTCGGGATAACTAATGTAGGCGCTATACCATTTGTTGCGAATTGTGGATTCTACCCAATGCCGCACTCTAGCTTCGATTTCGTGTTGGTGTCGGCAATACTGGCTGTAGCCTGGGGCGTTAATTGCGGTAGTAAGGCAAAATTCGACTAATTTATCACTCTCTAAGTCTAAAAAGACGATTCCGTAGCCTACGAAGATTTGTAGGAGGGTGTTTGTTTGTCCTTTTCCTGTCCAGCCTGTAGTGATGATTTCTTCCCAGTTGGCACGCCACTGTACAACGTCAGCAGATTCTTGCTTGCGATATCTCTCCCGTGAAATTTGTTTTTTGGCTTTGTTCGCTACCCGTTTTAGTTTCGTTAAATCTTGCCGACTGGCCGCGCGATCGCAATAATCGAGGAAGATAGAAACTGAGTCGCTAATTGGTTGTAGGTCATCATTAAGTAAAAATGACCCGCTACCCGGTTGCATGGGGCAACGGATGGCTTTGTAGTTGGTTATTTGTTTGGCACTATATGGTTTGGTGTTGGGGAAGATTTCTAGGTGTCCTTGGCGGAGGATAAAGCCTGCATTTCTCAAGGCAATCTCTAGGGCGCAGGCTAGGGGAAAGGTGGGTAGGGGGGATGCGAAGCTTAGGATTAGGTGATAACCGCCACTAAAGCTGGACTGGAGGATGATGATATCGACTATGCCGATGTCCTCTAACACCGCTTTGATGCGATTTATGGATTGAATGTTATGGTAGTCGCCTTCTAGGTCTAAATCGATTGTGGCGTAACGTGTTGTGTCGTTAAAGCGCAGACCTACTAGTTTCGACTTGTCTTGGTGCAGGTTCCACAGTTGGGAGGGTTGGAGGTAATAGTCGATGGTACGCCATGCTGGTTTTGCACCTTCTAATAAAGAAGGGGCAACTATCGCCCCAAATGGATGCCAAAAGCGCTCTACGTAGCGTTTACCCACGGATTCTGCGGGCAGGTGGGGTTTGATTTTCTTTTTTGAAGGCTGTGAAAGACTTAATTGGGGCTTGTTCTCGACATCTGAAGAGAAATTTTCTTGGAACATGAGTGACTGTCCTGATGATTTTTGTGCATCAGGTAGCCTCGCTGTTGGTCAAAATGTGTTAGCCTAAATTTGAAATTTTTATGTTTAAGCGGTTGGTTATCCGCTTGTTGGAGACGACTGGTAATCGTCTCGTGGTTGAAAGCAAACAAAGGTTTATACTTGTTTAGGCTTAGATATACGTAGGCTTAAGCTAAGATTTAGTCCAACACGCTTCACCAACAACAATGCGACTACCCAACTTTTTTTTGGTTATTATTTAAATGAGGCAGTTCTAGCAGAGTTGTCACTAAATTGACAAAAGAGTTTTAGGATGACAATGCAAAGCTAGTAACACCCACAAGTGTCACCCCACATTGGCTCTTATTAGTACAACTGGTGAAGATGAAATTACTCATACTCCACCACCGAGTTAAAAAACAAAAAACAGTCAAATATCTTGATACGAGTTCAGCACTCAAAACAGTGAACTCATACTGTAATCAGTATTGAGATGCTAATCTAGTAAGTAATGTTAAATTGTGGGATAAATTCTCTACTAAATTAGCAGCCCACAGCTACCTATGCAGCACAAATCTTATCCTTTTTTCTATTTGTAGATACTTCCATTGCTTTCATTTGGGTCTTATAATCTTCCCAAGTTTTTTCAAATACGTCAGACTCATACATCCGCAATAAAACCTCCTCTTTATCAGTTAAATTTGGGAGTTTTAACAACTCCGCCAAAGACACCTGAACTGGAAAAACATCACTAAACTTTTGCATTAATTGAAATATTCTCTTCCTCTGTGATGCAGATGGTTCATCCTGCAATTCTGCATCAATTTGTCGCGGGCGTAGATTCACAATTTCTAGGCTCATATTCCCTAAATTCCTCAATCCAAACACAACAAACTCATTAGTTATAGCAATAACCCGTCCCACAATTTCCAAATCGGGCCGCAGTCTCTTTTTGAATTGATATACTTGGTCAAGCTGGAAACGTCGAAACGGATTGCGCTCGCCATTCAGCATCCAAGCAATACCATCGCCTATACTACCTATCTCATCTGCCTCCAGAAGGTCTATTACCTGGTTACAAATATCTTGATTGCAAACAAACTTGTATGCTGCATCAATACTTCGGTTAAACTCCATCTCCAGTGCAACAACTGCCTTAAATTTTTCCATTTCTCGTAATTGAGAAATTAATTCAAAAACTTTCTTGCCCTTGTGATAACTACCAACACTTATATTTAGGTTTTCTGAAACCTCCCGAATCACGGGTTTACCCTTCTTTAATTGAGACTGACTCTCATTTATCGAATGATTCAAATTTGAACACTTCGATTGATTCAAACGACGAGCGCTTTCCCTCTGTCTTTCTTTCGCTTGGGGACGAAGTACGCTCTCCCAGTACTGCCCCTCGTGAAATTTCTGGTAATGAGTCTTCCCGCCTTCGCGATGAAGATTAAAGTCAAGCACTAGTTTCAAATCTTCTTCAGGCGAACCAGACTCGACAAATTCCACTTTCACAGTGGAAATCCCTAACTGGCGAGCTATCTGCAAGCGACACTTACCTGCCAATACCACATTCACACCAGTACGTGCAGATACCTTCAAAGATTCAAGAATCCCTTTTTCCGAGATACTTTTTTCCAAAGCTGGACGTTCCTCATTCTCACCATATATTTCTATCAGCTTCGGATGAACAACCAACTCCGCAGGCGAAATATATACGATTGCCGGATTCTGCACCTCAAACATTATTGATACTCCGGATCACAAATTGTCACTCAAAAGATAAGTTCAAGAAGTGAAAATCGCGACATTCAAGCAGAAAAAGCTTATGCCGCAACATTTACAGCACTTCTATCCCTTGGAAAAACTGATTATTTTAAAAAATAGTTAATTCTTGTAAATACCAAAGATTACCTACCAGAAAATTCTCTTTTAGAGATTTTCTCCCGCAGTAACTATTATTCTCAACCCATTGACAACTAATACAACTGAAGAGATATTTAAAGCACTTATATTGGCACAAAAAGCATCTATCCGAAGAAAGATTTGTAAAACTGTGTAAATTCATGATATGATGGCTCTAGATAACTAAATTGACAAAACAAAATTCCGTCCTGTCTTAGTAACAGGTGGGGTTTGTTTTTTTCTCAAAGCCCTGTTTGCAGCAGGGCTTTGAGTGAATCTTTAGGAAAAATGGACTCTACAAAAAAAGTATATCAGGCTTCATTCCATTTGGCAAAATTGTACAGTAAAGAGGGGTAAATTTTTAGATGCCTCGTCTTCAAATACTAAATTCTCTTGAAAAGCAAGCACTAGAGCACATAGCAGCGACCAGCAGCGATGAAGTTAGCAAAAGAGCGAAAATTTTGCTGGGACTAAACGAAGGCAAAAAATATGTAGCCTTAGCCCAAGAGATTGGCGTAACCGAAAACTCAATAGCAAAGTGGAAAAAAAGATGGACATCAAGTACCATCTTGTCAGAAACCCAGGAGGCGGCGATCGCAAAAGCTAACGAGGTATTAGGTGTAAACGTAGGCAGACCTAAGAAGTGCAAAAGTACAGAAGCGAGCAAAATCGTCGAAATCAGCGAATGGAGCAAGAACCGAAAACCCAGTCGTTCAAAGCACCATTACCATACGCAGGTAGCTGAGGAAGCTACTCGGAGGGGATTACCGACATTATCGCCAAGAAGTATAGGACGCATCTTGGAAGCCCAAACTTAATAGAAGGAATTATCAAGCAAGCACCATCCTATCTCAAGGAAGTAGTTTTGAAATCCCAATTTTTACCGAGGCTTTTCATCAAACTCTAAGCAAGCATTTCCACAAACTCGACTACTTGAGCAGAAGTTACTTGTTGTGCGATCAGAAATTGACACTCTCCACCCTATAAGGGCGAAGATTCTTCATTCATAGATCCAACTTGCTCATGCAGGATTGCTCCAACATGGGTAGAGGTCGAATCTCCCGAAGCGTTTGGATCTAAGATCCAAGTTCCCGTATGCCCTACGGTACTTAAGGCTAATTTCAGGATATTAATAGCAGCGTTCCAGTCTCTATCCAGTGCAAATCCGCATTCACAAACATGAGTCCTTGTAGATAGAGATTTTGTGACTACTGCTCCGCAGTTAGAGCAATTTTGTGATGTTGTCCAAAAGTCCAAGTATTAGTTTCGTTCAATTCCAATTTTTCAAAATAGTTAGCAAAATCTGGAAAATGGAAATATTCTAGCGGCATACGAGATATTAACAGTAAAGAAAAATTTTCTAGTTGAGCTAACTGTTGTAATCGGAATAAGTCGTGGCTAAAAGTATTGCTAACAAAATGCAATCTATCAAAATTATCTATCACCAGCAGCCTATTATAACCATCAGATAATTCGCTTATGATATTTTGCCAATCCTGCTGGTAGTAAAAACTGAAGCTCATAGGAATAACTTTGAATAGATGATCCACACTAAAAGGATATTCAAGATTGAGGTAAACAGACTCTAAGTTAATATCCTTGAGTAAACAGTTTTTAACAGTAAGAGTCTTACCAATATTTTGCTTGCCCCATAGGTTAATATTCTTGCCTGCATTTACCTGATCGATTAACTGACGGTAGTCTTTATAACGTAACATTATCGTCATCCTTTAAATCCAATATATCCAGAAATTAAATTGACACTAAATATGTGATTTTTTGGCTGTGCTTCTCTAAGCTGTTTCGGGAAAATTGGTTAGATACAATAAAATTATCTAACAGAAAGTCAGGTGATTGTGAAAGTCTCAATAGCACACCATCATCACCACTACTGCGATGATAATAATGAATTACAGGTGATTGGATAACTGTCAAGTTATCGTTACGGATTGCTTGTCCTGTAACCAGACCATCCATGATAAATTTGGCGGCAGCAGCTACATTATCGCTATCTCGTGCAAAATTTTTGAGATACCAATGAAATTCAATCCAAACTGCACCATCTAAACAAAATTCACATTCTCGAACAAATTCACCAATTAAGTTTGTCCAGTACTTCTTAAGTCCAGCGCTGGCTTGCCAACCTGACCGTGCCTGGTTAATAATTTCGTTCATACTAGGGGGTAAAGGCATCGTTAGTTCAAATATCATCTTCCTTACTCCCTTTCAAACTATTTAAAAATTCCTCAATAACGTTTCTAAATTTCTTGTATGACCTACCATCTTGACGGGATAAATTGAATACCGCTTTGACAATTTCATCAAGTTGATAGCCTTTTTGATGCAAATTCAAAATTGAGTTTCTTGCTTCCTCGTCAAGCTGTACCTTAAAGTTAAAACTGCCCTCAAAATCAGTTTTATCCTGTTTAGTTTTAGTAACAGCAGTAGTTTTAGATTTACCTATGTCCTTACTATTGCGCTCGCCGTACAAACTAGCGACAAATTCATCAAAGTCTAACCCAGACTGCCAAGCTGTGTAGGGGTCGTTCTGATTTTTAGCTTCTAGGAGTAATTGCTGGAAGTATTCAGGGTCTTCATCGTCAGCTACATAAAGCGCCTGGAGTCGCAGCACCTCAGTGGTCTTGTACAAGAAATCTCCGTATCCCAGTAAATAAACTGCACGTTTGTCTTTATCGTCCCCAAGGATAATACAACTGTCTTCAGGGCGAGTCGTAACAAAGGCTGTCTTGGCTGGAAAGTTTGAGCGAATCAACGGATCAATCACGTTTTTATCAGGTCGCTGGGTATACAACAGTACATGAATCCCTGCACCACCCGCTTTTGCAAGCAACTTCATCAGCGCAGTCTCAATGCGATCGCAGTAGTTATCATCGGAAAGTAGATCAAAACACTCGTCAATCAGACAGATCACTCGCGGCATGACAAAATCAGGGGCAAATCGCATGTTGTACTGTGCGATCGTTTCAATACTGCTGTGGCGCTCAAATTCCTGATATCGCAATTCCATTTCTTCAACTAAGTAATCAAGCAAGTTAGCAGTCGCCTCTGCATCACGCGCAACTGGGGCAACAAGATGGGGTAGCCCATCAAATTTACCAAAGGTCACGCGCTTAACATCCGAAAGCGCTAATCGAACAACCGAAGGGGGATATCGTCGCACCAAATACAAGATTGCTGCTTTCTCAAACTGCGACTTCCCACCCCGCGTTCGCCCACCACCCAAGATATGGGTTACGTTGTCGCTATAAAGTGGAATTTCGACATAGGTGCCATCTACATCAACACCACCAGGAATAGATACAGAATGAATGTCAAGTTCACTGTCAAAAGTAAAATGATCGCGGAAATAAGCAAATTGTCTATCTAATCGGGGTATGTCAAATACAACTCCTCCAGGCACTACACTCACCATTGGTGCAAATTTCAAGCCTAACTCTTCACCAAGCTGCTGCACTAAGTCATTACCGATGTCTTCTACTTTCTTGTAACTAACACCCCGTCCCAGTTTTACCCTAATACGGTTAAAAGTGGGGCCATTTTTGGCATCAACATACTTAGCATTAATATTAAAATCTTCTAACGTATCAACTAATAACTTCCCTGCCTGCAACATAGTTAAATTTTGTGAATTAGCAATCTCATTTGCACCAGTATTTCTATCTAAATATTTAGGCTCTTTTAAAATAATTGAGCCATCTGCTGTCAGCTTTGAATCTAATGGCTTACCTGTGGCACGCGCGACAAGCACTGCCGTTCGGTAACAATAGTTTTTAATGCATTTATCTCTAGATTTACTAGCTAAATCAGTAAAATAACTAGTTTCTTTATTGCTCAAAAATAAATTATAAAGATTTTCCTGAACTACTTCATATCCAATCTGCTTAAGATGAATATTTTTGATTGATTCAATGTATTCAAATAAAGATTCAATTAGTGATATGTTAACAACTATCTCAATCATCTGATGATATACGTTATTTTGCTCCCACTGCGATGGCATCCGATTGATATGAATATATTCAAGTGCGTAACGTACAAACTCGTACTGGTTTAAAGTACAGTGTTCTGCACATATTGATAATATTTCTTCATCGTTTGTACCTGCAATTACTGATTCGTATATTAACTGAAATAAAAGTTCTAAATTAAAATTTATAACCGGACGTGATAATTTTGCTCTAAAATCTATTTGTTGTAGAACAGTTTCAGCATAAAATACCATTGAGGAAGGTAAAGTCTCCCGTACATTATCTATAATCTCTTCATTGCCCAAACCATCTTGTTTTGCCTGCACAATTGCAGTCAAAAGCTGTTGTTTTTGAAATTCAATATTACCATTGGTGTAATTGTATTGTGATGATATCACTAAGTTTTCACTTCCTAGAAATTTCAAACTTTTGTAATTGCTGCTGATAGTAAATTCTCAACTGCGCTAAAGATTTTGGGTTTTGATTGTACGAGTTGCAAATAAGACTGGCCCATACCCTACCTACTTTGCATATCGCAGTATCAAACCTTCCTGCTTCAACATCACTTAACGCATTATTACGACGAATATATTCAATTGCCATCTTGTCCTGAGAAGCTGGACTAAAATCTTTTAAGTTTAATTTTGGCTGAAGATCATACCAACTTATATCCAACATTTGATAAGCACCAGCCGCAGTTGAACAAACATTTTTACCATTAATAGGAGCGCACTGTTTCTTTAACGGGTGTGTAGAAAAATTATTAAAAGTTCCGTTAAATACTAATTTGTGATAACTTTCTGGCTCACTGGTTCCTGTTTCTGCCCAACGAATTGTCGCTAAAAAAGCACTCAACCGTGGTGAATAAGGACGCGGTGAATAAGAACTTGTACTAACTCTTCCTCTTAAACTATTTAATGATACTGAAGAAACACCATTACTTTGAGAAATTGAAAAATAAATGCCCAAAGTAATTAAGGAAGCAGTTGACAGATGAATGGGTTGAAAACGTAATATAAATTGACGGCGAGTATTTTGCATTAACTCAACTAAACTATCAACAATAAACCCAAATTGCCAACTATCAATTGCCTTACCAAAACTATGCATATAACATGATGGCAACTGACATGGCAGTGAAGCTACTCCTTGACACTCCCTGCTCTAAAGAGAAAGGGATTCTTGGTTCAGTGACTCGCCGTTAGACAATTGGTTTACACCAATTCCCCAAGAGGGCAAATCTCCCCAAGCGTAATTTCCCGTGTGCCCCACGGTACTTAATCCTAGGTTCAGGATATTTATACTGGCATTGACATCTCTGTCTTCTACATATCCGCAATGTGTGCAAATATGGGTTCTAGTAGATAGAGATTTATTCACTTTCTTGCCGCAGTTAGAGCAATTTTGGCTTGTGTTGTAAGGAGAGACAGCAACCGTTACCTTCCCATATTTATGACCAAAATACTCTACCCAACTGCGAAAAGTTGACCAACCAGCATCACTGATTGATTTAGCTAGATGTTGGTTCTTGACCATGCCTTTCACATTTAAATCTTCATAGGCTACCAAATCATTAGATTGGATGACGGAGTACGCCAATCTCTTGCAATACTCTTTTCGCTGCCTACTTACTCTTAAATGCTTACGCGCATACCTATTTCTAGCTTTGTAGTAATTATTAGACTGACGAAGCTTGGCTTTATTTTTAGCTTGATTGAATTTCTTAGATTTTTTGCGATTAGCTCGATTCAACTGCTTTTCCGACTTGCGGTAAAACTGGGGCGAGGGTTCTACATTACCTCTACTATCAGCAATGAAATACTTTAATCCTAAGTCGATACCAACTACTTGATTTGTTGGCTGCGTTTTAACCTTAACATCAACATCAAGTACGAACTGAGCGTAGTAACCGTCAGCGCGACGTACTAAACGGACACGCTTAATTTGTTTAATGTCGTAGTAATTAAGATCATAAGTTCCCTTCAAATTGAGTGTTCCTATGCCTTTCTTATCTGAAAAACTAATGGCTTTACGAGTTTTAGAAAGCTTCCACCCAGAGGTTTTGTACTCCACTGAGCGGCAATTTTTCTTAAACTTTGGGAAACCCTTTTTACCATTAATCTTTTTCTTGCAGTTATCGTAAAATCGGCTAATTGCGCTCCAAGAACGTTCCGCCGCCGACTGCCGAGCCATTGAATTTAGTTGAGCAGCAAAGGGAAATTCAGCAGCTAGTATCGCACAGTATTTGCTGAGGTCATACTTGCCTACATTTTTATTATCCATCCAGTAACGTAAACATTTGTTTTGGATGAATTGACTGGTGCGAATGGCTTCGTCAATAGCACGATACTGCTTTTCTTTTCCTTTGACTTTAAACTCATAGATTATCATGGCTCAACCTGATTTATCTCGACTGATTTAAGAAAGCCAAATTTATTTTGCTATACGCTTATATGCACCGGATTTATTTGGGGTTTTAGGTATCACGACTCATAACCTTCAACGGTTTGCTAAATATTCGTGTAAATAAGGACGTGGGTTCTGTGTTACACCATTAACGTGAACTTCAAAATGCAAATGCGGCCCCGTGGAAAAGCCCGTACTACCTACTGCTGCAATCATCTGCCCACGGACAACTTGTTGTCCTTGCTGTACATACAGCTGACTGGCATGACCGTACAGAGTAGATAAACTTCCCTGATGCTGAATAATAACTGCTTTGCCATAACCACCCTTGTCGCCTGCAAAAACTACTCGACCAGCATCAATCGCATAAATTGGCTTACCCTTTACTGCACCAAAATCAATCCCCGCGTGAAACTTGCGATCGCCTGTAATGGGGTGTGTCCGCCAACCAAACTCACTAGTTACAGGAGTACCAGCCGCAGTAGGAAAGGCAATTTGACCGTTATTTAAAACCTTATTGCTAACAACAGTTCTAGGTAATATTAGACCTTGGAGAGATTTAACTAACAGTTGAGATTCAATCCAGCCAGAAACCTGGGGGATGACCATAGCTGCAATTACAATTGAGGTTGCGATCGCATATCTCCAATTTGCACTCGAACTAGTATCGACCGTCTCATTCAAACTACTTACAGTCGAATTACTAACGTCCTTGTCACCGTCAGTTTCAAAGATTATTCGCATTGCCTCAACGCCTTTTCGCATTAGCAGGAGAAACCTGCCAACAACCAATCCTTGCAGTACTCAATACTTCCTCAAAATCATTCCTAACCACACGGCAATCAGGAGAATTCAGGCCATCCCCAGATGTTGCAGGTTCCCTTACTTGAGGAGAATAGCGTTTAGGAACAGGAGTAGAAGATATATTCACACCGGGTGCAGCGGTAGGGACAACAGTCGGCGATGAAAACTGAAGCTTTTGTACCAATGCCACAGCATTAAGCCAGTTATAAAACTGCAAATATCCCGGTTGTAAAATATCTGCAATCCATACCAGCAGTACGAACCAAAAAATTGCTTTTACCCACATTATTCCAACTGCTTAACCACAGGCAGGGCAAAAGAGGGAACTTCTTTGGGTACAACTTCAATCTTCTTCCCAGACGCATACCCCGGCCCGGTATAACTGCCATTAAGGAAAAAATTCAACAGCATTATTAACAACCACACTCCCACACCAGCTACACCCACAGGAGATTTAATTACATCAGATAAAAAATATACTGGATACCAGCCAAATCTCCAGGGGTTTTGCGGGTGCAACCGATGTGCTTTCCAAATCTCAATGTAGGGAATCTCTATCTGAGGAACCCTCGGCTTATAGGCAGTAGGTGCATTAATATACCTAACCTCTACTGGTTGAGTTTCATAAGTAGTCATGGGAGAAACGCTAGGTTGCTGATTTACTATTCCTCCTTGTTGCTGTACCTGCTGCAACATATTTTGCAAGCGGTTTGCAGGCACAATTACTCCACCTTCAGAATAATCAACATCAAAGTTGCGGCGCTGATTTCTGCTCATAATATGACCTCAAATTAAGTAATTAGCTGGCAGGTTTATCATTTACCTGGGAGTTAGTATCTTCCCAGAAATCTTCATCCTGAAGTTGGGCGTAAAACTCTTCTGGAGATAACATTCCAAGTTGGTTTTGCACTCCATCTTCAAAAAATTGGCTACTATGTACTCGCCCTAACCCAGAAACACTAGAACGAGGAGGAAATTGGACTACATTCTTGGCAGAGAATTCGCTATTTAATCTCATCCCAGAAGAAGGTGATACTGGGGGCATTAAAGAAGGCTGAATATCAGTATCAGAAACACCAACATGAAGTTGTCGATTGCCAGGATTAGGGAAGTTATCAGACACTTCATCTCTTTCTTCAATTGCATTGTTATAGTCAGAAATTCCCCAGCCCAAAAAACAAGCAAATCCAGCCAGAAATATAACTGCACTCATCCAATGCACTCCTGAATTGGGAGATGGCATCATCTCGACTGTCGTGCGAGTTGAACCTTCAAGGGTAGTACGAATAGGGGTACGTTTGACTGCCGCTACAACATTGAGCGAACACAAAGCTATGCAAATTATCGCAGCAGCAAACTTGACATACATGACATCATCCCCTCGATTTATTAACAGGCTGTTTATTAGGAACTGGCTGAGGTAATTGCTTCTTCATTTGTTGGAGATACATCCGTCTTTGCTCCTCCCTCTGGTGTATTCTCTCGCGGATGTCTGCCACTTGTGCCATCTGCTCTACTGGGTCTAAATATCCCCGCGCCCGTAACAGCTGTGCCTGTGCAAGAGAGTATGGTTCTTGAGCATTTTTAATCTGAATTAGCATTTGATTCAGATCAACTGATGGTTGAGATTCCAAGTTTTGAGCGTAATCAATCGCCTCTAATTTACCCAAAATCAAAACAGCAGCCGCTCCAGTTGGTATCTTCTCCTCAACTTTCGTACCATCGGTTTTGCGGTACCCCCAGTAAAAACTATTATTTCCAGAAGCCGCTTCTAGTAAAACATCCAGCGAGTTGAATTTAACTATCTCCAGCGCCGGCATATAGTGAAGGCGGTAAAACCCAGATTTATCATTAGCCTGCATCCTGGATATTTCACTCCGTAATTGCTGTCCCCACAATGCCGCCGCCAACTGTCGCCAGCCTGTAAGAGTAGGCGCACCCTCGACTGAGGAGTAACTGGAAAGATGGTCTATATTGTAGTCAGTACGAGAAAGCTTTTCTAAGTACACTTCCCGAATTTGGGAAACTTGCGCCTTTACCTGTTGTACCTCCGATATTTGATTACCTGGAACCTGTTGCTTCCATCCAACCATCAATGCAACCGCCCCTATAACAGACAGCGCACTAACAGTTGAACAAACCGTCCACAGGGTAACATTTACCTTTTTCTTTCTGCGACTTGGCTGTTTATTTCGCACAGGTGTAGGAGTAAACATCGTCTACCCCTCACGTATTATCAACAACCAACTGCAACTGAGGGCGCTTGTTTAACTCGCGCGCCATCGCAATTCCCGCACCACCCACAACTATCCCAGTAAGTAGCAACAGAGGATGCAAGGCAAGGGTCGCCCCCACTCCCAACAGTTGTCCCACCATCCCAGAAACACCCAGGTTCATCAACAAACCACCTGCCGTGTTAACTAAAAAGTCAAATACTGCACTCATACCTGCTCCCTGGCAATAATGCGACTAAAATCAGTAATTCCCTTGATTTTGAAAGGTTAATTAGGTTTTTTGTTCGTCCCTGGTAAACCAAATTATTACTAGTGCCAGAATCAAACCAACTAATTCACCTATACCCACACCAATCAAAATTGGCTGAATACTCAGAATTTCCTGTCTCTCTTGAGTTGGGGGGACTGCTACCCACGTCCCAATAACAGTACCAGCTACTACCGAAAGTAAATTTATACCAACTGCCTGAGTAGATGTCTTTCTCAAGTTGAGTAAACTCTCATCCCGTATTTGATAGCAGATGGGTAGCATTTGAGCTACTATTTCTTCGGAGATTGCGCGGTTTTCGGCTGCGAGGACTTCAACTGTCTCGGCTGCGGTGTCGATGTACCGACTAACAGTGGATGAGTCTCTTCCCCCCAGTTCACCTTGCCGAAAAAATCGTTATCGATGCGCGAGTTAATTCGCTCTTGCGCTTCATCGTAACCAGGTGGAACGGAAGTATTACCTTCACCAAGTAAACTGCTGCCATGAAAAACAAATTCTTCTAGAGCAAGTGTTGAAGATTCAAGCACCACCTTATGGCGTAATTCCCCTAACTGAATACCTCTATCTGCATCTTGGTAAAGTATTCCTACAAAGCTGTCAGGGGAAGCTTGTTCTGGGTCTACGCCAAATCGCTGTTTGATGTACTCGCGCTTGTCGAACTTATGTTCGCCTACTTCTGATTTGCGATCGCGCATTGCAATCAAGTGCTGGGCAGCTTCTTCAAGGGACATACCTTCACGGGAGGCTGTCTCTTTAAGTTGAACTAATTGCTGTTCAATTGTTTCATCAAGCGTATCATTTGGCTGCAAAGCTAAATCTAACAACCGACAGCAGGTACGTACTACATCAGGCGACACCTGCAAAGTCTCTGCCACTTTGTTGATATGCTTCATTTCGCTCAATTCTCCTAATTACTGCTTGCACAATTGGGTTATTTTTTTCTTCATCAGATATATGCTTAGTCAAAAAGTCATAAAGGCTTACGTCATTAACTTTTTGCAAATAAGCATCTAAGCCACCAGCAGGAATTACCTGCTGTAAATATTCCTCACAAGTCAACCGCCGAATCTTGATAGCGACGTAGAAAATATCGGCAATCTCGACTGTTGTTGCATCAAAATATCCTCCCCGTTTTCGGGGTTTGACTATACCGGCATAGGGATACCACCGTTGTAAAGCGGCAATGGAAATCCCATATCTTTCGGCAAGTGTTTTCTGGGTGTAGATAACGTTTTCACATATCATCAAACTCATTCCAACTGAAACACTTCATCAATTTAAAGCGAATTAAACTAGCACCTTGCAAAACTGTTTGTAGATTAAAAAATAATTTACAAATCATGTCAGTTTAGTACAGGTATAGCTCAACTCAAATACAACTCAATTTCAGTTCATGTCCTAATAAACTGCACAATAGCCAAGTTACATACTGCCTATTGATAATGCAAGCACGTTTGTATATATGAGTAAAAAAATAGAAAAATAACTCTTTTGGTAAGAAACTGCTCTAACAGAAATATATAACGCGATGTGCTACTTAATAGTCTATGACAAGTTCATTGAACTTTTACCCATTTATCATAAAAATGTGTTTATGTTAGAATACAGTACATAGGATTGACTAAATCCATGCTAGTTCTTGAAGCAAAATTAAAAGGTAAAACAGAACAGTGCAGCCTAATTGACGAGGCGATTCGTACTGCTTTGTTTTGCCGTAATAAGGCTTTGAGGTATTGGATGGATAACCGCGGTGCTGACAGATACGATCTTAATAAGTTCATGGCTGTGCTTGCAAAAGAGTTTGAATTTGCCAACAGATTGAACTCACAAGCAAGACAGTCAAGTGCAGAAAGAGCGTGGTCAGGTATTGCCAGATTTTTTGATAACTGCAAAAAGAAAATAGCAGAAAAGAAAGGATATCCACAATTTAAGAAACGCGGTCATTCAGTTGAATATAAGCAAACTGGATGGAAACTTTCTGAAGACAGGAAATATCTTACCTTAACTGATGGGTTCAAGATTGGCAGATTAAAGTTAATTGGTAGCCGTGACTTAAATTTCTACCAGATTGAGCAGATTAAACGAGTCAGACTGGTTAGACGGGCTGATGGTTACTATGCTCAGTTCTGTGTAGATGTTGATCGTAGAGAAGAGATCGAACCATCTAAAACCACGATTGGCTTAGATGTTGGTTTGAATCATTTCTATACCGATAGTAATGGTCAAGTTGTAGACAATCCTCGCTATCTTAGAAAATCAGAGCGGCAACTAAAAAAGTTGCTTTCGCATTGTTTCTAAGCGTAAGAAAGGATCTGCTAATCGGAAAAAAACTATAAAGCAGTTAGCGAGAAAACATTTGCAAGTATCAAGGCAGCGTAAAGACTTTGCAGTTAAGACAGCAAGGTGCGTAGTTCGGTCTAACGACCTCATTGCCTATGAAAATTTGCAAGTGCGGAACATGGTTAAAAATCACAAATTAGCTAAGTCAATCAGTGATGTAAGTTGGTCAATGTTTCGAGATTGGGTTGAGTATTTTGGTAAGGTGTTTGGTAAAGTCACGGTTGCCGTGCCACCTCACTATACAAGTCAAAACTGCTCACATTGCGGTAAGCAAGTCATTAAAACATTGAGCCAGAGAACCCATTGCTGTTTGCATTGTGGCACTGTATTAGACCGTGACTATAACTCAGCTCTGAATATTTTAGCTAGTGGTCTAAATAGGGTAGGGCATACCCAAATTAACGCCTGTGGAGAGTTCGACCTCTGCCAAGTTGATGTAAGTCTGCTTGATAAGTTGTCTCACTGAATCAGGAATCCCCGTCGCTTTTAGCGCGGGGGGTGTCAATCTTCTTGAGAAATAGCCTGTTGCTGTTTCTTTATCGCACGCGCTATCAGAGGAGCTTTTTTTTCTAATCCTTGTAGAGTCAAATCCCCATCCAAATAAAGTTGATACCATTGTTGACGCTGGCGCAGGACTCTTTCATCATCCCGTAACCGCAACCGTTCCAAAGTAAATTCCGCCTTTTGACGTTGTTGCGGAGGAACTTTATCTGTTAATACTAATTGTAGGGAAGGAAGTAAAATTTCAAACCAATCTTCTCCCAAATCAAAAGGGTCAAGTACCTGGTCGTCAAGTGTACCTTTACTACTATTTATCCAAGCAGAAGCAAAGCGTAAATTGCTCCATTCATAAGCTAAATCGCGATAATTTTCACGGCTGCGATAATGATCTACTGTACCAACTGGTTCATACATAACGCTATAGCCACACAGATTATTAAATCCATCAGCTAAATCACTTTTGAAAGGCGACCAATAATCTCTGGTTCCTTTTTTAGGGTTTGGATTTTTTGCCAACCAAGCATTTCCTGGTTGTCGCACTTTTTTATCAAAATCAGGTGGTTCTGGAGGAGGATTAAATGGCATCATTGTAAGAATTCAGGAGTCAGGAGTCAGAATTCAGAATGGAATTAGCATACCCTGTTAGTAATTTACTAACCTCCTCAAGTTGAAGCATTAATCCTGATGTGTCACCGTAGTCAAGGTCTTTTGAAAGAATTAGATAGTAGCGGCATTCCTCTACAGAGCCTTGTGCAATGTTCATAAACCGTACTTTGTCTGTTGCTCCCTTTTTCTTGAATCCTTCACATATATTTGCTGGAATAGAAATTGCTGCTCGTCTAAACTGAGAGGTAAGCCCATAGATTTCCGTTTTAGGGAACTGACCAGTAAATTGATATACACATAAAACAAACTTATGTGCTTTCTGCCAAACTATCAAATCTTGAAATGTTTTGGCTGGCTGTCTCATTTATTCTGGCTCCTAAGTTCTGACTCCTGAATTCTGACTCCTGAATTCTTACTTATCATCTGTGTTATAACCCTGAGAATCCAGAATTTCTTTTCTCCGTTGTAACTATCCAACGGGGCCAAAATGGGTCATGTCCTGGTAAAACTCTTTGAAGTTCTTGATGAATTTGTGTTGGTATTCTCAGATTTTCTGGAAACGTATTCATATCATCATCACGCATCCAAGCCTCTGCTGCTTCAATTGCGATTTCTGCTTCTTTGGAACGGGCTTGTTTGAGTCCAAAAATGTCTGAGGTTAACCATCCAACTATATCCCCTTGTTTTGACCAAGGTACTTCGTCAAGGCTAACCTCTCTATCTTGTAATTTAAATAAAAATAGTTTATCTTCTTGCTCATGAAAATTTGGCTCTAAAGAAGCAAGAATAAGTGGAGAATGAGTAGTTACTAAAGCCTGTATCTTCATCCTGTGTTGTAATTCTGTCACCACAGATAAAATAGCTGGTAAAATCACCCTCTGCCAACGAGGATGTAAATGAGATTCAATTTCATCAATTAGTAAAACTATCTGATTTACTGGCTTTTGTTGTCGCAATTCTGAAGCTTTTTTATGTTCGTACCAAGTCCACACTAGTAAATAAGCCAGTCCCAAAATACGCTTCATTCCGGCTGATGTTTGAGTCACAGGAACATTCCCATAAGGCAGATTAACTGTAGGAATATCGCGCACGTCTTCAATAGAAACTCGCGTTGGTTCTCCCACTTGTATCCATTCAGAAGGGTGAGGTGCAAGTTTTCTAATGACATTAGAAAAGAGTTCAAATGGATATTTATTGGGTTGATTCTGCCATGTAACCCAATCTTGAATTAGACCATTACAAATAACTTTACCTTTTGACTTTAATCCATTCCAAAGTGTATTTGGATTAAAGTCAAAAGGAATATCGCGTTGGCGAGCTGGGTCAAAAATGGAAAAACTACCATCAACCCGCACATAAATAACTACCTCTTTTAATAAAGGAGGCATTTGTAAATTACGCCATTGCTGTTCAGAAAAGTCAAACTGGCTCTGATACTCTCTTATATTTTTTTTATTGCTAACTACGGCTGTAATTTGCGGATTTTCACCTCTGACTCGCTGTGGGTACGCTGGTTGCTCTGCCCAATTTGTAGTCATCACCCACCAAGCAATATCGAGTAAAAAACTTTTACCTAAACCATTATCACCTGTAAATATATTGAGCCTATCGGCAAATGCGACATCAAAATGGGCAGCTGGACCAACTTGTTGGAGGTGAAGTTCTTTTAACATTTGGCTCTCATACACAAATTTATATTGATCAACTTACTTCTTATAAATTAAAAGCTATATCTCTGGATGTTTGCAGTTAGCTGTAGCGAACTCACAGTCTTTGCTCAAGCTATTCGTAATCGTTCAATGTCCTTCATAGGAGGCGCACCAAACATCCGAGAATATTCGCGACTAAACTGTGAAGGACTTTCATACCCCACCTGATAGGCAGTATGGGTCGCATCGGCATTCTCGGCAAGCATCAGGTGACGCGCTTTCAATAGTCTTAATTGCTTTTGATATTGCAGCGGACTCATACAGGTGACTTCTTTGAAATGGCGATGGAACGAGGAAGGAGACATATTGGCTTGAAGAGCTAGATCCTCAACCCGCAGTGGCTTTGTAAAATCAGCCTTGATAAGTTTTATCACTTCAGCAATGCGCTGCATATTGCTGCCCGATGTGGCAATTTGGCGAACTGCTTCACCTTGTTCACCAATTAGCAAACGGTAGTAGATTTCGCGGACGATCATTGGTGCTAGGAATGGAATATCCTGCGGTGTGTCCAAAAGCCGTGTCAGCCTGATAGCACAATCAATCAACGATGGATCGGCATCGCTGATGAACCAGCCTCTAACCGAGTTTTCTTTCTTACCCATGCTTGGGTTAGTTTGAGCAATAATGTCACAGAGTTGAACGGGGTCTAAATCTAGCTTAAATCCTAGATACGGCTTCGCAGGTGTCGCCTCGATCGCACATCCACAGAGCGGTAAATCCACCGAAACCACTAGATATTGAGCCACGCCATACTGATAGGTTTCCTCATTTAGCAACACTTCTTTTTTGCCTTGAACGACAATGCCGAGAATTGGTTCGGCGACTCCCTGCATTGTGGCTGAAGTATCAGATTCCCGCATGAATTCTAACTGATTAATTGCCGTTGCATGAACACCGTTCCCCTTACCGTCAGTGTGCCGAGTCACTAATGCTGCCAGTTCGTCACACTTGCTGATTGCCGCTTCATAGTTGAGTGTTTCAATCACCATACTCAATTCCTGACTGATACCATCTTCATACGCTCATTATAGAGAATATTTCTCCCTTGCCAACGCCTGATTTGAGAGGATTAGGCAATCATCTGCGAGGTTTATGTATTTAGGGAAAAGCTTTTCAACCTTATGATGAACCCATGCTGAAAGACAAGGCTGAAAGGATGAGGCAATGAAGAGAAACAAGGCAAAAATTGCTTTAGTCACAGGAGCGAGCCAAGGACTGGCGAAAAAAGGGGTTGGTGTAATTGTGACGGATCGCAGCAGTGAGGCTAAAGTGAACAGTGTTGTTTCTGCGATCGCCTACTGTGGCCATTCACCCATCGCGGAAACCGATGAGTAAATACCCAAAGAATTGAAGTCTCTAGAGGCATGTTTATCTAAGTCAAATCAACCTCAACAGCAAGGACAGTCATCATGTTAAACGTAGAAAACAAAGTCATTGTTATTACTGGAGCCAGTAGTGGCATCGGTGAAGCCACTGCGAAGTTACTTGCTCAAAACGGTGCAAAGGTAGTTCTGGGAGCACGGCGTACAGAAAAGCTAGAAGCGATTGTCAAAGAGATCCGCGAGCAGGGAAACAGCGCAGAATTCAAAGCAGTGGATGTAACCGATCGCGAGGATGTGAAAGCATTCATCCACTTTGCATTAGACAAATTTGGTCGCGTCGATGTCATCTATAACAATGCAGGCGTGATGCCCTTGTCCCCAATGAATGCCCTGAAAGTTGAGGAGTGGGACACCATGATTGATGTAAATATCCGTGGCGTATTGAACGGCATTGCGGCTGGTTTACCGATCATGGAAGCACAAGGCGGCGGACAATTTATTAATACTGCATCGATCGGCGCACACATGGTGGCACCTACTGGCGTAGTTTATTGCGCGACAAAATACGCTGTTTGGGCAATATCTGAAGGGCTGCGTCAGGAATCGAAGAACATTCGCGTGACCATCATATCCCCTGGCGTAGTTGAGACCGAACTCGGCTCTGATATCACGGATGATGCAGCTAAAGGCTTCTTGAAAGAACTCCGCAAAACTGCCCTCACCCCTCAGGCGATCGCCCAATCTGTCTTATTTGCTGTGTCCCAACCGGATGATGTCGATGTCAACGAAATCATTGTCCGCCCGACAGCCAGCGCCTTCTAGGTATTGAAGACATCACTTCTGTGTCCTTTCTTTGCGTCATGAGCTTGATTGACACATACAAGACACTTTTACCATTCTGAGTACTCAGTACTCCTCTTCTTACTCAGCACTCAGCACTTTTAACTCAGTACTCTTCATCGACTTTGTTGTTTCAGCCAGAAAAGAAACCTATGAGCCTTACCGCCTTCCGCACTCTCGGACACTCCGGCTTGATCGTCAGCCCGCTCACCCTCGGCACCATGACCTTCGGCACCCCGCGATGGGGTGCGCCCGATGAGGTTTCTGAGTCCATCTTCCATGCTTATGTCGATGCTGGCGGCAACTTCATCGACACCGCCGATGTGTATGCCAAGGGTCGCAGCGAGGAACTGATTGGTAGCTATATCGCCGATCGCAGCCTGCGCGACCAACTAGTGCTTGCAACCAAGTTCAGCTTTCATGGCGGCGAATCGGGCAACGCGAATGCGGGCGGCAACGGACGTAAGAACATGCATCGGGCGCTTGAGGGTTCGCTGCGCCGCCTCCGTACCGACTACGTTGACCTCTACTGGATGCACACCTGGGATATGGTGACGCCCGTTGAAGAAGTACTACAGTCGCTCGGCGACCTGGTACGCGTCGGCAAGATCCGCTACTTCGGATTCTCAAATGTGCCAGCCTGGTACACTGCTTGAGCAATTACGATTTATACTTATCTAAAACCCTTGTTATATCTTATTTCCAGCCTAAACGTTGTTTTTTTCACGATTGCTAAACATACCCGAGTTTGCCTGAGATTGAGCAATCACCCGGCGCAAATGCTCTTGATGATCGTCACCCCATTTTCCCAACGCCTCGATCACCGGCAGTAAAGTTTCTCCAAACTCGGTTAATGTGTATTCAACCTTGGGGGGCAACTCGGCGTAAATCTTTTTTGAAATCAGCCCGTGTCCTTCCAGTTGATTCAACTGCACGTGCAACACCCTACGGGTCACTCCCGGAATCTTTCTTTCTAAGTCGCCGGGGCGCTTAATACCTTGCGAAATAAAATAGATGAGGTGGGTTTTCCACTTACCGTACAAGACTTCCCTGACGAGATCGAGCCCGCAATTCAGTTCTATCGGAATCTTTCTTTTGTACATCATCGCCACATCCTAAGCTCGACTTTATGGGGGTAAATGAGCAATCGTACAGAAAGTTACGCTAAGGCTGTAATCATTACTGGATAAGCATTCTGCAAATCGATATGTTTTACAATTCTCGATGTACCAATTAACCTATAGGCTATTTGGTGCAACAATTTAATATGGCTCATCTTGGCTTTGAAGCTCCTAAATTTTATAGACTTCAATTGGTACAGTTTTATCCGTGGCGATGCCTGCGGCGGCAAGCTACGCACTATTGAAAACAGCCCATTAATCCCTTTTAACTTGGAATTTATAGGTGTGTTTGTCAAGCACCAAATCATCGAGGAGCCGTGTGAAGTTAACGTTTCATGCACGGTTTTGTAGCCGAGTCAGGGGGGTGACTTCCTGGCTTAGGCATCCACTTAACGTAACTTTCGGAATCACTGCTCATTTGACCCCTATTACAGCGATTTACGCCGATATTGGGGGATGACGACCACTATCTTTCATTGAAGTCTCTTTGACACGAACGCACAATCTGTTCGCGTTGAAGAGACTTTTCCTTAGACTCCCGGAACTGTCAAACTCTGGGAGTCCCCCAGCAGAGCTGGGGAAGTACCTAAGGTACTAACGCATGAGTGATATTTGATACTTTTCAGACATCCTATAACAAAATTCATTGTATCAAATTGTCATAGGGATAATTTTATCTCCTTTGGACTTCATTATCAGTATTTTCAGCCTGTTACCACTGCTCGATAATTTCAACATGAACACAAATACAAACATATTCAACATGAATACAAATACAACTACAAACATCCGAATTGATTCCACCGAACTACTCGGCAAAAAAGTTTTGGTAACAGGCGGGACAAAAGGCATAGGCGAAGCGATCGCTACACGACTGAGGCAAGCCGGTGCAACGGTCATAACTACCGCTCGTTCAATTCCTGAAAACCTTCAATCGCCTGACCTGTTCATAGGGACTGACCTCAGCACGCCCGATGGGGCGAACAAACTTGTGCAGGAAGTACTCGCTCGTTTTGGCAGTGTGGACATCCTAATTAACAATGTCGGCGGCTCCTCTGCGCCAAGTGGTGGCGCGCTTGCCCTGACAGATGGTGATTGGCAGCAGGCATTCAATGACAATTTATTCGCTGCCGTCCGTTTGGATCGGGCGTTTCTGCCCCGGATGCTTGAACAGAAGTCAGGTGTCATCATCCATATCTCGTCGATTCAGAGTCGGCTCCCGCTTTACGACGCGACATTAGCGTATGCGGCGGCAAAAGCGGCGCTGGCAAGCTACAGCAAAGGGCTGTCAAACGAAGTTGCGCCCCAGGGAGTGCGTGTCAACACCGTCGCGCCCGGCTTCATCGAAACGAAGGCGGCTGAGAGACTCATCGAGAGATTAGCTCAACAGTCCGGCACAGACCTTGATGCTCAACGCCAAGGGCTGATGGACTCACTCGGAGGAATCCCGATGGGACGACCGGGCCGCCCCGAAGAGGTCGCGGAGCTTGTCGCTTTTCTGGTGTCCGACCGCGCCTCTTACATCACAGGCGCTGAATATGTCATTGACGGAGGAACGATCCCGACCGTCTAACGCCCAAGCGAGAACAAATCAACATTACAAAATTTGGAGGTACTTCTCTCATGGTGAACCAACACTACGATTTCATCGTCTGCGGCGCAGGCCCTGCGGGTTCAGTAATAGCGGCAAGGCTTGCCGAAGACAAACAAGTTAATGTGTTGCTAATCGAAGCAGGTGGAACGGATGAAGTGCCAGAGGTGATGACTCCGGCACAATGGCCGCTGAATCTTGGATCAGAACGTGACTGGGCCTTCGTTGCACAGCCCAACGTGCATCTGAACGGACGCTCAATCCCACTGAATATGGGCAAGGTACTGGGGGGAGGCTCAAGTATCAACGTCCTGGTGTGGGCACGAGGCCACAAGAATGATTGGAACTACTTCGCTGAGGCTTCCGGCGATCCGGCGTGGGGGTATGAATCCGTCCTGGATATCTATCGCCGTATCGAAAACTGGCAGGGAGCGAGTGACCCTGCGCGTCGGGGAACAGGCGGCCCTGTTTATGTGGAATCCGCCGCCAATCCCCAGCCCATTGCACAGGCTATGGTTGAGGCTGCAAACAGCATGGGTATTCCGCGTTTCGAGAGTCCCAACGGCGAAATGATGGAAGGGCGCGGAGGCGCTGCTATAAACGATCTCATTATCCAAAACGGATGTCGTTCTTCCATCTTTCGGTCGTATGTTTATCCTCTCCTGAATCAGCCGAACTTATCGGTCTTAACTCACACTATTGTCAGCAAGCTTATCTTTAATAGCAGGTCTGTCATCGGAGTTGAGGTGATCCAGGATGGCAGGCGCAATCAGTACTACGCTTCGGAGGAAGTCATTCTCTCTCTCGGCGCAATCAATACGCCGAAGGTTCTCCTTCAATCCGGAATCGGGCCGGAAGAGGAACTTCGCAGGCACGGAATACCAGTTGTTCAGCACCTTCCTGGGGTTGGACAGAATCATCAAGACCACGTTTCGTTTGGCTGCATCTTTGAATACCGTGAGCCTCAGAAGATTGGCAATGGCGGCTCGGAAGCTACTCTTTACTGGACTAGCGATCGCAACCTCAAGCAGCCCGACATGTTTCACTGCCAGGTTGAGTTTCCGGTGCCCAGTGCAGATACGGCTCACCTTGGGGTTCCAGCGCACGGTTGGACGATGTTTGCGGGTCTGTCGCACCCTAAAAGCCGGGGCACGGTGCGGCTTTCCGGCCCTGACGTAAACGATCCGGTGCTAATCGATGCAAACACTCTGTCGCACCCCGATGACCTGAAAGCCGCATTCACAAACATCGAACTTTGCCGTGACCTCGGCAATAGTACCGTCTTCGAGAAGCTTGTGAAACGTGAAGCGCTGCCAGGCAAACTAGGTCGAAGCGAAATGGAGAACTTCGCCCGCAACGCAGCGGTTACATACTGGCATCAGTCGTGTACTGCCAAGATGGGGCAAGATTCCATGTCCGTAGTCGATGGTAATCTGAAAGTCTATGGCATCAATAAGCTGCGCGTGGCGGATGCTTCCATCATGCCTGAGATCACAAGTGGAAATACGATGGCCCCCTGCGTCGTGATCGGTGAACGAGCAGCAGACATCCTCAAGAAGGCGTACCGGATGACATCCTGCCAGGCGGTGGAAGTGACTGGCTGAGGGGGGTCTAGTAGTTCGCCAAGTGAACTTGGCGGGGTAAAGGGGAAGGGGGAATGGGTAAAGGGTTTAAATCCCTTACCCTTTCCCCTTTCCCCAGTCCTCACTTAGCATTTTTGGATTGGCAGACTACTAGGAAGTGCGGTGTTTCGGTCGCAAGAACCTAACAGTCCTTACCCTTTCGGTTATTTCCGAACCAAGGTGTGTCCGAAACATAAGCTTAATCGTTGAGTGCATAGTCTCAAGTAATGCACTTGACCACTGCGATCAGCTACGCTGGGCGGTTACGCCATCGCTCCTCAGTAAATACTGCTGTATCAAGAGTCGGCAGTCGCGTCATTATCAGTGGTAGAGTATTTAGAAGCAATAAAATAATTATTTTTGCTTGGTAATTAATTAGATTTTGCTACGGGATTATGAGAATACTACACAGCAATTTGCTCCCAGCTAGAATTCTCCTCAAGAATATCTATTTCATCAAGAGAAAGTATTTTAGGTTGCATTTGTTGTAGGTCACGCAGTACCATTTCGGTATCCTCAGCATTAAATTTATAGTACTCAGTTAAACTGCCGATAGGATAATTTAAGCACTGATAGCGGTGTTTGAAATACAGTTCAACATTACCTCTATGCTCCCAAATTCCTAATACTCTAATAGCAACACTGGAATAATGAGCAAGTAAATCAATTTTTACTTCTGCTACTCGCTTGACAACGGATCTTTGGGTTACTCCTATCTTGTACAGAGTGCCAATATTCGTTTCAATCTCTAAAAAATATAGGCTAGAGGATAGAATACGTTGAAGTTGAGCGCGGTAGAGTTTTAAATCAGTAAGTCGATATGCTAAATCTGGAGCATTTTTGTATTCGGCGTGTTTAAAAGCTAGCTCAAATTTCAGCAGTTTTTTAAGTAATAGTGGCTCCTGTACATCATTGAACCGTGCAAACTCTAGCGCTCCAACAGGAATTTTACCCAAATCACTAAATTCATACTCAGGTGGGGTTAAGTATAGATTTTTTCTTAACACTCCTGCTTTGAGTAAACTAGAAGTAATTAAGTAGGAACTAATAGGGTAATTTTTGGCTCCGTACTCCTGCCAAAGCAGCTTTAACTGTGCCAAATCCTTGCCAGATAATTGAACGTTGAAATTGTCATAGAGTGGCAGAGTAGGGAATTCTCGGTTAGCTATGGGGCGGCAGGTTTCTTCATTATGAGCAAAATGATGCTCTTTCACCTTGCCTTTTTTAGCAGTTAGACTGCTATTACAGTAAGGACACTGAAGTGAAGTCTTCCCCCTATTGATATTTTCAATACATATCAAGATACCTTCTTCATTTACACCATATTTTAGCCACATTGCCACACCATTACTGAATACTTAAAGTTGCTCTTACTAGTGTGCTTTAACTTTTCCAATATGTCTCTATGTTCTGGAGTAATATAATGTTGATTTTAAGAATTAATGCACCAATTAAAACCCCTCCAAGGTTGGAGAAGTAAAGTAGCTTTTTAAAGGCTGTACTGAAACTATGCTTTATTCAAAGTTGCCAAGACCCATCATGTGATAAGCAATAACAGCAGTATCAAAGGGTTGCAGAGAATTGATATTTATGGAATTACTGGGTAAAGTAATTGATGTTTCACTCTTGTTAGAAGTAGCTGTTTGATTGTTAGCGATTCTAGGTAGTAAAATAGAACCAACAAAATTTGCTAAATTGAGTGAATTAGCGAGTTTCATAGGTGATTCTGTGTTGGTTATTGAATATATATATATAACTGAAATAATCTAACAACTTATGCATCACAGTTAATCATTTGTAGGTGCGATCGCCTGACTAAAAAACTAAAGAGATGGGGGCAACACCGAATAGCCCGCCGCAGGCATCGCTCTTTTTTCCTCTCTACGAGACGCTGAACGCGAGCGCTTGAATGAAGGGCGATAAGCAAGAGCGACATGGCTGGCGCTTACCACAATTCCTGTTATTCAATTTTTTATTCCTGAACCACCAACTCTTGCAGCAAGGCATCATTTATCCTTTGTGCCTCTTTTCCAGTACTTTCCTTGATGTCAAAAGCCTGCTGCACCACAGCTTGAACTGACTCTGGCAATGATTCAAATTTTTCCGAATTGAGTATAACGATGCGGCAACCTGGGTAAGGCATAAAATCAGTAAAGGGTTCCATGCCCGATTTAATCAGAGTTTTGCTAAGTTCCGCGATGGGATGATGAGGCTTTTGGTTGTCCTCACTGCCGTTGATTTCTGATGCCATGTAGCCGCAAAACCAACTCAAAGTGTCAATATCTTTCTGCAATGCTGCCAAAATCCCCGTTACTACTCGTTGGTTGAGGTTGACAGGTAAATAAATCAAAGATGCTGTCTAAGGCTTCTGGGTGTCGCTTGTGGCAATAACGCACCGCAGATTCAATAAGTTTATCGATTTTAGTAGGTTGAGATTGCCCAAATCCCTTTGCACACATGGCACTGCCTCAAAATTTACGTGCTGGAAGACGCGATTTTAACAGAATTAGTGGGGCGATGAGCAGGAGCCGGGAGTACATTTATTTCGCAACACTGCCCGGTAAAACCGTTTGCTGGCAGCAACATCAGCAACTCGTAGATGAACATGGTCAATCAGGCGACCTCGATGGAATTCCATAGTGTTATCTTGCCTCTAAAAATGAGTCATTCTCTGGTCAAGCATTGTTCTGGTTGAGTTGCTGCTCAAGCTGCTCATCCCAGAAGGCGGCTTCTATTTTGTGTCCATCTGGATCGCGCACAAAGCAGCCGTAATACGGCTCACTATAGTCGGGTCTGGCACCGGGGGCACCATCGTCTTTACCTCCTGCCGCTAATGCTGCCTCATAGAAGGCGTGAACTGCTTCTTTTGTAGGAGCAATAAAACCGATGTGAGTTCCATTGCCAACGGTTGCAGGTTGCCCGTCGAAGGGAGTTCCCACCCAAAATTCGGGATACTGTTTGCCATAGGCGATCGCCCCCGGATGCTCCATAAATCGCTTACAGCCCAATGTTGGCAACACAGCATCATAGAAGGCGATCGCTCGTTTAAAATCATTAGTACCAATCGAAACGTGCGAGAGAATGCTGGGATTGTTATCCATGTCGGAATCCTCTATCAGTTGAGGTGGATGTGGATGTGCCAGAGAGCCGCTCGGTGATTTGCTGCACCCGAACACAACTTGATGAAACGATTGGATTATAACAGTACTAGAGTACTAAGCCGACTTGTCTTCTTTTGCCTTTTGTTAAGTTACAAGTTCACCCTGTTAGAAGATTTTTCATTTCTTTTTCCACGGCATCATGAATGCCTGGCGCTTTAAACTGTTGTAAACCCTTAGCCGGACTGAATGTTAGGTTGAACTTCGCGCAACCGACGTTCCAGAAAACGACGCTCACTGTCATTTGTCACTAATTCTAGTGCCCGTGTATAGCTCTGGGTCGCTTCCTCTAATGCTCCAACACGCCGGAATAAATCTGCACGGGTGGCATGAAAGAGATGATAGCTGTCCAGTTCTGGAGCAAGGCGATCAATCAGTCCAAATGCGGCTTGAGGACTGTCTGCCATTGCGATCGCCACTGCTCGGTTCAAGGTAACAATGGGTGAGGGCTGCAAGCGTTCCAACACCTCATAGAGCCGCACGATCTGCGCCCAGTCTGTTTCTTCGGCGCGGGTTGCCTGACAATGGAGGGCGGCGATCGCTGCTTGCAGGGCATACACTCCGGTTCCAAAGAGCAACGCTTCCTCTACCAGAGGTAACGCTTCAGCAATCTGTAGATGGTTCCAACGACTGCGATCCTGATCTTCTAGCAAAATCAAATCGCCTGCCTCATCTAGACGCGCATTGCGCCGCGAATCATGCAATAACATCAGCGCCACCAGTGCTGTGACTTCAGATGGGGGTTGGGGTGCTAGCAATTGCCGCACCAGTTGCCCCAAGCGAATCGCTTCGATGCAGAGGTCAGCCCGCACGATGGCATCTCCTTTGGTTGCGGCATAGCCTTCGTTGAAGATGAGATAGATGACTGTCAGGACTGCCTCTATCCGGGGAGCGAGATCAGTCGTCTTAGGTACTTTGTAAGGAATGCCTGCGTCTCGAATTTTGCGTTTAGCACGAACTAACCGCTGTGCCATTGTTGCAGTCGGTATAAGAAAGGCGCGGGCAATTTCGTCGGTTTCCAGTCCACCCAACATTCGGAGGGTCAACGCTACTTGAGTTTCCTTTGCCAGTGCCGGGTGACAGCAGGTAAAGATTAATCGCAGGCGATCGTCTCCAATTTCATCACTGTCATAGGTTGGTTCTTCAGTGGATGGAATTAAGCCAGATGCCGCATACCACTCCAGTTTTTCGGTCAGTTTCGTGCGTCGTCGGAGGCGATCAATCGCCTTGTACCGGGCAGTTCGGATAATCCAGGCACGGGGACGATCGGGAATACCGTCGCTTTCCCACTGATTCACTGCCGCTGTAAATGCTGCCTGTGCAGCTTCTTCAGCTACATCAAAATCTCCGACCAGCCGAATCAGAATAGCAACAATGCGCCCCCATTCAGTTCGATAAAGGGCAGCAATTGCTTGAGCCACATCTGTTTTTGGGATTGAAGCCATACCTTTGACAAAAAGACATAAAGAATTTTGGGCAAGGTGTCGATTTGAGCAATTGCCGTTCGACTAACTGATAAAGGGAGATAAGTTCAATTGTACTAGACAAAATTTTTGCACTCAGGTGTCAATTTGGACAATTCCCGCTCGACTTAATCACAAAGGAGGCAACCGAATGAAATATTTGCTGCTGATTTATATGGACGAAAACGCCATGAGCGACACCGAGCGGGAGCATTGCTATGGGGAATCTGCTCAACTCGCCCAGCACTTGCATACTCAAGGACAATTTCTGGCGACGGCTCCACTCCATCCTGTTGCAACCGCAACCAGTGTCCAAGTCCGTGATGGCAAATCACTCGTGACCGATGGACCATTTGCCGAAACCCGCGAACAATTGGGTGGATTCTTCCTCATTAATGCTCAGGATTTGGATGAAGCCATTGCGATCGCCACCCGCATCCCAGGTGCAAAAGTCGGCACTGTCGAAATCCGTCCTGTCATCGAAGTTGCGGGACTACCAGCACAGCCCTGACCGAAGAGGCGGAGGGGCAGGGGGCAGGGAGCAGGGGGAGCAATCCCTGTCCCGTTCGCGCAGCGTCTCCAAGAGTTGCCGTGAAGCGGAGCGGAACATGGGTATCAAGCCCTGCCCTTCCAGGGCGTTCTTGATTGGTGGGAGTGCAAGCTCCTTCCAATCCTCCCCCCTGCTCCCTGCTCCCTGCCCCCCTGCCTCTTTTGACCGTCCTTAACCGCTTAAACTCAAGGAGAACCCTCATGCAAAACAATTCCAAAATCACTCCCTGTTTATGGTTTGATGATCAAGCCGAAGCCGCCGCTCAGTTTTATACGTCGATTTTTCGCAATTCCAAAATTGTCCACGTCAGCCGATATGGAGACGCTGGACAGGAAATTCACGGAAAACCAGCCGGAGCCGTCATGACTGTCAGCTTTGAACTTGATGGTCAGCCGTTCACAGCACTCAACGGTGGTCCGACCTTCAAATTTAACGAGGCGATTTCCTTCCAAATCTTTTGCGATACCCAGGCGGACGTGGACGATTACTGGCAAAAATTGTCTGCCGGTGGGGATGAAACCGCACAACAATGCGGCTGGCTCAAAGACAAATACGGCGTTTCCTGGCAAATTATTCCTCGCATTCTGATTGAGTTACTCAACCACCCCGACGCGGCAACCTCTCAAAAAGTGACCACTACTATGCTGCAAATGAAGAAGATCGAGATTGATGAACTCAAGCGTGTCGCTGCTGGTTAGCGGTTCCTTGGGAGTTGCGCTTTGCGCTAATCAGCACACCCAACCCCTCGCAATCTAACTCAAAACCATTCAATAGGAGATTTCACAATGAAAGTCATAGTCTTTGTCAAAGCAACCCAAGACTCCGAAACTGGGGTCATGCCGAGCGAACAGCTTTTAACTGAAATGGGGCAGTACAACGAAGAATTAGCCAGGGCAGGTATCTTGCTCGCCGCTGAGGGGTTGCATCCTAGCTCAAAAGGGGTGCGAGTTCACTTTTCAGGAAGCGATCGCACCGTCACCCAGGGACCTTTCACTCCAGCGCAGGAGCTAGTGGCAGGGTACTGGCTGTGGCAGGTGAACTCAATGGACGAGGCAGTTGCTTGGGTAAAGCGCTGCCCTAACCCTATGCCAGAAGACTCCGAGATTGAGATTCGTCCCGTATTCGAGGCAGAGGATTTTGGTGAAGTCCTGACACCCGCCTTAAGGGAGCAGTCAGACCGCATTCGCGCTCAGGTTGAAACGCAGCAGCAAGAGTAACGTCAACAAGAAGGGTGTAGGGGGTAGGGTGTGGGGTGTAGGGAAGACTGCATTGGTCGGGGCTTGAACCCCCAGCTATCGTCTTGACTCATACGGGGCTTGTAACCAAGAGTGTTGTTGGGGCTAAATATTCACTACACCCCACACCCCACACCCCGCCCCAACGGGGCTTGGTCATCAGCAACCGCGCAAATGATGTTCATGTGCGAACGATCCGCTCATCAAAACGCAGAATCGATTACAAAAGGAGAAATCAATGCAACTCAATTCTTACCTGATGTTCAATGGCAACTGTGAGGCAGCGTTCAAGTTCTATGAACAATGTCTGGGTGGGAAGATAACTATGATGATGACACACAAAGAAGCACCTTCTGCCGAAAATGTGTCACCGGAATGGCAGGACAAAATCATGCACGCTTGCCTTGAACTAGATGATCGCCTCCTGATGGGATCTGACTGCCCACCAGGATACTTTGAAACCCCGCAAGGTTTCTACGTACAAATTAGCGTTCCTGAAATCGCTGAGGCAGAACGGCTTTTTCACGCTCTAGCAGAAAACGGCAAGGTGAAGATGGCGATCGCGCAAACGTTCTGGTCATCGCGCTTTGGCATGTTGACCGATCAGTTTGGGACACCGTGGATGATCAACTGCGAACAAACCATCTGAGCCGAATGGCACGCTTGAAAAGCGAAAATCGTTGAGACAGCAGGGGAGAAAGAAGAAATTTTAAGCATTGCGTTCAGATATTTAGAAATTCCCCTCTGCACCCCTGCCCCTCTGCAATTCTTACGCTGCCTACCCTTCAGCTTAACAAGCGTGCCATTCGTCCTTTGTCCTTTGTAAATAGCCACTGACCACTGACCAACAACTAACTACACTAGGAGAAACCATGAGTACTCAAATTTTCGTCAACCTACCCGTCAAATATCTCCAGCAATCGATCGAGTTTTTCACAAAACTTGGCTTTCAGTTCAACCCCCAATTTACCGATGAAACGGCTACCTGCATGATTGTGTCCGAAACCATCTTTGTGATGCTTTTGACGCATGAGAAATTCAAAACATTCACGCCGAACCCGATTTGCGATGCCACAAAAAGTACCGAAGTGTTGACGTGCTTATCAGTTGAGAGCCGAGAAAAAGTGGATCAGCTGGTTCGTGAAGCCGTTGCTGCTGGTGGCACAACCTACAACGAACCTCAAGACCACGGATTTATGTACGCGCATGGATTTCAGGATTTAGATGGTCACATTTGGGAACTGATTTACATGGAACCCGAAGCAACCCATCCAGTTGAGGCCAAAAGGGAAGGAGCAGGAGTGTAAACCACAACAGAACAACCAGTGGAACACAAAGAAAGCGAACTCATCAAAACATGAGTACACCCATTCATACAAGAAGATTAAAGATATTTGCACATCACTGAGGTTGATTCATGAAACTCTATGAATTTGCTCCCACACGATCAATTCGGGTTCGCTGGGTTCTCCAGGAACTTGGGGTGGAATTTGAAGCAATCTCCATCAACATGCGGGCAGGTGAACACCGTACACCCGATTTTCTCACCATCAATCCCACTGGCAAGCTCCCTGTACTCGTCGATGGCGAACATATCATCACTGAATCCGTAGCCATTGCTTTGTACCTCGGTGAGAAGTACCCAGAATCTAACTTGGTGCCTACAGACTTGCTTCTGCGAGCACAGCTTTATCGTTGGCTCCTCTTTACTGCCACCGAATTGGAACAGCCGCTATGGCGTATCGCTCGCCACACGTTTATATACCCAGAAGAGTTGAGATTGGCTGCTGAAATACCTCTTGCTCGGCAAGACTTCACCAGTATGGCTGTCGTTTTAGAGAACCATCTGTTGGATCGGCAGTTTGTAGTGGGTGAACACGTCACAGTGGCTGATTTTGTGCTTGCTTACACACTGGATTGGGCGAACGAAGTTCAGCTACTCGCTACTTTCCCCACGCTGGTGGACTACATGGAACGAATGTACAAACGACCAAAGGCATCTGGGCGAATCGCAGCTGCACTTGCAAGTCTCAATCATACCTCACAATGATTCGTGATCTGATCAGCCGTTTGGGTATCAGCCAGAGTGAAGTCTGGTAGATATTGTTTTACAGAGACATCCAGGACATCCAGGTTAATTTTTCCAGCTTCTACCAATTGCAGCGCTGCGATCGCTGTAAAAGATTTACTCAGTGAAGCGATCGGAAATTGAGTTTGTGGGGTGATAGGTTGCTGAACGTCCGCTTTGCCATAGCCTTTGGAATGGATTGACATCGCGACACTCCTTGAATTACGTTGCTCCTTCTTCCAAAAAGCTCAATTAACCGAACTGGTCAAAGGAAATAAATGCTCCCATGATTCTCTGGTAAGCTGCCACTTAATCTGGCTCCACCCTTGCATCTGCATCCAGCTGGAACCAGGTTGTGTACCGATCGCCTGGAATCCGTAACGTTCTGCTAGCCGGGATACTCTCAGGTTAGCACTCACAGAAAGACCAATAATTTCCTTTAGTTCCAAATCGCGGAACCCAAAATCAATCAGAGCTTTCCCAACTTCGATTGCATAGGCATAACGCCCCCAGTGCTGGGGTGCTAGCTCAATTCCAAGTTCTGCCTGCCCGGCAGCATAGCCATCCTGCCGCAATCCACCACAGCCAATTAACTCCAGATTGCGGCGATCGACGATCGCCAACTGGTAATTGCATTGAGGAACTTCGGTTGCCCATTGTATGAACCGTTGAAACAGTTGATAAGTAAAGTCCGGTGTCACTTCTTCCGGTGAACAGAACTCGGCATAACGAGGATCAGCGTGATAAGCAAGGAATGCAGGCTCATCCTCCTGAACAAAGTCACGGAGAAGAAATCGTTTGGTGGTAATGTCCATAGCCATGTTTTAGGAAAGCGATCGACTCTGGGTTCCTTCACCAGGCGTGATAAATAACACTGAACTGGGAGTACGAACCTTTGCTGTATGCCAGACTCCGCGTGGCACCAAAATGTACTGACCGGGAGTGTTGAGAGACACAATTACTTCACCTCTATCTTGCTCCAGCACGAAATCAATCTGTCCAGATAAAAGGCAGACAAATTCCTCTCCGGCAGGGTGTCTTTCCCAACTATCCCAGTCTTGCTCGAATGTGTAGTGGGAAATCAACCGTTTTCCCTTAAAGTCTCCAAATTGCTGTTCTAGCTTTTCGTAGAAGCGATCGCTGTTAGCGATCAAAATTGCATTGTTAGCATCATCCAGGACAACAAAAGTTGAGTTGATATTTTGGGGAGTGATTTCACTCATGATTCGATGACTCCTGCTGTAAGAATGAATAACGATTAACCTCGGAAACCAACTAACGCCTTTCGTCCGTCTGCTACGAAGTTGGGCTGCTGGCATACCTATACCCAATCTTCAACCGTTAAAGCCCAGCGTTCATGGTCACGCCATTCTCCATTGATTTTGAGGTATCGTCGAGAGAAGCCCTCCTTCGTGAAACCGAGTCGCTCTACCAAATGAATGGATGCCCTGTTTTGGGGCTGAATACGATGCAAACCGAGTGTACAAAAAGCGTAATCAATCGCTAAACGCACACCCTCTGACATCAACCCCTGACCTGAAAAATTTACGTCAACGTAATAACCGAGATAAGCATTTTGAAACGCTCGGTAGAAGATTTGACTGAAATTTGCGACTCCAATAATTTCAGCGCTATCTGTGTGACAAATTAGTAAGCCTTCAAAGTCCTCATTTTGGCAACGATTGATATAGTTTGTTGCACTCCTGCTCGTTGAGTGGAGGAAAAGCCCAGAGGAAATGGAACTCTTTGCTTCGGGAAGGATGTATTGTAATGTTTTCTCTTTCGTTTACCCATTGAGCCATTGCAATGTCTATCGCCTTGCCGCCTAAACGTCTACGCACTCAACTTTAATGCTACCGTTGATTATTTGGTAGGCTTCTTTACCAAAGAGCAACTCCTGTTTGTGACAGTACGTACACCACAAGACCAACGTATTATTTTTACCTATGTTTATCAGGAGTATCACCCACAAAAATCATCCACCCGGATATCCCGCCAAATGTCAGAAATCTGCCAGCCAGAGTTGCCAACAGACTGTACTGGAGGATTTTCAAGGAATGGAATATAGTCAGGTTCTCTTGGAAGAAGAATTGCTGCTGGTTGCTCATCAACTACAGGGGCTGAAGAATTGACGGTATCAGCTTGAAGATTTTGGTCTTCAGCGTGTTGGATTTCCATCATTTTCTTCAGAGTCAGCTTGTCGGATTTTTTGATGATCTTCATATCTATTAAAAGTTTTCATTCACTGCTCCCCAAAGGCATCGGCTGAAAATCTGGATGACAGCAAAGTTGTGAGAAATTGGGTGTTAATAATTGCACGGAATAAACAAGATACAGCAAATCTATGGAAAATACGAGTCCCTCGCTGAGGAATTTATCAATTGGATACACATAATGTATTAAATTAGACATTTTGCCTACTACTTCGATTTATCCTCAACTCCAACCCCAAACGCTGCTCACATACAACAAATAACCAAGACTTAAAAACAGAGTCAGGAAATCCAACCCCCTCACTGAGGTTGCCTACGCGTGATCGCTCTGGTATAGTTGCGACTGTGGGGGTTTTTGCCATAAACGATCAATACAGTTGCAATATAGTTGCGTACCTCTACTAAACGAATGGTTCGGCCATCTCAATAGCCCGTTTGTAGGCTTTCTGGTTGCAATATAGTTGCGTACCTCTACTAAACGAATGGGCCTTACTGTTCTTACTGGGCACCATACTTGGTTGCTCTGGCAGCGATCGCAACCTATAAGCGATATGCTTCAATTCACCACAGTTTTATGCCAAGCGATATAGTTTTTACCGTCCTGTTTCACCTATCTGATCTGCATCGTCTGCTACTCCATTGCGAAAGCGTACTTCTAAGCCGTGTTCTGGGTCCCAGTCACACTCAGCTATCAACTTAAAGCTAGCAATATCTAGGTCATACTCCACATAGATATATGAGAAAGTGACTTGATCCCAGACCTGAATCGGATTAGCCAACAGTGGCATTGACTCATCTCCAATCATGTCACGATATACATCATAATTTTGCAGCACCAGAGGAGCAGTGATGTGTAACACATCGGGTGGCAAGGCTAGAGCTTGCCGAATAGCTTCACGCTGAAGCGATGAAAGTTCCCCAATTTGCCCCTGTTCAAAATCCACACAAATCGGTACACGGCGATCGCCCAAAACAGCACATTGTGCTAAAGTCCAGTAGTTATCTTCCAATGTCATCTGTCCAAACTCAGCATCGTAATAACTTCTTGGGGATTTCATCATCTTCAGATAATACCTTTATTCTGGGTTTCCCTAGCAACTCTAAAAACTAGTGAAAATTTTACTTTGAAATTAGTCGTACTTTTTGAGCGACAATATCGATAGTTAAAGTTAAGTTCTGTATCCCTAACCAGCTTCTCCTTTTAGGAATTCCCATTCACTAAAAATAGTCCAAATGCAGTTATTGAATTTGCCAAATATGTATAATGCTATCTTCATTGCTACTAACGAGGGTTTTACCATCCAAACTCAAAGCAAGCCCTAAAACAGAACTGGAACCATCCCTCCATGTGTGCAACAGTTTCCCTTGCTCTAAACTCCACAGTTTAATAGTGCCATCGTAATTGCCGCAAATCAGAATTTTTCCATTCGGGCTGATCACAAGAGATTCAACTGAATTAAAATTATCAGTAAACTCATGCAGCAGTTTTCCAGTTTGAAGATTCCATAATTTCAGAGTACTAATTGCACGATTTCGAGAAACTAGCTGACCAAAACTACCAGTAACAAGCTTTTTGCTATCTGGAGTAATGGCAATAGCATCAACTCCGGTTTTGTGCCCTTTGAGAATATGGCGTGTTTTTTTAGTTTGCAAATCAATCAGCCTAATTGTATTATCATCGCCACCTCCAGCACTTACAAGGGTTTGCATATCAGGGCTAAATGCAACTTTACTCACAAATACTGAGTGTGCAGTAATGGTATCAAGCAGCTTAAGCGTGTGTAAATCCCAAAGCTTGATTGTGTGATCATCACTGCCACTAGCAATCAATCTACCATCTGAACTAATCGCAACAGTTTCTACTGGTTGGGTATGCCCACTTTCGCCCTTTAGCATAAGGAAAGTGCGTAAATCCCAAACCTTCATTGTTGGGGTGCTTATCCCACCAGTTACAATTCGCTTGCCATCTGGACTAATAGCTATTGAAGTAATACCATCTGAGTGAGCGTCTAAACTACGCAACAATTTCCCAGTACGTAAATTCCAGA
This sequence comes from Nostoc sp., assembly GCF_036917355.1. Classification (GTDB taxonomy): domain Bacteria; phylum Cyanobacteriota; class Cyanobacteriia; order Cyanobacteriales; family Nostocaceae; genus Nostoc. The sequence continues at coordinate 58,839 of NZ_JBALDP010000074.1, forward strand.
ATTTAATTGTATCATCTCTACCTCCAGTAATTAGAGTTTCCCCATCTGAGCTAATCGCAACGGCCCGAACACCAAAAGTCACTTTTTTATGCCCAGTCAGTGTGTGAACAAGTTGAATCTGTAGTTGGGACTGAGTAATTGTACTCTTGCCTATGGGAAGATTTGAACTAGAAGAATGTACATCAATGACAGTGATGTTTACTGCAATCGCTAAAACTATAATGACTGGTCTGGATTTGAGAAAATGCAATAATTTCATGGTGCCCAGGAACGCAATTACATAACATGGTTCCCATTTGATGGGGCGCGATGCCTACGGCGGATGGGTACGCCATCGCACCCAATCAGATAGACCACAGTCAAACACTGGGTATAAGTTAATAATCTCAATACGGTTTCCTAGTGATTAGAAAAATTATCATTTATCATCGTTTCAATCACAATACCGCCAAATCGAGCTTCCTCAGCCCAGCACCTCACTCCCTCAATGTAGCAAATCTGGCTTTCGTACTTCTCTTTAGTTTCACTTACAATTCCCTCAAATCCTCCACTCATTGAGGTATTAAAGAAACTCAATTTTCGTCCCTGAGCATCACTTGCTTTGCTATAGCAAGTATTACAAACTGCGCGTGGATATCTTGAAAAATATCGAGTTGGGGTCGAACAGATTGGGCAAGGATGAAATTCAGTATTACTCATATATCTTTTACTTGAAAAAACTTCATCTTCTGACTTGGAGATTACTTGGTATATATAAAAACTGGACAACTACGGTTACTGCACATTACTCCACCTGCCGGATATAAAATTGCTTCCTTGACACGATCATTTCCTCCAAAACCACAATTACAATCTGAGGGGTGATTCCAAGCATTACATGGCAGATTATTAGGGTTTAAAAGGTCAAATAAGCAGTAAGAGAGTAAGCGATGTGAATGTTAAAACAGCATCATTGAATGTGAAGTTAATCTATCTCCAATCACTCTTCTTCATCTGTCACATCGCTGAATGCTGAATCATCCACAGCCAAGACTGGTTTGCCCATAGCAGCTTCAATTTTGCCAAGTATCATCCGTTGACGCGATGCCATGAAACCCTCAAAGTCGTCTTGTCGAAGTTTTATTGCATCGATTTGGTGAGTTGCCAGAATTGCATTCATACCTGCATCGTCTAGCTGAACACTGTCATGCTTTTGAAGCTGAACCAGATATTCACTTGGAGCTTTACCACCAATCATGCGATTTGCTTTAAAGGATATCGGAGTTTTGTTGAGAATAGAGTTATAGCGAGATGGGGGAATATCGTTCTTATCACACCAATTTCTGGGGAAAATGTGATGAATATCGAGTTTGCGCTCCTCCCAATCGGTTTCATCCAAATCTCGTATAGCAACTTTCCAGAAGAAGTCTTGAGCGCCTTCACGCTGAACTAAGACATTGATCCCTTTGTATGCAGCGCTATTGCGTGAACGTAAGGTACCTAAGCGCGTAGGCTGGAAGTTAGCATCTATAACAGTCGAAGGTTCTTCCTTGCCACCCTCAATCCAATCTATAAGTTCCTGAATATCTAGAGCTATACGGGTTTCAACTGCCCCCCCGTACAGTTCACCGAGGATACCACACCAAAACCAACGAGCGATTTTATCGTAGATTTTAGGTTCAAGCCAGCGATCGCCAAGGAATGCCATGACTACCGCAAGCGGAACAAGTTGGGTACGGTAGGGTAAATCGTTGGTAGAGAAAAACGATTCTTGACGTAGAAATTTAGCTGCTTTCCAGTAACCCTCTGTAAGAGGCTGTTTCCATTTTTGGTAAGCATCTACAGTTAAAGATAGAACGGCTTCGCGCTTGGCAGTCACACCTGTTATTTGCTTGCCAGTTTTTCCCGCCTTTAAGTCTTCCCTTCGTTTATCCCAAGTATGCAGTAGTGTCAATCCTTGAAGAAACTCAGTAGGTTGAACCTCGCGTAACAAACTTTGCTTTCTTAGATGCGGTTGAGTACCTTCGATACCTTCGTGAGCATTACCAAACCATTCATCCCGCAGGTTTACATTATCAATAGCGTAAGTGGCAGTCATGAGTTCAAATACCGAAAGGGAAACACCTCCGGTATTGACTTTCTCAAAGACAAGGCAGACTGCTTCTTTCTTGTTTTCCTTGCTGAGTTCAATGATCGGAATGTTATAGTTACGAAATTCATTCACAACCTGTTTACGGAATTGAGCATATCGCCCGAACTTTGTAACGTCGTAGGCAAGCAATCCCTCCTCCCACTCATCAGAGTTAAGGAGCTGGTTACAAGGAAAGTAAAAGTTCTCATATTCCTTTTCTGGAGTGCTGAGATCCAGCTTTAAATCACGTCCAAAATTTTCTCGCACAGTGCGATCAGTATCAACGCTAATAATCGCACTTTCATAATGCTCTTTTCCTAATAGGGCTGTTTCGATATCAATGTAGTAATAGCGATGAAGTAATTTTTTCTTGTAGTCACGAGTTTGTACTGGTTGTGTAAACATTAACACTTGCGTTAATGAAGTCAGTCTCTGTTGTCCATCAAGAATCAACTTTTCTAATTTGCTAAGTATTGCTTTTGTTAGCTCTACTCCTTCAATGGGACGCGCTTTGAACTTAGCATCACCACCTGCCTCTAGTAACATGATTGCTCCGACAGGAAAGGCACGAGCAATACTTACTAACAGAGAGCGGATATGTTCATCATCCCAAACCCACCCTCGTTGAAAATCGGGCAGTTGAATTTTGCCAACTACGATATCGTTTAGTAAAGTGGCTAGACTTGTCTTGGTAGAATCAAATGTAGACATAAGATGTTACTTTAAATATTTAAATTCCAGGAATTCGACATAGTATATTTCTTGTAACCAAGCTTTCAAATTGCATTTGCAAAGCAATAGCCGTTACTGGGTCGTTTAGTAATACGCCAGCTTCGATATTGCGCTCGTGAGCCGCTTCTGTAAAATTAGCGGATGTCACAAGCACACGCTGCTTATCTACAACAACACACTTGGCGTGTAAACAAGCTTTTGATTCCACACCCACCATCAGCGATCGCGGATCGTGAAACACTTCAGGTAGTCTTTTTCCTGGCCAAATATCTTGACGAAAACTACTGGCAAACTCCCGCAGTAAAGTAGATGTTGGCACTTCACTGTTGTGTGGTCGGTTGACGTTAAGAAACATTCGCACATTTAGTTCTGGGGTTAAATCCATTCGTTCTGCCAGCACCAGAAATAACTCTCGTGCTTTTTGTTTTTTATCAATAGCAAAGCTAGAAATGAGAACGCTTATTTTGGCAGTGCTAAACAACTCGCGCACAACAACACCAGTGTCACGGCTTTGAGAACCAGCAATTTCTGGGCCAGTCCAAACTAAGTCAACGCGATCGCTCACAGATTGAGATGTACTTCGTTCTTCTGCCAGCAGTCGCAGCGTGTAAGCAATATGCTGAGAATGTACGCCCATAACATTGAGGCGGTTGAGTTCATCAACTATGTCTCGATTTAAAGCCGCAGGGATGTAGTTAGCTACATTGGATATAGAAAAGGGCGGGGAAAGTCTGCCAGTTTCCAAAGCGACTGCCAAATTAACGAGGGTTGGACGACTGAGGTTGAGAAAACCCATTAAACAAGTACCTGATCTGGAAAGAATTCTGCTCCTAGTCCTTCAACAGTAGCCACAACCAATGCTCTATCGAGAAACTCATTGCGGCGTTCGCAGGAAGTTTCCGCGATCAGTAGGCATCCGTGACAAGCAGATCCGTGTAAAAATCTTTCCTCTTGTACGTTATCTGGTTGATGTTGAGCGCATACTGGATCGTTAGAACAAAGTTTTCCCAACTCTAGGGCAACATTCAAATGTTCTTCAAGTTGATTCCCTACTTGTACAAGTCCCCCTAAAGTCCCCTCAGAACCAGGAGAACCAGTATATAAAAGGATGCCATAACCTGCATCACTGGCATAGATGCGTTCACGAATTGAACTAGCTGCATAACCACACTCCAAAGATACTGCTGTAATCAAGAGGTGTGATAGGGAATGGAGCATGATATAAGGAAGTCCAGGGAAAATGGCTTTTTCAGGGGGAATGCCCTTGCGATCGCGCCAGACATTGAAACCCCTTTCTAATTTTTGCCCCTGTTGTTTAACAGCCTTCCGTTGCTGCCAATCTTTTATCGCTTGTTTGTTGAAGGCAATAAACACCCCTTCGCCTTTATTTTCAATCGCAGGCACCCATTGACGTTCAAAATCCAAATCAGCACGCCGCACATTAATGCTTAAATCATCAATTTCTCCTTCAATATTAGGGATGGATGCCTCAAAACGGGTAAAGCCAACTTGGGCAATCACTTCTCGTAGACGATGCACCAACACCACCTGTTCTATAAATGGCAATAGTGCGGGATTGAAATTATCTAACTTGCGTTTACTAGCATAAAACTCGTCATTAGAAGTACCTATTTCTGCTGAACAAGAAAGTAAGGCTTCAATTTCTACTTGTTTGATGGTTTTAGAATCACTGCTTCTTCCACTTTGACGGCGTTGAATTTCTGCCCAAACCAACTCTGCTCCAAATTTAGTTAAATCAGCATACTTAGGATTCCTTTTCAGATTTTTTTGCACTTCATCCAAGTCTTCCAAATATTCCAAGTCCTGTAAATAATGGCGATCCATTACTTTTTTCAATTGCTCATCAGCATCTGGAATCGAAATCACGCTGAGGGTTTGAGCAAAATAAGCATTACTAGCAGAACGCACCAAAAGACGGTTATGTTCTGGTTCGTTGGTTTGGACAATATTACCTGATTTATCTGGGACACAGACCCAACAAGGTTCCTGAGCTTTAGCACCCAGCCAAGGACGATGCCCTTGGCATTGTCCGAAAACTTTGGAATTTTTGGCTTTAGCTATGGAAAGCGGACGACGGGCTTTTTTACAGCCATCACAGCGCACAAAAATTTCTTCAAAGTCATTGCCAGAGCCACCTTCATCTAGCCACAGTTGTCCCCGACAGGTGGTTTTAAAATCATTATGGGCAAAGGCGTACCAGTCTATATCGCTCAGATGTCCATTTATACAAGCTTGCACAAAGCGGACTGGTACGTATGACACGCGCTGTCCTTCAAATTTTGATCCCTCCTTAACTGTTCGCCAGTTAGCTAGGGGACGGGTACGGTAATCTTTCCCATTGAAGCGAATGGTTTGATCGACTTGAGCTACAAACCAAGCAGGAAAAATAAATGCATCCACACCAGTAAGAGGCATATTCGGGTCTGAAGTCTCTCGTGGGGGGCTAAATAGTTCGATATTCTTGACTTGCAGCATTTCGCAAACTTTATCTTTCAAACGGTCTTCACGAATGGGCTGCATTTCGCCTTTCCAGTAGGTCAATCCCCCAATTACTACCGAGTATTTAGGTAAATCTACCATCGCTCCTGGGCCAAAGGTTGATAAAAGCTGGCTTTGGCGGATTTCTGCTTGTGGTTTTATTTTATTATTTGACTTCTTCATTAGGGATTTCCAAGAAATAAATTATCCAAATCAACAAACCACAGAGACGCAGAGAACACAGAGAGAGGAGAAATTGAGAGGATTTTTGCGTCAGTTTTGGGATATTTTTTGATTTGTAAGTCCATTAAACTTCTTCCTCTATTTCTAAACCAACAGGATCACGCACAAAAAGTTTCACTACTGGCTCGACATCCCGCAAGCTGCGTTGGGCTTTGAATTTTTGCCGATCGCTACTTTCTTTGTCTGCCTTGGGGTCAAGGGCATCGAGTAGTAAAGGGGCTGCCATCTCTATTTCATTGCGTTGATATTGTAGGCGTTGGTCTTGCACGGCAATATGTTGCCATGTATCTAAACGGTCTATAACTTGTCGCCGGATTTCTTGACGCAGACTTTCGGCTTCATCGGCTTTTAAAGGGCTATGTCCTTCTGCACGTTTAACGATCGCATCCACCACAAAATCTAAAAGCAGGCGATGTTGGGTAATTTGAGCAGCACCTAGAGGCGCTGTCATTTCTGCATTACCTAATCTGGCAAGGGCAACGGTAACACCTGATAAACCCCGATCGATGGCGCGGGGTGAGAAGGGAGTAACGCTACTTGCTTCCACTGTGCGGTAGAAAGTATCATGCCAGATTTGAAAACGTTCGTAGTGAGAGCGATCGCGCGGTCGGTGAATGTTGAGTAAGGTAACGACTAAACCAGGTTTTTCAGCTTCTCGACCGACGCGGCTGGTGGCTTGGATGTATTCAGCAGTGGTTTTTGGCTGTCCTAAAACTACCATCAGCCCTAAGCGCGTGATATCTAGCCCTACGGAAATCATGTTAGTTGCTAGGGCAATATCAACTCTTTCTTGATCATGAAAAAGTAAAGCTAGACGACGTTTGGTATTAGCAACTTTGTTAGTGGGGATGCGAGAGGTTAATTCTTCTGGTTCATCATCTATTTTGCGATCGCAAAATAAGCTAAACGGTTCTTGGTAGCGACGGCGATCACCATAATGACTCAGGCGCGAGTTTACCTCATCTTCCACTAGGCGGCGACTACCACCCAATTCCCGCAGGGAATTAAAATAACCTAGCAGTGTCATATAAGGGTCAGCAGGATTATGCGGATTTGTTTTTCCGCCGGCATCTTCCCAAGCTTGTTTAGCTGCTCCCAACAGGGCTAAGTATGCTCGTAACAGAACTACCTTGAGGCTGCGTCCTTGGGCTACAACTCCAACATAAAGCCGTCCGGGTGTTTTGGTAATTGGTACAGTTTCGGCAAAAAAGGAGTCGTGGCGATCGGGCCCAGGAGGCGGAAAAATATCTACCTGGCTGTGACTAAACAAAGCTTGAATTTGGCGCTCCGCACGGCGGACTGTAGCAGTGGAGGCAATAATCTTCGGTCGGATAGTTTTATGATTGTGCGTCACACTACACAGAACATCGATAACCGTTTCGTATAATCCCACCATTGTTCCCAGAGGCCCAGAAATCAAGTGCAATTCGTCTTGAATAATCAAATCTGGTGGAGGTAAATTTTTGTCTAAGGCTCGACCTTTGGTTTTAGCATCAGCTGGCCCGGTGAATCCTACTTTTTCATCAAAATGAGTTACCTTGCCAAATAGCGCTCCAGTTTGACCAACCCAAGGCAGATTCGCAAATTTATCAACGGTGGAAATTATGAAGCAAGGAAGCCGTCGATAGATTTGTTCATCTACGGCAACGATGGGTAGGGGATTGTTGCCTTTAAATACACAAGCAGGTTTACCATCTGCGTGTTTTTTCCGATTGTCGCAGATTACCCGCAGGTCAGTAGGTGCATCGGCAAGTGGTAAAAGTTGAAACGATCGCGCTTTCAATTCCGTGCCACACCAAGGACACCTTTCTAGGGGAATCGGCTTTGGTTTATGAGGATAATGCCGATCAAATTCTTGAGTCCGCGCCCAAGCTGAATTATCTTTGTCGCCTTTTTTACCCATTTTATTGGGTGTGGCACCCTGCCCAACCCACAACCCAATCTCAAAGGGATGCTTACCTAGTCTCGGATTTTGCTGACGTTCTAGCTCTAAGGCACAGACGAGGGTTGCGGCTCTTTCCAATTGGTCTAGGGTCAGGAGGCGCAGAGTGTAGCGCATGAGAACGCTGACACCAGCAGAGTGGATACTAGGATCGCGCAGACGACGCAGCACCAGAGTGAACGCTGCCAACCCTAAATAGGCTTCGGTTTTACCGCCACCAGTGGGAAAGAACAGCAAATCTACTATTTCCCGATCTGGATGTTCTGGTTGAGCAATGCTCAGGATGTTCAACAGCAGAAAAGCTAGCTGGAAAGGTCGCCACTTCGGTGGTGAAAAGTCTTCAGGGGATTTGTCTGGATCATCATGAGTTAGGCGTTGTCTTCTAGCAGTTGCTAGGGCTTGGTTAGCAATTTGAAAAGCTTCTAGCACCAGAGGATCTTCTAAAGCTTGTAATCCGGCGGCTATGCGTTGCTTAATCCTGCTAGCTGTGGTTAATAATTCACTAGCAATTTTTCTCTGGTGCGGTTCAGTGGGGGCTGCGGCTTGCTGTTTGGTAATCCAGTCAGTATATTCAGATACCATTGGGTAAACCATCTCAGATATAGCTGCCGCGTCTTTTGCCTTAGCTAGTGCTTCCATGCCTAGTTTTAGCCCCGGAATATCTGCTGGTTCTACTCTGGGCACCTCTGCTGTGGGCATCCAGTTAGTACGAATTTCTTGACAGATATGATTCGAGCTAAGGATAGTAATAGCAGAAACGTTGTGTCCAACAGCATATTCGCAATCGTTGCGGTATTGCAGGCTTGACACCGCTTCGTCCCTGTCTTGGCTGTTTTGCCCCCGCAAGTTAGGGCGGGATACAAAAGCGTCAGCTGTGCGGATGGTGAGGCAGGCTTGAAAAATAAAACTGATGTCGTGCTTTTGGTTGGGATTGTTGCTGCGGTAGTTAACTAAGAATACTGAAACTGAACGCGTACCAACAGGGAGTTTTTGTTGAGGTGATGAAGCTACAACCCGATTAGACACAAATAACTTTAAGCCGTTGCTGTCTGGAACTTCAATCTGAATTTTTCGCTGATTTCCCAGCAGGGAAATAGGCATACTAATGCAATGAGGGGAGCGTTGCCATAATTCTTGCTTGGCTGACTGGGGATTCTCGCTATCATCTAATTCTGTTTCGCTTTCAAGAAATTGGTAGTCACCCCACTGCACAGTTATATTCAGTTCTGTGGTATTTTCTGGTAGAAGAAAGCTCAAGCCAATGGAAGAAGGAAAGTGAGCTTTACGGGCTGAGGAGGCTTCGGGAGCATTGGCATCGTCATTAGTATCACTGCTACTAAGTTGTTCGAGTGTGTCGTCTGCTGTTTCGTCCGATCGCACTTCAACAGGCGCTCCAAAAGGTACTAAAAAACCTGTAAGATACCACTTAGAAGGAGCTTGGGTGAGGATTTCCTCGGCATATTCAACATCATCAGGGGTTGGCCCCACCAAGTCTAGTTGCATGGCGCGGATTAAATGCGATCGCACTTCGGCAGATGTGGTCATAATGAGGGCAGGGAACAGGGAATAGGGAACAGGGAACAGTAAGTGTTCATAAATGATTTAGGATGGCTATGCTTTTTTAGGAATTCATCGGTATGGCTAACGTTGAACCTGTCACATAGAAGTAGAGGGGAAATCAGGAATAGTTAAAGTCGTTTCCGTCGCCTTGCGAGATTTTGCTACTTTTTTAGTATTCCCTTTTGCCTTGGATTTCTGTGCAGCTTTACCACCTAAAATTTCCGCTTCGGCGCGTTGCTGGTTGAGTTCGAGTAAACGGGCTAATACTTCGTCGTGAATTTCTTCAGGCCAACGGTAGCGCCAAGGCTTTTTCTTCTGGCGTTTGCTGGTGTTTTCGTCGTCTTCTTCGTCTTCATAATCAAGGAGAAAGGTGCATTCTGTAGAAATATCTGTCCAGCCGTAAGCATCGAGGACAGCTCGATCCATTTGGGCGTGGAGTAAGCGTAGTTGCAAAATATCGGGGTGGCGTTCGTCTGGATCGTGGAAGCGGTTATATGTGTCGGTGAGTCCCTGGTTATTGCGAACCATTAAGGCGGCGCGGTATTCGTAATAGGTTTGACCAGCAGCTTCTAGGGTGGGGTTGGTTTCCCAGTTGTCGGGAAAGGGGAAGGTTTCAAAACAATCGGAGGGAGTATAGCGTAGTCGGTCTTCCAATGATGAACCAAAAAAGCGAACCCAAATTTCGTGAATGCGAGATTGCATGATGCAGAATGCAGAGTAGGTTGATATCGGAAAGACAGCAAGAGTGTTAGCAAAAACCATTCTTGATGATACAAATGAAAAGGATACGTAAGTACTAGCTCCGCAATTAGTTACTAATACACGTTCGAGAGGAGCGATCGCTTTAAATAAAGCAGGCGTAGTTTCGCCAAAACGCCACCAATAACGAGCGCGGATTTCACGGTTTTGTGCTAATCTTGCAGGTTTAACTTTTTCTTCTACAATTTTTATCAAATTAGGATATTGTCTAGCTTCAGCTTCACTTATTTCACCAAAATTAATCACATATCGATGATGTGTATGAGTTGGGCTTGAGTTAACCTCTTCACCCCCGATATAAGGAAAAATCCTTTCTGCATTTTTAGGATTTTGTTCAATCAATCGGTGCATTTCTGCAATAGTTGTAGCGTCAGGATTTGAATCATCAAAAGTAAAACCCATTCCTAAAAGAATGCTACCTTGAAAGCTTTTATCAGCATTTACCAATAACACCTTTGGATTTTCATTACCTCCTGCATGAAATAAAAACGCAGAAATTAAGTTAACTTCTCTTCCATCTAGCAATTTTCTATTTTCATATTTCCCTTTAAAAACATGAATAACACTCACGACAACCGCCGCTAAACCCGGCCACTTCATCCGCTTTTGAGCATTGTAAATCGTACCGCCCTGCTCACAGATATATCTCAAACCAGTGCTGCGAGTGTCACCTTGAGCAATGGTATTTGTAGCAATCAATCCAAAACATCCAGACTGGCGTAAAAGGCTAAACGATCGCCTGAAAAAATGCGCTACCAAATCAGCATTACCATGAGATTCGGGATTAACAACTTTCAACCAATCTTGATAACCAGAAGCATGAGCATTTATTGTTGTATTCTTCCCGGCAAATGGCGGATTACCAACAATCGCATCAAACCCCGGATTATCTCTATCAAATACTTCTGGAAATTCAATCTCCCAATTAAACGCTGGAACTGGTTTCTCCCCATACCTCAACTCTGCACAAATCCGCCTGACATCTAAATCATCTTCTTGATTTTTCTGCCATTGATAAAACTTCAACCATGAATTATCGCGCTCATCCTTTCTCGCCTTGTCCTTATCCTTAGCGAAAAATGAAGCAATAACTAAATCCCCTTTCAGCCGAATATCCCCCAACTCTGTTTCTATATTTTCGTAAAAATCGCGCTTGGCTGCATAATCATCTTCATCTAAATTGTGAATTCCACTGCGATAAAACTTCGCTTTCTCCATTGCTAGATTAAACAAAGGTAAGTTTGGGTCTTTATAAGTTTTGTCTTCATCCCAAGTAAACGTTTTAATTTGTTCAGAAGTTAACCCAACTAATGAATCACCCCACTTCAAAGCATGGTCTAAAAAAGTAAAAGGATGAGCCTTCGCCAAAGTCGCCAACCACAGCGATAACTTAGCCAAATTTACCGCAAAAGGGTTTTTATCCACACCATACAAACACCGTTGCGCCACTAACCGCCGCGCATAAAGTAACGGTTCTTCATCAATTGGAATTTCAGGTAATACGTTTTGCTTATTCCACGCTTCAACTAATTTTTCAGCCAACTGACGACAACTTTCGACCAAAAATGCACCCGAACCCATTGCCAAATCACAAATTTTCAACTCTAAAATCTGCTCTGGTGTGGGGTTTTCTCCCAAAGCCGATAAAATCGGTCTGAGAGTTTCTTTCACAATCGGCTCAGTCAAAGCACGAGGCGTATAATGAGAACCACTACGCCGCCGTTCTTCCCCCGGTTGCAAATACAAAGAACCCACAGGCATTAAACTCGGCGTTTTCGGTGATACTTTGCGTCCTAAAGCCGCCACTACATCCTCTGCTGTCCTTGCATCCTTTAATTCAGTTAGGGATTTACCAGTAATTTCGCAACCAGCAAAATCCTTTAAATATTTAGCCCGTTCTCCCACCTTAGTTTTGAGAATGTCCCCAACGCTGACAACAACTGTCACCGAAGATTTAGAACCTTTGGGTTTACTCCAAACACCGATAGCAGGACTACTTGCTCTTTCTACCTCATAGCCGGCGGCTGCTTCATAGACAGACCCAATTTGCTCAACCGCCAAGGAACGGTAAGACAGGCGTTCTCCATCCAGTACCAGTAACCCTTGCAATACCCGGTGAATTACCCCATCTGACACGCGAGGGGGTTCAAGACTTTCTCCTGTTTGATATTCTGTAAACTGGAGACGACCTTCTAAAAACGGATATTCATCTGGGTCAAATAGTTGCCCATGACGAGCAGGTAAGTACAAATCAGCATGACCGCCGCCATCGTAAACCAGACGAAACAGACTCAGTAACCACGCCCAAGCACCATACCGTTGATCCATTGTATCTGGGTAGTTGCCTGCATCTTCTCTCAATCGCTCGTAAAGACCACTAACTGAGTAGTAGCGTGTATAAACTGCATCTTGAGACATCAGTCCCCGGTCTTCAGCGTAAAGCAGGAACACCAACCGCAGCAAGATGGTAATCAGTCCACCGTAAATATGCTGGGGCGCAGTAGTGGCAATATCACTCACTAAGCTGCTTTTAGTGGTTGCATCTGCGATTTGGAAGCCACGCAGTAAATCCCATAATGCCTCTAATACCTGCTCTGCTAGCTTAATAGAGACATCATTTTGATATTTGCGGCTTTTTTCCAGGATTGCAGACAAACGGCGATCGCTAGGGACATTAAACAGTCGATCAGCCGAGAGCAACATCTCCATCGCACCCAAAATCAGCCGCCCAGATACCTCACACATTGCCTGCACAGGAAAAGTCAGGTGTCCCGATGACTCTCCAAGTGGTGCATAAACCAAACGCAATTCTGTACCGTTGCACAATAGCCCAGTGTAAACTTTTGTTTCTTTTAAAAGGCGCTCAAACTTAGACTGGGGGCTAGCGTGCCAACCAGTAGATTTACTATCCTCCGCGCCTGCGTTGTCAAGTTCAATACCATCAGGAAGCACCTGTACCAGCATCATCCAACCGCCATTAGGGTCGGGTACAGCATACGTGGGTATCAAAACTTCGTTGTAATCTGGGAGCGCGATCGCTAAATCTTCTGGACTGGCAACTAAATCTTCTGCCTGCCAACCTAAAACATTGATCGTAAAAGCAGAAAAATCACTAATCCCAAAGCGATCGCCTTCTATATCTTTAGGCAAAGCTTCATTGCGAGTAACTTCTTGCAGTGTTTGTTGCAGTTCCACCACATTGCGGTTAACCACAGCTTGGGCTGCTGACAATGCAGGGGGAGACACCACCAACCCCACAGGCTGGAGAAAGCCCAACCATTCTTTATGTAAGCGAATTTCTGGATCGTTTGCCATTGTTTATACTCCCTCTAGCCGGAAATCGGCCATAAATAAATTACGCCGACTGGCTCAACCCGCACTGCTTTTACTTTGTAGGCGGCTTCAATTCGGGCTGGTTCTGAAATTAGTTCTAGTGCGATCGCTTGAAGGCGTTTTTCCCAATGGCGACGGTCTGCATCCAATTGGCGCTGTTCTTCCATGAATGGAAGAGACAACTGCACTGCCTTAGATTCTTCTTGACACTTGATAATTCGGGTCTGCTGTTCCTCCAAAATGTTTTTCATCTCAGCAGCTTCTTTAGTACCCCGATTGGCCAGCTTTTTCTCAGCACTTTCAGCCGAAGCTGTGGCGCGGCGTTCCAGATGGGGAATTAATTCTGCTATATCTTGGGCAGCACTTTTTTTCAGTCGCTCTTTCACGGCTTCGGCAACTTGCAACAAGTGTGGGGAAGCTAGAGAATTTTCCAGTAATTCCAGTACGTTGTCTTTTTCGCCTTCTCTTAAAGGCTGAAGTTTCTTGCGTCCCCGACTGGTTGGGTCTGACCACTCTGCTGCGACTGCAATCACTTGGTCGTGCAAACGAGAAGCCCGTTCACCATACAGAGCCAGCCGTCCCAGTGCAATCACTTTTGGCATTGGGTCATTAGTCAGACAAACACAAGCACGAGTTAATTCGTCATGCAGAAAACCCTGAGCTAAAAACCTACTTAGTAGACGCTGGACAATTCTGTGTTCTAAATGCAGATGAACTACATCCCCATCTAAAGAACCAGGATCTCGAAAGACTACAGGACGAATCGGTGCTTCTTTCCGCCATTCCCAAGGCTTTTGTCCGATTTTTCGAGGTGTTCTCAGGGTATCAAGTGTAGTTGACCATGTTGGATCTGCACCAGTATGCTGGTCAAGAGCCGGAATTGTCCAACGGGCAGTTACAGGATTGTTAGCAACTTCATTCACATCTACAGGGGCAAGTGTTGAGACTCCCAAAATTTCTAAAGAAGCAGAGATGGCATTACGGAAGTGATTGTCATCTAGTCCCAACCAATCCCGCGAGTCTTTCAACATTTCTTGTAAATTCTCAACTTGTTTAGTCAAATCCTGTTGGCGGAGTCTGGCTTGCTCCAGTTCCTCATTAATTACCTGTGTGTTTACTGTTTCCTTGTTACTGAGTTGCTCTGCTTTATTAATCGAATCGGCAAGATTATTTACTTCTTGGTGGCGAATACCATTAGCCAGTAAGCGCGACACATTTCTTTCAACTACTGGTGCAAGAGAGCCAAGTTCTTGTTGAATCGTGGCTGTTTTCCGCACCAGTACATCTAATACTTTGTCTTCTGTGCGTTGCGGTAAGACAAAGTAATAACAATGGACAACAGGCGATCGCTGTAATTTCCGGTCAATCCGTCCGTTACGCTGTTCCATCCTTGATGGGTTCCACGGCACATCAAAATGGAACAAGTCAGCACAGTTGTTTTGGAGGTTCACCCCTTCTCGTGCCGCATCTGTGGCAATCAGGATTCGCAAGGGATGACGTGCCGGGTCAGCGTTAAATGCACTTTTGATAGCTTCGCGGCGTTCTTCTCCAATGCCCCCGTGAAATACATCTATGCGTTCTTGTTCACGGTTAGAATTAGCGATCGCACTTTGTAATTGCTGTTGTAAATAACGTTTAGTATCTGTATATTCTGTAAAGATAATTACTCGTCGTTCTAACCAAGCAGCATTCGGCTGACCTAAATCGGGACAAAGATTTTGGCGAATCCACTCCACCAGTTTTTGAATCTTCGGATCTGGCTGATAGCGAGAGGCATTAGCGACATCTGCCATTTCATCTAAAATTGCTAATTCACGGGCTGTTTGTCCCGCAGCCTGCATACTAGCTGCTGCCATTTGAGCATCTTCTTCTGCTTGCACTTCCTCTTCGGAAAATTCTGCCCGTTCATCATCTGCACCAGGGGATTCAAACAGCAATGGGAGACTGGCTTGATGTATGGAAGGGCGGTTAATTGCTTGTTTTTCCATCCCCGTCCGATGCACCTTTAAAGTCCGTGCAAATGCCTCTATGGAAGATAAAAGACGCTTTTGCAGTGAAGTAATTACCAGCATTGCCGTAGTCTGGGTAGATTTCGCTGCATCTTTGAGCTTTTCCTCACGCAGATTGCGATACTGTTGCAGCAATCGGGATAATTTGAGTTCGGGCGCGTCTTCTGGCAGGTTATCAATAACTATAGGAAGAACGTAGCGTTGGGGAAACTCTTCTCCGATCTCCCGTAAATCTTGCTTTAAACGCCGCACCATTACAGTGTCCAGCAACTTGCGATTACGAACGGGTACTCCTCGGCAGAAACGCTGGGGGTCAAGGATTTCTAGTAAGGCAGCGAAGCTGTTGGAATGTCCATTGTGGGGAGTGGCAGATAAAAACAGCTTGTGTTCAAAACGTGGCGCTAAGTCTCGAACAGTTTTGGTAAGTTGAGAATCAACGGCATACTTTGCACCACTCGCAGGTGCAGCATTATGAGCTTCATCAAGGATGAGCATGGAAGCAGCTGCAAAATCACCAAGCCAGTCCCGTAATGGTGCGGTGTATGTTTCATCTCGTAGCAAGGCATGGGAAATAATGAACCTAGTGTGTGTCATCCAAGGGTTAATTCCATAACCTCGTTCTTGACGACGCGCAGCAATAAACTCACGGTCAAGAATCATAAATGTGAGTCCAAAGCGACTCTCCATTTCTTCTTGCCACTGACGCACTACCGATGGCGGACACGAGATAACGACTCGTCTAACCTTTTGCCGCATCAGCATCTCACGCAGTATCAGCCCTGCTTCTATGGTTTTGCCCAAACCGACATCATCCGCAATAAACAAACCGACTCTCGGCATCAGCAAAGCTTTACGTAGCGGCTCTAATTGATAAGCTTTGACTTCTATACCGGCTCGGTAAGGCGCTTGAAAAAGCTTGGCATCTGTGGAGGTTACGCAATTCCACCGTAATGTGTGCAGGTAGGCAGAAAACAGACGCGGATTATCAAAACCTCGATTCGCTATGGAATCCCATGATGTCGCCCCTACGATTTTGGCATCTATTTCCCGTTCCCATAGGACTTCTAGCGATTCTCCTAACGCATCATCTTCTAAACAAGAAAGACTAACTTTTGTGTCTTGTTCTGGAGACGGTTTCGACACAACTTCTTCTACAAGATATTGCCGCGATCGCACTCGCACAATCTGTCCAGTTACAATGTCAGTCACTTGTGTCTTCCTCTTTGTAACTGGACTGGTATTATCCCTCCTCTAATCATGAGAAACTTACTCCTCTAAACCCTTATGTCTAATGACTGGTTGGACTAGAGTGCTAAGAAAGCAACTATGTTCTTTATAAGTAGCAGGTATAAAATAGCATATCAATCTATTCGGTTCTTAGCACCTGCTACATCTTATGAAGTATTTTTATATACGGCTATATTATTTAGCCAATTATCAAGAAAATTTTAAAGCTTTTATTTGATAAGTAATTTACAAATTATTTTTCTCAGAAGTC
Organism: Nostoc sp.; assembly: GCF_036917355.1. Classification (GTDB taxonomy): domain Bacteria; phylum Cyanobacteriota; class Cyanobacteriia; order Cyanobacteriales; family Nostocaceae; genus Nostoc. The sequence continues at coordinate 75,524 of NZ_JBALDP010000074.1, forward strand.
TTACGTAGATTAGTTTTCAAACCCAGGTAAGCACTAAAATTTTATAGTAAAAATACTTACTTTTTTAGAGTAAGCGATATTTTGTTGTACGACTTTGAGATAGCTTCCTTCGAGTAGCGATCGCCTTATGCTTTGAGAATTTAATTCACGAAAATTTCCAGTACTAATTTTGTACAATTACCCCTAAAGTGCCATTAACCGCACGTAAATAATCATCTGGGATAGCAGAAGCAGCATACTTCGCATTCCACCAGAAACAATCGACTCGACTAAGCCATTTCTAGTAATTTCTATTGAATCTAATTCCATCGCCAGTTGCTCTATACTCGCAAAATTCCGCGACCACGGGTTGCCAATTAAAAATAGCCCTATCGATATTGCCTCTGGCTGCACCTTCACGATATCAAGTAATGTTGTTGTAACCGTATTGTGGTTGTAAATAATCTAACACTCCATGAACCGAAACTAGCCGCAGGCTATTTGGAGCGTAAAGTTTTGTCAGTTCTAGTTCTGCTAGATTGCGATGTCTAGCGACAAGCCGCTTCTCTACGAGAGGCTACGCCAACGCCAACGCGTCTACGCAAAAATAATCCAACCTATACAGCCCGACGAATTACCTAACTATCAGAATCAAGGCTAGCTTCCAATTCTTCGATAGAAATATCTTTATATCGTGCATATTCTGCGAGTTGCTGATTAATAGTTTCAAAATTTGCTTCTATCCTTGCAGCGATGATTTGGGCAGCAAACGCAGCAGGGGAACGCCCCCGAAGCTTTGCCCAAAGCTTTAACTTCCGAAAGTCATATGGGGATAGGGTAATTGAAAACCGAACGTTATCCTCTGCCATGTCTAATACTTCTTCTCGCTGTGTCTTCATTAATGTACATCCTCTTTATTATCTCTTGCGATGGTCTGGTGATGCTTTACAGAATCTATTTTCCTATTTTAACGTAAAATTTGCTTGACAGACTCTCCAGAGATTCTCTAGAGTTATATTTATCCAAGTAAAATTTACACACAAACGAAAATACTTGTGAAATGCAAGAAAAAATTCAATTTCAGCTTTGAGCCAAAAAGTTAAACACTTAGTCAACCCTTGACCCATAGGAATCTCTGCCATGAACCACTACAACACCCTCAAAATCCTACCAACTCAGGGTTTAGAACCAAGGCAATTTCTACGCCAATGTTTTGATATCGCCGAACTCACTCCCAGAGAACTGCTCGAAGAAGAAACCGACTCACAATACCGCAAAAAATGTATCACTGTACTATGTGCAGTCTTAGGTGTACAAAGACCAACAGTTCGCAAGTGGGGAAGTGACCTCAATTTTGATGGGATACCCAACTACTCCAAAGTTTCACTTGCTTACATTCATGCCGCCGAAATCGTGCCAAAGCAGCTAAAGAGCATCTTGAGAGGAGAATACAACGCACCGGAAGTAAATGCTCAAACGTTTCTCGAAAAAATACTCCTCCAAGGGTTAAGCGAACAACAAGTATTACAAACTGTCTCTCACGCCAATTTTCGCGCAACTTGTGTCAAAACTCTCACGCAAGTATTACATATTGGCACCAAGTCAGTCCAAGATTGGGGTCAGGATATGTCGTTTCACAAAATGCCCAAAATTCACAAACACACCTTGGGCTATGCCTTGGCTGCTATCTCCAAATCATCATCAAAAAACTTGCAGAAAGCAGCTTGACTTATTCAACTAGTCGAATTAGGAAATTTAGTCTTAGAGATTAAGACCGCGCATATTAGTGCATGAACAACATCATGACTACAACAACTTTTGCAAATAATTCATATATCGAGCAGCATCAGGTAGACTCCAATCCTACCACCCACATAGAGCAAAGTACCCTAGAGTACCTCCATACGGCTTTCTTACTCTACGAGTACAAGCAGACTTACACCAAAAAAGAATATCGCGCACTGTTAGAAGAGTACGGCTGGGACAAGGGCAGTGCTGAGGAAAGGCGATCGCTCCGAATTGCCGAGAATTTTCAAGCATTTATCAGTTGCCCGGAACACTTAGCGGTTTTACCAATATCGGTACTACTTCGGTTATGTTCTGTGAACTACAAAATCCTAATTGATGAATTGAAAGATATTCCTATTGGTGGATTGACTTGTGGATTAGTGTTAGAACTGATTGAGAAAAGAAGATTATTTCTCAAAGCCATGAATCAAGAAAAAAAAGATGGCAACTGGCGAGCAACACCAGATGGAAATAGATATTACACCTTCGGCAAAATTATGGAGGATGACCACCAAACAGGGGTGTTTACCGAGAAGTTAATAGAGGAATTCGGATTGTCACCGCAGCGAATTGTCAGAATGGCGATCGCTGAGTTATATGAAAAGTATCAAGCTGAAATAGCCAAGAATGAAATCGGAATCGGCTCTTTTGAAGAACTAATCCCTTGTGAACAACCCACTGACACCATAGAAGAATTGATTCCTGTCAACGATGAAAGTGTCGTCAACCCAACAAACCTTGAGGTAATGCAGCGAGAACTTGAAACCTTGTGGCAAAGGGATACAGAAGAATATGACTGCGAAGAATACCTGGAAGAACCTGAAGAGTCAAACATTGACTTTGAAGAAGATGAGATTCAGGCAGTAGAAAGTACATTGGCTGGGATGTTCGGTACAAATGAAGTCCCAGCAACTGATGCAGAAGTCCTCGCAGACATATTGCGGAAAGCTTCAGATTATTCCTCAGTGCGCCGAGGACTATGGCAATATCAACAAGCTAAAGAAGAAGCTTGGAACCTCCTCTCGGATTCGGAAAGGAAATCTGTATGGCAGATGCTTCCAGAAGCAATCAAAAAGCTTAGTAATGCCAAGCGTGAAGGGTTGATTGTCAACTTTTATGAGATGGAGTCAGGAGGGGTATATAAAGTCTTTACTACAGATTACCCACTAATAGAAGAAACAGTTAGTAATAGTCGGTTAGACAGATGGTTGGCAGAACTAAAAGTCAGGTATAACTCCGATTGTAATTGATGTGTGTTAAAAGCCAAGTGCAAGAAGTTAACATTAATTAGAATCTCAATGAACTCAACAGCAACAAACAAAAAAATAGCTGTTAGCCTATTCTCCGGGGTAGGTGGATTTGATTTGGGATTTAAAGCAGCAGGATTTGAAATCGCGATCGCCATTGATAATAATCCCATCGCCTTAGCAACATACCAACATAATTTCCCGCACGCCACAGTTTTATGCAAAGACATTCGGGAGGTGACAGGAGAAGAAATACGCGCCCATATTCAGGCGAAGTACATAAATTGGGACGGGGAAATTCATACAGTTTTTGGTGGCCCACCATGCCAAGGATTTAGTGTTGCCGGACTGCAAAATGTTGAAGATGAGAGAAACTCTTTGGTAGGGGAGTTTGTTCGGCTGGTGTTGGAACTCAATCCCCTTGCGGCAATCATGGAGAATGTGCCGGGGATTGAAAATCAGAAGTTTGGCTGCATTACTGCTAACCTCCAAGCAGTGCTAGAAGAACATTATTTTCTCTCAAAGTGGAACCTCACCGCTTCAGATTACGGGGTTCCGCAAGCTAGAAAAAGGGTGTTTTTTGTTGCATCTAAGTTGGGAGAAATTATACCGCCAAAGCATCAACCTCAACATACAGTTAGAGATGCGATCGCGGACTTGTTGCCAGTCCCCCTACTCCCCAAGCAAAACACTCAAGAATGGCATCCAGATTGGGTGAAGGGAGAATATGCTAAGTATCTTGAAAAAATATTCCCAAATCTTGGTATAGTAACTAACATTAGAACGGGATTCACAGCGACAACACATACACCAGAAGTAATTCAGCAATTCATCAACACTCCCCCAGGTGCGAGAGAAGCTAAATCCAAATCAAAAAAGCTGCAATGGGATGGATTCTGCGTGACGTTAAGAGCCGGGAGTGGCAACCGCACCGCATTACGTCCCCTGCATCCAGTACAACCACGGGTTATCTCAGTTAGAGAAGCTGCTCGTTTGCACAGCTACCCCGATTGGTTTAATTTCAGTGAGGCAACACTCCACGCCCAAAGAGAAATCGGAAATTCGGTACCCCCATTACTTGCATATGCTGTGGGAATGCAGGTTAGAGAACATCTAGAATGCAATACCACTTATCAGATTAAGTGCCAAAATTGGCAAAAATGCCTATTTTTACCAATTTCTTGCAATTTTAAGAAGATATTCGTTTTTGTCAATAAAATGCTGTCTTTAAGCGGGTTAAGCAAAATCAGCAAAGAGCGACCCCCTCCACATCTGGAAGTAGAAGTGTAACAGTATCTACGGATACAACTGGGATTTTTAAAGAACCAGTTGAGGGACAAGTGATGATGCGATCGCTCAACTTAGATGGGGATAGACAAGCTGATTTGAGCGTCCACGGAGGCAAAGACAAAGCAGTTTATGCTTATCCATTCGAGCATTACGACTATTGGCGACGCAAGTTACCTGATATGGATTTGCCCTGGGGAATGTTTGGTGAAAACCTTACTACAGTTGGACTGTTAGAAGATGAGGTTAATATAGGCGATCGCTTCCAAATCGGTAGCGTAGAGGTAATGGTAACTCAACCCCGAATGCCTTGTTATAAACTCTTAATTAAGTTTGGACGGGCTGATATAGTTAAACAGTTTTTAGATAGCCGCCTAACGGGGTTCTACTTTTCGGTGCTGCAAGAGGGTCAAGTCGGAAATGGTAATACTTTGTCGTTAATCAGTCGAGACTCAAATAATGTCACTGTTGCTGATATTACCCGACTTTATGCACGGGAAGCACACGACTTAGAACTGTTACACCGCGCCGTACAAGTTGAGGCTTTGCCTACAGGTTGGCGAGACTCCTTTCAGCAGCAAATCGAAAAATTTAAAAAATGAATTTGATTAATGTTAGAAAATAAAGCTGTAACCCATTCTCTGTATAAATTATTTTATTTTGCCAGAGTTATGCAGGAGATTAATCTGTCACAGCGATCGCACTTCTATAGTTTCTAGTTTAATGATTCTACGCGAGAAGCAGTGTTTAAACTTAAAGTTTTTTAGTGTTGCTGAATTTCAAAGGCTGCTTTCCAAAATTGGAGCATTTCAGGGAAGGCAATATCTAAATTTATTACACACGCATAAGAAGATTTCATTTTAGCTTCATCTAGATTTGCGATATCCAGATGTTCTAGTAATTCATATTCAGACTTATCAATGGGCAAGGACATTCTTGCTTCAAAGTGATCCGTATTAAAGAAAAATTCAACGGATGATGGATTTTTCTTTATTTCGTTTCTTATTTTTCTAATGTGAAATATATAATTAATATTTGTTTTTAAGAAGGAAATAATTTCCAGATTAAGATGATCGATGTCCCCACACATTAGACGTTTGGCAAACGGCAGAAAGTCTTTCGGGGTTTGATTCCCTGATGAAGCTGTTTGCTGACTTATTCGACCCAGCAGTAGGTCAAGCAATTCTCGACTGTTAAAATAAATATCTCTAAAGGCGGAGAGTAGATTGATCTCATTTCCAAAACCTTTCAGAAACAATGCTGTGTGTTCGTCAATTTTGTGTAGATATGGCTCTTTCAGCTGTTCAGCAGAGAATTTAAATTGAGCGATTGCCCTGTTGATTAAGGCCAATCGAACATCGTCTTTTTCTATAAATTGGTGATGTTGACCGAAGCGCATAATGAAGTTTTAATTATTTATTTAGTGGTATGGTGCGTTAGCGTGCAGCATAACACACCCTATTATTTGTTAAACTGTGCTTTTGGAATGTTTATGTATCATATTTGCGATGATTCTGTTTTATCTGATTCTGAAATTTTTATTAACTCTATACCTTGACATTTACTCGCCACTTCGTTGTATAAAGGTACAAAGGCTTTAATCTCACTCAGTACACCATGTTTGGGTGATTTTACAAGAGTTACATTTATGATGGCTACTGGTTCACCATTTTGCATATAAAAATCAACTACTGTGCCATCAACACTCATTAAGCTCCATACATCAGGATGCCCACTGTCCCTTGTCCAACCGTAAACATCCAACGACAGAAGGTACAAGATTTGCTCTAGGCAACTTTTCATACACTTTAAGAAAGATAATATATCTACGTAAATCCAGTAGTCTTCTGGTCTAATTACAGCGATTTTATCTATATGTGAATCAATCTTATCTCTTACAATACGCAAATTACTTTTATTATCTGTAGGTACTTCTACTATAAATTTTTTTTTCCTACTGATGATCTCTTTGTGTTGAGTAGATCCTATTAGTGTATAGTCTTTGGCATTACTTTCTAATTCGTTAAACATATCCAGAATGCCAGATCCCAAAGCAAAAAGCGGGGATGCAAGTTGCTTTACTAGTCGCTTCTCGGAAGTAGGATCATTAAGTTTAGCTAGACCTTCCATGCTTTTTGAAAGATCCCGCATCGCTTCGAGGCATCGGAGTAATTTAAAAGATATGTCATTTGAGCCACGCCAAACTGTAGTGGCTTGTGATAAAGCTGGGTCATTAATTTCTGGTTCACTCCGATCAGCATATAAAGGAATACCTCTTTTTGGCTCTTCTCCACTTTTTGTTTCCGTATTTTTTTCCGACATATTATACTTTGAACTGTGTTAGATTTATAGTCTAATATAGCAACTGAAAAACGATTTGATTGGGCTACTTATAATTTAAGCTTGATTAGCAATTAAGATTCTAGTTGAAACAAATTCAAAAATTGATCTTTCATCAACTCTTAATACCACTCTCAGCACATTATAGGATTCATAACTGATAATCCAAATATTGATCGCCAGAAAGAGTGTTGACTTATGTGTATTGAATTTGGACAGTAAATCTGATTTATTTTGATAATAAAAATTAATATAAATTTTTGCTGAGTTTATCCTAAATTTTTATTTATCAATTCACCTAGCAAATTTTAATCCAAATATCAGCCCCATCTTTGATAAAAACGTGATACTCAATATATCAAATTAATTAAAATAAAGTGCAGATATGCACGGGGTGAGATGATGACAACTCCAACCCAAGAAGAAATCAGATTAGCAGAAGCCCAAAATCAGATATCCCATTGGCGCAGATGGGGGCCTTATTTAAGCGATCGCCAATGGGGAACAGTACGCGAAGACAACAGCCCCAACGGTACAGCTTGGGACTATTTCACCCACGATCAGGCTCGTTCTCGCGCCTACCGTTGGGGTGAAGATGGAATTTTTGGTATTTCTGGTATTTCTGATAATCATCAGCGACTTTGTTTTGCGTAGGCGTAGCCCGTCGTAGACATCGCTCTATAGCTGAATAAACTCCGTTCTTCGTCTATTAAATAAAGGAGTTCACAACCTCATGTCAATTCATAACTTTACTCTCTCCCGTCACTTATTACGCAACTTGTCCATCATTTCGCTGATTTTTTTACTCCTATGCGGTGCATCTCGTATGATGCTTTCTGCTCCCGCCACTGATATTTCGACTGTTGCACCGCAGGGAAAGCAAGTAGCGGTTTTCGCTGGTGGGTGCTACTGGGGAATGGAAGCAGTTTTTGAGCATCTATTAGGTGTTTCTGATGTCGTTTCTGGCTTTTCTGGAGGCGATGCAAGAACCGCAGACTACACACTTGTCAGTGCTGGATTAACTAATCATGCTGAATCCGTAAAAATCACTTACGATCCATCAAAAATATCATATAACCAGCTTCTGAAGGTCTACTTTTTGGTAGCGCATAACCCAACAGAGTTAAATCGACAAGGCCCAGACTCAGGTAAGCAATATCGTTCGGCGATCTTTTTTGCTAACGATGAGCAGAAACAGGCTGCACAAGAATATATCGCTCAACTCAACAAATCGCAAATCTTCGACAAGCCGATTGTGACGGAATTAGATCCTTTGAAAGGTTTTTATCAGGCTGCGGGATACCATCAAAATTATATAGCGCATCATCCGAGCGATCGCTATGTTGTAATGAATGACTTGCCGAAGCTGGCTAAACTTCAAGTAAAGTTCCCTGATATGTATAGCAAGTAAGGGGATTTACAGCATTCGACTCTTAACATCCCCTTGAACCAGTGAAAGATTAGCCTATCCTGTAAGATGCTCGTCCATGCTTCTTTCGATATTGCTGATGATACTCTTCTGCTCTATAGAATTGTGATGCAGGTACAATCTCCGTCACAATTGGATTTTTGTGATAACGAGAACTATTTTCAAGCTGCTCCTTGGAGGCTCTTGCTAATAATTCCTGCTCTGGAGTGTGGAAAAATATCACTGACCGATATTGATAACCAACATCTAGCTCTTGATGGTTTGATGCTGTGGGATTGTGCTTATTCCAAAACACATTTAGCAGTTCATTATAAGATACTATTGTTGGATTGTATTCCACTTCCACTACCTCAGCGTGTCCAGTTTTTCCTCTACAGACATCTTCGTAGGTTGGATTATCAAAGTGTCCGCCACTGTAACCAACTGCTGTAGAAGTTACTCCCTTTACTTGATGAAATGCTGCTTCAACTCCCCAGAAACAGCCTGCTCCAAATGTCGCTTTTTGTAGATTAATATTTTGCATATCTTTGACAACTATTTTATGATAATTTTAAGTGAAACTCATCAAATCAGACAGATACTTGAGAAGGAAATATTTTCTAAATACTGCCTGATTTATTTTAATTATTAGAATTACAGATTATCCTGATACGAGTATGATATAAAACTGAGTATTATCTAATAATTAATTGCAAAAAATAGTTTAATTTAAAATTAATATACTACTACAGCACGGCGTAAATAAAACACCCATTCCAAATCAATGAAAGGCTTGCAGTATCCGAATTAAGAATTACGCATAGCGGTACTAGCTTTTGCTAACTATAGGAATATTTCTTAGAATACTCACTATTTCAATTGGGTCTAACCGTTTAGTATAATCTGCATCAACAAAAGCATAAACGATTTTTCCGTCTCGATCGACTACAAATGTAGCTGGAATAGGTAGTTCAAAAGACTCATCTCCATTGTATCTAGGTAACACATGACCCTTTGACTCTAATATAGGTCTTAGATACTCCGGGATTTGAAACACAATTCCAAATTGACGAGCAATCATATTGCTGCGATCGCTCAATACTTCATAAGTTAGTTCATGTTTTTCTACAGTTGATATGGTATTACGAGTAGTTTGAGGTGAAATAGCAATTAGTGATGCTCCTAATGTTTTAATTGCAGGTAATGCTTGCTGGAGTCCTGCTAGTTCTAAGTTGCAGAAAGGACACCAAGAACCTCGAAAAAAGGAAATAACTACAGGCCCACTAACTAGTAATTTTTGTAATTCTACTGCTTGGCTGAAAGCATTAGGTAGAATGAAATTAGGAATAATATCTCCTACCTTTAAAGTTTGGTCAATTATACCTGAAGAAATTAGCTCATTTTTGATATACTCTGTAAAATTCATCGTAATTTTCCTGAAAGTTAACTTATACTTTTATGTACCTTTTTAGAAAAATACTGTTGCAGTGAATTTACTGAAATGAGATAAGTAGACCCTTGGATTTGCATTACTGGGATAATTGCTTTAGGTTCCAAGGCATGATTATCATCTACTATTCTTGTTGTTTTTATACACGTTAAGCCATCCGTTCAATGAGCCGGGAATAATCCGTTCAGCACAAGTGGCGCAAGTGTTTTCGCCGCTTAGTAGTTCGTACAATAACGGCTTGAAACTGAAGCGATCGCGCTGTTCAATTAAAATAAGGGGACTGCCGCCAGCTATTCAGACGTTATCAGTCAACTGCAACAACTTTAGACATAAATTACGAAATATAATCTTTAAGCGCGAGCTTCTTCCCACCAGAAGAATAATTGAGAATGTATCGCTTTGATGCAGAAACCACCCATGCCGAAAAACTGGATTATTAAAGTAGACAACTATTTCCATGCAAACCCCAATTGCATCATCGCCACCGCCCATGTGGACACGTTTCCCACAAACCTACCCCTAGAACCCAACATCCGAGAACCTAACCGCAAAAGTGCGACATACCGACAAATCTTTGACTCTGTGACGACCGAACCTGTAAAATTCTTCTCTCGTCACAGTGGAATCGTTCTGTCAGCCAATAAAGTTAAACCTAGCAAAAACAAAACCGAACTGGAGCTAGAAGTTTTAGAAGCTAACGAGGGGGGTAGCGATGGCATTATCAACGGAGGCCACACAGTTTTAGCATTTGAGCAAGCTAAAAATTACAAATATGACCTCAGCCTTGCCAGAGTCAAAGTTACCATCCACATCGGACTCCAGGAAGAGGAGGCTAAAGATATAGCCCTCGCTTCAAATACCACATCGCCAGTAGATTCTCGCTCCAAAGTCAACGCCAGGGGAGATTACAAATTTATCAAGCAGTATTTAGCCCAGTTAGAAAGAGCAGAAGATAGAAAATTTAGAATAGCCTATTACCAAAACCAAAGCGGCGCTCCTAGAAATGCCCAGTGTAATGTTAACCACTTGTTCAAGCTTCTAAACTGCCTCGACAGAAATAGATACAATCCCGACGGCAATAAACGAAGCAAGCATCCCACGGGTACGAACACCCCAAGCCAAATCACAGACACTGAGAGGGAAAGATTAACTCTTCTATTGCCTCTACTTCCCAAAGCTCTGTGGATTGAGCAAAGACTGTACGAAATCATCCAAGAACATATCAGCAACCCCAGAAGAAAGGGTGTCAACGACTTAGCATCAATCGATACACGCAAAAGTACCCTTCTCCCCGACAGCAAGTACTCGTTTGGGTTTGGTGCGCCAACTGACCTGGCACTACCCATAATTGCATCCTATCGGGTATTCCTAGATCAAGACTATAACTGGATTATTCCTTTTGACGAATTCGCCGAAAACTTTCTCCAACACCTGTGGGGTAACTATTACCGTAAATACTTGATATCGGAGAAAACAGCAGGAAATACAGTGGGGACTAAAATTTGTCGCAACTCAGAAATTTGGGAAAGTCTGTACATTTCGGCCCAAAGTTATCTCAATCAGCACTTGGTGAAAATTGTCAACTCCAGCAAGCATGAAGAATTAACGCTGACACCAACCTAAAATGTCCACTTAACAATTAATTGTCATCTAGGAAGAGATTATAGGCATTTTCTAGAATGCCAGTCTCTAGGCAAAGCCTAATTGTGTTGCGATCGCCCACCGTAGGCGCTTTGTGCCATCGCAGCGCAAGGGATTTTTAAAATACAGGTTCTGTGGGTTGGTAATTACCGTCTACCCCTAAAACCTGTAGCCTTTACTAGAAAAGGATTTCCGAATTTCAATAACAAATTAGACTTGACACGATGGATTTTACGGCGTACCAAGGTAGGTAAATTGCGCTTTCACGAGAATTATCTGCACTTTATTGGTGCGATGGTCTCCGACCGACCGGAGGTCATCGCCACCGGAAAGGGCGGTTACGCCGGGAGCAAGAAGGCGGGGCGTGTCATCGCGCTCCTAAACAGTTGCTCCCGTTCACCTGCGGCGGTTTGGGAAGAAGCTATAGCACAAGCCTTGGTGGTCAGGACATTAACAGATGATAAAACTTAGACACAAAAAGACTTTTCACCCAGTCCCCAGTCCCCAGTCCCCAGTCCCCAGTCCCCAGTCCCTTGCTATAACAGCATCAGCTTCCGGAACAAACACGGGCGGTGAATTAATTTCAGAATGTCTATGACAAGAGTAGTTTTAGATACTAAGCCTGATGAAGGCCCTTGCTCTTGAGTATCAGAAAACCGACTCGTGCGTTCACACAAGTTAACATTTCAATTAATTTAGAAAACCCTTTTTGTTAGTAGTGAGTAGAGTAGCAAGGGGGAGTAGAATGAGACTAAAAATGTCTGGGAACAAACGTTATCGGACATTTTTTTCGGGCGGATAAACCCGCTTCATCCCGCGTATTATTTTGAGGCTGTGTGATGACGTTATCACGTACAGACGCAGGTGTAGATACAGAAGAATTAGGGGTGGCGATCGCTCAGTTATCACCGGAACAACTAGCGGTGATCAAAGCAACAGTCGAAGCGGTGGTACAGGCAACTGGCACACCCAAAATCACTGGGGCGGAAACTACCAGCGAACTGTTTTCTAGTTGGCTCACCAGTAGGGAGTCAGAGCAAACTGTGCGAGCATACCGAAATGACGTGATGCACTTTGTTCAGTGGCGACTAGGCATTGACTATCCAGACTTAGATAATTTAAACCTGCACACCACCACCAAAGAAGATGTGGACAATTACAAAGCCCACCTACTTAAAAAAGAGAAAACAGGGGAAATTGCTCGTGCTTCCGTCCGCCGTCGCCTTGCTTCACTTAAAAGCTTTCTGCGCTACGCTTGCGATGTAGGCTACTTGCGGGCCAACCCTGCAATGTTGTTGAAAGTACCTCCGGAGCGCAAAAAGATTAAGGAGCGCACCCTGACTGAGACTGAGATTGAAATCCTATTCGATGCAGCTGCACAAGTTGTAGAACAAGCCCCCACTCCTCACAAAAAGATACAAGCGCAACGCAACCAACTAATTCTGGAGCTTTTTTACTACGGTGCTATTCGGGTAGGTGAGAGTGGTTTAACCTGGGCTACCATGCATTCAAATCAGTCCGGGCTACCTTACATTAAAGTGGTAGGCAAAGGAGACAAGGAGCGCGATGTTCCCATACCGATAGAACTTTACCAATACCTTTTGGCTAATCGACAACATACTAAAGACAAAACCGAGCCGCTTTTCACAAGCCAAAAAACGGGTGAACCCATTTGCGATCGCCACATCCGCCGCATCATCAAATCCATTGCCGAAGTAGCAGGGTTAAGTCGCATCCCCTCCCCACACTGGTTACGGCACAGCCACGCTACCCACGCTGCTAAAAACACGCCTATTCACATCATCACTAAAACGCTGGGCCACTCGTCAGGGAAAATCACGATAGACAACTATCTACACGTGGGTGAAGATGAAGCTAGCTCTCTTAATCTCAAACGATATCGCTGAGACTTTGTGAGACATGCCCCGATTAGAAATTAGCGGCGATCGCCACGTAGCCCATCGCGCCACTACCCCAGAAATGTGAACGCTTGCGTCACCTGAGCGGATGATACAGTTCGTCAAGAGCATTCCATTCCCAACCCACGCTCATTGGATCGCGGTTACGTGACCAACTCAAAAATTCTTTGGCGCTGAGTTTTTCTCTTTCAGCAATCAGGCTTTGGGGGTTAACACCGAGTCTTGGGGCAAGACTTTCATTTGTCCTGGGTTGTAATTCAACTTGTGTTTGTTGGTACGGGTGCACTTGTCTTCGCGGTTTGTTGTTGCCCAATCTCCCAGAGGCGATCGCCCGTTCGATTAGCTCCAGCTTTTTGGTGATAGCTTCAAGTTTTGTTTCCACTGAGGAGCCTTGATCGGTAAGATGGGATTCCAGTTTCTCCAGCTTTTTCTCTAGCTGTTTGACTGATTTACTGCCTGCCGTTACATCGATATCATTATTGATATCAAATTTTATTAGTAATTCCTCTAAGGCTTGCAGCAAGGGAATTGTATGCCCTTGCCTGTGTAGTTTTGATAGTCGCCGAACCACCTTAATTAGTGGAACGGGCACACGAATCATCTCGCTTGGTGGGGACTTTTGGTCAGGCATTTGATATCATTTTTGATATCGACATATTGATTGTAAAAGGTTTGGCGCAAAGCTATAATTTACTGAGTATTAATTGTGTCCAGATTTTAAAGATTGTTACATTTAGAAACAATCTGCTGTAGAGGAATAATAAAGTTCAACAATTTCTGTTAGGTGCTTTACCCCGCTCCAGGCATCCGTCCATAAATCGCTTGCCTGTACGCCGCGCACACGCTACGTTATTACTAGAGCGATCGCCACCGGAAAGGGCGGTTACGCCATCGCACTTGCTATTTAGACCTGGCGTGTTGACCTTCAAAGGTAGCGTTGACGCACTTCCTTTCGCTGTCCGTATACTCATTACTCCCTAGTACCGATACATAATCATAAGCACACTATCCGAAAGAGATCGTCCCAGTTTAAGAAGTGAACTTAAGACATCACCTCATAATTTGGTTGAAATTCTAGCGTCCCTTTGCGTTGATTAGTTTCATAAGTGGGCTAGAACCAACAGAGTGTTCTGATTATTCTGTAACTAGCTAAAATTTTAACCATGTAGGGGTAGAGCTACCAATGTAGGCAAATGACCGAACTATATAAGGCTGGAATCATTGAGGTAACAGAAGCAGAAGATGAAGATGAAGATGAAGATTTATTTGAAGTTGCGGTGCATTTTGACGGCGATATTTTTCTTCCCAACGTCGTTTTTGCAGGCAAAGACCACGCATTGCGGCAAGCTAAAAAGCTCTATGATTGGCTAGAAGCTAATCATAAAGAAATCAAGGGAGAGCAACTGCGTTGGCAATCATACACAGTTAATCGTGAATCTCTAAGAGAGTATCCAGCCTGCTATTTACCTTACTACTATTCAACATACGAGCAAAGTTTAGAAGTTTCAATTGTTGAGCGAGACCAAGAAGCCATTGCTTATGGTTGGTTGAGCGCTGAACCTTTACCTTACTATATGGATAAAGAAGATAGTTTGGTAGTTCTTGGAGACATTTCAGATGATGCTGTGCTTGCTGGTTGGCATAAAGCTATTGATATACGCATTCACATTTACTCTTTTATCTACCAGTCAAATAGCAGTCACAAGCTTTAATAATCAGTTAACAATTAGGAGCTTTAGGTGCAGCGAAAAATCGAGTTAAAAAGGGGTGTTGATAATACATCTGTTGAAGCCTATTTGGTAGATTTAGTCCAAAAACATGTTGATGATTATGTCAATTATTGGGTAGAAAGCTTAAGGTTATTTAGTCAAGAAGATAAATACTGGGATTGGATCTTCAAATTAAGATATATTGCCAATCAAGAAAATCTTGAAGGTTACGCAATTGAGTGCGAAAACAAAACTCAAGGATTAATGATAATAGAAACGCAAATGCACGGTTCTCGGTTAAATATTGGTAAGAGGCTAGTTTATGTTGATGGTATTGCCACTGCCCCCACTAACCGAATCGAGATTCAACGCCCGCCTCAATTCAAAGGTGTTGGTCAAGCACTATTAAATTTCGCAAGAATTAGAAGTGTTGAGTTAGGGTATGAAGGTAGAATTGGGTTGCATTCCTTACCAAGGTCTGAAGGATTTTACGAAAAACAAAATATGTTGAACTGTGGATCTGAAGAAGAATATGATAATTTAGTTTACTTTGAGTATGGTGTATTAAGACGAAGATAAAGTCCGATCGGGTAAAATTTTATGAATCATCAACAGCAAAAGGATAATTTTGAGGCAAACGAGTCAATAACAACCCAAGAAGCTATAGATTTACTTTTTGGTGAAGGATGGCTCGAAGAGGCTGTTTGCATCGAAGATGAAGCAAATTGCACGATTGGCGCTGGTTTGGATTGGGGTAATGCATTACCACCTTTAATGCTCAACCTTCCTTTATTTGGTCGCCTATCAACGCTGCGTGTATCTCTCAACCGCGAAGTCAGGCTAATAATTGAAACATGGGATTTAGGTATAGGTACAACTTCTGCAACAGAGACTGCAAGGACACGCATTAAAGAGCGGTTGCTATCTCCTACACCTGAGTTAATACCTCACTTGGAAGCTACTTTGTTGCAAGATGATTTATACGGTGAAGAGTTTATATCTAACCGAGAAGCTCTCAAATCGTTACTTGCAGTAGTTCTTACTGATTCTGATAGAGAAGAAATTGCAGAAAAGGCTGCTAATTCAATACGCACACAAGTTATGTCTCAGGTGGATTTTTCTGGGAAACTTTCTGCGTAAATATAATCACAATAATATCGCGTCAAATTCAATCAAAATTAGTTTTCTGCAACCCAAAAGGAACTGATTGATGACTGGTAAAAACCGCAGTCGCTATTCTTCAAACTGGGATACTATCGCACTTGAAGTCAAATCCAAATCAGACTGGAAATGCACGCGCTGCGGTATGCAATGCTTACGTCCAACTGATAAAAGGGATGGATTAAATCGTAGAGAACGCAGCATTAAAACGTTAGTGGTTCACCACCGCAATTATACGCCCGAGGACAATCGAGCAGAAAATCTCGCGGCTTTATGCACAGCTTTATGTAGAATCCACATCGTAGAAGCCTTGATGTGACTGATTTAGGTAAAATTCTTCTACAACGTAACCCCTGATAACTCTTTCTACAGTAGTTCAAAAACCTCTGGATTGGCTCTATAGTTAGGGAGGTTTCAGGGTCGAAGACACACCTAAATCGTTCCTTTATGCGAGGGTATGTCGCCCATTCAACCTTGGTCATTTTCTACGTTGTGGAAATTAAGTTGTTTCTACCCTAACGCAAGAATTAGGGCTGTTGTTGTTTTTTTTTCTACGTTATAGAATAGATTTTTGTTGTCTATATAAAGTAGCTGTCATATGCTGTTTCATACACGCAGACGGGGAAATGTATCGCCAGGACAACTATCTTTGTGGTAGAAAAACTAGTAGTTTAAAACAACTTAATAGTAGATAGTTTTGATAAAGTTAAAAGAAAAATATTATCTTTATAAGTCAACATCACAACATTTGCTGACGCAACAACTTCGTTGAAAAATTTAAGTTGTATAGACATGAAAACTACTACGAATTCTAACCCAATAACTAACAAACAATTAGTAAAATCTGCACAGCAAATTCAACAAAAAAGCACCTTCATAAGCGAAGCAGATTACTACGACTACGAAGCAGAATTAGCACAAGAAAAATCAGACTACTATCACTTGCAGTACGGATACTAAATTCAATCTCCCTTCAAGCATCAACTCTTCTTAGTCAACAACTAGTAACAACTAACTGCTAGTTGTTTTTTATATCAAAAGTAAATTATGACTTCAGCAATTGAACGCGAAATCAACCAACTCACTCTCAAAGAATTAAGCCTAGATGCTGCTAAACTTTGGTCACAGATAGAAGAAGCAGGCGAGTTAGGCGAACAGGGTAATGTAGAACAACTCTTACAAGAACTTATGACTATTCAGGATGGTATCGAAACCAAAATCGATGCGATCGCCTGGGTAGTTGACCAGTTAAATCTTGACCTTGAAACCTGGGAGGAAAGAAAAGCGCGAGTAGCCGAACTCCACGACCGGGTAATTTCACATCGCAAAACTCAACTTGAACAAATCAAGCGCACCCTCATCCACCTACACGAGATTGGATTAATCAATGACAAAAACATCGGTAAAGAAAGAGTAATTGAAATCAGGGATAACCCACCAAAAGTCGCTAAATTACTAGTAGAAGTAGATGATGAAGATTTTCCTGATGAATTTAGAGTTATTAAGTACCAAGCTAATAATAAGGCAATTCTTGAAGCTTATAAATCTGGTAAAGATATTAGCAATCTTGCCGAGGTAAGTATCGGGAAGCAGGTGCGGTTTAAGGTGCAATCAAGTAGTAAGTCTCGCAACAAGAAAAACCGCAACTAATGGCATACGCCCCAAGCATGTGAATCAAACACAGGTATATCCCATCATTTTACAAAAATATCATCAAATGGTTAAGGGTCAAACCTTAATCATTTTTATTTTTTCTAAAAACTATAGCACCATTTTAAACTTCTTCAAAAAATCATCAAAACTTTGCCTGAATTTAAACTCCGTGAAGATATAATCGATGAAATTGTAGATATCTATGACAGCAATATTAACTATATCGGATTAGCTACAAACATCGTTACGATAGGTTGGTATATTTAACCTTATTTAGTGTGGCTAAATAGGTAATTGCAATTGATTAGGTAGTTTCTATTTTCAACTATCAATATGATAATTCAAACTACTGCTAAGTTTAAGTTTAATCTGAAGGGATGCAATCACCCTAAATAAAAACTTAAAAATTAGGTATTGGGAGCAGCCTTAAATGTCATATCATAAGAACCGAAGTATAGTTATCCGTAACGCTATTATCGACAGTTTTTTTATCCTCTGGTGTTTAGTTTGGCGCACTGGTTTGGGGCTAACCTTTTTTATCATCTATGCTTCCCTTGGCTACATATATAGCTGGCCGTTCTATCTTCCAATTTCGATTATTTTGGGATTTTCCCCTTGGGGTTGGAAGGTACAAGAAGAAAGAAGAGATAGAGAAGAAGAACGAAAAATGAGGAAGTTGGAAAATAAAATTGGGGATGGTGTTATCTATGCCAGAGCCGAATCAAATATCGAGATAAATTACAGGGGAGTTATCTTCCTCAACTCAGTATTTGGTCTATTTATTAGCGGCTTTTGGGGTATAATACTTGGCTGGAAAGCTATTTTGGGTATGATAGTACAGTTAGTAGATAATATCAGAACAGTTATTAAGTACATATAGATAAACAGGTTCATCTAACCAAACCAAACTCAAAAGTTATCTTATCACTATTCCTGCATCAGTTTGATACAGAAAGTATCAAAACTTGAGTTGATACTGAACCTTTGCTTAACAGGAAAGTTATCATATCAATACTCCCGACACTCCCGACACCAACCAAAACTAAATAATTAAAATTCATTTACCCATATTAAATATTTCTGGTTTTGGGATAACATCAAAGCCGATATAGTAGTATTGTAAAAGTTATTTTTAATATCACACAAGCTAACGCTTAATATAAATGGCAACCTGGCATATCGCTTCATAAATAGCCAGTTACTAGTTATATCAACAGGAGTTAAAACAATGGAATTAGCACAGTATATCCTAACAGGACTTCTCTACGTTATTATTTACGGATTTTCTACTCTCTTTATTTTCCAATTCTTGCTAGATATATCTATCGCTTTTGAAAAACACTGTAACTGCACTACATCTACAAAACACAGTGTAATTAAAACCGAGACCTTAACTGAAAAATCCAAAATTCAGATATCTAACAAAAACAAAAATAAACTATCTACAACCAAACAGATGACTGTTCAACACTTAAGAAAAAGATGCTCACAAGCTGGAATAAAATGGAGTTATGCTATCCAAGAATCCAAAACAGGTAAGAAACGACATCTCAATCGAGAAGAAATGTTAATAGCTTTAACCCAGATTAAACAGTCAGCATAATAAAAATATAAACTGATAGTAATTTATTATAATATCAGTTTATCTAAACCTGCGATCTGGGCGATCGCTCATCTTGGAAGCTGGCTATAACATCGAAGCAAAACACCAATTGGCATCCAGGTTTTGTGGCGAGGCTGGTTAAAATTGAACGACCTCTGCGTTCGCGTAGCGTCTGTCTGCGACACGCTGCGCGAACGTAGAGAGGGTTGTAGCGATCTTGAGAGACTTAACGGGAAAAGTCAGCTAAATTTTTACGTACTGCACGGTTTAGGAATACTAACTGATGATCAAGGCGATCGCCCCCACTGAAATAGAAGTGATCGCCTTTGCTTTCAGGCAATAAAATATAAGAAAACTGATTGGGAGCAGAAATGACAAAACTAAAAATTCAAGAATATATAGCGAAACACAAGGGTGAATTTCCAAATGGGAAAATTCACCATGAATTGCCTATGCCTACAGATGCAATATCTGTAGTTTCTGATCCACAAAACTGGCATTGCTATCCAGATAATGTGGTCAGAATTTTTCTTTCTTCTTACAAGGAAGATGGAGAGGAGCAATATTTAGTAGGGGTTGGAGATTACAAGCACCCAACTATCTGCACAAATGTTTATAGTTCCCTAGATGATGTTTGCAGTTTTATTGCTAATCGCCCAGAGCAGATTTCTCGAGAGTATCTGAAAATCTGTGGATTTTATTTTCTAGAAATCCCTATATCAAGAGCTTATAGCATCTAATTGTACATCTATTCTAAACTTGCTGTTCATTTCATGGATCTACAAAAAATCTGTTAACAAGATTAAACAAATGAGTTTAAGTGAGGCATACATCATCCTTGGAACTTTGTTCACGTATTTAGAAAATCATGGTTATAAGGAGCATCAAGACTTTGGTATTAATCATGAAGAACCGCAAAGCTGGTATTTAACTAGCAGACCAATGGAGTTTCTCAATTCCGGCTTCCAAGTCACATGGTATATGGTCTGCGAGTCGGATCATTTTTACGTTGAAACCCAACCTAATGGCTGGTGTCTAATAAACTTGCAGGCTTTTGATGATTATATTGTGAAGTCAGAGGAGATTTAAAAATGGCGGTTTCCAATATAACTGATCTAATAATCGCTTATAAAACAGAAATTTCCTACCCAGAAAGAGATGACATCCACTTAATAGAAGAGCGAGTTTGGGAATTAGATCAAAATCTCGAATTAACCACTGAAGATATTTTTGATGCTGTGTGTCAAGAATACCACCTAAATGCTGAGTTGATAGAAAAAGAACTAAATTGTAAATGTCCATTTGCATTAACTGGCTTTTTAAGGGAGTTACAACGGACAGAAGTTTCTGATTATTCAACGCTTGATTGGTTAATTAATTAATCTATTACCTCTTTTATCAAGTAAAGTAAACAATAAGCTTTTCACTACCAACACAGAGACCTAATAACTATTACCTTTGACCATGTTAGGCTACCACGTTAACAGAAAGATTAATCCTCAATATTTAAAATCCAATGAAAGTAATTTTCGTTTTAATATAGGATTTCTACATACCCTTGTGTTCCATTCACCCGGATTCTCTGTCCGTCTTCGATCAGCTTGGTAGCATTCTCCACTCCGACAACTGCACTTATGCCATATTCACGTGCGATAACTGCTCCATGTGTCATCAGTCCACCAACTTCGGTGACTAAGCCTTTTATTGATACAAACAATGGTGTCCAGCTAGGGTCAGTAAAGGAGGTGACTAATATATCTCCATCTTCTAGATCGGCATCTTCCATGTTTAAGATGACACGCGCTCGTCCCTCTATAACTCCAGAGGAAACAGCCAGACCTACAATAGCTTCGGCAGGGAGATTTTCTCGTTTGTACCGACCTGCAATGATTTCACCATCAGACGTGATAACACGTGGGGGAGTTAGTTTTTCAAATAATTTGTACTCGTCTTTTCGTTTGCTGATAATCTGGTAATCAAGTTGATTTGTGCGTACAACTTCGTGAAGTTCTTCAAAAGTGAGATAGTATATATCTTCTTTTTCATGAATAACGCCCGCTTGTGTGAGTTGTTCGGCTTCTTTGAGTAAAGCTTTCTTATAAACGAAGTAGCGATTAACTATGGCGTATTTTGGATATTCACGATAACCGATGAAATTCCGAATTAGGCCGATCATTCGTTTTGTCTCTTCGGACTTTTGTTCACCATCCGGTAATTGCTTCAATCGCTCTAATAACTCTTGTTCTTTCTTTAAAGCTGACCGTTGCCCTTGCTCAAATTTACGCTCGCTTTCACCAGGCTCAAAATTTTTGATGTTACTGAGAATCATCGGAACAAGTGTGGTTGGGTTTTCGCTCCAACGAGTTCTCGTAAGATCGATTTCTCCAACACATCGCATTCCGTATTTGTGAAGAAAAGTAGCGATCGCGTTCTGGGCTTCCTGTCCACCCTCAAGCTTCACCAATTCACCTAGAAAGTTATCCTCTTTTACCTGTTGCAAATACTCAATGACTTCCGGGTAAAGACGAATCGCATCCGCAACATCCAATAGTGCCAGACCCATTTCCGACGTAATATTGTTGGGTGCTGATTGAGAAAGTGTATCCGCTGCGTTTTTTTCGCCTAACCACTCGTTCATTTTTTCATTGATCCAGGAGGAAGCATTCATCCCAGTCATAAGCACACCAAAACTCTGTGAATCAGCGTTGGTCTTCTTTAATTGCTGGATATCTTCCAGGATAAAATCAAACAGATCCGCTCCTGATTTTGTTTGGATGGTTTGTTTTAACGCGTCGGTCGAGGTTTGACTCTGTTGAATCAAATCAGCAACAATCGCCGGATCGTAGTCGTTTAGGGTTTGAAAATCCGCAGGCGATCGACCTTTACCGCTTTTGCCGGAACTCCGATCGTCGGGTAACGATTTTATAAAATCTCCCCGCTCTAGGATGGTTGTAAGTGCGTCTTTCATGAGCGGATCGGATTTACCCAATGTGACGTTTAATACCGTTTCTCTACTGACAGGTGAAGCCAGTGTCGCTGTAACATCAACAAACAACCTTCCACCAGCAGTGTGCATGGGTGCATGGGTCATTAACAGGAAAAAAGACAATCCCAATGGTTTCATGGCATCGGTCATCATTTGGTTGTGACCGACAGAAACAAAGACGTGATTTTCCCGATCGCTCGTTTCAGGGATCGGGTATAAAGTAGTGATTGGCCGACTCTGGACAATATAAAATGTATCATCAACCAAACACCATTCGATGTCCTGGGGGCTGCCGAAATGTTCTTCGATCTTTCTGCCCATGCGCTCAAGCTGTAAAATCTGCTCATCCGTCAGCGCTTGCTTGTTCTGTCTCTCAGGTTCAATCTCCTGTTCTTTCGTACCGCCATCTTTTAAGGCGTAAATAGCCAGTTTCTTGGTGGATATCTTCTTATCGATAACCTTGCCGTTACACACTTTATAGATATCAGTATTCACAATGCCTCTGACCATGGCCTCACCAAGTCCGAAGCTGGCATCAATGGATAACACCTTCCTATTAGAAGTGACGGGATCGGCAGTAAACAAAATTCCTGCCACCTGTGGAAAGACCATCTTCTGAACAACCACAGACAGGTGGACTTTACGGTGGTCGAAGCCATTTTGAAGGCGGTAAATTACTGCCCTCTCAGTAAATAGCGATGCCCAGCACTTGCTGATATGCTGATAAATTGCTTCCTTTCCGATAATGTTCAAATACGTATCCTGCTGGCCTGCAAAAGAGGCCGTTGGTAAATCCTCTGCGGTTGCACTAGATCGTACTGCATAGGCATTTTTTTCTCCAAGCTGGGAGAGGAGGGGGGCGATCTCTTCATTAATATCTTGAGGAATGGTTATCCCTTCAATGAAAGAGCGAATCTCACCGCTAAGTTCACCGATTTTATCCCGGTCTTCCACTTTTAGAAGCGATAACCGATCGAGTAATTCATTAATCGACGACGTTTCCTCAATGATTCTTTTAAAAGCTTCAGTAGAAATACAAAAGCCATCCGGTACGCGGATTCCTTCAATCTTGGTAAGTTCCCCCAGGTTCGCGCCTTTACCCCCAACAAGCTTGAGTTTTGTTTTATCAATATCTTGAAAACAAAGCACAAATGAACTCATCAGTTTCCCCCCTTTGGCAATTCATACTATGCTTGCAATCAGCGGCGGCAAACAGCCTCTGCATCACAACCAGGATCTTCAACAGTCCGCTGCATTACAATTGTTAGGCGGCTCCACTCACACCGCCTTTGTGTACTTCATAGCGCAACTCAGCCATGCCAGCACCCATCTGATGAACAGACACTAGGCGCAGAACTGGACTTAGCACTCTGCGAGGGAATAGCGGCTTACCCTTGCCGAGGGTGGCCGAGCCAATCTGGATGATAAGCTCATCTAGTAAACCAGCATCGTAGAACTGACCAGCCAGATCTCCGCCTCCAACTATCCAGATGTTTTTGGTGCCAGCAGCAACTCGCATTTGGGCGTAGGCGTGGTGTACATCTCCATTGACGAATCGGATGTTTGCACCTTCGATTATTGTCAGCTTGCGACTAGAGAATATCCAGGCTGGCTGAGTGTATGGCCACGCACAGCCAGTCTCAGTGGCAACCTTTTGGGCGTTGCGTACCATCCACTCATAAGTTGCTGATCCCATTGCCAACGCACCCACATCTGAAATGAACTCTGGATAGCTGGAGTCATTCAAGTCACCAAGCGGAAACAGCCAATCTAGTGAGTCATTCTCAGTAGCAATGAAGCCATCAAGACTTGTCGCTGTGAAATACTGAGTTTTCATTTTTGTATGCAACTCCTAAATATGACTTCAAGCGTCTAATACTGCCCATCACCCGACGCAGATCACCTTTGCATCATAACCGATCGACTCTCGACGGTCGGTGTGCATGGGCCTTGTTATGCGGCGAAGCTATGCTGGGCGCTCTGCGCCATTGCTCGCTAGCTGCCACTACCGCAATGCGATCGCGTTTTCAGGATGCCAATCTGCTCGGTTCAGGCAATAAACAAAACAGTCATCGTCGCCAAACCTTCGTGGTTCAACAAATTGGAAGCCAAGACGTTCATAGAAGCGGTGAGCGCGAGTATTGCTGGCAAGCGGATCGATGAGGACAGCCGTCACACGCGGGTCAGCAAAACATCGAGCTAGGGCAAGCTGCATCATTCTTGTGCCGTAGCCTTTACCCAAATCTGTTTCTTCCCCAATCCAGATATCAATGGCACGAAGATCCGGTGCAACATCGCCCCAATAACGGCTTTCCTCACGCGCTGGATCGATAATTTGGATAAATCCAATCGGACGACCCTCGATCTGAGCAATTAGTTGCTCTCTCCAATCCGGATTGCGACTCAGTTCTACCTCCCAATACCAATCATCGTTGGGATCTGAGGCAATGACATGAGGTTGTTGATCCCAGTGTTGCAGCAGGTTCAGGTCAGCAGGGGTGGCAGGGCGTAAATTAATCATCACTACACAAGCCTCATCCGCTTACGATCGCGCATAAATGGTTGCCATCCCTTGCGGTTCATTGATGTATTTACCACTATGTAAGGGGCTGTATGTCTCGTTGTAAAGACACAGGCTCTGAGGATTTTTGGCAATAAACTGCATCATCTGTCGATGAGGTTCACCCCGGAAGAATTCTTTTAGGCTGTTTTCAGCAAACCCAGTAACTCACCATGATCACTTCATTAAGACCACAGATACCTGCTTTGACTTGCATACAGCCTTTAGCTTTAGCAGTCACGTTCTTGATCCACAAAAGCTGTTTCCACATCCAGAAAAAGCCAGCGCGATTGCGAGCCACAAAACCATTTACAAAAACGACCGCTTCTGGGCTTTCTGGAAGATTGATTCGGTAAACAGAATAACTCATACATCAATACTCCTAAGCGTTACAAGTAGGCACAAGCTAGATGGACAAAACAAACATTGCCAAATTGCCCGAGTTAAGCTTAGAGGCTCTTAGCAGCTTGTCAAAGACATCGCCTGCCCTAAATCACGATACATAATGACACGTCGATCAATGGGTAATCCTGCCTCAGCTTCCTTGCACCTGATCTTCTGAAAACCAAAGCTTAGTTCAACTTCAGGCAAAATCTGGAAACCAAGTTTTGTATAGAATGGGGCATTCCACTCAATGTCGAGAAAGGTCGATAGTAATATTTTCTGATAGTTCTGTTTTTTTGCCCAAACACAAACGCACTCAACCAGTTCGCGTCCAATGCCTTTGCGTCCATAAGCTGGATGGACATCAATTTGCTGTAGATAAGCATTTCCATCTACCTCTTGGGCGATCGCATACCCCACAACTATATCGCGATCGTTGACCGCAACCCATACCCGTTCTGCTTGAAATTGTTGAGTAACAAAGTCCATCGAGAGGGGTTGAGCGTTAACCAGAAAAGCGTAAGACGTGTCACAAAATAACGTAGCTGCGGCTTGTTCTATCTCAGCTAGCTTGACTAAATCTTCAATGCGGGCAAATCGGATTGCATAGTCTGGAGACATAAGATTATACAAGATTTGTGGCAAGGATATTTACTTGTTATGAAAAAATGTTCAGATTAGCTATTTTTTTGCTCCTAACTTGCACATTTTAGAAGCCTTTAAAGGTCTTCGATTCTGCATGAAGGATCGGTGCAAATGACAATCGCGACAATGGCAATTGCCCATGACAATTGGCTCTGCCGAACATTCGTAGCGGATATTTCCACATAAACAACCACCTGTAAAAGGTACTTTCATCTTAGTTATCCTGTGTTTTCAGTAACCCACTGGACGAGTTGAATGACGACACCATTCGGATCTGTCACCTGAAAGAATCTCTCTCCCCAAGGTTCTGTTTCGATCGCAGTTGTAATGGGTACACCTTCTGTTTGGATCCGCATATATTCTCGATCGATGTCATCTACCACAAGGACAATAAGTAAACCGTCCGCTCGATGTCCTCGCATCTGGATAGGTTTGAAGCTTGCCAGTCCAGTTTGAAGAAAGATAAGATTAAAGCCAGCATCCGGTCTAGAGAGCGATACAAAGCCATCGGCGGACATCTCTTCATGGAAACCAAAATGTTGCTTAATGAAGGTAGCTGATGCGGTGACATCATCAACATTAAGTGAGATGGCGGAAGCAGTAATCTGCATAAATTACTCTGGTACAAACTAATAAATTATGATGCAGTATTAATCGGCAAGGATTGTAAAAAATTGACCTTAATCGAGCAGAACAACATGGCAGGGATGAAATCCGCGTTGTGCCAGGTATTCAGTGGGCGTGCAATTGGCCAGCGACCGAAAATCGTGAATAAAATGTGCCTGGTCGAAATAACCACAGGCGATTGCAATGTCCGCCCAATCAACCCGATCTTTACCGGATACTAGGTCAAGGGCTTGCTGTAAGCGTCGAACCCGACAAAATAGCTTGGGGGTTAGCCCCACTTGATCTCGGAATAGTTGGTTGAAATGGCGGGCACTGAAGCCAATTTTATCTGTTACTTCGCTCACTCTGGTGGTTGGATATCTCCTAAACTCTTGCAATGCCATAGCGATGGCGGCATATCGATCTAGCGGTTTCATTACCATCAGCAAAAATTGCTCCAAAACCCAAAAGCGGCTTGCTACTGTTGGCGATTCTAGAAGGCGCTCGCGTAGTTCAACCGCCCGACCCTGCCATAATTCATTTAATGAAATTCTCTGGTTGTGCAATTCCCCCGCGGGCAACGTAAAAAATGGGGTATTGCCCCCAAGTTTGAAATGTACGCCCATCATCGATATCTTGCTGTCATTGTTGATAATGAAGCTTTCAGAATGGGTACCGCAAATCATCATGCCGTTGGTGCTGCCGATTTGCGCTCGACGGTCGCGATCGAATAGTGGAATCCTATCTTCATGTAGATTGATAACCAACTCCATTGAACCGATGGGCAATAATCGAGACTGCGCTTTAGGTAAGTTCTCACCTTCTCAACTCCAGAGCAGTTCAACAAATTGCGAGAGCGGCGATCGCGGTTGGTAAGTCTGGTAAATCATCTGGTTTTGCCAGTCAATCAACACTAACAGATCATCTTTAGGCTACCGCCGAAACCGATGATTTGGCGACTTTACTCCAACTCGCACACCATACTAAACGATACTCCACCTATCCGATTGACAATCTCGCTCCCTGGTACTTTGATAAAGCCTGCTCTTCATACAACCTCAGACACTTATTAAGTCTGGGAGTGAGCAATGCCGTAGCCGATAAAATCACGCTTCAGGTCACAGAAGTAGATTTCTCTGGCACTAATACTTGGTCATTTTAATAATTATGACAAGGAATGCTAGATAATAAGGATAAACGCGAACACCATATAGTTTATCTGTACTATTTTGGTCAAAATTTAGAACCCATTTAACTATTGTTTATTGCAATAACTCAGTAAGTGCTTGGTGAACAACTTAGATGAAACTGGGTAAAACACTGGCTCATAGTCAGCGTTCCAAAAGAAATGCCAGCGATACTTGGTGTCAAAATCAGATGCCCATTCTTCAAAGCTGTAGTTGTAACGTTGCCCATTTCGCCATTGCTTTGCATGAGCAACTATTGTGTCAACTTTCA
The DNA here is from genome assembly GCF_036917355.1 of Nostoc sp. GTDB lineage: Bacteria > Cyanobacteriota > Cyanobacteriia > Cyanobacteriales > Nostocaceae > Nostoc. The sequence goes on from NZ_JBALDP010000074.1 coordinate 103,348, forward strand.
CCCCAAATCTTTCAGCCATTTCATAAGCAGTAAGAAAAGGTAGCTGGGTAAATTCTTCTTCTAGCTCAAATTCTTGATCCACATTAGGTGAATCATTGGCTATTCCATCCTGTAAAGAATTTACAATTTTTTGGGATTTTTGGGTATCAGTTAAAAAAGCTGATACAAAGATAAGACCTAGCCCACTTAAGGCAACTATTTCAGTAAATGTAGTTAAAATTTCTTGAATCATGATTGGTTTGTAGGATTCCTGGGTAGATGCAATCGATATATATTCCCAAATGATGCTTTAGTAGGTGTGTTATCTCCAACAAATACGACGTGTTCAGTATTGTACATTTGATTTACTGATACACGTTAACGAGCGCAGTTTTTAATAACCCAAAGTAATGGAATTGGATCGGTTTCTAAATAGGATATCCCAGAATATTCATAAGGATATTTGCTACTCATTTCAGATAAAGCAACTTTAGTGAGCGTTTGCAGTTTAATACCAGCAAGCTCTTTAGAATCCGTACTTAGCTTTAATTCTTTATAGTTATTACTTGGTGTGATATGGAGAATAACTCCATTACAAGCAACTTGCCAATGATTATTGTACGAACGATTTTGGCGAGCATTAGCTTTTTGTTCTCTACTTCCTGGGTGAAAAAGTATGCCACGTATTATTACATATTTCTGCCATTTAAATTTTAAACTTGTATTTTTATCTTTATTTTCTCGAATAAACTTTTTTATCTTTGCGGCTGTACCTTTTGGCGAGCAATCTGTCCAATCATACTTTAAATAAACGTTTGTTAATTCCGAGGCGGTTTGAGATTTTCTCCCAATGATAATTAAACGCCTGGAGAAAGCTTTCAAAAAATATCTCAGGATAACTTCTGATGGAATAACAGCAGGTAATTCAACTCTTGTTCCATTTAATAAAGGTTGAAAATTATTGATTAAGTATTTTTCGGCTTCGCCTAAGCCTGACTCATTCCATACTTGCCAAGCTATTTTCACTGGAAAATTTTTATCAATTTCTTCCAACTGATATTGACGGTGATGATTTTTCCATCGAGATGCTAAATTAGTCGCTTGTCCTACATAGAGGATTCTATTTTGTGAGTCTATTGCAAAATAAATGGCTGTACAATTAGGAAGTTTTTTCGATTCGGATAAATAAACTGACGGTAACTTAAAAGGATTAATCAATGTCATGTGAACATTTTCAGTAAAACTTATTTCTGAGTTTTTTACTCATGCTGCTACCATAATTAAATATATCATGATTCCCAGATGTTATTAGAAGACATCAAACTGTCTGAACTGCCATCAGTTGATTTATTAAAAATAGCTCAATTACCTAATTGTGCAGCTATCTACTTTGTATCTGACAGCAAAAATCAGGTTATTTATATTGGGAGAACATTAAATTTAGTTGAGCGTTGGAGAAATCATCACAGATTTAAGCAGCTAAAAAGGTTGAATAGAAAAGACCGTATTAGTATTAGCTGGATGGCTTGCAGCCAGGATGTAAATGCTCTCTCAAGTCTCGAAAATAAGTTAATAGATTTATATAAGCCGCCATTGAACTGGACGAAAGTCATATCGCCTATTAGAAAAATAACTCCATCCGAGATTGCACTACAGCAAAGCCTGCAACAGCTAGCACAGTTAAATACTATGATATTTGGCTTTGATCCAATCGCTGACGAAGAACCACCGACAATATACTTGGTGTACCCTGTCTATGGCAAACGCGGTCTATCGGGCAGCATACGAAGTGTATTAAAAAATATAAACAAAAAAGCTAGCTCTTTGAAGTGGAAAGAGTACTACACAGACCCTAAATCTTTAGGTAAATTCGGTTATTGGTCAACGATTTACAACGGTATCAGAATAGACCTAGCTCCATTTCAAGGTCTAGTCCACTTTATGAATACTACCTATAAAACTGTAGCTGGTGTAGAGTTGATGGCTTTTAGCCATGACCAGCTAGAAGTATTTTTAGAAAATACATCATCAGAAGTTAAGGAGAGCATTTCATGTTTAGATGTCCTAGAGGATGACCCTATTCCTATAAAGTTTGTTGATCAATATCAGCCAGATAATGGGAAACATAAAAATATTGTTGAAGTAGAACCCTGGGAAGAATTAGAGCCAATGCCTGAAGGTGAAATTCGAGAAATGACCCGTCAGTTCTTATATGTGGACGGTGTAGAGGTAGAGGTATGTAGTAACGTCAATGAGAAGTATTTTGTCAGGCACAATGTTTATTGGTGGATAGTGTTTGAAAGCAAAAATCCTGACCCAGTATCTCAGAACGTGATAGGAAACTTAAAAAACTTCATAGATAAACTACCTACTATCAAATGGTCTGGTTATAGATTTAGATTGGAAACTATTGTATTTAGTGAGGACGATGTAGAAGTAGAGAGTGTACTGCTTCCACTGGCTATGTTTGAAAGTTTAATCAGGGAAGCAAAGTTCCATTCTGCGGGCAAGCTTACCGAAGAACTTAAAAGTGGTGAATACAAGCCCAAACCAGATGATAGAGCAAATATAAAACTATGTGCATGGCTACAGCACAATTCATTAAGCTCATTGCTACAAACCAAAAATAGCTAAACAAATACAGCCATTCAAGAAACCTCTACCTGTTTTAAAATCAGGAAATGCCTTGAGTGAATCCAAACCTTGAAGTTTTAAAACTTGAATTCTGAGAATTTTGCACAACTATTTATAAAAATCATCTCCCATCGTCATGTTAGAAAATGTTACTGCATGGGAACCCTAAAATCCAAAGCCATGAGGCTATTGATGGGATGTAGGTGCAATGAATCTTACTAGCAATTCTAGGGTTATGGGGCGGCTTTTACAGGAACTATCGTGGGTTGGTAGTACGATTAAAGAATATCGAGATGGTGGACGAGGATTTGAAAACGTTCTCACTGCTGAAGTATTTCTTGCATTAGACTTTCTTCCTCGTCAATTTTTCTTGGGTGCTGTAGTTGAAGCATCGCATGGTGCTACAAAAGTGCGTACTCTACTTCAGCGAGAGATTGAACAAGCTGAGTTTACTCTTTTACCAGGCAACTTCTACCTCAGCCCAAGTGGTAGAGTGGATCAAAAAGAACTTGCAGTACAGCCCGATGGAGTAATCAAAACACCAAGTTGTTTTGGGCTGATTGAGGCAAAACGTATTAAACCAAGTTCATTTCAGCCAGAGCAACTCGCCCGCGAGTTTGTACTGGTAATGCAAGAGGCGTTAAATCGAAACCAAGAGCCAATACTATGGCTTGTTCTAGGTGAAGAACCTCCTGTATCAGTTCAACGGCATGGGCGGTTAGATCCTGTAAATGCTATCGAGCTTTATCTTGAATCCGTCTTAAACCGTACCGAGAACCATAATTTTGAAAAATCAGTACTTCTACAACAGGTTCATGAAGTGGTTTGTTGGACTACTTGGCAGACTATTGCAGAAGTAGTTAAAAAGCAAGTTGGCGACATTACTATTCCTGAACCGTCGGCCAGGGGGTGTGTACAGAGGCTTGCAAATTCAGTTGTTCAATCGATTATTTGGCACTCATAATAGAACTGACCAATCACTTTTTATTTATTGTGCATTCAACAAACTTTCAAGTTCATCAGGTTCACTTTCTGGCTTGAGATACAAAGTACAAATTCTTTCCACTTCTTCTGGTGATATACTCTGCTTGTTGTTCTAAATGTCGGTTGCAGTGCATTCGCTCCGGTGATGATACCAAAAAACTTACCTGTTCCCTTAGAATCGAGCAAATGCAACCATATACTGAAGAAACGGTTGAGTTAGATAAACAGTAGTAAATTATGTCAACAATCCAACGCTTATCAAACGGATTAAACCTAATTGTTAAGTACGATGAATCAGCCAATGTTGGTATTGGCTCAGAGATAAACGAGCTGGGTATCATTTATGTAGAGGATAAATCTTTGAAAACTTATACCAATATGTCAGAACTTGAACGTCATAATATGAATTCTTGGGGTTGGAAGTGGGATAATGGATTGTGGATCATAGACTTAGATTAAGGTATTACTGGACAATAGGAGTGGGCAGTAGATTTTAAGTTAGCTTGCGGTTATTTTTAAGAGAGCATAGATGCAAAGTTTTATGTCATTATTGGCGCTCAAGTACGAAATTACATTGCCTCTTGCTCTGTTTATGGTTTAGAATTTTTCTCATTTTTTAGTTCAAAGCACACTTACACAACTTGAAGTTCTGTTGAAATAAAACTTAGGAAAGAAGTGTAGAGAAAAATATGAGCGATCGCTTAATGGAAAAACTGTTTAATGAGACAGTCAGCCCAATCTTCTCTTCAAACAACTTAACTAAATATTCAGCGCTCAAACAAAGAGAAGACGAATTCAAAGCATTATTTAATATTGAACTAGTAGAATATGTTGACTCGAAGAGAGGATTTAACTTTTCTCTATTTATCCGCGACTTTTTGAGCGAAGCTAAATTGCCATATAATAGCAGTGCTGTTAAGCAAAAATATGGAGAGCGAGCGGCGAATTTGATTGGGGAATTAATTTGTATTTGAAAGCCAGATTTTTTCTCAACTAAACTAAAGCATAAATAAGGATTTTAATTGATTTTTAGTAGCTAAAGCATTACAGAAATCTAAGTTGAGCCTAATTAAAATGCTGTTTGAGAAGTGGGTAAAGTTGTGCAGCCATAGATTCAAATTTATCCCCATCTGGATAGGGGCTGGCAATCTCATTTCCATCTTCATTCAGCCAAAAATGCTGATTTGGAGAATAATACAAGGATAATATTGCTCCACGCCACCATCCTCCAAGAATTAGTTCATCTTTAAAGTAATTAAGAGAAAAATCCACTCTCGGATTTCGGTATAAATTGCTATTAGGATTTGGGTCAGGGCGATTTTTGGGGTTAAATTGTTCAGTAAAATATCCTTGAAATTCAATGGTAATAAAATCCTCAGATATTTTAACAATCAGCTTGTATCTAGTATGTGCATAGGCTTGCGCTGCAATCGCGCAAACAGCCAACTCTAATTCTAATGATAAGTTTGATAAATTCATAGCTCTTTTTTGCTGTCAACTCACCACCACATTAGGGACACCTTAACTGAGTTTCCCCACCCTTAACATCTTCACCCTAAACTTCGACTTTCTCAAGGTTAATTACTCTGTTGCATTAGTAGTGAAGCATAAAATAGTTCTTGTCAGATTTTGGTGATGATGAAAGGTTACGCACTTTAAGGCAGAAGGCAGGAGGCAGAAGGTTTTAAAACGTTTTCTTATCCGAGCGTGGGATTTGTGACTTCACTCTTGCGATCGCTGACGGCTTTCTTGTGATGCAGATGTTCTATAATCCAAGCAGAGCTTCAATTGTGGGAATTTTTCGTTCCTCTTCCTTCTGCCCTCTGCTTTCTGCCTTACCTCAACCAAGATCACCAAAAGTTGCCAATAACCCATATTTTGACCTTTTTATAGTGTAAGTTGCAGAATGCTAATCGCTCTCACTAGTATTGTTGTATCGAATATCACATCCTTAGTTCTTCCTTTGGACAAGATAGCCTTGGCGGTAATCACTCTTCTTTAATTTGGAAGCTTGACGTGCAGACCACTGACGCATAGGAGTAACTTTCTCTACATGAAGTAGCTTTTGGCGATAAGTATCATTGCCCGTTAGTTGGGCGATCGCACCAGCAATAAATCGAGCGCAGCGTTCTGGCTGAGACGAGACTTGTTCTTCTGCAAACCGGATGACTAGCCAGTTGGCATCGACAAAACACTTGTTCCTGTAATCATCCTCGCCGATACAGTGGGTAGGCTTAAGAGTTGCAAACGAAATTGGCTCATCGACCTCCAAATCTATCTAAATGGAGCAAGAGGACTCCTAGTACAACGAAGCTTATCAGGAAGGAGAAGGCAGTCGCTTCAAGTCGGCAGAGAGCCGCCCAACGCGCTGCCTCATGAATTGCAACCAGTATAGAACCGACCGTTGGGAGACTTCTACACAGATTGAAAGCATGTGTAGAAGATAGTAAGATATAGAAACATTCGGGAAGTCAAGAATGCTTACAGTTACTTATGAGTACAAACTCAAACCTACAAAACAACAGATTGAGGATATCGAAAATATATTAACTGTCTGCCGTAAAGTATGGAATTATGCTTTACGTGAAAGAAAGGATTGGGTTAATTCTCGTAAGTGTAAAGTAAATGCTTGCTCCTTAGAATATGAATACATTATCAAAGCTGATGAGCCATTCCCTAATTATCATGTTCAAGCGAAGAAGTTAACTGAAGCGAAGAAAAATAATCCTGAGTTAAAAAATGTAAATGCTCAGGTACTCCAACAAGTTCTCAGAACTTTAGATCGTGCCTGGGAAGATATGAAATCCAGAAATTTTGGATTTCCTAGATTTAAAAAATATTTCAGGATGAAAAGCTTTGTTTTTCCACAATTAAAAGGAGAAATAATCAAAGCTAATCGAGTTAAGTTGCCTCAGCTTGGGTGGGTTAAGTTTCATCAGTCTAGACCAATTCCAGACGGCTTTGCTGTTAAGCAAGCTAGGGTGGTAAGAAGGTCATCTGGATATTTGGTCATGCTGTCATTACAGCTAGATGTTAATGTTCCAGATATTATTTTTTATGGTCATCCGATTGGAATTGATGTAGGTCTTGAAAGTTTTTTAGCTACTTCCGACGGTCAATTAATTGCTAGACCAAAATTCTTCAACTCGCTTCAGTGTCAGATGAAATTGCTACAAAGAAGATTGAAGCACAAGAAATTAGGGTCTAATAACCGCAAAAAGTTGAACACAAAAATAGCTAGATTGCATCAAAAGATTTCTGATACCAGAAAGGATTTTCACTTCAAAACAGCGCATAGGCTCTGTGACCAAGGAGACTCAATATTTGTTGAAGACATTGATTTTAGAACCTGGGCTAAAGCTATGCTTTGTAAGCATACACTTGATGCTGGGTTTGGTCAGTTTTTCAATATCTTAAGTTATGTGTCCTGGAAACGAGGGAAGTATTTTGGCAAAGTAAACAAAGACGGAACTAGCCAAATTTGTCCTAATTGTGATGCACATACGGGTAAGAAAACATTGAATGTGAGAGTACATTCTTGCCCTGAATGTGGATACACAACAAATCGAGATGTTGCAGCTGCTCAAGTCATCAGAAATCGTGGTGTAAATGCCGTTGGGCAAACGGTATTAGAAAATGCTTGTTGACTCGTTCTGACGGGAACTAGTTGCAACTAGTCTAGTTAAGTGGGGATGAAACAAGAATCTCCAGCCAAAGCTTCGGTTGTGGCGGTGAGAGTGTCAAGTGTAAGCCAGTATTTGGTTCAACCATCAGAAAATCAGCCGTAAATGGTAGTCGATGCCCTGGAGGAAGCATCACCTGCTGGGGAGAAACAATTTCACCAAAATAGTGTTTGAGAACATTTTCAAACAGCCCCTCACTTGCCCCGATTGGTGCATCTCCCTGTCCAGAAGGAAAAACTAAAGGGGTAAACTGTTTTTTTTCTTTAACTAACTCTGGGATAACAACAATTGGATATTCTGGTGTCTTTGCCATACTTGCACTAACTCTTCATACTGCAATTATCTAAATTCACAACGCGATTACACAATCAACAAAATACTGAAAGTAAATCAACTTTTTTCTAATTTATGGACGCAAGAATTAGAAAATTATCAGTTCTCGTACAGCATCTCTTCTGGATAAGATTACTTCTGAGTACGCTACAAGCAACTGAGATGAAGTCTAGCTTTGACTATCTAGAAGACCTTCTTGCGGACAACTATCCAATCATCGCCTGCGAATCTCCCCTCCAAGAACGTCACCGCCTCCTCACCCGAATCACTACTTACTGTCAGCAAGCAGGCAAAAAAGCCTACATTTGGAATCTCAGCGAGGACAGTATTAAAGAACTAGTAGTTAGCGCTGAAGAAAATCTCGTTCTTCGAGAGTTTGACGACTATAAACCTTCGATAAAACAAAATAAAGAAGACTATTTTCAAGTACTCAATTTTTGGAAGTTTTATTCTGGTAGCGGAGTATTAATCGTTGAAAATATTTTTCCTTGGATAAAAGAAAGCATACCTAAAGAATCTGATTTTATTTTTATATCAGAATGGATTAAGTCATCGTTAATAAATATCAAATTTCATACCAAAGATAGCGGTAAAACTACTATATTACTAGGAGCCAACGCCGAAATAGCAAGCGAAATAGCGGCAGAAATTCCCCTATGGAGTCAAGAACTACCAGATGCACAAGAAATTATTGACAGTTTAATTAAAAGCAAAAATTTTTCTTTCACATATACGGGTCAAGACTATTTAGAAATTACTAACGCTAGTGCTGGTTTGTATATTTCTGATATTATGTATTGCCTAAACGATATTATTAAAAATCATGATTTAGGAAATTCCAGTGAGATAGCCAAGCTTCTGCTATCAAAAAAAATTCAACTGCTCAACCGCTTGTATGACATCGAATTCTTACCTCCGCCAAAAGTCCAGCTTGGAGGATTGGAAATTATGCAGCAGTCATTCAAAAAGTTCAAGCGATTGCTTACCCCGCGTGCCAAACAATATAATCTGCGTGTACCCAAAGGGATTATGCTTGTGGGGCCACCGGGGACGGGAAAATCACACTCAGCAAAAGCCTGTTCCCAGAATATGGGTATTCCCCTCATCATGGTCGATTGGGGCAACTTTAGAAGTTTTGGCAACCAAGCAGAAATGAAACTCAAACGCTTGTTGCGACTGGCAGATAGGCTCAACCAAGTAATTTTGTACTTTGACGACTTCGATAAAGGCTTCGCTGGGGATGATGACCTCGCCAAACGGCTTGCTGGCCAGCTGTTGACATGGATGCAAGAGCGCACGTCAGATGTACTGGTCATCGCCTCAGTCAACCGAATGGAATGGCTGCCACCCGAACTCACCCGTGCCGGACGGTTTGACTATTTATTTAAGGTAGACCTGCCCAATAATGGGGAAAGATATAGTATCTTCAAACTGCACGCTGCCCGATTTGACGAACGTTTTCGCAATGGCGGCGACCCCTGGAGCGAGGAACAGTGGCGCAGAATTCTTAAAGCCACCAATCGGTGTGTAGGTGCAGAAATCCAGACAATTGTAGAACGCGCCGCTAGTACTATATTCTGCGAAACAGTAATAGAAGATACCTACGCATCAAGCAAACTCCCCGCACTCGAACTAACAGTCGAAGCATTGCTAGAAGAACGCCGCCAGATTAACCCGCTTGCTATCCGCGAAGCCGATAAAGTCGAGTCGATGCGTAACAAAGCTGACCAACAAGCTTTACCTAGTAGTCCCCTCGATGAAAGCAAGTTTGCTGTTGGTAACATCGAGATTTTTAGCTAGCAAACATCTTCAAGAAGAATTCAGAAGTCAGAATCAATCAGTGAAGGATTCAGACCCGCCACTGATTGAAGACCACCAAATTGAAATTTGGTGGAGTCAAAAAAAGGTTATTCATCTGCCAGTCTTACAGAATTCATGCTGAATTCTAACTCCTGACTTCTGAATTCTGTTTCCATAAATCAATTCAAAGTTTCACCATGTTTGAACGAAAGCAAATGTAGCCAAAACATTTCAAAAGTTCATAATGCTTGCCATTTATAACCACTCTACTACTTTATTTATCTAAAACTATGGAAGTCACAAGACAAACCGCTCAAACCAACATTCAAACTAAACAAGCACAAAATCCAGAAAAAAGCCTATTTTTCAAAATTCTCAATATCGTTGGGCCAATTGCTGGTTTTACTGCTGCTCTCTCACCCCTACCACTATACTTTTGGACTCGCCAGCCCCAGTATCTACCTATTGGGGCAACCTTTACCAGTAATAATCAAACAGTTCAACTCGAACTAGCAGACGATAGAAAAGAATATGCCCACGGACTCAAATTCCGTGACTCGATTCCCGAAAATCACGGAATGCTATTTGTCCTCAACAAACCTGAAAAAGTTAAACTTTGGATGCAGGATACGTATATTCCTCTAGATATGATATTTCTCCAAGACGGAGTTATTAAATCAATCGTAGAGGCGGCTCCTCCTTGCGAAACCAAAACCTGTCCTAAGTACGATTCAATCTATTTTGTTAACCAGGTTATCGAACTACCTGCTAACAGTACCAAAACTTTAGACCTAAAGGTGGGTAAGAGACTTCAGTTGAACTTTCTAGAAACTAAAGAGCAGAAATAAACTGTTTTCTAAGACAGGCAGTTGCCACGAGCTTCAGTGATAGTGGAAACTGCCAGTGAAGCAGTTCTACAGGCAAGGATCGAGTTTGGGATGATGTACTGGGTAATCAGTTGTACGGTGCGATCGCATTCAGGCAGCTCCTAAACAAAGAGGTGGAGCGATCGCACTACCTTTTGTTGTAATTTAAAACAAGCCCTGTAGAATGCAACTGATAACAGTCACGGTATCTAAGTATCATTTGCATATTATTAATGTTGGTAAGTTTCGTATTACTTTTCCAGAGTTGGTTTTTTCCGAAAAAGGGCCAGACTGATTTCCGAGACGAACAGAGTCCCACTTATTTATAGCTTGAAAGTACAAATTCAACGAATTTACAATTTCTAAAATAGGAACTTTAGGAATACATTCTTTAAATCCATTTATAACCTCAGAATTATTATTGGTTAATTCATAGCTTATTTGTCTTAACTCAATATCTTTAATATCAGGCTGTAATTTCAGTTTCACAATCAGAGCATCTCTGAATTTCTCCAAATTTTCATCTATTGAATCTGCTGATTTCCTCGCTTTTTTCAATTCTCCTGTCCATTTTTGAAATTGTTTTACTACATCTTCTCCAACTTCTGCAATTTCCATAGCAAGCTTCTTATATGATATACCTGTTTCCTGAAAATTTGATACTTCTCGGCTAACAAGTCTAAACCACTTCCATATATCATCGATTTCGTCCTGGACATCAGTTGCTTTGACTTGAGACACATAGCTGATTTTTGGTCCTTCAATTTCTTTTAAATTAGATGCTCTGATTTCAAAAACATCTTTTGTACTTATTTCATAAACTTGCTCAATAAAAAATCTTTTTTGACTGTTGAAACTGATTTTCCACAGATTACTGTAGGTTGCGCGAAGCTTGACTTCTTGGTAAGGTGAAAGGTAAGCATATCTGTAAGGCTGTGAATAACCAGGTCGGTATAAGAAAATTAATGCAATATCGGGGCTATCATTAACCAATAATAGCTTACGGTATTCGCCTTTTAGATTCTTCAAATTAGTTTTAGAAAGTGAATTTGAGGTAATTAAGTTTTTTTCGACATGTTGTATCGGTTTAGTTTTAGCAATTGGATGTGATTCTGAATGACAAGCTCGATACTTTGGTTTTTCTATCTCTAAAGCTAAACTGCTATTAAATACTCCAAGAAGCATAAGAGTTAGATAAAAGCATAGACTATGTATCCAAGCTTTATACATGAATTTTTGTTTATTTAATAACCTGAAAAGGTTGAGTTTTGGGAATAAAATAACAGCGTCAACAGTTTCTAATTCCTCATAAGCTAAGGCTAAATGAATATAAGCGAGACTTTCCATGAATGTAGCTCCAATATTTAGACTGCTAAAAAAATGAAAGTTGGGAATGTAAATAATATCAAGTTCGGATGATTTGTTATCATTGCAGTTATCGCCTTACCCCACCCCTGAATCTCCTCATCATCAAAGGGTCTACCATGTACACACAAGTCTGAAACAGCTTAACATAAAAATATACCATTAATTCATTTATTAATCATAATAAAAATTATTATTTTTGCAGTTTAAACTTCACGTATTCATCTATAAAGTCATAGCTATTTTTTAGTAATGTCTTTAAACTTAAATTCCATAATTTTATTCTTTTTTCAAAAGTAGTTATATCAGAATCAGCTAAAGCTATAGCGTCTCCATTAGGGCTGAAAGCTGCACTATCAATATCAATATATTCATCCTTATCTTGAATATTTCCTTGGATATTTGATAAAAACTTACCATTAAGATTCCAAGTTTTTATAGTTTTGTCAACACTAATTGAAGCAATTAGCATACCATTAAAGATAAAACCTATACTCTTAATTTGATATTCATTTTTTCCTTCAAGAGGTTGAGGCTCTTCTATATGAGGTTTCCAAAGTTTAATTTCTCTATTTATATTTGCTGTAATAATTGTTTTACCATCAGGGCTAAAACTGATATGACGAACATTAGGCTCGTCGAATTTTCGCTGAAATATACCATCAACATTATACCATTCTACAGTTTTATTCTCATCAGTTTCATCACCAACGACTGATGCGATGGATATACCACAAGGACTGAAAATTATTGTCTTGACTGGCTTGCTATAATTTTGAAAAGTTTTTTTCCTCTTATCATCAAGGCTCCAAAATATAACTTCTCCGTTTTGATGGGCTGTAGCAACCCTTCTACCATCCGGGTGAAAACTAACATCTAAAACATCTTTTCCAATTTCAAATGGTTGAGTGGATGCACTGTTAATATTCCACATCCGGGCAACATTATCTTTGCTGACTGTAGCAATGGTTTTCTGATTTGAAGCGATTTTAATTATATGGTCATGGTAATCGATAGTTTTTATTAGGCTACCATCAAAGCGCCAAATTTTGGCTGTTTTGTCTTGACTTGCTGTGATAATAGTTTGACCATCCGGACTGAAATTAATTTTATCAATACTATCAAAATGGCCATCAAATTTGCCGTTAATATGCCAAAGTTTTACAGTTTGATCGTAACCACTAGAGACAAGTGTCGTGCTATCTCGGCTAAAACGGCTCTTTGTTACATAGTGATTGTGTCCTTTTAAAATTTTAAAAAGCTTAAATGAACTACCATTCTTTTTCCAAATAATGATATTACCGTCCTCACTAGCTGACGCGATTGTTTCACCATCTGGACTGAAAGTGGCATAACGAACTTTATCTTTATGTCCTCTAAGTATTTCTGGTTTTTGTTCATTAATACTCCAAACCATGAGGATATGATCCCAATTGCTTGAAACCAAAGTTTGGCTATCAGGGCTAAAATTTACTGCTGAAACCACAGTATCGTGTGGAAAAGTATTAAGTAATTCTCCTTCCAAATTCCAAAGCTTTACAGTTTTATCTTTGCTAGCAGAAGCAATCATTTCACCATCTGGACTAAAAGCCACGTACATCACATGATCTTGATGTTCATGGATTTCCTTTAATAAATTTCCATCTAAATCCCAAAGTTTAATAGTTTTATCATAACTACCAGAAGCAATTTTTTTGTTTTTGGGGCTGAAGCTGATGCTCGAAACCCAGCTTTGATGAGCGTCTGTTATGGGTTTCAACAATGTCCATTCCCCAAACGGTTCAGTTGGAGCTTTCCAAAGTATAATAGTTTTGTCTTTGCTAACAGACGCAAGAATTTGTCCATCGTGGCTAAAACTAACATCCATTACTGCATCTTTATGCCCTTGTAAAGTTTGGCTCCAAGTTCCATCACGTCTCCAGAGTTTGATATTGTTACCAGAACTAGCAGAAGCAATAATTTGATTATCTTTGTCTGGACTAATGCTTACCCCATAAACAAAATCTTTATCTTGATAACTGTTGAATTCTGCAACTTCACTAAACAACTGGTTAAATTTAACTAAAAACTCAAATTTTTTATGATCAGCTATTTCTTTTTGTACTTCTTGCAAAAGTTTTCCTGTCTTGATTAAGGTGTCTATTGCATCGAGTCTTTTATTTGAAACAAAAAGCAGTTGTGAGGATGTAATACCAAGGTTAATACTTTCTTGATTGATGCGATCGCGCTCATCTATAGAAGCCTTAATATACTGCCTGTCTACCTTGTCGAGGAAATCAGGTGTATTCAATAATTTGATAGCATCTTCTAATCGCTGACCCCGAAGAAGACTGCCTTTATCTGTATTGCTCTTTTCCCAATCTTCTCTTGCTTTCTGGATTTTCTGCCGCAGAATATAATTTTCGCGGTTTTGCTGCAACCATGTCTGTAATCTAGGCCAGTGGCGAATTAATGCTTCATGGGCAACTTCCACCCATATTTTCTCTGTTTCTTTGTCCCGGCTAGTAATTACTAATCGTTTGTTTGCCAGAAGCCTCATGATTTCCTTTGTCCGATCTGGCTTTTTATTGTTAGGTATCAGTGCCTCGAGTTCAACTCGTTGCCGTGTATCTCGTCTTGGTGCATCTTGCAAAGTATTTTCGTCGAGATGGGTTAAGCGGATAAAGATATTCTTAACTAGTTCTTTGTCTTCATCCGATAATTTTTCCTCATCCAGTAATTCTTCGCCATTATGTTTGCCATCGTAAAAGTCATCAGCCGTTCTAGCGATCGCTCCCTTCAGTCCAGGGGCTTTGTCAGTACCAATTTTTTCGTACTCATCACAAAGTAACCATTGTCCATGTCTTCGCTTCCACAGTTCAAGAAGAGCATGTTGCAGTAGTGGCATTGCACCCGGCTCTCCTTCAACTTCATTCTGAATCAACTTTTCTAATCCAGCTTCAAAGATTAACCCTACCTCCTCTACCTGTCGCTTCATCGCGTCTCGTAATTCTTTTGATGTCATCGGCAGAATGAAGAGTTGACTGTTCTCTATCTTTTCTCGGAATTTTTCGTCATAGGTAGCACATTCTTCCCAAAAGTCCACCCGCATGGTGATTACGACTCTTACGTTCTGTTGGTTGATTAGTTTTAACAATTCGTTGATGAACTTCTGTCGCTCGGTTTCATGAGAGACGGTGAATAATTCCTCAAACTGATCCACAATCAATATTGGAGGTAAGCTATTTTTCTTCAAATGCTCATCTAATTGAGAGTAGGGATTTTTATCTGGAGTGAAGCATACTATTTGTTTTAATTCCTCTTTTGATAATTTACTATCCTCTAATAGTTTTGAAATCAGCCCAGCTTTGACTAATGAGGATTTACCACTGCCAGAACCGCCTATAACTGCTACAAATTTATTATCTTCCAGTTTTTGTTTCAAATTGTTAATGTATTTCTCACGACCAAAGAAGAACTCTCGGCTTTTAAGACCAAAAGAGAGTAAGCCCTGGAAAGGACATCGGGCATCGTAAGGAGGCAGATCCTCCGTAAAAGCCAGATCATTAAAGATGAAGTTCTTATTGTATTGATGGGAAAACACTTCCTGACAAAGATTATTGAGGTTGTGGAGGGCGTTATTCTGCTTTTTCTTAGCTTCCGTATTCCGTTGGTTAGGACTAATTTTTCCAATCTCTTCCAATATTTTTCGCTCTTTATCAAACTCTCCCTGTAAGATTGGAGCGTGCTTCTGTATCAAGCTAACGTATTTTTTTTCTGAGTAATTTGAATCTTCTGACCTTTGGTTTTTTGACTTATCGTCTGAATCATCTGGCATCTCGTTTTCTGAATTTTGATTTACTTCAAAAAGACGATCTAGTCCACGCTTAATATCTTCGTCGTTCAGTTCTTTGTCAAGGGAGTCATTAAATAAGGGCAGTCCCGCAAGGCGACTAAACAAAGCTGGAACGATGATGTCATTATCGTCACTTTCTGGAGGTTTTGCCTCAGCCAAGGCCAAGTCAACTTGTCCTGACTCCACCAAGTTCTTATAAAATTGCTCTGCGATATCCTGGGCAGTTTTAATCTCTACCTTATCTGTCATTGCCACTACAGCTTGCATACCTAACTCTCGCACCAATCGTCCAGCTAATCCTCCTAATGCTTGCCCCTCTGTTAGACTAGCGCTTTCGCAAGCACAGAGAAAAGTAAAGTAAGGAGTAGGAAATTCGCTTAAGTTCTTTATTAAATTTTCCCCCTGAACTCGTTCAGTTTGATGATCGGCTGTAGCCCAATAAAGTGAAATATCTTTTTCATCTTTATCCACTAATCCATGACAGACAATATGTAACAAAGTGTAAGATGGCTTATGTTGCAACTTCTCTCGCAGTTTCGACAGTGTTGGTGCCTCATATCCATCAATATTAGCCAAGACATGACAATGAATTTTTTTAACCTTAAAAGCAGCTTCTATGCTCTCTACAGTTTCCTTAACACTGAATTCTTTTAAACTAGACCAATCTTTTTGTTTTGGACTAGCTACTAATACCAGCGCACGTAAGTCTCGCTTGCTAATGGCAGGAAAGCGTGAAGTATCAACAGGAGAGGGGACGTAAACGGAAAAAGTGATGCGTGAGTCCAATCGCGCAAATTCCCAACCCAAATCTGTGGGAACGCACAACTTCTCCCAACGTAAAGTTGTTAGTTTTTTATCTTCGATATCAAGCAGAACCCGCAAGCGATCACGTTGACTATTCTCGCTGACAGCAAGCATAAATTTTTCTCTAACAGAGTCTTTAAATAAAGTTTCACCTAATAGCTGCCCGTATTCTTTGTATTTACTAGGTTCTATAGCTAGTTGTTTCAGATCATCCCAATCTTTCATCTCGAATTTTCCTTTTACCTCACTGCGCCTTTGATTCAATTGCTTGTGTATACACTTCACATCCCAACAGTTTTCCTCGCCATGATTGGATTGGATCTGAATTTCCAAAATGTTCATACGAACAGGCTTCTCAATCAATAGGTTTACATTCCTAACTCAGTTTCTTTAAAGATTCCAGTAAATCTGTTGCCAATTTAACGGTTAACTGAAATTGATCAGCTTGGTAAGTAGAAGATTGCTGAACTATGTTGACAAACTGTTCTAGAACCTGACTCAATTGGTTTTGAGCTTGCTTGATCTTTAAATTTGTTGCTACTTCATTGAGTCGATTTATTGCTGCTTCAACAGCTAACTGAAGTTGTTCAGCTTGATGGGCTGGAACTTGTTGAGCTATGTTGACAAACTGTTCTAGAGCCTGATTCAATTGGTTCTGAGCTTGTGCAAGATCAACTTCTTCATCTACTCTTTCAGCAGTTTGGGATGTCACTGCGGCTCTTTCATCTGTAGATAGTTTTAGAATTGAAGGCGTAGGTGACAAATGCACAGTTTCTTTAGTTGTTTGCTCACATTGCTGAGCATCTCCGACAACCAACCGCACTGCTGGGTCGCCGAGAATGGCATAACTGCGGGCATCTCTGTAGGCAAGCCATAAATCAGACACATGCCAATCACTAACAGAAGAATCAGTTCTGGACGCTAAAAGGTCGGCAGCAAGTGCGCTGTAGCGCTCGTTGAATGATTCGACGGCATAACCAACCGGATAGCCTTTCATCAGTAATCGTATCAGGCTATCTTTGAAGGTTTCTAACTGTGCCTGTCCATAGCTCCCCAAGAAAGAGTACTTCAAAACTCGATCTACGTGACCGATTACAGCCAGAGCACCTTGACTGAGTAGTCGCTGAGGTAAACGGGCTACAAAGGGTTTGGGGGCTAACCTATTAGATGAGTTATCAAAAGAATCTAACTCAGGTGTACCGATACTATGACATGCAAAGTGAAAGGTGATTAGCCCATGCAATTGAGCCTCATTGCTGATATCATCTGCTGAGAAATAATAATCTTTAGTAAATGTTTCTCCACCACGCCAGTCTTGACAAAGCAGTGCCCCTTGGTGTTTTAGTTGTAGTTCAGAGTCCTGAGGAAAGAACACGCCATGACTTGCTGTAAAAAGGAATCCAGGGGTTTTGGAACCTTCTATTAGTTGCTTAAGCTGCTCCTTTTTGGCTTGATCTTTAACTAAAGTCTGTACTTCCCAACCCTTAATTTTAATTTCCTCCTCTATCCATTCGGATAAAGGAGAGATAAGGTGTTCATGACTCCATTCGGTAGCATCATCTCCTTCATTGTGTACACCGAAAAAGACAGCGCGGCGGGGTAGCGAAACTTTGCCATTTTCTATGTCTACAACATTAGAGGCATAACGTTCATAATCTTCTAGATTTTCAAAATAAATACGACCAACTGCATACGCTACGTCAAGCTGGTATTGAAATTCATAAGGGATTGTTTCTGGATCGCCAATTATTAACAAGTAATAAGGCACTTTACTTGGATCGACAAGATTACTATCACCAACATCATGCCGCGTCAGGAACTTATTTTTTGAATCACCACGAATATATTTATATTCCTTGTAGCGAGACTTAGCTTGTTCTTGTCGATACTTCAGAAGAGATTCGAGCTTTTCCCTAACAGCTTCTTTCATTGGATCATCATTAGCAAAGATTACTCCCCATCCTGCCTCTGCCAAATCTTGGGGATTTACCCCTTCTATCAAACGAAAGTAATCTTTACCTTTATTCTGATACTTTGTCTCCAATTCTTTAAGATAGTCTTCTTTTTCGCCTTGGGCTTGAGCCATAATCTGTTCTAGTTTCAACGGCTGCGAGTACTCACCAGTTTCGCCATTGATCCCATTAAAGAAAAAGGTATGTTGCTCTATGCTCATATTACTTGACCTGATTGTTTTGAGTTACCGCTTCAGTCTCGTGAACTGCTTAAGGCTGCTGACCATACGGCATGAGCAACTTCTCGTTCGGCAATTTCATTGTGAGCACCTCCCGGATCGTAAACAATGAAACTACCCAATCGGAAAAGCTCTGGCTTGCGACAAATAAATTTGCTGCTATTCAGGTTATAAATCCTGCCCAGCTCAAATTTATATTTAGGCTCTTTAGCCTCAAGGGAACGCATATCTTTGTTTACAGAATTGAGATCGTCTCCCCTAATTCCCCAAGAACCAATTCCCCCATACTTGGGTAAATCAGGTGCATAATCAATTTGACGAGCCACCCCTGCCGCGCGGGGATACCATTTACCGACAGCAGTATCATGTTCGGAGTAGGTTGTAATAATTGGGCCGTTCACTGTGTGTCCAGAAATCAACCGATGAAAGTAGCCTGGACGGGATTCTCCTGGCAGTACCGGAATTTTTTTACAGTAAGACCAAAGCGAGAGCGCACCTTGCACCAACGCCAGGGAATTAACCGGACGGATTAGAGTGCCATGAGCCTTTGGACTAGCCAGCATCGCAGAGACAACAATACAACCAAAGCTATGACCCATCAAGTGAAATCTGGCTGTCGGTGCTTGTTTTTGAAGTTTTTCTAACAACTGGGAGCCACTACTTTCACCAATTTGGCAAGCTCTAGCTTTCATACTCCAAAAAGATGTAGCTCTTAAGGGTGCCAAAAGTGCTTCTTTGGCGAACTGAGCGATGTTAAAATCACCTTTTTTAGGCTCTTTCATAACATTTTCGTACATACGCTGAGGATCAGGTGGTTCGCGATCGCTCCCTGGTTCTGCTCCTTCACCCTCATTGCCTAAAGGAGCCTCCTCGTTCAACTGTGCGTAAGCGTTTTTTGCCTCTGGCGGAAACTCAAAAGGGTCACTGTTTTGTTTAATCACCGCCTCACCAATCGTTCGTAGTGCCTCTTTTGCTTTTGGGGTGTCGGCAATACGTTCAGAAAATTTCTTCTCTATCAAATCAGGGGTTTCCGGGTCAGAACTGATGATGGCGCTCTCGAGTTTTTCATCTCCCCAAGGAAGACTAGGCCAGTGCAAACCAATCAAAAGTGGTCGAAATCCTGGTCGCACCTGTTGCATTAGTTGAATATCAGCCTCTTGTGCAGCCATTTTCTTAATCCATTTGTCATACTGCTGCTCCGCTGCGGAAACATCACTCAACCACCCGTGGCTGAATATGAAAACATCTGTGATTGACTCACTAGATAAGATACGCAGTATTTCTTGGATTTTAGCTTCACTTTCATCACGTACCTTTCCAGTCTTATCAAACGTGATTAAGTAGTACCCCAATGATGTTCCGTCTACTTTTCTAATCGGCATATGCATCCTTTAGCAGCGTAGTTATTCTGTACTAATGCGATCAATTCACCTAGTTAGTGGAAATAATTTCATTAGAGGAATCTACAAATAATACTTTTCTAAATATTATCCACATCTAAGAGGATGTTTGAAAAGTATTTTTGGTAACATCTAAGCCTCTCAAACCTAACCCCCCTAGCCCCCTGACCCTAATCCCCACTCTGTGGGGGCCCCGAGTTCCCTACAAGGGAATGGGGGTTTCAAAGGCTCTCTCCGTTTCGGGGAGAGGAATGGAAGCGGGGTTTCTGGTATACTTTACGACTTTTCAAACATCCTCTAAGTATTATCTACACAAAATTTATATAGTAATAAAAATAATTCTTTCATAATTGGTTAAAAAATCTTTCTCATGAGAATTATTTCTTAAAAAGATATATCTAAAGATAGATGATAAAATTTGTTATTTATAAATTTGGAAATAATATTATATGGGTGTAATAGAAAGCAGATCATAGGGTTTTTAAGCAAATCTGCAACAAAACTTTGAAAAATAACCTTAATATCTAGTTTGTCTGTCTACACTCCTCGGCTTTTTCACCTCAAGCCATTCATTTGCATCCAATGCTATATCCGACCACACCCATATCTGGCACAGATGAATCAGGAGTAGCAACGTTGAAATGGTTAGAGGCGATCCGCTCTGACTATTTATGAATGAAATTTTCTTATGCCTCATTAAAAGCGTATTTGGAACCTTTGCCTATATCAAAGCTTTGCCCTCAACATGATAAATACCAAAAGGTAAACATTGTGAAATAAACCACTGATTTAAATCTTGAAAGTTGTCAATCCAATTTTTCTAATTTTTTACTAATGATTTACTGAAAAACATAGTGTTTAAAAATGGAAAATTCTTAGATGCTTTTACGGATATTAGTCTCATAAAATAGGTTTACAAGCGAGAAGTTGGAGCAGAGATTTACTCCAATCCAAACTATGTACTAGGGGCAGACTCCGCCAACAGAATAAAGCAGTAATTCAGTCGTAATTACCCCTACAAAGTTTCATCCAGTAATTTACGAAATCATCTACTTTTTTTATGAGAACAGACTACGAATCTAATTTTAGCAACGACCGCATTCCTTCCTACGAAGAATACGGATACCCCGCTCCCACCCGTCGCCGTCGCAACTGGAAAGAAAACGCCAGCATCGCCGGACTAATGGCAGTTGGTACTGGCTTGATGATTGCAGATATCTCCATTCATCACATGGTAATGGCATCGCTGGCCTTTGGAACTGGCATTGTAGCGTTACTACCCAAGGAAGCAAACTTGCTACTTTCCAACTTCGAGCGTATGCAGCGCAAGTATGGCATCAATATCTATACCGTCTTGTTCTGCTTAGTAGGTGTAGTATTTATGTTGGATATCGCCGCTGCACCTGCAAACGCCCAGTTTATGCAAAACGCAGAGGACTTCTTTACCGAATACTTTGAAGGTATTGACGAAACAATCATTCGATACGTATTCGCAGTACTGCGCGGTTTGTTCCTAATTTACCTCGGAATTGGTCTTATCCGCGTCGTTCAAGCAGCCCGCAATGACGAAGATTGGCAAACAATTGCCCGTACACCAATTATCGTTGCCCTCACAGTTGTAGTCGGAGACTTGCTTGCAGGACTGGTAACAGGCTGAGGAGCCACTCGTCAAAAAAGCCACCACGAGTGGCACTTTGAAGTGTGCCACTCATCAAGATTTCAAAAGCTGACTTTTGCCTTTCGTAATAATGACAAGAGTTCGGGAATTTCGTACTGTCAACCGCGTATTAGGAGACCAACCACGCCTCGGGCCATTCCCCGCCGACCAAATTGTTCCCTGGAGTGCGATCGCTCTCATCTCCTACATGGTAGTCAAGGGTTTTATGCAAGCTTCCTGGCTTGCAACCGGAATTGTAACCGCCTGGGGATGGGCAACCTGGTGGACAGTAAGTTCCAACAAAGCCTTTTTCGGTAAGTTTGTCGGCACGCCCCGCATCACCCGTGGTTACAAACCTTTTGTCTCCCTCGTTAATCCTCTACAACCTCAACCCAAGAAAAAGCGCCAGCTGAAAAAACGCAGATAAAGCTTCTGAATTAATACCAGCGAACAAAACTACAGGCTATGAGTTCGACCACCTCAACGAAAATAAAGCACAAAATTGGTAAAAAATCTCTCGATACCGAACAATTAGGTGTTGTCAAAAACCTGACACCCTTTGAAGATATTACCCATTTAGCCGGGATTGCAAGTATCTCGCTTGCTGGTCGTAGAGATATCGGCGCACTCATCCTCCAGAAAAAAGAGGATATTCAAATCAAGTTCTGCTTTGACGTACAGGGAATTCACCCGTCTTTACCAGAAGAACAGATTCTCCCAATTTTTGAAAATATTGAGGGCGGACTCAAAGAACTTCCCGAACGCGAAACCTTAACAATTCATCTTGGTTCGTTCACTGATGATTTTCTCCGGCAGCAGGAACTAAAAAAGATAGAGGATAAATGTGATTTAGAGCAATTAACTTTATTAGTGCGATCGGAACGTCTGCGAGCAAGAGAACTCACCGAAGCAGGAACTCGTAAAAATAAGTTTTTACGTTTCTGGTGTACCTATAGTGTCCTGGCTTCTGAAGACAGTCGCTCAAATGATGCGATTGAAAAAACTATCAAACAGTTGCAGAACGCCTGGTTCCAATTTACTGGTCAAATTCACGGTGTTCGGCAAGAACGAATCGAAACAATCTTACGGGATAGTTTTACTTCTGGGTTTCAACGATGGGAACAACTTTTTACTAACTCAATGGGGCTTTCAGTACGAGCAGTCACAAGTGAGGAAGTATGGTCGATTCTTTGGAGTCAGTTTAACCGTAGCGACGCACCCAAAGTTCCCAATCCCCTCATATTAGATGAAGAGGGGCTTCGAGAAGTTCAAACCAGCGATTTCCATATTCGCCACCTGATGCTGGAGAATGAGAAATCTGTCCCTTTTCTCGATCGCAGCTGGGTAAGACTGCAAGACAAGTATATCGGTGTCCTGCAATTTAGCGAAAAGCCCCAAGGCTGGGTAGACGAATACGCCCAGCTTCGATACCTATGGGAGGTAATATCCAAAGAAAAAATCTCCGACACTGAGATTATCTGCCAGCTATCTAAAGCTAACCAGGGACTCGCCAAAACTGCCCTTCAACGGATTACCAAACAGTCAATTACCTCCAGCGCGATGTCTTCTGAGAAGGGGTCAATTGACGTAAAAGCCAATATGAACATCGAGGAGGCAGTTAAGGCACAAGAAACTATCCTCAGAGGCAGTCTCCCCATCCATACTGCCGTTGTTTTTTGTGTCCATCGTCATAGTCGTCAAAAACTTGATGAAGCTTGCCAATACCTTTCTAGCTGCTTCTTGCGACCTGCCGTAGTTGATAGAGAAATCGAATATGCCTGGAAAACATGGTTACAATGTGTACCTATTGTCTGGGAAAACCTACTCACAAGACCCTTTAACCGTCGCCTCCCCTATTTCTCATCAGAAGTTCCCGGACTCATGCCGATAGTTAGAACGGCTACGGGAGATAAATCCGGGTTTGAGCTAATTGCTGAAGAGGGAGGAACTCCAGTACATCTTGATTTGTACAAGCAGCACAAAAATCTCGCCATTTTCGGTACTACCCGTGCAGGGAAATCTGTCTTAGTAGCAGGTCTATTAACACCTGCCTTGGCTCAAGACATTCCCGTAATTGCACTTGATTATCCCAAACCCGATGGTACTAGTACGTTTACCGACTATACCAAATTTATGGGAGAAGAAGGGGCGTATTTCGATATTAGTAAAGAATCGAACAACCTATTTGAATTACCAGATTTAAGGGGGTATGAACCTGAACTTATTAAGGAAAGGATGACTGATTTCAAGGAATTCTTGAAATCCACATTAATGATAATGGTACTTGGGACAAATCCTGTAGGGGTAAGTCCGACAATGATATCAAATATCGAAAGTATCATTACAATCACAATTGAAACTTTCTACAACGATGAAGATATCAAACTTCGATATAAACTTGCACTAGAAAATGGATTAGGAACACCTGAATGGGCAGATATTCCCACACTTAAAGATTTCTATAATTATTGTTCGCCTGGGTTTATCAAACTTGATTCCATCACCAATAATAGTAAAGAAATTCTTGATGCTCTTGACCAAATCAGATTGCGATTAAAGTTTTGGCTGAACTCACGAGTTGGACAATCAATCGCCAATCCATCTAGCTTTAAAACTGATGCCCGACTACTGGTATTCGCACTGCGATCGCTTGGGAGTGAAGCTGATGCAGCAGTCCTTGCCCTTAGCGCCTATTCCGCAGCATTACGTAGAGCCTTATCATCTAAAGTATCAATATTTTTCTTAGATGAAGCGCCGATTTTATTCAGTTTTGACAGTATAGCCGAGCTAATTGGTAGACTCTGCGCCAACGGTGCAAAAGCAGGTATACGTGTAATTTTATCTGCCCAAGAACCAGAAAGTATTTTCCAAAGTAAGTCTGCTTCCAAAATATTTGCTAACATCACGACCCGCCTTATCGGTCGGATTCAAACATCAGCTGTTGACCCATTTGTTAACAGGTTTAAATATCCTTATGAAATTATTTCGCGTAATAGTACCGAAGCATTCTTTCCAAAACGCGAAAATATTTATTCACAGTGGTTACTTGACGATAATGGCAAACTTACTTTCTGTAGGTATTATCCTGCTTATTGTTTACTTGCAGCAGTAGCAAATAACCCGAACGAGCAAGAATTACGCACTCTATTCCTCAATAAATATGCCGATAATCCAATGCTGGGTATGGTGAGATTTTCTGAGGCATACATACAAATGCTTCGGGGGGATGAGTTAAGCCAAGAAGCACAACAATTACTGGATAACAATAACAATAAGCAATTAAAGTCAGCATAAATTATATAAAAAAACTAACAAATAATCGGAACTGGAAAAAAGAAGAATCAATAAATCATAAAAAAGTGGCTTAAATTTAATTGCCACATTGGTTATTTTATCCACAAAAAGTATGAAGCCAAAGTTCAAGTTTACTAAGAAAGGGGCAATAATCGGGTCAATAATTGGTCTGGTTACTTTACTCGGTACAGCACCCAGCTATGCCTTTTCAATTGACGATTTTTTCAAGGTTTTAGGCAAATTCAATAACTATTTTGAGGAAACCAAAAACGAACTCACCGCAGCAGCTAATGAATGGGGTGGGATGAAAAGCGAAGCTAAAACAGCTATTCAGACTGGCAGTATGGATATGCCAGACCCAGTAAATTCAGCAGAAAAGCTCAAGGAGCAACTCAAGGAAAAGGGTAACTGGAATGAAAGTAACACAGTTGAAGGTGCTGTAGGTGCAGCTAACGAACTGGAGAGAGAAACTACCCGCGCCACGATCGCCAGCGTCTTAGGGGAAGTCGGTCAGGAACGTACCAAAAATGAAATAGAAGCAACTGAACAAACTGTAGCCGAGGCCAAAGAACTCGCGGAATCTGCACAATCAATGGATGCTTCACAAAACATTCTCAAGGTAATTGCTGCCCAAAACTCGCAAATTGTCTCAATGTTGGGGCAATCCCGCACCGACGGACTGCAAGCACGGCACGATGTCCAGCAAACTAACCTGATGCTATCTCAACTTGCCAAACAAGGGGCAAGCGATCGCCGTCGTCAAAACCTGATGATGGACGGTATCAGCGCCCAGTACATCGAAATCAGCGGATTTAGCAGTCTCAAAACTACTGCTGGGCAATAATTCACCCTAATTAGTTGGTCATCTCTGCAATTGAGATGACCAAACCTTCACGCCTGTTAACCAAGTGCTATGCTAGAACACCTCATAATTGCAACCGACCCATTTTTTGGACAAGACATTTTAGAAAATGCCGCCGCCGGGGCGCAACTAGTAGCTGAAGGTTTCAATGAACTTTGGCAAGAAACCCTCAACGGTAGCTTGTATGGCTCGATGTGCAAAGTTGGTCAGTTTTTTGCGATCGCCACACTCACCCTTTTTATGGTTGAGTTAGGCAAAAACTGGATAAATCAAGAAGATATGAAAGCTCTCTCCAGTTGGATATGGCCCATCCTGGTTATCGGGCTACTGGCTAACAATGGCACTTTACTCAGAAGTGGAACACTCGCCATACGAGGATATATTAATACTGTCAATAATGACATTCTTGAGTTTACTGCTGCCGGAGCCAACCTAGAAGTAGCATTCAACCGAGCAGTCGGCAATATTGCCCTCCAGCAGCAAGTAGGGGCGGCAATGGAAAGATGCCGCTCAATCCCTGGTAACACGCAAGATTCAATCACCTGCTTGCAACAAGCAGAAGCAGAACTCAAAACCTCTGCGCCCGATCTATTCAAAGGAGAAGCCCCCGATAGTGGTAGTTGGGAATTTAACCCACTTCAGGCTTTATCTGATGCCAAAGATGCGCTCAACGACCTCTCCCCCGGTCAAATTGCCGAAAAGATTGGTAATTCTATCACCAGTACAATCGGCTCGATGATTACCGGATTTGTCGCAGTCATCCTCCTCGCCCTAAATAACGCTTACCAGTGGGGTATCGAATTCACGATGCTTTTAACTGCCCTACTTGGCCCGTTGGCAATAGGCGGTTCACTACTCCCCTTTGGCGCGAAACCTATTTTCGCTTGGCTAACTGGTTATTTCACCGTTGGAATGGCAAAACTTTGCTTCAACATGATTATTGGTTTGTGCGGACAACTTATTGCTAATTCCGAACAAAACCAACCGATGATATTTCTCCTTTTTGTTGGGTTGGTTTCTCCTATCCTTTCATCTGCATTAGCCGCAGGTGGTGGAATAGCTGTTTGGACAGGATTAGGTAAAACAGTAGCATTTGGATCTGAAATTGCAGCAGGAATCGCTACTGGTGGAGCAAGTACAACTGCAACGGTTGCTGTCAATGCCACCAAATTTGTTAGTTCCAAAATTAAAGTTAAAAAGTAATTAGTCAGAATTCAGGAGTCAGAATTCAGGAGTCAGCTAAGACATTTCAAGATTTGATAGTTTGGCAAAAAGCACATCAGTTTGTTTTATTAGTATATCAATTTAGTAGTGAGTTCCCTAAATCGGAAATATATGCTTAAAGCTAAGTCTAAATCTCAACCAGCCCGCCTTCTCAGTTACGGTCAATCTACCTCTACACCTATTGCAATGGCAATCACCATAACAGCAGGAGGAACTATCTTATCTATCCTATTGCAAATTGTAAATATTGGTATAATTTCTAGTACAAATCGTCATGTCAAAGGTATGACGGTTGTTCAACTCCAAGATGGCTCTATTTCACCTGGTAAATTTGCTGCTCCCAACGAACGCGAAGATGAAACTATCAAACGCTTTATCTCAGATAGCATGATTAAAATGTTCGGTTGGAACGGAATAATTGAAGCAACAGAGAATGGCGAAAACGTTACCAAACCTGATAAAGGAATAGATGTTCAAACAACAAAAAATAGTAGAAAAAGAATTCCAACTAGAGCTTGGGAAGTGTGCTTTTACCCCCTGGATGACCAAATTTTGAATCATACCCTGACCAAAATTAACGACATTTCAAGGGTTATAGCCTAAACAGAACATAAAAC
>NZ_JBALDP010000075.1:0-40785 GCF_036917355.1 Nostoc sp.
ACCAACTTACATTTGAGCAGGTAATTTCTGTCTCTTCTTACAACTTTATCCTGGAAGCTTTATTCTATGCAGCTTCATATTAAATTGGTATTAGACCATGCTAATAGAAAAGGAATTGACCCATTAAAGTATCTATGCAAAGCTCATAACTTTAATAAAAAAGGAGCGATTAGAGTCCCGAAAACTGGATATCGTGGAGATAGTTCAGCTGTATACCGTAAAGGTAATGAATATCTGATTGTCAGACCTGACCAATATGGTACTGAAAAGATAGTTACTTATGGAGTCAATGATGACTAAAGCAATTTTAAATGAGCAAGAATTAGTGAAGAGAAATATTAGTCAATTATTAGTACAATTGACTAATATTTATCAAAATACACGTGGTGAACGACAACAAATTTCTATTCAGTTTCCACCAGAAGATGAAGAGTTTTCCTTCTTAGAAGAACTTGAACTTTTAACAGTAAATCTTAGAGGTTATGCAAGTCAAATTCAAAGCACAGGTCAAATTGCCAATCAATCTCAGGCAATTGAGCAATTACAAACTATGCGAGTTTTAAATATACCTCAGATTGCGAGTTTTTATTTTGGCAGTAATGGCAATTATGAACAGATAAAGAGTTATATTAGAACGTTAGATTACTTGCGGTTACTACTGTTGGAGTATTTGCAGTTTCAGAGTGACTAAAATCATCAAAAACTACTTCTATCTAATGCACATTCAAACTATTTCAAAGCTTGTACGGTTCCTACTTGCCAAGAGCGTTCAACTGTAGCGGTAATAATTTGAGTTAGAGGGATATTTTGAAAGTTAGGACTATTAAGCTGTTCCACATTTCAATTGCATAATTAAGGCGGGCAAGATGCCCACCCCACAAGAGTTATATAAATTTTAGATATGCAAACTAGATGTGGTTTAGCTTATCAGATTCGATGTAATGTCCATCCCTGAGTAAATAAATTCTCAGCTTTTTACTATCGTAAATCCATAGTTCTGGAACTGCGATCGCTTCGTAAGCATCAAGAGTTGTTTTTGATGTCACATCTGTTTCAATTGCCAAATCAGGAGGCGGATCGTTTGGTTCCAGTTTGCGACGACCAATCATTCTTTGATAATTTTGGATGTAGAAGCAAGCATCTGGTTCTACCCCCGCTATATTTTCCCGCTTAAAGGTGGTTGAACCGAAGGGTTCATAACTTTTCCCTGCGATCTTCAGCAAAATTTTTACAATATCCGAAATTAAGTCCTTTGATTTTTCGTGTTCGGGTAGAGGAACCATAATTTCTAACGTAGACTTGCTGTAAGCAACTCGTAGCGATCGCTTTTCCCCCAATTCTTGCAAAATAGACTCAAATTCCTCCCAACTGATATCCTGGATATTCACTGTACTACCAGGCGCTAGCCGCATTTGGCTAACAGGTTTAACAACGGGAGATACAGCAGTCATAAGCATTTTCCTTATAAAGGAACTATTCTGAAACTTGAGGCTGGATTAGCTTTAGCGTAACCTAATCAGATCGCTTACAGGCTAGTTGCAAAATTTTCCTCCATTCCCTAAACTCTTTTTTTCTACGTACCAGCATTTGATAAGTTAGTACATAATCTGAAACAATAACAGTTAATACAAAGAGGGGATTACGTTGAGTCAAAATCCAGATGCCATAGCCCCCCACGGCGGACAGTTGGTTAACCGTATCGCCACACCAGAACAAAGAGCAGAGTTTCTCTCAAAAGCTGACTTTTTGCCGCGAGTGCAACTTGACGATCGCGCCGTTTCCGATCTAGAAATGATTGCGATCGGTGCTTTTAGTCCGCTGACGGGTTTTATGAACCAAGAAGACTACGATCGCACTGTCACAGAAATGCGATTAGCTAACGGTCTTGTGTGGTCAATCCCGATTACACTATCGGTAAGCAAAGAAGTAGCTTCCCCGTTACAAGAAGGCGGCTTAATCCGTCTGGATAACTCCAGAGGCGAATTTATCGGAGTTTTGCAACTCACGCAAAAGTATCACTACGACAAAACCCGCGAAGCAATAAAAGTCTACCGCACAGATGATGTCAAACATCCCGGCGTGCAGGTACTCTATAACCAAGGTACTGTACATCTGGCGGGTGATATTTGGTTGTTGCAACGCGAACCTCATCCCCAGTTTCC
The DNA here is from genome assembly GCF_036917355.1 of Nostoc sp. Taxonomy (GTDB): domain Bacteria; phylum Cyanobacteriota; class Cyanobacteriia; order Cyanobacteriales; family Nostocaceae; genus Nostoc. The sequence continues at coordinate 2,163 of NZ_JBALDP010000075.1, forward strand.
CACTTACCAAATCGATCCAGCTGCCTCACGGCAACTATTTCAAGACAAGGGTTGGAAAACCATTGTTGGCTTTCAAACTCGCAACCCCATCCACCGCGCCCATGAATATATTCAAAAGTGCGCTTTAGAAATTGTTGATGGTTTATTTCTGCACCCATTAGTCGGGGCAACAAAAGAAGATGATATTGCCGCTGACGTGCGGATGCGCTGTTATGAAATTTTGCTGGAACACTACTACCCCTTAGACAGGGTAAGTTTGGCAATCAATCCAGCCGCAATGCGTTATGCTGGGCCTCGTGAGGCTATATTCCATGCTTTAGTCCGCAAAAACTACGGCTGTACTCACTTTATCGTCGGACGAGATCATGCTGGTGTCGGTGACTATTACGGCACTTACGACGCTCAATATATCTTTGATGAATTTGAACCAAGTGAATTAGGCATTGTGCCGATGAAATTTGAACACGCTTTTTACTGCACGCGCACTAAGCAAATGGCAACATCTAAAACCAGTCCCAGCAGGCCAGAAGAACGCATTCACCTATCAGGGACAAAAGTTAGAGAAATGCTGCGGCGCGGTGAATTACCTCCACCAGAATTTTCTCGTCCAGAGGTAGCAGCAGAGTTGGCGCGGGCAATGCGGATAGAAGTACCAGCTTAGGGTATGGGGCAAAACAGTGCTGAGTGCTGAGTTAGGAGTTAGGAGTTAAGAATTTTCCCCCTGCTCCCCTGCTCCTCGGTAACAGAGCGTAGCCGTTGGCGCAGCCTCTCGTAGAGAAGTGCTGCTCCCCTGCCTCCCCTGCCCCTCCACTCTCCACGTTTTTGTAACTTTACAATACAGAGTTCAGCCCTGTAAGCTGCTAACTGAATAGCTGAGGGCTGATAGCTAATTATGAAACGTCGCACGTTTTTAGAGAGAATTGGCTCAATACTCGCGGTATTGGGGATAACTGAAGTTGAGTGGTTGTCTTTAGGAAATCGCTATTATCAGGCTTTGGCACAACCTAGTCTGCGTAAACTGGCATTATTAATAGGTATTAACCAATACCCAAAATTTTCAGCCCTCAGTGGTTGTCTGACGGATGTGGAACTACAAAGAGAACTTTTGATTCATCGCTTTGGTTTCCAAGGGTCAGATATCCTAACTTTAACTGAGGAACAAGCTAGTAGGGAATTCATTGAGGCGGCTTTTTTGGATCGTCTGGGTAAGCAAGCTAAACCCAGCGATGTGGTCGTCTTTCACTTTAGCGGTTATGGCAGTCGTGTAAAATTGGAGACATCACCAGATACAATGCAAAATGCTCTGGTGCCAGCTAATGCCAGTTCCACCTCACAAGATGAAAAAACAGTCAACTATATATTAGAAGAAACTCTACTGCTATTATTGCGATCGCTCCCTACAAATCGAGTCACAGCAGTATTAGATACTAGCTATTATGCGCCAACCCCAGTATTAGGATTAAAAAGTCGTGCCCTTCCAGAATCATTAGAGGCAAAGCTAGCAGCAGAAGAACTCGACTTTCTCCAACAACTCAAAACTCAAAAGTTACCCAGCACGCCAATTGTCTTAGCAGCTACCTCAAATCCCAAGCAACCTGCCAGGGAAGAACTATTTTCTGGTTTTAGTGCTGGGTTATTTACTTACGCCTTGACACAGTATTTGTGGGAATTCACCCCAACTACCAGAATTCAAGTCGCTCTCTCTTATATGGAAAATTCTCTATCCAAATTGGGAAGTAAACAGCAACCAGCGTTATTAAGTAGTCAAAAAAATCAACATCTAACGTCTCTACCGCCAGACAACAATATTATTGGTGCAGAAGGTGCGGTGACAGCTATTGAAGAAGACGGTAAAACAATCCAGCTGTGGTTAGCAGGATTACCGCCACATGTGCTGCTATACTACGGAGTTAATTCTCGATTTACCTTAGCAACAACAACAGAAGAATTAGTATTGCGATCGCGGACTGGGTTAACAGCAAAAGCGCAAATTACCCAAATAGAAGGTGCAAATCCCCTACAAATCGGGCAACTTGTCCAAGAAGCAGTCCGGGTTTTACCCCGAAATATTAATTTAATAATTGCTCTGGATACTGGCTTAGAAAGAATTGAGCGGGTAGACGCTACAAGTGCCTTTGCTGCATTTCCCCATGTCTCCACCGTAGTCGCAGGGGAAAAACCAGCTGATTATTTATTTGCCAAACTACAGCAAACACCTAGTCGCTATGGTTTATTTTCTCTTGGTGGCGAACTAATTTCTAATGCCACAGGGGAAGCAGGAGAAGCTGTAAAATTAACAGTGCAAAAGTTAGCGCCAAAATTATCAACCTTGTTAGCAGCCAAGTTATGGCGGCTGACAGAAAATCAAGGTTCTTCCCGCTTGGCTCTCAAGGCAACCTTAGAAATAATTAACAACATATCGCCTCGTGTTATCGTGCAGCGCGAAACAGTACGAACTTTCAAAACAGAAACTTCTATTCAAAAATCACTCCCCACACCGATTGTCCCTATCGGTAGTCGAATGCAATATCGGGTAGAAAACCAGAGCGATCGCCCAGTATATTTAATCTTGCTGGGATTAAACAATAATCATACAGCGATCGCCTTCTATTCTTGGGAAACTCCCCAAGAACCAAACACCGCGGACACCAAACCTCTGCTTAAAGAAGTCGTCATCGCTCCAGGTGAAACCCTCACCCTACCCCAAACGAATACTGCTTCCGAATGGGTGATTTCAGGGCCAGCTTCTGAGTGCGAACACCAACTGATTTTTAGTACTGCCCCCTTTAACGCAACTCTCACCGCCTTGAACACTGCCAAGTATTCCACAGCCGAACAAGGGACAATTGGTCCATTATTGAATTCCTTAGACGTTGTACAAGCCTTGCTACAAGACTTACATAACGCTAGTGCCCTCAAAACGGAGATAAACGGTACAACAGCCGATTCACATAGCTTGGATGTGAATAATTGGGCAAGTCTTAGCTTTAGTTTTCAAGTGTTGTAAAGACTTCTTGCAAAAGTCAGGGTAAAGGGGAAGGGGGAAGGGGAAAAGGTTAAAGAAACTCAAAATCTTTTCCCTTTAACCTTTTTCCTTTACCCTGACTTTTGCAAAAATATATTTTTGCAAGAGGTCTTAAGTAAGTGGGTATGAATAATTAAAGATTTGTAGCTAGTGCCTCTACTAAAGCCTGATTTTGCTCATCTGTCCCAACAGTGATGCGTAATTTATCATCTAGTCCAGGCTGCTTGAAATAGCGAATTAAAATTCCCTGTTCCTTGAGTTTTTGATAGAGATATTCTGCATTTCCTTCTCTTGGCTGTGCCAGCAAAAAGTTAGCTTCGGAATCCCAGATATGAAAACCTAATTGTTTCAAGTCTGTTGCTAACTTAGTCCGTGATGCTTTAATCTTGGCTACACAAGCATTTTTATAAGCTTGGTCAGTGATAGCAGCTGTACCAATTGCACAAGCGATCGCATCAATGTTATAGCTATCCTTAACCTTAAACAATCCCTGCAAAAGTTTGGGATTTGCCACCCCAAAGCCCAATCGCAATCCTGCCAACGAGTATCCCTTAGATAGTGTCCGAAGCACAATGACGTTTTCGTATTCCTGAACCAAAGCCAATGCATTCTCTTCGGTAAAATCTATGTATGCTTCATCGATCGCTAAAACTCCAGATAACTGGCTGGCTAATTTTCGCAACTCATTGGTTGCCACCACGTGCCCCGATGGACTATTGGGCGACGCAATAAATGTTACCGCCCCATTAGCAGCAACTAATTCGTCCTTTGGTAAACTGTAGTCTTTGCTGTAGGGAATCTCAATAATTTCCGCTGCTTGCATTTCTGTTAAGGTGCGATATAAAACGTAAGTAGGCATCGGATAAACTACCTTCTTCCCAGGTTCAGCACAGGCTCGAATCACCACACTCAACAATTCGTCACTGCCATTTCCGACAATTATCCAATCACTAGGAATTCCTAAAACTTTACTTGCAGCTTCCCGGAACTCCCCCCCGAAAGGTTCTGGATACCGCCGCAACCACTCACCATCAATATTTCGTAGCACAGCTAATGCCGCAGGCGAAGGAGGATAGGGATTCTCATTGCTGTTAAGTTTAATAATTTGTGTACCGCGTCGAGGCTGCTCACCGGGAACATAGCTAGCCATTGCATCAACATTAGAGCGAAAGTAGTTGGTCATAAGGTATGGGGCATTGGGTGCGATGTATATGACGGGCTACACCTACGCATTTGGTGGCGTATCTTCAGCAAATTTCAACCCGCAATTTCTGACAATATCGTTTTTTGTCGTTTACATCAAAAAATACGTTATACTCGCCGCATCCTTACTACCCAAGGAATCCAGCCTCGAAAACGGTATTCAGTCACTCTAAAATAATAATGTTATGACCACGATAACACCAATGACAATGGACAATTTTATCGTTCGACCAATGAAGAGGTCAGAATTAGATTTGGTAATTGATTGGGCAGCAGTTGAAGGTTGGAATCCTGGAACTTATGATGCTGAATGTTTTTACCAAGCCGATAAATGCGGTTTTTTTGTGGGGGAATTGAACAATGAACTTGTAGCAAGTATTTCTGCTGTTGCTTACTCTCAGCACTTTGCCGTTATTGGCTTTTATATTGTCAAACCGCAGTTTCGTGGGCGAGGTTTTGGCATGAAAATGTGGAGGGCAGCAATGGCATACCTTGGTACTGAACGTAACATCAGCTTAAATGGAGTAGCTGCTCAACAGGAGAACTACCAAAAATCAGGTTTTAAAATCGCCTACCGTCATATTCGTTATGAGGCTGTAGGCGGCGGCGTTGTACCAGACGGCATTGTAGAACTCAAAACTGTGCCTTTTGATAAGTTAGTTGCTTACGCTCAAGAGTTTTTTTCGGCTGAACGCAAGCAGTTCCTACAACTTTGGATACAGCAACCAAACAGTGCTGCCTTTGGAGTTATTAGAGATGGGCATGTTGTTGGTTATGGAGTCATCCGCCAAAGCCACACAGGTTTTCGGATTGGGCCGTTGAATGCTGACGATGAACAGATTGCCGAGCAACTTTTACTAGCCTTGCTTGCTTTTGGTTCTGATGCTCCGGTGTTTCTTGATGTGCCAGATGTTAATTCAGAAGCGATTAAGCTGGCTCAACGTTACGGGATGAAGCCAGTCTCTGAAATCGCTCAGATGTACACTAAAGAAATTCCTAACTTGCCTATAAATCGTGTATTTGCGGTGACAAGCTTAGAAGTTGGTTAGAGGATGTTTGAAAAGTTCTCTTGTAGGTATCAAAAGTTTTAGATTCCTCTAAATCTCCCAATTTATTGAGAGACTAATAGGTTAAGGCAATAGACGGCGATTCATCGCGTCTTTGGGATTTTGTGGAAAACACCTAAATTAGAAAGCAAACTGGGGTTTGAATAAGTAAAAGTTCCTTTTGCTTGCGGAAAACACCAAAATGAGTAAGCAAACTGGAGTTTAAATAAGTCAAAGCTGTTTTTGCTTGCGGAAAACACCAAAATGAGTAAGCAAACTGAAGTTTGAATAAGTCAAAGCTGCTTTTGCTTGCGGAAAACACCAAAATGAGTAAGTCAAATGACCTTTTGAGTAAGTCAAAGCTTATTTTAAGAAAGTATTTCAGTGTTTTGAGAAAGTAATCGGGCATTTTTATAAAGCAATTAGGCGTTTTGATAAAGTAATCAGCAAATATACTTGACAATTAAAAATCACGTCTTTACAAAGCAAAGTCGGCATTTAGATAACTCAGGTAATATCCCTGAACTCACTTTGATATAAAGGATTTATAAAGTATAAAAAGCATGGTAAAAATTTAACTTCTATAAAAAGAGTTTCTTCAAGTCCGCCAGCGCAGACTTAATTTTTAAGCCACAGATTTATTTTGTGAATGCCAAATTTACCATGCTTAGTTTTTCTCTTCCAAGCATGTTAAATTATGTCACTCAATTTTCAACGAACCCGTGATTTACTCAATAACTTTCAATTTAGTGATTTATTTATAGAAGAATTAGGTTAGTCTAAACCTACTAGACAAAAGCGTGAAGCTGTTTCTCTAAGAAACCTTCACGAATTGCGACTATGACTTAAAGCATAAGTTTGCCGCCGTTTCAAGCATAAGTTTGCCGCGAGTATCACTAGAACACTGATTCTTGCGTAAGGCGATCGCACATGAAATTCCAGCTTTAAACTATAAGTTTGCCGCAATTAGATTTTTCAACTTTTAGCTTGCCGTAATTTCTTAAAATCATCTCACAGCATTAGCCCAGAGGTTTGTAGAAATATTACCTACTGCTAGGGTAAGTATGCAGCATTACCCATTCGGTTATGTGGGGCTTGTTACGTGGACAAATCCTTTAGCCGAGTTGAGTGGTAATCTAAGGAAACGGGAGTATGCGATCGCCTCGCCATCAGTTACGCTTATTATCAAAATGCCCTGTCTGCGAAAAACCCTTTTTCATTCCAGCTTTATGGATAGAGGGAATGTGTAATAGATGTTTTACACCTTTTGCTGAGATGGCAAAACATCAAAAGCATTACTGATTACATCCCTCCCTCTTGTCTTCCATCCGCCGACTATTGACATAGTGATTCTGCTTATGGGATGTGTTTTAATGGTGACTATTCTTCTTTCCTGAAGAATAGTCATATTTCCTACAACTCCTTGTTTGGCTGTAAAACTATCGTTCTGCCCCCCGAAATGTAGATATAATAAGCAGATCGATATAGACGGACATGGCAGACCATCACCAACTCTCCAACTTCATTTGGCAAATTGCTGACTTATTACGGGGGCCTTACCGCCCACCGCAGTATGAGCGTGTAATGTTACCAATGACGGTGCTGCGTCGCTTTGATTGTGTGCTTGCGTCAACTAAATCCCAAGTACTGGCGGAATATGACAAGCGGAAGGATATACCCGCATTCAAGGATAATTTCCCGGATCAAATTCTGGATAATGTAGCAGGACAACGTTTTCATAACCGTTCAAAACTCGATTTTCAGCAACTTAAAGGTGATCCCGATAATATAGATGAACATCTCATCAGCTACATTAAAGGTTTCTCGAAGAACGTTTACAATATTTTCGAGCGATTTGAGTTTACTGCTGAAATTGAGAAAATGCGTGAAGCAAATATTCTCTACCTCGTTGTGTCTAAGTTTTGCGATGTTAACCTGCATCCTGATGACTTAGATAACATCGGCATGGGATTGCTGTTTGAGGATTTAATCCGCAGATTTAATGAAGCAGCTAATGAAACAGCAGGCGATCACTTTACGCCGCGAGAAGTGGTTAAGCTTTCGGAATTAAATGTGATTTGAGAAATATTATTTAAATCCATTACCTCATCAACAATCGGGAATAAAGGGCTACCAGATGACCATAATTCTGTACTGCCGGGATGTTGATCAAAGTAATCAGGTTTAGTAGTAACTCGCAAAGTTTCTTTCATTCCAGGCATAGAGAATTTATATTCGCCATCCTGCATTAGTTGAACTTCAATCCCTGGAGGCAGTAAAGAGGGAGTTTGTAGCAATTTGTCTAAGATTTTTAAGCCATATAGTGGTTCTGGTCTTAAAGGTTCTTCTAAATCAGCTTCGGTAATTACATCCAAATCGAACGTTTCTTGTTGAGCTTGACGTATACTACTATCCAATTCACTGACTAAAACCGCTCGTTGCTGTTCTTGTTCAGTACGACTCGATAAAGCAGCATTGGCAATACTTCTAGGTAAAGTGGCTAAAATAGGTTGTAATCTGCCTACGTATTGAGAAAACAAACCAATGCGTTCTCTTAAAACTACATAAACATCTGTTTCTACAGTATCTTGATAATGTAAGTTAATGATTTTGATGTCTTCATAAGCTTGACCTAAACGGTCGATTCTGCCAATGCGCTGCTCAACTCGCATGGGATTCCAAGGCATATCATAGTTAATTAATGCGCCGCAGAATTGAAAGTTTAAGCCTTCGGCTGCTGCGTCTGTGCATAAGAGAATTTCTGCTTTTCCTTCACGAAATATTCGCTTAGTTTCATCTCTAGAAATACCTCGCCAATTGTTGTTACTGACGGCTAATTCTCCACCTCTTCCCGAAAAACAAATAACTTTATATTTTTCTGATTCTACTAAGTACTGGCGCAGAAAATCCATTGTATCAGTATATTGGGTAAATACAATTACTTGTCGATAGCCTTCTTGTCTGAGTTTCTGAAGCTCTTGGCGAAAAATTTGGGCTTTAGTATCAGTTGGTAATTGTTGGACTTGTTTTAATAAAAATTCTAATTCACGTACTTCTTCTGCTTGTAGAGCCTCTCTTTCTAGCTCGTTGGCTTCTTCAGCATCCATTGTTTCATCTGAAGCTTCATCATCAGAAATATTTTCTTCATTCAGTTCTAGTTGAGTAAAATTGCGATTTTTAAGATTATTAACTCGCTGGCTAAGGGTATGTTCTAAAGCGGCAAAACTACTAGCAAGACGGCGACGATAGATAGTCATTACAAAACCGACAGCGTTTTTCTCTGCTTGAGATGCATTATTATATGTTGTAGAAATATAATCCTCAACTGCTTCATATAATTGTCTTTCAGCAGGGGTTAAAGATACAAATTCGTCTTCAACAATTCGAGTAGCAATGCGACTACTAATTTTTCCAGCTTCGTAATAGCGCCGTAACAGTTCACGAGTATGGCGCGAAATCAGACGATTGACAGGAGTATTAGATCGCATAATTGCGATCGCTGCTCGTCTTTTGTCGTTGTTAAGTTGTTTTCTAAGTAAGGTGGCTTCATCTCTGAGAGCTTTTAATACATTTTTAGTGGCTAATTTACTGTTACCAGGGATAAATCTTTGGGCAGCTTCTAGAGATGTTTCACCAAATTGTGCTTCAACGGAGCGGAACAAGTTTGCCATTAACTCAAATTGAGCATGGCTAGGATTGCCTGCACTGGCACAATTGAAAAAATCTTGAAAATTCTTTAGATTCCACAACTGAGGTAATTCTAGTAAGTTGAGTAAGTCCCATACCTCTATGGGGCTAACTTGCATAGGAGTTGCAGTTAATAAAACTAAACCTTGAGTTCTATGTTTTAACTGCTGCATTAATCGCAATAATTGATTAGGGCCTTTCGGTTGAGTGCCACTCACTCCTTGGCGGCGGGCATGGTGTGCTTCATCAAGAAACAATAAGTCGTAAGGTTCAGCTTCATTAATCAATTCTTTGGCGCGATCTGCCCTTCGCATTAAGTGGCTGGAGGTAATGATGATGGGTTCTTTGTGCCATTCCTCACGGCTGACGGCTTTACTAATGGGTTTACCTAACACTCTCAAAGCTGGGCAATCATACCAACTAAGAGTTTTACCATCATAGATAGGAACATTGAGGTTAAACTTTTCTCTGAGTTCAATTTGCCATTGAGTGAGAATCGCTTTGGGGGCAAGGATGAGAATCCGCTTGGCTTTACCAGCTAACCAAGCTTGACGAATCAATAATCCAGCTTGAATGGTTTTACCTAAGCCAACTTCGTCAGCAATCAGGAGTTTGGGAGGCCAATTTTGATATAGGCGTTGAAAAGCATTGACTTGGTGCGGATAGGGTGTAATCGCACAGGTAGCTTCGCCAACGCGATCGCCTTTTCCAGGAATTGCCGCGCCGTACTGTATCAAACTCCAAACTTGTTTAAATTGTTCTTGCAGATCAAGAGGCTGCTTGTTTTCATCAAAGGTTTTTTCACTGGTTTGGGCAGTTGTAGAACCAACAGAACTCATCTCTACAAAATTCTGAGTGCTGACTTCTGGTTCCTGAATACTCTGCAATCGCTTTGGTTTTTGATCGTTGGGTGGAAGATAACTGAGGAGTTGTTCTTTTACCGCAGTAGGAACATCAATGACTAGACAGCGTTTGGCTTGGTTTGTCCAGAGTTTAGCAAATCCTCGTTCCTCTTCCTCTAAATGGAGTTTTGTTCCACCCCAATCTGTAAAGACGTGAAAACTCTCCCAATTTCCTGTCCAGCCTTTGGCTGTTTCATTCACACTGCCATTAAATGCAAGTCTGTTTCCAGCTTTATCTTCAATAACTCCGGCTTTTTCGTGAAAAATGCCTTCTAGGGGAATCGGCTGGCGTTCAGAAGAACAGGGTAAAGCAAGTTTAACTTCTAGATAGCCCTGTGCAATCATCCAGGAAAGAAGTTCTAATGCGTCTGCTTCTCCAATATTTTCTGGAATCAACGGAAAATTAGATAGAGAACGATCTACCACTTCTTTGAGTTTTTCACCTCGTGCGATCGCTTCTACTTCTTCTTCCTTAAGAGTGCAGCCAATGACTAACCGCATAACTCCATGATTACGAATTAAACCTTCAATTCCCCGTGCAGCTAAGGTGAGGATACGGGCAGAAAAAAAGCCAGTAGAACGGTCATAGCGGATTGCACAATTAAGGATAGGTTCGTAAAACTCATTAATCAGGCTCAATGTATCAGAGTCGTACTTTGTCGCCCAAGTATAATCTGTAAGTAAAGCCATAATTTTTAGACATTGGTTTGAATCATAAAGCCAAATTTTTCTAAAATCAGTTTTTTTCTAGCTGCAATAAACTGTTCATAGTTTTCTAGCTTCCATAACTCTCGGTCTTTAGGAATTAGATGTAAATTTAAATAATCATCATTTTTGCTGCTAAACCATTGTTCAGGGGGAATATCTCTTTTGCCTCCTGCACCATTTTCTTTCGCAGTTAGCAACATACAGTTAGCAATCTGATCTCGGTCAAATTGCAGATACTTGAGAATGTCTTTGCGCCCTGTAGTTGGGTTAATTGTTTTAATCTTTCGTAGCAGAGATTGAGGAAATATATGATCTATCTGTGGTAGACTAGCTTCGTAAGATGGGTGATAATCAAAGCTTTTATACCATAAATTAAAATACAAATGTATGTATTTAGAAGAATAATGCTGTGTTAAGACGCTAGATTCAGTAATTTCTAAATTTCTGCCATCAGCGCGAATTACACCTAATAGGTCTTTGACATCAAATTCTTCAATTTCTTTGATTTTTCTGGTTAATTTATCAATTAATTTATCCGGATTACCGCTAAAAGCACCAGTAAGTAATGTTCTTAAAACATAGGTATCTAAGTGTTCAATATTAGACCACTTTCTCGGATATTTATAGCGGAAATAGATAATCGGAATTAATGCCAAATAAGAAGGAACAGCTTTATCAGTCCGTAGAAAAGTTTTACCTAGTAGGAAATCTTTAACATCTTTGATAGCATTAGCTATGTTATCCCAGTTTTTTACAATCTCTTCTTTGGTAACTCCATCTCTGAACTTATTAACATCATACTGCGCTCCTTTATCCAGTAAAGTAATACAGGTTTTTAAAATAAAATCCCTGGTAAAACTATAGCCACTTCGATTCAGTTCATCTATTAAGTCTTCCAACTCCTCATCTGCATCATCCCAACTGGATGTTAACAGAGAAAAGAGTAAATCTGATTTACCTAATTGAGTCCCACCAGAATTGGCTCTAATAAAAATTTCTACAACATCTTCTTCTTTATAAGCTTGTGGATTATCAACGCTATCAAGTTCCTGATATATTAAAAAATCAGATGCAGAAAACTGATTAATAGCTAAGGCGACATTATCAAAAACTCTGCTTTTATCTTCATTGCTTAAATCGTCTTGAAGGTTAATAATTGATTGAGCAATTGTATTAAATCTGTTATGATTAAAGATAATGTCTTTGAATTTAATCCAAGGGAATTTAGCGTTATCAGCATTTAGAAATTTAAACTGATAGCGAATATCTTCTGGTGCAGCTAAATCTCCACTGATTACATTAAAAAATAGTTCTTTTCTGTCGTAACTACCTTTTAAGCCAATAAACATACATTGTAAACGTTGTTGCCCGTCTAGAACTAATAGTTTAGTCTTACTATTCTCTGGAACATTAAAATCAGAAAGTCTCAAATTTGGTTTATAATGGTCAATAAATTTACGACATTTTATTTTTGATTGAGTACGCCAAACCAAGAGCGTGCTGATAGGGTATTCACGCATAATCGAGTCAAATAGACGCTCGATTTGTTCTTCTGACCAAACAAAGGGACGTTGAATATTTGGCAACCAAAAGCCGCCATCTTTTTCTTCATCATTAAGGTAAGTAACCATTTTACGAATGGTTTCTTTTTGATTCTTCATAACACAATTTCCTATGCAATTTTAATATTCAACCACAGTTCTAATTGCTTGGGCTGTGGAACGTTTTCGCTAAATGCCAAGCGACGCAAGCTTTCTAACACATCAAAATCTTTAGCAGCTTCTGCAACTTCCCCTTCTTCTTCTGCAAAACCTGTGTAGGTGCTGGAAACAGGTAATACTTCTAATACAGCTAATAAAGCGGTTTGGAAATCTGAACTTTTATCAACTTGGTTGCTTTCGAGTAATTTCTTAGCAGCTTCTAAGCCATTGCTACGCGCACGGTTAGCAGCGTGGTGTAGTGCATCAATCATGCTGCGACTACCATCTGGTGAACCTAGACTAGCTTTGGCGGCGCGTTGACTACTATCCCATAAAATTAAATCGCTGGATTGTTTTTGTGCTAAATAACCAACAATTTCTTTGTCTAAATCTACACCTACAACTCTAGCTAATCGCAAGGCTTCATCATAAGGGAAACGAGGAGCTTCAAAAGCATCCCAAGCTAATACAAACCATTCGGTAATGGGGTCTAAATTTGTTTGGCGTTTTGTGCCTAAAAGTTGTTCCATGCGCCATTGTTTCACTTCTCGCCTAGCCGCATCTAGCGCATCTTCTGGGGTGACTGCATAAGGGTCAAATTCATCAAATAAGCTGGTTTGTTTGCTTTTCTGTTTCGTTTTTGGTTGAGCTTTGGGAGTACCGCGAGTTAAAGGCCAGTGTTGGGATAATTCTTGTAAGGCTGGCCCAAAGCAGGATAGATATAAATCAACGCCTTTGATACCGTATTTTTGAAATTCTTGGACTCGTTTTCTGACAGCCTTAGCAACATCCTTTTCTACGTCTTCCCAATAAACAGTATCTTCTTCAGGTTTGGTGGGACGAGGACGACAAACAAGGAATATAGTACTTTTAGCAGCAGCTTTGTCTTTGATGTGCAGGCTGCTTTCAGCTTCGGTGTTGATAGGCCAAGAAGCAGTGATAGTAAAGCCAGCTTCTAATAAACCACTAGCCAAAGCATCCCATGCACCTTGAGCTTTATGGGTAAACATGAGGGTGAGAATACCGTCATCTTTGAGGACACGGCGACACTCATTAAAAATACTCGCCATGCGTTCTTGATAGTCTTTGGTTGCTAATGCTTTCGCGCCTTTTTCACCTTGAAATTTTGCAGGGTTGGCTACGGCTTCGTTTTCTTTATCTGTTAATTGACGGGTAAAAAATTCAGGATAAACATAACCTGCGGTGAGCTTTAGCCAAACATAAAAGAAATCACTAAGTTCTGCATACATTACATTGTCATAATAAGGTGGATCAAAGACAATGGCATCTATGCTTTTATCTTCTAAATGAGACAGGTTATCTCCTGAATCATTTGTGATTGTAATATCAGGTATAGTAAAAGATGACGCATTCAATAATTGAAGTTGCTTACTCTTGCTGTTACTGTTTTTAGTATCAATGTCTGGACGGCTTAATTCAATAAGTTCTTCAATACATTTTCTAGTTTGTTCTATCGCCCAATCATAGCCTAAGCCATTAATTAAAGGAGCTATTTCAGCATAAGAGCATTTGAAAGAAAAATCATGACGCTCAAATAAATTACGAATTCTTTCAGTTTTCTGATCCCATCGAGAAGAATAAGAGTTATAACTAATAATTTTATCAATTACAAAGCTTAAATAAATAAACGCTGCTTTTGTAGCTTCATCTAATGTTTCTTGGGCTTTTTCTTTCTCTAATAGTTCTCGAAATATTTCTACACTTATCCCATGACAAAAAAGTTGGCGTGGGTGAAATAAATCGAGAAACTTTTTTGCTCCATACTGAGCAGGTGTATTACCATGAGTCCATGATTCTGTATTCATTGGTAAATAATCGCTAGGAATAATATCTAAAGCTTCCCATTCAATTAATTTTTCTTCTAACTTTGCTTTAATTTCTGCTGAATTATCATCACTGGATACAGGTGCGCGATATCCTCTTTCCCATTTTTCCTTTGTTTTTCCTGTTTTAGTTGTAGTAACAATTCTTTCTTTATATACAACAGCAAATAATTGGTCGTCCATTTCTCCAGCTTGTGCTTGAGATTTAATTTCATCACCTGACACAACTCGATTACAATCAGGATAGGGACATTGAGCATCGCCTTTACTAACTGTTCCGGCTGATTGGTCTTTGCTTTTATGGACTATTTCAAATTCACAAATTCGCTTATTTACATCTGGCTTTAAGCGTACTCCTGTACCGTCCGGCGCAAGTTTCCAATTAGGAGAAAGGGGAATTATACCTTCACAATAAGGACAGCATACTGTACGGGCGTAAATGTAATTAGTTGAAATCGCATTTTCTTTAGGTTCTTTAGGATAAAATTCTTTTAACCTTTCTTCTCTTAGTTGAATAAACTTAGCAGAAATTATATTAAATTCTTCTAAAATCTGTAATCCATAATTGATTGGAAAGTCAATAGTTGCTTTGAGAATAAGGGAAGCAACAGGATTAAGATCGTTAGCAAACGTATTTACGCCTAGTCGTATGGACTCAAAGGGTATACTACCTCCGCCAGCAGTTGGATCTAAAATTTGAGGTTTTTTTAAGCCTATTCTACGGCTTTCATAGTTTAGCCATTCTTTATCTGCATCTGAAGGAATATAAGAAAAAGCACGTTTATAAGTATAAGCGTCCCCTTCAAAACGTTCTCCTTTCCTTCTTGCTAAATCAATTTTTCTGCGAGTTGCAATAGGATCGCCATGAATACCTAAAATATGCAAAAATTTTTTTTTATCAACATCCGCAGGTAATAAAGAAGCCAAGACCGCAGCCCGTGATGCTACTAAAGGTCGCCTAGCCCACCAAACATGAAGATAATAAGTGGGAGGTAGCGCAGTCATTGAACGTCTTTCTCTAACACTTTCCTCACCAATTTCCGCAACAGGTAGCCATTCCTCAATCAAACGTCTGGTCATTTTTTAATCCTTTAATCTTTATTTGGGTCTGTCAACAAACAGCGCAAAGCCATCAAAACTCGCCTGGGATTTTTACGGTGCATTGCCATTCCTAACCAGTAGGCGGCTTCTTCTTTTCCCATCACCTCAACCCCTTCAGCACAACAGCGCATATTCTCTCGATTTCGCATTGGTGCTAACACGCGAAACATTAAACCCATTCTCAATGCCTGTTCTTCATCAAGGTCAAAATCTTTGATTTTTCCTTGTTGCAATTTGGTTAAATCAATATCTATCTGCTTGAGTTGACGTAGTAACCGATGTTCGATTAAAGCAAAATTTCTGCCTTTAATTCCTGCAACACGTTTGGGACTTTTGAGATGTGGTGTAGCGGGAGATGGTAACTGCCAAATTTCTAAAGATAAATCACTTCCTGGCAGCTTTTCTACTTTTAATTGATAATGAGGTTTACTCAAATTCTTAGTAAAAGAATTATGGTGATGTGAAAATTGACTTAAAGGAAGAGTAGCAACAACCATTTTTTAACACGCCTCTGCATAAGCTTCTACAAAAGCTGCACCAGTAGCAAATCTGGCTAGCTTTTCTGTTATCTTTTCTGGTTCATCTGTGTTCAGTTCTAGCCCACTTGCGTAGGTTAAGGTAAAAGTTATTTCTAAATGAGTTTCAGAAGCTGCTCGTAATTGAGGTTGCAAGAAATCTTTAATCGGTTGAGCATCACTCACCTGTCCGGCAAACTCGATACTGAAACTACTACTATTCGTGGTTTCATATTCAGCAGATAGTTTTACTTGTTTATCTGCACCCGACACAGTGTTAATCACACCAAGCAGCTTAAATCCATCACTACCATCAAAAACCCTTAAACTGAGCAGACTAATTTTCTTAATTTGGGCGCTGCGTGCATCTTCCCAAATTTTGGTTAAAGCTTCCCGTAATGGTGCTTCTGCTTTAAAAACATTCGGATGAGGTAGTAATGGTACAGGAACTTTTACAGAGTCTTTAGTAGTATCAACGCGATAACTACCAGTTTTTTCTCCTACTTTGGATGTGGTAGGCTGATTACCTTCATCAGAATTATTATCTGTGTCAGCATCTATTGCCTCACTCGGTTTTGTGACAACGGGACGAGGCCAAATCCCATGCTCCTTAGCATAAGTTGATGTGAAAACAATCGATTGCTCATCAATTTTAATTTCGGCGTAGGGGTCGCCATTTCCTAACAGTAAATCTCCACTTTGATAAACATAAACTCCCTCCTCTATTCCTAATCGCACCAATTTAATAAATGGATCATCACTAACCATGATGGGAAAACGAGGGTTTTGACGGAACTCTGCTCTGAGTTCAGCCGTGCTGATTTGTCCTTTTTTTAAAGAAGTCAGATCCTTGACAAAATTTGGAGCAGGAGGAGGACTATTAGGCGGAAGTAATTTTTGATTGTCAATCAGTGCTTTGATAATTCCCTGCTGTCCATTCCCTGGTTTTTCGGAAGCCGAAGGTAAATCAAAGGCTGTATGAGCTAAATCAACATTTGCTCCATCTAGGCGATTGCGAGATGGATAAAAAAGATGACGATAACACTGCTGAATAATAATTGCTAATTCTTGTTCAGACTTTTTGTAAAGTTCGTTAACTTTCTCTTGCTGGTGTTCTGGTAATTGTGCCAAACGGTCAGGCGATCGCATTCCATCTAATGCCAACCGATAAAGCATCTTATTCTTCATCTCATCACGAGTGGCATCGTCAGCAACCAGAAACACTAAATTATTCAGTAATTGACGGAATTTTCCTTGATTACCTTGATTGCGGTAAATATTTTCTACCAACTGCGGTACTGTCACCGCCTCATTACGAACTGTTTCAGCGTCATAACTAATCAGTACCAGATTCGGTCTGCCATCGCTCACATCATCTGCTACATCGTAAGCTCCACCTGCAAAACGGATTAAATTAAAAGTTTTTCCCGTAAAAATGGTACGAATATGGTCTTGTAATAAATTTCTTGCCTCGTTAGTATCCACCTGCTTTGTCTGGCGGCGAATGAGAACACCAAGGTTGACTTCCGTTAAAAACCGTAAGGGAGCGGCTGGACGGTCATCTAGATAGGCAGATTCAGCAATAAACCTTTGACGGGCATCATTGATAAAACTGATATCCAAACCAGAGGCAAGGATGGCGTAACGCAGATTTACCTCGTCAACACCTTGTAAATTGTCATTAAATGCAAAGCTATTCCAAAGAATGTTTCGAGCGACAAAAGAAGCATAGGGAGCTAAACCCGCATACCATTTAGCATCTAACTGTTGTGCTAAAGAAGTTTCTTTTTCTGTTGCTGCTACATCATTTTGGATTACAGGGTCAAACCTCCCTAATTCCAGACGGGTGGTAATCTCATCTCGAATGGGAATATAGCCTGGATTAACGTGATGTAAATGAATAGCGTAGGTATTTGCAGGTTGTTCTTGCCAAAGATGAGCAATGGTTCGTGTCAGTAACCTCAACATTCCTCTGACACGCTGAAAAGTACTCACAGTAGAGAGTTTATCTGTGAGTAAATCTATCAACGCCGGATGAAAAGGAAAACCACTACGAAAATCGGCCAGTTTGTCTGCATTCAGCCGTTCAATTGGTAAATGACTGCGATGGTTAATCCATAACTGTTCATAATTAGCAATTACTTCCTCGGCTGCATTTTCATCAATGTAAGAAAATAATCTGCGACGCAAAACCTGTACAGTTTCTTGTTCTGTAGTTGGGTTTAAAAGTGTGGCTACTCGCCCTGCAACTTTAGTTGCTTCATCAAGCTGTTCCGCTACAAATTCATTTTCTTGAGAATAAGCATCTGTCGCTTTCCCTTCCTTACCAACTGCTAAAGTAAAGACCACACAAGCTTTTGCTGAAGAACTTACAGCTTTAAATAAAGCAGTCAAAAAAGGTGTTAGTTGGTCTTGTTCTTTTCTACCTTTAATTTTGCGTAAATATATAGATAATTCATCAAGCAATATTAATACTGGCTCATTGCCAAATAATTCTTGAATCGTAGCCGCACCAGGAGCAACTTTTTCGATATCGCTTTGACGGACTTTCTCATATCCAGCCACCCCAGCTAAACCATACGCTAGTTCTCCCCAAGGCGTGTAAGCCCTCAAACCGTTGCCAAGAGGTCTACCGTTAACTGAATCTGCGTTTTCTCCATCAAAAGCAGCCAGTCGAACTGTGGTTGTGGGGACAAGTTCAGGGTCAATAAATTCCTGAATATTAGCTACACCTTTCATTCCCTGTGCGGCGTGAGTTAAAGCAATCAAACTATGAGTTTTACCGCCACCGTATTGAGTATCTAAACGCAGCACGGGAGAACCACCTACACCTTGTAGTCTTTGACAAACAGTTTTTAATAATGCTTTTAACCCTTGAGTGGGGTGAGTATTGGCAAAGAATTTGTTTGGTACAGCATATTCTGGTGGTGCTGTACCATTAATGACCTGCGCTAAATCTGCCGCAAAATCAGATTCTCGAATATCTCCTTTTAATATGTCAGGGCAAGGGCTACAAATTTCAAATAAGGTTTTCATTGCAATCAGCAGCGGCATTAGTTGCTACATATTAACCTTATGTTTGTAAAAATATGCTTGCGTATATTCCCTTATAAAATTCATAACCACTAATATTTGCTACTTAAGTACTTTGCGATTATCTATAGCTTGTCATCGCTTCATAAAAAACCTACTTAAATACAGCCCAAATTATTAGCATTACTGTTTTAACAATTCTTAATTAGCCAAAAACAATTCACTAGCTTGAAGAAGAAGGCTTGTTGTGTTGCTTTTGTCTTATGTCCCAAATTTAGAGTTTAGCTAAATTACTGAGTATTTACTCACCAAAAGTTATAAATTTTACTGTATGACAAGTACTAACATTAGTACAAAAAATAGTACTTAATGATACTTGTAAAGATGTAGAAAGCAATATCCAACTATGAATTGCTTTCTCTAAGTACTTTCTCTACTTCTCTAACGATACATTTGTTTCAAGTAAAAACCATTCAACTGAGTTTAAAGGGACGAAACCCTTTCATTAATCCCCCTTCCCTTTATTAGTTGAGGAATTTTCGTCCTCAGCGTCTAGCCATGCTCGAATTAACTCAAGTGCCTTCTGACTCATCGTGGTTCGATGCTTGGCACAGGCAATCTTGAATCTGGTTCTCTCAGCCTCCGGCAGAAAAACTCGGAAATTTACTGTCTTGTCTTCTTCTGACACAACTGCCCTATCAACACGAATTAGCCTCATTGTGGCATTTGCTTTGTTCAGATCAAATACGGCAGTTAGCCCAGTTGCGGCAACTGACCCAGTTGGTTTATCCTAATTTCCATAGTCTATTTGCAACATTTAGACTTCACTGCTGAACTTGACTAACCAAAAAAAATACCAAAAGCCAGCGCCCAACTTTCCACGGCTGACGCTGGCTTATGGTTTCCCCATTCAAGGAGATTTTATCTATGGTAAAACCTGTGAGCGCTCAACGCGATCGCTTAGATACTTATCAACAGGCTTTAGATGACTTTGGCATTACAGAGCTACTATCACGGTTAAGCAATTTTTCCGATCCAGATTTTGATGCAGCATACTTGGTGGAGAAACAAGAGCTAGAGAACCTAGTAGCCATACTCATCCAAAGGCTAACTCATAGCCTCGAAGATAATCTAATTGTCAGTTATTTAAGTGCCATTCAGCAAGGCAAATCAGATTCACTGTTGAGCCAAATTAATGTCAAAATTCCGCCGCCGTCGATTGAGTTACCAAGCCATTTCCCAAACGTCGAAACACCTCGCTTTTTGTACGGCGACAAACTACGGTGGGTTTCGTCTGATGATCGCACAGATTGGGGGATTGCGATCGGGAGATTCTACAGCTTTGCACCTCATCGCTGCTGTTGGATGTGGCGCTACCTAATTTGGTTAGCTAAAGATAGCCCCAGCGCAGCCTGGACAGTTGCAGACACTGCTTGGGAAGAAGACTTGGAGCCTTTAGCATCAGAAAAAGGTCTATGAAAAATGCTCGTCCTTTAACAGAGCGAGAGCAACAACTAATTCAACTCTACGCCAACTGTGAACTAGGAATGACTCCTCGGCAGTTTTACTCCAAGTGGCAGGTAAACTACGAAATACTTGCCTTGATTTGTTCGCGATCGCTTCCTACGGTGCAACGCTGGTTTAGAAGAGGTCACAACTATCGGCCTCCGCTAACACTAGACTTACGTAATCTTGCTTTAATGGATTTCTTGCTAGAGCATTTTGAACAGATTCCTCCTAATCTCTTGAACAAGCTTTGTTCCTCAAGCCAAACTCAGCAAGACTCTCAAACAACTAACTCCCAAAGCTAGGTCAAGTGAGGAAAGTAGACTCATATTTTAATCTAAATGTCAATATAATTCTGATATTTTTTTACTAGCCATTCTTTATTAGGATGGCTATTGTTTAATCCTAGTTGAAGAGGGATTTACTGTGAATCCTCTTAAAACAACAGAGAAATTAAAGATTAAAGTTTTTTATGCTTTCTAATCCTAGTGAACTTGTAGCAAAACTTCTAGACATAGATGAAAGAGAATTTTGGAGAGTATGTTTACCTGGAGCGCAGCTTCAAGGAAAAGACCTAAGCGGAGTAGACTGGTATGGCGGAAATATGAGCAAAGCCTGTCTAGATGGTGCGAATTTACAGAAAGCTGTTTTATCTCAATGTAAGCTGACGGAAGCATCTTTTAAAGGGGCCTTACTCACAGAGGCGTGTTTCAGAGCCGCAGACTTGAGAGGAGCATTTTTTCAGGGCGCTGATTTGAGAGAAGCAGATTTTGTGAATGCAAATTTGACTAACGCCAACTTAGCAGGCGCTGATTTGAGAGGGGCAGACCTTTCTGGTGCAAAACTTAATGGGGCTAACTTGTGTGGCGCAATATTGGATGGAGCAAAAATACCTGGAAAATTTGTTAATAACCAAGGTATTCCGTTCAATCCAAATTGGCGAATTTACCATTGGGAAGGGCTAAGGTTTCGCTCGAAGAACGAAATAGAAATTGCAAAAGCGCTTGATGAGGCTGGTGTTCTCTTTTTACCCCTTTGCCTAACTCGGCTCAATACGCCAACAGGTAGACGTAATCTAGAACCTGACTTTCTAGTTTGCCATCACGGTAAATGGGGCCTTATGGAAGTTGATGGCCCCTACCACACTCCATTGACACGAGTAGACGAACAAGAGCGAGAACGCTTTTTTCAGCATCATGGCATCAGAGTAATTCAGCGCTTTGATGCTAAAAGCTGTGAGGAGAAACCCCATGAAGTGGTTAGGGAATTTCTCCAATTAATTGAAAAAATGCACTAGTACTTCGATCTAGGCATTAATTAACCTGTAATTAAGCAATAATTATAACTGGATAAAATTAAATAGCTGATCTTAAGCGGCTTTTTTATAAGTTTGTGACAGATGGGCATTTCTAATAAATATTTTTAACCTTGATTTTCTATAAATAAGTTAAAGATCGAAAACATTACACACTGCTTTTAATTTTAGGTTCTATTACAGTCCAAACGGACACAGTTTTTGACAACCTTACTAGATAAGGATATTTCTTCAGAAATATCCTAAATCATGAAACGCTGTAAACCTTGCTATTTAAGGATTTTTATACCTCAGATGTGTTTACTATAAATTTTAATTTCTGGATATCCAGAAATTTGGTACTTACCGTACAGCAATATAGTAAAAAGTTTTATATGGTATTTATTTTTTAAAGTTAAATGAAAACATAATCACAAATCATTTTGGATTTTTAATTGAATAATTATCTCCAGCAGCTAATTTTCATTGTTTGTAAAAAAATATGTATTTCTTTTGACTAAGATAAAAAATAAACATATAAAAATAATTGCAAGATGTATTTAGCATAAACAATAATGCTTGATCTAAAAGAGTTAAAAAACTTTTATCTAAAATTAGGCATATCACACCAAGCTCAAAAGGTAATAGAAACTATACGCTCATCTGAACCATTACGGAAAGTTAAGGGTAATGCTAGAAATATCTCTGGAAACTATCCCAGTCTAAAGATGGGTAGAACGATCCAATTTGAGTCACATCAAGTTGAACTTATAGCAATTAAATTATTTTATGAGTACGATGATGATGTTTATGAATATTGGGATCAGGCATTTCAATTTCCTATAAAATACAAAGCTAATAGTGGAAAAAATATTACGACTGCCCACATCCCAGATTTTTTTGTTATCCGAAAAAATTCAGTTGGTTTTGAAGAATGGAAACCAGAGATTACATTGGAAAATCTTGCTATTAAACAGTCTAACCGCTATTCTCGAACAGATGATGATTTATGGCATAGTCCACCTGCTGAAGAATATGCACAAAAGCTAGGTGTCTATTACCGTCTTCGCTCAAATATAGAAATCGATTGGATTAAATACCGCAATATTCAGTATTTAAGAGGATATCTTGATAAACAATATATAGTAAGTGATGAAATTGCTAATATAATTATTGCTGTTGTTACTTTAAACCCAGGAATCACCTTTGATCAACTACGAGAAGAAGCTAAGGTTGCTAGCGTTGATGATATTAATGCACTAATTGCAACTAATAATATTTATATTGACCTCTCAGCTACTCCTTTAATAGAGCAAGAACGAGTTCATATATTTCGGGATAAAGTAACGGCTGAAGCTTACGCCATAGCAGTTCATTCTCGTTCTAATACAGTCACGCATAGCTTGCAAGTTATTGATGTGCAGGTAGGTCTATCAATTATTTGGGATAGTAAAGTTTTCACCATTAAGACAATGGGGGAAACAAAAATTTGGTTGAGTGGAGATGATGTCTTAGTTTCGCTAGCTCATGCCGAATTTCACAAGCTTGTTGAGCATGGTGAGATAAAAGGAATTGCTTCACAACTACAAGAACAACCCAGCATTAATTCCACCGGATGGGAATACTTTCTCCAAGCTTCTCCAGAAACTTTGAGCAAAGCCAACAAACGCTATCAATCAATTGTTTCTTACCTGCGTGGAGACACAATTGAAGTATCAAGCATATCCGAACGCACAATTAGAGACTGGAAAGCCAAGTTCAAAAAAGCTAAGGAGAAGTACGGCTGCGGCTTGATTGGGCTTATTGACCAAAAAAAAGGAAATTCTATTTCCAGATACTCAAGTGACACCTGGGAATTCATCGACAAGATTATTAAAGAAGAATATGAAACCTTTAAACAGAAAAATGTCTGGGCCACCTACGAACACTTGAAAGATCAGTGGGAAGAAGAAGGAATTTTAGAACCTATTCCCAGCCATACTACTTTTTATGAAAGGGTTAAACAGCATTCGGGTTACAAACAAACTAAAAATCGAGAGGGTTCTCGCGCTGCTAATCAAAAATTACCGCCTTTCAAACTGGAGTTTAGTACACCTCGCCACGGCGATCGCCCCTTCGAGATTGTACATATCGACCATACATTGCTTGATATTGAAATTGTGTGTGGATACACAGATATGAAGCTTGGTAGGCCTTGGGTAACGGCAATGATTGATGCCTACACTCGGCGCATCTTAGCTGTTTACATCACTTTTGACGCACCTAGCTACCGTTCCTGCATGATGGTAATGCGAATATGTGTACAGCGCTTCGGACGCTTTCCTGAAACTATAGTGGTTGATAACGGCAAAGAATTTAAGAGCATTTACTTTGATACTCTTTTAGCTCGGTTTGAATGCTGTAAAAAGCACCGGCCCCCAGATATGCCCAAGTTTAGTTCCATCATTGAGCGCTGGTTTGGTACAAATAATACACAATTCATCAATAACTTAAGAGGTAACACCCAGATTACGAAGCATATTCGTCTAGTTAAAAAGGCAAATAACCCCAAAAATCTAGCAGTCTGGACACTTGATGAATTTTATGAATACTTTGCTAATGGGTATTGTTACAGTGTTTACGAACAAAAGAAGCATCCAGCACTAGAAGGGTTTTCTCCCTTTGAAGCCTTTGCTGCGGGACTCGCACATAGTGGCTCTCGCCCTCATCAGAAAATAATTTATGACGAGCAATTCCGTATTTTGACTCTACCATCAGTACCTAAAGGGACAGCAAAAGTTCAACCTGCTACCGGAGTGAGAATTAATTACCAAGATTACTGGTCTATAGATGATTCCTTTCTCCGACCAGATATCGAAGGTAAGCAAGTGCCAGTACGTTATGACCCCTTTGATTATGCAACTGCTTATGCCTATGTTCAAGGACATTGGGTACGTTGTATTTCCAAGCATTACAACAGATTTCAAGGCCACTCAGAACGCGAAGTCATGATTGCCACTATGATCTCAACGCGAAAGAGACAGATTCATGGGAAAAAAATAGGATCTAAAGTTGAGGAAATAGCTCATCTTTTAAAAGATGCAGAGGCACATGAGGAACTGTTACTACAACGCCAACGCGATTTAGCGGCTAAAGGTGTTCGTGACTTAATCGAAAACAAGCCAGCTTACACAACCTCTCTCTCTAAAAGCGACGAATTAAAAGACAGGAATGATTTGCCAGATAATAATTTTACTGGTACTAATTCTGTGGATATAAAAAACAATAATTTGCCCTATATCAAGCCATATGATGATAGGGAGCTATGGCAATGACAAATCAGCGCCCATTCGCCTTAGAACTTTTGGAAAAACCATCCTCAGTCAAGTTGAAATACTTTAAAGATATTACTGTCCCTCATAGAAATTTGAAAGAAATATTGGCTCAACTAATAACAAATATTTTAGAGCCAGCCGATACATCATTGTTTCTCATTTTTGGTGTAACTGGAGTTGGTAAAACTACCTTAAGGTTACGACTCGAAAAAATTTTGTTAGAATTATTCTTAGAAGATTTGTTCTTGAATCCCGGCCAGATTGCTGTGGCAGGTGTAGAGGTAGCTTCTCCAGCACAGGGAAAATTTAACCACCAAGATTATTACATACGTGTTTTAGAAGTTCTTAATGAAGTATTAATTAGTTATAAAGTTGTCTATGATATTAGCGCTTCCAAAGATAATAATGGACAACCGATAAAAATTTCAGGCAATAACTCGCAAGCATTACGTCGAGCAATGGAAAAAGTTTTTCTCAATCGGCAATTGAGAGCCTTTACAATAGATGAGGCTCAACACTTATTTGCAACGGCAGGTGCTCATCAGTTATTGAACCAAATGAACTGGATTAAGTCCATTGCTAATCTCACAAAGACAGTACATATTTTATTTGGAACATATGAATTACTAAACTGTTCTACGATCAATGGACAGGTGGGCAGACGTAGCCAAGATATTCATCTTAGTCGTTATCACAAAGAGTTAGAACAAGATATTACTGAGTACAGTAGGATTATACAAACTTTTCAACGTCATCTTCCAGTCCTTAATGAACCGCAGCTTGAAAAGCATTCTGATTATCTTCTTGATTACTCCCTAGGCTGTGTTGGAATTCTTAAAAGCTGGTTGATTCGTGCTCTCAATATTGCTATTGAAAAAAATGAAAATACTTTAACAAAAAACCATCTGCAACAAGCTGAATTATCTTTAGTACGACGTAAACAAATCTGCGAAGAGGCAAAAGCTGGCGAGAAACGTTTTACAGAATCGTTCATAAATAATGAAGGTTCTGATACTTTTACTTCACAACAAAACCGAGCTACTGCCTCAAAATCAACTCATCGAGGTGTAGGTGAGCGCAAACCACAGCGAGATCAAGTAGGAGTCAATTCTTATGACAGTTAGTTTAAATATTATTGATGAGCTATGGGATTTAGAAAAGCCAATCTTCCCACCGCGAACCCATTTATTCTGTTTACAGCCAATAAGTATAGGAACACCTTATGTAGAGAGCCTAGCAAGTTATGTAGCTAGGCTTGCTGAAGCTCATTCTGTTACTACAGGAAAATTAATTACTCATGAAATTATACCTTGCGAAAAAGTTAAATATATGCAAAAATCTTTGCCTATCAAATTGAGTTCCACTGGTTTTAAAAAGATCATTCGTTGTTTAAAATTATGGAGCGGTACTGGAAAAGAAACAAAATTTTTTATAGAAAAACTTCAAAGTCTAATAGGAAGAAAAAACTTACATTTTTTAACTATGCTTACTTTCTCTGAAGTTATACCAAATAAGTATTTATTCCGAGAATGCAAAGCTTGGTGTCCAGTATGTTATCAGAATTGGCGTACATCATGCATATACGATCCTTTAATTTGGACTTTAAAAGTATTTACTATTTGCCCCTACCATTGTCAAATACTACAGACTCACTGTCCTAAGTGTCATAAAACAAATCCCTTTCTTGATGCGAATTATCGCCCTGGTTACTGCTCAAAATGCAGCCAATGGCTAGGAAGTTATAAATTTAATGAATCTCTTGCTAATCAAAATGTATCAAAAGAGGAAGTAAAGTGGCAAATATGGGTATTTGATAATGTTGGAGATTTGCTAAAAAAAGCACCTTTTTTTTCATCTATTCTTACTAGAAATAGAATTAAAACATTAATAGCTATATGTATTGATAAAGCTACAAAAGGTAATAAAAAGACCTTTGCTAAATTGCTTGGCAAGAGTGAGGGTTCTGTAAAAAGATGGTGTAATGGAGGGCAAATTCCCAACTTACATACCCTTTTACAAATTTGTTATTTTTCTAATGTATCATTACTCGTTTTATTCACTGTACCCTTAACTATTCTAGGGAGTAATAATGTTGCCAACAACGAAGAAAGTTTAGTAAATGAAACACTTCAGGATAAAGCTGAGAAAAATTTGATTATTTTAGATAGAGAAAAGCAATTTTTAAATGATCTGAATTTAATTGAACAAGCTTTAAAAGGAGCTTTGCATGAGTATCCTCCACCTTCATTGAAAATGCTAAGAGAACGTTTAGGATTAACAAGAAATCAAATATTTTATGAGTATTTTTCAGATTTATCTTATCAAGTATCTAGTTATTATAGCCAATACTGTAAATGCATTAAACAGCAAAGAGTACGCAGTTTAGTTTTAGCAGAAATAGGTAAAAATGAATATCCACCACCAACATTAGAACTAGTTGTTACACGAATAAAGTTAAGCTATTCAGTTTTATATAAAGCTTGTCCTGATTTATGCCAGATGATTGTAAAAAGAGCTTTTCAGTACCGTCATTTACGAGCAATTCAACGGGTAGAAAAACATTGTGAACAAGTGCGCTGCGCTGTTTTGATACTTCATGAAAGAGGAATTAATCCGAATCTAAACGCTGTAAAGAAATGTTTAATACAACCATTGATTTTGCTAAATCCAATAGTTGTATCTACATTATATGAAATGAGACATGAACTAGGTTACGAGGAATGAATTTATAAAAATATAACATTTTTCAATTTATACTATATATAAATTATTACAAATACATATTATTAATACTTGTTAATGCTAAAAAACTTTATTATGCGCTCTAATAATTTGTTTTGTTAGTAGTAAAATTTATTATCAATTTGAGCTAATTTTCCTTAACAAGTAACTAATATAGATACTTAAGAATATTTACTTATAGAAATTGGCTAATAAACAAATGATGTATAACATAACAATTATTTAAGAAGAAGTAAAATAATAAATTTATAGTTTATTCAGAGTAGAGTTATATGATACCTGAGCCACAGAGTATTCATGAATTGTGGGATTTAGAGAAACCAATAATTCCAGAACGTAGTTGCCTTCATCATCTAAATCCAGTAGGTGTTGGGTCTCCATTGGTGGAAAGTTTAACAAGCTATGTTTCTCGTCTGGCAAAATCTCACAATGTATTTCTGGGGGTGTTAATTTCCAGAGAACTTGCGCCGTTAATAGAAAAAGTATATGTTAAAACCAGCGCTGGCATGGGTTTACGTGCTTTGTTTAACCGTGCTACAGCTTTAAACGGCACAGGAATTATGGCTAAGGATTTTGTGCAAGCACTTGAAAAACTAACTTTGCAAAAAAACTTACAGTTTCTTACCTTGCTTTTTTGGGCAGATGTTATTCTACCAAAAGAGTTGTTTCGAGATAATAAAAGCTGGTGTTCAGTTTGTTATCAAGAGTGGAATTTATTGCAAAAAGAAATTTATGACCCTTTGCTTTGGACAATAAGTATAGTTAAATTTTGTCCTCAGCATAATAAATTCCTTTGTGAGCGGTGTCCTAACTGTCAGCAAAAAATATCACTCCTGACTTGGAAAACTCAACCAGGATACTGCTCAAATTGTGGTGGATGGTTGGGTAAAAATTCATCTACCACTTCATATATTGAATCTCCTGACAGCAAATATTTGTCTAAAAAGGAGTTGCAGTGGGAAACTTGGGTAGCACAGGTCATTGGAGAATTAATTGCTAGTACTCCATATTTGGCATCTGCACCACCAAAAGAAAACATTGCCAAATCTCTTGGTAGAGCTATAGAGATAGTAACGGATGGTAATATAGCTGCTTTTGCTAGCCTAGTTGAACTACCAAAAAATACAGTATGGATGTGGCAAAAAGGGAAAGCTTTACCGCAAGTTGATCTCCTTCTAAAAATCTGCCACTTTCTCGGAGTAAGCTTATTAGATTTTCTAACATCAGAAGATATTGGTAATTTGATTAAGACAATCTTAAACCCGTCTCAACAGCGATCGCGTAGGACAAGAATATCCCCGAAATCATTTGACTACGAGCAAGTGCAAGATGCTTTAGTAGCCGTGCTTGCAAATGACGAGATCCCACCATTAACAATGAAAGAAGTTGCTCAACGTCTTGGATACGATAGAAGAACCATTTTTCAACATTTTCCGGAATTATGCCGTGATATTTCCGCCAAATACCTTAATTACCGCAAAGCATTACGTTTGAAAAATATAGAACTGTCTTGCAAAGAAGTTCAAGAAATTGCAGTCATACTGTGCAACAAGGGAGTATATCCTACAGAAAAGCTTGTATCTAAGTCAATGACTAAGCCTGGATACTTAAGATACAAAGGAGTCCGTGCTACATTGCAGCAAGCACAAAGTAATTTTCCTGGATAGGCAGATTTAGAACTCAATCGGGTGAAAACATGGTTTGATTCAATATCCACTTTTTCAAGCATAAGTTTGCCGCAGGAGTTTTCAAGCATAATGTTGCCGTTGCGGCAAACTTATGCTTGAAATTACACATATAATTTGCGAATGTACAATAAATAAATGGGCGATACTGGATTTGAACCAGTGACCCCATCCGTGTGAAGGATGTGCGCTACCACTGTGCTAATCGCCCAAGGCTCTTTATATTAACATAATTTACTAATACTAAATAGCAACGTAAGTTAAAATGACAAAGCCTTACTTGCTGCGCCTACGCAATTGAAGTTATTCTTCATCATTGCCGTATGTCACGCAAGGACTGTCAATTATAAGTGCTGGCTCAAATGAATTGCAGAAAATGACCGTAGAACAATTAACCCCAAATTCGTCAGGGTGAATGCACGTTATCGCTTCTTCTACTAAAGCATGGAAAGCACAATCATTGCAGATAGTCTGACATTTCTCCACTAAGTATAAATTTTTAAATGGGATTGCGATCGCACTTCTATCAGTTAAATAAGAACAAGTAGCAACAAAATCAAATGTTTAAATCGCGTAGAGCCAGACGAATTTGCTCGACTCGTCTGCGGTTGACACCAAGATCGGATTCTCCTACGCGAGAAGCCGATCGCAGATGAATTACTGACTCATTAGGAGGTAAATAAAATTCTACATCATCAACAAATTGGAAAATACGGCTTTTAGAAAGAGCGTGGATGTAATTATCTGTTTGTTCTACAATTTCTGTACGCGGAACAACACCGATAACTTTTAGTAAGATTTCTCTAGCTGCATTGCGGTCTACATGATAAGCAATCGGGTCGATAGCGTGTTTTTCATCTGCGTTTTGACTGACAACACAGTTGTCTGAAGCCGGACAAGAACTAAGATGACCATTATCAACTCCCAAGCTAGAAGCAGCCCAAGTAGCCCCAGGAAGTATTAAACTACTAATCAAAGTTAAGAGTATTGCAAAAGCGATACTCCGTAAGAATCGCTGCCGGAATGCTGTTAGCAGACGGGACATGATAAATTTACTCCTTTTGTTCGATTATTTTGAGTGAGTACTGCGAATTGCTGGTTCGCTCTACAGATTATCATCTATCCAGCCACACTCTGAGTTTGGGCAATCACAATGTAGCCGCGCCGACCAGTCCCTTAGACTTCTTGCAGAAGTCGGGAAAAGGGTAAGGGGGAAAGGTAAAGGTTTTGTATTTTCCCCTTCCCCTTTAACCTTTTCCCTTTTCCGACGAGAGTGCAAAAAGCACTTTTGCAAGAGGTGCCTTGTGCTATTGTTGCTGCCAATAAGGGAATCAAGCCTAAAAAGTGACCAACAATTCAGATTTCCATTGACTACGAACCCAAAATCATTAACAGGGGTTGCAACTGCATTCCCTGGTGATTCCAGCTTTGACTCGGAAGAATTGGCTGGTATCGGCTTTGTTGTGGCCAATATTAGAAAGTTTGATGGTTTTAGATGAATATAGGAATAATCCAGCCTTACAGTAACGGGTTTTTAGAAGTTGTACCAGAGAGCGATTATTGGCAGATTGCAGCTATACACATCAATGGCCAAGCCTACTGCCCTACTCCTCAGCTTTATCGTTCAGAAAAAGTGGCATTAGCAAAAGCAACACAAATTTATGATTGGATAGCTGACCACGAACACCAAATCAGTGATGAGGCTTACTACTGCTCTGAATTGAACCTCATCCTCTGGCAGCAACCAAAAGTATCTTAGTTAACTAGGGAGATTGCTTGCCTTGGGCAAATCTGATAGTAGTTTCGTATTAATGTTTCAGAGTAAAGCTATAGTCCCTGCCGCAAATATGGGGATTTTAGTTTGTGGATAGGATGTGTAGGCATACCCGCCCGCTTGAGAAAGTCGTGTTCAGTCGAAGTAGCTAGGCTCTGGATGCAGGGGTAACTGAAGATTCATTTCTTTAGTTTATCTAAAGTCGCATCTAAGTTATCAAATTACCTTTCTAAGATAGAAGCAGCAACTATAAGTTGCTATAGATGACTAAAACCCAATTAACAGCTAGTGGCTGCGGAGAACATAAAAATGACTAAAGCGCCGGAATCTTTAGACTTATCTGCCTACGATGCTACAGACAGAGCCTTAGATCGTGACTGTACAACTTTATCCCGTCACGTCCTCCAACAACTTCAGAGTTTTTCGCCAGATGCACAGGATTTAAGTGCGCTGATGAATCGCATCGCCCTGGCCGGAAAACTGGTGGCTCGTCGTATGAGTCGCGCTGGTTTAATGGAAGGCGTTCTGGGATTTACTGGGGAAGTTAATGTCCAAGGCGAATCCGTCAAAAAGATGGATGTCTATGCCAATGATGTATTTATCTCAGTGTTTAAGCAAAGCGGCTTAGTCTGTCGCCTCGCGTCTGAGGAAATGGAAAATCCCTATTACATCCCGGAAAATTGCCCCATTGGGCGCTATACCCTGCTGTATGACCCAATTGATGGCTCATCCAACACTGATAATAATCTCAGCTTAGGTTCCATTTTCGCCATTCGCCAACAAGAAGGAACTGATAGCGATGGTAAGGCAACTGACCTCCTCACCAACGGACGTAAGCAGCTTGCTGCCGGATATATCCTGTATGGGCCTTGCACAATGCTGGTTTATACTATAGGTAAGGGCGTTCATTCCTTTGTTCTCGATCCCAGCTTAGGAGAGTTTATTCTCACAGAAGAAAATATCCGCATTCCTAACCACGGGTCTGTTTACAGCGTGAACGAGGGTAACTTTTGGCAGTGGGAAGAATCAATTCGAGAATACATCCGCTACGTTCACCGCACAGAAGGCTACAGCGCTCGTTATAGCGGCGCAATGGTGAGCGACATCCATAGAATTTTGGTTCAAGGCGGCGTGTTTCTCTACCCAGGCACAATTCAAAACCCTGAAGGAAAATTACGCTTGCTTTATGAAACTGCTCCTCTCGCCTTTTTAATTGAGCAAGCAGGTGGCCGTGCTACTACAGGACTGGTAAATATCTTGGATGTGGTGCCAAAAAAACTGCATCAGCGCACGCCTTTAATTATTGGTAGCAAAGAGGATGTTGCAAAGGTGGAGTCTTTTATTCAAAACGGACACTAGAAGACAATTCGTAATTACTGTTACGTAAGGGTTTTAGACGTTTTATAAGAGTGACTTATTTCCTCCATGCCGTACTCTCATCTGCCATTAATTAAACGTTAATCATGGTGATTTAGGATTGGGAATGCAAAATAGCGCTTTTTGAAGATCAATTAAGGATTATCTCAGCTGGCCGATGCAATAAGTAATTGGCAACGCCACAATTCAAAAGTAACCATCAATATTTGATGCGTTTTGCCAAATTTACTTAGAAGCATCACTATACAGGAGTGAAATAAACTAGCTATGTCTACCAATCATCTACTAGAAATTAACCAATACGGTCAAAGTATCTGGATGGATAATTTGACCCGTGACATTATTCAATCAGGTGAACTCAAAGACATGGTTGAAAATCAAGGAATCTCTGGGATTACTTCTAACCCAGCGATCTTTGAAAAAGCGATCGCTGGTAACGTTATTTATGATGCCGATATCGAAGCCGGAGTTCGGGCTAACTTACCCATAGACAAAATTTACGAATCCCTAGTTTTTGCAGACATCCGTAATGCCTGTGATATTTTACGCCCTGTTTATGAAGCCTCGAATAGACTAGATGGTTATGTGAGTATTGAAGTTCCACCAACCATTGCCCATGATACTGAAGCAACCATAACCGAAGCCCGACGCTATTTCCAAGAAATTGGTCGGGAAAATCTGATGATTAAAATTCCTGGTACAGAACCTGGTTTGCCAGCAGTAGAACAGGTAATATCCGAAGGGATGAATGTTAATATTACGCTGCTGTTTTCTGTAGAAAGCTATATAAACACAGCAATGGCTTATATTCGGGGCTTAGAAAAACGGGTGGCTGAAGGTAAGGACATTAGTAAAATTGCTTCAGTCGCTAGCTTCTTCCTCAGCCGGATCGATAGCAACATTGATGGCAAGATTGATGCTAAGTTGAAAAAAGGCGTTGATGATATTGCTGTGGAAGCAAAGCTAAGAGCTGTTAAAGGGAAAGTAGCGATCGCTAACGCTAAGATTGCGTATCAAGAATACAAGAAAATCATTAGAAGCGAGCGTTGGCAAGATTTGGCAGCAAAAGGGGCTACAGTACAACGGCTACTTTGGGCTAGCACTAGCACCAAAGACCCCAACTACAGAGACGTGATGTATATCGAAGAGTTGGTCGGCCATGATACCGTCAACACCGTACCACCAGCGACCATTAAAGCTTGTGCCGATCATTGTAACGTAAGCGATCGCTTAGAAACAGATTTAGATAATGCTTACACGCTGATCGAAAACCTCAAAGATCCCGACATCAACATCGATCTCGATAACGTCATGGATGAACTGTTAGTCGATGGTATTGACAAATTTATCCAGCCCTTCCAGTCCTTGATGAACTCTTTAGAAGACAAGATCAAGGTATTGTCACCAGTGTAGGGAACAGAAGAGGGAAAAAGGTTAAAGGGTAAATGGTAAAGGTATAGTTCTTCCCCTTTCCCCCTTCCCCTTTCCCCCTTTCCCTTTCCCCAATCCTAGTACCAAATCTAAAATCCAAAATTCCTATGGTTAGTCTGCTAGAAAATCCCTTACGCGTTGGTCTGCAACAACAAGGGATGCCCGAACCCCAGATTATAGTCATTTTTGGCGCTTCTGGCGATCTCACCTGGCGCAAACTAGTGCCAGCACTTTACAAATTGCGGCGAGAACGGCGTATTCCCCCAGAAACGACCATTGTCGGTGTGGCACGTCGAGAATGGAGCCACGAATACTTCCGCGAACAAATGCAAAAGGGCATGGAAGAAGCACATGCCGATGTCGATTTAGGGGAACTATGGCAAGATTTTTCCCAAGGTCTGTTCTATAGCCCTGGGGATATAGACAACCCCGAAGGCTACCAGAAACTAAAAAACTTATTGAGTGAATTAGACGAAAAACGGGGCACGCGAGGTAATCGCATGTTCTACCTCTCGGTTGCCCCTTCATTCTTTCCTGAAGCTATTAAGCAGCTAGGAAGCGCCGGGATGCTAGAAGATCCTTACAAACATCGTCTAGTAGTTGAAAAACCCTTTGGTAGAGACTTGGCTTCTGCTCAGAGTCTTAACCAAGTGGTACAGAAATATTGTAAAGAAAACCAAGTATACCGCATTGACCACTACTTGGGTAAAGAAACAGTCCAGAATTTGCTGGTGTTTCGCTTTGCCAATGCGATTTTTGAACCGTTGTGGAATCGTCAATTTGTTGACCACGTGCAAATTACCGTGGCAGAAACCGTGGGAGTGGAAGACCGGGCTGGTTACTATGAAAGTGCCGGCGCACTACGGGATATGTTGCAAAACCATTTAATGCAACTTTACTGTCTAACGGCAATGGAAGCACCCAACGCAATGGATGCCGATAGCATCCGCACAGAAAAAGTGAAGGTACTCCAAGCTACTCGTTTAGCTGATGTTCACAATCTGTCGCGGTCAGCAGTACGCGGTCAGTATAGTGCTGGCTGGATGAAGGGTCAAGCAGTACCAGGGTATCGGACAGAACCAGGCGTTGCTCCCAACTCCACCACACCGACCTACGTCGCTATGAAGTTTTTGGTAGATAACTGGCGCTGGAAAGGTGTTCCTTTCTACCTGCGTACAGGGAAGCGGATGCCGAAAAAAGTCAGCGAGATTGCCATTCACTTCCGCGAAGTTCCATCTCGGATGTTCCAATCTGCCGCCCAACAGACAAACGCCAATATTTTGACGATGCGGATTCAGCCAAATGAAGGTATTTCCCTGCGTTTTGATGTGAAAATGCCGGGTGCAGAATTCCGTACTCGTTCCGTTGACATGGACTTTAGTTATGGTTCCTTTGGCATCCAAGCCACATCTGATGCCTACGATCGCTTATTCCTTGATTGTATGATGGGCGATCAAACTTTGTTCACCCGCGCGGATGAAGTAGAAGCCGCTTGGCAGGTAGTAACGCCAGCCCTTTCCGTTTGGGATGCACCCGCCGACGCCAATACTATTCCCCAATATGAAGCTGGAACCTGGGAACCAACAGAAGCAGAATTCTTAATTAACCAGGATGGCCGTCGCTGGCGCAGACTTTAGAAAGTTAGGAGTGATGAGTTAATAGTTAGGAGTAATAAATTATGAGTTTTTGAGTTAATAATTCAGTTATTCTAACTCCTAACTCCTAACTCCCAACTCTTAACTCCTAACTTCTAACTGCTAACTGATTCACCAAACAAAGCTGACAACTCAAAACTACTATGGCTCCCCAAGCTTCTACAATTTATTCACTTCAGGCGCCAAAAGATATTTCGCTTAACGAAATAGAAGCGGAACTTAATCAAATTTGGCAAAGTTACGGCATTACTGGCGAGGATGGTGGGCTTCCTGCTGCCACTCGCGCCACAACATTTACCTTAGTGGTTTACGAACCCGAAGAAACCCAGTATCTTTTGGCTACTTTGGGATTTTACAACGGCCCGCTTGACGGGATTTTAGGGCCTCAGATGGTAGCTGCCTTGCGGCAAGTGCAGAGAAAATATGCACTACCAGATACTGGAACAGCAACACCTGAAACTCTGGCTATCTTGAGAGAAGAATTCATCAAACGTCAAGGAAACGGCGCTGCGGGAGACAATGCTTCTATTGAACTTCCGAGCTTAAATGCCCCCAGCCCCAGAATTGCTGATGAAATCGCCCTCCGCAACCCCTGCCGGATCATCGCGCTATTTCCGATTACTGGCGAAGATGAAGGAGTTAAGGCTCAGGTTTCTGCCTATTGCCCCATCCAAAAGCAATCGTCAAGCACACTAATTTGCTGCGAATACATCACTCTCAGTGGAACTGCTGCTGCCTTAGAACGCATCGGTGGTATGATTCCAGAATTGTTGATTGGTGGCTTACCAAAGTTTCTCTGGTGGAAAGCAACGCCAGACCCCAACAACACTCTATTCAAACGGCTGTCAGCTGTCTGCAATAATGTGATTGTAGATTCTTGCCGCTTTAACGAGCCAGAAAGTGACTTACTCCGCCTGCAAGAATTGGTGGACAGTGGTGTTCCCCTAGCTGACCTCAACTGGCGTCGCCTCTCAGCATGGCAGGAATTGACAGCTGAAGCTTACGACTCACCTCATCGTCGGGCTGCCCTGCGGGAAGTTGACCGAGTAACTATTGATTACGAAAAAGGCAACCCCGCACAAGCGCTGCTGTTTTTGGGTTGGTTGGCAAGTCGTTTAGGATGGCAGCCAGTTTCGTATAAAAAGGAAACCGGAGATTATGACATCACTCGCATTCACTTTATTGCCCAAGACCAACGGGAAATAGAAACCGAATTAGCGGGCGTTCCCCTTGCTGATGTGGGTGAGATTGCTGGCGACTTGATTGCTTTGCGCCTCAGTTCGACCAATCCGAAGGCAGACTGTGGTACAGTAATTTGCTCGGAAACTGGTGGTTGTATGCGAATGGAAACCCACGGCGGCGCTCAATCTGCCGGTCTGTTTCAACAGGTGACTTCACTTTCAGAACAAAAGGCGGAAGCTTTGCTGAGTCAGCAGGTACAACGCTGGGGTCG
Organism: Nostoc sp.; assembly: GCF_036917355.1. Classification (GTDB taxonomy): domain Bacteria; phylum Cyanobacteriota; class Cyanobacteriia; order Cyanobacteriales; family Nostocaceae; genus Nostoc. The sequence goes on from NZ_JBALDP010000075.1 coordinate 39,158, forward strand.
TGAGTCGCTTTTTGAAGAAAGTTTGGGAGTGACAGCGAATATTTTCAAATTGGAAACAAACTAGTATCCCAAGGCGGAATTCCAAAGTTAACACTGAGCAAAGTCGAAGTGTCAAAATTCAAAATCAATACACCGTAAGTGTTTCATTGATTTTAAATGGTTGCTTTATTTCCGCCTACTACTCTGGCAAGGCAACAATGCTTGGTTTTTAGTGAGCGCTAAAGCGCTCAAGTTAAGGACTAAAATCCTAACTACAAACTTATGCATCTATCAAAGTTGGTCTGGTGGACTACTAGTTAGCTTCACCTGAAAAAAATAAAAGTTACTACAATTGGAAAAATCAAACACAAACTCTTCAGATTTTTGGATATGTCAATAATCTGGAGGGTTTTTCTATTTTCCTTGGTTTTTTGAACCAGATACCAAAGACCTGATTTATCGCGTCTCTTGCCTTAACCGAGAGCTATTGCCCCCTACCAGGCTGCAACTTTAATGCATCGACCTACAACTTTGATGCATCGACCTACAACTTTAATGCATCGACCTACAACTTTGATGCATTGACCTGCAACTTTGATGTATCGACTTGCACCTTTAATGCATCGACTTGCACCTTTAATGCATTGACTTGCAAAAATTAATTAGCCTACTCTTGTCAAAATCAATTATTTTAAAACTTTGCAATATAAAATATTCAAAAGTAACTAAGTTGATTCACCAATACTAAACACATCCAACTCGCACTGCTGTAGTTGCAGCCTCAGTGCGGTTCGTTACCCCTAACTTATTTAATACCTGGCTGACATGATGTCTGATGGTAGAAGGACTCAGTTTCATGCGTTGAGCGATCGCGTCATTACTCAATCCTAAAGCCAGTAGTGCTAAGACTTCTTGCTGTCGCTTGCTTAGTTCGTAGACAAGTTGAGATGACGGTTTGCTTGGTTGCAGCAAAGCCTGAATCACCTCTGCTGCCAACATAGACCGACCGATCGCAGCGGCTCGTATGGCATCCGCCAACTCATCAATCGAGATACCTTTGAGCAGGTAGCCAATGGCTCCGGCTTGCATTGCTTGCTGTACCAAGTCATTCGCTAGAAAACTCGTCAAAATTAAAACTTGAATTTCTGGGTATTTTTTGCGGATAGCTCTTGTTGCTTCTGCCCCATTCATCCCCACCATCATTAAATCCATCAGCACCACATCTGGCTGCAACTGTTCGCACAAATGTACTGCCTCATCTCCATTACGCGCTTCACCCACTAATTCCATGTCATCAAACGCCAGCAAGAGAAATTTAATACCTCCCCGCAGGATTTCATGATCGTCAACAGTAATCACCCGAATCGGTTTCAATGATTTATCTTTTTCCATATATAAATCCGGGCAATTAAAACTATTTTTAATACATTTACATTACACGATCGTTTGATTTCCAGTATTTATACGTGATATTCTTAATCTTTAATTTTTTATTTACCGCCACTCAATCGCGCAAAAATCACACAATATAATATGTAAACTTATCTTTTCTAACCCTCTTCTGTCACTTTCCGAGTATTCTGAATAAAAGGATTAAAAGAAAAAACTCTGGAAGGTAAGCAGGGCAATGGATGTAGAATTACAAATCC
>NZ_JBALDP010000076.1:0-50543 GCF_036917355.1 Nostoc sp.
GTGCTAAACCCAGGTTATTGTGAGCGATTGCAAAGTTTGGGTCGATTTGCAGAGCTTCTTGGTAGGCGGCGATCGCTTCTGACAACTTCCCTTGATCGGACAGTGCTAAACCCAGGTTATTGTGAGCGATTGCAAAGTTTGGGTCGATTTGCAGAGCTTCTTGGTAGGCGGCGATCGCTTCTGACAACTTCCCTTGAGCGTACAGTGCATTCCCCAGGTTATAGTGAGCGTCTGCATAATTTGGGTCGATTTGCAGAGCTTCTTGGTAGGCGGCGATCGCTTCTGACAACTTCCCTTGATCGGACAGTGCTGAACCCAGGTTATTGTGAGCAATTGCAAAGTTTGGGTCAATTTGCAGAGCTTCTTGGTAGGCGGCGATCGCTTCTGACAACTTCCCTTCACCGTACAGTGCTAACCCCAGGTTATAGTGAGCGATTGCAAAGTTTGGGTCGATTTGCAGAGCTTCTTGGTAGGCGGCGATCGCTTCTTCCAACTTCCCTTGATCGGACAGTGCATTCCCCAGGTTATTGTGAGCGATTATAGAGTTCGGGTCAAGACGGAGGGCTGCTTTGTACTTGACGGCTGCTTCCTCGAACTTTTTAGCTTCGCTGAAACGATCCGCTTCGTTTATCAGGCTTGTGACTTTATCTTGGCGCTTTTCTTGCTCTTGTGCAATGACTTGCTCCTCAAGCAGGGTTATATCCTCATCCCTGAGTTTTAACATCTGCTGATAATTCTTTAGTCCTTCACGGCTGTGTTCGCTGAGTGGATACTCCCGTTGCAGGACTTTGATTAATTCTTGCTCAAATCGTCGCAACTTTTGCTGATAGTCCTCCAGCGATACCTCTATCTTTTGAACACTGACAACCTTGAGATACAAATCTCCCCGTTGATTGGTTATCGAGTTAAGTTTACCTTTACCCCGAACCCGCAGTTTCTTACCAGGACTAAAACCAGATGGAACAGTCACAGTAATTGAGCCATCATCCAGTGCAATCTTCTTTTCTGTACCGTAGGTCAATTCAGCAATACTCAGAGGGAGTTCTAGCGTTAGGTCAGTTTGAATTTGATTATTAGGTTGAGATGGAGCATTATCTGTTGCGGGTTTGAGAGCAAGAGGCTTTTGGTTTGCTGAACTGTCTTTGGGAGGTGAGTAATTCGAGCTAGCAACTAATCGCGCCACCTCTTGCCGAATTCCCTTGACAACTTCTAAGAAAGCTTCATCTCGATCGTTCCAGCTTTTTATCGGTTTGCGATTACTAGGCAGTGGTGACAATTTATCAATGGGAGGATTGTCCCAATCTGCATAACGTAGCAATACCGGAATCACACGAGCCTTACCTGCGGCATTTTGTTCTAAAGCTCGTGTAACTTCAACTGTCCAGTGATACTCTGAAGCAATAAAATCTGGACTCACCAACAGTAGAATTAGCCCAGCCCGTTTGAGGTGCTTATTAATTTCATCTTGAAACTCTTGCCCAGCGATAATTTCGCGCTTGTGCCAACTGGTAATAAGTTTTTCCCGCAGCAAAGTTACTAGATGCCTTTCTAACTCTTCGCGCAGTTCTTCATCTTTTTGGTGATAAGAAATAAAAACTTCAATAGACTTCATAGGAAATATGGCAAGACGTTGGCTGGTTTAAAAGAAAACTACAAAAACTTTTGCTCGATTTCCTCAAGCTGCCGATCTAATCTATTTTGTTCTGTTTGGGCTTCCTGAATTTGCGCTTCTAGCTTAAACTTTGTCGCTGTATCTGTTTCAATGCCGTATGCTTGGCGCAGCCGACCTAATTTTGTGCTAGCCAGGTCATACTGTTGTTGTAGTGAATCCCGTTCTTGCTCGAATCGGCGACGCTGGCGTTCAGTTAAACCCCCACTCGTTGCAGCAGGGTTAGAAGTCGCAGGTGTAGTAGTTCCAGAAGCTGTTGAGGAGGAGGGTTTTGATTTAGCAATATCTTCAACTACTCTGCGAATCCCTTGAGCGACATTTAAAAAAGCCTCATCTTGGTCTGGCCAGGTGGTGACAGGTTTAGCATTTTTGGGGAGTGCTTGCAGTTTACCAAAAGGCGCACCATTCCAGTCTGACGGCTTGAGAATAATCGGAATTACCCGAGCTTCCCGCGTTTCATGTCGCTCCATTGCTCGTGTCATTTCTTTGTCATAGCAGTAATCTGAAGCCAGAAAGTTAGCACTCACCAGCAGCAAAATGATATCTGCAAGTTCAAGATTGTCATCGATCGCATTTGCCCATTCACTACCAGCAGTGATTTCGCGATCGTGCCAAGCTTCAATAACTCCTTGACGTTTCATCATACTCAGATGAGTTGCCAACTCGTCTCGCAATTCTTCATCTTTGTGGGAGTAGGAAAAAAATACTTTAACCGCATTAGACATATTCTTAAATCTACTTCATTAAATAGCTGTATATGAGTATATAAGTTAATTTTTACAGAATAAAAACCCAAACGGAGAATCTTTATTTAACGTGAGTTCGACGGGTTATATAGTGTCAGTCTAATCAGCCTAATAAAAAAATTTTTACTATGCAAAATCTGTCCCTCTTCGCATCGGAGAAGGACAGACTTTAATAAAAGTTCAAGCCAGGGAGAGGTTTGATAACTAATTACTTGATTTGCGGATGAATCTTGTCCATCACAACAAACTAAGGTTAGGTGTAGCTGTAGTTTTAGTCTGGTAAGCCTTTTTGACACCAACCCAATTACTAGCAATTGGCATTCGCCAACCAGTTCCAAAAGCGCGATCGGTGATTTTTAAACCGGGGGGTGCTTGTCGCCGTTTAAATTCAGCCCGCGCCACCATTTGAATTACTCTGTCTACAATCACCGCATCGTGACCGGCTGCAACAATTTGCGCTGCTGATTGGTGGTTGTGAACCAAGCGTTGCAAAATATCGTCCAAAATTTCGTAAGGCGGTAGAGAGTCTTGATCCACTTGGCCCGGTTTGAGTTCGGCGCTGGGTGCTTTAGTTAAAACGTTTTGCGGGATGATTTCATCATTGCGATTTAACCATTGGCAAAGTGAATACACACGGGTTTTAGGTACATCTGCAATCACCGCTAACCCGCCATTCATATCGCCGTAGAGAGTACAGTAACCCACAGCCATTTCTGACTTGTTACCAGTAGATAAAAGCAGATAGCCAAATTTATTAGCGATCGCCATTAATAAATTACCGCGAATCCGCGATTGGATATTCTCTTCAGCCAGTCCAAACTCAGTACCCGCAAACAAATCACCTAAAGTTTGATCGAAGCCTTGCATTAACTCGCCAATTGGTAAAAGATTAGTCTTAATCCCCAAATTTTCGGCTAATGCCAAAGCATCACTGATGGAATGTTCCGAACTGTAAGGGGAAGGCATGAGAACACCGAGGACATTTTCTTTACCAAGTGCAGCCGTGGCGATCGCAGCTACTATTGCCGAGTCAATCCCGCCACTTAAACCCAACACTACTTTAGAAAAGCGACACTTACGAGCGTAATCTCGTACTCCTAAAACCAAAGCTTGCCAAATTTCATCATCTTCTGATTGATATGCAGGTGCTACAGAACCTAATTGAAAATCTCGTTGTGTCTCGTCAAATTCAACAACTACTAAATCGGTATCAAAACCACGGGCACGAGATATAATTTCACCTTGACGATTTAAGACAAAACTATGTCCATCAAAAATTAGGTCATCATTTCCCCCAACCTGATTAGTGTAAATCATCGGTTGTTGAAAACGTACTGCACTATGTCTGAGCATAGTTTCCCGAAACTGCTGCTTCCCAACAGTGTAGGGAGAAGCAGACAAATTTACAATCAAATCTACACCCAAAATTGCTAAGTCAGCAATCGGATTTACTGCATAACTACGTTTGCCCCAAAAATCCTCATCGTTCCATAAATCTTCGCAAATAGTTACGCCAATATCGATATTATCTAAAGTGAAATAATTAGCTTGTAACCCTGGTTCAAAATAGCGACGTTCATCAAAGACATCGTAAGTAGGTAAAAGTCGCTTGTGAAAAACTTGCTTAACTTGGCCATTCTCTAACAAAGCCATACTGTTAAATAAAGTTTTACCGCCACTAATAGATGCATTGAGGTTCGGTTCAACAGTTCCTACCAACACAGCTAAATTTGGTGGTAAATCCTGGGCCAAATTTTGTAAAGTGATGCCCATCGCTTCCACAAAACTAGGATTTAGTAATAAATCTCTTGGTGGATAGCCACACAAAGAAAGTTCTGGTGTCAACAACAAACGCGCACCACTAGATGCTGCTCGTTGTGACGCCTCCAGGATTGTTTGGGCATTTAAAAGCAAATCACCAATTGTCGGATTAATTTGAGCGATCGCAATTTTCATATTATTTGTCGTTTGTCATTGGTCATTAGTCATTTGTCAAGAGTCAAAATAGGTTACTCAGGATTTTTGACTCTGAAAAGTGATTGATTAAATAAACACCAAAGGTTTATCTTTTAAGGGAGCAAAAGCTTCCGCGTCAAACTTATACAAACTAGCCGGACGACCAGCACCCCGTGATACCTTAATTCCGGTATCGCATAAAAAACCTAACTTGAGTAGACGCGCTCGAAAATTAGAATAATCGGAAAAATTGTCACCTAAAACTGTGGCGTATAACTGATATAAATCATTCAAGGTGAACATTTCTGGCAAGACTTCAAAAGCCACCGGACTATACTCTAATTTATTTCGCAATCGCCTGTGCCCATAAGCCAGAATTTCGTTATGGTCAAAAGCTAATTGCGGCACTTGTTTTACCGGATACCAAGCGATGCCAGTCATGCGATCGGCAATCAATTCGGCTTCTTCAAATCGCACTAGGGCAAAGTAACTAACTGATAAATAACGCACACCATAACTATCAGTTGCTTCCCGTGGATCGCGATTCGGCCCGCCAAAGGTATACAGTTGTTCTAAATAGAGATTGTTTACCTTAATTTTCTCCGCCATAATGCGATAAGCGGCATCTTCTAAAGACTCTCCTGGACGTACCAAAGTACCGGGAAGACTCCAATGATTTAAAAATGGTTCTTGCTGCCGCATTACTAGTAGAACTAACAGCCGATTTTGTACAGTATCTACAGAAAAAATTACATTATCAACACCAACCTTGAAATCGGCCAAAGGTTGTTGGTTTAACGGAGTTGGTATCTTTTTTTGTGAACGTCCTGGCATTCGTACAAATGCTCTCGATTAATATAGGCAACTACAGGGGCTGTGAGGGCTTGGGGATCTCCATGTTCGCGGTACGCTGTTGAGGAAACATCTAGACCGGTCAGACTAGCGATCGCAATTTTCCCTCCCAGCTTTTGCACTACCTCTGAACTAGATTCATCTATTGCATATCCGGGTCGCGGTACAATCAGTAGTTGCACTTCCTGTAACAAATCTTCAATGCGATACCAACGTGGTAGCTGACTCAGTAAATCTGAACCAATAATCAACGTCAATTCAGCATCTTCACCCCAAGCAAGCTTTGCTTTTTCCACTGTTTCCAGTGTTCTGAAGCTACTCAATTCTTGTTCCAAAGCAATATTGTGCCGTGGCGCGTCTATATTCGCAATTAACAGTTGCAGCATTGCCGCCCGATGTTGTAAGGGTGTTTGATGGGACTTAAATGGATTATCTGCTGCCCAAACCGCTACCCAATCATAACGCTCAGACAACCAACTCAGAATTTCTTGATGTCCAGCAGTTGGTGGATCGGCACTAGTTCCAAACAAAGCAACTCTCATAGTAATTCGTAATTCGTAGTGACGCTCGATGACTCGCTAACGCTGCGCTAACGTAGGTCGTAATTAAGACATACCGAAAGAGCAATTATTACCTCTGTGTACTCAGCGCCTCTGCGGTTCGTTTCTTAGTTTCTTCAGTCAATACCCGTAACGCTTCAGAAATCTCCACTTCTACAGCCACCGGACGATCCAAAAGCCGTGTTTGTTGTGGCAAACTGGCGACTGATGCGGCGGTACGTTGACGAATTGTTGCCAAAGACTCTAACGGTTGTACCCGTTGACCCTCCTGCACTACCAATTGCAACAAAGGTTCTTCGTCCAGAAGACTTTCACCTAAGAGTCCCAACCTGTCTGCTTTTACCTTCCCTCCCGTATACGAGCGAAAAATCTGCTTGCGTCCTGGATAAGTAACTTTACCACTTGACTGCTTCATTACTGGGATGCCATCAATGTCTACAAGTTTATAGACTCCATTTACGGGCGAACCTGTAACTAGTCGCGTTCCCAGTCCGTAACCATCAATTTGCGCCCCAGCAGCTTTTAATCTGGCAATTTCCCACTCATCCAAATCACCACTGGCAAAAATTGGTACACCGGGAAGGAGCGATCGCACCTGTTTTGATAAGGTAACTAAATCTCCTGAGTCCAATCTCACTCCTGTTAATTGCATTTCCCCGGAATTTACTTTTTGGGCCAAGCGCCCGGCAGCAGCAATGGTGTCGTAAGTATCAATCAGTAATGGCGCACCCGGAAAATAGCGATGAAATGCACTAAAAGCTTGTTCTTCAGTGCCTTCTATTGCTGACAACGCCATCACTAAGGCGTGTGCCATCGTACCACTTGGCTGTTGCCCCAGTTGTAGCGCTGCTAACACATTAGAAGTGGAATCTAACCCACCCGCCAACGCTGCCCGCGCCGCCCACAAAGACCCTTGGGGACTAAATGCTCGTCTTGTCCCAAATTCTAAAAGTGTTGCTTCTTCTCCCGCGACATCCCGCAACCTTGCTGCTTTTGTGGCAATTAAAGTCTGGTAATTAATCGTATTTAAAAGGTAAGTTTCTACTAGTTGGGCTTGCCAAAGAGGTGCTTCTACTCTCAACAGTGGTTGATTAGCAAACACAGCTGTCCCTTCTGGTACTGCCCAGACATCACCCGTAAACTTTCCCTCAGCTAAAAGTGACCAAAAGCGATCGCCTGCGTGAGCAAAAATTCCCGTTGCCTGTAATGCCGCAATTTGCGCGGAACTAAAGCGGATTTTGGCTAAATATTCCAATGCCTGCGTCAGCCCCATTGCAATTAAATAACCAAAACCCTCTGGCAATCGTCTGACAGACAATTCAAAGCTTGCCCGTCGTTGTTCTATACCTTCGCCTGTGTAACAAGCTGCCATTGTTAACTGGTAAAGGTCGGTCAGCAAGCTGTAGTCATCGGCAGAAAGGTTTAGTTCCTCGTTCTGCTGGCTTTGCTGTTTATATACATAGTCCAAATCTGGCAAAGTTGTCATGCAAGAGCTTCCTTACAAGATGCTTCTTTTATTTATGGTAATATTTACCATAAATAATGTCAACTCCCTGCAAGTATATTGTTTGAGATTGCCGTAGAGCAGTAGATTTATCGGTAGCTTAATACTAACTTCATCAAATACTTAATATTTTTTAATAGTGAGAGCGCGCAATAATGTTAATTAGAGCGGCTGGCTAATCAAGGAAAACAATATCCTGTCAGAGAAAGTTTGTTTTGCTTCGCTATTTTCCCAAATGGGTTGAAAGAAACAATCATGTTACAATTAGAATCGAAGAGAAAAGTTTGACTTTTTGACGAGCTAAAGTATTGCAAAGTTATCTGAATAAACATTGCATATATTCTCAATATATTGAGAAGATGAACAAGGCTTGAATATTAGGATTACACTATAAGCATCACCATTAAAGCGACTCAAAAAGAAGGAGTCAAAATATTATGGATATTTCCAAAATCATTGCGAACATAACCCAGTATATTTCTGAAGCTGCAATGCGGATTTTTGGTCCTACGGATGATGCTTATCCTGCTGTTGGCGTACAACCTTTTACAGGTGAGCCTTACAATGAAGATACAGATGATAATTGGTAGGTGCCGATAGGGCATTGATAAATAGGAGTCAAAATTCAGAATTCAGACAAGGGCAATTACTGGGTAGTTTAGGCAAACCATATAATTGAAAACCACGAAATTGTAGATTTAGCTTCGTAATTAAACCCCTTTATTTAAAAGTAGTGGCGTATTTCGATACGCCACTATTCCAATTTATTTTGCATTTTGGCTCCTGACAAATAGATATATTGCAAAAATTATATAGCAATCAGAGTTTTAGTCTCTTTAGGCGTTCAAAATTCAAGCCGCAACGCTATATTTGGGCTTGGTATTAGAAAAGAATAACCAAAACTACTTTGGGTTTAAGATTACATGTTTGTTTTATCTATTCTAGACATTTAATCATATAGCAAAGGAGTGAAAGTTCATGAAGGCACAACTTTTGAAGTATTTGGGTTTACCCTGTGCTTTAGTTATGCTGGGTAATACATCAGCTTTGGCTGACAGTGCATCTGGTACAATTAGGGAATATCATCTAAATCCTCAGGTAGCAGGAAGGGGTGTATGTATTCAAATGAACCCTACATTACCAACTGGTGGTGGTTGGCTATGTTTGTGGAAAGATAATGCTTTGTATCAAGAAATTAGTGATTTACTTCGTGAGAGTTATTCTTCAAGAAAAACCTGTGCGGTTACTTGGACTACTTATCGCGGCGGTCTGGCAGATATTGATTATGTAAGCTGCTACAATTAAGCTTTTCCACAGTTGAAACCAAATACAGGCTTTGAGAATTTCAACAGCCGATTGACATCTGTCAAAATAAAATTGATGGCGTGAATAGTTATTTAGGCTAGTAGTTTGCCAAAGAAACGAATGCGGGGTAATGGGAAAAGTGTTTTATTCTTTCCCCTTTAACATTTCACCAGCTCAAACCCAGCAATTTTAAGTTGACAAACTACTCAAAGCGATCGCATCTACCAATTCACTCAATGACAGATCGCCCAGCATTAAAAATTTGTTGGGCCGTTAGTTGCAAGTTGGGAAAGATTGAGGAAACAAGTTGCTCGTTGTTTTGAAACAACTGTTTTTGATACTCATCCTCTATTAAGGTACAAATTGTTACCGTTGGCTGTTTGGGTTTGCCAATATATTCTCTGCCACCAATACCCAGATAATCAACAATCCAATATTCAGGAACTCCTAATAAGGCGTAATCTTCAACCTTACGGGCATAATCGTTTTGCCAGTTTGTGCTGACAACTTCCGCAATCAGTTTGATTGAGTTTCCTGATGTAATTACAGGTTGTTGTTGCCATAATGGTTCATTAATTAATTGAGTTTGGTCTAACACAATCACATCGGGACGAAAAGCTGTTTCTGTTCCTAAGAGTTTGATGAGACAGCGATGGGGAATAAAGTAGCTTAGATCCTGACGATCAATTTCTACATTCAGCTTTCGCCCAATCAATGCAGATACTTGCTCGTGTGGCCCGGTTGGTTCCATCTCAATTAATTCACCATCAATTAGTTCATAGCGATCGCACTCACCGTAATGGCTAATAAATTCATCAACGGTTAGAACTTTTGGGGCTGATTTAACCATTGTGATTATTCCTCATGATTTGGTGCTTGCTAGTTCCCAAGTAATTATTTCACCCAACATATTAAAGTAGTTCATGTAGCTCCTTCCGTTCTTTTATGATTGTAACCTGTCCCAGATTGGAGTCAGGTAGCTCTAATACATCATTTTTAAGTAGTAGCTGTACATGTTTAGGTGGCACATCACTTAGGTACAAATTATCATAAATTCTTTGATAATTGTTTGGCATATTCTTTAAATTTTTAGAAATACTTACGTTAAATTTTTCAAGAAATAAACTCTCACTTTGAATAATAGATTTTCTCCAAGATTCCAAAACTCTAATTGGTAAATCGTCTGAGCTATCTCCATGACAACATACTAAAGAATGCCACGGCTTCATATATTTCAGTAAATCTTTAAGATATTTTGATTCTTTTTTGCTCTGTAAAGCTTTAATAATAAAAGCAGAAATAATTGAACAACCATAGCTATTTTCTTTGTCTATAGGGTTATATTTTAGATACTCTTTACTAAATATTGAGTCATTCCAGTTAGAGTAAAAGCAATATAATGGGATAGGCGAATTCTTTTCTTTTGAAGCATCTTCTATGAGAAGATCGCATTGATATACTTTATTTTTACTTTTAGTTTTTTTGTAGTGATACAGATGATTGAAAGAATTGTTTTTAAAATCTATAACTTTAGCTTGCACTCGAAAACCTATCCATTTATCGCTAGCACCAGTAAACCACCACTCCCAATCTGCACCGTTTGATCCTTCTTTATGTTTAGTAAATTTATGATTATAAATTTCCAGTGTTTTCTCAGATTTTAGCTTAAGAATATTTATATCTGTTAAAGTTTCTTCTCCGATCTGATGATTTAAATCACGCCCTTTGGCGAGCATATCCCACGTTTCTTTTGAGCAGTTTCTGAAAGTATCACATAAGGTTGAGAGCATATTGAAAATTCAAAAAGTAATAGACAGTTTTAGTATTCCCTAAACAAGCCTAAACTTAATCATTTATATTTGGGGATTCATTGTAGGGTGTTTGCTATGGTGGGCAAAACAATTACATTGAAAAAATCAAGTAAGTTTAAGGCGTGAGGTTTTTCTCACACCCTTTTATTTAAACTTTTTTGTCACCGATCGCTAAGAGTTCCAGAATCGCTCCATTTGTCCAGCCGAAACCAACTTCGTTAGAACTATATCCAAAGCAGATTTCGTCGGAAACATTGGCAGAACAGCGTTCAACATCATATTTCTCAACTAAGGTATTGTGACGCTCGAATTCTTTAACTACCATAGCGAGAAATTTGTTGGCAATGCGATCGCCTTCTGCATGATACCCATAGCGGCGAAGCCCCAGGACGGCAACTAATGTCAATGGGGCCCAGCCAAAGGGAGCATCCCACTGGTTGCCGGTGACACGAGTACTGGTAAAAATTCCGCCTGGTGCTTCAAACAAAGAGAGATTTTCTACGACGCGTTTGGCTTGAGTTGGAGAAGCAATTCCCAGCCACAGAGGATAGAACGTGGTAGCAAATTCGTAGCGGCGGCGTTTTCCACTCTGGAAATGATAGTCGAAATATAATCCTTTTTCTTCATCCCAGAGAAATTGATCGATCCGATCGCGGCGCATATCTGCACGATCGCTCCATTGTTGTCTTAGTTCTTCGTTACCGAAAATATAGTTAATTTTCGCTAAATCTTGTTCCACCTGATACAGGAAACTGTTGAGGCACACAGGAGCGTAGTGGAGGATATCAGCGCTGAAGGGACCAAATCGGTTGGTGATATCAAAACCGGACTCGCGCATAGTGCGATCGCCCTTATAAAATAGATTGGTCAGTTCGTCATTTTCGCGATCGTAGTAAAGATTGACATCGTAATCTTCAACCTCAAAGGTTTGATAATATTCCTTGACGCGATCGTAGTGGCTTTTTCCCTCTTCATCTCGCTCGGAAAACAAAACTTCTGGCGCTGGGCCTTCGCCAAAGGCATAAAATCTGGATAAGCGGGTTGCAGCATTCAGGTGGGGCGGTACTACCCAGTAATAATAAAATTGCTCTAACAGTGGTACGGTTGCCTTTAACCACTCTTCATCCTGGGTGTGCTGGAATAACGCCAAAACCATCATACTGAGGACTGGAGGCTGCGATCGCGACAGCATATAAGTCCGGTTGGCGTTGAGAATAGTACCGTAATGTTCCACTTGGTACAGCAATTGATCGACTTGGCTTTGTGCTAACTCCAATTCTCCATCGTGCAAAAGTCCTAGCAATATAAAGTAGCTGTCCCAGCCATACATTTCGTTGAAGCGACCACCTGGTACGACATAAGGCCCTGGTAGGTATAATAAGCCATGCTGTTTAATCGCTTCTACTTCTGATGGCAAAGTGCGAATTTCTAGCTGTTGCATATCTTTGGGAGATAGCGATCGCTCCAACACAGTCTGAATGTTAGGACAATCTTCTGAGGGGGAAATGTAAACGATCCAAGGAGTTCCTGTTTTGTGGTCTAGTTTGGTATCCTTGGCAGATTGTAATAAGTGTTCGTGCGATCGCGTTAAGGTTTTCCACGTTTTTTTGATGTGGAGGCGCACAGCTTCAATCTGCGCAGTGGTCAGTGTTGGGGTCATAAATTCTGAATTGTTTTTTTAACGCAAAGGAGAGGCAGCGCGGTCTTGGGGGTTTCCCCCATGAGCGACTGCCGTCGCAAAGGGAAGCGCAGAGGAACGCTGAGGTTTTACAGGGTTCTCTCTGCGTGGGACGAGATTTTTGTTTTTACTCGGCAGTACTGATTAAGAGGGCAACTGGGAAATGGGTGAGGGCTGTTGCGATAGATAGGGTTTCTGTGGTGTGTAAGGGCTGCTGAGTTAGGATGTTTTTCCAGGTGGGGGAAGTTCCGGGGGGTAGTTGGAGGTGCGTATCTTGCCAAACTGACTCGCCCAAGGGATTGTCTCCTGGCTGGATGAGGCTGGTTAAAAAGCGAGGCGCGATCGCGATCGCTGTTTGATTTCCCTCCCGCCGTGCAAAGGCGATAATATGATTGGCGTAGGTTCCCTGAACTTCTAAGGGTAAATAATCACCGTCCTGGAATAATGAGACATAGTTTGTTCTGGCTTGGAGTAATTGAGCCGTTAAAAACAGTTTGATTCTACCGTCTGTTTTGTCGTTTAGTAACTCCTGAATTAATCCGAGTATGTCTGTTTTTACCTGTTCGCGGATGGCGCTTAAGTAAGTACGTCGCTGTTCAAAATCCACGGGACGGCGATTATCTGGATCGACTAAACTCAGTTCCCAAAGTTCCGTTCCCTGGTATAAATCGGGTACGCCGGGCGCGGTAATCTTTAGTAGAGTTTGGGAAAGGGAATTGAAGATACCATACTCTGCAATTCGCTGTTGAAATGGACGAAAGGCTTCTAGAAATTCCCCGGATATAGCAGGATCGAGTACTTTCTCAATAAAGGAGGTACAAGCTTCTTCATACTCGCTATCGGGTCGTAACCAGGCTGTATGCACCTTCGCCTCTCGTATTGCCTTTATTATATAATCCTTCACTCGTTCCACGAAGGATGCATGTTCGTGTTCGGCAAAAGGAAACGCCCCTACCAGGGTTTGATAAAGAAAATACTCATCGTTGCGATCGGGTATAGCGAAGCCGTGGCGATGGCTACGATGTCCGCGATTAATGGCACTCCAAGTATTTACCTGCCGATCCCACTCATCGGGGATTTCTGAGAGGACATTCAATCTGGCCCGCACATCTTCGCCGCGTTTGGTATCGTGGGTGGCGGTGGTGTTCATTGTGTGGGGCCAGGTTGTTTGGTGCTGTTGGTTAAAGGCATGAAATTTGGTGACTGGAATCCCAAAATGACCGGGATTACCCCCAACTTCATTCAACGACAGCAAGCGATTGTATACATATAATGTCGTGTCTTCGACGCCTTTTGCCATTAGGGGGCCGCTGTATTGCTGCATTCGCAAGACAAAATATATCCACTGTTCGCGTTCTGTTTGAGTCAGAGAGTTATCAAACTCTAGCAGCATTAACTTTTCAATAAAGGTCAGTTCGTGCTGCAACAGGGGCGTTTCTTCTTTAGCTTGGCGGATTACTTCTTGAATGGTAGCGCGATCGCTATCTCCAATTCCATCGGGCGTAATATAGGTACGGTAAATCGGGAACAGTGTCAAAACTTCAGCGATCGCTCTTTTTAATCCATTTAGCGTAAAATCATTGCCATAGCGATATTTGCTGGAGATATTTTTTAATAAAAGAGCCAAGCTGTCAATATCACCTGCTAAATTCTTTTCGAGGATCAGGTGCTTTTTATCCTTGACTACTGATGCATAATCTACTCGTGAGCCGATAAAGTTATGGTATATTTTATCGAACTGTGATTGATTTTCGTATTGACAAAATACGCCATTTACATAATTTAGAAAGTCATATCCAGATGTTCCTTCAATTCCCCAATTTTCTGGTAGTTCTTCGGTCAGTTCTAAAATCTTTTCCACAGTGATATAAACATCACCCATTTTTTCTCGCAGCCTTTCGAGATACTGAATTGGGTTATAAAGTCCATCAATATGATCGATGCGTAAACCTGTAAATTTGCCTTCCTCAACTAGCTTTTGAATTAGGCTATGAGTATTATTAAAAACCCGCACTTCTTCAACTTTAACGGAAATTAGTTCGTTGACAGTAAAGAAACGGCGATAATTCATTTCCTCCGCGCCAACCTTCCAGAAAGCAAGACGGTAAAACTGGTCTTTTAGTAATTCATCTAGGAGGTTAAAGCTTTCGGAATTACCGGGTTCTCCGTTGAAAGTTTCGATATTTTCGTCAATGAACTCACGGATGGCATCGTTTGTGGTGTAAAGTTCCCAAACTAATCCTTTAATAAATGCAATCTGGTCTTGTCGCTGTTTACCCGCCACTTCTGAAGGGACATTTTTGAGAATGTAGAGAATCCCCAAAAGCTTAATAAAATCGGGGTGATTGCGTCCCAGTGTGCGGGTGAGTTTTCCTAAATTATAGGTGATAAATTTTGTGTAAGATTCTAAACGGAGTGGCAATTTCAAGCTGTAATAGTTGACAGTTAAACCGTTCTGTTCGTATTGCAGTTGAATGTGTCCGTTTTCTAGGGATGTACCATAGAAATCTCCCAGTAGTGGCGCGAGAATTCGCTCTTGGCGATCGCCAAAGGGAGCATTCCAAGAAATGTCGAAGTAGTCGGTATAACTGGAATCTGGGCCGTGTTCCAATATGTCCATCAAGTAATCGTTTTCGCTACTATAGGCCATGTGGTTGGGCACAATATCTTGTAACCAGCCCATACCAAGGGATTGAACTTCAGCCACTAATGCATCAAAGGACTCATTAGTTCCCAGTTCTGGGTTAAGTTGAGTGGCATCTACTATATCGTAGCCATGTGTACTCCCCGATCTTGCCTTAAAAATGGGGGAGGCATATAAATCAGAAATACCCAAATCTGCTAGATAAGCTGCGATCGCTTTAGCGTTGTCAAAGCCAAACTGAGGTGTAAACTGAATTCGATAAGTGGCGGTGGGAATTCGCATATTTTTTTGTTTCTAATGGGGAGTGGGAAGAGACGCGATTAATCTCGTCTCTACTGGGGAGTGAGGAGGATGAGGGAGATAAGGGACGCTGAACCTCTGAGCTTGAACGTTGAACCTTTGAGCTTGAAATTTTAAATTCTAACTCTCCCCCTTATCTTCTTTATTTTTGAATTTTGAATTGTTAACTCCCTCATCCCCCTTCATACAGGACTAGACTGGTAGCTTTGACTGTCAGTTCTTGTCCCGCAGATAGATGTTCGGCAGCTTTAGAACCAGGCCCAGACCATGAGGTATCTGCTGAGTCTAATATTTTATGGACATCGTGTTGACTTGGCAAAGTTACTGTCACCGAAGACGAATTGAAATTCATCACAAATATTATTTCACTCGATTCGCACCAACGCCGCACGATGACCACTTCCTTTTCTTCATCGCTAGTCGCTTCGATGAAATTGCGGTCTTGGTTGAGAAGTGCTGGATGTGTCTTGCGTAAATTAATTAACTGACGATACCAATCCCAGAGAACTTTGTGCTTTCCTTCATTGCGTAATTCCCAATTAAGTTTAGACTTAAGGAAAGTTTCTGCCGATTCTGGATCTGGGGGATCGTCTGCATAGTGAAATGCTTCAAATTCTTGTTTGCGTCCGGCTCGAACTGCTTGAATCAAATCGGGATCGGAGTGACTAACAAAGTAAATAAAGGGTGCAGTTTCGCCGTATTCTTCTCCCATAAATAACAAGGGTAAGTTGGGCGATAGCAGCACAGCGCCAGCGGCTAACTTTAATCCTTCAAAAGAGATCCGCTGAGTGAGGCGTTCTCCTTTCATTTGATTGCCGATTTGATCGTGATTCTGAATGCAGACTGTAAACTGTGACAAAGAGCGATCGCGGCAAGATACGCCATGAAATCGTTTGCGATCGGGCGAGTATTTCCAATCGTAGACAAAAGTATCGCTATAAGCTTTTGCTAAATCAGCACATTTCCCAAAATCTTGATAATATCCTTGGCGATCGCCTGTCAACAGTGTGTGCAATGAATGGTGAAAATCATCACTCCACTGAGCATCAAGACCATATCCACCCAATTCTGCCGGACGAATTATTTGCGGATTATTCAAGTCACTTTCGGCAATTAAATGGCGCTTCCATTTTTGCCCTTGTTGTGAGAAATGATGAACTGCTTCCGCCAATTCCCATAAAAAATGCTTGGCTCCCAAATCGTAAATTGCTTGAATGGCATCCAACCGCAATGCATCTATATGGAATTCGCCTAACCAGTAAAGCGCATTTTCGATAAAATAATTTCGCACACCCTGACTATGGGCATCGTCGAAATTCAGCGCTTCGCCCCACGGCGTTTTATAGGTTTTAGTAAAGTAGGGCGCGAACTGACTCATATAGTTGCCTTCTGGCCCAAAGTGGTTATATACCACATCCAGCACAACAGCAATATTATTTTGGTGGCAAGCATTTACCAGTTGCTTGAGTTCGGCTGGACTACCGTAGGAATTTTGGACAGCATAAGGATAAACGCCATCATAGCCCCAGTTGCGATATGCAAGAGTTGCCTCAACATGAGTGTCTCCCGGAAACTGGGAGATGGGCATGATTTCAATGGCGTTAATTCCCAGTTCCCTCAGTTCTGGTAAACGGGGAATGATGGCGGTGAAAGTTCCTTCCGGCGTGAATGTCCCAACGTGAACTTCATAGAAAATCATCGACTCTACAGGAATACCCGCCCATCCTTCATCAGTCCACTCAAAAGAAGGATCGACAATTTGCGACGGCCCATGCACCCCTTCCGGTTGATACTGCGATGCCGGATCGGCAAAGTTGTCTTGGCCATTCAAGACATACCGATAAAGCGTACCCGGATACACATCGTTGACTTTCGTGTGCCAGTATCCCTCAGATTGAGGCTTGAGCGGAATTAACTGCTGTTCTGGCGTCAAAATTTTTACTGTGACGCTATCTAATAGCGGAGACCAAACTGTAAATTCACACTCTCCGTTCCCCAAGTATTGAGCACCTATTTTCACGCAGTATCCTCCCGTCAGATTCTTTGTTGTGCCAAATTGTGGCGCGATGGCGTAACCGCCCGCCGTAGGCGATCGCAAATGTCATTGATTGCACAATGTTTACAAACACGCCAGATAGCATAATGGTTGGTCTAGCAGACTTTTTGCTAGCATCTGGAGGCGGATTTTTGACTAAAATAAACTCTGTCTAATGACCAAAGAGGCAGAGGAGCAGGGGACAGGAGGTAGGTAAAGCCTCGTGTAGCTAAGGTTTCTAGCTACCTATTTAACTTAAGTTGGCTTGCAGCTACCATCTACACAGTACGATGATTGATATGTATTAGAACGTTTACCAAAGATTGCGTAGCGGTTATCGCGGATTTGCTCGTAAAAGCGATCGCCTGCCCATTTCATTCCCGGTAATGCTCGATAAGCGTCTACAAATATACTTCCTGCTGGCAATAAGCGCCCAATTTCTTCAGCTGCATTACTGCCTTGCCAACGTCTCTGAGGAGCATTGCCATCAATTAAAATCATTCCCTGTTCGCAATCTTGGGCTGAAATTCCCCACTGTAAAAGTGTCTGCTCATCTTGCATGGGACTGTAGCGAAACAGCTTTCCTTGGTCTAAGGTTTCTAGCAATTGCACTAGGGTAACGCAGAGATTACAATTCCCGTCGTAGATTACGTAGTAATTCATAAAAATAACGGCTCTTTGGCAATTGAATTTTCGGATGTATCTAAAACACAACTTTGGTATTCTAGCTTAGAAAACCGTAGCGATCGCCAAAAAAATTTCATTTTTCAAATATGCATAATGTCGTCTAGCTTAAGTTGTAAATTTGGCAAGACCTCAGAATAAATAGTATCTCCTAAGCGATATTGTTGTTGCTGGTACACACCATTAACTAACTGACAAACGGTAAAGGTTGGTTGTTTGGGATTGCCGATAAACTGCAAACCACCCAAGCTACGAAAGTCCACAATCCAATATTCTGGGATGTTAAGAAAAGCGTATTCTTCCACTTTTCTTGCATAATCGTCTTGCCAATTAGTACTCACAACTTCAGCAACAAGTTTGATTGTATTACCGTTACAAATAATTAGTTCTTTTTGCCAGAGTGGTTCTTTACTAAGTTCTGCTTTATCTAAAACAATTACATCAGGACGCAGTACTGTGGCTTCAGCCGCAGGTGGTTTAATCAGACAAGTTTTTGGAACTAGCCAGTTGAAATTAGAATTAAAAGATTTCGACATAGATTCTACCAGCAATATTACCTGCAATAGCTTCGTGTGGCCCTGTAGGTTCCATGTCTCTTAATTGCCCGTCGATTAATTCGTAGCGTGTATTGTCACCATATTGAGCAATAAATTCCTCAAAGGTGAGTAGCTTGGGCGAGGTGTAGGTCATGATGTTTTGACTTGACGTAGGCTTATTGTAACGAAGGTATTATCAAGCAAAACTACCATGAGGTAGCGAATTAATTGCGTAGGCATAGCCCGCCGTAGGCATCGCTCTTGTCTGACTAAACAAGTGCGAAGTAAAACGAGGCTGTATTAACATAACAGGTCGATGCATTAACATAACAGGTCGATGTATTAACATAACAGGTCGATGTTTTAACATAACAGGTCGATGTTTTAACATAACAGGTCGATGTTTTAACATAACAGGTCGATGTTTTAACATAACAGGTCGATGTTTTAACATAGCAGGTCGATGCATTAACATAACAGGTCGATGTTTTAACATAACAGGTCAATGTATTAAGTCAAACATCGCTCCCAGTTTCCAGTTATCATGCCTTTGGAATGGTATTTGCTTAGTTTTTTCATTAATGAGAAAATATTCATGAGATACAAACTCTTGGGCAAAAGCGGGTTAAGAGTCTCTGAACTCTCCTTGGGAACCATGACCTTTGGTGAAGATTGGGGTTGGGGTGCATCTGTTGACGAAAGTCGGAAAATCTTTGATAGCTATGCAGAAGCAGGGGGAAATTTCATTGATACCGCCAACGGTTATACCGATGGTAGCAGTGAAAAAATTGTCGGCGAGTTGATTGCTAGAGAACGAGAACGCTTTGTAGTTGCAACAAAATATTCCTTTCCCTTGCGGATGAATGACAAAAAAGGCGACCCTAACGCCAGTGGAAACCATCGCAAGAATTTGATTCAGTCTTTGGAAGGTAGCCTGAAACGGCTGAATACCGATTACATTGATTTATTCTGGTTGCACGCTTGGGATTTCACAACACCGATTGAAGAAGTTTTGCGATCGCTTGATGATGTAGTGCGTCAAGGTAAAGTACTTTACATCGGCATTTCTGATACACCCGCCTGGATTGTTTCCCAAGCTAATACCATCGCCCATTATCAAGGATGGACGCAGTTTGTAGCCCTACAAATTGAGTACAGTTTGATTCAGCGGACACCAGAACGAGATTTGCTACCACTGGCTAAAGCCTTCGATTTAGCAGTAACACCGTGGTCGCCCTTGGGTGGTGGTGTGTTGACAGGTAAATATAATCGCTCTCCTCAAGGAGGCGCTGAACAAGGACGACTCGAAACTTTGGGCGGAGGGATTTCTAAGAAGAATTTAGCAATAGCTGAAGTTGTTAGTCAAGTTGCGGCAGAAATTGGCCATACACCTTCACAGGTAGCATTAGCTTGGTTACGCGCTCAAAGTGGTGTGATTATTCCGATTATTGGGGCACGTAAGTTAACGCAGTTTCAAGATAACTTAGCTTCAATAGAAGTCACACTTTCGCCAGAACATCTGCAACGCTTAGATGAAGTTAGTCAAATTGAACTAGGTTTTCCCCATGACTTTTTGCACAATGATGTCATTCGCGATCGCCTTTTCGGTGGTACATTCAATACCATAGAAAACCATCGTATTTGACCAATAGTCATAAACAGTAACACATTCAGCCATTAATATAATCTGTCGTCAGAGAGTTTCGCACAGCCAACCAAAATCTGTAAAGTTAGATGCAAAAGGCATTAACGTAGAACTATGAGCGACAACACCATTACATCACGTTTGTATCCCACTCGTATTGACATTCCCGCTGAAGCGCGAGTGCAAATCGTGGTACTTCTCAACCAAAGCTTGGCAGCTACTTCGGATCTAAAAACCCAAGCAAAGCAAGCGCACTGGAATGTTAAAGGAACTGACTTCTATCAGCTACACTTATTATTTGATGAAATTGCTGGGGAATTAGAAGAGTTCATCGATTTGATAGCTGAACGCGTCACAGCTTTAGGCGGATACGCTTTCGGAACAGCCCGCGCCGCAGCTAGTAATTCCATTTTGCCAGAATATCCTTTAGATATTTTGGATGGTAAAGACCATGTAACAGCGTTGTCAGATCGCTTTGGAATCTATGCTAAACATATTAGAGAAGCGATCGCTAAAACTGATGAATTAGGCGATGCTGATACCGCCGATCTTTACACCGAAGTTTCTCGTACCATTGACAAACGACTCTGGTTCTTAGAAGCTCATCTGCAAGTAGCAGAAATTAAAGCAGAGAATGGCAAAGCGGGTACTACTAAAACTCAAAAGATCCCTGCTGCTGTAAAATAAGCACTTTTGAGAGACACTTGATTTACTAATAGGGTGCATTACACTAAAGTTTAAAGCACCCTATGATAACGGTATCTTAATGTGAGTTCGACAAAACTCTCTAATTAGTAGTCCACCACACTAACTTTAATGGGTGAATAACTTCGTAGTAAGGACTTTAGTCCTTGATTTGAGCGCTGTTCGCGAAGCGTTTCCCCAGGTTAGCGCTCACTACAAACCAAGCATTGTTGAGTTAGCGGACTACTAGAACTAAAGTCCAAAACTATCCCTCTCCGAGTTGGAGAGGGATAGTTTTATATTGTAAAACACCTCATGATATGGTTTACCGCCTCGCGTTCCAGTTCTTTCAACTCGAATTAAAGCCTTAATTCCTACCCAGAACGGATCAATTCCATTCAAATCATCAAAAACTTCGACAGTTCTTTTTGTCAGACGATTCCTAGTTTTCTCGGTTTCAATATAACGACTTGTTGGTTTTTTTTTGTGCAGCACAACCCAATTAAGAAGATTAAGAAACTAAGCTACTGATAGCATCTCATAAATAAGCGATCGCGCTCTTTAGCACAACCCAACAAACTAACGTCAATCTTGGGTTTCGTCTCTAGCCCCCAATTAAAGAGTAGACTTCTTGCAAAAGTTGGCGTAAAGGGGAACGTGAGGCCCCCTCTGGGTATTAGGGGCGGGGAAAAGGGTAAAAAAACTCAAAATCCTTTCCCTTTAACCTTTTCCCTTTTCCCTAAGAGTGCAAAAATATATTTTTGCAAGAGGTCTAACTCCCCACCACCCCGCCTAACAGTGCAATTTAGACGGGGTGATTTGTCGTAAACATTTTCGGATTATTAGTTTTCTTGTATAAAATAATACTTTAATGCAAGCGATGAGAAAGGCGATAAGCTAGGATTAAAATTTCTGGCTAACAGTGGAATTTTGAGAGTATCAACCAAATTCTTTCTGTTGTTGCCAAAACCGGATGCTCCCCACTCACACACCCTATTTTTCTTGAAAATACCTGAAAATATATGAAATTTAGAACCTGCAAATATCCTTTCGCACTCATCCTAGTCAGCTTCGGTTTTTTGCAGATAGCTGATGCTCAAACTCCTGTAGCTGAAACCTCCAAGTTATCTCAAGAAGTTTCTGTACTTCGGAAACAGGGCCCAAAAGGATTAGAAGTATTTCTTAAATCCCATGCTAATACGTTAAATTCCGCTTCTTCAGGAGCAGTTCTACCTTCTCCTACACTTCGGGTAGCTTTAGACGAACTTTGTCAACAACGAGACTGTTACGCATCTCGTTTGTATTGGTACACTGATATAGAACAAGCCAAAGCTGCTGCTAGAACCAGTGGTAAACCCATTCTATCTCTGCGGTTATTGGGTAGGTTGGATCAAGATTTGAGTTGTGCTAATAGTAGGTTCTTCAGGGTAGCGCTGTATCCGAATGTTGAAATTTCTAAACTGCTTCAAGACCGCTTTATTTTGCATTGGCAATCAGTGCGCCCTGTACCCAAAGTAACTATTGATTTTGGCGACGGACGCAAGTTGGAGCGAACGATTACAGGCAATAGCATTCATTATGTATTGGATGCATCGGGTCGTCCAATTGATGCTATTCCAGGGTTATATAGTCCCAAAGCATTTTTGCAACAGCTACAGCAGGCTGAATTAGCAGTAAAAAATTACAGTAAACTTACACCAAGCGATCGCGAGTCTTATTTAAGAAAATACCACAGCGATCGCTTAAATTCTATTCAAGCCCAATGGGTTGCGGATTTATCCCGCCTGGGTATCCAGTCTCCCCCTAAGTTGGTAGAAATTCCCAGCAATCCCAGTCAACCACCGACAGCAGAAATAGCAAGCTCTCTAGCAGTTTCTAAAATGAGAGTTGAAACGCCAATGCTAACTGCTCTCCAGTCTAATGCTGAACGGAATCAAAATGCCTTAGCTGAAATTACTGACCAGAAAGTTTGGGACAAAATTGCTCAACTCTATGCCGCCGATGTCAAGCTAGATCGAAATAGCATTTCTCTAATCAGAGCTAAAAAGTCTCAGTCTGTCAACACTCAAGAAGATAATTTGCCGATAATAGTGAAAAAATTTGAAGCCACAATGGCTTTAGATACAGTCAGAAATGAATATATGCTGCACAGCCAAATTCATCAATGGTTTATGCAGGGTAAGCAAACAAGGAGTGTGGAAGCGTTCAACGAACAAGTATACGGACAACTATTTTTAACTCCTAGTTCTGACCCTTGGTTGGGGCTTTTTCCCAGCGATAGCTACAGCGCCATTGATAATGATGGCATTCGTTAGTAGCTCATAAACTGATGTAAGTAAAAAGGAGTGATGAGATTTTATAGCATTGACACCTCACCCATCACTCCTCATAACTTGCGCGTTGATTAGCTGTTACGCATTGTTAAATTACACCAGCTTACTACTTCATTTATCCTCTAACTAAAGAGGCGGATAATTATTAAGTTAATACGTGCTTTTGTATACAAATATTTTTAACTTATTAATATCTATCTTTGCAATTCTAGATATAGTAGTTCGACTATTGCTTGTTCTGGGTAGTTTTACTCTTGCCTATGCCAGATAGCCCCATAATGAATTTGAAAATCTAAAGGCTCAGATTCCGAACTTTTTAAGAAGTTGTGAATTTTATTAATAGACAAGGTATTCAGGAACACAAACAAACTTAACTTAGATTCTATGTCTTTGGTGGTACTGGCTTGATTCTTGTGATGGAAGTTTGGGAAAGTCTTATCAGTTATTCTTAGTAACAATGGAAACAATTATCATTAGCACTAAATCATTCATTGGGGAAATGACAAAGCAGGTTAAACAATAACAGCCAGAAATTAAGGTTGAGATACAGGGCTTTTTGACTGCGGTATCCGAGCTAATTTCTTTGCTAGTCATTATTTGGACTGGCTTATCAGTTTAGTAAAAAATTAGCATAATCTTAAATCAGCAGATGTTGGCACTTATATTTAGCTGAGTTTACCACCAAAGGTAGAAGTAATACTTAGCAAAACACCGTAAGATCCCTTGTAAAAAAGTATCTGGGTGTCGTAAAGTTATCAATGGACACTTTGTCATTTGCTAGATTCAATTTACTTTGAGCATCTAGATTGAATGCTAAACGTGCCATTTAAAAACTAGCCCATCTGTAGCAACTGTGGGATATAAATTGTTGAAAACCTCAAATAAATGTAGTTTTATAAGCTCAATTGGATAAAAATTGTAGTTTACAACCAGTTAAATTTATTACTCAATAAAATTAGGAATGGTGCAATTTTTTTAAGGATTTACCTAGTAGATTTTTTTGCTCAACCTCTGCAAGCAAGTAGCGGGTATTTAAGGTGAACATAGAAAAATTTATCCAACGCGCAGAAGTATTGCACAAGCGTTTAGCAGATTTATACGAAACTGCTAGCGTACTACCTTGGATTTCCCCAGACCTGCTGCCGCAAGCTTTCAAGGAACTCTATAACACTTCAAAGATAGTACAGTTAGCGGCGGAGGAACTTTATCAGCAAAACGAGGAACTAATAAAAACACGAAATTGGCTAGAGGCAGAACGCCAACACTACCAAGATTTATTCGAGTTGGCGCCAGACGGCTATTTAGTGACTAATACAGAAGGAATTATCCAAGAAGCTAACCTCACCGCAGCTAAGTTGTTGAATGTTTCCAAGCATTTTTTAGTAGGTAAACCAATAGTTAACTTTGTCCTTCTAGAAGAACGTCAGCAAATTCGCAACGAACTGATGCAGCTATCGCAATCAGACAGAGTTAGAGAGTTATTGATACGTTTGCAGCAACGTTATGGCGAGTTCTTTGATGCGGCTTTGACAATGGCAGTTATCCGCAATCACCAAGGTAAGGCAATCTCTTTGCACTGGATGGTGCGTAATATAAATGAGCGTCAGCATTTAGAATCAACAATAGTCAAGAACGACGATCACATCTTCAGCGATGCCTACGGTGGTAAACTACGCCCCATACATAAATATGCTAAAGGAGAAACTATTCCCCTCAACCCATTAGTAATTTGGTATGTTTCTCAGGGTTTAGTCAAACTCACTACCTACTGTGAAACGGGTGAAGAAGTGCTGATAGGATTGGCAACAGCAGGAATGATTTTTGGTTCTAGTTTGACATCTTTAAACATTTATCAAGCAACAGTTCTCGCTGATGTTGAGTTAGTGTCAATTTACGCGGCAGAGATAGCAGCTTCTCCAACACTGAGCCATACGCTTTTACCAAAAATTAATCAGCGGTTACAGCAAACAGAATCTTTTTTGGTCATTTGTGGAAGACGGAAAGTACAAGAACGCTTGCACCACCTATTACAACTTTTGAAACGAGAAGTGGGTGAAACTGTACCAGAGGGAACTCGCCTAAGTGTTCGTTTTACTCACGAAGATTTTGCTAGCGCCTGCTGCACCACAAGAGTGACAATTACACGATTGATGGGTAAATTACAAGAAGAAGGTATAATCAGTTTCGACTTCAAAAAACACATCATCTTGAGAGATATTGATTAATTAGTTCGCTGTATATTGATTACATTTTTCTTAAGCAAATATAAGTTGCCAGCCAATCAGGAAAATTGCTATATCTGCAAAAACATGGCTGATGTATCCAGGCCAAATTGAGGAATAATTTAAGTAGCACCATGACCAAACCGCCCCTGCTATAAACACCCCCAATGAGCATAACATTGTCGCACGCCAGTCGAAGTAAGCTGTCAAACCAACAATGTGATGAATCGTAAAAAACAGTGCAGATAGTACTACAGCTAAAGGACTTGATACCAAAATTTCACATTTACGATAGACAAACCAACGCCAGACAAATTCCTCCAGTAAAGAGTTGACAAATATCCAATACACTGCACCTACTAAGTAAATCACAAAACTGTTCAATCCAACTTGCGTTGCTCGATCGCGAACATATTCAACATCTATCCATTTTGCTCCTAGCAACCAATAAACAATCAAGATGATGCCTAGCATTAATAGCCCTAATCCGACTCCAGCCAATAAATCGCGTCTTTTAGGATATTCAAATTTTAAGCTCTCTTTATCAACAAATAATAACCAAATAATGGGTAGTATCAACAACCAGATTTTAGCTAATAAAGCTACTAAATGTCCTTGAAAGCCAGGGAGTATGTATAGTTGAGTTGTAATACCAATGCTCGGAACTGGCACAAGTAACAACAGAGCTAGTAGTGCATTTTGATTTTGGTTAGCTTTTAGCATGGGGAGATTTTATTGTATTTCGATGGTTTTAACTTTTAAACACATCTAGTTTTAAATCCATAGTTTTTATATCAAGTTAGGATGATTACTTATAATAAAATCTATATTAACGAGGTTTACTATCAATACTGTTCGGTTAAGCAAGAGACGCGATGAATCGCTGTCTCTACAATAATTAGTCTTTTGAGAGACGGCGATTTGCGTCTTTGCGAACTAGAATTTTCATCAAAAAACCTTAACAAAACCGTATTGGTTTTGCTATTAATTTTTATATGCAAACTATAAAACATGAGGATCGTAATCAGACTTGAATAAAGTGACACTTTGTATATTGCCACATAAATTTAATACTAAAACTTGTATAAATTTGTGTGTAATATTCCTGCGATCGCATTTATCAGAGAAAACTGGTTAAAATCTGATCGGTTTACTGTGATTCGCTTTAGTAATGAGCAAATATTTAATGATATCGAGTTAGTTTTACATACAATTGCTCAAGCCCTCATTCCCTAACCCCTCCTCTCCCTTGGGGAGAAAGGGAAGTAGAACTACGTCCGTGGGTAGAGAACTTCTAACCTAAACAATTGTTACAAGAATAGTTTTGTAGGTATGAAAATTGATTTTGGTGCAACTGCTACTGATTATGCAAAACATCGCGCTGGTTTTCCCAGTTCATTATTTAACAAACTCTCTGAATATGGTATAGGTTTACCAGGGCAGAATATTGTTGACCTCGGCACAGGAACAGGAACACTAGCACGAGGCTTTGCCGATAGAGGTGCTGATGTAATTGGAATAGACCCATCAGCCTCACTTTTAGAACAAGCGAGACTGTTAAGCGAAGCTGTGCAACTTAAAGTAGATTATCGAGTCGCAACTGCTGAGGATACCGAGTTACCAGCCGCCAGTGCGGATGTGGTGACAGCTGGACAGTGTTGGCATTGGTTTGACCGCCCGCGTGCTGTCCAGGAAATTACTCGTATATTGAGAGGAAATGGCTTGCTCGCGATCGCACATTTTGATTGGATACCCTTAAAAGGTAATGTAGTTCAAGCAACAGAACGACTGATAAAAGCTCATAATCCCGTGTGGAATTTGGACGGCGGTAATGGATTGTATCCCCTGTGGTTACAAGATATTGGCGAAGGAGGATTCCGAGAAATCCGCACATTTTCTTACGATGTATTTGTCTCTTATACACACGAAGACTGGCGGGGACGAATTCGAGCGAGTGCTGGTGTGGGAGCCAGTTTGACACCAGAAAAAGTAGAAGTATTTGACCAGGAATTGGCAACATTGCTCGAAACACAATATCCTACACCAATTCTTCAGGTTCACCATAGAGTTTGGGCTGCGATCGCAAAAGCACCACAATCTAATTCGTAATTCGTAATTAAGAGATGTCTGTAACACACTATTAACCTACAAAACAATCGCGCAATTTTAGGAAAATAACCATGATTGAACTTTACTATTGGGCAACTCCAAACGGTCATAAAATCACAATTTTCTTGGAAGAAGTCGGCTTACCATACACTATAATTCCTGTAAATATTGCGGCTGGGGATCAATTTAAGCCAGAATTTCTGAAGATATCTCCTAACAATCGTATGCCTGCGATCGTTGACCACGAACCAGCAGATGGAGGTGCGTCAATTTCGATATTTGAGTCTGGAGCAATCTTGCTATATTTGGCAGAAAAAACCGGGAAATTAATTCCCCAAGATTTACGTAATCGTACTCAAGTTTTAGAATGGTTGTTCTGGCAAATGGCAGGATTAGGACCAATGGCGGGACAAAATCATCACTTTAGTACTTATGCTCCCGAAAAGATTGAATATGCCATTAACCGCTACGTGAATGAGACAGGACGTTTATATGCAGTACTAAATAAGCAACTAGCAGATAAAGAATTTGTGGCTGGCGATTATTCCATCGCCGATATTGCTGCTTATCCTTGGATAGTGCCCCATGAACTCCAAAGTCAAAACCTAGAGGATTTTCCTCACCTCAAGCGCTGGTTTGAGACAATTAAAGCTCGTCCAGCAACAATTCGCGCCTACGAAAAAGCAGAAGCATTCAAAACTGAAGCGCTCGATCCAAATAAGTTACGAGATTTGTTATTTAACCAATCGGCGAAGACTATTCAGCCTTGAGCTTTTTGAGTTATCTTGTCACTGTGGCGATCGCTAAATTAGTTCTAACCCCAGATCGCCAGTTGCAACTATGAGCAAAAATTTCTCACCATCTTCCTTTCCTCAATTAAGAACACGCAGCTGAGGTAGGTTATGAGCTTGTCAGTACTTTTTGGAGACAAGGCATCATGACTGAGGCGCTGGATACTATCTTGCAATTTGGGTTTCAGAAAATGAGTTTGCGTTTCGTTGTTGCCCAAGTCATGCTAGATATGATGGAAAAAATTTATAGAGTGGCGACAGTCGCGGGAGTTGAGATTTTGCGACAGCGCCAACTAAAAGATAGTGTACCAGATTTGCGGTGGGTATCTGCGGAAACCTTCTATCTGATTGTTGAGCGTAGCCGAAACACTGCCTTCTGCCTGTTTGTTGAGTGTAGTCGAAACATCTTTGTAAAAATTCATTTAATCAGCCCTAGTCAATATAAGTGGCAAAATGTGGGTATTAAGATTAAAACAATTATCGGTAAGTATCACCCAATCTACAGGTTTTTTAGATGATGCAACAGAGATGGGCAAGCATATACAAATGCACTCAGCTACTTGGGAGTTTTTTGTTAGTATTGGTAATTTGGAATCTACCTCAATACGCTCTAGCAGATGTCAACCCACAGGAGATAAATGCAATTATTCGCACGCGGGATATTGCCCTGCAAGCCCTAAACACTCGCGATTTTGCCAAAATACAGCCTTACTTGCACCCAAACTTCACAATCACAACAGTTGATAATCAGATTTTTCACAAAGTTCCTGAGTTTGAAAAGTACTGGAATCAGCAGTTTTCCAGTTCCATTAAAGATATCCAAATGCAACTAAAAGGAGATACTATCAGAACATTTCTTACTTCAGAAATAGATGTTGCCTCTGGAGAAGCGATCGCATCCTTCTCTTTCAAAGATGGCAAAGCAGCTGATATGGGCTTGCGATGGACAGCAGTGCTGCAAAAACTCCAAGATAAATGGATGATTCAATCGCTGCATTTTTCCTCAAATCTGCTAAATAACCCAGTCCTAAATGCTGCTCAACAATTGGGGCGGATTCTAGCAGTTGCAGCAGGTATAGGCGGTTTCCTTCTGGGAGCAGTGACGATGTTACTATTACGTCGCAGCACTCAGCAACGAACCGAAAGGATATAGCAAATAAAGTGGGAAGAAGTATTTATCAGTCCAGTAAAAATATTAGCTTTCATCGTCGTCTGAAAGCAAGCATAGTAGTTTTATTAGTTTGGGCTGGCGTGAGTTTGCTGCACTGGCTACCAGAAACACAATGGTTGATGCTCGGATTAACGGCAATCCTGACTGTGCAAACATTACGGATGCTGTTAGCAAAACCAGTGGCGGCGGTGATGGAGAGTGAGATTAATTTACCGCCAGTCTCGATTTTAGTTCCGGCTAAAAATGAAAGTTCAGTCTTGCCCGATCTCGTTTACAGCTTATGCCAATTGAATTATCCCAGCGATTCCCTAGATATCTGGGTTGTTGATGACGGCAGTACCGATGAAACCCCCCAAGTTTTGAAAGAATTACAAACTCGATTTCCATCTTTACAAGTTCATCAACGGGAATCAAAAGGTGGTAAATCAGGCGCATTGAATGCGGTGTTTCCCTTTACTCAAGGCGAGATTATCCTAGTCTGCGATGCAGATGCTCAGTTAAGAGCCAATTTTCTTCAGCAAATAGTACCTCTGTTTCAGAAGCAAGCGATCGGTGCAGTGCAAGTGCGAAAAGCGATTTCTAATGCTAAGACTAATTTCTTAACCCGTTGCCAGCAAATGGAAATGTGCTGTGATAGCTTTCTGCAAACCCATCGCATTGCTATTGGTGGAATGTCTGAACTACGGGGTAATGGGATGTTAGTTAGTCGGAAATTGTTAGAAAAGTGTCAAGGTTGGAACGAGAACACTGTCACCGATGATTTGGATCTTTGTTTCAAACTGTATTTAGCAGGTGCGGAAATTGAGTTTGTTACAGTTACATCAATTCAGGAAGAAGGGGTAACTACTTGGGAAAAACTTTGGAATCAACGCTGTCGTTGGGCTGAAGGTGGCTATCAGCGTTACCTAGATTATTTCCCGCAAATTCTGATTTTAGGTTGGGCAAAAGAAATTGATTTACTATTATTTTTTATATTGCAATTTCTTCTACCCATTGGACTAATTCCCGACTTACTTTGGACTATATTTTATAGCCATCATCCAGTTCTGTTTCCCCTCCAAACCCTACTCAGCATCATTCTGACAATTGCCTTTATTGCTGGACTTTACCAATTTCAAAATTTACGAGGATGGTCTTTGATGTGGGCAACAATTCAAGGGTCATTATACATGGTGCATTGGATTCCTGTGATGATTGTGACAACTTTAAAGATGTGTGTGCAAAGGGAGCGATCGCACTGGGTGAAAACTGAGCATCGTGGTGGAAAAAATTATGGTTAAAGAATCAGATAATTTGTCTTAGCATAGTTATTCGCACTAGAGATTACGAACTAATATCAGATGCTTACTACTCAGGCAAAACGTTAACTGAGTCGTTACTAAAATTTTCTTCAAGATAGCGTGGATCGCTTACTCCTACGTGCAAAAGCAGTACTGTAACTAATGCACCGATAGCTGCTACTAAGAAGGTAGTTCTATAGTCAATATTCTCCACTATCCATCCACCTAGTAGGGGAGCAAGGATGGTGGCAGGGGCAACAAGGGTATTACCAAGACCAATATAGGCTGGTCGTTGGTACTGGTTGCCAAACTCTAAAGTCATTACCGCAGCAATGTTTTGCAGAGCCATCATACCTATTCCCGCTCCTATAAATACCAAGTAAAACCAGTTTGCATTGGGTGCTAAACAAGCTAAAACCGAACTGAATGCACAGGCGATACAACCAGTTTCCAAGACTAACTTACGACCAGTGCGATCGCCTAACCAACCCATAACCAATCCAGCAATAGTTTGCGTAACCATCAATAGAGTCGTAATTAACCCAACAGAAGCTTCTCCTATCCCATATTGATGTACGGCATAGAGTGTATAGAAGGGAAGTGGCATCAGTGCTAACTGTGAGATCATACGTGCGATCACAAAGCAACGGAAATTCTCATCGCACCGGAGAATTACACCCAGAGTGTCCCAAAATTCACGTCTAGTTTCAAAGGCTGATGATGTGGTGTTTACTGGCTCTCGCGTCCTAGACATAAAAAACCAAGATAGAGCCATTGCCAAACTGGCACACAAAAAACACAGAGCAAAGTTAAATGGTTGAGCAATTTCCTTAAGCAGTAAACCTGCGATCGCAGCACCACAAATACTCATAAAATTACCAGATGCTGCTAAGGTACCGTAAAAAATACCAAGCTTTCTGGAGGGAACAATTTTAGCAATCATGCTTTGCCAAGCAGTGGCGCTAACCCCACCACCTAGCCCTTGCCAAATGAGTATGGCAAATGTCAACAGTAAGATAGTTTGGTGATTGAGTTCTAGTTGTAATAAAGCCACCAGTGCTAATCCCAAAAAAGGAAGCTTCTGATGAATTGTCAACAACATTACAGTTGGTTTGTAACACTGTAGACGAGCTACTTTATTAGCTGTTAATAGCTGAGGTAATTGCCAGCCTAAGCGTGGAATAGCTGGGATCAAGCCGATGAGCAATGCAGAATCGGTAAGAGTGCTAACAAATAGCGGAAGAATCGTGAAAAATGAAGCAAAACCACTCCCAAAACCAAAAAATCCACTTTCAATAATATTGACAGTAAAGTTATGGCGAAGGTCTTTTTGAATTTCAGAATTAAGCATTTTTATAGATATTGCCAGTTTAGTGATTTATTCCCTTTTGGGGAAACTCAGGCTGTATTTTGAACAGGTTTATCTCCTTTTTGTAGATACTTAGAAATTACCTAAGTACCTACAAAAATCTGAGTTCCATAAATTGTTCCCAAATGTTGTTCTCAAATCACCGTTGAAAAATATTTTTGTAAAATATTCCAATTTTTGATGGTGAACTTGACTGCAACGGAGTCCTGGGTCAGTGGCAGGTGTAGGTTAACCTTGAAGTGGTGCGTAATTGGAGATGATGCCCTCACAAAGCTCACACCTATTAATCACAGAGATGACTTGACAATAAAATAGCTAAAGCATAGGCGTAGATCGTTGTAGACATCGCCTAAAAGTTATTGATAAAGTTTGATTTAAAGCTGGACTCTTTGGGTTGAGTCGAAGGAAAACTGAAAGTGTATTTATTGGTTTGTTGACCGACAGGATTGCTGCTGGTATTGTTTGCTACTCAGCGGGGAGCTTTGGAGGAGTGCGGGCAGCCATCCAGTTACGCGCTTTTCTGTCAGAGATAGAAATGCCTACTATTTCAAGCATTTTTGCTATTTCTAAAATTGGAAACTCCCTGGATGAAGCAGGTGCTACACAGGAATCAGTCCGTTATAACTAATAGCTGCTTTAACCAAAAGAGTCGGTCAGCAATCAATTATTAGTTATGACGAACTGATTAATTAACTAAAGTTTTTTATATATCTTCGGCGAAAACTGCCATAGGTTCTTTCAATACTGAGGGACAAACTCAACCCTTAGTCACCCTTTAAGAGAAACTTGTGTGAAGCTGTAAGAGAGTGAAGAATCAAATTCTCTACTAATCAGTTGAATTACCCTTTGTAAATATGCCTTCAATTAGCTACAATCGCACCGACAGCCAGCAGCCACAAAGCATTACCATTGAAGGTTATGTTGTCCGACCTGGATTACACATTCTCAGTTACGAGCAACTCAAGTTGCTACGAGAGCAAACACAGCATCATTCTCAGCTTGAATCTCTAGTTAGCCAAGGTGTTATTAAGTTGACTGGTTAATAGTCGTCAATTCACTTGCAATTCATCTCATCACCTGCTTATTGGGTAGGTGATGAGATGAATTGCTGTATTAGCTAAGTTCTAAGTAGATGAGTTTGAACGTTCTATTTGCTGACGAACGGTATCAATAGAAGCATTAATACCAGCCAGTTTAGACTCTAAATCATCTCGTAGCCAAATCAAGAATTTTAATTTCCGCTCTAAGCTAGCTTTGTGCGAAATGGGTTCGCTTCCATAACATGGATTGCCCCAAAAAGGAAACATAGTTTACCTCTGAATTTAACTTTTGTAAGAGTGCAATATCTCGCACTACTATATTCTGACTAATCACAATCAGACTAGTGTATGTAACAACCGACCATTATTGTGTGTGCTTAACGAACTTTTGCTAAAAGTTGTCTCTTGAATTGGTGGAGGTATTTGACCAAACTGTCATTAACTCTATCCACTTCTCCTCTAAGACAAAGTTGAAATGACGATACCATGTTCAAAGGTTCTGGCAATTTGGCATTACAACTCTGTATTTTGCAGTTTAAATGAGATATCAACAGAACAGAACAACCACAAATTGCCAGTTGTTGACCCAACGCTGTAAAATAACTCAGCAGCCAATTCACAGCGCTTGGTCATCGCCTCGCTACAACTGGCTAGTAATTCACTAGAAAACCCATAGTAAAAGTGCGTAGGCTAGAAAGCTGTCTTAACACGGCTGGTAAAATAAATGTGAAGTACCCGCAAATCAACGTACTTATATAAGTAAATACTTCTAATAATAGATGACTTGGTAAAAGGGAAAGGGATAATGCTGAAAGGTGTCATATTCTAAGACCAATTACTGAGTAGGAAATTATTTTATGAGAACCAGAAAGCTAGGCAAACAAGGCTTAGAAGTTTCAACTATCGGGCTTGGTTGTATGGGAATGTCTGAGTTCTATAGCGGTCGTGATGAAATTGAGGCGATCGCGACAATTCATCGAGCATTAGAACTTGGAGTGAATTTTCTGGATACTGCTGATATGTATGGGCCGTTTACCAACGAGCAACTAGTAGGCAGAGCAATTAAAGATCGCCGAGATCGAGTAGTTTTAGCAACTAAATTTGGCAATGTCCGTACTGAAGATGGTGGCTTTAAAGGGGTTGATGGTAGACCAGAATACGTCCATCAAGCTTGCGATGCCTCGCTAAAACGTCTGGGAGTGGACGTGATTGACCTCTATTACCAACATCGAGTAGATCCAACTGTCCCCATTGAAGATACTGTGGGGGCAATGGCAGAGTTAGTCAAGCTGGGAAAAGTGCGTTATTTAGGGCTTTCAGAAGCTGCCCCGGCGACGATTCGACGAGCTGTAGCAGTTCACCCCATTACTGCACTGCAAACAGAATACTCTCTTTGGAGTCGAGAACCAGAGGATGAAATTCTACCCACCGTGCGGGAATTAGGAATTGGGTTTGTTCCTTATAGCCCATTAGGAAGAGGATTTTTATCAGGTGCGATCGCTAGCCCTGACGATCTTGCACCGGATGACTATCGAAGAAATTCTCCTCGCTTTCAAGGTGAGAATTTTTATAAAAACCTGCAATTAGTAGAGCAAGTCAAAGCGATCGCCAGCGAAAAAGGCGTAACTTCTAGTCAGCTTGCTTTAGCATGGCTATTGGCTCAAGGAGAAGATATTGTCCCAATTCCTGGTACAAAACGCCGTACTTACTTGGAGGAGAATATTGCAGCTACCGAAATTATCCTGACTGAACAAGATTTGAATCAACTGGAAACAGTTGCACCAAAAAATGTGGCAACTGGCGATCGCTATCCTGATATGAGTACTGTTAACCGTTGATCCCTCTGAGTGCTGGAGTATTTTTTCAAATTCCGTTTTAGATACACAAGCAGACATTACCGCAGCTTAACAAAGTAATCACCCAGAATTATCTAAGGAAATGTCAAAAGTAGCGTAGGCGCAGCCCGTCGTAGACATCGCTATTTTATCGGCTATATCTCTGGATACTCATTCAAT
This sequence comes from Nostoc sp., assembly GCF_036917355.1. Classification (GTDB taxonomy): domain Bacteria; phylum Cyanobacteriota; class Cyanobacteriia; order Cyanobacteriales; family Nostocaceae; genus Nostoc. The sequence continues at coordinate 34,940 of NZ_JBALDP010000076.1, forward strand.
CATCTGGAAACTGCCAGCACGAGATATGTTCAATATCTTTGCTGCCGCATTTACTACAGACTGCATCAATCACAGAGTCTACCCATTCATAGCTACAACTACGACAATGACAGAAAATGTTATTGCGGTTAGCCATTTCAATACCTTGATGCCACTGTTGTAGTTGAGAAGAGTCTGGAAAAGCTTCTGACATTTCATCAAACCTCGTTTATGCCATTGTCATTATGAGCCTAACAAGCCCCGAAGTGAATAACTCAGTATTAATCGCTCTAGCGATCGCCGCATCTATAGCCCTATCGCCTGTTAGTATTGCTGGTACTGTCCAAAGTTCAACCCATACGATCAAAATGTCTTCATTTAACCTCAGTTCCCAAAAATGGCAAAATCGAGTGCTGCTAGTCTTTGCACCATCTGTTGATAACCATAACTATCAGCAACAAATGCAGTTATTTAACCAGCAACAAAACGATTTTAAAGATCGGGATTTAGTTCTCGTTCAAGTTTTGGCAACAGATAAAAGCTATGCCAATGGACAGTTAATAGATGAGTCTTCTGTTGCCAATTTGCGAAATCGCTTTGGAGTTGATAAAGAAAATTTTCGCGTCATTTTGATCGGCAAAGATGGTGGTGTTAAGCGCCAAGAAAGTACACCAGTCAAAGCGACAGCAATTTTTGAGCAAATTGACGCTATGCCCATGCGTCAGCAAGAAATGCAAGAACGATAAATTTGTAAAGCAGTTGGTTTTCTTGTTTAACACTAATGCAAGTACAGGTAATTGCTCTTTACTACAAACGCTACGCCAATGCCTAAGCACAAACCTCTTAAGCGCTAGAATTCTACAAGTTCCTACAAAAGTACCTGCTTTCAAACCTGAGCTTAATTCTTCAAGTAGATGAGAACAATCATTAAAAAAGCATATACTGCAATTATCAAGCAATGAATTTATTAGCTCCTGGTTTCAGACCTACTAGGAGCTTTTTTTATTATCCATTTCAATTAAGAGAGTTCATCATGAGAAGTAATAGCGTTCATCCTCAAGGCTATCGATCATTGCTTCTGTTGGTAGATTGAATGTCAATATTTGGATTGCTATTGTGTATTTGTCACTAAAAAACGTTTATCAGATAAAAACAATGAATATTCTTGCTTGGATTGTTTTAGGTCTAATTGCTGGTGCGATCGCAAAGGCTATCTACCCAGGTCATCAAGGCGGCGGAATTTTAGGAACTATTTTATTAGGAATCGTTGGTGCTTTTATTGGTGGTAGTTTGGGTGTATTCTTCAGTACAGGAAGCTTTGCTCTAGCGGCTCCCTCTTTGAGTATTCCCGGTATTGCAGTAGCAGTTCTGGGTGCAATTGTTGCAGTCTTCTTGTGGAACGCATTAACTAGCCGCAGTGCTTTGTAATAAATTTAAAATTAACTAATTTAGAACTTACGCACTTTTTGTCTTAACTGTCAATGCGTAAGTTCTATTTATCAACAATTCTTGACAGAATTTGCTGCTTGTCATGCTCATAGCCTCAACATTATCGACCTGAATAATGTTGAGGCTATAATTTTATTTTGGATGCCCTATCTGTCGCAAACATTTTTTGAATTGGTATTAGATAAGTCGTAAATTTCTACCTTACAGACTTATAATTTCTGCGGCAACAACAGCAACAACACATTAAATCACAAATTTTAATACTTGTAATCTAACTTAACTTTGTTTGGTGCATAGGCATAGCCCGTCATAGGCATTACTTGGCAGGATAATTAAAAACTTGGGTTAGCGATCGCAATCTATTAGTTACACGTGTTTTATTTCAGTTAACGTTACATTTAAGACATACAAGTACTGGTTTACCCACTACTTGTATTAAGTTCTTAAATACTAGTAGTGTGTAAATATATTAAGCTTGCCTTTCACCTATTTGCTATTAAATTTAATCAAGAGGTAGTTACGATTCCTAGTGTACAACTTTGACAACTGTCCACAATACTGTTGCATGTCTCAAGCTCATGGTAATATTATTTTACTGTCAGGGAGATATTATTTATACATTAATTTGTAACCATGCTGAAAGAGTTAGTTAGGTGCGCTACCTCCAAAAAACAAAAAATTATTCAACCTACCCAGGAAATCAACAAAAGCCCTAACGTGCAAAGCACAGAGCTTTTTAAACTCTGCTTATATAAGGTACTAAAGAGCTAACTAAAGCTCTTTTTTAGGAATCATCATAGCCAGGATAAAGGCATAAAACCCTCTTAAGATGGCAAAAAATTAGACAAGAGTAAATAGAAAAGTTTTGACACAATGTCAATAGTTTTTTGTATATGTAAAAATATCAAAAAGCCTAATTTGTATTGTCAAGAAGACATTAGCATTGTGTGTTTTATTTAGATATTGATTCTCTTTGTGTTTGTTACCTATATATAAAAGTCCTATTTGATTAGTGAAAACTTAAGCTACCTCAATCAAATCAGGCAAACACTTAAATTTAATAAATAATTTCGGACTGCTAGATAATCTCGATCTAGTAAAAATTCGATTATTCACAAAGTCAGTAAGAGTAACAAGAAAAACATGAATATCATAGTTCGTTTGTTTGGAGCGATCGTTCTCCAAGTATCTGCGTTGGCTGCAATGTCTAGCATGGCAATGTCTGATGACAAGCCCTTTCGCGTCAATACCCAACAGACTCCTGCTGTTTATCCACGAAAAACAACACAGCCTTTTCGCGTCAATACTCAGCAGACTCCTGCTGTTTATCCACGAAAAACAACACAGAGGATTTGCTCTTTAGATCCCATTGAAGATTTATTACCTCCACCACAAACTAAAGCAAGTAATTCTTTGCTTTCTTACCTTGCTGAACAGGGTTTTACACAAAATAAAGAGGGTTCCTGGGTCTGTTATGCGAACGATCCTAAAAAAGAAGGACGTTATTTTACTTTATTTAAGGTCAAACAAGTTAATAACAGGCTCATAGCAAGTTCTTTCCTAGATGAAGGCAGTCTAATTCAAGGTCAGGAAAATCGTAGCTTGGACTTCTTTATGATGCTGATTGAGCATCATACGAATACTACTAAAGAGAACCGTCAAGGTATACGTAGATATCTACAAGCCTTCGTTTCTTTAGTCAAGGAAGGGAAGATCAAACCTACACGTCGTGGGTATCTTTTTGACCAACCAAACCGGGCTATGGTCTTGTATCACACACTCTCATCAGGAAACCTTAGAGGTACGGGAATCACGATCAATATTTATTTACCTAAGAGTTGAATTGGGGAAGTAGGGGAGCAGGGGAGAAGTAGCAGTAAGTCTTTCCCCTCTGCCTCTTGTGCCCAATCCCCAATTAAATTGCTGTCGTTTAGTGGAGGTGCATCTTGTCTAAATCAATTGTTCAAAGAATTGCGATGCCGAAGGTAGTTCGCTTTGCAGCGATCGCATTTTCATCTGTTGCCGTAGTACTCACTACATGTCAGTCTGCTTTTGCACAGCTAAATGTTGGACGCTATGGCATCCAACAAGGACTGGAGCCTGAGTATCTCCAGTACCAACTTAATAACCAGAATTTGAGCCGGATGCGAGTCATTCCTGGATGTGATGTAGGATTTGGTCTGACCTGCAATAAGACTGGATCGGTAATCCAACGATTGGTGGAGTTAAACAATGGGACTAGTTATCAAAACCTTCTGATCCGAGCAGCCGGTGGGGAAAAAAACTTCCAGAATTTCGCTAGCTTCTACGGCAATAATCCTAATCTCTCTGCGGTGCCTTACGCCTCATTTTGGAGAAACGCATCTCCTGCAATCATGGATGGATCTCAATACCTTCTTGGACAACCTTTTGGTCGTAATCCAGTAGAAGGACTCGGACTTGTAACCAAGCAGTTCTACTGGGCACCATACTCAGGAGTTAATGACTCTGTTAGCCTTCGTAATGGATTACTAGACCTGAAATTGTCATACGGACGACTGCTGTTTGAAGAGGCCTCAAAAATTTCCAATATTCAAGAGCAGATTCAGTCTCTAGGTCTGTCGCCAGAGATGACAAATTTTTATTTAGATAAAATCTCTACAGGCTTAGATGCGTTGAGTTCTGGAAATCAGAACCAACTGCAACAGAAGATTTTTGAAGTCCTATCCTTTCCATACTCTGAAGAAGGTGGGGAGCTCGGACGCCCCAACAATGCGATTCCAGCGGAATTTAATCAGCTCTTAGGAGAAGATATCGCAGGAGATACTTTGCTGAGTGACAATCCACTAGCCTTGGATGGAGAAACAATAGCTTTTGATGCTTTCCCTGGCTCTACGGGAGATGTCTTGGTACCAGACAGTTCTAATTCCTTTCCACTTTGGCCAATAATCGGCGTTGGGGGTCTTGGTTTAATTCTGCTTCTACTACTGAGTGGCGATAGTTCTTCAGCTCAACCATCTGTTTCTTCAGTTCAACCACCTGCACCTGTTTCTCCAGTTCAACCACCTGTACCTGTTTCTCCAGAAAATACACCTTTGTCTCTGACCAGTAAAGGCGAATGCGATCTGACTCCTAGTGGTAATGGTTCCGATCGCACACAGATCATTGAGGTTCCGTGTAATGTTACTCCTCAAACCCACACAGAAGTGAAGAAAGTAGTGGAGCCATCAACGATCAAAGCGCTTGTATTGCTAATTGTTCTACTATGGATAGTCGGTAACAAACACCGAACTTTAAAAATCCGTCATTCGTAATTGTTACATAAGGGGATTTAGCGAAGAGTTAGAGCGCTAGTTTCCAGCGATGTCTACAAGCATCAGGCTTAAAAATAAATAATTAGCCACTTAGGGTAGCACAGCTGGCTGTGCTACCCTAACCGTGTAACTCATTCAAACGAGAATCGCTATTATTACAATTTTGTAATTCGGACAAAGAGAAAGCTGTCATATTGGGTTGTTGTAATTAAATCTATCAACTCTTTCCAATGTCAGCAAAACAAGATTGATTGTCATAATTATTCGTCAATTTCTATTACTAGCCCTTCGCGTAGCGTTCAGTTCGGGGAGTGTCCCGTAGAGAAGGAAAGGTATCGCCTGTTAATCTGCGGCCAATTCACCACATTCCACCAATTATCCAAATACTCAGCCCGACGGTTGCGATATTTCAGGTAATAAGCGTGTTCCCATAGATCGTTACCCATAATCGGATATGAACCCTCCATAATCGGGTTATCCTGATTTGCTGTGGTGACAATCTGGAGCTGCTTTTGGGGATTGCGTACTAACCAAACCCAACCACTACCAAAACGACCTGTACCCGCTGCATTAAACTGTTTTTTAAAGGCATCAAAGCTGCCAAAAGTTTTGTTAATTTCTTGAGCGATCGCGCCTGATGGTTGTCCACCACCTTGAGGACTCATCAGTTGCCAAAAAATCGTATGGTTGAGATGACCACCAGCGTTATTACGTACCTTTGTCCGAATAACTTCAGGTACGCTGTTCAAATTCACTAGTAAACCTTCAACACTTCTTTTTTGCAAATCTGGATACTGCTTCAATGCATCATTTAAGTTTTTGACGTAGCTAGCATGATGTGCATCATGATGTAATTTCATCGTTTCAGCATCAATAGCTTTTCCTAGTGCCCCATAAGCATAAGGCAATGGTGCTAGTTGTGCGGGAGAAGCACTTAATGACCTATTAGGATAAGCTACAGTGGCAAACGGTCTAGCTATTGTTGGTGTAGAAGTTTGTGCCTCAGCTATTGGTACTGGTTCGTGAGAAATTAGCAGAATTGCCAACACAATTGTTGTGAAGAAAAAAACTATTTTTTTTCGCCAAAATCCGATCATAAATTGTAGCCTCAAAATCAATATTATTGGCTTATAACCCGCTCCTAGACTGTTAGTTTGCAGTTATATTAAGCCAAATATTATATATATTACCTTAGCTGTCAGTTAATTAAAACAAAAATAGATATAGCTGAAATTTTATTTTTTAAACCGATAATTCAAACCTTGCACACAATAAATCTCTTGGACTAAGAATAACAATTATTCATACAAATTCTAATTTTATTATGTTATCGAAGTCTCATTCGCCTGTATGAACATCTTGTTTACAGCATAATAGCTAGATTTTATCCACTATTTTAACTAGGCTACGCTACTACAATTTTTATATTATTTATTCACCTGATTTTTTTGCTTTTAATCTGTCTGTATATCGCTGCAATATTGCGGGCATCATCAATGCCACGATGGTGTGTGCCTTTTAATTCTATCCCCAACTCATCGAGAGCTTGTGCCATGCCAAATTTTTTAGAGACACCAAGATATTCTGAAAATTCCTCTTTGATATTTATGTGTTCTGAAGTAAAAGGATAAGGAAAATTATGAAACGCGCAATCTTGAATAAACTGCTTTTTGTCGTAATTACCCCAAGAACAAAAAATATAGTCGGGAAATAAATTAATCCATTCTTTAAAGCGAGAAATTGCCTCGAAAAATTTTGGTGCTTCGTCAACATCTTGCTGCCGAATACTAGTCAATTCAGTGCAAAAACCTGTTAGTTGCGGATGTCTCACAGGTTGGATGAATTGCTGAAACTCGGAATCAATTTCCCACGTTGCCCGATTGAGAATCACTGCACCGATTTCAATTATTTCCATTTGGTGACGGGGAATAGTTTTATTGTTACAGCAGGTAGCTTCCAAATCGACTATCAGATAATAGTCAGATATTTTAGTATTCATATTATGTAATAGAGTAATAATTATTAAGTTTAGTAATTATTTATACATAAGTTTAAATAATTGCATAAGTAATTTTGTAGGTTTATTGTATTTATCATACTACAAAAACGTAATGCTTACAGCCTTTTTGATTTATTTGAACTACAGCTAGCTGTAAGACCACAACTTCGCAACTTAGGCAAAGGGAATTTAGATTGATGAAAAAGGTTTAACCCAACGGAATTGGATAGCGATATCAAGAGCGATCGCAGCCAGCGCAAACCATAACAAACTTTCTGCCGCCAACACCAAAAAAGGCCAAATTGTGCTATCAGAATTCCACCCAAGTTCTATCTGAGTTAATCCGCGTACTAAGCCAAAGGCTAACACGCCACCAGCTTTGAGTTGGGGATTTCGATCGGAGCGGATGATATAACGATAGGTGACACCAAATAGGAAACCAGTAAAAGTTGCAACTGCACCACTCACCCATAAGTGCCAATTAACATCACTTTGCAGACTTGCGAGTGTCTGAAAATACTTTGCCAGTACTAAAGTATTTAAAAGATTGGCGATCGCGAAGCTAAAACACACAGATAATCCCCCAATTATTCCAGCTTTGAGGGATTCTATGCGTTCTGCCATTAATTGAGGATCTAAAGTTAAGTTCACTCTATATATAAATTAGGGGTTGGGTACTTGTACTGAGTTTCGACTGCACGGAAATCGAGCGAAGTCGAGATTCAACTACCGTGTTGCCGTTGGCGTGGTCACTGAGCTTGTCCTGAGCGTAGCCGTTGGCGCAGCCTCTCGTAGAGAAGGGCGTAGTCGTACCACTTTGTGGAAGCAAGCGCAGCGTCTCGTAGAGAAGTGCAGCCTCTCCAAGAGTTGTATTGGGAAAACTTTTCCCCAGTCTCCAATATGATAAATGCTAGAGCTGTTTTGTAATTAATCAAATGTTGTTCTCATGTAGGAATTTTGATAATAAACTCAGTTCCCATACCAGGTTGAGAATTCACTTCTAATACACCTTTGTGTTTATCTACAACTATTTGATATGCAATCGACAAGCCAAGTCCAGTACCTTTGCCGACAGTTTTTGTCGTAAACAACGGCTCAAACAAGCGTTTTTTAAGCCGTTCAGGAATACCAATTCCATTGTCAGCAATCCGAATTATAGCCGATTGTTCAGAATCTATTTCTGTGGCAATTTTAATCTTAGGAATTAGATTGCTCATTTTGCCTTCCATTATAGCTTCATCAAGGGCATCAATTGCATTTGCGAGAATGTTCATAAATACTTGATTCATCTGCCCTAGATAGCAATTTACCTCTGGTAATATTCCATAACTTTTAATCACTTCAATACCGGGACGATCGCCATTAGCCTTGAGGCGGTGTTGTAAAATCACCAGTGTACTATCTATTCCTTGGTGCAAATCAGCAGGTATTTTGGTATCACTATCCGAGCGAGAGAAGCTACGGAGTGAACTAGAAAGGTTTTGAATTCGTTCGCTTCCTATGTGGAGTGAGTTCAAGATTTTTCCCATATCTTCGAGAACAAAGTTTAGATCCAAGTTCTCAATAGTATTGGTAATTTTGGCTGTTGGATTTGGATACTCTTGTTCATATAGTAGAAGCAACTCGGTTACTGCTGTAATATGTTCTTGCAAGGGTGGAATATTGCTGGAAATAAAGTTGATCGGGTTATTGATTTCATGGCCAATACCAGCGATTAGCTCTCCGAGTGTTGATAGTTTCTCTTGCTGTACTAGTTGGACTTGGGCTTTTTGCAAAGCCCTGGTGCGATCGCTAACTTGTTGTTCCAAAGATTCAGTCAATTGTTTGAGTTGTAAATGTACGCGTACTCTTGCAATCACTTCTTCTTGGGCAAATGGTTTCGGGATATAGTCAACTGCGCCAAGGGAAAATCCCTTGGTTTTGCTCTCTGTATCCGATAAGGCAGTGGTGAAAATAATCGGAATGTTTTGGGTAACAGGATTGGCTTTGAGACGGCGACAAGTTTCAAATCCGTCAATACCGGGCATTTGTACATCCAGCAAAATCAACTCTGGTTGATTGCGTTCGGCTTGAGCGATCGCACTTTCTCCATCGACTGCAACCCGAAAACGAAAACCCTCACTATTGAGTGCTTCACACAAGAGAGATAAATTTGTGGGATTATCATCCACAATCAAAATAAATCCGGTATCTGAGGTCTTAAGCATAATGAATTAATAATTGAAAATTAACTCAAATTAATTGATGTATTCTTGAATAAAAGTTTCCAAACGCTTGAGTTGAAAATTACTAGCAAGCTGGACGATTTGCTGGACAAAAATGCTTAAATGCTCATCAGATTTAGAAAGTTCTTCGGCCAGTTCCAAAACTTTTTGAATATCACCGTCTTGCGTTAGTTCGAGTAAATCTTGTAAAACCTCTTGCGCAGGATGAATCATCTCAATTGGTCGATCCAAAGCATCTATATTGGTTTTTTTGATTTCATCTACCTTCACGTCAAAAATCCATTCCAGTTGCAAAAACTGTCGTAGCATTTCCAGCAGCGTTTCAGCTTCTACAGGCTTTGGTAGAAATGCATTTGCACCTACATCAATACTCTTGTACTGGTCGGCTGCAAACACACTAGCTGAGGAAGCTATGACTGCAATCTCTTTAAATTGCTCAGACTGACGCAAACGTTCGATCAACTCAAATCCATTCAATATAGGCATCACGAGGTCAGTAATAATCAAGTCTGGTTTGTGAGCTAGAGCCTTTTCCCATCCTTCCTGACCTTGACTAGCTTCTACAACAGTAAACCCAACTGGCTCTAGTAAATTTACAATTACCGATCGATTTTCCCATTTGTCATCCGCAATCAAAATGGTACGGCTTTGTCCTTGATAACCAATAATAGTTCCTTGCTCAACCACTCTAGAAACCTTTGCCCAATCTTTAGATTCTGGAAATTCTGCCTCAAACCAGAAAGTACTTCCTTTGCCAAATTCACTTTGTACTTGAATCTGACCACCCATCAATAAAACAATGTTTTGGCTGATTGCTAATCCCAAACCTGTACCTTCAGATTGTCGTTTTTGATTTCCTACTTGTTCAAAGGGTTGGAAGATTTTCTGCGCTTGTTCAGGAATTATCCCCGCACCAGTATCTATTACCTCAAAGCGAATTTTATAGTTAGTGTGTCCATTGGTGTTTGATTGTTTAGCAATGACCTTAACTTTGAAGGTGACACTACCTTCATTAGTAAATTTAATCGCATTACTAAGTAAATTAATCAGTACTTGCCGCAAGCGTTTTTCATCAGTATGAATGCCGGTTGGTAAATTAGGATCGAGTTGGACGTGAAATGCGATCACCTTTTGTTCTGCGCGGATGCGGGAAATTTCAGTTACGCTATCTATAAAGGCAGGTAAGTAGAAATCAACAGGATACAATTCTAGTTTCCGGGCTTCTATTTTGGAGAGATCCAGAACATCATTAATTAGGGTCAAAAGATGAGAACCACATTGATAAATGATGCTGACCCCTTTACGTCCTTTCTCACTCAAAGATTCTGTGCGTTGAAGAATTTGTGTATAGCCCAAAATACCATTAAGAGGTGTGCGTAGTTCATGACTCATATTGGCGAGAAATTCACTCTTGGCTTGGCTGGAGTTTTGAGCAACTTCTTCTGCAAGGCGTAATTCTTTTTCGATGCGCTTGCGCTCGACAATTTCAGTTGAAAGCGCTCGATTGATAACTTCTAACTGGGTTGGACTAGGTAGTGTTAGAGCTTGAGGCATGAGATAAAATAACGCAAATGCTGTATATATTGAAATAATGGCAGTTAGAGCTTTTAAACTACCTGCAACCCAATAGTCTGGATGCCAAAGCGTCCAAATATCCATCAAGTGTCCAGTACCGCAGGCAATGATAAAAGCACCAAATAACAAAAATACTCCATTGAAAGGAACGTCTTTACGCTTAGAAATAAAGTAAATCAGTAGGAAAGGAATAGAATAATAAGCTAGAGCGATCGTGGCATCAGAAATGATGTGCAGCCAAACTAATCCAGTTTGCCAGAGATAACAATGTCCGTGGGGAATAAAACCGTTGGAGTGGAAAGGATGGTTGAAAAATGTCGGCATGATATTAAGGGTTGCTGGATTGGAAATATATACCCATAGCCCTAGTATTCCCAAAGCATTAAATCAGAAAGCGCGATCGCTACTTTATTTATATTAGTTTTCATTATTACGTACAGCACTGAAGTATCAAAAAAAGATAGTATCTGATTTACGACCGCACGCAAAACTTACAATGTCATTGATAAAAAAATCTCAGTCTGCCCAATCCCTGTATGATAAATATTAGAAACCTTTTGTAATTATTTGAAAAATGGGACTATGGAGATTTTGACACTAGGTTGGGTATCGTTGCTAGTTGTGTTTACTTGGTCAATTGCAATGGTAGTGTGGGGACGTAACGGACTGTAGAGGCATTGTGGAAAGTCCATTCTTGAGTATTTTGGCTTTATTTGCTGTAGTGCTGCTTGTAGTAGTCACTGGTGGTATTGGTTATTTGACCCTGGCAGATTGGCGCGATCGCCGTCGTCGAGATGAAGAGAAACGTACCACCCGCAGCGCCACTCCCAAGCGGCGATAATTTTCTCGTGATTGAAAATCTTTTTGTAGGGACGCGATACAATCGTGTCCCTACATTGTTTTTATGACATTCCCAAGAAATAACTGTTACCTTTGCGATCGCAACGGGAATCATGAAATAGAAGACTTTCAATATTTAAAGTCCCACTGGGAATGGAAAACTCCTCTACTACTCAACCCATACAACCAAATTCAGAACGGCAAGAATCTCATTCAGATGTAACATGCTCCTTGCGTCAGAATGAGCAACAAAAAGCCTTATCTGGAGTTATTGCCCGTATTCGGGAGTCTCTAGACATAGAAACTATCTTCAAAATTACAGTCACTGAAGTCCGCCAACTTCTGAAAAGCGATCGGGTTGGCGTGTTTCGTTTTTATCCTGAATTGGCATGGGAAGGAGAATTTATCTATGAAGATGTGGCAACCGAATGGGATTCGGCATTAGCAGCCAAACTGCGCGATCGCTGCTTTAGTGAGGAGTTCGCAGGACTTTATCAGCAAGGTCGAATTAGAGCAATAACTGATATTTATCAAGTTAATGCCAGTGATTGCTATATCCAGATTCTGGAAAAATTCCAAGTACGTGCCAGTATAATTGCCCCCTTGATCAAAGGTAAAGATTTATGGGGATTGTTGTGTATTCATCAGTGTGGTAATCCTCGACAATGGGAAGCATCAGAAATTGAGTTTGTGCAATTAATCGCCGAACATCTAGGAGTTGCTTTACAGCAAGCAGATTTCCTGGAACAAGTCAAACTACAATCAGCAGAACTAGCACAAGCAAAAGCCAGAGAAAAAGCGGCCCAATGGCAGAAAACTATAGCTATCACTATTGAGAAAATTCGCCAGTCCCTAGATTTGGAAAGTATTTTCCACACAACCACCGCAGAACTTAGGCAGCTGCTAAATGCCGATCGCGTCGCTATCTACCGCTTCAATCCCGATTGGAGTGGTGAATTCGTGTTTGAATCAGTGGCAGAGGGTTGGGTTTCCCTCATAGAGCAACAGTCGCAACGCCCGGAATTGAAAGAGAACGTCAGCGAATGTAGCGCCAAAGATTTAGCTAAACCCCCAGTCGCTGATACCTATTTACAAGATACAGAAGGTGGGAGCTTCACTCAGTGTGAAGTGTACCGAATTTGTAATGATATTTACAATTCAGGCTTTAGCGATTGCTACATTAAAATTTTAGAGATATATCAAGCAACAGCTTATGCGATCGTTGCTATTTACCACGGTCAGAAGCTCTGGGGCTTGCTAGCAGCATACCAAAATGCTGGATCTCGTGATTGGCAAAAAGATGAGGTTTACTTGCTTACTCAAGTGGGCACCCAACTAGGTGTGGCTTTGCAGCAAGCGGAATTTATCCAACAAATGCAGATTCAAGCAGCAGATATCAGCAAAGCTGCTGAAAGGCAAAGAGCGTTGGCGCACACAGTAGAAAAAATTCGTCAGTCTCTTGAAATTGAAGCCATATTTAAAACCACTACTCAAGAAGTTCGTCGGTTATTAGAAGTGGAACGAGTCGCAATTTATCGCTTCTATCCTGATTGGAGTGGCGAATTTGTGGCTGATTCCATCGTTGATGGCTGGACACCAATGGTTAAGCCGCAGCCAGTAACGGAACGCGTTCTTGTGCAAGGAAAACAAGCGGGTAAGTATGCACGTAATGAAGTTTTTGTACCAATTTCTCAGGGTGAAAAGCTGTGGGGATTGCTAGTAGCTTATCAAAACTCCCAGCCCCGTTATTGGCAAGATGAAGAAATCAACTTGCTAGCACAAGTTGGCGTTCAATTGGGGGTAGCATTACAGCAAGCTGAATCCTTGACACAGATGCAGGTGCAAGCCCAAAAACTGGCTCAAGCGGCCGAGCGAGAACGGAAAGCAGCCGAAAGACAGAAGGCTTTAGCTGCAACAGTGGAGAAAATCCGCCACTCTCTTGATATTGACACCATTTTTGCAACCAGTACAGAAGAAGTCCGACGGTTGTTGGAAGTTGACCGAGTGACAATCTATAGATTCGGAACTGATTGGAGTGGGAAATTTGTTGCTGAGTCTTTAGCCCAAGGTTGGACACCAGTAAAGGAAATTGTACCTGCGATGTCTACGACGGGCTATACCTACGCAAGTAATTACTTGCAAGAAACCCAAGGCGGGGATTTTGCTAATGGTAAAACTCTTGTTATTAAGGATATTTACAGCACCGATGAGTCTATTTCTTATATTGCCCTGATTGAACTAATGGAAGCTAGGGCATATATGATTGTGCCGATTTTTCAGGGTGAGAAACTTTGGGGATTGCTAGCAGCTTATCAAAATATCCAACCCCGTGATTGGCAAGAAGATGAGGTAGATTTGCTGATGCAGATTGGTACTCAGTTAGGGGTAGGACTTCAACAAGCGGAATTACTAGAACAAACTCAATGTCAAAAAGAAGAACTGACCCAGACTTTGAAAGAATTGCAGGACACTCAGAGCCAGTTAATTCAAAGTGAAAAAATGGCAGGCTTAGGGCAGTTAGTTGCTGGCGTAGCACATGAAATTAATAACCCGATTAGTTTCATTTATGGGAATATTACTTATGTGACTGAACATACCGAAAATTTATTTAAATTGCTGCGCCTTTATCAAAAACAGTATCCTAAGACAACAGAGGAAATTAAAAAGCAAGTAGCAGCATTAGATTTAGATTTCATTAATGATGACTTGCCCAAAATTCTTGCTTCAATGAAGATGGGTGCAGAGCGGATCTCTCAATTAGTCTTGTCGTTACGAAGTTTTTCTCGGCTTGACGAATCAGGAATGAAGCCCGTTGACCTTCATGAAGGTATCGACAGTACTTTGCTAATTTTACAACATCGACTGCAACCACAAACTAATTCTTTTGCTATTGAGGTAGTTAAGCAATATGGTGAATTGCCTCCAGTAGTCTGCTATGCAGCCCAGATGAATCAGGTGTTTATGAATATTCTCAACAACGCGATTGATGCACTGGAAAACTCAGCAATTAGTGGAAAAAGAATTGACAATCCTAAAATTTGGATACGTACAGAAGTTATAGAAGAAAATACTGTTCTGATTTGGATTGCTGACAATGGTTGTGGGATTCCAGAGATTGTGCGATCGCGCATTTTTGAACCTTTTTTTACTACCAAACAACCTGGACAAGGGACTGGTTTGGGATTATCTATTAGTTACCAAATTATTGTAGAAAAACACGGCGGTAATATCAAATGTGTTTCTGAACCTGGTAATGGCTGTGAGTTCTCGATACAAATTCCAATGAAACGGACAATTAGTTAGGAAAAAATAGGCGATGCTTTCTCTATGAGAGGCTACGTCAGAGGACACAGAGGAAGGAGAAAAAGGCGATCGCACTGTAGAGATTTTTGCAGGCGATCGCTTATCATAATTTCACTAACATTAGTAATATAATTTGCTCTATGAATTAATATGGAAACTAAAGAAATTCTCCGAGGACTCCCAAACTTGAGCATAAGCGATCGCCTACAGATAGCTGAATCAACCCTGTAATGCTTTTTTATCTCACGCAATAGCCACACTCAATTCCGATTCTTGATCGGTTCAATACCATGTAAGCGTCGGGACGTTCTCAGTAAACTAAAATAGCTATTCACGCTAAAATATAATATAACTACCAGTGCTAAAACTGATTAATATCTACTCGTGTTTTTAAATTATCTACTTGCAAGGTATTTATGAACAATAATCAACCGCTCACAGCACAATCATCAACTACACCCCGCGCTGAACTATTATTAGAAATTCAACAAACTCCAGAAGAATA
Source organism: Nostoc sp. (assembly GCF_036917355.1). GTDB lineage: Bacteria > Cyanobacteriota > Cyanobacteriia > Cyanobacteriales > Nostocaceae > Nostoc. Next base: position 50,108 of record NZ_JBALDP010000076.1, read on the forward strand.
TGTACCAGAATTACTACAAATTGTACGTCTATTTCGCCAAAGTGTGAGGATGAAACAGACATCATTAAATAACTGGGAAGATGCTCTTAATGAAATTAATCAGAGTGATGCCGTCAAACAACAAGAAAGGAAAACAAACATCAAAAAAATATTTGAGTCATGGAATGAGTTAGATGAACAAGAAGAACAACAACAAACTTTAGAAATTATTGAATCTATGAAAGGTATTTCTATTTAAAATAGGATGAGTAATACCAATTTAATATGAAGCTGCATATAATAGAGGGAAGCAAACTTGATAAATTTGAATACTCATGAGCCGTCCTTTTGAGATTGAAATTGCAGAGAGCGAAGAAGAACTAAAAAAACGTCTGCAAACAGCCAACTGGGGAAACCAGAAAGAAAAACTTATTATGTTGTGGTGGATCAAAAGCGG
>NZ_JBALDP010000077.1:0-9079 GCF_036917355.1 Nostoc sp.
TTGTAATTCTACATCCATTGCCCTGCTTACCTTCCAGAGTTTTTTCTTTTAATCCTTTTATTCAGAATACTCGGAAAGTGACAGAAGAGGGATAGCAGTGGTAAGGCTCATAACAACTACGATAATACAGAGTTATTTTTATCTTAATATAGCTATAGCTAATTAAACTTCTGCGATGGAAGATGGTGAGGTATCTGGATCTTCTTCTTTATCAGTTTCTGTAACTGTTTCTATACTTACACCCTTCCAAGGAAAGTTAAAATCTGGCTGAATATTTTTGAGTTCATTAATGGATTTTAAGAAGAAATCTTTAATAGCAGATAACTGGTTTTCTTGAGATAAAAACTCTTGTAGGCTTTTTCGATAAAAAATAGCTGAACAATCTGGCAAGATGGTTAAATTATCAGGAGTCCATATATTAGGCTGATCGTTAATTACTTTGTGCATGGATTCAATAATTTTTGGGCGTTCTACAAAATTACCGTAAACCTCTAAACATATACCTAGATATGGATATTCCGTAAAATTATCTGGATTTAAATTAAAATATCCAAGACCACACCAAAAATTATCGCCTGAAAACTTAGTATAGATAATATATCTACTGTACCATCTCCATTGAGTCATACTTGTACTTGCTATTGGCTTGATCAGACCTCCAAAAGCTAGCTTGAATTTTTGCTGTACTTCTTCGTTGAGAGTTGATTCCATGAGATTGAGAGTTTTCTTAAAATTCACCATTGTCAATAAGTCAACTGATGAAAATTGATTATTCTGAGACATTTTGTTATTCTTCATGAAAATTAATATTTCTTGGGCTAAGATATCAAATGCGCGTTTTTCTAGGAAGCTATAAAAGTGATACCACCTCAATTGGAAGAAATTTACCTTGGATGATAAATCAAGGCAATATTTTTTGAATTCTTCTTTTGGGTCATAATCACGGGTGATGTAAATTAAAATTCGATGTCTGACATTTGGTAAATTACTCAAAATATCAGAATATTTTCTTAAAGCATTATTTCCATCCTTAGCGCCAATTTTTGATTCAATAAATATTACATCTGTATTTAAACCAGTTGAAAGTTCAACCGCAATATCAAGTCTGCTATCATCTGGATGGCTTTCAAGTCCTTTGTGTTCTTGTTGAGTTGAAATCTTGATACTGGAATAATTATCATCACTAATAATTGAGTGATGTTTTAGCCAATCAAGCAAAATATGATTATTCAGGGATAAAAAATAAGCAACTATCTCGGTAAAAAAATCTTCACGCGGTTTGTTTCCTGAATGCAGGTTGAGTAAATTGGTAAATAAAGACATTTATTTTTAACTATTTAAGATATTTGCGGAAAATATATACACAATAATTAGGGTTGTAGTCCTGATGGAACAAGACTACTGGAAATTTTTATAAGTTCTGTATTGTATTTGGTATTACTAACGTTGCAGCAGTTATAACTTAGCCGATCGCAGTTTGCCAAGGGTGCTACACAGACGATACTTACAACAAATAGAGGTAAAAATTTTACCTCTACAAAGTTATGTATTATTTTAAGAAAAGCTAGAGAAGATTATTACTCTGTTAAGTGACTTTCTAGCAAAGATGCGATCGCATCAGGATGAATATTCTTGTATTTCTTTTTACCAAGCTGTAAAACACAGTTGGGAGCGCTGCCACAGCATTTTTGGCAACTTGTATGTTCAATAGTAACTTTGTCTAACAAACCGCGATCGCACAAAGTTTTTTCTAAATCTGATAATAAACCTTTACCACCACGTTTCAGGCAACCGCCCTTTTGACATACCATAATCCTCGCTTTAGGTTGAGGTGGTAAATCTTGCTTTGGACACACATCAATTGGTGTCACCCGATAGGCTTTAATTTTTATTTTACTTGTGCGTGAGTCTATCTCACTATGACCACAAATGCGAAGTTGCTGACCAGGAACTAAGGATGAACTTAGTAAACGACGCAACTCTTTAGGCAGTTTAATTTCCACATTTCCAGACGGAACTGCTAATTGCAAGTATTTATATTTTCCTGGTTCACCACCAACAAAACCTAGTAACTGTCCCTCAAGGTTCAATTCTGATAACGTCAAATACTTGTTACCCATGATTGATATAAAAGTTAGGAGTGGGGAGTTAAAAGTGAAGAGTTAGGAGTGAGGAGTTAGGAGTTAAAATTTATAACTCATAACTCTTAACTCCTAACTATTTTTAAGCGAGGCGTTTAGCTTCTACTGTTTGAGGTAAATTTGCTGTGTCTGGCAAATCACGAAATTCTAATTCCCAACCATTTGCTAGGGTGAGAATTTTGCCATCATTTCCATCGGTTTGTTTGACGACTTCTTCTTCAAGGTCTTTTTTAGCAACATAAACTACTAAAGTGCCGGCATCATTCATCCGTAGCATTACTTTCATGAGATTCCTCAACCGATTCTAGTTCTTTTTTCTTGCAGCCGACGACAAACCCTGTTTCTAAGAAATGCACAGCATATATATAGGAAGTCTGCAAATATGTGCCTATACTCGCTATGTAACCGATATCTCCCTTGTTGACTAAAACTTGGCCGACTTCCTTACCGGGAAAGGTACCATCGTTTTTTAGCAGTTTACGAACTCTGACTTTTTCACCAATTTCAAAAGCGGGTGGCAAGTTTAGTTCTAATTCATCGCGTTGCATGAGAGTACCTCTGTTCTCTGACCAAATTCAACAATTCTTCTGTCGTCAAACTGCGTTTTTTCTGTACCGATTGATGGCGTACTGCATCTAAAACAGATTGGGTTTCTTGAGAGTTCAAGAAAATTCCATGCTGTTCTAGCAAGTTAGCAACTAAATGCCGTCCAGAATGTTTACCTACTACTAAACGCCGTTCCCAACCCACCTCTTCAGGTGCAAATGGTTCATAGGTAATGGGATTTTGCAATACCCCGTGAGCATGGATGCCAGATTCGTGAGCAAAAGTATTTTCGCCAACGATCGCTTTCCAAGGTGGTACATCGGCTCCTGATGCGGCTGCAACTAGTTGAGAAAGTTCCAGCAAACTGGGTGTGTCAATGCCCAAATCAACGCCGTAGATGCGTTTAATTGCCATGACAACTTCTTCTAATGCTGCATTTCCTGCCCTTTCACCTAATCCGTTGACTGTGGTATTCACTGATGATGCTCCAGCTTTGATACCCGCAAGGGCGTTGGCAGTTGCCAGACCAAAATCATTATGCGTGTGGATTTCTAAGGGAATCGTCAACGCAGAAACCAGCCTTTGGACTTTAGTGTAGGTGGTGAAGGGGTCGAGAACTCCCACGGTGTCGCAGAAACGGAAACGAGATGCACCCCATTCTTGGGCATAAAGTGCTACATCTAAGAGGAAGTTTTCATCAGCCCTGGAAGAATCTTCTCCACCAACTGCTACCCAAAGACCTTGATCGAGGGCGAAGTGGATTGAGTCTTTGAGTTTTTGCAAACTTACTCGCCACTGACCATGAAATTTAGTGGCAATTTGGATACCAGAGACGGGAATAGCAATATGCACTCGGTTCAAACCACAGGCGATGGAAGCCTTGATATCTGAGATGACAGCACGGTTCCAGCCCAAGAGTTTTGCTTGTAAACCCAAGTCTGAAATTGCGGCGATCGCACGGGTTTCTTCGTCGCCCATTGCCGGTATACCCACTTCTAATTCCGGTATACCAATAGCATCGAGAAACTTAGCGATCGCTACTTTTTCTTGTAGAGTAAAGGCAACACCTGCTGCTTGTTCGCCATCACGTAATGTAGTGTCATTAATTATGATTTGATTCATTGCAAATATCCCTCTCTTGGAAGTATTCTTAATATCCTTTCCCTCTACAATCCCTCGTGATGGTAAATGCTAAAAATATCACAATTCATAATGTAGGATACATGATCCTTAATTATTGCCCCATTATTAGCATCACATCTGTATGACAGGGAACTAAAACAATGTATAAATTACTAATCGTTTTTACCGATGTCAGTTGAAATGTCTTCGAGTAGCAATGAACTAATATAACTATTAGCAAATCCCGAACAAAGTAATACACAGAAGCCAGCAATTAAGGATGTAATCATCTTCGTAACCTCGTATTTTCTAGTGCATTTTGGTGTAATTTAGGCAGGTAATGGTACTCAACGTTAAGAGGTACAAATTCGCTAACTTTGGTCTGCTAGCCAATCAAAAATTTTTCCTAGCTGCTCCAAATCAACGAAACCATACTGCCAGAGGAGCATCGGTAGCGGGCCATTTTCTAATTCACGGTGTCGCAGAGCTACAGCAATATCGGCATTTGAAAGTTCAAGTTCATTGTGCAAAAAATTGAGTAGTTTTATATCTCTGTTCCGAGTCGCCATAATTGATTGAACTTTCAATTTCTTAATTTGGGAAAAGTTAAAAATTAGAAATTCCAATTTATATTTAGGAATTTCGCCTTTTTAATTGTTGCTATATGTCAGGGAAATTTTAGATTAAGTAGACCCAACAAAATCTAAACCCCGTCTAATCCATCTCAGTCTGCAACAAATTCTGCTAGCGGACAGTAGCTTCAAACTCTAAACCTATTTGAGCTTTGTGCATCTATGAACAAAAAGGATAAAGTCCAGTACTTGCGTCATGAATTCAAGATTAATCGTGCCTAAATTAGGTCTTTTTGAAATAATCATGACTCATCACTGTAATGCCAGCAACGCTCTAGCCATTCTAATAATTCGTGACGAGAAGCGAGAAGTTGCATAACTGTACTACGAATTAGAATTACTTCAAGCAAATTGTTCACTTGCACTCGTAAAGAACCATCAGGGGGACAAGAGCAATTAATTTTTAACTCTTGCAAACGGTGATAGATTCGCCAGCGATCGCTCAAAGGAATCTGCAAAACGTGATTTGTCATTTGTCATTTGTCCTTTGTCAGTTGTCAGTTGTCAGTTGTCAGTTGTCCTTTGTCATTTGCTAATGACCAATACTTCGACTACGCTCAGTACAAGTGACTAATGACTCTTAACGCTTAAAGTTTGCAGTTGTTTTTCGAGTTCTTCAATGCGCGAGAGCAAAGAACGAATCACGGTTGCTTCCACATCGGGTAGCTTTCCATGTTCTAAAGGAGAAAGGCTGGCGCTTTCGTTGCGAGAAATAATTCTGCCGGGAATTCCTACAACAGTGCGATCGCTGGGAACATTCTGCAAGACAACGGAACCTGCGCCAATACGGACGCGATCGCCAATTTGCAGATTACCTAAAACTTTCGCACCCGCCCCAATCACTGCATTTTTGCCGACTGTGGGATGACGCTTACCAGTTTCTTTACCAGTTCCGCCAAGGGTAACGCCCTGATAAATCAGTGTATAGTCGCCCACGATCGCAGTTTCGCCAATGACTACACCCATTCCGTGGTCGATAAACACGCCCTCACCAATCTCTGCACCTGGGTGAATTTCAATTCCCGTCAAAAATCGCCCCAAATGAGAAATTAAACGGGGGATAAAACCGACTCCTCGACAATGTAACCAGTGAGCAAGACGATGCAAACATAGCGCGTGCAATCCAGGGTAGCAAAACACCACTTCTAGCCAATTACGTGCTGCGGGATCGCGCTCAAAAATAATGCGAAAATCACTCAATAATGGCTCAAAAAAAACGCCAGAGAGTAAATTTTTCAGCATGGATGTACGGGCAGAATCCTGCGTTTTGGTACTGGGGGGATCGCTAATACTGTCTAAAGACTGTTGCATCGGTAATGTCTATCTGGTAAATGAGTCATCTGCTATTTTTATGCTTATATCAGGTGACATCCAACTCGATAGAAAACCTAATGCTGATTGGATTTATTGGATTGATTGAGGTTGTACTCAAACGCCAAAACCCCGACTCTAGATAAACTTAAAATTTATCTTGGGGTAGGGGCACTAGTATTTAATGATGGGGGTACTAGTATTTTTGGGGCAGGGGTTAAGAATTTCTGTTCATGCTACAAGAAACCTTACCTGTAAGCATTTGCTAAGATTTTATCAAGATATTTTGCAATATATTAAGCTGTACTCAGATGCACTCAAATATCGATTTGGTAAGGCTATAAATCTATTTTCTGTATATCCTATTACTATTAGTATCTTATTATTTGGATAGGCGAAAGACAGCTTTCTTTATTTTCTTTTAGGATTTGCTGTCTGTATGTATGTATACGTTTCAAAATATAGTTATCGCTCATCGCGACTGTTTTCTTATTATATAGATGTGTGGGAATAGCGATCGCAAAATCTTAGAACAGCAGAATAGGTAAATATTCTCATAGCGCCCCTACTCAAGCAACCTGTAGAGGTGGATTCATCCGGTTCAAATACTCGTCAACGGAGATCAAAGGTGGATTCATCCGGTTCAAATACTCGTTAACGGAGATAAAAGGTGGATTCATCCAGTTCAAATACTCGACGACGGAGATAAAAGGTGGATTCATCCAGTTCAAATACTCGTTAACGGAGATAAAAGGTGGATTCATCCAGTTCAAATACTCGTCAACGGAGATAAAAGGTGGATTCATCCGGTTCAAATACTCGTTAACGGAGATAAAAGGTGGATTCATCCAGTTCAAATACTCGTTGACGGAGATAAAAGGTGGATGAGCAAAATAGGGGCGTACATTTGTACACCCCTACAGTGAATTTATTTATAGCGTTTCTGTGTTGAGTTTAACAAAGACCTAACCCCCAACCCCTTCCCTACAAGGGAAGGGGAGTAAGATTCAAAGCCTCTCTCCTTTTAGGAGAGAGGTTTGGAGAGAGGTCAAAGTGTATTGCGTACAAGCGAGAAGCACTATATCACAAAGATTTTTGAAAAAATATGAGACTCGCCAATGAGTATTAAATTATCAAGAGACGGCAGTTTTAGTAGATTTACCTTTACCAATAGCTTTAAAACGTTCGCCCAACTGTTCAGCGACAGTTTTTAAGCCTGGAGTCTTTTTCGATGCAGTCTTGACATAATCATAAACAGTCAAACTGCTAGTCATAGCTTCACTACCGACAGCCATTAGGGTATCATCTACCTGTTCGGTGAGTTGCTGCATTGAGGTTAAAAGTTCGGTAAGCGCAGCAGCTAATTGATAATCTTGAACCAGTTCCTCAACGTCAAAAGTAGCTGGAAGAATTTCGCGGTTAGACTGAGCAGCAGTAATGCTATTGTTCACAAAGGCTAGGCTTTTATCGCCCATTTTTACCAACTTACGCCGTTCTTCATTGCTAAGAGTAATCAGAAAGGGCATCTTTTTTTGGACTGTCTGTAGCGCGGCTTTAATTTCTTGGATATCTTGTGGCGAAAGGGTGGCTGCAATATTTTGATAGGCCATCGTATATCTACCTTGGGATTTCTAATGGTGAGGTAGCAATAGTTGCTAAGTATATAATTCCCATTGATGGATGCGATCGCACATCATAACTTATTTATTTATCTGTTTTAGCGCTGATGCTGAGGGATACTGACTAGATGCAATCAAAGCTTGTCGTTCTAGAAGCCTTTCATCGCCGTTAAAATCTAAAATGCGTGCGGTAACTTCACCGATATCTGTTTGATGCTGAATTACAGCCTCATCTAGTCGAAAATGATCGCCCCAAAAGTCTCTGCGTGGGTTAAAAAACCGCACAAGTTCGCCAGTTTGCCAATTAATTGACCCCAAATCCGTGCCTTTTTGCAGGTTACAGAAAATACAGGCATAGCAGAGATTATCTGCTGTTGTAGCGCCGCCGTGTTTGACACTGATTATATGGTCAACTTGACAGCTTAAGCCCTCTACTTCTGGATATAAACAATACTCGCATAGATAACCAGCGCGATCGGCAACTAAACGCCTCAGTTCTGCATTGATATATGGACGAGACATTTTGAATACTTACTTAGGGTTAATGTACTGGTGAGCTTTTGCTTTTGCCAACCTCATAATATGCTCTAGCGTGAGGAAATGATCTAACTCTCGCTGGTCACTTCCTGTAAGACCTTCAGTTTTTGCGCGGTAAACGAGATCCTCTAAACGGTCTTTGGCTGCATCCGAGAGCTTGAAATCGATAACACTTTGGGGAGTGGTGCCAGCAGCAATAAACTCTATAATTTCATCGTAGACTTTGGCTGTATTTACAGATGTGTTCATAAGCTACCTCTTTAATTCATAAATTTTATGCAACTTCCAAAGACTTTCCTAGCGTCTTAGGCTCTGGTAGAGTTTCACCGTCAGCCAAAGATGATTCAATCAGCATTTCTAAAACTTCCTGAGCATTTTTAAGAGCGTCTTCGTAAGTCTCTCCGTGAGTGCAAGGCTGCATTATATCCGTAAACTCAGGTAGCGAAACCACATAACATTGGTCTGCCTCTGACCATTGAATCACGATTGTATATTTCATTCTTCTGTCTCCTCGTCTTCTTTAATTTTATTTAGTTCTTCAAGTGCTTCATTGACTTGCTTTTCTAAATAAGGTTTGGCATCGCTACCATCTTTGCCAGCAATGATGATAGCTTGATGCAATTGCGGATGTATCCATTTACTGTGGCTACCCTTTGCAGGTTTATAAGTAAACCCTGCTTGCAGCAACAAGCTTTTGAGTTCTCTGATTTTCTTAGGCATATACTCAGGTTATATTTACCCTTTCCACTGCTTTAACTTTTTCTGAGCAAATTCCCGTATTTGTTTATCTGGGTCATTCTTGGCTCTGTCGCGCAACAGTGGTAAAGTCTGGTCATGCTGAGGAAATTGCTTGATAATTATCTCCAGTGCAATGCGCCGAGGATTGATTTCATAATCTTGCTTGCGCTTAAAGGGGTCATTAACAGCGCATTGGTAGTAAATTTCAAACAACTCAGGCTGATATTTAAAGTATTTAGCTAATTCTTGGACTGCTGCATGTCGCACATCGTTGTCATCATCCTGGGTAGCGCGTTCTTTGAGGATGGATTTGGTGTCGGGGTCATCTTTGAAGTTCTTCGCTAATTCTTGGACTGCTGCACGTCGCACAAAGAAGTGATCATCCTGGGTAGCGCGTTCTTTGAGGATGGATTTGGTGTCGGGGTCATCTTTG
>NZ_JBALDP010000078.1:0-1934 GCF_036917355.1 Nostoc sp.
GGAGAAGGAACTAATGGTTTCAAGTCTACCTTTACAGGCAGGAGTTCTGGCAATAAAATCAATGTTCCTGCTAGTTCTTGGAAAGTGATCCTTATTCTTGACAGGCCAGGCTTGGGGCTACAAGGTGTAACTAAGGACACTCGTGTAATTGCCGTTAATATGCCTCACAAGCAAGGAGTCAAGCAACAATCTTGGGATGTCAAAGATAATGGCAAATTCCGTTATATTACCTCAGTGGACGAAATAGAGAAGCTAACAGGTTACAATTTCTTTACCAATGTTCCCAAGTCTATTCAAGATGTAATTGAAGCAAAAATTGACAGTGGTGATTCTTAATACTTAGGTTTCTATAGATTTGGTAGCTAAACCAATGATATCTCCACACTTCGACTGACCCAAAATATAGATATCAATTTCAATCTCACCTAAGCGATAGACATTAATGTTGGTAAGGTGATTTTTCAAAATTTCCATTAGATTTCTGTATCTAGCAGCTTCTGCTTTTTCTTCAGCCCCATACCAGTCAGGGTCAGGTATTTCCGGATTGAAAAATTCACCTAAATCTATAACTTCAACGGGAGCATCTTCACGTGTTCCCGTTTTTTGTCTGATGGTTTCTGTTGTAATCGGTTCTCCTATTTTCCAATGAACTACCTCAAAAGGATAGTCTGATTCACTTGTATAAAACACACCTGACGCTGCTTGCTTAAGCATTTTTATAATAGAATCACTAGTTGTATGTGCCATAGTTGCAATCGTTTTGCGGGTAGCAGCGTAACTTCATACTTCATACTTTAATGCGTTTGAGGCAAGCGATTCCTCCCCCCTAAAGCTCAAGTTTCCTCTCTACGAGACGCTCTTCGCGATCGCTTCAGGGGAGCAATGCGATCGCGAAAGCATCACCGCCATAATGGTAGATTGTTTAAGCCGAAACGTGCAAAACAGCTTTACCAGGAAAACGTCTGTCAAGCAGTTGTTGAGCTAAATCGCCAATTTCTGTCCAAGAAGCTTCTACATCAATATGAGGACACAACTGACCTGTTTCAATAAGGTTTAAAAGCCGTTTCAATCCCACCGAGGCTGATTCGCGTTGCAGTTCGTGGAACAGAATCAGAGCGTAGAGGCTAGCACCAGCAGTTGCGTAAAACTGGGAAGCATCGAATGTTACCTCAGACCCACCTGAAGTTCCAAATAGCACTGTTACACCATCAGGTGCTAGTAATTTCAGGGCTGTTGATAGCGTATTACCTCCCACTGATTCTACAATCAGATGATATGGCCCGTATTCCCTTGCGGGTGACAGGTCTTCCCCGATTACCACTGATTGCGCCCCTGCTTCTTTAACTATAGATTCATAGCCAGCTTGACGAATGTAACCCACAACCTTCGCTCCACTTAGCCGTGCCAACTGTAGGGCAAAGTTCCCAACACCACCTGATGCACCTGTAATCAGAACTGTGCGACCCAATAGAGAACCACCTTTTAGTAGAGCATGGTAAGCAGTTAGACCAGCTACAGGTAATGTCGCTGCTTGAGCAAATGAAACTGATGCTGGTAGTTCTGCTAGAGCATTTGTAGTCACCGATACTAATTCTCCCCAAGCGCCGGAACGTAGTAAGCCGACCACACGCGTCCCAAGTGGTGGACTAGAACCATCAGCAGCAGGAGTTTCAACTGTACCGGCAAAGTCCCAACCAGGCCGCCAACCAGCATCAGCACTGGTTGAACGCCTTACTTCTCCCCGGTTGAGAGAAATTGCCGCAACCCTCACAAGCGCTTCATTGGGTGGGGGTATAGGTGCATCCACCTCATGGAGTGCTAAACGCCCTGGCACATTCGGATCAACAATTACAGCACGTATTTTGCTCACAGTGAAAATTTCGTAAATTTAGTTAAAATTTTAAGTTAATTTCTCACTATTCGGGGCAGGACAT
>NZ_JBALDP010000079.1:0-138115 GCF_036917355.1 Nostoc sp.
GATTTAGACATGGCTCAATTAACGCTGTCGCATTTGTTTCTACTGACAGAGTACCGTTACTTGAGCTTTTTTTGACTTTCCAAACATCCTCTTAGAGTCACAGACGTTACTTAGCTTTCATATACATCGAAGCAGGCATTTTTGTAACTAGCAATTTCAGTTATCTCTATCTGTCTTATGTAATAAGTCCTATACCTACCCTAAGTAGGGTTATCTATCTGTATTTGTTCGTTAAGTTGTATGAAGTACTGAAAGCAGAACATCCTTAACTTAGTTGGAGTTTTTTATGACTTACACAATTGATGAAGCAACAAGACCAGCTTTAGAAACTTTTCAACGCTTTGATGTAGATACTCAGCTAGCCTTACTTTGGTTCGGTTATCTCGATCTTAAAGAGCAGCTACAACCAGCACCTCCTCCAAGCGTTGAAGCTCCTGCCAAAGCAGTGTTTGACAAATTCTTGGACTTGTCTAAAGAAGAGCAACTGCAAGCACAACGTGACATCATTAATGGTGCAGCTAACGATATCAGCCAAACCTATAATAGTCTAAGTCCCAATGCCAAATTAGACATTTGGTTTCTGCTGGCACAAGGAATGGAGGATGGAAGCATAATTCAAGTGCCCTCCGACTATCAACTTCCTGGTGAAACGGATGAATTTGTTGCGTCGATCAAAAATCTAGAGTTTGAGCAACGGATTAATTTCATGTTGAGTGTAGTGGAAGCGATGGGTTAGGTAAGTCCAATAACTCTCAATGGGTATCTAAAATTGGGGATAACTGAAAGTAGCAAATTAAGTTAGACCTGGCTGTTTTTGCTCTACTTTAATAGTGCTTAACTCATAACTACCGCAGAGATACTTGTCTTTGCGGTAGTCTTGGTGCAATTTTAAGATAATATTGTCCAGAAGGAAAACGCGCTCCAGTTGTAAATTGAAGGTAGTAATATGGATGTAGATGAAATTCTCAGACGTTATGCTGCTGGAGAAAAAAGCTTTCAGGGAGTAAATCTGCAAGAAGCAGAGCTAACGAATTTAAACCTCAGAGGTGCAGATTTTAGCAATGCCGATTTACGTCAGACACGGCTAGGTAAAACCAACTTTAACCAAGCATGTTTGCGGGAGGCAAACCTGAGTGAAGCGATTTTGTGGGGAATAGACTTAAGTGAAGCTGATTTGTATTGCGCCATTCTGCGGGAGGCTGATTTGACTGGCGCAAAACTGGTTCAGACACGCCTAGAAAAAGCCAACTTAATCAAAGCTAGTTTATGTGGTGCTAATTTGAATGGTGCAAACCTCTCTGGTTCTCTGCTAATTCAAGCAGATTTCCGTCCCAGTTCCAATCAACGCACAGACTTGGGATATGCGATTTTAACTGGGGCAGATTTAAGTTACGCCGATCTCAGAGCCGCTTCACTGCATCATGCCAACTTAGCTGGAGCAAAGCTGTGTCGGGCAAATTTGAGTAATACAACACAATGGGGCGATTTAGCAACCGATCTCAGTCAAGCTAATTTACAAGGAGCAGACCTGAGCTATGCGGATTTAAATGGTGCTATTCTACGAAAGGCTAATCTGCAAGGAGCAGACTTAACCGGAGCAATTCTCACTGACGTTGATTTTCAGGGAGCGATCGCGCCCGATGGTAAGGTTCATGATTGAAGATAAGCGATCGCAAAGCACCCCTATCTATGCGGATTAACAATTAGCTATACTACTAATTAGTTATTAAGCAAATATTGTGCTGACTATTAAATCTTTCTATGCCAAAAACTAAGCCACCCAACGCCGATCCAGCTGTTCTCGTGGCGGTTGCTGACTACTTCAAAGTTTTATCAGAGGTAAGTAGATTACAGATTTTGACCTGTCTTAAGTCAGGTTCAATGAATGTGATGGAAATTGCCGAGGCTACTGGTTTAGGGCAGGCAAATCTATCTAAGCATCTGAAAGTATTAACTCAGGCAGGGATTTTATCTCGTCAGCCCAAAGGCACTAGTGCCTATTACGAGATTGCCGATCCCATGATTTTTGAGCTTTGTGAGTTAGCGTGCGATCGCATCAGTGAGCGCGTACAACAGCAGGCTGAAAGCCTAAAAGTTCTTCGGAGCAAAACAGCAGTTTTTTGAATAAAAATATCCGCTACCCTCAATAGGAAAACACCCTCAAACGAGGGTGCTAATAGAGCCAAAAGACATTTAGGCAAAAGCTAGCTGTTAATTACAGGAGCTACCAGAGCGATTGATTGAGGCTCACCAGATGCCAAATCTAGAGGGAAGTTGTGAGCATTTCGTTCATGCATCACTTCAATCCCCAGGTTCGCTTTATTAACGAGGTCTGCCCAGGTATTAATTGTCCGCCCTTGGCTATCCAGGATGGAGCTATTGAAGTTGAACCCATTCAAGTTAAATGACATAGTGCTGATACCGAGAGCAGCAAACCAGATGCCAATCACTGGCCAAGCGGCTAGTAAAAAATGCAAAGAACGCGAATTATTAAAACTGGCATATTGGAAGATTAACCGCCCAAAGTAACCATGTGCCGCTACGATGTTGTAGGTTTCTCCTTCTTGACCAAACTTGTACCCAAGATTGGCTGATTCTATCTCTGTTGTTGCACGTACCAGTGTCGATGTTACCAGAGAGCCATGCATAGCGGAAAACAAAGCACCTCCAAAAACTCCGATTACACCTAGCATGTGAAAGGGATGCATGAGGATATTGTGTTCTGGTGAAAACACAATCATGAAGTTGAAGCTTCCAGAGATACCAAGCATCATCCCATCTGAGAAACTACCTTGTCCAATCGGATAGATTAACAACACAGCTGTTGCAGCAGCAACAGGAGCAGAAAATGCAACAGGAATCCAAGGACGCATTCCTAAGCGGTAGCTCAGTTCCCATTGCCGACCCATGTAAGCATAGATAGCAATGAGAAAGTGAAACACAATCAGTTCGTAAGGGCCGCCATTGTATAGCCATTCATCCAGAGAAGCGGCTTCCCAAATTGGGTAAAAATGCAAACCAATAGCAGCTGAAGTTGGAACTACAGTAGCAGTAATGATGTTATTGCCATAGAGAAGTGAACCAGATACAGGTTCTCGAATGCCATCTATGTCTACAGGAGGTGCTGCAATAAATGCAAGGATAAAGACGATCGCAGCAGTCAAGGCTGTTGGAATCAGTAGCACTCCAAACCAACCTACATACAGTCGATTTTCAGTATTAATGATCCAGTTAGAGAATCTTTCCCATAGACTGTTGTTACTGCGCTGTTTTAAGAGCGTTGTCATTGTTTTATGGATGTGAATGAAATTGTGGAATTAAATTGACAAGGGTAACTTGCCATTTTTATTATATATCTAACTAGCTATATAGTCAGTTAAGAATATTAGATTCCAAACAATTGCTGCAATCAAAGGTAGTTTGCGAATCAGCTTCACCAGTTTCGACCCAGAACTGCTCTCAATTTCTGCAATTTTTAAGTTTTAACCTACACAGCGTTGTAGCCGTGGGAAAAACTTGGAATGTTCGGTATTCAACAATCCCCAGAGAAAGCCTTTGAAGACTGGGGTTTAGATAATTTATTAAGTTTTGAAACTTCCCTGGCTTAAATTAGCTTAATAACTATATAGTAATTTAACGATAACAGTTACCTTTACTCAGAGTTTCAGAGGTTTTAAGATGGGTCGTCATTCCGATAATTCTCTGCAAGAATCTAGAAATAACACAACATTGCTGGCATCACCTACCAACACCATACCCAAGGATTCACGGGTGCGATCGCAGCAATTGATGCAGAATTTACAGGATGAAATTTGCACAGCCTTAGAGCAACTTGATGGAAAAGCACGCTTTCAACAAGACCATTGGGAACGAGCAGAAGGCGGAGAAGGACGTACCCGCGTGATTCGGGAAGGGCGGGTATTTGAACAGGGTGGCGTGAACTTTTCGGCAGTTTGGGGAAATAGCCTACCGCCGGCAATTTTGGCTCAACGGCCAGAAGCCGCCGGACATGAGTTTTTTGCCACGGGAACCTCAATGGTGTTGCATCCCCGTAATCCCTACGTACCAACAGTACATCTCAACTATCGTTACTTTGAGGCAGGCCCAATTTGGTGGTTTGGTGGTGGGGCTGATTTAACGCCATACTACGCCTTTGCAGAGGATGCAATTCACTTTCATCAAACGCTAAAAAATGCCTGTGATGTCCACCATGAAGAGTATTATCCAGCCTTTAAACTTTGGTGTGATGAATACTTTTACTTGGGGCATCGCCAAGAACAACGGGGTATTGGTGGTATCTTCTTTGATTATCAGGATGCTAGCGGCAAGCTTTATGTCGGTTCTCAAACAGATAGTCCAGCAGCACTTTATAGTCAACAAGTAGGAACAGTATCTCGGAACTGGGAAGATATTTTTGCCTTTGTTCAGTCTTGCGGTCAAGCATTTCTACCCGCTTATTTGCCGATTGTAGAACGACGCCAGGAAATAGAGTATGGAGAACGCCAGCGCCAGTTTCAACTGTACCGTCGGGGTCGTTACGCAGAGTTTAATCTGGTATACGACCGGGGAACGGTTTTTGGTCTGCAAACCAATGGGAGAACAGAATCTATTCTAATGTCTCTACCACCACTGGCACGTTGGGAATATTGCTATGAGCCAGAACCAGGCACACCGGAAGCACAACTCACCGAAATCTTTCTCCAGCCTCACGATTGGGCGAATGGGACTTTTGACCAAAAATAATAAAATTTTTAGCAATAAGGGTTTCACCATGAGCAGCCATTTAGATGTTCGCTTGCGAGAAGGTACTAAACATTCGCACACAATGGTAGAAAACACGGCGTTTATGAAATGCTTTCTCAAAGGGATAGTGGAAAAGAGCTTTTTTCGTAAGTTATTGGCGGATCTTTACTTTGTCTACAGCGCTTTGGAAGAAGAACTACAGTGGTATCAGCATCACCCGATCGTTGGGATGATGTACTTTCCCGAACTGCATCGCCAGAGAAATTTAGAGAAAGATTTAGCCTTCTATTATGGTGAAAACTGGCGATCGCAGATTGTTCCTTCTAAAGCCTGTCGGGTATATGTTAACCGGATTCGTGAGGTTGGCAACACACAACCGGAGTTACTGATTGCTCATGCTTATACTCGCTACATGGGAGATTTATCGGGTGGGCAAGCATTGAGAAAGATTGCTCGATCCGCAATGGATTTACCAAGCGATAGCGGTACTGCAATGCATGAATTTGAACAGATTCCTACCCCGGAAGCTAAACGGGAATTTAAAGAGCAGTACCGTCAAGCATTGAATTTTTTACCTCTAGATGAAGCAATGATTCAGAAGATTGTGGATGAGGCAAACTATGTCTTTACTCTAAATAGAGATGTTATTCATGAACTAGAGGCAGATGTGAAGGCAGTGATTGGTGAGCATGTCTTTGACTTGGTTACTCGCCAAGAACAGCTTGGTAGCACAGAACGTGCTTCTGAAAGTGAGGCACTAGGAATGATTGCACTGGATTACAGTATCTAGTAGTCTGTCCTAAAAGTTTTGAGAGGTTTGTAGTAAGCACAAAGCGCACTGAAAAAATCAAGGACTAAATTCCTGACTACAAACATACATAACCATCAAAATTGATGGGACAGACCACTTCGGCAGTACGCCCTTGTAGCTCTGCCGACTTGTTCGTTCTTAGTTAGCGTTTCCACAAGGTAGCAACTGGCTCTCAAAAGTCACACATGCTTTGATTTTTTTACTTTTTGTGGTTGAGGAAGGATTTGTGAGATTCAATTCATCGCCTACTCTACCGGAGAATCCCTATCCTCTGCGTCTTAGTTGGTCAACGGTGGCTTTTTTCGCTACTATTCATGCACTGGCATTACTGTCTCCCTGGTTTTTCTCCTGGCCTGCATTGGGTGTGACTCTATTACTTCACTGGCTGTTTGGCAGCATCGGAGTTTGTTTAGGCTATCATCGGCTGCTGAGTCATCGCAGCTTTAAAGTACCTCGGTGGTTAGAGTATGCGATCGCCATTTTGGGTGCGCTATCTTTACAAGGAGGGCCGATCTTCTGGGTAGCTGGACATCGTTTGCATCATGCTCACACCGAAGACGAGTACAAAGATCCTTACTCTGCCCGCAGAGGTTTTTGGTGGAGTCACATACTGTGGATTTTTTATCCCCGTCCAGAATTCTTTGATTATGAGCGCTACCAGCGATTTGCTCCCGATTTAGCGCGAGATCCCTTTTACCGTTGGCTCAATCGCTACTTTCCATTGCTGCAAATTCCAGTTGCATTCTTACTTTATACACTTGGCGGTTGGTCATTTGTAATCTATGGTGTGTTCTTGAGAACTGTGATTCTCTGGCATACAACTTGGTTTATCAACTCAGTCACTCATATGTGGGGATACCGCAGTTTTGCCAGCAATGATAATTCTCGTAATCTTTGGTGGGCAGCGATTCTCACCTATGGCGAAGGGTGGCACAATAATCACCATGCCTATCCTCATGTAGCCAAATGTGGTTGGCGCTGGTGGGAAATCGACATGACTTGGTGGGCAATTAGATTGTTGAAAACAGTCGGTTTGGCAAAAGATGTGAACCTGCCACCTGCTCAAACAATGAAAGTTGGAGATTTGTAGATTTGATTTTGTGGCAATCTGTGGGTATCTGGGATGGGATTCCCGCAGATTTTCGTTGATTCAGATTTTTTCCAAACGCACGATCGCATTATAATCAGGCACACCTTCGAGCGATCGCTTACTTTTATCTAGTAGCACATTCCCTTCTGGCCAATGTACTTGCAAGTTTCCTGACTGAATTGGCGCAATATAGACTTGACATAATAACTCGCCTAATTCATTCTTAAGAATGACGCGATCGCAATCTTTTAAACCCAACTGTACAGCATCAGCAGCATTCATTAGCACTGCTTCTCGCATCGCCCCAGTAATTGCATCTTTGCGTTCCTGCACCATACTATTAAATTGTTTGCCTCGGCGGGTTGCTAATAAAAAATAACCTTCTGGTAATTCTCTTTGGCGTGGTAATAATACGCCAAAATGTGCTTTACCATCGGCTGTCGGGAAATTCCAACCAAAGCACAAATGTGAGCCACCATATTGAAACTGATCGCCAGCTTGCTGTAAATGTTGAATACCAGCATATTGCGGGACGACTTGAGCAATTTCTTGACGGATAGCAGCTGTGTCAGCAAAAGCCAGCTTATCTGCCAAATCTGGTTTTACCCGCTTTGCCAATTCTAAAAACACTTCCCACTCTGGACGCGCTTCTCCAATGCGCGGCCCCGGAATTTCTGGACTGAAAATTACCCGGCGTTCGGTGTTCGTTTCTGTAACTCCTCCTGGTATTTCGTAGCGAGTCGTCGCAGGTAAAAGCACCACAGTATCAGCAGGTTCCACCAACATTTGGCTGGAGAGAACAATATCCATGTGTACTCGCAGTGGTATTTTCTTCAGCGCCGCTTCCACATAATCTGGTTCTGGCAGCACTTCTAAAAAATTCCCTCCCACAGAAAACAACACATCTAAATTCCCTTGATGTGCAGCATTAATCATTTCTGGAGCAATTAAACCTTTACTTGCTGGCACTTCAAAGCCCCAATGTTGAGTCAATTGGGCAGCATTTTCTGGAGTGATGGGTTTACCACCAGGAAAAACTGTCGCGTAACATCCCATCTCTGCACCACCCTGCACCCCAGAGTGACCGCGAATTGGCATTAAACCGCAGCCCTCCCGACCGACAAATCCTTTGGTGAGAGCTAGATTAATAATACTTCGCACATTATCTTCACCGCATTCATGCTGAGTAATGCCCATACTCCAAACAAATACGGCTTTATTCGCTTCTTTGACCATTTTGGCAAAGGCGTACATTGACTCGCGAGATGTCCCAGAAAGCCGCTCTAATTCTTCCCAAGATTGACTTTCTAACGATGCTTTAAGTTCAGCAAAGCCATCTGTGTATAAATCTATAAATGACTGGTCTACCCAGTTGTTAGCAATTATATGTTTAATAGTGCCATTTAAAAATGCGATATCCCCGCCCATGTTGATTAAGAAGAAGTCTTCGGCAAACTTTGTACCGAAAACAGCACTTTCCACAATAGAGGGAACCCAGTAGCGCTCCATTCCTGGTTCGCGGTAAGTATTAATAACTACAATCTTTGTGCCAGCTTTTTTAGCGTAATGGAGATACTTAACGGTGACTGGCTGATTGTTGGCAACATTGGAGCCAATGAAGACTAATAAATCAGTACCAATCCAGTCTTTATAAGAACAAGTAGTAGCCCCTGCACCCAAAGCAGCTTTCAGCCCCGATGTACTGGGAGAATGGCAAATGCGAGCAGCGTTATCAATATTATTGCTTCCCATTGCCCGCACAGCTTTTTGGGTCGCATAATAAGTTTCGTTGACAGTACCGCGACTGGTAACATAGAAACTGAGACGATCTGGTGTAGTAGTGCGGATGCGATCGCTAATTACCCCTAAAGCTTCATCCCAGCTAACACGGCAAAAGCCTTTTTCCCCACGTTGACGAATCATCGGGTACGGGAGTCTTCCCAAGTCTCGTAATTGGGCACTTTTTTGCTTTTGCAACTGCGAGACATCTGCCAATAGTACAGGGTCAAAAGCTGGCATCGTATTCATCTGCAACAACCGCAAACGAACATTGCAGAGATGAATCCCATCTAAAGTCCAATCCTTCATTCCGGTTGTTCCGAGAGCGCAACCATCGCAGACACCTTTATTTAGGATATTCCACGTGTATGGTAGTTTCTTACGAGATAACCAAATTGCGCGAAATACTTCCCAGTAGTTGTTGGGGTACTGTTCGCCGATGCCAAAGGGTTTCCAACTTGCCCAGTGCTGGGGTGTCCAGTGTTTTTTGGGTTTGGGTAACATGAGGCAATATTGTGTAAGTTGCTGGATTCTCTTAGGCTATCGTTTTGATTACGAAACGAGTAGCAGACAGTTAAAAATCGTTCTATTTGCCGAATATGTCAAAAGGAGAAAGTCAAAGCTGTTTTTGAGAAATAAAAAGCTGCTTTTGCTTGCTGAATATACCGAAATGAGGGATAAAAAGCTGCTTTTGCCTGCTGAATATACCAAAATGAGAAATAAAAAGCTGCTTTTGAGACAATAAAAGCAGCTTTTGAGAAAGCAATTGCAGATTTTGCTGATTGAATTTAGTCAAAAGATGAAGTTCAGGTAAGTTATTAGAGTTCTTGCATAAGTCGGGTAAAGGGTAAGGGTTAAAGGGAAAAGGGATAGAATTAACATTCCCCTTTAACCTTTCCCCCTTTCCCGACCTCTTGCAAAAGGCACTTTTGCAAGAGGTCTATTGAAAGCATTCCTTGAAAAAAAGAAAGGCGATCGCTCTTTGCTAAGAGTTTGCATAAGCGCAGCCCGGTGCAGGCATCGCCCTTCAGTCCACCTTCAATCAATCTTCTGAAAATTTATGCCTTAACAAGTGTTGGTGTTACTTTTGATACCCCCAATAAACTGAAAATTTTTGCAATCACGTCTGGGTGTCGTAGAATTGCGTTATGGCTTAAATCAATCCCTTTTTCTACTAATTCTGGAGCTTCAGTCCCTTGAGGTTTAGGAAATGGATGTGGAGTTATTGTTTGGCCTGGTACATCTGGGTTTGGCTGCCATGTCCTAAAGTATGCCAAGCTTCCGTATGCAACTACTCCATCTCCTGAATTATTGATTCCATCATCTGATATCAGTTGTTTTGTTTTATCCCCTTTTTCCAATCTTACTCCGTTGATGACAACGAAGTTTCCGTCCTCCACAGGCTGTTCGGGTGTACCCAAATAACTCGCTACTTTGAGTTCTTCTCCTTCTTGATAGTAGTATGCTCCTACTGGTGTGTTAAAACCAGTTGAATAAATGACATCTACGTTCTTGACGGGTGGGCTTTTTACCGCTTTACTCCCGAATTCTCCATCACTGAAATTCGGATCTTGTTTATAATAATCGTTGATATATTTCAGCGTCGTACTTTGGGCTCCTCCAAGTTGTAATATGTTTTCGGTTGTTTCCGGTCTAAAGTCACCAGGAGCGATTGTTTGTGATTCAGCAACACCTTCATTTCTGATAAACGAAAAATCTGTTGTGTTGAAATACTTGTACTGGGCTGTTGTTACTGGTAATAGCGAAGGAATGCTAGAAAAGGATTGTAATGCCTTTTTTATGCCCGATAAACTTGCTCCTCCTAAATTAAATCCATCATCTGTTGATAGCAAACGAATTGCTAGTGGCGCACCTATCCACGGTGGGCTAACTGCTATGTATCGTTTTATATGTTTATCTATCCATGCTTGTCCTGCGGAGGGATCGTTTTTGATCCACTCCAAGAAATATTGCGTCACCCTATTTCCCATACTGTGGGCTATTATTACCACAGGTGTAGCTAGTTTAAGTGGGATTAAGCTGGGTTTGTATAATTCCTCTATAGTACTCTTGAGTTTAGAGAAATATTGATATCGCTGTTCCAAACCTGTTGGGCCTATTCGCCAATCATAAGGAAGGGCTACCAAATTTGCGGGCAACAGAGCTGCTTCGCCTCGGTACTCATCAGTGTCTAATAACGCAGTTACTAATTCTGAAAAGTAATTTACTTTTAGCAAACCTGCGTACGATTTCTCCAATTTTTTACGATTCTCTCCAGAAGAGATCGCTATTAATGCTTTTAGATCGTTTAGCTCCTTTTGAGAAACAGCTAAATTTTTAATCCCCTGTATTCCATCTACAAATCGATTAAATTGAATGTCTGGATCATCTTCTATTAGCGGCGGATTTTGGTCTGCTTCTACTTCTGGGGTTATGCCATTACTATCCTTCAATTTCAGATTTTTTTTCCAATTCGTGACAACAGGATCTTCAGTAGGTTGATCTGCTTTGATAGCATATACTGGTGCATTAAGCCCGACTATATTTGATGGCGGATATTCTACATCTGTTTGTTCATCTACTTTCTGACTTTTTTGACCTGCTGGTGGTGCCATATCTTGACCAACCCAAAGTTTACCGCCTGTCACGCCTTCTTCTGACTGAATTTTATTATGTGTTTTTAGCCTCGATCCTGCTAGTCCTGGAATCAATATTACGGGATTAACCATTTGTCTTTTCCTTTCTGACTTTAATTTACACAGATTCAAACTTGAAAACTGATACGTTTCTTTTTGCTGTTGGACAGGAATGCTATTTGATATTTGATGTACAGGTCTTTGAATTTTGTTCTTGACCAACTATGCCGACTAACTAATATCATGCCCGGTTGAAAACTTTTTATTAGAACTGACGCATAGATACAAAGATGCATAGATGCGGAGACATTTTAATAATCAGTAATTACCCGAACTTGATATGAAAATAGTGAAATTAAACTTCACTATCAATTAGATAGCTATCAAGCTAACCAATTTCTATAACTTGGTTATTAACTTGATAAAACCATGATTTTACGTAAATTGCAAGCAGATAAAGATGAAAGAAGATGACTCAAACTTTAAGAAACTAAATAATAGTAACTGCGGTAGTTAGCTATAATTTTTACTTTAAGACTATGTAATAACTCTCATGTCTTCTTGCCAAACTGCATAGCTTATTTGAGCCTATATACCATACCGAGAGGGCATAAATAGTGTCTAAAGTGGTTACTATATATTGTTGCTATTTTTGTCAACATGTAAATATAAGTCTGCTTTTATACTAACTTTTCAGAGAATATCAAAAAGTTAAGCAGACAGTTAAATAACTACATTAAGAGACAGTTAAGACAGTTAAGACAGTTAAGAGAATTAAAATAGTTAAAAAAATTAATAAAAGAAGAGATTAATTGTTTATTTTTTTACTTTCAACAGATAATATTTTATAAATTTTGAAAGAAGTAGTTGAAATAAAAATCCCTGCCACAGATAGTTGACAGGGATAGTAGTTTTTAGCTATGTTTTGTCTTTTAGCTAACAAAATCTTTGTGGGCAGCGACAAGCATTTGAGCCTGCCTTAAAACGTTTCCGAATAAATAAAAAGGAATTTGCCAAGCTGCAACGGTAACTTCTTTGACTATATCTTGTACACTAATTGCGATTAATTCATGCTCTGGCGGCTCTCCCTCAACAGTACCAGACCAAGTAAAAGCTAATAAGAAATCATCGTCTCCAGGCAAGGATGCAATCAAACATTCTTCTGGTGTCGGTTCGCAAATAATTCCATAATCATTTGCAAGTTCTACTAACCTTTGAAATTTGTTTCCGTTTGTCATTTGTTCTTAGGATGTAATTGAATCTCAGTTTTAGAATAAATCATATTTTTAACTCCAGAACTCAAGTGAGTTGCTACATAGCAGAAATTACGAATTATTAATTATTCGTTGAAAATTATGAGTTATTGGAGTTAGATCGGGCTTAAGTCCAAAATCTTACCGCGATCGCTTGGTTGTATCAGCAACAATTGTTACTGTTTTAGAAAAAGCTAGATTACCTACTTTTTCGGTTTACCCTATTTACATACACCTCCATTTGTTACCATTTCAAGATTGATACCTTAATCTCACCCTAGCTGACGCAGTGCCTTGAGAATTGCGATCGCTTTTGGGGGAACTGCTGTAAACCTAAGCAGAAAAAGATGCTCGTCAATATTAGACTGTTCGATCGTCTTGGCATAGATATCTTCTTCTGTAGCCATTTCTGCTTCAATCAATAACTTGAGTTTGAGATTACTCAAAAGTTCTAAAGAATGTGTCGATCGCAGTTGCGCTCCTTTTTCTGAGAGGCTAATCAATTCCCCCATAAATACTGTTCCTACTGCATGTTTTCCCTGCAAAATGGAGTATTTTACAGGTACTTTTTGAGTAAGAACGATCATTTCTTCATCATATTTAGGCAAGAATAAATTATATTTACCACCAATGCCACGAATTTCACAAATTGTCACAGGGTGTTTTATGCCCTTGGGTTCTATTTGTAATTGCCCAGCAATTTGTAGGTCAATATTGGCATCCTTACAGGTATTTTCGGAAATTAAAATTTGTCCTCCCACTGTATAAGATTCAATTCGAGCAGCCAAATTAACATGACTGCCAACAACTGTATATTGAGCGCGTTTTTGAGAACCAACATTTCCCGCTACAGCCTCGCCTGTATTAATCCCAATTCCCATTTCCAGAATTGGGAAATTCATTTGCTGATTTTGTTCATTAACTTGCTCCATTGCTAATTGCATGGCAATAGCACAGGCGATGGCTCGTTGAGAATCATCATTGCGACTAATTGGCGCACCAAACACCACAAAAATACCATCACCCATAAACTCATTAATTGTGCCTTTATACTGGTTAATTACATCTGTCATTATTCCCAGATAAAGATTCAAAATCTTTACTACTTCTTCCGGGGGCAATTGTTCGGAAAAAGCTGAGAATCCTCTTAAATCAGACACGAGAACTGTAACTTTTCGGCGTTCTCCCCCTAGCTTTAACCCAGAAGGAGTTTCGAGGATATTGGCGACGATTTCATCAGTTAGATAGCGGCCGAGGGTTTTTCGCATCTCGGTAGCACTTTGGGCAATATACTGAGTAAGTGCGATCGCAGAACCTCCAAAAGCCAGCATCGAAGGGATCACGGGAATCCACCAACCAGCCAAAAAAGCCAAAAAGCTGCCGCCAATTAAACCGCCACCTACCAACAAAACACTAACAGCCATGAGGTTTTTCTGGTTGCTACTGTGGCGTTGCAGCCAACACAAGCTAGCACCAATAATTGACCAAATCAAAATTGATAGCCATTCTAACGGCTCAGGTAAACACTTAATCGGTGGACGACCTTCCATTGCCGCACTTAAAATTTGACTAATCAAATTAGCATGAATTGTTACACCCGCCATTCGTTCCGGGTCAGTCAAGACATTACTGCTATAAGGCGTATAGAATAAATCTTTCAAACTCTCAGCAGTAGCACCAATTAATACCACCTTATCTCGCATTAAATCTCGTGGGATGAGGTTCTTTTGCACTTCGGTAAGAGAGACTTTAGTAAACTGCTGTATCCGTCCTCGGTAATTCAACAGCACTTGATAACTCCCCGCATCAGCTCGGACGTAACCTCCATCATTAGCTTCAAAAATTGGGAAAACACCCCGATTTAACTGCAAGTAATTAGAGTTAGTTGCCGATGGCTTGGCAGTAATACCTTCAGGTTTCAAGTACAACAATGCGAGTTTTAAGCCAAAACTTTCCAGAATCTCATCATTATTTAAATTTACGTACAATAATGCTCGCCTAATTTTGCCATCTCCATCTATGGGTAAATCATTCGACCCAATTTGATTAAGTTTCTTCAGTTCTGGAGATGAATCAACCGCCGAACTATCAATCGTATCAGAGACTTTTTGGACTCCAATCAAATTAGGAGTAGATTTGAAAACCTTAAGTAAATCTTGATGACCGGGATTTACAGGTAAATCACGATAAATATCTAAACCAATCGCTCTGGGTTTTTGCTGTTTGATTTTCTCTAACAAACTAGCAAGTTTTCCATCAGGCATAGGCCATTGTCCCTGCTTGCGGACATCTGCCTCATTAATCTCAACTATGACAATGCGGGTATCAGGCGGCTCTCCTGGACGGAGGAGAAAAAATTGATCTAGTGCTGCCAATTCCAACAATTGCAGTAATCCAGTCAAGCGTATTGCAATCACCAGAGCTGTAATATTGGGAACAGCAAGTAAAACACCCCGCCATTGCCAGATGTGCGGTTTCAGCTTTGCCCACATAATATTTAGTGCTGAGTGCTGAGTGCTGAGTGCTGAGTTAGGAGTTTGGAGTTTGGAGTTTGGAGTTTTTCCAATGCTCAATACCCTTTTTTAATTTTGTGGTTGATTCTTAGGTGTGCAACAATCAATCAATGGTTCAGAAGCGATCGCATTCAAACCTACAGACTTGAAAAATTGTCTCCAATCCAGCTTTGCTTTGAAATTATTTGGCTCAGTCTGGCGTAGCTGCACCAAACTAGTCAGTGCTTCATGCCAAATCCCAGCTTCTGCATAGATGGTGGGCAACTTGTACAAATTTGCCTTTGCTAACGCTTGCGACAAGGTTGCTTCTGGCTGAGTGCGTTCCACCCAACCATCTACAGTCGGATTTTCACTAGAGTCTTGAGTATTACAAGCAATTGTTAGATACCAATGATAAGTTTTACCTACAGCAAGTGCAGGGGCACTATCAGGAAGTTTAAAGCTAATAATTCCCGGTTTATTTGGAAGTGTAAAAGAGGTTTCATAAAATATATTCTGGTCTTCAGTCAAGAGCAGAAACTTGGCGGTTTTGAGTTGAGATGGAGGTATATACCAGAAAAATGTTGGATGTTGAGCAAATGTCAACCCTAATTTATCTGGAGGCATTAAGGGAGTTATTAGTTGTTTGCCTTTTAGGCAAGAGCTACCACGGGTAGAACCACCAGCACTTGCGGGAAGTTTTCCCCGCTGTGGTGGCTTAAATGTTTGACTAACTTGCCAAGTTTTATTGGCATGGTACGACTGAGCTTGTACCTGTGCTGTTAAACCAGAAAGCAAATACAAAGGTAAGGAAAAGGGTACAAAATATAGAGATGGTTTAATCCCTTTCATATTGATGATGCCTGAGTTCTAGATTAGTCAGGTGAATAAATCAAGTATTCCCAAAAGCAGAGTCAGATTTTCCACTCAACTACAGAACTATTTATTAGGCATTGGGGATAAGGGGCAGAGGGGCAGAGGGGCAGAGGGGAAAAACTTACTGCAACTTATCCTCGGTAACAGAGCGCAGCCTCTCGTAGAGAAGTGCTGCTCCCCTGCTCCCCTGCTCCCCTGCTCCCCTGCTCCCCTGCTCCCCTGCCTCTTATCCCCTGCTCCCTACTCCCACTCAAATGTATGGTGAAACATCTTCACCGCATTTATCTGCTAAATAGGAGAGGGCACGAAAACGTAAGCCTACCAGTTGTTCATATAACGGGTTTATTTTACACATCGGTGGTATATGCACAATCTTCCGTCCAAATAGGGTGACATCCCGCTCAAAGGGACACTGGGCGGGAATCATTTTACACAAAAAGCGGGCTACTCTTGGGTCTTGGATATCTAGCCCATCGAGCCAGTCTTGCAGGTGGTGTAGGGCATTGATTTGACGCTTTGTCAGCCCAGTGCTGGCGATAGTGGGGGTAATTTGCTGTGGGTGTTCCAGAGTGTGGCGAAGGGCTTCCAGTAACTTCTCTGGCTGTTCTAAGGCTTGGCAAAACAGTTGCAGAACCTCATCTTCGCTGGGAGAATAAGTACCATCTGCGATCGCTACCATTATCGCTGTCCTTAAGAAATTTTCTGCGGCTGGTGTACCTTTACCCAACGCTGCGGCTAATTCCTCTGGGGTAATTACCTCTAGTGAATCGAATTTAATCTTAGGAGCTAATTCATTTTCGGTGATGCTAGCAATTAATTCCTGTTCTTGGTCATCAAAATTACCATCAGCCCAAGCAATAGTAAGCAGTCCACGCAACCAAGCGGCAATCTGTTCGCTGCTGTAGGGGGATTGAACGGTACTTGTCATAAACTCACGTCTCAAGCTTTCCTCAGTCACTACTACGCTACCCTACCCAGTGACTATGAAGATAGTAGAAGCAACACAGAAAAATAAATCAGAGAAGTTTTCAAATCGCAACAGTCGGTCTTAAGGTAAAATCCATTTGTACCGTTATTGATAATTTTTCTACTTAAAGTAAATTCGATTGGAGTATCTCAAATATTTATAAGGTTAAAGACTGTAATTTGCGCTACAGAGTGATGGAGTTTTCTAAGTATGCGAACCTGCCAGCTAAATATCGCCGACGCTTTTCTCTAATGAATCGTTGACTGATGTTACTTGCTTCTCTATGGGATTGCGATCGCTTGGCATTAGTTAAATTAGGTTAACTCTCAAAAATTAAGGTATATATTAATGTTTTTCTTTGGCATTGAACATGAAGTCGCTTTCCTTAACAAAGAAGGAAAGTTTGCTGATTTTTTCCACACAAAATTTGCTGATTTCAATCAAATTATTGCAAGGCTACCTACATACCCCAGTGACTATCCTCAACTCCGCGTCGGCGATGCGGGTATTAAGATGAAGAGATGGTACATCGAGGGATTTGAAAGATTTGCGGATTCTGATGAAGTGATAGATTGTCATGTTAAAGGTATTGAAATTAGAACAACTATCCATTCTAATATTCAAGGCGCTATTACTGAATTATCAGAAAGTTTTGACTTGCTACGTAAGGTTGCTGCTGACTTTGGCTTATCACCAGTTTTGGTTAGTTTCAATCCCTACAATCCAGCTTTTGAACCTCAACCCCCATTAAACAATTATGAAATTAAACAGTTAGAAGCTTATCCTGACGAACAAACTGCTAATATTCACATGGTATCTTATGGGCCAGATTTAAATATTTCAATGGCAGATTTGTCAACGGAAGATGTGATTGATATTGGCAGAAAGTTAACTTATTACAGTCCCTATATCGTTCCTTTTAGTTATAGCTCTCCCTTTTATAATGGAGGTTTATGGGATGGACTATCGGTACGAACATTTATCAGAACTGGAAAAAGACCAGCTACTCTGGTTTTTGTTCAAAAAGAAAAACAACTGATTAATAGCATACCTGCCTTAACAAAAATCGCCCGCATTCCGGCGGAAGTGGGACGCATCGAATTTAAGGCTTGTGATAGCTGTGATGATTTTTTAATCTATGCGGCTTTGCTGATATTATTGAAAGGTTTGGTGTTAGATGAAACCTTGTCGGGTAGAGCAACTGTACCCGATGCAGCGTTACACCAACTTTCTGCAAAAGAAGGGTTTGAAAACGAAGATATTTTTGAAAATGCGACAAAAGTCTTGCAAGCAGCCGAAGTTGCTTTAGGAGATGACCCAGATGTTCATTATTTAACCCCGTTAAAAGTACTACTGGCAAAGCGAAAAACAAGATCCCATGAATTAATAGAAATGTTCCATCACGTAAATTCAATAGAAGAGGTCATAAGGCAGACTTATCAAGTTTAAAAAAAAGATTTATTTTTCTCCTTTTATTAAAGGGGATTAAGGAGAGTCTTTATATAAATTGATACTTTACAAATGTCCTCTAAGGTGCATGTTCTTTCAACTCCTTTAATTTGATAAAGTCCAGCTAACTGAACATAAATAGTATAGCCATTAGCCTGACAAAACTAGATTAAGTCGATATACCTAGAGACTGATTTTATTACAACTAAAGATGCAGTAAACTTCATTCTAGAGATTGATGCATACCTTAGCTTTTTCAAAGTAAAAGTGTAAACAGGGAACTGAAATGAAGGATTTCAATTATGAAATCTAATGATTTTGCTAAAGAATTAAGGTGGTATTTGCTTATTATCCCTTACTAATCCGATGCAGAAATACAAAAAAATCTCTTCGTCAGGTTCGTTTTTCAAGAACTTCTAAATTGAAGCGGAGCTTGCCAGTTTTATTATTGCTTAAAATTGCTAAGTAAGTAAAGGTATATGCTTCGCTCTTTCAGTGAAAGTTCTGCGTTGTTAAAGCTGTTATCGAGGATTTCAAATGAAGATGATTACTTCTGTTTTATCTATTTTCCGTCCAGTACGTTTTTTAGTAGTGGCTTTTACTTGTGCCCTAGTCTTATTCTCTAATGCTTTTCCTGCTTTTGCAATCGATAGCTACCAAAGTAATCCCACCGAAGGTACTACACAACTACTTGACATTCAGCGCAAAACTGACAAAGCCGCTAAAGAACCACCAGAAGGATTGAAAGAGACTCAAAAGGAGACTAACGAAGGACTTAATGAGGTTCAGGGAGCGGCTGATATTGACAAGCAGAAGCGTCCAGAAAATTCACAGGGTGCTACCTCTGTAGAAGAAAATATAAAGAAAGTGTTGGAAAAAGTTACAGGTAAATAACAGATTTAATACCTTGGTAATTTTTTGCTAGTGATGGGTAATTGCATTTATGCAATTACCCATCACTACTTATTATTGTATTAATATCTCTATTTTTTTAGCGGATAAAAAATAAGGAAATGTAGCTAATTGCTAAATTCTTTATCAACTGAATAGTACTACCTATTAAGGCATAGGTATAATTATGTAATGTAATAATTAATCTAAACTCATAATGTTTCCTTTGGTTGATGTGGATTAGGTGGAAAATTTGGCAAATTAATAGATAAGTTTGCTTAGGGATGGAAAATAATGCGTGCGATAAACATTGGTTTGACAGACGAACAGCGTCAAGGTGTAATTAATCTGTTGAATCAAGATTTGGCAGATGCCTATTTACTGTTGGTGAAAACTAAAAAGTACCACTGGGATGTGGTTGGCCCTCAGTTCCGCTCTTTGCACCAGCTTTGGGAAGAACACTACCAAAAGCTGACTCTAAATATTGATGCTTTGGCAGAGCGGGTTCGTGCTTTGGGCGGTTATCCAGTTGGCTCATTGGAGGGATTTCTCAAGATTGCTACCCTCAAGGAACATGCTGGGAGTGTGCCCACAGCAACAGGGATGGTAGCTAATTTAGTGGACGATCACGAGCAGGTTATTCGTAATTTGAGAGACCATGTGGATCAGTCTGGTGAAAAGTTCCACGATCAGGGAACTGCTGACTTTTTAACTGGACTGCTCGAACAGCATGAAGAGATAGCTTGGATGCTCCGTTCATTTATTGAAGGCGAGGCAATAGACGCAGATGGTAGACAGCCAGCAGCAGGGGCTAAGACTCCCGTAGGTGTATAGCTGATAACATCTGAGTTGAGGATGACTATCTGTGAAACTAGTTAAAAGCAGGGTTGATTCCTGCTTTTAAGTGGTGTAAAAGAATTAACCTGCCTGCATCTACCTCTTTAGGATGCCAATTTTGGATTTTGGAATTGAAATTGGTTCGTGCGCCAACACAACTTAAGGCGACTAGCGTCAAGTTGGGAGACGCATCTATGCGACTAGCTCCTTTATGTCGGGGAACTCATCCACCGCGTGGTTCCCCGTTATGAGTGCAGTCAATCTAAAATCCAAAATTGATTGGTCATCTTTATTGCAAAAGCAACATAATACAGGGAGTTTTTAAGTGCCAGAAGTATATAAAGCAGAACGTACTATTTCTGCTGTATTCAAAGAGCAGAAGCAAATTGATGATGTAATTCGACGTTTATTAGACAGGGGTGTGCCTAGAGATCGTATTTCGGTCATGGGCAGAAATTTCTAGTCGGAAACGAGAATAGCTGGCTTCATTAGTAAGAAAGATGTGATTCTCGGAGGCTTGAGAACAGGAGCAGTTTTTGGTTCCTTTCTCAGCTTACTTACGGGTGTAGGCGTATTGTTTATTCCCTTTGTGGGCTCAATCGTGGGAGCAGGGCCTATTGGTGCAGTGCTGTTGGGGGCTGCTAGTGGAGCGATCGCAGGTAGTGCAGGTGCCGGTCTAGTATCGGTTCTAACTACTTTGGGGATGCCAGAAGATGAAGGTTCCGAGCGATCGCACTGGCGAGTTTCAATTGCTGCTCGAAAGTGCTGGTGGCGAAGAAATTAACACCATTGAGAAAACTCTGGCTCGTTCTTGTTCTGGACAGTGCAACAGTCCAGCAGATTTGTCTCCTGAAGTTCGCGCTCATCTTTCTGATGAAGCTCAGAGTACATTCATTGAGCGCTATAATGCTGTACTCAATGAAAGAAGTGACGAGTTCACAGCCGAACAAGCTGCTTGGGAGACTATTCACCAGCAATATGATGAAGATGAAAATGGTGTCTGGTCTAAAGCTAAGGTTAAAGCGTGAAGAAAGCAGGAGTCGAAACACTGCCTCTTGCCTCTCTTGTTAAACTACTGTGCAAAACTAGATATTAGGGATTTATAACAAATAAATTATCCAATATTGTGGGGTGGGCTTTGTGGCTTACCCCACTCAAAGTAAGTATATTGGCAATAATCTGAGAATATTTGTAGATATTTATACGTATTATGGCAAGCGATCGCACTTAGATAGAAATTGCCTACTCTGGGACTAGTTTGCATAACTTTGGGTACATTACCGCAAATGCGCTGATACTTTAATTTCCCCTCTTCATAAATTCCGCAAAAACACCGTTACGCTATTTGTGGTTGTGATCAAAACTTAGAGCATCCAGTTTATGAGGGCGGATTTATGACCAACCCTGTAAAGACGGTTATCCAAGTCAATCTGGAGATGGCTCTAGAAGTAGCTCAAGAATTGGAGCAAGCTCCATACACTCAACTCGGTGCTTATTGTTTGGAAATTTTACGGGAAATCGGATGTGCTGGTACTGAACTCCCTGTTAACTTACAAACTCGCGATCAGCAGCTAAACTTCATTACAGGCTTTGCATCTTATGCTTTTGGGGAGGTACAAAGTGTATAAAGCATTAATCGATGATATATTTTCTGATTCCGAAGATGCAGAAGAAACTACTTTTCCTGCTACAGATGAAGATTTATTAATCTTAACAGAAAAATTTTTAGGGTTTGAAATTCCCTCAAAGGTTTTCTTACAAGCTATAGCTATTGCTGATTACGACGGTGCAGCTGCTTTTCGCTACGTTGATAATTATTTGATTACTCTCAAAAATAAGAAGAAGCGTAAGCAGAAGAAATTACTTGTGTTAGGTTGTTCGACTAGATTTGAAAATAATTGACGTGCTTATTTCCCCGCTAACTAAAAACCAATACGATTTAGATAAGATCATTTGCACAACCGAGTAGAGACGTTGTATTGCAACGTCTCTACACATATTTATCCCACAGAGACAAGAAAGAAAAATTAGAAATTATCTAGAGTTAGTGATGGGATTTTTGTCAGAGTAAGCATTTTTATATATGTACTAATGACGAATTAGTATTACTATTTCCCAAGACAAACTTGTTCATAGCTTTTACCAGCAATATCCCAAGTGAATTCTTTTTCTACCAGTTCTCTGCCATTGTGAGACAATTCTGAACGCAGATGTGGACGCTCGAATAGTTGACTAATAGCGGTGACGTACTCTGCTGGTTTATTGGCTCGTAATGCCCGTAATAGATGACTAGCAACATCTACAGCTAATCCCTCTAAGCCGCGATCGCTGGCTACTACAGGTATACCAGCTGCCATTGCTTCTAAAGTTTTATTTTTAATACCAAACCCAGTCCGCATCGGTACAACGCAGATGGTGGCTCGATGTAAATATTCTGCCATCGAAGGTACACGCCCCAGCACATTAATTCCTGGTTTTTTATCAAGTGCTAAAACTTCTGCCACTGGGTGAGAACCGACAATATCGAAAGTTGTATCGGGATAGAATTTTTGGATTTCTGGTAAGACTTCATTGCTGAAAAAGCAGACAGCATCAATATTTGCTAAATTATCCATTGCTCCAATAAAAATTAGGCGATGTCCTCCGGGATCGGTGGTACGCTTAGGAAAAGAAACTAAATCTACACCATTGGGAATAACTGTAATTTCACTATTAGGGTTAAATTCTTGTAGTTGAATTTTATCTTCTTGTGTTGTCGCCACAATTGCCGAAAATTTAGCGCAGTAGTTTTGCTCATAACGCCACAAAAGTGGCAGATTGATTTTGTCTCTGAGTGAATTTTCGGAAATGCCTGTTGCTAATTGGTTCTGACAGGTAGCGTAAACAGAACTATGAACATTAACGATGGTTTTTAGCTGTTTCTGAAAATGCGGCTGCACATAAATTTCATTGACGCTATGTTCGCAGGTAATGACATCACATTTTCCCGTTTCCACCCAGTTATTAACCCATGTTTGCATCTCAACTGAGTAGCGGTTAACTACACTTGGTGGTGTTCCCTGCTGCAAAAATCTGCCAAATCGCTCTATTTTCTTGAATATTCCGGTGGTTCGAGAATCTGGCGGGCGTTCAAAAATAGCTAGACGATCTACACAATCGCGTAATCCTGCTACTTCTGCGTCTGTAACATCGCTCTCGCGTTGAGTCGCAAGGGTGACATTATGGCGTTGACTCAAGTACTTGAGTAAATTAAATGTCCTAACTTGGGTTCCTCCGCGCGTTGGTGGGTAGGGAAAGGTGGAAGATAGCATTAAAATGTTCATACAAGCGATCGCTTTGCAACTAAAGTGTTTTTACGTTCGTTTTCCAAAGTTTTTGGTTTAGGCAAAATAGGACGGTGCAGCCACAGTCAATTCTAAAGGGTGCGATCGCATCGGAATTTTAATCATAAACTCTGTTCCCTGACCAGGTGCCGAGATACACATTATTTCACCACCATGTTTGGAGACAACAATTTCCTGGCTAATCGACAAGCCTAAACCCGTGCCTCTACCTAAGGGTTTTGTTGTAAAGAAGGGGTCAAATAGGCGATCGCGTACTTCCTCTGTTATACCGGGGCCAGTATCGCCAATCCAAATAGTCACAAACTCATTGTCAGTCA
This sequence comes from Nostoc sp., assembly GCF_036917355.1. Classification (GTDB taxonomy): domain Bacteria; phylum Cyanobacteriota; class Cyanobacteriia; order Cyanobacteriales; family Nostocaceae; genus Nostoc. The sequence goes on from NZ_JBALDP010000079.1 coordinate 23,486, forward strand.
CTTCGGTGCGAATCCGAATCGTACTGCGGCAAAAGTAAATTTCCTGGGGCGATCGCTCTTTATCATACTCCTCCAAAGCATCAATTGCATTTGCCAATAGATTCATAAACACTTGGTTGAGTTGTCCCGCATAACACTCTACAAGGGGTAGGTCGCCATACTCTTTAACGAGTTGAATACCTAGTTGGTTAGAACTGGTTTTAAACCGATTGTGCAAAATCAGCAGCGTGCTATCTAGCCCAGCGTGAATATCCACCGGCTTCATTTGGGCTTCATCCACGTGTGAAAAAATCCGTAACGACTGAATAATCTCGCGGATGCGGTCAGCTCCAACCTTCATCGAACTCAGCAATTTGGGTAGGTCTTCACTCAGAAATTCTAAATCTATCGCTTCAGCCAGTTGTTGAATTTCAGGTAGCGATGAGGGAGTGTACTTGGCATAAAGGTTCAAGAGGTCGAGCAAGCCTTGGGTATATTCATAGGCGTGAGTCAGATTCCCATAGATAAAGTTGACGGGATTGTTAATTTCATGGGCGACACCCGCCACCAATTGTCCCAGACCGGACATTTTTTCACTATGAACCAGTTGGCTTTGAGTTTCTTGAAGTTGGCGAAAGGCAAGTTCTAGCCGATTGGCTTGTTCTCGATAGCGTGCTTCTGATTCCTGCAATGCTTGTTCTGTACAAATGCGCTCTTGGATTTCCTGTTGCAGCAGCTGATTGGATTGCTCAAGTGCAGATGTCCTTTGTTCCACCCGTTCTTCTAACTCAGATGTCAGTTTTAAAAGGGCGTTCTCTGCCTTAGTTCGCTCTTGAATCTCCTGCTCTAGATGCACATTTTGCTCTTGCAGTCTTTTAGTCAGATTTCGGATGCTTAAATGGATTTTGACACGGGCTAAAACTTCTTCATGCTGAAGCGGCTTAGTGATGTAATCCACCGCCCCCAGATTCAAACCTCTGACTTTATCCACCGTCTCAGAAAGCGCCGTCATAAAAATTACGGGAATGTCTTTAGTTGATTCTTGAGCTTTCAAATGCTGGCAAGTTTCAAACCCATCCATACCAGGCATGAGTACATCTAACAAAATTAGATCGGGGAGAGCATATTCGACCTGTTCGATTGCATCCTCGCCATCCTGCGCTACTAAAACTTGGAAGCCAGAATCAGCCAAAAAATCGAATAACACTCCTAAATTTGTCGGGTTGTCATCAACGATTAAGATAATGCCATTTTCGATGTTGGAAAGACTCATTAATTTACTCCTATATTTTTTAAAACTTCACGAATTTTTTTAACTTGAAAACCTTTAGCTAATTGACGCAACTCTAAAGAAAAAGGTGCATATTTAACATCCATTTTTTCCAAGTGAGTAACTCGCTCCACAATACCTTTGAGATCGCCTTTCATTGCTAAATTCAATAAAGTGGCTACTTCCTCTGCCGATGGAGCTACCAACGATTGCTGAGAATTTTCTTCTTTGTTACCTTTAGATAATTGAGTTTCCCCATCTTCATAAATCCATTCCAGTTCTAAGTGATACCGTAATTTTTCTAAAAGCTCTGTTATGCGGATAGGCTTGGGTAGAAAATCATTGCAACCCGCCTCTCTACTTTTGTTGAGATCGAAATCAAAAACGCTGGCAGAAGTGCCAATTATTATTACCTTCTTTAGTTCAGGCGATCGCCGAATGCGACGTGTCGTTTCAAAGCCATTCATTTGAGGCATCATCAAGTCCATTAAGATACAATTTGGATTTAATTCAAATGCCTTATTGAGACAATCTTGACCATCTACTGCTTCTATCATTTCAAATCCTAAAGGCGACAGCATCTTCACCAAAATTGCACGATTTTCTGGTCTGTCATCTGCCACGATAACTTTCCGCTTCTCGCCCTTAAAACTTTGGATATTTCGTTGCTCTTTTTTGACAACATCAGCGTATTGAGAAACTTCAGGCAAATCTAAATCAAAGAAGAAAACACTCCCTTTCCCTAAGTTACTCTTCACCTGGATTTCGCCACCCATCATCTGAACTAATTGGCGGGTAATTGCCAGTCCCAATCCCGTTCCTTCTGCTTTGCGATTGTGATCTCCTACCTGCTGGAACGGCAAAAATATCTCTTCTAATTGTTCTGGTGCCATACCAATTCCTGTATCTTCTACCTGAAACCGAATTTTACCTTCCTGATAGCCGACTTTGAAAGCCACGCCTCCAGTTTCAGTAAACTTAACGGCATTACCAAGTAAGTTAATCAAAGCTTGCCGTAACCGTTTTTCATCAGCCTTGATACCTATAGGAAGTTGAGTAATCTGTTCAAAAATTAAGCAAATACCTTTTTGTTCGGCGCGGATACGGCAGATTTCGGCAATACCTTCGAGAAATTCTGGAAAATGAAAATCCGTTAGGTGGAGTTCCATTTTTCTCGCTTCAATTTTAGAGAGGTCTAAAATATCATTGATCAGGTTTAAGAGATGGTCGCCACACTGATGAATAATATTCACACCATCTTTTTGTGAGTTAGTTAAACTTTTTTCACGCTTGAGGATTTGGGCATAACCCAAAATTCCATTAAGTGGTGTTCTCAGTTCATGGCTCATGTTGGCAAGAAAATCACTTTTAGCGCGGTTGGCTGATTGGGCGATTTCTTCTGCTTTTTGCAGATGCACATTTTTTTCTTGTAACTCTAAAGTTCGCTCTTGTACTTTGGCTTCTAAGTTAGTATTGGCTAATTTTAAATCTTTATAAAGACGAGCATTTTCAATGGAAATCGCCGCTTGAGAGGATAACAGTTGTAATACTTCTAAGCGATCTGATGTAAATGCGCCAATGGTGAGATTATTTTCTAAATAAAGGACGCCATTAAGTTTTCCTTGATGGATAAGCGGTGTACATAAAACCGATTTGGGTTGATGAGTAGTGATGTATGTATCTGTGGTAAATGTTCCTTCACGAGTTGCATTACTGAGGACAACATTTTCTTTAGTTCGGGCTACATAGTTAATCAGTGAAATTGGTAGCTGCTGACTGGTTGATACTGAGATTCCTTGTAGCACAGTTACATCATTTTTGTCTACTGCTCCTGATGCTTCTATTAGCAAGTCTCCTGATTTTTCTAAAATTAGGTAGCCTATTTGAGCGCCAGCATTCTCTAACACAATTGTCATTAATTTAGCTAGCAAATTACCTAAAAGTATTTCTCCAGAAAGAGCTTGAGATGCTTTTATAACTGTGGCTAAATCCAGCAAGTCTGAAGCACTTTCAGCCGTAGAGCTAATTATCCGAGTTATGTCCGTACTAACTGTTTCTCGCTTTGATATCCGAAATAGTTGAGGATATCTTTTTTCTAAGTCTTTGACTTTTGCCTTCGCTCCCCAGCAACCATATCCATAGTAGGCATCGTTGAGATAGGTATTAGCAACTTTCTCTCTCCCACAAGCAAAATAGAACTCTGCTGCTAGTTCCAAGGCTAGGGCTTCTTCTTGAATATATCCATGTTCTTTGGCTCCAGTTATTGCTCGATCGTAAAACGCGATCGCTTTGGCATCTTGTTGCAATACTCGCGCCTTTTCTGCTTCCACTAAATCGTACTTATGCTGATAGTTGGCAGGAGAATGCAACGCCCATTGCTTCATTTTTTTCTGCTGCGCTATCACTTGACTGAAATATTGTTGGCGATTGGTTTTTGATGCACTGGGATATAAAGCTAGGAGAGTCAGAGAGGAGTAAAATTTGTGTTCGGCTCTATACATCAACCCTCGTCCACCTTGTTCGTATTTTTCTGCCAGCAAGGCATCCTCAGCAGCGCGATCGTAATTTTTAAATAAATAACCCAGAATCAGTTTAGAAACATAGATAGGATAAATAGCCATATAATTATTGCTATTTATCAGAATTGGCAACATTTTATTTTCATCAAAACTTTCGCCAATTAATCTATATGGTTCCGATGTTTTTTTAACTAAATTTAAACCTGTCTGTCGGACTATCTTAGCATAAATAATTTGAAATTCTTGTTTAGTTCTTTGCATCAAAGCAATATAATGTGCCTGTTTCTGGAGAGCTATTTCTAGATTTTCACCGATAAAAAACAAATGCGTACAATAAAAACAAGCCGAATAAGAAGCATATTCTAAATCTCCTGTTTCTAGCCCTTTTTGGACACCCTCAATTAACGGTTCTATAGTATTAATAGCTGGTTCTTTCCAATGCCTGATAAAATAATTAAATGTTTCATATATTTTCGCCGTCATCTCCTTAGCATTGAATTGATTTAACAGCTTTAAGCCTAGCTGACCGAATTGATAACCAGAATCCATGTCTTCAAAAGCGCCACATAGGAACATTCCATAAAGTACATACGTATAAGCTGACAGAGGAGAGTTCCCATATTTGAGACAGAGATTGGTCATTTTAAAAACGACCTGGGGATAAAGTTCGGGAGCTGCAATATAAACTGGAGGAATCAGATTGATCAAGACTCGCAGTGCGGCTAATTTATAAACATCAGTCATTTCTGGTAATTCTGTTAAATCCTCAATTCGTTTTCCTCCTAAATTCAATCTAGTCAGTCTCGTTGGGGGGGTTTCTGATAAAGGCAACCCTAGCATTTTTAGCACTTGTAGTCCGGTATTTAAGGCAGCTTGCATTTGGTTTTTAGCAATATAAAACTGCATTTTTGTCTCATACACCTGGACTCGATCGAGCAGGGTTTTTGCCCGTGCCAAAACTACATTAGAAAGTATTTCTGCTCGCTCGAAATTAGTGTTGAGGAATTCTACTGCTGCTGTTTCTACATAGAGGTTGAGTGTCATGTCATACTGACACTGCCAACTATCTGCTGCAAGAAGTTCCAAACCGACATTTAAATATTTAACAGATGATTCATACGCTGTTGCTGCTTTTGCTTTTTGCCCAGCTATAAGATTCAGTTGAGCCAGTCTATCTTTTTGAGGCTGTTGGGTAATGAATTCAGCACCAACATTTAGTTGGTTAACAATCTCAAAGATGTTTTCTTCAATTTCGGTTTCCGAGGTATGTATTAGTAGCAATTCACCAATTTTTAGATGAGTCTGTTTTTTCTGGTCATCTGGAATAAGAGAATAAGACGCTTGCTGTACCCGGTCGTGTAAGAACTTATAGGTAATGGGTGATGGGTGATGAGTAATGGGGGATCGCTTGTTTTCAGTCTCCATTTGTTCTGAGTCGAAAACGAGCGGTGTTTTGTAGGAATTGTTGAGGGGTAGAACCAAACCTGATTGCAGAGCTTCCCACAAATCTGCTGCTGTTTCTGACTGAGATGTTTTATTAATAATCGCCAACATATCTAAAGTAAACTTGTCTCCAATACAGGCGGCAAACTTTAACACATTCTGTGTTTTTTCAGACAATTTTTGAATTTGACTGACCATCAATTCAACAACATTATCAGTTATATTTACTCTCTGAATAAACTCAATATTCCATTGCCAAAAACCGCGTTCAAAGTCAAAGGATAACAAGTTATCTTGATAAAGAGATTTGAGTAACTGAGTTAAGAAAAAAGGATTGCCTTGGGTTTTTGTAAAAACTAACTCAGCTAGCGGCTTTACCTTTAAAATCTCACTACGAAGAGTATCGGCTACTAACTGGTTGACGTGAGCGATATCCAAAAGCTGGAGGATAATGTTATTGACGATCGCATCAGTCTGTTGAATCTCCTCCAAGGTCTGAATCAAAGGATGAGTGGCACTTACTTCGTTATCTCGATACGCACCAATTAGCAATAGATATTGGCTATCTGGGTCGGTCATAATTAACTGGATAAGCTTGAGGGAAGCTGAATCCGCCCACTGTAAGTCATCCAGAAACAAAACCAGCGGGTGTTCGGGTTGACTAAATACATGAATGAATTGTTGAAACACCCGATTAAATCGGTTTTGTGATTCTGATGACCCTAATTGAGGAACTGCTAGCTGCGGGCCAATAATCCCTTCTAATTCGGGAATAACGTCTATGATCACTTGAGCATTGGAGCCAAGGGCATCTATTAGTTTTGATTTCCAAACTGCTATTTGGTCATCGGTTTCTGTTAGCAACTGCCGCATCAAATCTTGGAATGCTTGAATTAGAGAAGCAAAAGGAATATTCCGCTTGAACTGGTCAAATTTACCGGAGATAAAATAACCCCGCTGGCGCACAATCGGTTTGTGAACTTCATAAACTAAGCAAGATTTACCGATGCCTGAGTAACCAGAAACTAGCATCATTTCCGTAGTACCAGAACTGACGCGATCGAATGCTTCTAATAAAGTAGCAACTTCTGTTTCCCGTCCGTAGAGTTTTTGCGGGATGGAAAATTGGCTGTATGAATCTAGTTGACCGACAATAAAGTGGGAAATCTCGCCATCCGTCTGCAACTGAGTCAGACAGGTTTCTAAATCGGCTTTTAGTCCGAGAGAGCTTTGATATCTATCTTCAGCAGTTTTAGCTAACAATTTCATTACAATGTCAGAAACCGCTGAAGGAATTTTGGGATTGAACTCTTGAGGCGTTATTGGTGTTTTGGCAATATGGCAATGAACAAATTCCAGAGGGTCAGCAGCATTAAATGGTAGCGAACCTGTCAGCATTTCATAAAAGGTAACACCTAAAGAATAGAAGTCGGTACGGTAATCAATTGACCGATTCATTCGTCCGGTTTGCTCCGGTGACATATAGGCGAGAGTGCCTTCTAATAAATTGGGATTGCTAATACTTTGATTTTCTTTTTCTAACCGCGACGCAATACTGAAGTCGATAATTTTAACTTGCCCGGTTTTTGGGTTAATAACGATATTGTCAGGTTTAATATCTTTATGAATAATCTTGGCTTGATGCAGTTGAGTGAGAGTGGATGCTAGCTGAATGGCTATTGTGAGAAATTCGGTTAATGGTAATTGGCGATCGCTAATATACTTTTTCAGAGATTCTGCACCAAAGTCTGCCAAAATTAGGGCTAGACCGTTATGATGATTTTCTAAAGCTAGGGACTTGACAATTCCTTCTATATCTACTAATCTCTGTGAGATTTTATATTCATGTCTGAGTCGGGTTAGTTCTTCGAGGCTGGGATACTCAGCTTTCAGGGCTTTAACGATCGCAAGGCTTTGATCTAACTGCTTGGAAGCGCGATAAATAACGGTATTCACACCTTCATGCAGAGCTTCAATAAGGTTGTAACCGGGAAGGACAGGTATCATTTTTCTAAGCCTAAGTAGTACGATGAACTGGGCATGATGCTAATGAACGTTATCCACAACTGTCAAATAAAAGGACAATCAGGTGCTTTCTTTAGCATTCCCAGCCAGCCCAAAATTTCTCTAAGGCTAAATAAAGCTCAACATTTGGAGACTCCGCTTTCCGAGTTTTGGCTACATTTTTGAATTTATATTAGAAAATAAAGCCTCAAACCTTTATTGAGTCATAGTTTTAGGTTTATGCTTCGATTATTGTTTTCTGAGAGTGATAGAAGAACGATAGGTAGATTGACTTCTCAAAGTAGAACTTGAATAATAAGCATTAATTCTATTTGGGTTTGCGGTTCTTTCTATGCTTTGACAAGGTGATAAGAATGATTACGCTACCTGACGTTGCGGTTGATGCTCAGATATATTCCAGCAATAATTCTGTGGTGTATCGTGGCATCAAGTTGTCAGATCGCACGCCTGTTATTCTCAAAGTTCTTAAACAGGATTATCCTACGGCATCGGAACTCACTCGCTACAGGCAGGAATATGAAATTACGCGATCGCTTAACTTAGAAGGCGCGATCGAGGCATATAGTCAGCAGGAATATCAGCGCACACTCATTATTTTTTTAGAAGATTTCGGCGGAGAGTCTCTGGAGAGATGGATACAGCAGCGTCCAGATTTCTGCCCTATGTCTTTATCAGCTTTTCTATCCCTTGCCATTAAACTCACAGGTATTCTGGGCAGAATTCATGCTGCTGGTGTCATTCATAAAGATATCAACCCTAGCAATATTGTCTTCAATCTAGATACTGGGGTCGTTAAATTTATTGATTTCGGAATTGCTACTCGATTTAACCGCACCAATCCAACCTTCAAAAACCCTCATGTTCTAGAAGGCACTCTTGCATATCTATCTCCAGAGCAAACCGGACGCATGAACCGTTTGCTTGATTATCGCACTGATTTTTACTCCCTTGGCGTAACGTTCTACGAACTGCTCACTGGACAGTTACCGTTTGCCACAACAGACATTCTTGAACTTGTCCATTGCCATCTTGCCAAATCACCTGTTCCGCCTCATGAACTGAAGGCAACGATTCCCAAAGCAGTTTCAGATATCGTTTTGAAACTAATGGCAAAGAATGCGGAGGATCGCTATCAGAGTGCTTGGGGTATCAAAGCAGATTTAGAAATTTGTGCTGACCAATTAAAAAAAATCGGGCAAATTAATAGCATTCAACTGGGTCTCTTAGATGTTTGGGATCAGTTTCAAATTCCCCAAAAACTTTATGGACGGGATCGGGAAGTTGCAATGTTACTAGCAGCTTTTGTTCGCGTAGCGTGTCCGTTGGCGCAGTCTCCCGCAGAGAAGGACAGTCGCGTTGCTTCAGAAAAGCTTGTACAACAAACTTCAGAACAGAAACTAACAGACAACTCAACCTTCAAAGTCGAAATGATGCTGGTTTCTGGCTATGCGGGAATTGGAAAATCAGCATTAGTGCAGGAACTCTATAAACCAATCACCGCAAAGCGCGGCTATTTTATTTGGGGTAAATTCGATCAATTTGGGCGTAATATTCCCTACAGTGCGATTGCAGATGCCCTGCAAAAATTAGTGCAACAACTACTGGGTGAACCAGACGAGCAACTTCAACAATGGCGATCGCGCTTGCTCACAGCGTTGGGAACCAACGGACAAATTATCATTGATATCATCCCGGAAGTTGAATTAATTATCGGCAAGCAGCCGCCTGTATCAGAAGTTGGAGCAACTGAAGCTCAAAATCGCTTCAATCTAATTTTTCAGAAATTTGTGCGGGTGTTTTGTTTAGAGTCACACCCGCTTGCGATCTTTTTAGATGATTTGCAATGGATAGACTCAGCAACGCTGAAGTTAATCGAGCTGATGCTGCTTGATGAACAAACCCAATTCCTATTTTTAATTGGAGCCTATCGAGATAATGAGGTAAATCCAACTCATCCGTTGATATTAACGCTAGAAAGACTGCGAAAACAAGGGGCAGTGCTTCAGGAAATCATCTTAGCACCATTAATGCTCGAGCCGTTGAATCAGTTGATTGCCGAGACGCTGCATCGGAATGCAGACATCGTTCGTCCCTTAGCTGAGTTAGTTTTGCGTAAAACTGAGGGCAATCCTTTCTTTGCCGGTGAATTTTTGAGAATGCTGCATAGCGAAAATTTACTGACCTTTGATACACAACACTTATGCTGGGAATGGAACATTGCTGATATTCAAGCCCAGGATATTACCGATAATGTGGTGGAGTTGCTACTCATCCAGTTAAATAAATTACCAGAAAACACACAGCAAATTCTCCAGTTAGCAGCTTGTATTGGTGCTGAATTTAATCTAAATACATTAGCGATCGTTTGCGAACAATCTCCTAAAGCAATTTCTCTAGATTTACTAGTAGCCATTCAAGCTGGATTAATTCAACCTATATCTGAATTAGACGAAAACCTCTTAGTTCAAGAATATAAGTTCTTGCACGATCGCGTTCAGCAAGCAGCATACACCTTAATCGATGAGTCGGAAAAACTTGGGGTACATCTGCAAATCGGTCGCAATTTACTTGAAAAGACTTCGCCACAGCAGCTAGCAGAGCGGTTGTTTGAAATTGTTGACCAGCTGAATTATGGAACCGAGTTAATCACTGAGCAATCTGAACGGAATGAAATTGCCAAACTGAATTTGCAAGCAGGTCAAAAAGCGTTGGCAGCGACGGCTTATGAAGCAGCTTTCAAGTATTTCAATGCAGGGCTTAAACTCCTTGATGTGGAAAGTTGGCAGAGTAACTATAACCTGACTTTGGCGTTGCATTCGGAGGCAGCAGAGGCAGCATACCTTAGTGGTCACTTTGACGAAATGGAGCGGCTTGTAGAAGAAGTGGTCAACCGTGCGAGGACGGCGCTCGATAAAGTGAAAGCTTACGATAGCAGAATTCAAGCATGGCTGTCGCAGGGAGACCCTAAAGAAGCACTTAAAACTGGCTTGGAAGTGCTGCAACTCTTGGGAATTAGTTTAGTGGAAGCTCCAAGTCAGTTAGACGTTCAAGCAGCATTAGAGGAAACAGCCTCACAATTCGCTGGGCGGGAAATCGAAGATTTGATCGATCTGCCAGAGATGACTGAACCTGTGCCACTGGCAGCAATCCACATTTTAGTCAGCACAGTGGGTGCGGCTTTTAATGTGTCACCCACTTTGATGGTGCTGATTGTGTGCAAGATGGTGAATTTATCGATCGCCAATGGAAACGCTATCTGGTCGCTTCTCGGTTATGCTGCCTATGGCATGATGCTATGTGGAGTTGTACAAGACATTGAACTGGGCTATCTATTTGGCAAACTATCCTTAAATTTAGCGAAAAGATTAAGTAATAAGAAAGGTAACTGCAAAGCATTGCTGATGGTGAATTTTCATATCATTCACTGGAAAGATCACCTGAAAGAGACGTTCCCTAGTTTAACTGAGGCTTATCAAAGCGGGATAGAAAGTGGAGAGTTTGAATTTGCCAGTTATTGTGCATTCAGCCTATGTTATTATCCCTTTTTTGCAGGACAAGAACTGACAGAACTGGAACAACAAACAGCGATTTATCGTAAAGCCACCAATCAAATTAGACGAGAGACTGCTTCCATTTGGCTAGCAATGTTGCAGCAAACAATCCTTAACCTGCGAGGTCAATCTGAAAATCCAAGTCGCTTAGTGGGTTGTATCTATGACGAAGAGCAAGCACTATCACGGGCGATCGCGGTCAAGGATGGAACTAGCCTTCACTACTTTTACTTAAATAGGCTTATTTTATGCTATCTGTTCGGGGAGTATGAGCAAGCTGCAAAAACGGCTACTTTATCAGAACAGTATTTAAGTGCAGCCACAGCAATAATCTCTGTACCTCTATTTCATTTCTATGACTCCCTAATATTTCTGAGCTTGTTAGCCGATGCTTCAAACTCTGAAAAAGCAGCTTGGTTGAATCGCGTTAACGCCAACCAGGAAAAAATGCAGAAATGGGCACACCATGCCCCCATGAATTTTTTGCATAAGTTTCAGTTAGTTGAGGCAGAGAAAGCACGAGTTTTGGGTCAGTTTTTTGAGGCAGAGGAGTTTTACGAACAAGCAATTTTTGGTGCTAAAGAAAACGAGTACCTTCAAGAAGAAGCTTTAAGCTATGAGTTAGCTGCCAAACATTACTTGGCTCGTGGTCGAGAAAGGTTTGCTCAACTCTATATGAAGGAAGCCCATTACTGCTATAAGCGGTGGGGAGCAACCGCAAAAGCCAAAGATTTAGAGACTCGCTATCCACAGTTTTTTCCTCAATCGCTGAATGTGGCTGGCGCACTAGTTCATACCACTGTTGGAACTACTTCTAATAGCTCAGATATCGCTTTAGACTTAGCGGCGGTGATGAAAGCATCTCAAGCCATCTCTCGTGAAATTGAACTGGATCGGTTACTCAATTCTTTGATGCAGATATTAATTGAGAATGCTGGCGCACAAACTGGATGCTTGATTTTAGAAAACGCAGGAGAATGGGCGATTGAAGCTGCTTGTGAACTCAATGGTGGTGTGAATCTCTGTACTACACAAGTACTGCAATCGATTTCAATGGTAAATCGCTTACCCGAATCCATCATTAATTATGTGATTCGGACTCATGAATCTGCGATCTTAAATGATGCAACTCGTGAAGGTAATTTCATCAATGAGCCATATATTCAGCAGAACCAAACGAAATCACTTCTTTGTTTGCCGTTGTTGAATCAAAGTAAACTTGTTGGTGTGCTGTATCTGGAAAATCGATTAGTAACTGGAGCATTTACAGCAGAACGCTCGCAACTTCTAAGTCTACTATCTACTCAGGCAGCCATTGCGATCGAAAATGCCAAACTTTATTCAAAGCTACGCACTAGCGAAAGTCAGATGGCTCAATTTCTAGAAGCGGTTCCGGTAGGAATTGGAATAGTGGATGCGACTGGTCGCCCGCACTACGCTAATCAACGGGGAATTCAGTTAATGGGCAAAAAGATCGATCCTTTGGTAGCACCGGAGCACATCGCAGAGGTTTATCAACTTTATGTGGCGGGAACGGATCGAATATATCCAACTGAGCAACTGCCAATCATCAGGGCCTTGAGCGGCGAACGCACCAGAGTTGACGACGTAGAAATTCACCAAAACAACGCAACCATTCCAGTTGAGGCATGGGGAACTCCAGTATTTGACGAACAGGGCAATGTGGTTTATGCGATCGCCACCTTTCAAGACATCACAGAGCGGAAACAAGCAGAACATCTCTTAGCCAATTACAACCGCACCTTAGAGCAACAGGTAACTGAAAGGACGGCGGCTTTACAGCAAAGCCAAGCAGAACTGCGCGAGCGAGAACAGGAATTACGAGTGATTACGAACGCTCTACCTGTTTGTATTACATATATAGATGCCGGCCAGCGTTATCGGTTTGCCAACCGCACATACGAGGAATGGTTTCACCGTAGTCGAGGTGAGATTCTGGGCAAGCATATTTGCGACAACTTGGGTGAGGCGGCTTATCAAGTTGTACAACCGTACATCAATCAAGCACTAGCAGGGCAAATCACAACCTATGAGGCAGACATTCCCTGTGTGTTTGGCAAGAAATATATCAGTAATTCCCTCATCCCTGATTTCGATGACAATGGTCAAGTAAAAGGATACTATGGTCTGATTACAGATATCAGCGATCGCAAACGTGCCGAAGAAGCCTCAATTTTAGAGGAACGCAACCGTATGGCACGCGAAATCCATGACACTCTCGCGCAAGCCTTTACCGGGATTCTGGTTCACATGGGAACCGTTTCTCGATTAGTGGCAACCAACCCCCAAGCAATTCAAACACATATTAATACCGTGCGAGATTTGGCTCGCACCGGGCTGACGGAAGCTCGACGCTCCGTTGCAGCGCTGCGTCCCCAATCCTTAGAAGATGGCAATCTCTGGACGGCACTGCAACGATTTGTAGCTACAATGCAATCTTCAACCGAAACCAGCCTGATTTGTGATATTATCGGCACGCCGTATACGTTACCGCCTGAAACAGATAATAATCTGCTGAGAATTGCACAGGAAGCATTTACAAATTCAATTAGATATGCTAATGCAAACGAAATTCGGATTGAATTAGTTTATGAACCAACGCAATTCTGCTTACGAATTAGAGACAATGGACAAGGATTTGAAGCCAATCATACAACCCTAAATCGGGGGTTTGGCTTACTGGGGATTACCGAACGAGCGGAACGCATTGGGGCACAACTCTCAATTGAGAGCCGACTGGGGCAAGGAACAGAAACGAGCGTATCTGTACATCGGGAGGCATCAGCATGAGTCCGTCTACAGCAATCCGCGTTTTGATTGTTGACGATCACTCAATTGTCCGGCAAGGACTAGCCGCGATGATTGAGAATGAGCCAGATATGACGGTGGTAGGTCAAGGGGGCAACGGGCACGAAGCGATCGCTCAATATCGGCAACTCCAGCCTGATGTCACCTTAATCGACTTACGGATGCCCCAGGTAAGCGGCGTTGATGCGATCGTTGCCATCTGTGCTGAATTCACCCATGCCCGCATAATTGTACTGACCACTTATGACGGGGACGAAGATATTTATCGAGCATTACGCGCCGGAGCCAAAGGCTATCTGCTGAAGGACGCTGAACCGGATGCACTCCTGAATGCGATTCATATCGTTCACAGCGGACAACAATATATTCCTTCCGAAGTCGCTGCCAAACTGGTGCAACGGATGAACATTCCAGAGTTGAGCGATCGGGAACAAGAGGTTGTTCGTCAGATGGTGCTTGGCTTGAGTAATCACGATATTGCCGCGGCTTTGAATATTACTGAAAGTACTGTCAAATTTCACATCAACAAAATTTTGAGCAAATTAGGTGTGAGCGATCGTACTCAAGCGGTGATTACCGCACTGAAGCGGGGACTTGCGAAGTTGTGAAAACAATAGACATCTCCAGAAATTAATTATGCGTTATCTGAAACCCTTGTAGAGATGCGTTAGCGTAGCGGGACGAAGTACAACTTCGCGTCTCTACATTCATTTTCACCAGATGTCTAATGAGAACTGAACTTAAGTTCGGTTGAGGATTAGTTTTAGAGATAGTAAGCAACTGTTGTTTCATCGCTTCAATTACTCAACTCTGAGTTGGCGACAAAGCTGAATTAGTTTCATAAGCTAAATATATAGAAAAAACGGAGTTGGGAGGAATCACAGATAGGAGTCATGGCAATCCCTTGATGCTGTGATCAACCCTTTTTGATACAGTATCCCATGAATCAAGATAGTAATTTTAATCAACTTTTTGTTCCGCCTTCTCAACGCGATCGCTATCAAGGGATGCTCAATGCCCCGATAGTACTCGTGGAATATGGGAATTACCAATGTCTTCAGTTCAGGGAAATGCATCAGTTGATTCAGGCAATTGTGCAAGATTTCAATTCCGGGCTGACTGAGAAAAATTCGATTTGTGTAGTGTTTCGTCACTTTATCGAACATTCAATCTATCCTCAAGCACAAAAGGCAGCAGAAGCGGCGGAAGCAGCAGCAGCGCAAGGTCAGTTTTGGGAGATGCACGAGATGCTGCTCACCCATCAAGAGGCATTGGGAAACGGATATCTCGTTGAGTATGCCAATGATTTAAGTCTCGACATCTGCCAATTTTTGCAGCATATCTCCAAAAAAGTCTATGTTGACCGCATTAATCAAGATATCGAAAGTGGTCGCCAAAGTGGAGTAGTAACTGCACCAGCTTTATTTATTAATGGAATTCGGTATCGCGCTCGCTGGGACATGGAGCAGTTGACGGCAGCCATTATCGCTGCAAGTAATGAAGTGCTTTGAGCTTCAATCACACAATTCAAAGCAGAACGATTAAGTTGCGTTTTTGCTCAAAGAACTTGAGTGTTCTGAATTGAGCGATGGTCGCATTGCGATCGCCCAAGAATCAAAACTAACCAATCTGAACATCAAACCCATCAACCTAAAGGAGAACAAAATGAGTAGCAATTCCCTAAACAGTCAAAACATGAAGCTCGAAGTTGTGGTATTGCCCGTCTCCGATGTCGATAAAGCCAAGGACTTCTATAAAACGTTGGGATGGCGGCTGGATGCCGATTTTGTCACCGATGAGGACTTCCGAGTGGTGCAGTTGACCCCTCCTGGCTCGGAGGCTTCAATTATCTTCGGCAGTGGTGTTACATTAGCTGCGCCCGGTTCAGTTCAGGGTCTATACCTCATCGTTTACGACATCGAGGCAGCCCGCGCCGAACTCGTTGAGCGGGGTGTTGAGGTGAGTGAGGTGTTCCACGACGTGGGCGGGGTCTTCCACCACGCCGGAACCGAGGGACGAGTACCTGGTCCCGATCCACAACGTCGTGACTACGCCTCGTTTGCCTCGTTCAGCGATCCAAACGGCAATGGTTGGCTGCTCCAAGAAGTGAAGAAACGCGCTCCCGGACGGTAACGGGACATCAATCGATTAAGGATCAAAAAAAGCAAAAAATATTAGGCTTTTGGCTCCTTTTGATACTCACCATCAGTGCAGCAGTTATGTACTAACCGAAAGAGCTAAAGCCAACAAACTAGTAGTCTGTCTCATAAGTTCTGATTAATTAGTTTCTTACCAAAACCCTGTAGAGACGCGAAATTGTACTTCGTCCAGCTACGCTAACGCGTCTCTACAACCCAGCATAATTAATGCGGCAGACTACTAGACAACACCTAAAACGAGGATACACAATGAAAACGCAGAAAGTATGGTTCATTACCGGGGCCTCCAGGGGCTTTGGGTTAGAAATTGCCAGAGCAGCCCTGGCAGCAGGCGACCAAGTAGTAGCGACGGTTCGCAGTCAGCCCGCACAACTCGCCGCTACCCTGCACAACCACCCGGATCTGTACGTTGTGCAGATGGATGTCACCCAGAAAGATCGGGTACAAGAGGCTGTCAAGCAGAGCATTGCCCGTTTCGGCCGGGTTGATGTCTTAGTCAATAATGCCGGGTTTGGCATGATTACTGCGATCGAAGAAGCCACGGATGCCGAAGTCCGCAAACAGTATGATACCAACGTGTTTGGGTTACTGAACGTGACTCGTGCGATATTGCCGTACCTGCGCCAGCAAAAATCCGGGCGGGTCATCAATATTACGTCGCTGTTCGGCTACGATGCAGTTCCGGGCTGGGGATTGTATGGCTCTACTAAATTTGCGATCGAAGGTCTCTCGAAAGGGTTAGCCCTCGAAGTAGCACCGCTCGGCATCCACGTCACGGCAGTAGCTCCCGGTCTTTTTAGTACTGACTTCCTGAGCGCTAAATCATATACCGCCGCTAAAACCATTATCGACGATTACCAGGAAACGGTAGGATCGATGCGTAGCGGAGCCGATGCGCTACACGGGAACCAACCTGGCGATCCGAAAAAGTTTGCGGCTGTGATTATTCAACTCGCCAATACAGAACGTCCGCCGTTGCATTTGCCCGTTGGGAAGGACGCGATCGCAATGTACAAGAACAACGCCGCAAAAATGGCACAGGAAATTCAAGCATGGCTGCCAGTCGCTACCAGCACCGACTATGACCACCGCATAATGGCTTCGACCATAGCCTGACCTGCAACATTAGAAGCGTTGACTGAACTTATTATCAGGAAAGCAAAATCAATGACCTTTATAATAAACCATTTCACCACGAGCTATGGCAAAACGGCTCGTAACTTGCTTAATGAAGCGACTCAGCCATCAGAAGCAGGGGCGCGTGCGGCACTTGAAACGTTCTATTATGCCTTCAATCAGCACTCGATTGAGACACTTACTCAGATATGGCTCAACTGTCCACTGGTTCAACTAAACAATCCGGTGGGAGGAATGCTCCGAGGCTATGAACCGATTCGCGATCTCTACTCCAAACTTTTCACAGGATCGTTAAACGTCTGGGTTGAGTTCGAGGATATTGTAGAGTACTTCAGTGGAAAGACAGCCATCTTTGCTGGAGAAGAGCGCGGTGAATTTACAACTAAAGATCGCATTATTCCACTTAGATTCAGAACGAGCCGCTGTTTTCAGTACTCAGAAAATGACGGTGGATGGCGACAGATTCATCATCACGGATCGATCGACAATGTGAAACTGCTGGAAGCGTATCAACTTGCTGTAAACGATAAAGTTGTGGCGTAATCTCCACAACAGATTGATGCGATAAACATAAACTGCAAAGTGGACTGGCAACGGCTCAAGCGTTTGACGACGAAGGTGCAAAAGTTGTTGTGACGGGGTGCAATACTGCTCGCTTTGTGCATTTTTAACTCGGCATTAGGTTTGGGGAAAAGGTTAAAGGGTAAAGGTTAAAGGTTTTTTCTTTCCCCTTCCCCTTTTCCCCAAAACCCGACAAGTATTGGAAGACCGCACTTCCGGACGGTAATTTGCAATATTCACACATTCACTTTCCAAAGGAGATTGTTATGAAACTTGAAGGTAAGAAGGCACTGATTACCGGGGGAAACAGTGGCATTGGCTTTGCCACCGCGAGACTCTTCATTCACGAAGGGGCTGAAGTCGCAATCACGGGTCGAGATCAGAAAACGCTCGATGCTGCTGTTAAAGAACTGGGTTTAAAAGCCGTTGCCTATCGTGCAGACGTGACGGACTCCAATGCCCGTGCCGACCTTTTCAGCAAAATTGGTCAACGCTTCGGCAGTCTAGATATCATCTTCGCTAACGCTGGTATTGCTGGAGCTACACCCATAGGCAGCGCTGATGAAGGGGTGTTTGAGAACATCATTCGCGTCAATCTTACCAGCGTTTTCTTTACAGTCCAAGCCGCACTGCCACTGCTTAATGATGGCTCCTCAATTATCTTGAACAGTTCTGTTATCGGTTCGCTGGGTAGTCCCGGCAGGGCAGCCTACGCAGCAAGCAAAGCGGGTGTTCGCGGCATGGCGAGAGCGATGGCATCTGAACTTTCTCCCCGCAACATTCGAGTCAATGTCGTCGCACCGGGAGCAATCAAAACTCCCATCTGGAGCCGTGGGTCTACTCCACCTAAGAAGGCAGACGAA
The DNA here is from genome assembly GCF_036917355.1 of Nostoc sp. Lineage (GTDB taxonomy): Bacteria > Cyanobacteriota > Cyanobacteriia > Cyanobacteriales > Nostocaceae > Nostoc. The sequence continues at coordinate 41,822 of NZ_JBALDP010000079.1, forward strand.
CTGACATCGGAATGGGCAGCAGCAACTCCACTAGGTCGTTTGGGAGAAGCAGACGAGATTGCCAAAGCAGTCCTCTTTCTTGCCTCAGACGACTCATCCTACGTCCAGTCGGTTGAACTTTTTGTTGATGGTGGCATTGTTGGTTCTCCAATCGGTGGAGCGACTTTCCACAGTGCATAAATCTTTTGACATTCTTTGTTTCATTAACCCCTCAAACGCATAAAGGAGTTTTACTATGGGTATTGAACAGAAAGTCGCTGTGATTACTGGCGCGTCGCAGGGCATTGGCGCAGATCTTGTCAAGGCGTACCGCGATCGCAACTATCGAGTGGTCGCTATCTCACGCTCAATTCAGCCATCGGATGATGATGCAATCCTCGCAGTGTCAGGCGACATCGCCGATCGAAAAACCGCCGAGCGTGCGATCGTCGAAGGCGTGACCCGCTTCGGGCGCATCGACACGCTCATCAACAACGCGGGTATATTCATCGCCAAGCCATTTACCCAATACACCGAGGCTGACTACGAGGTATATCTGGGCACTAACGTCACTGGCTTCTTTCACATGACGCAACTGGCGATCGCCGAAATGGAGAAGCAGGGCAGCGGTCATGTTGTGCAGATATCGACGAGCCTGGTTGACCACGCGATTGCTGGCGTACCGTCTGTACTCGCGTCGCTGACAAAGGGCGGACTAAATGCCGCGACCAAATCGCTGGCGATCGAGTATGCCAAGGGCGGTATCCGGGTGAACGCGATCGCGCTGGGTACTATCAAGACGCCAATGCATCCTGTCGAAACCCATGCACAGCTCGATGCTCTGCACCCGATCGGTCATATGGGCGAGATATCCGATGTCGTCGATGCAATCCTCTATCTCGAATCAGCCAACTTTGTGACGGGCGAAATCCTTCACGTCGATGGTGGCCAGAGTGCGGGTCACTGACACCGCCTTGCGTCCATAAGAACGGCTCTGACGCTCTCAAACAAGATTGCGCGATCGTCCACCCTTCTTATAGCGGCTTTTACCCCACACCCGAATGGCAAATTGCTATACAAAGGAACACCTACCATGACCCAACTTGAAAAAGGAAATATCTACGAATTACGCATCTACCACTCCATTCCCGGACGACTACCAGCGCTGATTGCACGCTTCCAGAACCACACGTTACGGATTTGGGAAAAGCATGGCATCCGCCAGGCTGGATTCTGGACAACGTTAATCGGCGAGAGCAACCAGCAACTCACCTACCTGCTTGCCTGGGACAGCTTGGCTGACCGTGAGGAGCGCTGGGGTGCATTCCTCGCTGACCCTGAATGGATCGCGATCGGCACCGAAACCGAGAAGGACGGTCAACTTGTGCAGAATATCAGCAACGAGTTGCTGGCACCGACCACCTTTTCCTCGGTGAAGTGAGCGGCAGAACTCGAACCTATAGCATCCGGCAATGCAGACTCCTTACCGTTACAACTGAACAATACGCACAGACAACACGTAACCCCAGTGAATTCAGCATCAATTTGTAAACGCGATCTAGGCAGAACCTTTTCTCAAATCGGGGCTAATACCATTTCTTTGTGAGGCTGCGCCAAATTTTCTTTCTTCCTTTGTGTCCTTTGTGACGGCAGTCGCTCATGGGGGAGACCCCCAGACGCTCGATGACTCGCTACCGCGCAGCGTCTCGTAGAGAAGACCGCGCTGCCTCCCCTTTGCGGTTCGTTCCTTATATAACTTGGCGCATCTTTATACAGAATCGCGGCTAATGATCGTGCTCATAAGGCGGTGATGGAAACGGACAAGAAGCAACCTGAGTTAATTCGATTTTGAAAACGAGGTAGGCGCGATGAAGACGACTTTTGAGAACATGGTGTGCCAGACCCAATGTATCGCGGAACGGGAGGGCCAGTATTTGTCCAGCCTGCGCCAGATCCAAACGCGATCGCACCCGCGACCGTCGAAGGAGCGCGGGTGGTGGGTATTCCTACTTTTGAAAATCCGAACGGACGCATGATGGAAGCGGCGAAGGGCGCTTCTATCAGCGATGTGCTAGTCCGCAATGGTAAGCGCGAATCGATATTCCGCTCCTACGTCTACCCTTATATGGATCGGCCAAACCTGACGGTTCTCAGTCATGCACTGGTCATACGGCTGACGTTCCAGGGCAAGCGTGCTACTGGCGTGGAGATATCTTATCGTGACGCGATCTATCGCATTGGTGCGGCAGTTGAAGTGGTGCAATCCATACGCCGAAAGTGCTGATACAATCCGGTATCGGCGATGAGTCCGAGTTGCGACGATTTGGAATTCCTGTCGTGCAGCACCTTCCCGGTGTGGGGCAAAATTTTCAAGACCACGTTGCATTTGATTGTGTCTGGGAATATGAAACCGCTCTCGAACCCAGAAACAACTTGTCCGAGGCAATCTTTTTCTCAACCAGCCAGTCCGGGCTTAAAAGTCCAGATTTATTTGTCTGTCAGGCCGAGGTGCCAAAAACCAGTGCTGAGAATGCCGTCCGGTTTGGGCTGCCTAGTGCAGGCTGGACGTTATTTGGGGCGATCGCCCATCCCAAAAGCCGAGGCCGCCTGCGCCTAACGGGAGCCGATCCATCCGACCCAATTCTAATTGATGCAAACACTCTGTCTCACGCGGACGATCTCAAAACTGCGATCGCCTGCGTAGAACTCTGCCGCGAAGTCGGTAATTCCGCTCCGCTTCGTCCGTTTGTCAAGCGCGAAGTCATGCCAGGTAATTTGAAAGGGGCCGAACTCGAAAGCTTTATTCGGGATGCTGCAACGAGTTTCTGGCACGAAACCTGTACCGCAAAGATGGGCCAGGATGCCATGTCAATGGTGGATAGCAACCTGAGAGTCTATGGAATCGACAATCTCCGGATTGCTGATGGATCGATTCTGCCACGAGTAACAACCGGTAACACGATGGCTCCCTGCGCGATCGTCGGGGAGCGGGCAGCGGAAATTTTACATCTCAAACACCAACTGCAAACCACCGTAAAAACAGACTCTAGCGTGCAATAAAACCACCGCACTTTTCATTGGCGGACGCACATCTAAGTCGCGTGTTAACTCAAAGAACTTGAGTGGTCTAAATTGAGCGATGGTCAGATTGCGCTCTAGTAGTCTGCCAACCCAAAAATGCGCTTGTGAGGGCTGGGGAAAGGGTAAAGGGGAAAGGGTAAGGGATTTAAAACCTTTCCCCCTTCCCCTTTACCCCGCAAAGTTTCTTTGGCGAACTACTAGTGACTTCGTGAGTTCCTCCAATCGAAGATTGGAGGTAGCCCAACCCGCCAAAGGCGATCGCAGAAGAATGAAAACTAACCAATCTGAACATCAAACCCATCAAGCTAAAGGAGAACAAGATGAGCAGCAAGTCCCTAAACAGTCAAAACATGAAACTCGAAGTCGTAGTGTTCAGCGTTTCCGACGTTGACCGCGCGAAAGCATTCTACGAGAATCTCGGCTGGCGGCTCGACATCGACGTGGTGGATGGCGACTTCCGTGGCGTGCAGATGACGCCGTACAACTCGGAAGCCTCGATCATCTTCGGCAAGGGAGTCACTCCGAACAATTCTGGCTCGGCGCACAGCCTGGTCCTCGCCGTGGACGACCTCGACGCCGCTCGCGAAGACTTAATCGCTCGTGGTGTCAACGTGAGCGAGGTCTTCCACTACGCCGGCGGCCCCTTCAACAACGCCGTGGACAACCCACGCATCCTGGGGCGCGACCCGCAAGGTCGTTCCTATTTCTCATTTGCCTCGTTCGAGGACCCAGATGGGAACCTCTGGCTGCTCCAGGAAATCCAAGCGCGGCTTCCCGGTCGCGTTTGGAACTCTACGAGAGTACGAGACATGGATGTTGCAACCCTTGCAAACCTTCTTGGCGAGACGGCAGAGTACCACGATCGCTACGAGAAAACTCACGCCGAGCATCATTGGTGGGACTGGTACGCGCCTTATCTGAGTGCGCGTCAGAATGGCAGCAGTCCAGAAGAGTCCACCGCTGCCGCTGACCGTTACATGGAGGAGGTTTTTCATGTTCTTTCCAGATGATGCGGTCAGATTTGCCACACCCGCCGAGTATGTCGGCGACTAGGTAGCAGCAGAGGCTTACAAAGCCAATGATTTTTGCTCAGGAACTCAGGGCGGCGCTCAGGTCGCTGCGCTGAGTCCGCGTCCTCACTTCAAAACTTGCCCAGATGTGTCGGCAGCGTTCCTTTGCCCCGTATCAGATGAGGAGATCGGCTGTTACCGGAGATAATTTGATCGCTTGGGATGAACATTAAATTATAAAACAATAAACAGATAGCCGATTCAATTAAAGCAAGTTGAGTTAAATCCAATTGGAAAAAGATAAATGTCCGAGAAAATTAACCATCAACGCCGCCGCTTTTTGGGCGCTGCGGCTATGACCATTGCTACTACACAGCTAGGCATATTCGGTTCTGCGATCGCACAATCGAGCAAAACAAAACCAGCAGTTCTGTCCATGCTGAAGTCGGGGACAAACACGTCGTTCGGCTCACTGAAGCAGATCGATGCTGGTGTTTTAAATGTCGGATATGCTGAGGTTGGTCCCGCGAATGGTCGTCCGGTAATCCTCCTGCACGGATGGCCCTACGACATTCACAGCTATGTCGATGTCGCCCCTTTGTTGGCGTCGGCTGGGTACAGGGCGATCGTCCCGTATCTGCGCGGCTATGGCATAACGCGCTTTCTTTCGAGCGAGACGTTCCGCAATGGCCAGCAGTCGGCGATCGCTGTCGATATCATTGCTTTGATGGATGCTCTCAAGATCGAGAGGGCGATCCTCGCTGGTTATGATTGGGGAGCGCGAACAGCGAACATCATCGCGGCACTCTGGCCGGAGCGCTGCAAGGCGCTCGTCTCCGTGAGTGGTTATTTGATCGGCAGCCCTGAAGCCAACAAGACACCGCTGCCGCCGCAGGCCGAACTCCAATGGTGGTATCAATTTTATTTCGCGACGGAGCGGGGCCGCGCGGGCTACGAAAAATACTGGCATGACTTTAACAAGCTCATCTGGAAACTTGCTTCGCCGCAATGGCACTTCGATGACGCGACGTTTGAGCGTAGCGCCGCATCCTTTAACAATCCAGATCGCGTCGGTATCGTCATCCATAACTACCGCTGGCGGCTCGGCCTAGCCAAAGGCGAGCCGCAGTACGACGATCTTGAGAAGCGGCTCGCCGCAGCCCCTGCGATCGCCGTACCCACCATCACTCTCGAAGGTGATGCCAACGGTGCGCCGCACCCGGATGCCAATTCCTATGCAAGGAAATTCTCGGGCAAATACGCACATCAAATCGTTCGGGGCGGGGTCGGGCACAACCTGCCGCAAGAAGCGCCACAGGAGTTTGCAAAGGCCATCGTCGAAGTTGACGGTTACCGATCGTGTTTAGCCTGAGTCGTGAAACAGACAATTTGCAGCAAGGAGAAAACACCATGACCAAACTGAAAAAGTTCATTACAAAACCAAAGCCCGCACCGCAGGTCTCTTCATCCTCCTCTCGCTACTCCTCGTCGCGCTCTTTGCGGCTACAGTGTTCCTGACACCGCCCGCTCTCGTGGTTGCCCAGCAATCCGCCCAGACCCGCGCACAAGCTCAGGTCGCGGCTAAGGCGATCGCGACGCGACCAAAGACAACGCAATCCGCCCGTTCCGCAAGAGGCGCTCATCGATCTCCACCGACGGCCCGCAGCGACCCACTGGTCTGACGGGACTTCCAAATAAAAAAATAATCAATCGCTTGGGTGAGCAGGGAGAGCAGGGGGAGAAGAAATTAGATACTAGTGTTTGATGTAGGAATTGAGTAATTTAATTCTTGGATGTCCCTTATAGCACTACCAACATGATTGGCGAGAAGGCAGCCGGTTTAATCAAAGCCAGTCGGACTCGACAAACTGTAATAACCAGCTATCAACAGAGGTAACAATGGAAACAGCAGATGTAATTGTAATTGGAAGTGGTCAGGGCGGAGTTCCACTCGCGGCTGACTTTGCCAAAGCAGGCCGAAAGGTTGTTTTGTTTGAGCGCGATGCGTTGGGTGGCAGTTGCATAAACTATGGTTGCACACCTTCTAAAGCCTTTTTAGCTGCTGCTCATGCCGCAGGTCGCGCTCGACAAGCCGCGAAGCTAGGCATACACGCGCAGGTTGAAGTCGATTTTTCTGCGGTGATGGAGCGTGTGCGTAGCATTCGCAGCCAGTTTAACCAGGGTACCAAGCGGCGATTAGAGAGTGCAGGGGTTCGAGTCATCTGCGCTGAAGCTGCTTTCACCGGAGAGCGAACTGTGAGTGGAGGAGGTGTGACGGTGCAGGCTCCGCTCATTGTTATCAACACAGGGACATCCTCTACTATTCCTGATATTCCTGGTTTAGCTGGAACGCCTTATCTAACCAACCGAAATTTCTTTGATTTGCAGCAAATTCCGCCCCGGTTGCTCGTGGTCGGCGGTGGCTATATTGCCCTGGAGTTAGGGCAGGGAATGGCACGTTTAGGGAGCCAAAGCAAATTGATTGTGCGGGGCGATCGCTTGCTGGCTCAAGAAGAATCCGATATCAGTGCTGTGCTTGCTGATGCCTTTGAGCAAGACGGAATTGGACTGCATTTCAATGTGACGGTTCAGCAGGTTGCTTATACCAACCGTGTGTTTACCCTAACGCTGAACAATGGTGAAGTACTGGATGGAGAAGCATTGCTGATTGCGACTGGGCGCAAACCGAATACTCAAGCATTAAATTCTGCGGTGACAGGCGTTGAATTAGATGCACAGGGTTTTATTAAAATCGACGATCGGTTTCAGACGACTTGCGCCGGAATTTATGCGATCGGGGACGCTGCCAAGCAGCCTGCTTTTACCCATGTTTCTTGGGAGGACTATCGTCGCTTGAAAGCCATTCTATGTGGCGAACATCGAACACGCAACGATCGGGTATTAGGTTATGCCGTTTATACTGAGCCGCAAGTGGGCCGGGTAGGCATGACGCTAGAGCAGGCTCAGAAACAGGGCATTGTTGCTCGTGAAGTCACTCTGCCGATGGCTCATATCGCTCGCAGCATTGAATGGGGGCACGATCTGGGTTTCTACCGCATGGTCATCGACACCCACACAAATTTGATTTTAGGAGCAACGCTGGTTGGGTACGAAACGGCTGAACTCGTGCATGTCTTTTTGTCGCTGATGGAAGCTAAAGCAACGTGGCAGGTACTCGAACAATCGGTTCACATTCACCCAACTTACGCTGAAGCATTGCCCAGTCTTGCAAGGCTACTCGTTGGAGATGATATGCCAACTGTCAATTTCAATCGTTGAACTGCACGGTGCATCGTCGCTACGCTGACACTAATACCACTTTGAATGCAATAGCGCTCACATAATTCTCCTAGTATGGCATCCGGTTGTTCATCTACTAATTGCTGCAAAGCAGGTAAGTTCTCAACTTTTATTTTGGCGTAGGCGTAGCCCTTCTCTACGAGAGGCTACGCCAACGGCTGCGCTCAGGAACCACCCGTCGTAAACATCGCTCCACCTCCATCAACTTTGGCATCCACTTTTCCTGTGTTCCGATAGCGACGTATTAACCGCTGAATAAACGATAAGCTCACTTTGAAGCGATCGGCTAGTTGTTGTTGCCACCCTTGTTTTGCTTTATAAGCATTAATCACACGTTGGCGTAGATCTGTTGAGTAGGGGGCAGCCATTTACTCGTGAGTATTTTTACTACATCTTTAGTTTACTAGATTTGTAGTCTACTCAATTGAAAACTGCTGTATGCCTACAGCTTTTGCAGCGTTAGTGACCGCGTTCTCAACGGAAGCTTCTAGCCTCCCAATTGCAAGACCTATGTTATTAACCCTTGAGCGAATACCATTGACTATTTGTTTTAGTCCATTAGCATCCAATGATGCGTTCAAAGCCGCTCTTGCAGCATTAGCTGATTCTGTTACGGCTTGTCCCGATCTTGTGACAGCTTGATTAGATAATCCTTTGGCTAGCTCCGCGTCAGATGCCACACCATTGAGCGTGTTTTTTATTGAGGGTATTTCTTGCTCTAAATCGCCAACAATTAAACTTTGGTCAGTGTTTGCATCAAAGTTGGTTATACAATACCTTTGCCAAAATAAGAGTCTACAAAAATTTTGACAAAAATGGCAAAATGACCTATACATGAGCGTTTAGCTTACAAGGCACCTTGGGCGCTCAAACCCTTTATACTACAGGCAATATGTTAAAAAACTTTGTAGGAAACCTGGAAGGAATTTTTAGGACTTATGGTTTTTGCCAAGCCTTCGAGAGAAGTGAGTTAATACATTAACTCACCCTCGCAAATTGGCTAAGGTATTGTTATAAAAACGGATTTAATGAAGTGAATAAATCTTTCCTGCAATCATCAGAAAGCATAGACCAGACGGGACAGCCGATACCACAGAAATTCCAGTACATCCAATATTGAAGGAGTCTTTGGAGCGATACAAACCACAAACAAATAGTGAATGGTTATTTCCCTCAAGGTGTGGCACTAAACCAATCGTTTGGAAAACGCTTACAACATTTTGATGGCTGCGGTGGAGAAGGCAGGGTATGAAGCTAAGGGTATTTCTACTCATACTATGAGACGGAGCTTTGTTAACCGATTGAGAAAGAATGGAATCCCAAAGGAAACTATTCGCACCTTCACCGGATACCACGACAATAAAGGGCTTGACCCCTACTTTGAAATCGAAACGGATGAGAGAAGAGGCGCGATCGCAACTCTATGAACGCCAAACTCCTATTCCTCCAAATCGAAATCTTCCTTGAGTCTTTTGAAGCTGGAAAGTATGACCATCCACTCTTTCTAGCTATGACTCTGGAATGTTTGGCGAATCAGGCATGGGATGAAGTTGACCGACTCTACCCAAATTTGGACAAATAAGGCTTGAGGCAATAAACTCAAACCGATACACGCTATTCACAGCTCGCAACAACTGCGATCGCTCACGCCAAATCGTTATTTGAGAATTTTAGCGTAGATACAAAGCTAGAAGCAGAAATAAAACTTTAGGACTTACACATTGACAAAGTGGCAAAAGAGTGGATTGATAAAAAGTATCATCCACTGACTAGTAGTCTGCCAAGGCAATTTTGCTAGGTTATACTTGGATATAAACGCTGCATTTTTCGGCGAGCATCTTTGGTTTGAAAACCCCAATAGACACTGGCTTTTTGTTGATTACGTTGTTTCTCCCAAGCGGCAATCTCAGAAGTTAATGTTTCTGCATTAGGAATACGCCGTTCTAAACATTGGCGAGATAAAACAGATAATTCAATTTCTACTTGATTCAGCCCTTCGGGTTCGCCAGTTGCTTCAAGTCGGGGAACCCGCCCAACGCACTGGCTCACCAAGAAGCGTGTTTAGGAGTATAGTGGAACTCTAACTTTTGAATAATTCGACGTGCTTCTTGTGGTGGAAAAACTTCATATAACGCGCTGGGAGTATGAATATTTAGGTTATCAACTACTAAACGAATAATATCAGCATCTTGGTAATCAATATCTACTAACTTTTTCATTTGAAGAGCAAAGTCTACTTTTGTACGGCGCTGTGTAACTTCAATATGCTGCCATCCAGCCAAGGGTTGAAAACACGCGAATAAATTTACTGTCCCGTTACGTTTATACTCGAAATCATAACGTTCAGGTTGCTCCGGCTCTGGTGGCAAAGGAAGTCTTACTTCTTCTACTAATTGGTAGGGACGTTCATCAAAGCAGACTACAGGGCGTTTAGGATCATAAGGCTCATTGTATAAATCCAAGACATCTTCCATTCGGAAAACATATTCTGCATTAATTTCAGGAATGCACCACTGTTCTTTTAACCACGGTTTGATTTCATTTTTTTTAAAGTTTGACGCACTGTTTCGTCCGAAATTGAATCTATGATACCAACGTTCACTAAATGATCCGCTAATAATTGCATTGTCCAACGTACTCTTCCAACTGGTGGATTAGAACAAGCAGTGGCGATTAAAAATGCTTCTTGCTTTTCATCTAATTTTTTAGGTTTTGGTGGATGAACTTCATCCTTTAAAGCAAAATCTAACCCACCAATGACAAATTTTTCCCGTATCCGTTGTACTGTCGCAACATGCGCTCTAACTGTGCTAGCGATCGCTTGATCCGTTTCTCCTTCAGAAGCCATCAGAAGAATGTTTGCACGGGTTATGGTTCTTGCCTTATGCTTACCTTTCTTAATTATCGATTGCAGTTGAGAAACTTCATCTTCATCCAAGTCAACAATGTACTTTTTCGCCATGTTACACCCCATTTTTGGCTATTTTACCAATTAGAGGTTTTACTTAGCAAAGTTACCTTGGCAGACTACTAGAGTATTATCTAACAAGCTTTGGGGATCATACATAACTATATACTCTGCAAACTAATAGTTCGCAATACTTAATATTCGTAAAACTAATAATTAGTATTCCATGAGATTGTGATTGTCAGCACATCTTTTTTTGTATTGATCGTGTAGGCTCATATCTGCTGAGTAAAATTACTTGATAAATTTATGGTAATTCGAGCACCAAGCAGCAGCATCCTTAATTCTGCTGTGCTATTAAACTTGCTTACAATTCGGTTATTTGATTTTTGAGCAATTATTTGGTAACTGAACGGTAAGCTTGGTTGCTAGAGAGCATTCCATAATTACATTCATTACTGACGTAGCTATGTACGAATGACACGAAGAAAAGTGCTAACCCTTGAGATGACTGCTTTTGGGGTGTAGGAAATTAAGAAGAGTAGAGCTAGGTTTCATACTCTCAAATGCAATGTCTCTTAGCACTACACCAACATCCTGACAAAGGCGAGGTTTCACTTTTTCTTCGTGCCAGCTATATACAAATCAGCGATACCAACCATAGAGCTACTGCTAAGGCAATTTTAAGAAAAGAAAAAAGCATGAGTACAACACGCAAAATTCGTTTAGGTGCATTCATTCAAGCTACCGGACACCATGTCTCTGCTTGGCGACACCCCGATTCACAAGCAGATGCTGGATTGAATTTCGAGCATTACAAAGAAATCACCCAAACTGCCGAACGCGGCTTATTCGATGCAGTTTTCTTGGCAGACAGTCCAGGAGTCTGGGGCAGCGCTCCAGAAACTCAGCATCGCAATGGTAAAATTGCCCATTTTGAGCCTGTAACCCTCTTCTCGGCCTTATCCTCTGTAACCCAAAAAATCGGCTTCATTTCCACCGCCTCGACCACTTATGAAGAACCCTATACCCTGGCACGTAAGTTTGCTTCGTTGGACTATTTGAGTAAGGGCCGGGCAGGGTGGAATGTAGTCACGACAGGCAATGAGAATGCCGCACGTAATTTCGGACTTGAGCATCACCCAGAACACAGCCAGCGTTATGAACGAGCTGAAGAGTTTGTGGAAGTGGTGAAAGGTCTATGGGATAGTTGGGAAGACGATGCTTTCATCCGTGACAAAGAGTCTGGTGTCTATTTCGACCCGGATAAACTGCATACATTGAATCACAAAGGCAAATATTTCTCTGTAAAAGGGCCTCTAAACGTTGGTCGTCCGCCCCAAGGTTATCCAGTGATTGTTCAGGCTGGAGCCTCCGAATCGGGACGGGACTTAGCTGCACGCACTGCTGAGGTGATTTTCACCGCCAATCAAACCCTAGCCGATGCCCAAGAATTTTATGCTGATGTCAAAGGTAGGCTAGCACAATATGGGCGATCGCCAGACGATCTAAAAATCATGCCTGGTGCTTTCCCAATCATTGGCCGTACCGAATCAGAAGCTCAAGAAAAATACGAATTCTTGCAATCGTTAATCCATCCCGATGTCGCCTGGGGGATTTTAAAGAACTATTACAAGGGTGTGGATTTGTCGAAATATTCTTTAGATGATGTAGCTCCCGAACTACCCAGCGACACCAACACTAACAAAAGTCGTCTCAAACTAGTCAAAGATTTAGCTACTCGTGGCAGTCTTACGCTGCGTCAGTTGTATCTCTCTCTTGCTACTGCAAGAGGTCATCGCACCATACTTGGTACTCCCGAAACTATTGCTGACCAGCTAGAAGAATGGTTCAACAACGGTGCAGCAGATGGCTTTAATATCATGCCGCCAATCCTTCCCACAGGATTGGATGAATTCGTTAACTTAGTCGTTCCCGTTCTACAGAAACGGGGACTGTTTCGTACTGAATACGAAGGCAGTACCTTGCGTGAAAACCTGGGATTGCGTCGTCCGGCCAATCGTTTTACCGCTAAACAACTAGATGAAAGATTGGTGTTGGCGTAAATGACTTTTCATATCTGCACTGTGTTTATAGTGCTGTAGGATAAATGAATTTTTCACGGATGCTTATGCCATACCTTTTAAAGCGTACTTTTTGTAGATCGCCGCCTTACGGAAAATCGTAGGGAGACGCGATTGTGGAGAGACGCGATAAATCGCCGTCTCTACAAGAAATGTATTTGTCAATAGCAGCATTGGATGCTGAAAAAACCTGTAATTTTTGTGCTGTAGGTAAGGAAAAAACATGACTGAATATAGCCGATTGAAGACCTCACGCTCTGCTGCAATCAGAGCAACTCTTGATTATCCAGTAATCGACACCGACGTTCATACCAATGATTTCACGCCAGCTTTTGAGGATTACATCGCTAAGTACGGTGGTGTGAAACTTGTAGATGAGTTACGCAAGACTGAAGCTTCTCGTCTTAACTCTAAGAGCAACGGTAAAGACTGGTATCAACAAACTCCTGAAGAACGTCAATACAACCGCACAATCCGATCGCCTTGGTGGGCTAGAGTTACCAAAAATACACTGGATCTCGCTACTTACACCCTCCCCGGACTCCTCTATGAGCGTCAGGCAGAGCAAGGATCGGACTATTCGGTGCTGTTTCCCAACAATGTCTTAGCACCAGCTGGAGCCAGTGCAGAGAACCGTCAAGCCCTGCAACGTGCGGTTAATCACTATCATGCTGATATTTACCGGAAATATAGCGATCGCTTGACACCGGTTGCTGGCATTCCCTTAACTACTCCCCAAGAAGGCATTGAGGAGCTAGAGTTTGCAGTTAAAACACTGGGCTTAAAAGTGATTAATATCACTGGTGGGGTGAAACGGCCGATTAAGGCGATCGCTGATAAATATCCAGCCGATAAATTCCCCGAAATCGCCAAGTATGCTTCTTATATCGACTTCTACGGATTAGATAGTGAATACGACTACGATCCTTTCTGGGCCAAGGTCGTGGAACTTGGCGTACCTGTCACCACCCATTACGGCAGTCAGGGTTGGACTGGCCGCTCCTCCATCAGTAACTACATGAACAACCATATTGGTCACTTTGCCGATGGTTCGGAAGCATTTGCCAAGGCGCTGTTCTTCGGCGGTGTTACCAAGCGTTTTCCACAGTTGCGCGTAGCGATGCTGGAAGGTGGTGCAGATTGGGGTGCCCGCGTCTACATCCATTTGGTAGATCGGTTCTTGAAGCGCAATATCAAGGCACTGGAAAACTACAATCCAGCGTTGACAAATGCCGATGAGTTGTTTGAAATATTTGAGCGCTACGGTGCAGAAGTTACTCAAGGACATTCCCTCGATAAGGATGAATTGACCAAGACTGTACTGGGAGCTTCATTCAGCCGTCATAGCCGTGCGCCGATTGGTAGCGAATTGGATGATTTTGCAGCAGCAGGCATTGAAACAATTGAAGACATCCGCGATCGCTGGGTGAATAGTTTCTTCTTTGGTTCCGAGTCCGACGATCGCACGATCGCTACGGCATTCAATGACAAAGCCAATCCCCTGGGAGTCAAGATCAACGCCATCTATTCCTCCGATGTTGGTCACTGGGATGTGCCAGACTTAACTTCCCCCTTGGCTGAAAGCTGGGATTTGGTTCAAGAAGGCGTTATTTCCGAAGCCGACTTCAAATCCTATGTATTCGCCAATCCCTACAAGTTTTACACCCAAGCTAACCCCGATTTCTTCAAGGGTACAGCGATCGAATCCAAGGTAAGTAACACCGAATTTAAACAAGTGGATAAAAACCTAGTAGTGGCATGAAGAGTGCTGAGTGCTGAGTTCCGTTAGCGGTAGCGGGGCGTTTAGCCCGTGCTGAGTACTTCTTAATTCACTTAGGACTAGCACTGAGTAGGGTAAAAGGCGAGATGAGGGAGCAGAAGAGATTGCAGTAATATTTTTCTCCTCTGCCCCTCTGCTCCTCTGCCCCTCTGCCTCTTGTACCCAATCCCAAAATCAAATTAGGAGTCACAACAATGCCTGTCGAACAACGTCACGACACCAACAATGGTTCCTTGCCTTATCTGTTCTCGCCTGTTGCTGACAATGCCAACAAACCTGCGCCCTTAGTACTTTTTCTGCACGGAGGACGCGATCGCGGGACGGATTTGAATGTGCTACTGAAATGGGGTTTACCTCGTTTCGTAGATTTATCCGACTCATTGCCTTATGTCTTTGCTGCACCCCAAATTCTGGCTGAACAGACTTGGGCAGATCGAGCAGATGATGTGCTTACTTTGCTTGATGAATTGATTGTTTCTCAGCCTGTCGATCCAGCACGGGTGATATTGGCTGGGTTCAGCTTAGGCTCGGCGGGGATCTGGCATCTCGCTGCTTTGCATCCCGATCGCTTCGCAGGTTTAGTACCTGTGTCTGGACGTGTACCAAAAACATTAGCAGAAAGCGAACTAGCTGCACTCAAAAACATTCCCGTTCAAATATTCCAAGGTGGACAGGATAAAAATCTGCCGATTGAGGATACAGAGAATTTTGTTGAGCGCTTACGCAAAGTCGGGGGGAAAGTCGATTTGACAGTGCTACCTGAAGGCGATCATTTTATTGCAGATGAAGTATACGGCGATCCGAAGTTACAGCAGTGGCTAATTTCCCAAAACCGTCGTGAAATTTCTGTAGTTGTCTAATGGATTATGTCTTACGCACCATCTGATCACTGGAATCAAGTCTTCGCTAAATGGAAGGATGCTGGCACCGATCTAGATTGGGGAACCCAATGGACGAAAGTTCACCTTCCGTTCCTCAAGTCCGCCAATGTTAAAACTGTGCTTGACCTTGGTTGCGGGACAGGGAACGACGTGTTACGTCTTGTAAGGCAAGGTTTCACAGTAATTGGTGTGGATTTTTCAGATGAAGCAGTGCAACAAGGACGCGAGAAAGCAAAAAAGCTAGGACTAAGCGCACAGTTTGTAGTTGCGGATATGGCAAAACGTTTGCCTTTTGATAGTGCAACATTGGATGCTGTCATGTCCAATGTTGCCATCCACATGTTTTCAGATCAGATTACACGCGAGTTGTTTAAAGAAATTCGCCGAATAGTACGCCCCAACGGATTATTTGTTTTCCACGTTAATTCTACAGAAGACGCTTTAGTTCGGGCAGAACGCCACCCACCTATACGCGAAATCGAGCCAAATTACTTTCTAGAACATGATGGACAAACTATGCATTTTTTCTCTAAAGAATATTTGCTAGACCTTTTATCTGACTGGAAAGATGTAGAGCTAAAACATTACGAAATATTAGATGAGCAAACAGGCAAACCGTTTAAAAAAGTTTGGTGGGGTAAAGCAATACAGCCTGACTAATCGCCTCGTTTCCAGTCTTAAGAATGGGAATGTATTACGAGAGGGCTGCTGCCTCTGGTAAAGGGTTTGGAAGTTCCGCCTCCAGGCTGAGAACCAGTCAATATATTAATATCTTCGTGATATGGAAAATAGAATCATCAACATAATGCTTCTCAAGTCAAAACCGAACTTTTTCGGCAAAATTTAGTTTAATTATGTCAGATTCTCGCAAAGAAATCAGAATTTGTTTTATTGGTGAATCCTTTGTCAATGGCACAGGCGATCCAGAGTTTCTGGGTTGGACAGGTAGAGTGTGCCGCAATGCGGAGTCAAGAGGATACGCTATCACCCATTACAACTTGGGCGTGCGGGCAGAGACAAGTCGGTATCTCAAACAACGTTGGCACTCGGAAGTCTCCTATCGTCTCCCAAAAGAATCAGATGGTCGAGTAGTGTTTTCTTTTGGGGTAAACGATTCAGGATGGGCGGGAAAACAGCAAGGAATCGAACTTTCAGAGTCGATCGCAAATGCTCGCAGTATCTTAAGCCAAGCAAAGCAACTCTATCCAATCTTGATGGTTAGTCCGCCACCTTGTGGTGATGTCGATCAAGAAAAAAGAAATCAAATTCTTGCAAATCTGTCAGAGGAATTCGCGTTGGTTTGTAATGAACTAGATGTTCCATATCTCGATGTGTTTTCTCGTTTGGTGAAGTCACCGATCTGGTTAGCGGAAGCAAAAGCCAATGACGGCGCTCACCCAAAAGCTGATGGTTATGCAGAATTTGCTGCGATCGTCCAAAACTGGGAAGCTTGGTTAAATTGGTTTACACCTTAAAAAATGCCGACATCGGGCCAATCATGGCTTGGTCGATGTGTCCTATAGGCTTTTAATTTTGCGTTAGCAAAGCGGGGCGGAACGCACATCGCATTGCATTCTATTTAAAAATTTTCACACTTTCTCAATTAACAACATCTTGATGACTTTACCAACTACTAATCTCGGTAAAACTGGATTGACCGTTTCGCGTCTCTGTCTCGGCACTATGACCTTTGGTTTGCAGATCGACGAAGAAACTTCCAGGCAAATCCTCGACACCGCCGCCGACGGTGGGATCAACTTTTTAGATACAGCCGATGTTTATCCCCTTGGCGGCGGACTTGCTACTGCGGGACGCACCGAAGAAATCGTTGGGCGCTGGCTCAAAGGCAAACGCGAACATTTTATCTTGGCTACCAAGTGCGTTGGTCGAGTTGGCCCTGCACCTTGGGATCAGGGGGCTTCGCGTAAACATATTTTGGATGCGATCGATGCTTCCCTGCGACGCCTGGGAACCGATTATATCGACCTGTATCAGTTGCACTCCGACGATGCTTCAACTCCCCTTGATGAAACTTTAGAAGCGCTGGATGCAGTGGTTCGTGCTGGTAAGGTGCGCTACATTGGGGTTTCCAACTTTTTAGCCTACCGACTCGCCCGCGCCTTGGGTCGTGCTGAGACGCGCAATTTAACCAAGTTCATCTCAATTCAGCCCCGCTACAATCTATTGTTCCGTGAAATTGAGCGAGAACTATTGCCCCTAGCCAAAGAAGAAGGACTGGGTGTAATTTCCTACAATCCATTGGCGGGTGGTCTACTTACAGGTAAACACAATTTTACTCAAGGCCCCACGTCAGGTACGCGTTTTACGTTAGGTGCTGCCGCAGAACGTTATCAAGAACGCTACTGGCGCGATCGCGAATTTAATACTGTCGAGGAATTACGCACGGTAGCGGATCTTGCCGGATTTTCCCTCACCACCCTAGCGGTGGCTTGGGTTTTATCTAATCCCATTATCACTGCCCCGATCATTGGCGCTAGCCGTCCAGAACAACTTGCTGACAACCTCAAGGCGCTAGAACTAAAACTTGACAACAATTTGAAACAAAAGTTAGACGACCTAACCGCAGAATATCGAAGGGGAGATTCTCTTCGTTAGAGGTTAAGGACTGGGAAATAAATATTTTTATGCCCTCGTTTTGAATTTGGAATTGGCATTAGACGTTTGTAAATCGGCAGATTTAAGCAGATTAACGCTCAGATTTTTTGGAAATGACAACCAGAATTCCTTCAAATCAGAAATATATCATGGATAAAATAGCTAGGATTAAACGCCGTCGTTTTCTTCATTTTGCTACTTCCGGTCTATGTGGATTTTCTATGGCATATCTGTTAGGAAGTTGTAGCGAACAAAGCCAACAATCTTCTTTGATAAACAGTACTAATGCCAGTGAAAATTCCCTTGGCATAAAAACTAAAGTTCTACGCATGGGATATCAGAGTGCGGGGGATCTTTTCCGAAATCGGAAAGTTTTAGAGAAACGCTTAGAGCCGTTGGGGATTAAGGTAGAATGGGCGCAATTTGTCCAAGGGCCACAACTGATGGAAGGGATGGCTGCGGGAAAAGTTGACGTGGGATCGGTGGGAGAAACACCACCAATTTTTGCACAAGTGGCTGGCTCAAAACTTGTTTATGTAGTCGGTACACAAAGAAACCGAAGAACGGGGACAAGTAGTGTTATTGCTGTTCCGCCGGAGTCTCCCCTTCAGAAGTTTGAGGATATCAAGGGTCAAGAAGTTTACTTTCAAAAAGGCTCGGCATCGCACTACTTTATTATCAGAGCATTGCAATCAATTGGCTTGACGCTCAAAGATATTAAAATCAGAAGTTTGCCGACTATCGAAGCACGGGCTGCTTTTATCGAAGGTAAAATTCCAGTTTGGATGACAGGAGATCCACACTATGCGATCGCTCAAAAGATGGGTCGAATTCGAGTGCTTAAAGATTCTGTTGGACTAGATTCTCCTGGTGCTTATTATATTGCTGACAGAAAGTTTGCCGAGGAAAATCTTGGCTTGTTAAAAATTATCATTGAGGAGCTTAATAAGCTTGATAAATGGGCAGAGGCAAATCGAGGTGAGGTTGCCAAATTGATGATAACAGAACAAAAGCTCGATCCAGACGTGGTAGAAATAGCGATGTCTCGCCGCACTTTTGCAGGACGCAGAGGACTTAGCCCTGCACTAATTAAGGAACAACAGCGTGTGGCAGATTTGTTTTTTGACGAGGGTGTAATACCAAAGAAAATCAACATTCAAGAAGCGTTACTCCCGCCTGATATCTATGCTGCAATTACACCAAAAGAAATTATGGTCTAGTAGTCTGCCAAGGGAAGGGGGAAGGGGTAAAGGGGAAGGGGTAAAGGTTAAAGATGTTTTATCCCTTGCCCTTTAACCTTTAACCTTTCCCCAGCCTTCATCCGCATTTTTGGGTTGATAAGACCATTAGTAGAGTACTTCTAAAAGTCTCTAATGCCATCGGACGGCTTATCCAGTCGTCTATTTTTATCTGGTAGAAAAGTTAAAATGATGCTAAGAGATCGACTTTAATGACGAAAAAAGCTAGACAATCTAAATCTTTTCAACGTGCTCCTGATGCACCAGATTTGCCATCAACTCCATTCAGGTTCATTTTGTATTTCGTAAACCAGTTTCGTTGGTGGTATGTGTTAATGGTGATCCTGGAGGTAATACACGCAACTTGTGGCATCATGTTGCCTTATGCTATCGGCGAGATTATCCGGGGCGTGGCGCGATCGACAGGCGACAGCAAGCCGATTTTTGATGCCATGAAGCAACCCTTAATGTTGTTCATCGGCTTGAGTGTAGGTGAAGTGGTATTTGGGCGCTCGGCTGGACTCTTGCAAACGATTCTTCATCCAGTCCACCGACAGCACATTGTGCGATCGCTATATGCCTATTTACAGCACCATTCGCATCGTTACTTAAGCAGCAGTTTTTCCGGGGCATTGGCACATCGAATTAGCGAAACTTCTCTCGGTGTTACCCAGACAATGCAAATGATGATTACTGAATTTATGCCAGTAATTGTTGTGTATTCCGTCGCCACGACGATACTGTATCGCGCCTATCCTCCACTAGCTGCACTCGTGGGAATATGGGCAGTTCTCTTCATCAGTATTTCATTCTGGCTGGCAACTCGCTGCCGATTTTACTCCCGGAAAGCCGCAGCCGCCAGAAGTGAGACAACTGGCATCATTGTAGATACAGTCACAAATCTCACTAGTAGCCGACTATTTGCTCGCTTTGGTTTTGAACGACGCTATTTGAATGAGCAATTAAGGCACGAACTCAAACACGTGAGAGAGTCCAACTGGTACTCGGAGCGAATTCGCTGGTTTCAGTTCATCTCAGCAGCTATTCTAAAAATTAGCACACTGTATTACTCGCTCTCTCTTTGGAGTCAAGGAAAGATCGCTACTGCTGACTTTGTTGTAGCAACTAGCTTATCACTGTTGATCATCAGTGAAGCCCGCAACTTGAGCCGCCGCTTTCTAGAATTTTTTGAACATGTTGGGAATGTCGCCAATGGTGTCTTCACCATCGTTCAACCCCACGAGTTGATCGATCGCGAAAAGGCGATCGCCCACTCAATTACTCAAGGTAAGATTGAATTTCGGCGGGTGAATTTCAACTACACAGATGAAAAGAAAGTTTTCAACAACCTTTCTGTCACCATCCAAGCGGGACAGCGTGTCGGACTGGTGGGCTTATCTGGCTCTGGAAAATCCACTTTTGTCAATCTGATTCTGCGTTTATTCGACCCACAATCTGGACAGATTATCATTGATGGGGTTGATATTCGAGATATGACTCAGGATGCCTTACACGCTCAGATCAGCTTAATTCCCCAAGATCCGTCTCTGTTCCATCGCACTTTGCTAGAAAATATTCGTTACGGACGCTTGGATGCAACTGATGAGGAAGTGATCGAGGCTTCGCGAAAGGCTCATGCTCACGATTTCATCGTCCAAAGTAAAGATGGTTACAATTCTCTGGTGGGCGAACGTGGTGTCAAGTTGTCTGGAGGGCAGAGACAGCGCATTGTGATCGCGCGGGTAATCCTCAAAGATGCGCCGATTCTGATCTTAGATGAAGCCACCTCTAGCCTCGATTCAATCACCGAAAAAGCGATCCAGGATACCCTCGACTTAGCAATGAATGGGAAAACGGTCATCGTGGTAGCTCATCGATTATCTACCATCGTGCATCTAGATAGGATTTTGGTGTTCGACAAAGGTCGAATTATCGAAGATGGTTCCCACACCAAACTGCTCGCACTTGGCGGCGCTTACTACAGATTATGGAAAATGCAAGCGGGTGGATTTCTACCGGAAAATCTTGATGAGGTTCGCACTGGCACAGATAACATCGAAGAGGGAATGATCGCTTGACATTTGCCGCTACTTGAGGTTTATTTGCAAATTCAATTCAAGAATTGTCCGGCAAAGAGTCCACAAAACTAAAGTAATGTAATTGAAGTAGGGTGTGTTATCGCGTAGCATAACGCACCAAAGTCTTTAGATGGTGCGTTAGCCAGAGGCATAACGCACCCTACGTATATTTCAAAAATTAAATATGAGTTTTATATCATAAGTGCTGCATTGATCGCGACTATTGTTATTTTCTACATCCTCAAAATCGCCTTGAATGTTTATTGTAAGTCTACCGATGCAGGTGACGGGGGAACTTTACCACCAGGGAAATAAAATACAGATGCGATCGCTTCCTTAAGAGGAGCAACGCAAAAAAGTGAGATTATCGTGAAATGAGCAGGGGAGTAAAGAGAAATTTTGAGTAATTTTTACGACTGGTATAGCCATCAATACACTTATTTATTTCTTTCCCTATCTCAAAACCCCAAAACGCGATCGCATTTATAATTGAATTACTGTCTTAGTTATAGCCTCAGTTGAGAGTAAGAAAGACAAATTATAAACATATATTTGCAATAAAAGAGGTCTAAAAATGAAAAGTGAACAGGAACGCGAACAATTAATTAAAGAGATTAACATCCTGTTAAATCAAGCTTATGATAGTACTTTAGATGAGATTTACGCACTACTTCAAACAATCGAAGAAGAAGAAGAAAAAGAAGATTTAAAAGCCTACGACAAAGCGAAAAAAGAAGCTAGTATTGAGAATTCATTGTCATGGGAAGAAGCTAAAAAAGAACTAAAAACAGGAATCAAAAAGGAAGTTGCGTGAGTTATAAAGTTGAAATATTGAGGGGTGCATTGAAGCAACTTAAAAAAATACCGTCAGAACTTCAAGAACGTATACAAATTAAAATTGATGATTTAGCTACAGAACCACGTCCGAAGGGGGTCAAAAAGCTAAAAGGGAAAGAAAATGCTTACAGAATTAGAGTAAATGACTATCGCGTTATCTATGATATTTTCGACGATCTTCTAGTGGTGAATGTTGTAGAAGTCGGACATCGTAAAAATATTTATAAAGATGAAAGTTGAGAAGCAAGAAAAACTTAGAGCGATCGCACCTCCACAAAACCCAATCGCACCTCCACACAAACCCAAAAAGCATAGACGCAACGCGGCTTGTCGTTAGAAATCGCACCTCCCAAACCCCAAAAGAGATTCCCGTTGAGCATACAATATAGAAAAGCAAGTTATCTGTAATCTCTATGGAAAAGCTCAATATTAAAGAAGAAGCTCGAAAGCTAATTGATAAATTACCTGCTAACTCAACATGGGATGACCTCATGTATGAGATTTATGTTAGGCAAGTTGTGGAAGCTGGACTTGCTGAGAGTCAAGCTGGTAAAGTAATTTCCGTACAGGAAGTTAGGGCAAAATTTGGACTACCAGAGTGAAAGTTTTTTGGACAGAAACAGCCATAGAAAACCTATCGGCATATTTATACTTACATTGCCCAGAATTCACCTCGGTACGCAACCAGGATTATTGACCGTATAACCAAACGTTCCCAGCAGCTTGCGAATTTCCCTCTATCTGGTCGAATTGTACCAGAGTTTGAAACCGAGCAAATTCGGGAAGTCATTGAAGGTTCATATCGAATTATCTATTACATCAAGCCCGAACAAATTGATGTACTTGCTGTTATACATGGGGCACAGGAAATTACACCAAGTATAGAATGAATAGCGATCGCTCTCCCAAACCAATTAAGCAAACGCGATCGCCCATATCCCCCTACTCCGGTAAACTCTCTAAAATCTCCCGTGCTACCTTAGCCCAATATTCATCTTGACACTCAACATATATCTGCAACGCTGTCTGTAAATTAGCCCTAGCCTCTGCATAGTTTTCCTCTGCTTGTGCAAGCGTTCCTAAACAATAAAGCGTGAGAGCTTGCGAATAGCGATCGCCAAATTCGATTTTGATTTCCAGGGCTTGTTGATAATAATCCCGTGCCTGGTCGTATTGGCGCAACTCTTGGGCAACGATTCCCAAATTGTGGTAAGTCCTAGCACTCGAATAGCGATCGCCAAATTCGATATATATTTCCAGGGCTTGTTGATAATAATCCTGTGCCTGGTCGTATTGGCGCAACTCTTGGGCAACCATTCCCAAGTAGTGGTAAGTCATAGCACTCGAATAGCGATCGCCAAATTCGACATCTATTTCCAGGGCTTGTTGATAATAATCCCGTGCCTGGTCGTATTGGCGCAACTCTTGGGCAACATATCCCAACTGGTTGTAAGTCCTAGCACAGGAGTAGCGATCGCCAAATTCGATATATATTTCCAGGGCTTGTTGATAATAATCCCGTGCCTGGTCGTATTGGCGCAACTCTTGGGCAACGCTTCCCAAGTTGTGGTAAGTGCTAGCACAGGAGTAGCGATCGCCAAATTCGATAAATATTTCCAGAGCTTGTTGATAATAATCCCGTGCCTGGTCGTATTGGCGTAACTCTTGGGCAACGCTTCCCAAGTTGTGGTAAGTCCTAGCACTCGAATAGTGATTGCCAAATTCGATATATATTTCCAGGGCTTGTTGATAATAATCCCGTGCCTGGTCGTATTGGCGCAACTCTTGGGCAACCATTCCCAAGTAGTGGTAAGTCCTAGCACTCGAATAGCGATCGCCAAATTCGACATCTATTTCCAGGGCTTGTTGATAATAATCCCGTGCCTGGTCGTATTGGCGCAACTCTTGGGCAACATATCCCAACTGGTTGTAAGTCCTAGCACTCCAATAGCGATCGCCAAATTCGATATATATTTCCAGGGCTTGTTGATAATAATCTCGTGCCTGGTCGTATTGGCGCAAATTCAGAGAGACATTACCTAAATAATGCAAGGAATTGGCGACAGCAGGACGATTTTTCTGCTCTTTGGCAATATCTAAAGCTTGTTGATGATAGCTATTTGCACTTTCAAACTGTCGTTGCTGCTGATAGCTTTCACCTAACTGATTGATAACTTCGATTTGTAAGGAATAATCAGGAAATTGCTTGGCAATTTTCCCAGCTTTTTCTAAATATTCTCTAGCTTTGATTGGTTTGTGCTGGCTTAAATATGCTTTACCTAATTCATTTAAAATATTACCGCAATTGCGGATATGTTCTTGGCTGGGTATTTCTCCAGTTGGATTATATTCCATCAACAGACCATGTAATAAATCGATACGTTCTTGTTGTTCTGGTGTTGGTAAGCGTTCTATATTGGTGTCTGCATTCAGAGTATTGGCTGCCCTATCTCTAGTCGATTCTGTGGTTTTAAAGCGAAATAAACCTGATTTCCAAGCCCAAAAATCAGGTGCAAATTTTGCTAACCGCGAAATTGCATAATCTGGCAAGATAAATAAAAGCGGATGAGGTACACTTTGACGATAGGAATCGCGGACGAAGTTTAAATCTTGTAAAACTGGTGGATAATCTCCAAAAACACCAATCGATTTTTCTAAATTGCGAATTAATAAAACAAGTTTTTTATTTGTTTCTTTAGTAATTTTGGCTAATTGCTGCACCAATTCATCCCGCAGAAATCGCAAATTCTTCTCAGGAAAATCTAAAACCACAAATTGGATCTCTTGACATTGAGGATTCTGTTCCAATCCAGCAATTAGTAAATCTATATCTGGTGTAAAGTTAATTTCAATAAAACCTAACGTAAATTTCTCTGCAAAATCGACAAATGTCACTAATTCAGCAAATTCATCTTGATTATAGGCAATAAATTTACCTATTTCGGCTTGAAGTTCACTGTTTTTGTGCTGATTGGAGAGCTTGTTGGAAGAACTCATTTCGCTTCACCACCGGATTTGGATAATTCCACCGTTTATCACCGTTATATTCCAATACGGAAGTATTAAATAACATTAATTGTCCAATTTCATCTTTGCTGACATTTTTAGTTAAGCAAACCTGAGCCAAATGAGCGTAATGTTCTTCAGGAATAAACCGCTCAAAACTAAATTGTTGCTGTTTAACTGCATACTCTATATCTTCGGAGATAATTTTTGCATGTTTTCGGGTACTCGCTGTTTGACATGCAGAGCGCATCATTTGCATTAGCTGACGCACATGGCCACCACTTGCTTTTGCTAGTTCTAATAATTGATTACGGCTCTCGAAAATTTCATCAACATCAACCCGTTTTTCAATTACACTTGCCATCGCATCTAAGCCCGTCTGATTATAATTTAGATCGCATTTATGCCGCTCAAACTCATAGATATTAATCATCGGCACAATATGAGGATTACCATCAAATTGATTCAGGGGATTTTTCGGCGAGCAAAGAATTGAAATTGGTACTGTATAAATGATTGTACAATTTAATTCTTGCATCTGAGCCGCATAATCAAAGAACAAATGTTCTGCTACGGCAGGAGGAACCCGATCCAAATTATCGAAGATAATTAATAAACCTTTACATTCAGGAAATTTTTGCCGCAATTTTGCGTAAGCGTCGCTTAATAACAGATTAGTATCAGATTTGAGGCGAGATAAATCTTTTTCTAGAGTTTGTCGAATAGTTGTCTTTTGCTTGTCCGAGCCTTTAATTTGTGCCAGCAATTTGACCATTAGTTTGGCGAGAAATGGTGCAGTAGGGCTGAGAGTTGCTTCTGCTTTGACGTTGACTGATTTTTCGACACTTTGCTCGTTTTCTTGAGTAATATCTTTAAACCATGATTCAAAACTTTTTAATAAATCTTGATTAAAACTCAAACCTAATTTTCGTAATTCAAATTCAACTTGTTTAATTACAATCAAATATAAATCTGTATATCGGGTATCATTAATATCTGTCTCTTCATTCGCTTCCAAATAAATAACCCGATAATTGTTTTCCCAAAGACTCTGAATTTTTTTTAACTCCGTACTTTTACCACAACCGCGATGTCCGGTAAATAAAATTGTTGTAAAATTACCTGCTTCTTGAAAATCCAAAATTGTACTGACATTATCAATAGCCGAAGTTTTCCGCACCAGCGACAGATCGACATAATACCGTTCCATTTCTGCTGGTTCAAGCGGCTCAACATTACAAGCCAAAAAAGCCGCTTTAAGAGTATTCGCACGCTGAAAACTTGAGTGAGGCATTCTTTTGAGCAGATAACAATCACCAACTTTTAAATTTTAAGCGATCGCCCATCAAATTTAGCAAATACAGCTATAGGACTCATAAAACTCCGCGCGGAAGTTCGGAAATTAGTTATGATTCCTACAATCATTGCACCCCAAACAGCCAAAGCTATGCTTTGTCTCCCCTTTTCTTGGTATCAACACTCGTAACTCGCTTAACCTTGAACACTAGTTGCCAAAATTGAAGCGTTTGCAACAATTGCTCTTTCATGTATAAGAAAGGTTTAAGTATTTCCAAGAAAGGTATAAGCAGTTGCTGCAAATACTTCATACTTTGCAACAATTACTTGTTCATGTATCAGAAAGGTTTAAGTATTTCCAAGAAAGGTATAAGCAGTTGCTGCAAA
The DNA here is from genome assembly GCF_036917355.1 of Nostoc sp. Classification (GTDB taxonomy): domain Bacteria; phylum Cyanobacteriota; class Cyanobacteriia; order Cyanobacteriales; family Nostocaceae; genus Nostoc. The sequence goes on from NZ_JBALDP010000079.1 coordinate 68,303, forward strand.
GGTTTCATGCTTTGCAACAATTACTTGTTCATGTATAAGAAAGGTTTAAATCATTGCAACAATTGTTGTAATGAACTTATGAGTTGCTTTATAGTGCGTCACTTCGGCTACGCCCTTCTCTACGAGAGGCTGCGCGAACGACAGAACGACATGGTTCGACTCCCTTCGGCTACGCTCAGGGCAAGCCGCTCACCAGCCGCTCAGTGACCGTCGTAGACATCGCAAACCATCTCCATGAGGATAGCTTGGCGCGGACAGCATCAATTCTCGCTAATTACTGCTGTAAGTCAACTTGGTACAAAAACAGAAAGTGCGATCGCAATCATCTTGAAGGATTAAATTTACGTTAACAGTGCTGTTGTTTTTTGAAGAGTGACAACAGCAAACACACCATTCCCATTACTACCAACGATACTGAAGAAGTAGGTTCTGGGACAGTCTGAGGGTTTTGCACAGGCTGATAATTGATGAAATTTCCTTGAATTGGGCTGAGTGATGCCAAAAGTTGCTCAATATCGGTAGATATATTAGTGTCATTACCAACACTTTTAGAAGAGATGAGGCGGTTAAACGTTTGGCTACTTGATACATCAAAATCTTCTGTGAACCCAAGAAAATTTTGACCGATTTTACCTATAAGAGAGTCAATAAGATTGTTAACATCAGTTTTTATCCCTAGTGGGGATAACTTTAAACTGCTGAGATTATTGACGTTTCCAATCGTTGTGTTGTCAGTCTTTGTTAACCAATTGCCATTACCAATAATTTCATTTCCATTGGTAAAAACCCAGTTACCATTACCAATAATTGTGTTATCAGTGCCGAAGTCCCAATTGCCGTTTCCAATGGTTGCGTTGTCACTGCCAAAGTGCCAATTACCATTACCTAGTGTTGCATTATTACTTCCCTTGTCCCAATCCCAGTTGCCATTGCCAAGGGTTGTGTTACTCTTTCCAAATAGCCAGTTGCCATTACCGATGGTTGTGTTGTCATTATTAAAGTTCCAGTTACCATTGCCAATGGTTGCGCTGTTACTACCATAATCCGAGTTAAAATTACCAATAGTTGCGTTATTACTACCAAGATTCTTATTACCTTTACCAATAGGTGCGTTGTCCTTATTAAAGGTTTGGCTACCTGAATTAGATGTATTGCCAGTGTTACTAAAAGGTATATTGTTACCAAGGACTTCTTTCAAAGGATCGAAAGGCGATTGTTGAAGCAGACTTCCAGCACCTGCGATCGCATTACCACCGCCTGCAAATGGGTTGTTAGCCCCACCTGCGATCGCATTACCACCGCCTGCAAATGGGTTGTTAGCCCCACTTGGAATCGGATAACCACTGCCTGCAAAAGGGTTACTACCTCCTGCTAATGTGTTATCAATAGCCTTGAAATAGTTATCACCCAGAACTAACTTTAATCGATCAAAGATTAATTGCTGAAGCCCACTACCAGCATCGCCTGCAAACGGGTTAATACCGCCACCTGGAATAGGATTGTTACCGTTACCTAATAACAGATTGCTACCACCAGTCACCAGGCTGCCTTTAGCAGCAGACAAACTGTCATTGGCAGCAAAGGAATTACCGTTATATAGGTTGCTAGCACTACCTACATTTAATGGATTAAATCCACCATTTATGGGATTGACAGCAGACGCTTCCATTGGTACTAATTCTCCTATTTTTAGTTAAAAAATTATGGGATCTTCAGTACTTCTTATACCAATTATGAATTTGCTAAACCCAAAATATCTCTAAAATAAAGGCTTTAATAATCTTACCGTCAAACTAACAGAAGATATTGCCTAAACCTTTATATGATAATAGTTTCGGGCGGAAAATAGCACACTAGTACAATAAGGCAGAATGCACATCAGCGATAATACACGCTTTTCTGATTTATCGAATAATATGTTTATTTGCGCCAAGCTGTACTAGCATACTATGTACTGAAGAACTCATCATTGTTCTCTTTTATTTATCAGCTGATTTTCGCAAGGATTCTATTAAGCGAAAGGGTTTTGTCCACCAGTAGGAAATGGCGAGGTTTGTCCCCCAGTAGGAAATGGCGAGGTTTGTCCATCAGTAGGAAATGGCAAAGTTTGTCCACCTGTAGGCAATGGCGAAGTTTGTCCACCTGTAGGAAATGGCGAAGTTTGTCCACCTGTAGGAAATGGCGAGGTTTGTCCACTACCCACTTCCTTGTCAAGCTTTGAGTTAACTAGCTTGTCAATAGTAGCCCTCAAAGTGAACCCGTCCGGTATTTCAGTTGTGCTAATACCATAGGTCTGGCTGCTACTACCAGTCAAAGGGTCGTAGCCACTACCTTGGTTTCCGCCACCTGTGGATGGAATACCGCCACCTGTGGATGGGATACCGCCGCCTGTGGATGGGATACCACCGCCTGTGGATGGGATACCGCCACCTGTGGATGGAATACCGCCACCTGTGGATGGGCTACCACTAACTTTAGATGGGTTTACACCGCCTGCAAAGATATTCCAGAAGTTGTCGCCAGCGAAAGGATTACCACCATAGGCTAAATCAGGCTTACTGCCACCGCCAGCAGCACCGCCACCAAATGGGTTACTGCCACTTTCTCCATTACCAACACCACTGAATATCTTGGACAAGTCGTTCCCAGGCATAACTTCACTCAAGCGACCCCAGGGTGAATCTTTAAGCGAATTATTCTCACTAGCAGAGGAGTTGCTGCTACCACTATTACTTGAATTTTCTGCCATTAGAATTAATCCTCGTTATTGTTTTGATAAAAATCTTGCTAGCATCGCAACATAAAATAGACAAAAATTAAGTCTGTTTTGTCACTTTGATTTGTTGTCTTTTTGTTAGCAAAGCTAGTTAGTAGCTATTAGATTATTTGGTTATCTTTGTTAAGTGGAGATAATGGATTTTTAATCAACGCTACTTACACTTACAATCTATGTGATTTAATTTTGAAGAGCAATGAAAAATATTTTGATAAGTTTATCAAACTTGTAGATATTTTTAGACAATGATTTAAAAAGTTAACTGATATGTTTGTATCATCAAAATTAAATTTGGTTAAACATTATATTGCAATGAACAATCTTTTGATAAATTTGCCAAATTTTTAGATATTTAATTAATTTGCGTTTAACCGGGGTTCTATTACTTTTATCCGACGTAATATTGCAAGATTGATAACAATCAATAGCACGGTTTCTGACACACTGCAATACGTTGCATCATATTAGCACCACTACGAAGTGCAGCGAAAAAAGGTTCAGGTGCAGGGATTACTTCAGATAAATCAGCAAATTCAATCCCGGAATTGTACGGGAAAGTGTCCACAAAACGAGAGTGATGTAAATTAAACCTAAACTCCATTGATACCAAGCAAGTGCAGAGATGATGCCAGGTAGATGTTCGTCTCGCAGGCGAATATCATTAAATCCTAATTTAACTAGGTTGTTGAGACTAAAATCATAGTAGTTGAGCCAGTTCCAACGGCGATCGCACAACAAGGGCATATATCGTTCCCGAAATGTCTGATTCCTTGGTATCACTGGCAAACGTCCAATCAATAATCGTAACTGGCGGAATGTGCCGTCTTCTGTGAAGTAAGAAACGTCCATTAAGTCATGATAACGACCTTGTTGGTAAAGTCGGATCAATAAAGCCATTGGGACGGGGACAAGAATTATTACCAGACATCCCAATGTCAGCCAAGGTTGTTCAGCATTGCGAAAGATCGCTAGTAAGCTGAAGAATTCTAAAACGCTAAAACTGACTAATATCGAAATGGTTTCGTAAGATGTGGGAATAATTGGTACGGGATGCAGTCGACGATAGCGATCTACTAGCCAAAATAGTAAGCCGAAATAAGCGATCGCAACTCCTCCCACGCCAAAGACTAACCAAAAATTTGTCCCATAGCCACTCAACAACAGCAGTACACTTAACGCCAACCAACTCCAAGCTTGCAGCAACCACCCAACTATAGAAAGGGTTTCGCCAACAATTAAGCGATCGCTTAGTTGGGTATATTTTTCTAAATCGATGTCTGCTATGGTGAGTAACTCACTACTGTTACGAAAGGATTTTACCAGACGACGCTGGGCGATCGCTTGGGCTTGAGTTGCAGAAAAACCCAGGTTAATCAAACTGGCAACAGTTGCACTATTAATATTTGTAGCCGTCAAACGATGCCCAAACTCGATTAATCGCAGCCGTTGTTTTGTGTATTCCAGTTCATTAGCATCGGCTACTTGCTGTTGCTGACGGAAATTTTGCCCCAAATTCCGCAAGATGTTTTGATTACCTTGTAATGTTGGGATGCAGAACATCTTACCAATCTCACCGGGATTACCTAAAATTTTCGCTTGGTTAGAGTTAAAAGTTAAACCAGATACGCTTAAACAAGCCTCTTTAGCAAACCTGGCATCACTAAAATCTGCTTGGTTCAGAATATTTGCACCTTGCAGATTTACCAATTGGTTAAACTCCGCTTCTCGGAAGCTTACACCTTGCTCAAAAGTCGCTTCTGTTAAAAGGAGAAACTGATTAAAATCGGCTTTCGTAAACTGGGCTTGATTGGCAAAATCCACTTCAGAAAAATCAGCATTTCCTTGCCATTGCACACTACTGAATTTAGCCAACTGTTTAAAAGTTGCTTGGTTAAAGTTGGCAGTTGTCTCAAAGATACTACCTTGAAAATCAGCCAGTTCCCGAAATTTAATTTTTTTAAAGTTAGCTTTTTCAAAAAATATACTGCCCTGAAAATTGCTTGGTTGCTGGAAGTTAGCACTGATGAAACTAACAGGACGAGCAAATCTGGTTTCAGTCCAGTTAGTGGGTTGGAGAAAAGTTGCACCTTGGGCATCAACAGACTGAAGAAAAAATGTATTGGAGAATTTCACTTCGCCGTTGAAGCGAGTTTGCACCAGTGTTAAGACACCACGAAAGACGGCGATTTCACTGGCTGGGGTTGATTCTGTTCCCAGAAGCGATCGACAATCTTTGGAGTTGGGTAAAGCGATTGCAAGTGACTCTAGACAAACGAAGCGCAAACGTTCTAGTTTTTCTTGTTCGGTAGCAGTGAAAATGGGTGCGATCGCTTTTGCATACAATGGTGTTCTTAAACCCAAATCGCTGCCGACAAAATCCCCCAGAATCAAAGCATTGCTGAGGTCTAAACCTAGAGGTTTCGTACCTAATTCTTTTCGCAGCAGTTGGTAAAAAGTATCACGGAAGCTGGCGTTTTCTGGGCGTAAATCGATCGCCATTTTTTGCAAATCTACGGTTAAATTACCTTCGCGGAGTATGGGTGTGCGTAGTCGTTCTTGTAATAATTCTAGGGTTAAGGGTGTGCGTTCTGGTTGTGTTTGTGCTGCCGAAGCTGGTAGGGGGAGGAGGAGGAGAAGTAAAACGCAAAGGAACGCTTTCGCAAAGCGTCTCGCAGAGAAGGGAAGCGCAGAGGTACGCAGAGAAACTCCTCTGTGTACCTTTGCGTTTAACCTCTGCGTACCTTTGCGTTTAAAAGATAAATTATGCAAATTGTTCGATCATTCGTCACTAATCAGCAGAACAATTTTACCTGTCACAGACCCACTTTCAATTAATTGGTGGGCTTTAGCTGCTTCTTTTAAGGTAAATTTGTGACTCACATGGATTTTTAATTTGCCTTCATCGATCCAGGTGGCAGATTGTTCGAGAATTTCTGCATGATGGTGGAGAGTATCTTGTAATCCTAGTAACGCTGGTGCCAACATGAATTCTAAACCAATGCGGAGGTTGCGAGTTCTAGCAGTTTTCCAAACAGTATTGGCATCTGGTTCGAGAATGGTAACAATATCGCCATAGACTCGCACTGCGGGGAAGGTTTTGTGAAAAGTTTCGCCGCCTACGGTATCAAAAGCCAAGTCTACGCCTTCGCCACCAGTCCAATCTAATACCGCTTGCACAAAGTCTGTTTGTTTGTAAAAAATTACATTATCGGCACCGAGTTCTTTGACGAAATTAGCTTTTTCCTCAGAACCCACGGTGGTGGAAACAGTAGCACCTTTGAGTTTCGCCAATTGAATTGCTACATGGCCGACACCACCAGCACCGGCATGAATCAAAACCCGTTCCCCAGGTTCTAATCGTCCCCGTTCATATAAAGCTTCCCAGGCGGTGATTAATACTAAAGGCGCTGCTGCTGCTTCGGCAAAGGAGATAGAGGCGGGTTTACGTGCCACAAACCGTTCATCCACAACAGTATATTCAGCGTAATTTCCTTGGTGTGCGCCTAAGCCACCATAGCAAAAATATACTTCATCACCTGCGCGAAAACGCTGGACGCCAGCACCCACTGCTTCCACGATCCCTGCACCATCACATCCTAAAATTGTTGGGGTGCGATCGGGGTAGAAACTGCCTCGACTCCGAAGTTTAGTGTCAATGGGGTTAATGCCAGCCGCTACCAAACGCACTAAAAGTTCAGTATTCCCGACAGGAACAGCAGGGTTTGGCACATCCTGTACTTGCAGAACTTCGGGACTGCCAGCTGCTGTCATCAAGACTGCTTTCACAATTCTTTCCTCCTGGCTTTAGATGCACGTTCTTATGCAACTTTAGCGCAAGAGGGTAGATACAGAGATATTTATAAGCCAAAACTGCAATGTCTCACATGTTTTTAAATATGGGTACCTTTTTGTCTTCTGCCTCCTACCTGGTTGTTGAGCGTAGTCGAAACACTACCTCCTGACTTCTGAATTACAAAAGATGATTGTTTTTGTCCAACTTCCTTCGCTGCTAGTAATACACTTAGGGCATTAATCACATAAGCGCTTTCCTCGGCAGCACTATTGATTTCTTCTCCTAAAAAGCTGTGTGCTAGTTTGAATTCCTGGATCAGAGTTTCGCGATCGTTTTGAATAATTAATTGTGCTAATCGATGATAAGTAAATGCTAGTCTATTTATGGCTGCACGTCGCTCCGGTGTAGCTAGCATAATGTCTACTACCATAGATGCAGACTGGGTAAACATGCGACTAGCCATATCAATTTCCAGACGGAAAACTGGGCTAGAGAAGTCTAAGCTACGACGAATGTCAATTTCTTCTTCTGCCAAGAAAACACCAAGGCTAAAGGTTTTAAAGTTACGGATTGCCTGAACAGCCATCATCATTTGGTCGTGTTCTTCTGGTGTAGATGTAATCAGCTTGCCGCCATCATTTGCAATCAAATCTAGAAACCATTGAAAGGCAGCATCTTCACGACCTGGACAGACCACAACTTTTTGAGACAAGAAAGATTTTATCCCTGGGCCAAACATTGGATGGAAGCCCATGACAGGCCCACTATGATGCTCAAGCATAGTTTGTAAGATAGGAGTTTTAATACTAGCAATGTCAGCTAAAGCAGTAGTTGGCGTTAGGTATTGAGCAAGTTTACGGATTACCTCGGTTGTGTATTCAATTGGAACACAGACTAAAACTAAATCTGCTCCATCTAATAACAATTTTGCTTGTTCCCAGTCACCGCGATCGAGAATACTAATGTAATGACCTGCGGCGGATAACTTTTGCTGGAAGAAGTGCCCCATTAGACCACATCCGCCAACTAAAGTAACTCGTCGCGGTTTTACCTTAGCCACAGGAAAATTTGCAGTTGCAACGGCAGAGACACAGCCCATAACAAGATTTTTCCAAATTGACTCTGGAACACCACTTTCTACTAAGGAAAAGGTGAGATTAGTAGTTTGTTCCTCTAAGGAAATGTATTCTGATTCAGCCAATATTGCAATTCTTTTCCCTAATAGATCAATCAATTTTTGGTCAATTTGTTTCAGTTTTTCTTGGAACATGAGACATTATAAATGTATTGATAATTTAACTAAAGTCTCGCAGAGCGATGTATGCTACGGGCTATGCCTACGCCTAACCTAACAATGCTATATCTGGGCGTAACTGAGCGGCACGGTGTAGATAGACTGGGCGTAATGCATTCTGAGGTAGAGGAGTGTTTAAGTGGATTAGCACCCGAATGCAGCTGTCAAGGCTATTGGCAACCTGCATCTGTTGCACATCTAGCAAAGGAACTCGATCCCAACCAGGACGACGACGTGCCACCGCAGCCGGAAACATTGCATCCAAGTCTGGAGTTGCAGAAAAGGTAACACTGACGATTTCCTCAGGATCTAAAACATTGTTTCTTTCTAAAGCATCTAATAACTCATCTACAGCCTCAGTAATTGCTTTTATAGAGTTGTAGCTGACTGTCGTTGCTCCTCGAAGTCCCCGGACTCGCCATTCTCCTAATACCTTTGCCATGCTGGAATGTTCATCTATGTGCGTTGAAAAGGTTAGCCGATCCATATCAATTTTAAGGTTGAGTTTTAAGTTTTTTCTGTACACAGCAATTGCCAACTATAAATCTCAATTGTTGATAGTTTTATTTGGCAATATCAAATTAGTTAAAGAGAGCTACACAATCAAGAAATCAGCAATTGTAATACTATTGACTTGTACCCCACTCAAGATCGTTAAAGGCTCATTGCTGCTGGTAATATTAATCAAAGTATCATTTACACTACCACCAGTACCTTGATAGATTGTTAAATCAGCAAATGCCAGACCACCCAAAAGCCCAATAGAATCTTCCCCATCAGTAAAGTCAACAATGGTATCAATCCCCGATCCAGATGTAAAAGAGAATGTGTCTTTGCCACTACCACCAATCAGAGTATCCCAACCAAATCCGCCTACAAGGGTATCATTATCAGCACCGCCTCGCAGTATGTCATTACCACTTAACCCCCACAGATAGTCATTGCCACCCTGACCGTTAATAACATCATTAGATTTGTCAAAGCCACTAGTATTATTATTAAGATCGTTCAGGAATGTTACTGAGTTACGACTATAAACACTACTCCTTTGTTCATTAGCATTCAAGACATCAAAGCTGTCTTGAAACCCCGTCTGCCCATTAAACAAAAGATTGCCAATATCCACCGATGCACCTGTAGCTTTGCGAAGGTTATCTAGGTTTTGTAAGGCAAAATTTTGCAAGACGACCCCAGTATTCTCAACTCCCTCAAAGGTTATGAGCAGGTCATCTTCATTCTGAGTCAAGAGCATATTTCTAGCAGTCAGCCCATTACCCTCAAATTTTAGAGTATCAATTTCCGTAGATAGGCTTGAAGATGGACGAGATCCCGATCCTACACCACCGAAGTCAGTAATGGTGTCGATGCCGTTACCAAGTTGAACTGTAAACAAGTCTATATTTCCACCACCCGTAAGGAGGTCGTTTCCTTTTCCACCAATAATGTTTTCACTGCTTTTCCCACCCGTAAGGATGTTATTACTATCATCTCCAACCAGAAGAACGCCATCTTTCCCTTTGGGTCGAGCGTCGTTGTCCACAATTGTCAGAGTAGCTGTATTCTGCAATAGCCCAATGATTGCGCCACCTGTAGCATCGCTCAAGGTGAGGTTGATAGTTTTATTAGCTTCGATTAAATTATCATCAACGATCGGAATGTTTATAACTTTAACTCTTTCTCCATCAGCAAAGTTAACCTTTATTTGCTGAGAACCATTGTAATCTTCAAGATATTTAGCTGTACCATTTTTCAAAGTGATAGTAGCACCAACTGCCCCTGTATCATCTAACGGGCGGATTAAAGTTACTGCTGCTATGGGAGAACCATCTTCATTAACGCTGTATTCAGTACCAGCAAAAATTATTGAGTCTAAGGCTACTGATGCATTGTCCTTAAAGGCTTGCACGATTTTATCAAGTCCTTCATCTGTAAATAGCGGAAAAGCCGCAGATATGTCTGTCCCTGGACGACTTGTATCCTCAATCAATTTGTCAAGCCCGGAGGGAATACCTTGGATAAGCATTCTCGCTGGCTTATCTTCAAGATTGCGATAGGCGTGGGTTTGCCCTTTGGGCACATTCACAAAAGTTCCAGGAGTTGCAGTAATAACTCGATCGTTCAACTGAAATTTTACAGTCCCCTCGACAATGTAAAATCCTTCGTCTTGCTGAAGGTGGATATGCGGTGTAGTCCCAACATTTGACGGAACATAAGCATCAAATAGATCGTATTTACCATCAGTATCTTCGCCAGTTGAGATAAATTTAACCAAGTCTCCAACCACCCACAATGACTTACTAGATTTGTTGGCTGGTGTCTGTTGAAAGCGATTATATTCTGTCATTCTTGTTCTCCTTTCGGGCTGAATTGATGGTGAGCTAGTTTTGGTTTGATGTTGTAAGCGCAGACATAGGCTCTTTTTCTTGTTTAGTCAAGTTTTGAGCATCTATGTCTTGTAGAGTCCACTCCTTTTTTTCCCATCCAAATAAGTTTGGATGGGGATTGTTTATATCAAACTGATGCTAATAAATTACCTCGTTGCTGCCAGCCCATTTTGGTTTGCCCAACGTCTAATGGAATCTCTCAAAGACGGAACGTCAGCGAATAAACGACGTTGCAAAGTAGTATCAGCTACATATTTACCTGAAGAAACATATTCCATAGCCTTATCAGTACCCCGGAACATAGGATTAATAACTGCCATAAACTTAAACAAGATTGTTTTGACCAAAGGTGGAATTATTTGCAATTGCACTTTCTGTCCAGTTATTTCGGAGAGCAAATTAGCAATCTCTCTAAGATTAGTTGGCTGTTCAGTGCCCAAATCGATGCGATGTCCTACAGCTTCAGGTGTCTCAATAGCTAAAACAAGATACCGGGCCACATCATCCGAGTGAATCGTTGATGCTGGAGCGTCTGCATCAGCCATAGCTCGAAATTTACCATTTTTGATATCTTTAAGGCTAAAGCCTAATAGTGTATCAACGAATCCGCCTGGTCGCAACGATACAAAAGGAACTCCAGATTTCTCAATATAATCCTCAGTCACAGATTTCTGATAAAAGTGAGGTACAGATTTTGCCTTTTCTGCCGTCAAAATACTTGTAAAAACGAACAATTTAATTTGCATTTGCTTGGCTGCATCAACCAAATTGCGATTTCCCTTGTCGTCAGTGTTTTCTAAAGAGTCTCCTTTCTTTCTATGTGAGTAACCGTTAGCCGTTGTAATTACAACATCAATGTCACACATTGCAGGCAAAAGTGTCTCATACTCGGTTATGTCGCCCCGAACTATTTCCACACCTTGAGCCTGCAAGTGAGAAGCTTCAGTTCCAGGGCGAACCAAAGTACGGACTCTATGACCTTTTTGCAGCAGTTCTTTAACCACTTTGCCGCCAAGCAAACCAGTTGCACCAATTACGAGAACCTTACGCTGAAGCATTATCTCAACTCCTTAACTATAAACATTTTCTTTGACTTTCCAGACTTAATTAAAGTTCTATTTTTTTGTCTAGTTTTCCGTACTAAATTTGTAGCAATATAAGCACTAAATCCCAAAATCCCCAATGTAGAAGTTGGTTCTGGGACAGCGATAGAAGAAACTGGTAAACCAGGATAAGTAGCGGTGAATTTTCTCAGAGTACTTTCCTCAGATTCCCCGCCTCTATTACGAACTTCTTGACTTAAACCTTTGATATAGTTTGTCCAACCCATTTCAGGAGGTCCCCCGAAATCACCACCAAAATCTCCAAATACATTAGTCAACTGTGTGACAGAGTTAGTATAAAATGTCAGCGTACCATCTGGGTTTTCTTTAAACCCAAATTTTCTTGAGCCGTTCACTGGATGTTTTCCCGTTACGCCACTGGTAATAGTTGATAAGGTAAAATGATCGTCGGTCAAATCTGTAAGCATCACAGAAACATCATCTTCGTAATTAGGAAGACCCAGTGCTGCAAAAAGGCGTAATTTTATATCATAAATATCGCCTACCTTTGGGGGTGTGGAGGTGTTCCTGGGAATTAGCTTATTGAGCGTATCATCACCGCTAGAGAGATAATCATCAAAAGATTGATAATTTATTGCCCCATTTGGGTCTTTAGCTATTTCTAAGAGAAAATCTGTAGGCGTTAGCCCTTGGGGCATTCTGTCAACCAAAACAGAAATTTCGTCATAAAAAACTTTTTTATTTCCAGTAATTAACTGCAAGTTGCCGTTATCTGCTTGAAGGGCTGCCTTAACTGTGGGATTTTGAGACCAAGGTTCTGTAAACAATTCCAGATGGGTTTTCAGTGGATCGTAAGGCTCTGATTGCAAACTGAATTCACTAGCAAGAGCCGGACTACTAAAAGAAATGACAGGAGTAGTTAAGCCCAAGGTAAATAAAAGTGGTATAAACCCTAATAATTTGTGCTTGTAACGCAGTTTCATAATTTACTACTTCAAGAAGTTTAAGTTACAAAATACCAGGAAACTAGCAAAGTAATGAATAAATATTTTCCCGAATAAAATGCTTTTAATGCTGCGGAAAATATATGCGATCGCTAAAGCCAGTTTCCCAGGTTTTATTTGCAAATCTCAATGTTGATAATTTCCAAGAAACTATTGTAGGAAATGACTAATTTGGAATTTACTGAGAGCTTTTAAACGCGAACGAAATAGCTATCATTCAGATTTAAACCTGTGACTCCTTGGATAGTAGCAATCAATTCCAAAGGCTGATTTGCTCTTTGTAAGAATATATCTGTGGATGCTACACCTGAAGGAGAGCTAGAACCTGTAGCTAAAACATAATTAGCATCAGTTACACTTTGCAATTGGATGAAATCTTCACTGGTTTTGAAGTCAGTAACGATCGCAGCATCATAAACATCAGAACTGCCACTATCATAAAATACATGACCGTTATTCCCCAGAATAAATGTATCTCTGCCTTGATTGCCGATGAGCGTATCAACCTCACCACGACCAAACCCAAATAACGGATCGAATGGGTCAACACCAACAATCACATCATCTCCAGCTTCACCAGAGAGGAAATCGTTCCCGGATGCACCAACTAGTAAGTCTGCTCCTGCTCCACCGACGATAATATCGTTGCCAGTACCACTATAGAGGTTGTCTTTGCCATCCGCACCATTGAGAAAGTCATCACCATCTCCACCATTGATGATGTCATTCCCGACATCACCATCAAGTATGTCGTTACCTGCCTGACCTAATATCCGGTCATTGCCTGCACCACCTAAAACTCTATCCTTGCCTAAACCACTATAAATAGTATCGTTACCATCTCCGCCATTGAGGTCGTCATTACCATCTTCACCATTGATTTGGTCATTGCCGATTTCTCCAAAAATGCGGTCGTTGCCATCACCACCTAAAATAATATCGTCCCCGACTCCCCCAAAAAGGTCATCAGTTCCAGAACCACCATCCAGGAAGTCATCGCCCTCGTCGCCTAATAATTGGTCAAGACCATCGCCACCCGAAATAATGTCATTCCCAAAACCTGCCGCAACGATGTCATCACCAGTTCCAGCTGAGACAACATCATCTCCAGAAGTAGAAACAATCAAATCATTTCCTGCCCCAGCATAAATAGAATCGTTGCCGTCACGGCTGTCGATCAAATCGTTGCCGTCTAAACCATAAATGTTATCGTCACCCGTAGTGCCACCGATAACATCATTACCATTTGTGCCAGCAATTAATCCTGCATCGGCGGAAACATAAACGAAGTAACTATCGTTCAAATTCAAATTTTTCACGCTTTGCACGCTAGCAATCAGTTCTAGCGGCTGATTTGGCCGACTGATGAGTATGTCTGTGGTGTATTCATTTCCCGCAGTCGAGTTAGGGCCAGGAGCTACTACATAAGTGCTACCATCTGTCAACTTTTTCAGTTGAATGAAATCCTCATCAGGGTTGAAGTCAACAATTAAACCAGCGTCAGAAACGTCAGAGCCACCTTTATTGTCATAGTAGGATTCAGCAACATCCCCAAGTACAAAAGTATCATGCCCTGAACCGCCGACCATCTCATCTCTTTCAATACCGTCCAGCCCAGGTATGCGGATAAATGGATTACTGCCAATAATTACATCATCTCCAGAACCACCATTTACATAGTCATTACCGACCGAACCAACAACTATATCGTTACCTTCTCCACCAAAAACTCGATCGTCGTCAAAACCACCCAAGACGCGATCGTTCCCGAAACCACCATCTATATAGTCCTCTCCGGCGACACCAGAAATGTCGTCATCACCTTCCCCACCAAAGACTCGGTCGTTGCCATCATCACCTAAAACTTTGTCATTCCCAAGACCGCCTAAGATGAAATCGTCGCCAGCACCACCCGAAATGTCGTCAATCCCATCTTTACCATTGATAAAATCGTCGCCATCTTCACCAAGTATCAGATCGTTGCCGTTAGCACCCGCAAGTTCATCATTCCCGGCACCACCTAAAATGAATTGGTTGCCTCCTGTGGCCACAACAGTATCATTACCAGGCCCCGCAATCACTAGTTTATTTCCAGTCCCACTAACGATGAAGTCATCACCTTCACGTCCCGATATGAGATCGTCGCCCGCCAAACCAAAAATTTGATCGTTGCCTGTACTACCAACCAGTATATTGTCTTCAAATGTGCCAAAGAGTTGACCAGGTGCAGTTAAGGTCTTAGGGAAGTAGGAATTAGTAGAAGTTTGAGCTTGTTTTTGTTTCTTATCTTGAGACATTTTTGTTCTCCTGATTACGATCGCAAATTATGTAGGCAAATATTTTCAGTCTTCCACCAATAGAAACTGTGGAATTGTTGGTTCATTTACAGGAGTTTCTTAGAGAAACTCCTGTAAAGTGGTTTTGAGATTAATTGCTATACAGTAGTCAGGATATTGCTAGCTGACTTATTCAGATTGACTGCGGAAGCAGGGAGGGTTCCCAGTTTGACTTCACCCCAGCGCATGACGATGGCAGCAGCAGTAGATGCTGAACCGATAGTATAAACAAGCACTAAATCGTTCTCACGAATTTTCTCTGATTGAGCGCCGTAGTACAGATTGGCTATGGGGAGGACAGGCCCAATGTTTGCATAATACGGATAAAGATTGATTGTACGGTCTGGATCGATACCTAGTGAGCGGGCACACAGATTAGCGTACCAGGCAGTTGGTGTATTGAAAGCAAAGAACTTAATATCATCGAGACTAACACCAGCAGATGCGATCGCACCTTCACAGCAAGTACGGACGAGATCAACAGATGTACCACCTAGTTGCTTACTGGCGCTTTCACCTGTCTGTATCCGCATCCTTGGCTTGCCATTGGAGTCTATAACCAGTTCATTAAAGAAAGCACCACAAGTTGCTTGAGTGTGAACAATTTTCGTACCCAAGACTCCTTGGTTCGGTTTGAGGGCACTAACTAAAAATGCACCAGCACCATCGGCCATAAACCACGAAAGGGTATCATCTTCGTCAACAAAGTGAGAATAGATGCACGAAACCACCACTAGGACATTGCGGTACTCTCCAGTTTGCACTAACGCCGAGGCATTCTGCATTGCCACTAAAGCACTCGAACAAGTTGACTCTAGATTCCAGGCGGGGCAGTTCAGTCCTAATTTACGGGCGAGATAAGAAGCATTACCAGGAGCGATTTGCTCAGGAAACAGAGTAGTTACAATCATCAGATCGACTTCATCTGTGGAAAGTTCTGCCGCCTCCAGGGCACTTATAGCTGCCCCATACTCTAAGGTTAACGATGTTTCATCTGAAGCCAGCACCCGCCGCTCAATAGTGCCTCGGAAGGGATCGGACAGATAAGGTATTACAGCTTTTGACCAGAGGAGGTCTTGCTCTTTTTGGTTAACGGCAGGTTCAGCAGGTTTAAACAGCTTCGCGAGGGTTCTGCCCTCTGCCTGAGTCACCAATTCCGGGTAATTCTGTTGCCAATAATCATTGGTACGCACAATGCTAGGAAAGTTAAGGGCAACTGAACGAATACCTACTGGTTGATGTGTCATGATATTACTCCTTAAAATTAAGAAAATTAAGATTAGACCTCTTGCAAAAATATGTTTTTGCACTCTTAGGGAAAAGGGTAAAGGTTAAAGGGAAAGGATTTTGAGTTTCTTTACCCTTTCCCCCGACTTTTGCAAGAAGTCTATTCTTTTGCAACTTGTGAAATCAAACTTTGAATCCGAGTGCCAATTGGGGCAGGTCTGGTCGGATCGATTACGACATCAATCACAAAGGGGACATTGGAAATCAGCCCTTTTTCTAAAGCGGCTTCGACATCGGCTTCCCGCTCCACCCGGATGCCATCAGCTCCCATCCCACGAGCAATCATGACGAAATCTGTACTGGGTATCTCTGCGTCTACACCGTTAAAGCCCAACAAGTTCATCCCCTGGTCGCACATGTTGTAATGGCCATCGTTGAGTACAATCCAGACGGCGGGAATTTTGTATTTGACAGCAGTGCTAATCTCGCTGTTCATGAGCATAGCTCCGTCCCCAAGAATAGCAACAGCTTTACTATTGCGTGCCAGTGCAGCACCGACAACACCAGTAGCAGCATGACCCATTGAGCCGAAACCGGTACTAACTCGATATCGTCTGGGGGTGTTAAACCGTAGCCAGTGGGTTCCCCAAGCAAAGGAGTTACCTGCCTCGGTAATCACTATTGCATCACTATTTTCAACAATTACACGTTGAATCTTATCCATCAGTATTTCTGGTCTAATTAAACCATCATTCTGAGAATCAATCGCATCAAATTTGGGTCGGGGCAGTGACAAGACTGGTAATCGATCGGAACGCTTGGGAAAATGCTTCAATAATGCTTTGACAAATTCTCCTACATCAGATTGGATAGGCACTGTCTCAACAGATGGATAGGCAACTCCAGGTACTTCTGGATCAATATCGACATGTATAAAACCGCGTGAGGGAATCATTTCCAGATTCCAGAATGAGGTGAATTCACTCAATTTTGTTCCCAAAACCAGCACGCGCACAGGACTTTGTGACTGCATATATGTCAGAACTGAGGAATGTCCACCGAAGCCTGTAACACCCACAAACTGAGGATGATCTTCAGGAAATATACCCTTGGCACGGGGCGAACACATTACGGCAGATCCTGTTCTCTCGGCAAGTTGGCGGATTTCTTCTCCGGCATCCCTGGCACCAAAGCCTACCCAAATAGCGAAGGGCCCTTCAGATAACAATTGTACAGATTTCCAAACAGTATCTTCTCCCGCAGATGGCAGAATTGGTGAGCTAGTTATACGAGGTATTGATGCCTTAAGAAAACTTGTCTGAATCACTGGAGGGACACTTAGATGTGCGACAAAGCTACCAGGTTGTGCTAGACCGAGGGCAAGTCTGCGAGCAGTTACTGGAAGTTCATCGCTGCATTCAATAGTGGTTGCATAATGGAAAAGCTTTCCTGAAGTAAAAATACTTGTATTGGACATTGTGTAGGCACTAGTTTCTTGAAAAGCCCAGCGTCCACGTTGCTGTGTTGAGGTAGAAGGAGAGAGAAAAATTACCTTTGCACCTTCCCAGCGTGCAGCAAACATTCCAGTCAGGGCGTTGGTGATGCCTGGCCCGGTTGTGCTGAATACTACCACAGGACGACCATTGGCAAAGTAAGACTCAATAGCTGCAAAGGCTGCTCCGGTTTCGTGACGAAATTGTAGCACCTGGATTGAGCTTTGCTCTAGCATAGCTACCAGTGGCGTGATGCCGCCTCCGAATAGACCAAAAGCTTGACATACTCCCAAATCTTCCAGCATTTTGACTATAGCTGCTGCAACTGTTATTTCAGTTGATTCTGAGTGGCTGGGCTTTCCATGAGGGGATAGCAAAGAGGAGCTTGTAGGTTGCGATACAATAGCAGGTTCAGCTATTGTATGTTCAACTGACTTATGATTAGTTCTAACATTAGTATGACGCATCAATTAAACCTCTATTTATCTTTTTTACTTTGGTAGTTTGTTTGGGTTGTCAATTAATAGGTAATAGTAGCGAATTGAGATGTTGATTGCTTACGTAAAACTCGCTTGAGTACTTTACCTGTAGGATTTTTAGGAATTGAATCCACGAATTTAATCACATGGGGAATTTTGTAGGTAGCCATCCTGGCACTACAGAATTCAATGATTTGCTTTTCCGTAATTTCCTTACCAGCCTTAGCTACGATATTCGCTTGGACTATCTCCCCTTTAAAGCTATCAGGAATACCATAAATAGCTACTTCGGCAACTGCTGGATGTTGATAAATGACATTTTCAACTTCAGTTGGATATACCTTAAATCCAGACACATTAATCATGTCTTTTAAGCGATCGACGATGTAGAAAAAACCGTCTTCATCCATCCGACCAATATCGCCAGTATATAACCAACCATTTTTAATGACTTCAGCAGTTTCAAATGGGCGATTCCAATAACCAAGCATGACATTGGGCCCCCGAATGACAATCTCACCCAATTCACCAGGCTGTACCTGATGATTATCAGCATCAACAATTTTCATTTCTACATTTTCAATGGGAGCACCAATAGAACCGAGTTTGTATTTCAAGTCGTGGTTATAACATGCACATGGTGATGTTTCAGTTAAACCATAGCCTTCATGAATCACTTTTTCATACTTTTCTTGCCAAATTTGAGCTATTTCAATTGGCATGGTTGCCGCAGCAGAAAAGTAATAACGTATGCTTTCAAAGGCTTGCTTGGGTATGTCGCTATTTAAGATTTTGATGAATACTGTCGGCACACCAAAGAACATGGTGATTTGATGAGTAGCGATCGCATTCAAGACTTGTGTCAGATCAAACCGCCGTTGCAGGACGAGGGTGGAACAAGTATTGAGTGCAGCATTGAGAATTGCATTTTGACCAAAGCAATGAAATAGTGGTAGAAAAAGTAGTAGTTGGTCATTAGCTTGCATTCCACAACAACGATTTTGGGAATACATATTAGAAATGATATTGCCGTGAGAAAGAGTAGCTCCTTTGGGAAAACCTGTGGTTCCTGATGTGTAGACTATGCTAGCAGGAGCATGGCGATCCATTGTCACAGCGCGGGCATTAGGGGAAGATGTTTCTATTAGTTGGGCTAAACTTATCCCCTTTTTGACGTTACCTTCTGCAATCAAAATGTGTTGTAATTCTGGTAAATCTGCTTCTAGTACCTCCAAACTGCCTGACTCTGTGGTGATGATGGCTTTAGCAGCACAATCGTGAAGTATATAACTGACTTCAGAACTTTTCAACATCACATTTACAGAGACAGCGATCGCACCAATTTTGAGAATGCCAAGATAAGAAGTAATGAACTCTGGAATATTTGGCAAAAACAAGGCCACGCGATCGCCTCTTTTTATTCCTAATCTTTGTAAACTATTAGCTACTCGATTTACTAACCGATCTAGATGTCTGTAGGTAAAAGATTTATCCTCAAAAATCAGGGCGATTTTATCAGGAAATAATAGATGACCGCGCTCGACATGATTGGCGATATTCATAACTTAAAAGTCTCTCTTTCATCGGAATATGGCAACAAATTAAGTTAACAAAACTTGCAGAATAGAATGGCACGAATCAAAGGTAAAATCATTGCTAGGGCTGGGTGTAAGTGAAAGAACTACCGCGTCAACTATTGTGATGTTTTTCCCTACACCCAAAAGCCAATTACATTCAGGGTTTGCGTTTATCTTAGTGTCATTCCTTTCTGAATATCTGGTGCATAAACATCACCAAAATTGATTTGTGGTTCCAATGTCATGAGGATGCCGTGGCGGGGACGTAATGTGAACATTGGCTCCTCTTCAACCGGATGTCCAGGTACTAGGTGCAGCCGATATTTTTGAGCTACCATCGCAACGATCAACTGCATTTCAGTCATTGCAAATATCTCACCTATGCATTGGCGTGGCCCGCCGCCGAAGGGGTAGTAAGCATAGCGGGGACGTGCAGCCGCTTGTTCTTTTGTGAAGCGCTCAGGGTCGAAGTCTTCGGGATTCTCCCAAAAAGCTGGTAGGCGATGGGTGACATAAGGGCTAATCATGATTACAGAGTTAGCTGGTATATGATAACCTCCAACCTCGTCGGACTGTAAGTTAGTACGAGTATAAACCCATGCACCAGGATAAAGCCGCATCGATTCTTCCAGTACCATCCTGGTATATTTCAGGTTTGGTAAATCTTCAAGAGTCGGGGTACGCCCATTTAAAATACTCTTGAGTTCATCTTGGAGGCGACTTTCGACGTTAGGGTGAAGAGAAAGCAAGTACCAAGTCCATGCAAGTACAGCTGCTGAGGTTTCAAATCCACCAGTAAAGATGGTCATAATCTCATCGCGTAATTGCTCATCACTCATTCCCTGACCAGACTCTTCATCGTAAGTATCCATCAGCATAGAGAGCAGGTCGTCAGGATTATTATTGTTTTCCCGACGGGAGCGAATGATCCGATAGACGATTCTATCTAGTGTTCCCATCGCTTGTACAAAGGCGCGGTTTTTCGGTGTGGGAACCCATAGAGGTAGCTTGAAGACTGCCCACAGTTGACTACTAAGATACTCGTAAGCAGTATCCCATGCTTGATTCATCTCGGAAATTTCGTCTTCAGAATCAATGCTCAACAAACTCTTGAGGAGGATATTCTGGGCTAGTTGCATCATCTGTGCAAAGACATCTAGGGGTTTGTCTGAGCCGATACTGCTCCAGGTATCTAGCATTTGGCTAATGGTTTTAGTCATGAAGGTGACTAATGCTCCAACCCGATGGCGATGAAAAGTTGGTTGCATCAAGCGACGTTCGCGCCGCCAGGAGTCACCCTCGGCGACTGCTAGACCATTACCAATTACCTGCTTAATAGACTTAAAGTTTTCGCCTTTAATGTAGTTACGGCTATTTTCTTGCAGGATGTACTTTAGATGATCTGGGTGAGAGACTAAATAAAGCTGTTGAGGCCCCATTGCCCCCAGGTGGACTACTTCACCATACTCCTGTACGGCATTGGTTAGAAACTGTAGTGGATTCCGCAACATTTGCGGGAGGTTGCCTATAATCGGGTAGCCGATAGGGCCTGGAGGAGCTTTGCTGATACTTGGTAAAATACTCTGTTTGTGCATCTGAACTGTCCTCAAAATTTAATTGAGACTCGACAAAATATCTTGAACGGCTTGCACAATCTGCCCACCAGATGCGATATCTGCACTTATCCGGGCAATATGTTCGTCAAGAGGTTGTTCGTGGTCGTTCCAGATATAAGGACGGTCAGATGAAGCTGGTTGTCCGATGACATCGCGCACTGCCATATATAAATCTCTGGTAGCGGGGGATAAACAAGCACGAGCATCATAATGGTCTGCAACTAGATAGGTGCGTAAATCAACCGCTTGCACCCCAAATATCAAAGCGATCGCCATATACTGTTGGAAGGTATCTACTGAGCGACGTGCTAAGTTTGCAGAAGCAAAACCTTGGCTGTTGATATTTTGGTTAAATTGTTCGGCATGGGTAGGAAATCTGTCTGCGATCGAATTTCCATAGAAGGTTAACAATGGCATGATTGAGTTCCCAGATATTTGCAGACCTTTTAGCCCCATGTTGACACTGCGCTCTCGGTTCCCCACTAAAGATGCTGGCAGTCCGTTGTTAAATTCTGGTGCTACCAGGTAGGCTATTTGCACATCTAAATGTTTAGCCAACAACCCGATGTAGTAGCGCAACCGATCCATTCCGACACCGATGTACTGCCCTAAGAAATTACCGCCATGATAGCTAACTTGGTTCTCAACATCGATTAGCGGGTTGTCGGTGACAGAATTAATTTCTACTTCGATTTGTTTTTTAATCTGCTCGATCCCATCTACAATCGGCCCCATGTATTGTGGTAAACAGCGCAGTGAATAACGGTCTTGAATTGGATCTCCACCCCGATAGTTGTGAGAACCATCTAGTTCTTCGCGGACTAAGCGTGAACCTGCTAGTAAGTTCAGCATTTGGTTCGCAGCCCATTTTTGCCCTGAATGTGGTTTGAGTTGATGAATAAATGGGTGGAATGATTGATTCGTACCATTCAAACCTTGAATTGCTAGAGCATGTGCCCCCATTGAAAGAGCTAATAAAACTCTGGTGTCGTAGACACAATTGGCAGCAATACCTGTCATGACTGAGGTGCCATTCATCATTGCCAATCCTTCTTTAGGAAGTAATTGTAATGGCTCTAAACCCAGATGACTCAATGCTGTCGGCGCGTCGATTTCTTCGCCGTTAAAGTCAACAGTATAGCAGCGGTCTAAACCAACCAATGCGCCAGTAATGTAGGATAAAGGCACTAAATCACCGCTTGCACCAATAGATCCAAATTCATATACATGGGGTGTAACACCAGCATTTAAGAAAGTTTCCATACGCTGGATAAGTTCTAGACGAATACCAGATGCACCATGCAAGTGGGAGTTAGCACGCAAAAGCATGGCAGCCCGGACATCAGCTAGCGGTAATTTTTGCCCGGCTCCGGTTTTGTGATACCAAATCAGGTTGTTCTGAAGCAGTGCCGCAGATTCAGGGGAAATGACAACATTGGCCATGCCACCAAAACCACTTGTCACGCCATAAATTGGTTGACCAGATTCCACAGCATTACTAATGTAATCGCACGATGCTTGAACTCCTTGTACAACATCTCGATCATCGCTTAGGCGTACTTGAACACCATGACGGGACACACTAGCTACTTCGTCTATCGTTAGGTCTTGGTTGCCTACAACTACAGTTTTACTGGAATTTACTAGGGAGGTTACAGAAGAATGAAAGGTCTTGTTTTTGTTGAGTGATGTTGTATTCATTGAACTTCCAATTATTATTTAGATTGCACAAATGATGGACTGATTGGATGTCCATGTTGGGAGGGTAATGACACGCTTATAAAGCCCTACTGGCGGTGGCAGAAACTCGTGCAGTAAACTTAGGGGTAACGGTGGTGCTATGTTGTTTAGACCAACGACCAAAGAACTTACCTAAAGAAGCCATTTCTAACATTAAGTCTTCAAATGCTTCCGGTGTTAAAGACTGAGGGCCATCTGAAAGAGCCTTAGCTGGATTAGGATGAACTTCAATCATTAAGGAATCTGCGCCAGCTGCGATCGCAGCCAAGGTCATCGGTTGGACAAACTCTGATTTTCCGGTGGCGTGGCTAGGGTCAATCATAATTGGTAAGTGAGTCAAAGTCCGCAAGACAGGGATTGCAGATATGTCAAGGGTATTCCGTGTATACTGCCGGTCAAAGGTGCGAATTCCCCGCTCACACAAAATTACATTGGGATTACCTGCTGCCAAAATATATTCAGCTGACATCAACCAATCTTCAATTGTGGCTGATAGTCCCCGCTTCAATAAGACTGCTTTACCAGTAGCACCTACTTTCTTCAGTAGGGAGAAATTCTGCATATTGCGGGCACCAATTTGAATCACGTCTGCTACTTCAACAATCTTGTCTAAGTCAGCTGCATCCATAACTTCTGTGATAATACCCAAACCAGTAGCTTCGCGAGCTTTTGCTAACAAACCTAATGCACTTTCACCATGCCCTTGGAATGCATAAGGTGAAGTCCGAGGTTTGTATGCCCCACCTCGTAGAAACTGTGCTCCTGCTGCTTTTACTATCTGTGCTGTTTCAACAATCATTTCCTCGTTTTCAACAGAACATGGCCCAGCAACTACAACTAAAGGATGGGTTTGTCCAAAGGTAACAGATCCATTAGGTGTGGGTACAACTACTTCACTATGCTCTCCATAGCGGAATTCTAAAGAAGCACGTTTAAATGGTTTTTTTACTCGGATCACTTGCTCAATAAAAAGGCTGATATTTTGAATCTGCCTAGTGTCAATTTCCGCCGTTTCACCAACTAAACCAATTACTGTTTTATGTTGACCTTGGCATACTTCTGGGGTGATTTCATGACGACTGATTTCTTTAATTACACGCTCGATTTCTATCGATGGTGTCCCTAATTTCATAACTATAATCATTGTTCTGAATCTCCTAATTGCAACTATTGATTGAGTTGTAATACCTAAATTTGAGAATTGTGTTTGTTGTTTGTTTGACCCTTCAAATAACAATCAGTCTATTCTTTGACTTTTATGCAAGATCCTAAAAACTTTCTGTTTGTTTAGAATTTATCGAAGTAAGTACCCAAAATCTTCTCTAATATTTATTGTTAGATTCCAAAGTTTTAGCTGTATAAACTTCTCTATTCAACAGCTAATATTGAAATTTATTTCGTGTTAATTTTTACAGCATTATCTACAAAGCTAATTACTGATACGCCTACATTTAAAGCGCCAAGCTTTCTATTAGTATACTGCTTGGTTTTATATTTAGCATCTTTTTCAAAAATATGCAACCATTTTCCTGTTCTCGATTTTTTGAAAAAATTGCCTTATTTACTTAAGTTTCTACATCCAAAATTTATTTTTTGAATCTTTCTCTTTATCTTACTTATTTGAGCTTGCTAATTTTTTCATGCAAATCTAAAACTGGATAATTTTTCCAGTTTAGGAATTTACCAAAAAGAGATTTTTAAAGAAAATGTAGATGTACAGAGGCTTGCTACAGAATAGTACTGGAAGAGATTATAAAATCATGAATGGCGCTTTAGAAGACGTTGTCACATCAAAATAATCGTAGCTGTGTAAATTATAAACTCACTCAGGTTTGGCAAATTTTTATAATCGCCGGCTTCAATGAATGATATTAGAAATCTGAGGGTAAATGAATATAGAGACATAGCAGTGCTACATCTCTACAAGGTTTATGGATAACGCATATTTAATTTTTGGAGATATTTATTGATACTACAGATGAAGGATCAAAGACTCCTCTAACTACTGATAGCTTTACTAGTTTGCAATAAAGTTAATTCTGAACGAAGTTTTTCAATATCTAGCTGAAGTTTCTGATTTTTTATTTGTAGTGCTTCTAATTGCGCTTTATAAGTATCGCGCTCCGCTACTATCTTTTGCAGTTCATTCTGTTGAAGTGGAGAAGAAGGTGAGAGATGATTAGTGATTGTTTGTTCAATGCTAGAAACCTCAACTTTGGGTAAGACTAATACATCTACTTGATTTGTATCCCTCTGCTGACTAACTGAAAAGGCTTTGTGTTGTTGTTCCTTTACTGTTTTAGGATCTTTATATTTTTTAATGAGATTTTTAACAACTTTTGGATCGACTATTTCGCCTGTTTTCAAAATCTTTATTGCTTCATCTATAGCAGCTTCAGATGTACTAGGAGCAGCCAGTTTATAGAGAGCAGTAGGAGTAATACCATTAATCAAATTTCCGATTATCGGAATTTTGGACTCAAATGCTCTAGCAACGTGAATAAACTCATAGGCTGAAGTTTTTCCCATTCCAAACTCCTGTCGTAACCAAGGTAGAAACTCGCCATGTTCGGTAATTTTTTGAGCCTCTAACAAGTTGACACCAATGCAATAAATGTCCATAGCACTTCGTTTCAGCCTACGTCGTGTGTCTTCTGCTAGAATAGCTAAGCGTTGTTGTTTTTCCTCTTTAGTCTCAAAGTCTGACTTGCTCTTAGGTACTGAAGACTGGTCAATAATTTTTTCTGACTGGGTAGGTATTACTTGAATTTCTATTGGAAAAGCTGTTGACTCATGCGTACTAATTTTCATACAATCTATTCCTGCTAGCATTTGTATTTTTTCTCAGAGATATTTTTGCAAAGCAGTTTTTTAGGTTTGTGATTTTATGTATAAGAGAACTTGTATTAAGTTACTCAGGTCAAGCTAATAACTTTACGCAACTTCTTGTTATATCTTTACAAAAGTACACACTTAAGGAAATTCTATCTTTAGGTTATAAATTTTTTTATTCTCAGAGCGAGCGAGGAGAGTTAAACCTGGTGACTGTCCTAGTGAAGTGGATGTTTTAGATATTCTCAACGCCTTTTTATACATCCTGTGTGTTGGTGTAACGTCTCTTAGAGAAGGCTATCGATGTAGGTGATTTTCTCAATTGGCAGACGCTTTACACCGATTTCGTTCACTGGTATGAGCGCGATCGCTTTTTTATTCATAATTGAGCCATTTTGTAAAGTCGCCAAACTCCTACTTCACTATGGCGACAGCCTGATGAACAGATCGGGTAAATTAAGATAAGTAAAGAAAACGCTTTGAACTAAATGGCAGCTCTAAGCTTACAAGAAATTTCTACTCAGCTAGAAAGTCCGAATTTACGCGATCGCATGGTAGCCCTTGCTAATCTGCGTCATGTTGCGGCTGAGGATGCAGTCCCTTTGATTAAAAAGGTACTAGACGATGAATCTTTGCAACTGCGATCGATGGCAATATTTGCTCTGGGAATCAAGCCAACGCCAGAATGTTATTCTATTTTGGTAAAAATTCTCGAAAATGATCCCGATTATGGTATACGCGCTGATGCCGCTGGTGCTTTAGGATATTTGGGTGATGCCAGAGCTTTTGAGGTGCTTTCACGGGCATTTTATGAAGATACTGATTGGCTAGTACGTTTTAGTGCAGCTGTTTCTCTAGGTAATATTAAAGATCCTCGTGCCCGTCAAATTCTTCTTCAGGCATTGGATAGCAAAGAAGTCGTGTTACAACAAGCTGCAATTTCTGCACTGGGAGAAATTCAAGACATCGAGTCTGTAGATAAGATCCTGCGCTTTGCCGAATCAGATGATTGGTTAGTCAGGCAGCGTTTGGCAGAAGCCTTGGGAAATCTTCCCACTCCCAAGAGTGTCTCAGCTTTAAAATACTTGGAAAAAGACAATCATTTCAACGTTGCTGAGGCAGCCAGAATTGGCCTCAAGAAGCTTGAGGAAATAGGCAATCAAGCTTAATATTAAAGCCTCCTACTACCTTTTAATAATAATTAAGTGGGAATTTTAGCATTTTGATGCAGGGTAATTTCATTCATGAATATTGAAGAGTTTTTTCAGTTAAGTACTGGTAAATGGTTTTCTCATCGTACTAGTCAACATTTGGCTTTTAACGAATCGGAACATAGCAAGTCAGATATCATTATTGAGGCGCTGCCATTAGATCGTCCAGAAGTTATCAAGCTGTGTCAAAGTTACAACATTAATCCTAGTTCTGCTTCCTGTGCTACCAAAATTACCTGGAACGGCACAATGGACAAGGATCAAGCAAAACACACTGGTTCAACTGTGTTGGTTTCGGTACCTGATGCGGATAATCCGGCCCAAGGCAGTTTACTCCGAGAAATAGTTGATGCCAATAAAACTCCAGTTCCCGGACGCTATAAATTTGACAGCGATGGTGCTTTGATTCTAACTACAGAGGATGAAACTATCTTCTCAGAGGAACGCCTGTGGTTTGCTAGCCCCAATTTGCGAATGCGAGTAAATGTCCTCAAGAGTTTTGGTGGATTTAGTATCACTTCCTTCACTTCTGAGATTCGTATGGGCGGCTTTCCCCCAGCCGAGAAGGTTTCCGAGGCGGCTAATTCAGTATCTAGTTAAGTTCTAGCCTAAATATTCCTCCCGTTTCTGGCTACGGTTTACACAGTAGGCGTTTCTGGGGGGAATTAAGTAGAGATGGGTTAGCGTCAAGGAAAGTTTTGATTAAGCCTGTAATACTTTAAACCACTTATTCAAAACTGTGCTGATGGTTTTCTTAATTTGATGATTACGACTCCATTTTTGGAATGCCATTTCATACTCTTCGCCTTTGATTTGAAAGGTATTCCAGACATCAAGCGCTACAGGCAATCCGCAGAATAGTAAAATGTACAGCGACCAAGAAATTCCGCCACCAGTAATTAAATCAAGCAGTATAAAAAAGATATTAAAAATGGCATATTTGCTTAGGCGTTTCTGAAATCTTCTGATGCGATAGGCGTCAAAAGCTTTTCGTTGTTGGAGTTGCCCCTGTTGTAATACCCAATCGCGTTCTGCTAATTTTAAAGACTCAGGTGAAATTTCTAACTCAGCAGCAATTTCTAATATATGCTCATAAGAAAATTCTGTGTCTTTATCATCTGCTTGACGAGCGATCGCCAAGTGCAGAATTTGTTGGACATCTTCTTGGCTATACGAGCGGATGCTTTGAGGTTCAAACGCCGTCATAATTCTTTCTCTTAATTATTACTTTTAATAGAAATTTGCTGCTCGATAGATTTTAAGCAGCTACGCCAGTACTATCTCTATTATTCTTAGATTAACAAATCTAAATGCTGTCCGGCATTGAATGTATGGGATTTTTAACTTTGGGTATAGGGTAAAGAGGTAGGGGGGCAGAGGGGCAGCCTCTCGTAGAGAAGTGCTGCTCCCCCACTCCCCACCAATATAAAGACTCTCCAAACATCCAAGATATTATCAAATGCAGCAGAGCATAATTAATAACGAAATAACAAGCATTAACAAGGATGTAACTCAATGGTTGAAGAAAATGGATCGATTCGTACCCTATCGGTTGATATTGGCGGTAGTGGCGTTAAGGCTATGGTTTTGGATATTACGGGGCATCCTGTAACAGAAAGGGCGCGTTTAGATACACCGCAACCTGCGACACCGGAGGTTGTAATTAATGCAATTGTAGTTTTAGCAGCGGCTCAAGGTGAATTTCATCGCGTTTCGGTCGGTTTTCCCGGTGTGGTGAGGTGTGGAGTCACGGAAACAGCGGTAAACTTACATCCAGATTGGATCGGATTTGATTTGGAAACAGCATTATTAAAACACTTAAACAAGCCTGTACGGGTGATTAATGATGCAGATATGCAGGGGTTTGGTGCGATCGCAGGTAAAGGTGTCGAATTGGTGATTACTCTGGGTACGGGGTTTGGTTCGGCTTTATTTGTGGATGGCAAGCTGGTGCCAAATATGGAAATGGGGCATCATCCGTTTCGCAAAGGAGAGACTTTTGAGCAGCAGTTGGGGCGTGCAGAGTTAGAAAAAATTGGTGAGAAAAGATGGAATAGGCGTTTAGAAAAAGCGATCGCATCTTTGCAACATCTGTTTAATTATGACTACCTTTACATTGGTGGTGGTGAAGCCGTAAGAGTGAATTTACAGCTACCGTTAAATGTCAAACTCATCCCCAATATCACTGGTTTATTAGGCGGTATTGCTTTGTGGCGAGATGATAAAAGGTAAAAAGTTTTTCAATATCCACAACTGAGAGTACTAAGCGATATCTAAGGGCGGCCTACGTCTACACACTTTTTGAGTAAGGTGCATTCTTTCTCAAAGTTTCAAAATGATATAAAAATTAACACAGATTAGACAAGAGAATTGCACAAACATTATGTTCAGTGCCCCTGTCTAATTTTTTCATGTAGTATCTAAACTTCAACTCAAATTCAGTACCGTGCAACAAGGTTGTGCGGTTTCATTTTTTTTGAGGTGAAAGTGTGCGCTTTTCGAGAATAGCTTGAAAGAGCGACATAAGGTGCAATACAGTTCATAATGAGCAACAAAACCCTTATTGTAGATACGCGATTTATCGCGTCTTCAAAGACCAATAATCCTTAATCCAAGCGTATTAATATAAGTTGTGATTGATAAAAAGTATTTGAAATTAAGAGCTTTTAATCAATAGTTAAAAAACTGACTCTATGAATTGAGTAGTATTTTTACTGGCAGTATAAACATGCTAAAAGCAACATCAGCACACCAAGCACGAGCTAAATATAACTAAGTAAATTTGTTTGATGGCATTCCCTGGCGATCGTATAGTATGTTATTGTCTAAACCATTGATTTAGATAGTATGTCTGATAACTTGATGGCTTGATTAATGATATTAATCTGATTAAATGGAATCGGGGGTGAGCAAATATGAACATGAAAATATTACCTGGAAAAATTAGTACATGACTTTTTTATTTGGTCAGTATGTACTATCCCGGACAGCAAATGTTGGTTAAAAGAATTATTGGTTGAAGTAAAATAAAAGAAAATGAATGAAATTGGCCTGATGATGACGGGCGTGTTAACAATAAGACAAGCATCTGGGACCAATTTGCCACAGCAGCAATTATTTCAGATGGAAAATGACGTAAACCAGTTAAAACAGAGTCAGTTAGAGATAGCTGCTAAAGTTACGCCACCTGAATTTATGCAGACAGATGAGATTTCCCAGGCTTCTCTCTCAGCGCTGAAACTAGAAAAAGAACACATACTTCAGAAAATTAGCAAAAAGAATCTGGGACTAGTTTCTTCTAACTTAAGTAAACCTAAGAAATCCTTTCAGTCTGAAGGTAAAGTCCGTACAAAGGCTACAGGACGGTTTCAGAAGTTTAATAGCCAACCTCTACCGACTCTTTATTTCGGTAGTTCTGGTATTGCTGTCAGAGCCTTACAACAGTTATTAGTGTCTAACGGTTATGCTGTAAGAGTAGATGGGATTTTTGGCGCACTAACAGAGACTGCTGTCAAAGCCTTTCAAAACCAGCAAAATTTAGGTGTAGATGGAGTAGTTGGTCAACGAACTTGGAGTGCGTTGACAATTTAGTTATTTGTTGATTGTCTTTAGTCATTTGTCTTTAATCTTTAGCTAATGACAAATGACAAATGACAAACTAGCGGTACTGATGCTGCTCTAATAGCTGTTGCGCTCTTGGCTTGTAAATTAAATAGAACAAAGCCTCAATATAGCGCAATAAATCTTCCCGATTTTCCTTTGAGGTAAAGTTCCAGAAGCCATAAATCCGTGCTAATGATAACAGCTTGCTAGTGTGAATTTTCCAAGTGTAGGTGCTGTAAACTCGCTCAATTCCTCGCTGGGAAATTTCACTCCAATAGTTAGGATTTTGTTCGCATTTAGTGATAAAGTCCACAATTTTGGTGGCTGTCTCCTCTAAATTCGTTGGGTTAATCAAAAATCCATTCACCTTATCTTGAATAATCTCTAATGGCCCACCAAACTGTGTGGCAAAAGTCGGTAATCCTGAAACCATCGACTCTAAAATTGTCAAACCAAAAGCTTCAAATAAAGCTGGTTGTACAAAAATTCCTTGACGATCGGCAATGACTCGGTAAATTTCACCAGAATCAGTTTTAGTCAGGCGCACACCCAACCAACGAATTTTCCCGTGGAGATTGTACTGGTCAATTATTTGGTAGAGTTTGATAATTTCGTTGCGTTCTTCGTTGTCATCTGATTCTTCGACGCGTAATTTACCCGCTACTAAAATTAAGTTGCAATGGTCTTGTAATTCTTTACTTTGACCGTAACATTCAGCTAAACCTGTGAGGTTTTTGATGTGGTCAAGACGCGCCATTGAGAAGAGAGGGCGCTTGTTAGGATCGTCGAGTTTGCCAAAGATTTGCGTGGGATCTTCCAGAGTAAAGAGCGTTTCTGCAAGGCGTTGACCATCGCTCTCCACCCGATCTTTATTTCGGGTGTAAGGGAAGTAATTATTTTCATTTACTCCCGGCGGTACGACATTAAATTTGGGACTAAATAATTCAATGCCATTGGTTACATGGTACAACTCCGGCATGGTGAAGCACTTATAAGATTCGTACTGTCCCACACTATCCGGTGTTCCGACAATTTCTTGGTAGGTGCTGCTAATCACAAAATTGGCAGCATTCATGGCAATCAAATCAGCTGTGAATTGCAAGGAAAAATGATATTTTTCCTCTAATTCTTGCCAGTAGAGATTACTGAACAAGTATTTAGATTTTTCCAAAGCATGGGCAACATTGCATTGAGTAACTTTCAACCGTCGCGCCAACAAGAATGCTATTAAATTCCCATCAGTATAGTTTCCAACTATTAAGTCAGGTGTACCGTGAAATTCTGCCCGTAGTTCTCTTTCGGAATCAATAGCAAAAGTTTCTAGATAAGGCCAAAACTCAAACCGAGAAATCCAGTTTTGAGTCATGTTAGGGTTAAAATCCCGTAAAGGCACTCGCAAAATCCAGGCATTTTCGGTACCGTGGACTTTTTCTAGCCGTTGATTACAAAGAGTACCATCACTGTTGGGAATCAAGCGGGTGAGAATAATTACCTTTGGCTCGACATTCAATTTCTCTAAACCCGCAAGCAGGACATCTTCTTGTAGCTGCTTCTCTAGGCTTTTTGCCTGGTCAAGGACGTAAACTACCTGACCGCCGGTATCGGGACGCCCTAAAACTCCCTCTTGCCCAAACCAACCGTGAGCTGACACCAGGACGATTCTAAAAATCATCGGGACACGAGAAATGAATGCTTCTAGGGTCTGGGGATCGGCAGAATCAATCAATTCATCGAGAATATTTAAGGTTTCTCGTACTCGCGCTGCGGTGTTACCCCAACCCGGCTCAAAACCCATTGACTGCAATTGGAAGCGGAATTGTTCGTAGGGTTCATCTGCGGGGCGATTATTAACAAAACCGATAGCTTTCTTAACTTGCTCGGAAAGTTGCTGCTGTGATTGAATGCGATCGTTGACTAGCAGTTGCACACCGTTGTAGTGATGCAGGCGCAAGAAATTCAATAAGCTTTCCAGCAATTGTTTGGAGTCTTGAAATATTTTGCTGGATAGATAGCGGTTGAGAAATTGTACCCCTTTACCAATATTTTTGGGGTCGCGGATGACTGGGGTGTAGTCATAAAATGGGCCAAAGTCTAATTCTAGCAGGTCGCCTTCGTTGGGATGAAATTTGTTCACCAAGCGATCGCGCAGATCCAACAAATCTTGCACCGTCATCGGCTCAATACTTAAGTCTGATGTCAACCAATAAACTTCTTGGCTGGCAATCTTAGAACGGATGATGAAACAGAAGTTTGAGTCTTCCTGAATAATTTCCTGAGTATAGTAAATGAGTTTGCCTAACTCCGAGGAAGTGTAAAAGCCTTCAGGTTTCTGGGACTTGGAGCAATACTCACTATATACATTGAGTATGTCGTTCCGCAGCAAGTACTTCTTTTCTTGTTGGCGTAATTCACTAATAAAGGAACGTAAATCACTTTTTTCTTCACTATCTAAGACTGCTTGAAGCAATTCAGACATAGCAACTCCACTAAATGACGATGTTTGCATTGTTAACTTTCTAGGTGAGACAAATAAGCCTCTACCTTTTGTTAGACACATATAAACACGAAACAACACAGATAAATTATATTTACCTGTGTACCTATAAGTATCAACTTTTCAGTAGGCACTTAAATCATGTTCTACTTTACTTAAAGTATCTATGACTCAGTGTTTTTGGATCTCACTAAAGGAATACAATTTTTATTTCTTTTGATAGATGTTAGTAAATAACTGCATCATAATATCTGGGGCACAAATTATCACGCCCTCAATTGCTTTATTTAATCTTTACTATATCATTTATTTGCGTATATTTTGATTATCAGTGCATACAACAGAATTCAGGAGTTAGAATTGGCTGCGCTGTGCTAACAGAAGTAAAATGGGCTTTGAGACTTAGCTTGTGTAGTTCAGCAACTTGAAATCTGTTGTATGTAAGGTAAATAATTTCAAAAATAAAATATAATTCCTGTATTATGTTAATTTTGGGAATAAGTAATAGTCTTGGCATAATCTCTTTGTAAATAGTTGAAACAAAAGTTAATAGTTTTGCTGAAGTTGAACTAAATAGTTAAACTTAAATGAATTAAAATAAATTTTTGTTCAAAAACAGACTAAATATTGATTTGACATAGTTATAATTTAGGCAAAAGTTGTTTAAAATTGGTCGATTTATATGGCTACCAATACAGATAAGTTAACAGCTTCTGACCACAGTATAGGCAACATTCTGATTATGTCTTTACTTGCCTTCTGTGGGCTAACTTTGATCGTTCTTCTAGGCATTTTTTAACAGTTAAATGTGCGTTCAAAAACTTCTAAGGTTAAATTCCCGACTTTTCTAAAATGTCGGGAATTTTAATATGAAAGAGGTTTATTTAGAGGTTGTTTTAACCTAGATTCCGCAGGTTTAGAGACCATTTATAAAGTAAATCTTTAGACGACAAGACGACGCAACATAACACGAGTCATAACGGCATATATGGCAGCTTCACTCATTTCGGGAAGACGCTCATAATCCTTACTCAGACGATGATATTGGTTAAACCATCCAAATGTTCTTTCTACAACAAGCGCGTTTAGGTAAAATCTCAAATTCTTTTTCTGTACGCTGCATGACTTCAACATGAGCTTGAATCATCAACCACACTGCGAGGGCAAACTTATCACCGTTATAGCCGGAATCAACCCACATGACCTCGACTTGTGCCAATATTTCAGGATGTTCTTCGAGTAGTTCCATCAAAGCAAAAGCTGCAAGCACTCTTTCTGGAGCGTTCTCTTCACTGACCACAACTTTTAGTAATAGTCCCAGGCTATCAACTATAGTTTGGCGTTTACGTCCCTTGACTAATTTACCGCAATCATTGCCGTACACTTCCCCCTTTTTTCCGTCGTTTTCACCGACTGACTATCTGCTACGATGCCTACGGCGAGCTTTGCTAAAGCTGTTGGTTGGACTGATCTACCCATTTGTTCCCGAACCTGGTTACGTAGTCTGTGGTTCAATTCTTGCCAAACCCCTTGTTTCTGCCATTTTCGGTAGTAACTGTAAACGGTCGAGCTGGGAGGAAAATCCCCTGGAAGCATATCCCATTGACAACCTGTTTTCAAGTGGTAGTATATGGCGTTGCATACTTCGCGCATGTCAGTTGTGCGCGGATGTCCACTGGACTTAGCAGGTGGAATTAAAGGAGCAAGAATCGCCCATTCCGAGTCACTAAGGTCGGTAGAATAAGCTTTTCGAGTCATTTAACCCTACATAAATACACTATTTCAAAAGTATCCTAGCGTTGTAATTTCGTTTGCTTTGCCATCTTTAGATTTACTTTATAAATAGCCTCTGAAGGTCAAGTTGTAGTATTTTAAAGTCTAAGTGAATGAAAGTAGTGATGGCATTTATTTGCAAATGAGCAAATAAATACCGTCCATTGAAACCCAAAATATAGACCATCTGGGGATGGTATCACAGGCGTAGGCAATTTCTAGGGTGGTTTGCGTTAAACATCGGCGTGCTTCATTCTAAATAGAACAAATGGGATTTCTTTGTACGTACCATTTCGTCATTTTCAATATCAACCAGAACTGAAGATATTAACTTGACGAACACTAATTGTGGTTAACTCAAAAAAGAGTTCATCTGTTACAAAGCTTAGGGGGTGGGATGTTTGGGATGACTACTCGTTGGTGTTTGGGGATTGCGATGGGAGGTGCGATCGCTTTGGGGACAAATTATGCTTCTGCTCAAATTACCCCAGATAGCACTTTGCCTAATAACTCTGTCGTTACACCAGATGGCAGCACCCTCAATATCACAGGGGGAACGCAAGCAGGAAGTAATTTGTTTCACAGCTTTAGGGAGTTCTCTGTGCCTACTAACGGCGCTGCTTTGTTCAATAATGCTGTAGATATTCAAAATATCATCAGTAGAGTAACGGGTGGGTCAGTCTCTAACATTGATGGGTTAATTCGCGCTAACGGTACAGCCAACCTGTTTCTGATTAATCCGTCGGGGATTATTTTTGGTCAGAATGCTTCGTTAAATATTGGTGGTTCTTTTGTAGCGACTACTGCCAATGCACTGCAATTTGGAAATATCGGATTTTTTAGCGCTACTGATAAAAATATCCCTTCACCGTTGTTGACCATTAATCCTTCAGCATTGCTGTTTAATCAAATTAATCAAAACGGAGGGATTCAAAATAACTCAATAGTACCCACCGGAACAGATCCAGCAGGCTTTGATGCATTTGGTTTACGAGTACCAGATGGAAAAAGTTTATTGCTGGTGGGTGGTAATCTCAGCATGGATGGGGGACAATTAAATGCTTTTGGTGGGCGAGTTGAGTTAGGAGGGTTGGTTCAAGCTGGTACTGTAGCGCTGAGTGTAGCTGGCGATAATCTCAGCTTGAAATTTCCTGAGAATGTTGTACGAACCTCGGTATCCCTTACCAATCAAGCTGCAATATCTGTAGAAGGGACTGGTGGCGGTGATATTGTAGTCAATGCAAAGAATCTAGAGATATTGGAAGGAAGTATTTTAAGCGGTGGTATTGGAGCCGGTTTGGGGACACCTGAAACAATTGGGGGAGATATTACGCTTAATGCTACTGGGGAAATCAAAGTTGCAAGCACTAGGAGCAGAGTTCTCAATGTTGTAGGCTTGGGGTCACTTGGCAATGGAGGTAATATTATTATCGACTCTGGTTCCTTCATACTACGAGATGTTGCTCAACTTTCTACCTCAATATTTGGGCAAGGGAATGCGGGGAATGTGACAGTGCGAGCACGTGATGCTGTTCTCCTTGCAGGTAATGCTGCCATCCTCAGCACGGTGCAACCAGGGGGTGTAGGTGAGGGAGGCAATATCGATATCAATGCTGCAACACTTTCATTAATTGATGTTGCTCAACTGGCAACAGTCACTCGTGGAACATCTAGGAACCAGGCAGCAGGACGGGGGAATGCAGGCAATGTCAACATTAATGTTACTGACGCTGTTGATATTGCTGGGGAGAAAAACGGTTTTCGCAGTGGGATTTACAGCCGGGTGGAAACAGGGACAGTTGGTAATGGTGGTAACATTACTATTAATTCTGGTTCTTTATCGTTACAAAATAAGGCTCAACTACAAACCTCAACATTTGGACAAGGGAATGCGGGGAATGTAACAGTGCGGGCACGTGATACTGTTTTCCTTGCAGGTCAACCAACTGGTATCCTCAGCACGGTTGAACCAGGGGGGGTAGGTAAGGGAGGCAATATCAACATCAATGCTGCAACACTTTCATTAGTTGATGGTGCTCAACTGCTAACCATTACTCGTGAAGCATCTGATACCCAGCCAGCGGGAAGGGGAAATGCGGGCAATGTCAACATTAATGTTACTGGCGTTGTTGATATTACTGGCGCGAAAAACGAATTTGGCAGTGGGATTGCCAGCGTTATAGGAACGGGAACAGTTGGCAATGGGGGTAACATTACTATCAATTCTGGTTCTTTCTTATTACGCAACGGCGCTCAACTTTCTGCGTCAACTTCAGGAGTTGGGAATGCGGGGAATGTGATAGTGCAGGCACGTGATGCTGTTGAACTCGTTAATGATGCTCAGATATTAAGTACGGTAGAAGCAGGGGGCGTTGGAAATGGAGGCGATATCAACATCAACGCTGCAACATTATCACTTACTGATGAGGCTCAATTGATAACCACTACTCGTGAAGCATCTGATACTCAGCCAGCAGGAAGGGGAAATGCGGGCAATGTCAACATTAATGTTACTGGCGCTGTTGATATTATTGGAGGGAAAAACGGTTTCTTCAGTGGGATTGCCAGCGAGGTGCAAATGGGGACAGTTGGGAATGGGGGTAACATTACTATCGATTCTGGTTCTTTCTCATTGCAAAATGACGCTCAACTTTCTGCATCAACTTCAGGAGTTGGGAATGCAGGCACAATTAAAGTTAATGCTGCTAATTTTTTCATCATTTCTGGTAGCAGTTCAGACTTTAAAAGTGGGTTGTTGGTTCTCTCTGAAAGTACGATGGGTACTGCTGGAGATATTATCGTCAACTCACCTAAAGTTACTTTAAGCAACAGTGGCACACTCAACGCCGAATCTGCATCGGGTAATGGTGGCGACATCAACTTACAAACTGATTTACTCCTTCTCCGTCGTGGCGCTCAAATTTCCACCACCGCAGGCACAGCAGAAACTAGTGGTAATGGTGGCAACATTAATATTGATGCCCTGTCGGGCTTCATTGTTGCCGTCCCAAGCGAAAATAGCGACATCACTGCTAATGCTTACACAGGCATTGGTGGGAGAGTAGATATTAAAGCCTCTGGGATCTATGGCATTCAACCCCGCCAGTTCCCAACTCTCTTTAGTGATATCACCGCTAGTTCTGAGTTTGGTGTAAACGGGACTGTAGAACTTAACACGCCCGATATCGACCCTAACAGTGGTTTAGTTGAACTGCCAACAATACCAGTTAACACTGAGGTAACACAAGGCTGCTATAGTGCAGGTTACGCCCAAAACCGATTTGCGATCAGTGGACGTGGCGGTTTACCCCGCAATCCCTATAACTTTCTTTCTCCTAACACAGTTCTGGTAGATTGGGTAACGCTCAATCCCAGCATCAGAAACCGCAAGACTCCACCTGTTACCATCAAACCTACTACTGCTACGCCAAAACCGATTGTAGAAGCTACAGGGTGGGTGATGAATGCCAAAGGGGAGTTGGAACTTACAGCGAATGCACCCAGCACACCTCATGGTTCATGGCAGAACCCTGTATCTTGCCGCGCTGCTTCTTAGATGTTAATGTCCGTTTTAGAATACCCAGACTATTAAGGATAAACTTGGTCACGACTTTAGGATTGCGATCGCTAGTCTGTAAGTCTATAAAGCTACAGATCGCATATCTTTATCCTTGTTAAAGTTATGGTTACGACGATTTACACCATCTAACCCACCTTCTCCAAGAATATAGGTATTAATATGAAATTATATAGGGCGAACGATGGGAATCGAACCCACGAATGGTGGTACCACAAACCACTGCCTTAACCACTTGGCTACGCTCGCCATTCAACAATTTGAATTATAGCAACAATTTGGCAAGCGATCAAGAGTTTTTCTTCAAGGAACGGACTTAGTTGATTTAGAGTCTCTGAAATCTAACAATTACAATGAATTTTACTTGGCAAATATGAAACCATTGACCATCATCGCGTATACTGGA
The DNA here is from genome assembly GCF_036917355.1 of Nostoc sp. GTDB lineage: Bacteria > Cyanobacteriota > Cyanobacteriia > Cyanobacteriales > Nostocaceae > Nostoc. The sequence goes on from NZ_JBALDP010000079.1 coordinate 106,982, forward strand.
GCAGCAGTAGGCCTCGCCGCCTTGGGTGTGACAATGGCGAAAACCAATCCTGGTCAAGTTGAATATGAAGAATATGCAGTTCAACGCCTGACAAAATACTTAAAAACGGATGTATGTAAAAAAACTACGAATATTATTGAAAATTTAATTCGTTTTAATTGTGATAAGTTAGTTGACTCGGCTAGCCCGCAAATCCAAGAAATTATTGCCAAGACCACAGAAAGGCAAGATTTCATGATTTTTAGCATTTACCGTACAGATTTAAAAATAAACTCTTGGATACCTTCGTACAAATTTGAAACGGTAGGAGCTTTCGATCAATTTTATACTTACACTGCCGAAGAACAATAAGGTAAGGAGTAGGGGGAGAATATAAAAGTGATTAAGAATACTTCTATTTAGTAATTAATAATAGTTTCAATAATTACCAGAGTACTTAATTATCCCCAGCTTAATCTTAAATAAAAATAGTAACTAAGAATTCAAGCTTTACCGATGTCATCTGCCTATCTACTACTATCTCACGGAAGCCGCGACCCGCGCCCAGAAATTGCTATGAAGCAACTAGCTAGGCTGGTATGTCAGAAATTGTCAAGCGAACATTTGGTTGGCATCGCCGCTTTAGAAATGAGTCCTCAACCTTTACACGAGCAGATTCAACAATTTGCTAAAAGCGCTTTTGGCGATTGCCCACAGTCTCAAAATGAGAATCGCCTCAAAATTGTACCGCTATTTCTGCTGCCAGGAGTGCATGTGATGACAGACATTCCCGCCGAAGTAGCACTCGCCCAACAAGCTGCTGGTCAAGATACGATCGTTGAGTTGCAACCATATTTAGGCTCTCACCCTAATTTAGAGAAATTGTTGGCAAAGCAAATAGCTGCTATCAAAGCAGAAGCATGGATTCTCTTAGCTCATGGTAGCCGTCGCCCAGGTTCGCAAGAAACTGTGGAAGCAATGGCGGCGAGTTTAGGAGCCGTAACTGCTTATTGGGCTGGGCCTCCTAGTTTAGAATCACGGGTAAAAGAATTGGTAGATGCTGGTTATCGGGAAATTGCAATTTTGCCATACTTTTTATTCGCTGGTGGAATAACCGATGCGATCGCCACCTCAGTAGAGGCGCTAAAATTACAATTTTCTGCGGTGAATTTCCAACTGGCGCAGCCACTGGGAGCAAGTGCAGAATTAGCCGAGCTAATTTGGGATTTAACACAGAGATGAACCGCACAGAGAAACAGGAGAATAAGTATTTGGGAAAGGTTTATTTAGTAGGTGCGGGGCCAGGAGATCCAGGACTAATTACCTTGAAGGCGAAAGGTTTGTTGGAATGTGCAGATGTAGTCATCTATGATGCCTTGGTAAGTCCGGCAATTTTGGCAATGATTAATCCCCAAGCCGAGCAAATTAATGCTGGTAAACGTGCTGGGAGACATTCATTGTTGCAGTCAGAAACAACTCAACTGCTGATTGAGAAAGCGCAGGATAGTGCAATTGTAGTGCGACTCAAGGGTGGCGATCCCTTTATTTTTGGTCGCGGTGGCGAAGAGATGGAAGAATTAGTTCAAGCGGGAATATCAACAGAAGTTGTGCCCGGTATCACTTCGGGAATTGCAGCAGCAGCATACTCAGGTATTCCTTTGACGCATCGGCTGTATAGCTCGTCAGTGACATTTGTAACTGGTCATGAAGCGGCGGGTAAGTATAGACCGCAGGTAAATTGGAGTGCGATCGCTCACGGTTCCGAAACCATTGTAATTTATATGGGAATTCACAATCTGCCTTATATTGTGGAAGAATTAATCACAGCTGGGTTGAATTTAGAAACGCCGATTGCTTTGGTACGCTGGGGTACGCGCCCAGAACAAGAAGAATTAATTGGGACATTGGAAACAATAGTCACACAGGTAGAAGAAAGTGGATTTAGTGCGCCTGCGATCGCAGTTATTGGACAAGTAGTAAATATGCACAGTATTTTATCTGGCTGTCGTCCAGTTTGATAATTGGCGCAAAGCTTATTAGACATCTTGCAAAAGTGACAAATGCCAAGATGTTGGGGAAAGGTTACTGGGTTTGGGAAAATTCCATACCTTTACCCTTTACCCCTTACCCCTTACCCTTTTTTTTCCCCACAATGACAAGAAGTCTATTGTTTCGTATTCTCCGATAACCCTAGTGTATGATCGATAAGGTTATTCGGTTCTGGTGGGAGTCAGCTACCAGAGGTAACGGGGAAAGTTCGGTGCAAATCCGGCGCTGTCCCGCAACTGTGAACTAATTTGAGATTCAGGAACTAAATCGAAAATCTCAAATTGAGTGAGTCAGGATGCCCGCCGAAATAGATTTATTAGTTTCACATATCTGCGAGGTACAGATGACTACGACTGTAAATATTTCCACAACTAGTCCATTGAATGTTGCCGAACACACTTTATTTGTTTGCAAAACCTGTGCCAGTGTTTGGCAAAATGGAAAACGCTTAGGTGAAAGTGGTGGTGAAAAACTTTTACACCAACTTCAGCAGCTTGCACAAGATTGGGATTTACGAGATGAATTCCCAATTCAGGAAGTTGAATGCATGAGTGCTTGTAATCGTTCTTGTGTAGTTGCCTTTAGTGCCAAAGGCAAATTAACATATTTATTTGGTGATTTAGCCGTTGATGGTAGTGCCTCTGCGGTACTGGAATGTGCTAGTCAATACTATGCTAAAGCAGATGGTTTACTGCCTTGGTCAGAGCGTCCAGAAGCAATGAAAAAGGGCATTTTAGCAAAGATTCCACCGTTATCTATCTAAATGATGCGCGTTTTGATTTTGGGTGGGACGGGTGATGCAGCAGAACTAGCTGCCAAAGTTACGACTATCCAAGGGTTAGAAGTAATCACCTCTCTAGCTGGACGCACCCGCGAACCATCAGTACCGCTGGGCGATTTACGGGTTGGAGGCTTCGGGGGTGCGGCTGGATTGGCTAACTATCTGCGAGTCATGCAAATCGACTTATTAATTGATGCAACCCATCCTTTTGCTAGTCAGATTTCCTTCAATGCAGCAGATGCGGCAACGGAAGTTGGAGTCCCCCGTCTGATGTTAATCCGTCCGCCTTGGGAAAAAGAAAGTGGCGATCGCTGGATTGAAGTTGATAATGTTGCAGCCGCAGCAATAGCCTTGCAAAATCAGTCACAGCGGGTATTTTTGACAGTTGGTAGACAAGAACTGGCCGCTTTTGCTCATTTGGAGAAAATTTGGTTTTTGATGCGGATGATTGACCCTCCTGGCGAAGATGCTTTAGTACCGCCGGGGATGGTATTGTGCGATCGCGGGCCTTTTACCCTCAATAATGAGAGACAAATTCTGATTGAGAATAACATTGATACCATCGTCAGCAAAAATAGCGGTGGCGATGCGACAAAGCCCAAGATAATTGCAGCGCGAGAACTGGGTATAAAGGTTGTGATGGTCAATCGTCCAGCTGTACCGCCAGGGGAGCAGGTTAGTAATGTTGATGCTGCTTTAGCGTGGTTATGTAAGTAGGGAATGAGGAGTGGTGCCCAATTTCCGTATAATACATGGGAAACTTCTACAAGATCCGCGATCGCAGTAACGACTTCCATGAAAAATCTAGCTCTATCTGCCATAGCCCTCGCCACCACATCTGGATTAGTTTTCGGGACAATGCCAGCCGCTTCTGCTTTAAGTTGGAGTTGGAATTATTCTGGTACTGACGTAGCGGCGAACGGTACTTTTACCACTAATGACACCCCTAACGATTTGGGTTTTTACTCAATTACTGGAATTACTGGTACGCGAAATGGTGAAACAATTACTGGTCTGCAACCCGCTGGGACTCCGATACCAGGAAACGAACCTTTTAATGTTGATAATTTAATTAGTCTTAATACTCAGCAGTTAACAGGTGATGGTTTTGGGTATTCCACTTCGGGAGGAAACTATTCTAGTCCATTTTTCGCGAGTTTTTTGCCGACACCAGGTTATTTAGAGGTATTTTCTGCGCCGCCAATCATACCAGGTTTTGAAAATTTAGGATTAGAAGATAGTGAGTTACCTATTAGTTTTTCTGCAACCATAGTCACTGTTCCTGAACCTACTTCTATCCTTAGCCTACTCATTCTTGGTACTCTTGTTGGCGCACCTTCATTACTCAAACGCCACAATCTATCCAAATTTACTCAGAAGAAGCTCGAAAAAGTTTCCTAAAACCATCAATAAAAATTCAAAATTATACCCTTACAAAGAAGCAAGCTACGCGTAGCATCTTGTAGAAAAGAGAGTTGCAGATGGGAATTTAAAGCCCGATTGTAGCTTGCTTTTTGTAGGGTAACTTTAACTAAGTATAGTTTTGCGTAAAAGCGTAGCGTTTTTAATACAAGCCGACGCATTGGCTTTGTAGGGTATTGCCAAATTTAATTCGCTATGAATTAATGAAATGCTCTACTAAGTGTTGACGTTCGGTTTTAAACCCTTAAATTCATGAGAAAACTTGCAATCTCTCTATAGGCTCTTTGAGACACACAGATTAAACTAATATAGCAACGGTGGTATCATTGCATCCAAATGATACCGTAATTTTGTCTAGATATAGAATTCTATCGCTCAACTGACGGTAGATTATTTCTAAAAGGAGTTTGCTGCCAATGTCCACAAAACCAACTACTCGACTAATTTTAGAGACTTTACTACCCCATCTCAAAGTAGCAGCAGCCTATGCCAATTTTCTTCAACCAAAAATTGCTGCACTTCCTGCTAAAGAACAAGCAAACAACTTTTTTAGTGCCGCCCTTACTGACGCAGATGTGGCTATTCAAAATCTAGTAGAAGTAGTATTACTAGGGACTTTTCCAGATATTCGCTTTTATGGTGAAGAATATGAAAGTTCTAATAATACCAAATATTTTCGCGCTACCGAACTCGGTTCAGAAGGTGATTACTTAGTAACACTCGATCCGATTGATGGCACAAAGTTTTATATGGATGGACATTCTAATTACCAAATTATTCTCAGTATTCTAAATGCGGATGACTTTGAAGCAGTGATTGCCATTTCTCCTGCCCAAAACATTTATTTTTACGCCCTTCGAGGTGAAGGTGCTTTTAAAGGCACGCTAGACATGAACTTAGAAGCCTGTGCCCCATTAGATATAACATCCGCTAAACCTTCTATTTTATTGGGATGGGGAATGAATTCCATCGCAAATTTATTAAAAGATAGATATAAAGTAATCGATATAGCGAATGATTACTCTAGTGATATTCAAATTCCCAATCTTAATGGTATTCTCAGTGGCGACTTGAGTGGAGCAGTCATTAAATCGGGCAAATTTCTTGATAGTGCTGCACTCGCTTTTATTGCAAAAGAGGCTGGCTGGATTGTAACTACTCTGCACGGTTCGACTTTACCGCCACTGCATACTTGTCAAAACTATAGTATGCCTGGATTGCTCGTAGCTGCTTCAAAATCTGTTCATCAAGACTTATTAGAAGCTATGCAAAGCTTTAAGAGTGGTGAGTAAGAAGTAATGAGTAATTTGACAAAATGAAAATCTGTATTGTTGGCGCGGGTGCGATTGGTGGATATTTAGGGGCAAAATTGGCACTGGCGGGTGAAGAGGTGACACTAATCGCACGTGGTTCTCATTTGGAGGCAATTGAAAAAAATGGGCTGAAGTTGCTCATGGCAGATGGTTATAGCCAAATTGCTACTCCATTTCTGGCAACTAACGATATTCAAGAAGCTGGGCCACAGGATGTAGTAATTTTAACTGTGAAGGCTCACAGTGTACCTGCGATCGCACCTTCTCTCCCTGCACTCTACAATCCTCACACGATGGTGGTGACAGCCCAAAATGGCGTTCCTTGGTGGTACTTTCGCAAGCATGGCGGTGAATATGAAGGTACGCGGATTCAATCTGTCGATCCAGATGGGATTATTGAAGCTAGTATCGGTGCTAACCGTGCTATTGGTTGTGTGGTTTACCCGGCAACTGAGATAATTGAACCAGGTGTAATCAAACATATTGAAGGCGATCGCTTTACTCTCGGTGAAATCGATGGTAGTAAAAGCGATCGCATCCAATTATTGGCACAAACTTTAAAACAGGCAGGATTCAAAGCACCAATCCGCAATCAAATTCGCACGGAAATTTGGATCAAGTTGTGGGGAAATGTAGCGTTTAATCCCATCAGTGCCTTAACTGGTGCGACTCTAGAGGATATTTGTCGCTATTCCCTCACCCGCGAACTAGCGCGACAAATGATGACAGAAACTCAAGCGATCGCCGAAAAATTGGGTATAAAGTTTGGCATTAGTTTAGAACAGCGAATTAATGGCGCAGAAAACGTTGGTGCTCACAAAACCTCAATGCTACAAGATATTGAAGCCGGACGCGCTACGGAGATGGATGCTATTGTTGGCGCGGTGGCAGAATTGGGAAAACTTACTCAAATTCCCACACCTTATATTGATGCTATTTATGCCAGCGTTAAGTTACTTGAGACGACCAAAATAAGAATTTGACAGTCCCTAATTACAACATTCCAGTAATTCGTAGAAAATTCTCCGCGTACCTCTGCGCTTCCCTCCGCGCAACGGCAGTCGCTACAACGGGGGGAACCCCCGCAACGCGCTGCCTCCCCTTTGCGTTTAAATTTCAACCCTTAATTCCCCAAGATTTTACACATTTAAAGTGCAGAATTGAAATTATATAATTATCAAGTTCATGAAGAAACAGAAAGTATGGCTATCAACAATATTAGTTGTAGCAGTAGTAGTAATCAGCATCATCATCGGACATAGTAATTCTCTAAAAGCTGCTTCACCTTTAGGGAAAGACACGCTGACGATGATTACTTCCCCAGATTATCCTCCTTATGAGTTTTATGATACGAAAGGAGGCGATGTCTACGACGGGCTACGCCTACGCCAAATCGTTGGCTTTGATATAGATATTGCCAAAACCCTTGCTGAAAAACTAGGATTTAAGCTTCAAATAATGGAATCCGATTTTAATGGGTTAATTCCTGCACTCCAAGCAAATCGCGCTGACTTTGTAATGGCTGGGATGACTCCGACTCCAGAACGTCAGAAAAATATTGACTTTTCAACTATTTATTACGAAGCTAAAGATACGATTGTCGCTCCTAAAGGTAGCAACCTGAAGCAACCCCAAGACTTATCAGGAAAAAAGCTTGGGGTACAACTAGGAACGATACAAGAACAAAATGCTCAGAAAATTGCTAAAAAAGTTGCAGGTATTCAGCTAAAGCAACTCAACAAAGTGCCGGAAGTCGTTCAAGAAATCAAATCTGGGCGAATTGATGCCGCAATTGTTGAGGATACCGTCGCTAAAGGATTTGCCCAAGCTAACCCAGATTTAGAATTTAATACTATTCCCTCAGAGGAAGCAAGTGGATCTGCGATCGCTTTTCCTAAAGGTTCTTTTTTTGTAGAACCGTTTAACAAAGTCCTTCAACAAATGAAGGACGATGGCACATTGGCTAAACTAGTAACCAAGTGGTTTTCACAGAATACCGCCGCCAATTCTGCATCTTCAACTCCTGTCAAAGGCGGATTGAATCTCGACTTCACCAGAATTCTTCCTGACATTCCCTTTATTCTGCGGGGAATCCCTTTAACTTTGTTGTTTACCCTATTATCTGTAACCTTGGGGTTAATCTGGGGAACAATCCTGTCTCTCTTAAAAATTCTCGGCATCAAGCCGCTTACCTGGGTTGCTAACGCCTACACCTCTGTTTTTCGAGGTACACCTTTGTTATTACAGTTGGCATTAGTTTACTACGCAACACCCCAGCTTACAGGCTATGACATTTCCGCATTGGAGGCTGGGGTGTTAACTTTTACCCTGAATTCTGGCGCTTATATGTCGGAAACCATTAGGGGTGGGATTCAGGCGGTGGATAAAGGACAAAGTGAAGCGGCGATGTCTATGGGTGTTCCCTATTGGTTGATGATGTGGGATGTGATTTTGCCCCAAGCATTGAAGAACATTCTCCCAGCATTGGTAAATGAAACTATCGGATTGCTCAAAGATTCCGCGCTGGTGTCAACGATTGGGGTGGTGGAAATATTACGCAGCGCCCAAATCGTTGGTGCAAACAAATATATTTATTTTGAACCACTGCTATTTGCAGGGTTAATCTACTATGTTTTGGTAATGGGTATGACCTTGGGTGCATCCGCTTTAGAAAGGAGGTTACGGGAAAGTGAATAATGTAGTAATTCGCACGGAATTCTTATGTAAATCCTTTGGCAAACTGGATGTACTCAAAGATATTTCCACTGAGTTTTACCAGGGGGAAGTGGTTGCCATATTAGGCCCTTCTGGTTCAGGTAAGTCTACCTTTTTGCGATGCATAAACTTACTAGAAAAACCCACTAGAGGTAGAATCTACTTTCACGACCAAGAAATTACCAATCCCAAGGTAAACATCGCTAAAGTACGGCAGCATTTGATGATGGTATTTCAACATTTTAATTTGTTTCCCCACATGAATGTGCTGGAAAATGTCACCTATGCACCCATCAAGGTGAAAGGAATAAACAAGCAAAAAGCAGAGGAATATGGCTTAGAATTGCTTGCTAAGGTAGGTTTAGAGTCAAAAGTGTCAGTCTATCCATCCAAACTATCTGGGGGACAGAAACAGCGAGTAGCGATCGCCCGTGCATTAGCAATGGAACCAGAGATGATTTTGTTTGATGAACCCACCTCTGCACTAGATCCAGAAATGGTCAAAGATGTGCTGGAAGTGATGAAAGCTTTAGCATTATCTGGAATGACAATGGCGATCGTTACTCATGAAATGGGGTTTGCAAGAGTTGTTGCCAATCGGATTATGTTCCTCGACCAGGGAAGTTTAGCAGAAGATACTACTCCTAGCGAGTTTTTCCAAAATCCTCAGTGCGATCGCGCGAGACAGTTCTTGGAAAAAATGCTTTAGAACAATTGAAATTCACCACTTTTTTTGTATTCTTGAAACTTTTCCAAAACGTGGCGATCGTTTGACGTTAACGCAGGTAAGTCTGCCAAATCGAAAAATTCTAGTGCTAGCGATTCTCCATCTAAACAAGTAAGACTACCTTCCCATTCAACAGATCGCAAAATCAAATTGAAGGTTTGGACGCGATCGCCATTGGGATAAGTTACAGTTTCAAAGGCTGGATTGGAAGAAAACCCCACAGCTTCAAAACGCTTAACCGTTAAACCAGTTTCTTCAAAAACCTCTCGTGTTGAACATTCTTCGGCAGATTCACCTACTTCTGGATAACCACCAGGTAGCCCCCAAAGTTTAAAATCACTTCGTTTTTGCAACAGAACGCGCCCCAAGTTATCCTCGATAATCACGTATACACTAAATAATAGAAGTAGGCGATCGCCTAAAATTTGTCGTAACTTGCCGAGATAAGAGTCAGACCAATTCGCCATAACGAGAAAGTTTGTAAAGAAACTCTAAAGGTAGCAAATAGCGATCGCCTGAAAACAGGATAATGCAGCTGAACAGGTTAATCCTTCCCATTCAACCTAGAATTATGGCATCTCCACCGAAAATCCTCGCCTTTGCTGGCAGCACCCGAATAGATTCTTACAACAAAAAACTGGTAAAAATCGCGGCAGCTGGTGCTAAGGCAGCAGGCGCAGAAGTGACTTATATAGACCTCCGCGATTTGCCCTTACCTCTGTATGATGAAGACTTGGAAGCTCAAGAAGGACTACCAGCCAACGCCCGCACGTTTAAGGACTTGATGATTTCTCATCAAGGATTGCTGATTGCTTCGCCGGAATATAACAGTTCACTCACAGCAGTTTTGAAGAACGCCATTGACTGGGCATCTCGTCCAGCCCCAAATGAAGCACCATTGGCTGCTTTTGCAGGTAAGGTTGCTAGTATTATGAGCGCTTCCCCAGGCGCTCTTGGTGGTCTGCGCGGGTTAGTTCACCTGCGGTCTATCTTGGGAAACATCAAAGTTTTAGTGCTTCCCGACCAAATAGCAGTATCCAAAGCTTATGAAGCCTTTGATGCTGATGGCACGTTAAAAGATCCGAAACAGCAACAATCTATTGAGCAGTTAGGCGATGGCTTAACAAAGATATTGCTGAAGCTTAACTAAATTCTTCAGGTGTTCAGTAAATAATGAACACCTATACAGTAGAATTTAGAATTCAGAATTCAGGAGTCAGAATTTAGAAGTAAAATAGGCTTTATACCTGGTTTTAAGACTTAGCTTGTTAAGTCACTAACTTGAAATTCGCTGTAAGTAAACAAATATGCCATACAGCGTCTTCATGAACGAACCAATGTTTCAATCCCTAACAGGGATTTTGATTAATTGCAATTCCATAGCTAATCTCATCTTAAAGCCCGTGCCAGCCATGTTTCAATCCCTAATAGGGATTTTGATTAATTGCAATTTTTGGTTGTCATAAAGAAAATCTAGCATTTCGTTTCAATCCCTAATAGGGATTTTGATTAATTGCAATTATAAAGTTGGTCGAATTGTAGTTAAAGAAGGGTTTCAATCCCTAATAGGGATTTTGATTAATTGCAATAATGAACTGATAGATGAATCAGTACCGCCAAGGGGTTTCAATCCCTAATAGGGATTTTGATTAATTGCAATAAATTATGGGGCACACAAAAGCGGTAAAATCTTCTGTTTCAATCCCTAATAGGGATTTTGATTAATTGCAATCGCTTTTTTTAGATTTTTGAGCCTCCTTATACCTAGTTTCAATCCCTAATAGGGATTTTGATTAATTGCAATTTCATCTTTATTGATTTCATGCCCCAATCCCCTAAAGTTTCAATCCCTAATAGGGATTTTGATTAATTGCAATAATCAGTAAGTGTAAGTATCTCCGCTAACTCTGTGTTTCAATCCCTAATAGGGATTTTGATTAATTGCAATACCCTTATTGTAATTCTTTTTTCGTCTTTCATTGGTTTCAATCCCTAATAGGGATTTTGATTAATTGCAATATCAACCCTTCCGCTTTTTACTCAGTTTGCTGCTGGTTTCAATCCCTAATAGGGATTTTGATTAATTGCAATATTAATTCTGAAATCCTTTTTACCCTTAAAGATGATGTTTCAATCCCTAATAGGGATTTTGATTAATTGCAATAGAGTGAGCGATCGCAATGAAAGTTAGTGAAGTGTTTCAATCCCTAATAGGGATTTTGATTAATTGCAATAAATTAGTGTCCAATCCGTAGCGGTTATTTCTGCCGTTTCAATCCCTAATAGGGATTTTGATTAATTGCAATGCTGAGTCCAATGCTGAGAAGTTTGCTGGAGTGTTGTTTCAATCCCTAATAGGGATTTTGATTAATTGCAATCGGTACTTCCGCACGAGCAGATTCGCTGGTCGAGCCGTTTCAATCCCTAATAGGGATTTTGATTAATTGCAATTCTGCCTTGCTTCTTCATTCGCCGCAGGTATGCGATGTTTCAATCCCTAATAGGGATTTTGATTAATTGCAATTTCTAGCGCTTATAGGTCATTATAGGATACACCCGTTTCAATCCCTAATAGGGATTTTGATTAATTGCAATAGTTTCAATGATAGATTGAGTCTGTTCTTTTATCTGTTTCAATCCCTAATAGGGATTTTGATTAATTGCAATTTGCTATATTATTACCTTTATATTTGTTTTTTAATGTTTCAATCCCTAATAGGGATTTTGATTAATTGCAATGGTAATCTTGGGAGTCCAACTCTTAAATTTACACGTTTCAATCCCTAATAGGGATTTTGATTAATTGCAATATAATGCTTCCAAGTGTTTGAGCGAGATTATTCGTCGTTTCAATCCCTAATAGGGATTTTGATTAATTGCAATAGCGGAAGCCTGAAAGTTAAGCTGTATTTAGTTTTCAAGGTGCGGTTGCGCGATTCAAGGGCAATCATAGCATTAGAGAATTCGTTTGGAAAGAGCGCCAGGAAAATTTAAAGGCTGAAATCGTATTTTGATAAGTATTTCAGAGATTGCGCGGATGAAGATTAGGCGACTAATAGCTTAAAAGCCTTACTGGAGTTGGGATAGAAGCACTTTTTTATGGCTGTGAAATTTCTACACCTACCCTTCCGCGCATTTGAGATGCAGGAACTTAGCTAGAAGGAGACTCAGCAAAGAAAATTGTTTCGTCTCGTGGCTGTTCTCCGCCAATGCGTTCAACTTTTCGCTGACAACAGCCACAGAGAAAATAAAAGCGAACGCTGTCAGTGTCGGGTTTAATCAATTTAGCTAAACGCGATCGCAGTTTAGCATACTGAGTAGGAGTGATATCGCATTCAAACACACTCAGTTGCATCCATTGTCCATAGGACTTGAGAACCGAATGGATTTTAGTACGACGTTTATCTTCTGGAATGTCGTAGCTGACAACAATATACATGGGAGTAGAGGAGTTATTTGAGAATTAAAGGCGGATATTTATCGATTTCGTTCATGAGGTATTTAGCTAGTAACCTGGCTTGAATTTCAAAGGATTCTTGATAGGTGCATTTGTTTCCAAAAACTGGATGTTTGAAACTCGATAGTTTCTTTTGTTGATAAGCGCGAAGAAATGTATGCAGTCCTTCTTTGGTTAAAGACACAGCACCACTGAGCGGTTCGGTGGTAAAGTCAGTTAGGGTTAGCGATCGCTTGTTAATAAGCGACAACACTACAGCATCCACTATTAAAGGACGAAATTCTTCCATTAAGTCCAAGGCTAGGGAAGGTCTACCATAACGCTCGACGTGTAAGTATCCTAGATAGGGATCGAAGCCAACAATATTTAAAGCACTTTGCACATCATGACGTAGCAATGAATACCCAAAACTCAGTAGGGCATTAACTGGGTCGGTTGGTGGGCGGCGGCGTCTGGCTTCAAATCGGAATTCTGAGGTTTTGATTAGCTGTTGAAAACAACCGAAATAGACTGCACTACCAGCACCTTCTAAGCCTCTGAGGGAATCAATACTGTTAGTTTTTTCAATTGGTGCGATCGCGTTTTCCAATCGAGTGATGTTATGATTCAGGTCAAGATCGGGATGTTCTCGTTGGGTGCGAAGTAAGCTATGGCGGTAATTTTTCAATTTACCCCGCACAAATCCTTTGACTAAGTGTATTGCTGGTTGTGATTCTCCCACAGCTTGCCATTGGGCTTTACGAACAAAGATATTTTTGGTAACTTCTGGTTCTAAACGCCCTAAATATCGTCCGTTTTGTGTGAGAAATGTTAAACAAATGTGACGTTCTAAAAGTTCATTAACGACGGCGGGAGAAATAGTAGCCCGTCCTAGTACTACAATTCCCTCTATTTTAATTAAAGGGATATCCAAGATGGTTTTTTGTTCAGCTTTAACGGTGAGACGTTCGTCAACTTTACCGATAAAAGCATCGGCTTGTGTTACGTAAACTGTTCCCATTTTTGATGATTCCTAGTAAATAATTGGTCTTCTAAGACGCGATAAATCGCGTCTCTACATGATGGTTTTGGGTTTATCTCAACTGTGTTGGAGTATGATTTAATTTACTTCTTGATAACTTCTGACTTTATCAGTTGCTTTGGGCAAACATTGCGAATAAAGACTGCATCCTTGGCAGCGTTTGCTGTAAACTGGTTTTGGCATTGCTCCTGTTTCTAGGAGATTTGTGACAGATTGAATAGTTGCGATCGCACTTTGTCGTAACTCTTGATTAATCTCTACTAATTGCCGTTGATGGGAGTGAGCATAATAGATATATCCAGTGTTAACTGGTTGTCCTGTCATCTCTTCTAAACATAAGGCTTGGGCACAAACTTGCAACTCATCGTTATCCCATTCGCCTTTACGTCCTCTTTTGTATTCCACTGGATAAACTTGACCAGATTCGGCTTCAATTAAATCAGATTTACCGATAAGTTTGTATTGCTCCGACTTTAGCCAAATTGCTCGAATTTGCCAAGTTTCTCCTCGCTGTACATCGCTTGTGGTGTGGACGCGATCGTGTAAAGTTGTACCTTCAATTGTATATTGATTATCGGTAAATTCTCCTGCACAAAACATCCGCCAACAGCGATGCGGACAATAGGCATATTGATTCAATGCCGCAATTGAAATATATTCGGTTTGATTCATAACTTAGATGGTTTTTAAATGATGATTGAAATTATGGAGAATACAGCCGCCGCGTCATTCCCATACCCATTGTTGTTTTTCTTCCGACACCAGTATATAAAGCAAAGTCAGCTAAAGCGTTAATTTGCTTAATTTGTATTGGTTCAACTGCCCCTAAAATCTTGTAGGTTACTTCGCCAAGAATGCCAATAAATTTGCTGCGAGAATCAGCTAATATTTCTGTGTGAATATTAACAAATGAGAGAAATATTGACTCAATTGCAATCTGAGTAAATTCTATGCCACTGTATTTATTCCACCGCGAAAGTAGAGAATTGAAAACAGATTCTCTGGTAGGAAGGGTAGTATCATACTGTCCTTGACGGAAGGCGGTAGGCGTGGAAAAGGTAAGATTTATGGAAGAATGGCGATCGCTAGCTTCTTCATATAATTGAGCATAAGTACTGGCATTTGCCCAAGGTTGAATAGATTGGGGTGTGCCTTGAATACTGGTAATATACAAGTCAGCCGGGCCAAGATGCCAAGGGCGATTGGGATTAAGATTTAGCCAGAGTTGGGTAAGTTTGCCAAATAAAGTGTCATCTAATAAAGAGATGCGCCACCAACAAGGTGTTCCGGCGGGAATGGGATGTTGATGTGAATATTGCAATTTAGATCCCCCTTTACCACCTTTCAAAAGAGGGGAATTAATTTGTAAGGGAGAGAGGGTGAAAGCTTTATCTGCGGTGGAATCGTGCAAGCGATCGCCTAATGTGCTATCTACAGAACTAACGAGGGTGAGAAATAGGGCGTGGAGATGTCTACCTGTAAGATACTGTGGTGGGATAGGCGATTGAGGTAGCAAATTCAACACTAAACTATGAGGCATATTTTCTCTTTTTGGTTGTAGACTGAGTGCTTCTTGACTCTACAGTAAACTCAGGGATTTCCTGGAGTTCAGCATCACTCAAACTATACTGTTCACAAACGAGACTTAGGCGATTTCCTGGGGTTTTGACAGCGTTAACCGAATGGGTTAAATCACCTTGAAAATAAACTAAAGTATTGAATTGGGGCTTAATTTGCCCAAGTTGGCGTTTGTGCGATCGCAATACCAGTTCTCCCCCTTCCATATCTGCTGGTACGCGCACATAAAGGACACTGACAACCGCAGGCGGTTCAATGGTTTTGGAGTAGGAACGCAGGGAGCGATCGATATGCGGATCGACGCGGGAGCCTTCTTTAAGTTGTAAAGGATTGAGGTAAAAAGCATTACAACTTGGTTGGAGAGCCAAATCTAAGTAAGGCTTGAAGTAGGGAAACTGCTGTTCTACTTTTGCTAATCCAGAACGCTGAAATACTACAGAAAATCCTTTAGTGGCGACAAAATCGCGGTTGAGGTTGTTGATAGCAAAGTAAGGACAAGCTTGGATTTCTCCCCACAAGTTGTTGAGGTAATCGCTGGGGAAGGCGTTGGTTTGTTGTTGATAGTGTTTCACTGGGGATGTGAGAAAAATATACTTATAAATCGATGTTCTACAAATTCTCGCACCAATGGTGCGAGAATTTAATTACTTATCACACAATAAAAACCTCATCATCTGGAAGACGTAGCTGTTTAAACTTCATTGCCATTGTTAAAATTCCTGACAAGCCTGAAAAGAATCTATATTCTTTCTCTATATCATTACAAACAATGTTTATTGGATAAGAAATAATTCCTTGCTTGTTTAATTGGAAAATAACAGCAGCATTTGTTCTTGGGCAAATAATTACCCCTGGTAAAAGATGCCTATTCAAAGATTGTATTTGGTCTGTGGGTCGTGTTCCTCCTCCAAGAGTGCGGATAATTCGACAATTTTTAAAAGCTGTTAATTTGTTAAGTTCTGTACTGATAAATTCTTGCCAGTTATCAGTGTAGCGTAATTCAAAACTCAATTGATAAGTTTCATTAGCACGACTGGTGACTTCAATATAATCACCATTTTGGACAAATTCGTAATAGCGTAATAAATGAAAAGGATCTAGTCTTGTTTCCTCCGATTCATCTAGAATAAAACCATGAGGGTCACGAATGCAAAGACTTTCAAACAGACTAGAACGAAAACTAAATAAAGGTGCATAGCTCGTACTAAAAACTTCAGCAAATTCTTTTAACTCAGCTAGTGCATCTTCATCTTTGTTAAATAAATCTACGTATTCGTCTAAAGTTGTACGTCCAGCTTGTAAGTCATCCCAATCTTCAGAAAATTTAGCTTTGATAAATGTTTTAACAAAAGCCTGACCACCTTTGATATACTTCCAATCTTTTTTGATTTCTTTGGGAGTTTTTTTCGCAATAGTTTCAGCACCTCGTAAAAGTTTCATTCTATAGCGATAATCATCCCAAGTTCTGTTTCCGTCAAAAATAGATTTTAGAGTATTGAATAACTCCAAAATCAATTTTTCTTCAGCTAAACCTTCAAGCATTTCTTCCAATTCCAACAAGGGACGGGCAATTTCTAGAAATGCTTCTGAACGCCAGTAAGCTTTTAAAAAAGGCTTGTCTAAGGAGGGAAGTGTTTCAAGTAAGTCTTTTAGCACTGTACGTCCCCCAGTAGTATCTAAAGAGCTTAAACCTTCTTCCCAAGTGTTAGCAGGTAAGTAAGCAATAGCCTCTGAATCAATATTGGTTTCTGATTTACCCAAGACACGCCCTACTCTACCAATTCTCTGCCAAAATGCGGCGCGATCGCGTGCTGAAAAAATCAACCAATCTAAATTTTGCCGTTTCGGTTCAGGATGTCTTTCAAAGTTAAATCCTACATCTACAGTGCTAGTAGCCAAAATGATTTGACACTGCATAGCCCTTTGTCTATCTTTTTTGGGTGCAGGGCCTGTAATGCGCCCGATATCATCACCAAGTCCTTGTTGTCGAAGTAAATCTGAGAGACGATTAATATTATCAAGAGAGTCAAGAATTACAGCACCATTTTCATCAGGTCTTTCTTGAAAACGTTGGACAACTTCTGCTGCTAACTCTGCTAACCACTCTTCCTTACTATCTGGTTTTGGTCTTAATTCCAGATTAACTGCTGTTTGGGACGGCAAAAGATTAATATTACCTGCTTCTCCATCAATTCTTGCTATCTTCACACCAGCCTGTTTTAAATTCTGCAATGCTAATTCACAAGCTGGTTCTGGTGTCGCTGTCAGGAATACTACCTTGCGTCCGTCCTGAAAAAAGCGAAAAACCTGAGAATAAGCGAGATAAAACAACATTCCTACTAGCTGTTTAGCATCGTAGAGATGAAATTCATCAAAAATGACTGTCGAAAATTTGGTGTAAAAACTACTGGCAATATTACCTCTATCTAGGTTGTTATATGCAAAGAAAGTTGCATAGTAAAAGATATCAGGATTTGTGACTAAAATGATGGGGGTATTAGCCCCAATATCAGGAAAGACCGTAGCTGGATTCCGTAATACGTTATACAGCTTCTCCCCTGAACGACTGCCAACTTTATCGCTAGACCAGTTTTTAATATCTTTAGCAGAAGCTGATTTGACGATATGAGGTAAGTTAGCCTCCCTAACAAACTTTTTTGCTGCTTCTGTTTGCTGTTCTATTAAAGCATTAGTTGGAACGATGTAAACAGCACTTTTATTTGGCTGATGTTTTAATACTGTTAATCCTGCGTTGGTTTTACCTGTGCCAGTTGGTGCTAAATCAAGGATAATATCTGCATCCTTAGATTGTTTAAATACATCTACTTGATGTTGAAGTGCATTCCCCATAAAAGATAGTTCATCTGGCAAAGATGCACAAGCTGAAATACTGCGCGGTTCTAATCTGATAACTAATCTTTGATTACTCATTGCTACTTTCTCTACCGCAAAAATGTAACCCTGCTGGTACAATCATTTCTCCAACTTGCCAAGCAGCACCCCGAAAACGAAGATTTTTAATGATGGGTGCAGGAGGAATAGAAATTAAATCGAACGCTAAAGCCTCTATTTGCTGTGGTAAATCAGCAGCATTTAGATAATGTTGACTTTGATATTCACTTTCTGGTAGTAAAGTCACAGGAAATTCATTCAGCACATTCACCTTGACTTTACTCATAAATTTACCAAGGCGAATATAATTTGGTAATTGATTATTTCCAAATACCAAAGTTTGAAATTTGTTTCTGCGTTCAATCATCCGCAGTCTTCCGGTTTGCGGAAAATTACTTGGTCTAAATGAACTTGGTTTTTTACCTTGGCGTTGTAATGGTAAATCTTCCCGCGCCGTAGCAACACGGTTATTAGTCATTGCATACCAGTAAGCATCAGAAAGAGCATTGAAACGTTCAAATCTGAATGTAACTCTACCTACTGGTGAAGCTGGTAAAATATAAAAATCCTGTGCAATTGATTGCAAGTCTTCTTTGTAGGTTGGTCGTCCTGTAGCCTGACCTTGGAGGCGATAGGGGGAATTTACCTTACCTAAAGCATAGGTAAGAGCATAATTCCCAATTACCCCCTCAGTGTAATAGGTATCAGACAACTCCCTAGAGGCAAAAAACACTGGTTCAAGACAATATAATTCAACAAGTTTTGCCTGCTGAAAAGGAATTGTTGACATAACCTAAATCTCTACTTCAACTGGTGTATTCTTGCCTTTCGCCTTAGCCTTTTTCTTTTCAGGTGCAACCTGACGGAAGGATTCATAGGATTGCGTTAAACGCTTGAGAAAATTATCACGTTCAGCTTCTGACCAATTAGTTTCTACATCAGTCACTAAATTTGCTAATTCTTCTTCAGATAGCTGCACACAAACCCCTCTCTTATTTTTCCAATTAGCAATTACTTGTTTGCTTGCTGTAATTAATTGATTAATATTCAAAGGATGTTCTAAAGGCTTACCTAAGACATCATAAGTAGCTTGTACAAGTTCCAGAGAACTAGGAAGTTCGGTAATACTACCAAATACGCCTAATATTTGGTTTTCCATGCGTCCAACACGACTAGAAACTGCACCGTAACGACTTGTAAAAAGAATGTTACCAATGATATAGCGCAGTTCATCCGCAGTTACATCTTTTAGTGTGACGACATCCAGAAAATGAACTCCTGGTTTAATGTATTCGCTGGTATTTAAAGCTGTTGAGGCGTTACCTTTTTCATCGCGCATTGTACCAGTTTCGTAGATGGCGTTTATGGTGCGATCGCCTACAACATCACTAGCAGGTAAAATACTAAAAGCGTCTTCAGTCCAAATCCGACTTTTTTGAGCGCCACCCCCACCAGCTGCGAAGCCGTAGAGGAAACAATCTACACACATTTCACAAGGTGCATTAGTATTTAAAGAACAAAGAGAGCCATCTTTAGGGTTGGTGTATAAAAGCTCATGCGCTCTTAAATGTTCTCGTCCATAGCGTCTTTCTGGTGCTACTTGTTTACGCTTAGTCATTACCAAGCGTTGAATTATAGTTTTTTGATTTTCACCTTCTAAACCAGCTTGGACAAACTCGCTACACATTGGTTCACCTGAACCTTCTGTGCGAAAGATAGTTTCAGAATGGGTTGTTCTTAAAACAACTAAAGTAATAAAACGTCCTTTGGGGAAATTCTCATAACTTGTTGCTAGAACTGAAGAAAGTTTTGAAATGGACATGATGAAAAACTCCTAATTATTTAAACAGTTGTAGTTGTTTCGACAGAATCATCTTCAGATTGACTTTTGAGTTGTTTACGTGCTTCCTCAAGGAAGAATAGATAAGCAGCTTCTAAAGTTTTTTGGTCAGATAAAAACTTTTCAGGACGTGCTGAATAAACCTCCTCATATAGTTTTCGTAATAGCTCGTAATAACGCTTGACCTGTTCATACTTTGTCGCACCTACGCCATGCTCACGGATACGGTCTAAGCGAGTATGATATTGCTGTACTAAAGCAGCAAAAATTACATCTAAACCCAAATAAGACTTTTGAGAACGAATAGCAGCAATAAAAGCTGTAAACGGTTCTGCTTGAGCAGTTCGTTTAAAAGAACTTCCCCAAATTTTTCCCTCTGCTGCAACTTGAGCAGCTTCTTTAAGATATTTAGTTAAGAGTAAGTTTTCATCCGGCATAAAACTCTCCAATAAAATATTTAACGGTTCACAAATGCGACTCCAAATAACACTTAAATTTGGTTCGTCTTGTTCTCGCAGAGTCCAACGTAGCAAGACATAATAGAGTTCAATTGGTCTGACACAAGCACGAGCCAAATCATACAAACAATCATCAGCTTTCTGAATACTTGCAACGGATGTTGCTAGTTTGCCAATGCAACGTAGTCGCTCAAGAATTTTTTCTGCATCTTGGCGTTGCTGATATTGTCCATTTCCTAATAAAGTTTGCAGTGCAGAAGGAATTCCCTCTATTCTTCCATAAACATCATTAGATAACTCCACCTCTAGATTGCTACTCAAGGTAAAAGGAAAGCCAATATCTAAAGACAAGGAAATTTCTAAAGCAAGTCTCAGTGACTTTAGTAAAGCTAAAGAATTATTAACATCTCCCCAAAGTAAAGGAATAATGACAGATGTATGAACAAAATCAGGACGCTTTGGTAATGCTAAACCGACTACTTTGTTAGCTTTAAATTCAAGCTGGTTATTTCTATACAATTTCAATTCATCAATAGTGACTGTACCACCTTCAGCATTTGTCGCTGCAAGTTGTTTTAAAAGTCCACGCCAAATTCTCAACAGTTCTGGAGCAGAACCTTTAGGTAATGCTAAGTGTAAATAAAGCGGGTCTTGTTTTTTAACAGCAGGAAAGTTCGCACCGACTGCCATTAATTGGTAGGCTAAAGCTGCAATTGAATCTGCTTGTCTTTTCGGTTCAGCACTGATACCTCCCGGTAAGCGATTAGAAAAAGCTTGTACTTTTGTACCAGGAGGCATATTATCTGAAATTAGCTCATCTATATCAGTAGAAGTAGAACCTAAAGAGCATCTTTGTCTGGGATTTGCTTCTACATAAGCATTTAAATCATCGACTCCATTTAACCGAATGGCAAAAGGTAAATTTACCATTCGGCTAACGGCTGCAATCATTTCTTCAGATACTTCTGTTTCTTCAGATATTTGTGTACTTTCCTTTCTTAGTTGAAAAGATTCTTGTAGAGCTTCTTTAATACCCTCAATTCCTTTAACAGCAGCTTTAGCAGCAAATAAAGGTCGCCCATATTGACCATTAAACGGCTCAATTGCAGTACGCTGAAGTTGGGATATATCCGTATGATGAGCGATTTTATCCCAAACTTCTTTAGGGCTTAATCCGGCTTCTCTATAACTGAGGTAAGCTGCTTTTAAACCTTCAGATATGGCAAATTCTTCTGCATTACTTACAGGTAATAACTGAAGTTCAGCCGCTTTTATTAGTGCATCTGCACCAGCAGCTTCACCCCACTTAGTTACATCTTTAGCAATCTTGTCTGATTTATAACCAGCTTTTTTCCTTTCTAAAAGAGCCTCAACATTTAGCAAAACTTCCTCAATATTTTGTTGGATGGCTTGATGAGTAACTTTAATACCATCTTTTGTAGCTCTGACAAGTCTTTCGATATTATTGCCAAAAACTTGGTCAATTTTACTTTGCCAAACAGCAGCTATTTCTTTTGTAAAATCTACATTTGCTAAAGCTTCCCCTTCAAAAAGTTCACCATCAGGGAAAATTGCTAAAGGATTTAACCCATACTTTTGCAAAACCTCTTCGCAAGCACCCAGCAACAGGGCTGTAATATAGCCTTTGTCTTCAGAGATACTGATTCTAAAAAGGTTACAGCTTCGTCCAAAAGCAACGGTTAATTCTTTTTCCAGTTTGCGAAAACGTTGTGCATCTGGAATTCCTAAATCAAATAAGTCCGCAGCTGTAAGCATCGCCGCCCAACGTTCAATATTTGGGTCTTCTGGTAAAAATCTTGCACCATCGCTGACGTTATGACCTGAATGGCGTTCAATTAGCTTTCTGACTAACTCCAAATCATCTTCTGAGACAACAAAGCTAAGTACACAAGCATTTTCAAGTTGTTCTCGTAAAAATTCTTGATTTCTAGCCAGGGTTTTAACATTGCGTCCTTGGGTATCTAATTTATTCAGGTCATGAACAGCAGTTGCAGCTAGTAGCAAAGGTCTTTTATCTTCTGGAACTTCTGCTATTCGGCTGACTGTCAAAATAAACTGACACGCAGAATCAAGGTGTTCTGCAAGAGTTGTACCCTTTCTTACGCCGTACTGATGATGATGTGCATGATTTTCGTAAAGCTGGGGGCGAATTTCACTGAAATAACGCTCCTCCAAAGTCTTTGGAGGATTATTCAAAAGCCTATTGCGCTTGGACATATAAAGATACTCCAATCCAAAATCGAGTCTAGGTTGCAAAGTCAACTTTTGAGATGAGTACTTATACTGAGATAACCTGACAAACTCAAGTTATGTCACTGCACTTTTTTACAACCAGACTATTTATAATTACATCTATGAATATGGCACAAGTAAATTAAAAGTGCAAGTACATTTTGTAAATGCCCAGAAAAAAAGAAACGATTACACTGTCAATTCCGCCAGGAACTAAGGAACAACTAGAAGCGCTCGCTCGCCAACTCAATATCACTTGGGGCAAAGAACCCAGTATTTCGGGCTTAATAGTGGCGATCGCACAACAATCTGTAGAGGTCGGGAAGCCCTTTAGGCTTGACTCTAACCAAGTTAATGCCTTACAGCAAGCGATAAAAGCTTTGAATGATGCAGGTCACATTGGAGAAGCGCAAACTATACTTGCACTTTTACTGGAACGTGGCAATCTCGAAGCACCTCTTCGTCAATTACTGATGAAACAACTTAGTCAACCTATCCAAGAATGGCGAAATACGATAGAAGAACTAAGTAAAGCTAAACAGCCTTTCTACATTCTCTATTCCAACTCTCAAGGTCACGAATTAGATTACAAAGTTCGTCATGCTGAGGTAAAGTTTTTTGAGAAACGCTTTTATCTCATGATTTGGTGCGAAGAGACAGCAGACGTAGAAAACGATATTCCAGAATTAACCGAACTTTGGCACAATCGTTGCTTAAGCTTTGAACGAATTAAGTCTGTTGTGCCGACAAGTGGAGATTGGCGGGGTGAACTTGATTATGTAAAAGTGCAATTACACTTTCGGGGTTGGCTAGCTAAAGCTTATCAACCGAAAGAAGATGATATTGAGGATGACATGATTAATGATGTGCGTCAGGTGGTGCGACGAGTAGCTAACCCTTTCTGGCTGATTCGAGAAGTATCGCCTTATTGGGAAGATTG
This sequence comes from Nostoc sp., assembly GCF_036917355.1. Classification (GTDB taxonomy): domain Bacteria; phylum Cyanobacteriota; class Cyanobacteriia; order Cyanobacteriales; family Nostocaceae; genus Nostoc. The sequence goes on from NZ_JBALDP010000079.1 coordinate 130,407, forward strand.
CGTGATTGTATCACCTGAGAGTCTGCGCGATCGCCTTAAACAAAAACTCCTCACCCTATGCCAGTTATACGATATCGAAACCAGGAGTTAACTCTTGTGGGATAGGTATCTCACCCAATATAGGCTATAACCTATGAAAATAAATCGATTCGGCAGGGCAGAAATTCTCATACCCGAAATTAATCTCCTATTTTACTGAGGGCTTTGCCAACCCACGCGATCGGTGGCGGGCGAAACAGCGCCTTCCAGTTAAAAAATAATCCAATTGTAGGGGCGCAAGGCCTTGCGCCCCTATAAATATAGAAATAATTTGAGATAATTTCTTTTTTGCAAGTCCCTAAGAGACTATTATGTTCCCGGACGAGAGCGAATACGATCGGGTATATGATGGCGATCGCCTAATATTTCTAACAAAGGGCCATTAACGTCAAATTTAACCATACTTACCGACGCGACCAAAATATTCACCCGATAGCGATAGCGTCCCAAATCAATTCCCAGTAAACTGCAAAGCATAATCCGAATCGTAGCTTTATGAGAAACTACTAAAACGTTACCTTGGGGATGTTTTTCTTGAATCTCAGCAATTACAGGCATAGAACGGTTAGCAATATCTACCGCAGTTTCTCCACCTAGTGGTGCATTCCAAGCGGGTTCTGTCACCCATTTTAGATAGTTTTCTGCATAATTCTCTTGGGCAAACGATTTACTCTTAGTTTCCCATTCGCCGTAACTACCTTCTCTAAGTCCGTCACGCAACTGCATATCCATACCGATAGCATCACAAAATGGCTTGGCAGTTGCAATTGCACGCTTCATCGGGCTAACATAAACCCCTTCCCACTTCAATTGTTGATAAACATCGGCAAAAGCGGATGCCATCTGCATCCCCTCTGTTGTCAACTCCGCATCAGTTTCACCACAGAAATTACCACTTTGACTAAAGGTAGTTTCTCCATGTCGCAGTAAATATAAATTGAGTGTCATAGCTTGTATGCGATTGGGATAAAGGAGTTTGTGCAAAAACAAAGTACCATCAATCTCGCAATCGAGTCTGTGACAGCAGGACAAATTCAGAAGGCAGGAGGCAGAAGGGAACCCACGTTTTTAAGCGTGGGATTATTGAAGTAAGGACGCCGCTAGATGCTCCACTTGGGGCTTTGCCCCAAGACCGCACTGGCTCGGCACTTTCCGCGACGCCGCTCTGTCACTAGTTTTGCACTTTATTTAATCCGCATTCCTTATCGTAAAATCTGGTCAATCATCCTATTGGCTTGCGAATCGTAACTACCCCCAAATAAATTGAAGTGATTCAAAATGTGATACAGGTTATAAAGCGTTTTTCTCTGCTCATAGCCTGCATCTAACGGAAATACCTCGTTGTAACCCTTATAAAACGCTGCGGGGAAACCACCAAATAATTCGGTCATGGCGATATCAACTTCTCTATCTGCAAAATAAGTTGCTGGATCAAATATCACTGGTTCTCCCGACGCAGTACACCCAGCATTTCCACCCCATAAATCGCCATGTACTAAGGAAGGTTGCACGTGACGATCCGCCAATAGTTCAGGAATCATCGCTAATAACTTATCTTCTTTAGGGAAATTACCTCCCCGCTGCCTTGCCAACTGAAATTGATAACCCAAGCGATGTTTAATATAAAATTCCGTCCAGTCTGCTGTCCAAGTATTGATTTGGGGTGTGGAACCAATGGTATTGTTAATTTTCCAACCAAAACCTTGACTGCTGCTAGCTTTATGCATCGCTGCTAACTTGCGCCCCATTTCTTGCCATGAATTGCTGTTACCACTACCAAGTTCCAACCATTCCAGAACGATGTAGCTAGAATTATCAGCAGTACCCCAGCAAATTGGTTTAGGGATGCGAATACTAGCTGTTGCTAGCATTTCCTTTAGACCCAACGCCTCAGCTTCAAACATCGCAACTTGGGATGCCAGATTTTGCTTGACGAAGTAGGTTATCTCACCATTAGAGACAGCATAACCTTGGTTGATGCACCCACCACCAACCGATCGCCGTTGCTGACTCTGGAATTTTTCGCCAGTCACCTGGCTAATATGGGTGTCGATTTGAGTCCACATGATTAAATAAAAGTTAGGAATTAGGAGTTAGAAGTTAGGAGTTAAATAAAAGTTAGGAGTCAGGAGTCACAATCATGGCTTTTCACTCATAACTCCTCACTCTTAACTCCTAACTCTAAAAGGGCTTGACAAAAACTACACCATAAGAATTAGAAGATAGATACTCTTTGGCCGCTTGCATCAAGTCTGTTGCATCTTGGCTTTGAATGATCGCTGGGTAGTTAAAGGCGGGTTCTAAATCTCCTACCAAAGACTGATAATAACCATACAACCCAGAGCGATCGCTTGGTGTTTCGTTACCAAAAACAAATTTGTTAGCTACTCGTCGCTGCACACGAGCTATTTCTGATTCTGTTACGAACTCTGTTTGTAGTTTGCCAATGTGTTGAGCGATCGCATTCTCTACAACTGGTAAATTTTCTACTGCGCATTTAGCTGAAATATAAAATATCCCTTGCAACTCGTTGCTCATATTGCTCACAGAAATTGAAGAAACTAATCCCCGTTCTTCCCGTAAATCCCTCACTAGTCTTGATGTCCGTCCATGTCCCAAAATTCCGGCTAAAACATCCAATCCATAGGTACAATCTAACTGCGTCATTCCTGGAACCCGCCAAACCATTACTAGCCTTGCTTGTTGCAAACTTTCATCGATAAATTCTCGACGAACAATTTCTGTAAATGGTGACTCAGGATTCAGGGGAGAGTGGGGTGTAGGAAGTGGGGAGCGGAGAGTTTTAGTGGCTTTTGTAAATCCTTCCGCAACAGTTGCAATTAATTCTTCCACGGGCAAATTGCCCACAGCCACAGCCGTAATTGACTGGGGTTGATACCAATTAGCATGAAAATCTCGCATCTGCTGGGGTTTAAGTCCGGCAATCACCGATTCTGGCCCCAATACCGCACGGCGATAGGGTAGACGATCGAAGGCTGTCTCCATCGCTCGCCGATATGTACGCCGTTGGGGATTATCCTCTGAACGCCTAATTTCTTCTAAAACTACCAATCGCTCGCGTTCAAAGGCATCATCAGGAATACTCGCATTCGATACTACATCTATTTGTAGTGGCGCAAGCTCGGCAAAATCTTTGGGGGCAGTAGTTATATAGTAATGAGTATAGTCTTGGCTAGTAGCGGCATTGGTGACAGCACCCCGTTCTTCAATTCGACGTTCAAACTCGCCGCTTGCCAGTCGTTCTGTTCCTTTAAAAATCATGTGTTCTAAAAAGTGAGCCATGCCGTTAATAGCATCAGGTTCAACAGCAGAGCCAACTTTTATCCATAAGTTGAGGTTTACGGCTTCAACTGGCATTTGCTCGGCAATGATTGTCAAACCATTGGGCAACTGGTGCAGCGTCGGAGCATTGAGACGGGGAAATTTCCGCAGGGTTGAGGTCATTGCTACTTGTGTGTGAGGAGCATGTTACTCTCTTATCTTATCTGCGACTATAAAATAAGCACTGCGATCGCTTCTCTACAAAAGAAGAAGCGATCGCATTAGCAAGAGACGTAAACAAGACTTGACATTTGGGCATCTGCCTTAAGTTGACACCAATGGCGAGAAGCCCACCTCACAAGAAGTAGTTGAGTATTTTTGTATTTGTTAATCCCAAGAGAATGTTTGAAAAGTCAAAATACAGCAGAATTCAGGAGTAAGTTTCTTAATTTCTGCTTAACTATATTAACGCAATACCTAGTCTCCTATCTGTCATATCTGTCGTTTCTATTGTCTCTGTCATATCTATCATATCTATCGTTTCTGTCATATCTATCGTTTCGATCGTATCTATTATCTCTGTCATATCTGTCGTTTCTGCGATCGCCAACTGAAAACTCAGCTCGGCAACCATTTTTCACCCAAATACGATTTCTCCGATAGCCCCAATTTCCTCTGCAACTGGTGTTAGACAATTGCCTAACAAGTCTCACTCTGCCTCTTGTATTTACCGAACAAGTATTCCTTCGATTATTTTGGCTTGCACAAGTTATTATCTCGTCAGCCGAAGCTGGGGCAGCAATACTCAAAAGTGTACCGATACTAAGACTAGCAACCAGAAAGGTCGCAGCAATTGTGGAAAGGCGCATAATCATAATAAAATGCTAGATTTCTTCCAAATCTCAGAAATAAAAACTATAGTAATTCTAGCAAATTGCATTTAGAGCCAATGAATCAATCAGATTAAACGCAAAAAATATTTGCATTTTGAACTTCATCAAAGATAACAGGTTCTATCAAGCACTTAAGCATTCTAAGGGTTTGAAGCATTTTATGCTACAATGTCTATTTCAAGCATTATACAAAAATGGATACTATTAATTTTTATAAAGCTTTAAGAGGTGAAAAACTATCTAGTTCAATTGGAGATATTACATTTACAACCCATTATGTTGGAGAATTAATTTTAACTTCAGGAAGATTAGTAGCTTGCGATCCACTTGCTTTTCCTGATAGTGAACCTTTTCAAAAGTCTTTACCAATTGGTAAATATCCTGTTTTCTTAATTGTTGCTCATTATCCAAGAAATAATGACCAAAGAGTGGCTTATGCCATAATTCGTATTAGCGAAGAAACTCCCGTAAATTGGAAATTAGGTATTTGCTCTGATGAAGAACTAGCTTCGCTTACAGAAAATGACACCTTGGGTTATCCAGTTGATTCTGGAGTTGGTTGCTTTATGGATTTTGATGCAGTAAAAATTCTTGACGATTCAATATACTATGCATACATTGCTAATCCCCAAGAAGAAAGCTTGATAGACCTGATTCAAGATGAATTAAGAAAAAATTACAGACATACATGGAAGTGGGCAAATATTTGTATAGATAAATCTACCCAATTAAATATAATTGCCTTTTCATCAGGGTATGGAGATGGTTGTTACCCAACCTACTTTGGATACGACACCGAAGATAAAATTGTTAACATTGTCACTGAGTTTTGAATATTAAAATATAGCGCTTCTCGGTTGAGTCCAATACAGACCTAACCCCCAGCCCCTTCCCTACTAGGGAAGAGGAGTAAGATTCAAAGTCTCTCTCCTGTTAGGAAAGAGGAATGGAAGTGAGGTCAAAGTGTATTGCTTCCATTCGATAACCGCTATAATCAAAATTGTTATTGGATTATACAAGTAGTACTCCAACCCAAAGAGCGCAAAGGGTTTGTTTTGTTTCCAAAACACTGGGTGATAGAGCGCACCTTGGGTTGGCTTGTTTGGTATTGGCAATAAAACAAACGATGTTGCTGTTTATGCCGCCTAATTGGATAAAGTCGAGTTAAGACTTTGGTTTATAAGTCGAAGCAACGTGTAATTCTTTCAACTGTTTAGCATCTACACTCGAAGGTGCATCTGTTAACAAACAACGTGCTTGTTGTGTCTTGGGAAAAGCAATGACATCCCGAATAGATTCTTCGCCAGCTAGCAACATTACCAAACGATCTAAACCGTAGGCGATGCCACCATGCGGCGGTGTACCATATTCAAATGCTTCTAAGAGAAAGCCAAATTTATTTTGTGCTTCTTCAGGAGATAAACCGATCGCTTCAAACACTTGCTGTTGAATTTCTCGCTGATAAATCCGCAGACTTCCGCCGCCAACTTCTACGCCGTTGAGAATTAAGTCGTAAGCTTGGGCGCGTGCAGTCTTTAAGTCGCTCAAATCATCAGGATGCGGTGCTGTGAACGGGTGGTGTAATGCTTCTAGACGCTTTTCGTCAGCATTCCACTCGAACATCGGGAAATCTGTGATCCACAGCAAGTTGATTTTTTCGGGATCGATTAAGTTAAATTCTCTAGCGATCGCTTGTCGTAATCTATCTAAAGTTTTATTAACTGTAGCAGCTTCCCCTGCCCCAAACAACAGCAAATGTCCAGCTTTTGCACCTGTACGGCGCAAAATTTCTTGTTTTTGTTCTTCGGTTAAGTTGTCTTTAATCGCCCCAATGGTGTCAATTTCGCCATCATCCCTGACGCGGATAAAAGCTAAACCTTTAGCACCGGCTTCGCTGGCTTCTTTAAATAAATCGCCACCTGGTTTAATGCGGACATTAGAAATTACATCGTTACCGTTTGGAATGGGGAGGATTTTGACGATACCACCATTGGTAACAGTGTCCCGAAAGACTTTGAAACCAGAGTCTTTCAAGATATCTGAGACATCAACTAATTCCAAACCATAGCGTGTATCTGGTTTATCACTACCGTAGCGTTCCATCCCCTCAGCATAAGTAAGACGGGGGAAAGGGCGCTGTAACTCAATGCCTTTAACTGTTTTGTAGATATGGCAAACTAAATTCTCATTTAGTTCGATAATTTCTTCTTGAGACATGAAGCTCATTTCCATGTCCAACTGCGTGAATTCTGGTTGTCTATCAGCGCGTAAGTCTTCGTCACGAAAGCAACGGGCAATCTGATAATATCGATCTAAGCCGGATACCATCAGCAATTGTTTAAATAGCTGGGGTGATTGCGGCAAAGCATACCACTCACCAGGATTGACGCGACTGGGTAGAACATAATCCCGCGCCCCTTCTGGGGTAGAACGGGTAAGGATTGGGGTTTCGACTTCGATAAAACCTTCCAAATCTTCTAAATAACGACGCATGGCTTTGACAATTTGATGACGCAGTTGCAAATTTTGCGCCATACGTTCGCGTCGCAAATCCAAATAACGATATTTCAGCCGTAAGTCTTCTCGTACTGTCTCGGTGTCAGCTACAGAAACTTGGAAAGGTAACTGTTTGCGAACAGCATTGAGTAGTTCAATTTTATCGGCATAGATTTCTACCTCGCCTGTGGGGATGCGGGTATTCAACGATTCTTCGGGACGTTGTGTTACCCTACCAGTGATTTTGACAACATATTCATTTCGCAGGGCGTTCGCATATTCGTAAGAATCTGGGGTGCGTTGCGGATCGCTGACGATTTGGACAATTCCAGAGCGATCGCGTAAATCTAAAAATATCACACCACCATGATCGCGGCGACGGTCTACCCATCCGTAAAAGGTAACAGTTTCTCCAATATGTTCTTTTCGGAGTTCGCCGCAATAGTGAGTTCGCATAAGTCTTAGTTATTGTTTCCGGGCTAGATTGGGAAGAAAATGTCAAAGCCTTCCCATTATCTAGCATCAATAGTAATTGTAGTAGTTCTGGCGAAAGAAAAAATCAAATAATCTCACACTATATATACAGCAGTTTTCATGTATTTGAACCACACCTAATACTTGTCGGGTTTTGGGGAAAGGGAAAAGGTTAAAGGGGAAAAACTTTACCTGTCGTAGGGGCGCAAGGCCTTGCGCCCCTACCGCGTAGTCTATTTACTATTTTGGTTGATTAGGACGGTTTCCTTGGGGAGAGGCTCCGCCATCGCCAGGAGGATGAGGTGGGACTCCCAATGCCGCCTTTAACTGGGCTTCTGTAACTCCTAACTTTGTCGCCGCCGCTTTAAAATCAGGTCTGGGTGGACGCTGACTGCGATCGCCTGGATTTGGCGGATTGGCTGGGACTCCTAATGCCGCCTTTAACTGGGCTTCTGTAACTCCTAACTTTGTCGCCGCCGCTTTAAAATCAGGTCTGGGTGGACGCTGACTGCGATCGCCTGGATT
>NZ_JBALDP010000080.1:0-1056 GCF_036917355.1 Nostoc sp.
TAAGATAGACCAATTCACAGGGGCATTGCCACCACGCCGTAGTGGAAAGTCTTCTTTGAATGTCACATCTCTTACCCAATGAAGTCGATTTTCGATTCCCCAATGCCCTTGAATGTCGGCAAGTAACTGTTGAGCTTCGAGATATTGACTACAGATATAGAATTGACGCTCGTAAAATGGCCGACCATTGCGCTCACCCTGACGCTCGACAACAATAAAAGTTTTGAGTCCAGACCATTTTTTTTGAAGTTGTTCGGGGGCAGCAAAAACCTTGCACTCACGTTGGACTAGCCTAGAATGAACATTCTCTACAGTTGTGGTACTGCTAAGTGGAGTATGCTGTTGTGATTGGGTTTGAGCGATTTTATAGAGTGTCGGTTGATTTTCTTTTAGTCCAATCAGGTAATCATTGCCACTAGTGACGATCAGCGATACAGTTTTTTTTGGCAGTGTAAAGCATCAAGGGTAAAAACGACTTGTTGACCACAAAACTCGGAGATTAATTGTTTTACGATCGCCACTTCACTAATTTTTTTGTTGGACATTGGTTGCATCCTGAGTACAATGCCCCGCTCATGACTATAAACTGATACTGTACTGATAAAGTTTTGGTAGGACTGACTGTAATCTGTTACTGTGCAACGAATGCCTTTGCCATCTATTGCCAAATGTTCTCCTGGTATTGGTGGGACAAAAACTGATGCCCAATTATTAAATAAGTCGGTAAATGGCTGAAAATCTATTGTTTTTAGTACTCGTCGGAACGTTGAATAGGATGGAAACTTAATTGTCTCATCTAGGTTTAACAGTTCAATTAAGCTTTGTCTGTGTTCTTTGGTAAAATCTTCCAGTGGACGGTAGCCCCAATACCCAGTCATTGCTCCCAGCAATATGAGCAATAATACTAACCATAATTCATGTCTTCGTCCCCGGATGTGCCTATAGTCTGGGACTTGCTGCAATTGTTCGACGAGATTCATACTTGTTAGTTATCCATTTTTCTCCACCCTCTATAAATCATTATTATTTTTCTCTCGTTGTATGAAACCACCCTGC
>NZ_JBALDP010000081.1:0-14901 GCF_036917355.1 Nostoc sp.
GGGCTGTGTGTGGGTTCTGAGTTGTCGTTGTGAGAGACAATAACTCTACTACGGCAGCCCTATCTCTTCATACTCTTTTTTTGGCGAAGGTATTGGTTAACGCTCTTAATTACGAATTTGTAATTCAGCACGATAGGCGCGCAGTTGCGCCTTGAGTTGGGCAATTTCAGTTACCATATCTAGCACCATTGCTGCTCCGACCCAATTCAAGTTCAGATCGCGGTGCAACCTTTGAATCTGCTCAACGCGAAAGAGATCCTGTGGGCGCAGCATGATTCCTACAGGTTCAATTAATCCCAGGCGGGCAAATCGTTCTAGCAATAAAACCGAAGTTTGGGTGAGGTAGGCGGCTTGCTCGAAACTATAGAGGCGATCGCCTGCTTCTGTCCACACCACGCAAGACAAACTCAGGTTAGAACTCATAACCGCACCTCCGTTAAGCCCTGACGGGAATTAAAACTACTGACCTGCCGCAATTTTTCATAGCACTCTCTTTCTTGGGAACTCAAATCTTTGGGTGTCACAATTTTTAACCGCACGATCAAAGCGGTACGATTACCTTTTGGATCGCGCCAGCCCTTGCCACGTAGTCGGAGTGCTTGGCCGGAATCCACACCAGCCGGAATCTTCATTGTTACCTTGCCATCGGGCGTAGGAACATCTATTTGTGCGCCAAGCACTGCTTCCTCTGGGCTAACAGGTAGTTCACAGGCAAGATTGTCGCCCTCAAATTTGAAGAAAGGATGAGGCAATAATTCAATTGTCAGATACAAATCGCCGCGTTGCTGACTAAAAGGACTCATCTGTCCTTTGCCTTTGACTCGAATGCGGCTTCCCGATTTTGCTCCCGGCGGAATGCGAACAGTGATAGTTTCTCCATCAATTTGTAGCTGCTTCTGTGTACCATGAAATGCTTCAGAAAAAGTGAGAGCGATCGCCGCTTCTGTATCCTGTGCGGGAACTTCAGTGAAGCGGCTGGAGGGGTCTTCTCCATACCCAAAATCTACGTAGTCCCGGAATCCTTCTGGTCTTGTTGTAGTGCGATAATTAGCTCCGCGCTGCCTTGTACGACCGCCACTGCGACCTAACCCTCCCAGCAATTCATCAATAAAATCATCAAAGTTGCCATACTGGCTAAAGTCATAACCTTGTGTACCCGCCCCTCTGGGTGGAGGTGTACCCGCCGCAGCCTGTTGCCAGTACTGACCATACTGGTCATACTTCTGGCGTTTTTCTGGGTCGGACAGCACTTCATTAGCTTCATTAATTTCTTTGAACCGCGCTTCCGCTTGCTTATCGTTAGGATTTAAGTCCGGGTGATATTTCCGTGCCAATTTCCGGTAGGCTTTTTTGATATCCTCCGGAGTGGCGTTCTTACTGACACCCAGAATTTCGTAATAATCTTTGAAATCGGTTGCTGCAACCATCAGCACCTCTTGAAATTAACGCGATGGGATGGGTGGGCAGAGGGGCAGGGGGAGATAAAACTCCTCACTCTTATACAGACGCGATTCATCGCGTCTCTACTTTTAATTCTTGTACAGACGCGATTAATCGCGTCTCCTGGCTTCTGCCCTATTTGAGGAATCATCTGGTTTAACGACTTCGGATACTCGGTTGAAGAAACTAGAGAATTGTTCTTGAAGCTTGGCAAATGCGCCTGCTGTGTTCTCACGTGCCTTAACTTGCCGCTCTAGATTTTTAATTGCTTTGTCAAATGCTGCATACTCGCGATCTCCTCTGGCATATCCTAGTTCTTGAGCTAACTTGAGTTGGGTACGAGCATCTTCTAGCAACCTCTGTGCTGCGTCACGATCCTTCTCTGCTAAAGTAACCGCAGTCACTAGATCGGTATGGGCTTTGACTAGCGGCAGGGGTCGAGCTTGTTCTGTCACCACTAAAGTTGAGAGCGCAAGTTGCAGCACGCCTTTGGCTTCATCAATTTTGCCTTCGTTCAACAACCGAGCTGCCTGCTTGGTAGCATCTGGATATCTCTCTAATGGCAGATTGACGATTGCTGTGCGAATCTCGCTCATCAAGTTGTTCAACAGTTCGCGAGCCGCCGGAAAATCTTCTGCATTTACAGCAGACTTAACTTGTTTGCGAATTCGGTCAACCAAATTAAAATCCTGAGGGGCAAAATCGATTATCGCTACCTCAGCTGCCACCGGAATTAGAGCTAGTTTAGGGTATTGTGCTACTAGAATGTCAATTTTTCCAGTTGCTCGTTCTAGGGCAGCAATTGCTTCAGTCGTCTTTCCCCGCTCAATGGCAGCGATCGCTTTTTTAGTTTCTTCGATTGCGGCGATCGCTTCTCGATCCAGTTTACTTTCAGCCTCAGCTGTTGCCTGTTGCCTCTCCTTTTCAATCTCCTGCTGAAGACTAGTATCAAGCTGATTCAATCTTTCAGGAGATACCGTAGCAGAGCTAACTGCATGAACGGGAGCGATGAATAAAAGCGTGGAGAAAAGAATACCCACTAACAGGACTTGCAGCCTTCTAAAGAATCTGTGATATTGGTTCACGATCGTTCTCCTGGTTTGTAAACTTGCTTTGCGCCTGGGATAGATGCCTTTTTCGTCAGAGAATTGTTGCCGATTTGGAAACCTTATCCAAATCGGCGTTTTGCAACAGGCTTGCATGTGTTTTGCAAGTTGCCACTGTTGATCGGGGTTGCAGCATGGCTAACCCTCACCTTGATAGGTTTAAACCCAATCAAGCATTAGCTGTTTGCTGACTTTGGGTTTGGTGACTTTCATGAGATGGTCTGTTGACTCTGGACACCCGGTTGAAGAAACTAGAGAACTTTTCCCGGAGTTTGGCAAATGGACTTTCTGTTTTCTCCTTTGCCCTGATTTGCCGCCCAATGTCTCTGATTGCCCGGTCAAGTTCTTTGTACTCGGGATCGCGTCTAGCATAGCCCAGTTCTCTCGCCAGCTTGAGTTGGGTGCGAGCATCTTCCAGCAACCGCAGTACTTGGTCCCGATTTTGCTGGTCCTGATTCTGTTGATCCTGTCCTTGAGCGGCTAAAGCGATTGCAGCAGCTAGTTCAGTAAGGGCATTAATCAGTGGAATGGGTCGAGATTGTTCTGTCACCACCAGAGTTGAGAGTGCCAGTTGCATTACCGCTCTGGCTTCATAGGTTCTCCCTTGATGCAACAATCGGGCGGCCTCCTTGATGGCATCAGGATACGTCTCAAGTGGCAGATTGACGGTTGATGTGCGAATCTCGCTCACTAGGTTGTGCAACAATGCACGCCCAGTCGAAAAATCTTCCTCATTCACAGCCCTCTTAGCTTCATCGCGAATTGGCTCAATCAAATCAAAATCCCGAGGGGCAAGATCGATAATGGTTATCTGAGTTGACACAGGAACCAGAGCCAGTTCAGGGTAACGTGCCAGAAGAATATCAAGTTTTCCAGTTGCCCGTTCCAGAGCTTGAATGGTTTCCTGAGTGTTTTCCCGATCAATGGCGTTGATTGCATTGCGAGTTTCTTCGAGCGCGGCGATTGCGTCCTGATCTAGGGAACTTTGAGCCTCATTCGTTGCCTTTTGCCTCTCCTGTTCAATCTCCTGCTGAGATTGAGGATTGGGCTGATTCAATGTCGTAGAGGTCATAATCTTCTCCTTATTTGTTAATTTGTTTTGGGTTTGGGATAGGTGTTTTTTCATCGCGATCAAACAATGTTTATGCGCCGCTACGATACACTGGCTTTTTCGGCGGCAGCGTGTATAGTAACGTCAATCCCACGCATAACACCAATCCGGCGATACCGTTCCACAACGACAGCACCAGCGCTAAGAAGTACAACACGCTAGTTAATATGTACATGCGGGTGAGGTAAGCGATGAATCGACCGTCGAGATTTCTGTTCAGCAATCGATGATTGCGGCTGGCATAGAGCCAGATGAGCAGCCATGTCAACACTGATAAGAACAATACCAACGCATACAAGACGACTACGGTTTGCAGCTGCTGTGCGTCAGTAATGCATCTAGCCACGACCGCCGTTGGAAACGGCAGAAACGCAATACACATCAGAAACAAGAGGTTGAACAGATTAAATACTGGATCACTCCGTTCGTAGAGTTGGAAGACGTAGTGATGATTTACCCAGAAAATTCCAATTACCACGAAGCTGAAAATGTAGGCGAAGTAGGACGGCCACAATACGAATAATGCTGAGGCAAGACTTAGTGTGTTGCTTGTTCCCTCCGTAGAGTTCAACTCTGGCACGCGAATTTCCAGTATCAGCAGCGTGATGGCAATGGCAAACACGGCATCGCTAAACGCTTCAATCCGCTGGGTGTCCGACTCCGCTGATGCTCGTGATTTCTGCATAGTTGACTTGATTCTGTGTTCCACCATACCTTTGTGCTTGCTTCGATGATAGTAGAGGCGGCCGTTCTGACGGTCAGGCTTAGGGCGAGATCGTGATCCAGTTTTCCACCGAGGTGATTCCTGGTGCCGACCACGCCGATCGCTCTGCCTCTTGTCGCTCAGCCCAGGAGCGTACCGTCCCCTTCAGGATGACCTTGCTCCCCTCCACCTCGACCGTAATCCGCTGTGCATCAGTTTCGGCACTCCGCAACAACGCCTGCTCAATCTTCTGCTTGAGTTCTGATGGGGTCACACGGGGTTTGACGGTGATTAAGTTGGTGACTCCCTTGACACCCGACAGGCGGTGAACCACTCGCTCAGCGTCTATTTTCTGGTACTGCCACTCGACCTCACCCTTAAGCGTGACCCAGCCCTTGGAAACTGTGACATCGAGCTTATCGATGGACAAGTCGGCATCCCACTCCAGGGCACGAACGGCGGCTGCGGCAATGTCGGCGTCAGTGCGCTCGGCAAAACTAGGTAGCCGCACCTCAATGTCGTTAGCCACAGCCAGCACGCCACGGACACGGTGGGCGATCTCCTCAGCCGCCCATTTCTTGGTGTAGGAGTTGACCCAGCCTGTGAGTGTGACGATGCCGTCTTTGACAGCCACGCCGATCTCGGTGGACTGAACGCGAGGATTCCACTTCAGCTCATTCAGCACATCCTTTTGGATTTCCTCGTCAGTTCGGGTTGCGGTTGCAGTAGTCATGGTTGTTTCTCCTTTATGGTTTAAAACTGCTAAACTTCATTTCACAGGCTCTAACACCTGCTTCTGCCACAGGATGATCCTGCTCTATGCAGCTTTCTTGGTGCTGTTGTGCGGGTCGATGACGAACTTTTTCGGTGCCCCTTGGTCGAATGTCCGGTACGCCTCTGGTGCTAGGTCGAGCGAGATGAACTCGATGTTTGTGACCTCGCTCAGGTAGTCCATCCGGCCCCCGAGGATGGCCTGCATCAGGAGTCGGTGATATCAGTTCATGATGGTTCTCCTAGTTTTTTAAGTTGTTTTGTGACTGGAATAAGTGCCTTGTTCGTCGCGATGGGCTACGCCCCGCCGTAGGCGATGGCGCAGAGCGCCCGCTGGAAGCGATCGCAACTCTGGAAATTTACGATCTGACTTTAGACCTGGAATAAGTACCTTTTTCGTCGCGATCAAACATCTGTTTGACCCGATCCCAAGCTTTCGCAAAGGCATTATCTTTTCCATTGGCTTCTCTGAACGACCGATTGTAGGTATCAACAAAAGTTTTTTGCGCGTCGTCCGACAGATTTGCTCTAATTTCTGGTGAAATCTGCTCATTATCTGCCAGTTCACCTTTTGGTTGACGGGGAATTTTCATGTCAGTGATAGCGACTTCTTCCGCACCCGCACTTTCTAACAGTGAGACAACTTCGTCTGCTTGTTCTTGTGGCACTTCCGCGACCAGTAAAAACTCACCTGTTTTCAGGCGTGTTTCGTAAACAGCAGCTTTGTCCTCCGGCATACCCATCGCGATTAAGGCAGATCCAATGCCTGCTCCCAAGGAACCATATAAAGCACCGCCTGCCGCTCCTAATAATGCTGCTCCCAAAGGGCCTGCTGCTACTACGGTTCCCAAAAAGGGAATGAACAACACGCCCACGCCCGTAAGTAAAGCCAACAGAGAACCAAACAGCGATCCGAAAATCGCTCCGGTGGCGAGTCCATCCAAGATCACATCTTGTTTAGTCACAAATCCGGAGATGCGAGTTTCGGTGTGGAAGTCGCGACCAATAATCGAAATGCGATCTTTGGGAACGCTGCGATCGATTAGACGCTCAACCACTTCTTGCATCTTCTTCTCATCTTTGAAGATAGCAGAGACACTTTTGAGGGCGGTTTTTTCAGATGTAGAAGTCATAAAAATTACTCCAAATTAAAAAACTAGATAAAATCACGAAATGTGGCGCAGATTTAAGGACGCGGGGATAGGAAGAGAGTATTTGATAATTTCACTGCGTTACCCAGAGGGTGACGCACGCAGGCTCGCTAAAGCAGTTCCTTTAACTCTGGTTTCCAGAGCAACGGACTGCTCGCTGCGTCTTGTTACTTTTGTTCCACAAAGTCTGCATCGATGACATCTTCACCGCCGCCTTGACGGTCTGTAGAAGTACCACCGTTTGGAGATGCACCTGCTTGTGAGTAGACCGCAGTGCCGATTTGCATCAGAGCTTGTTGAATTTCGTTGGTGAGAGACTTCATGCGATCAATGTTGTTCTGCTCAATTGCCTGACGCAAGTCTCGAATTAAGCCTTCCACGCGGGACTTGTCTGCTGGTGGCACTTTGTCGCCCAAATCCTGAAGTTGTTTCTCGGCTTGATAGGCAACAGAATCTGCCATGTTTTTGGTATCGATTTGTTCGCGCCGCCTACGGTCTTCTTCGGCATTGCGCTCGGCTTCTTTCACCATCCGCTCGACTTCAGATTTGTCGAGGGTAGACGCACCTGTGATGCTAATGGACTGTTCTTTACCTGTGGCTTTTTCTCTGGCAGTTGCTGACAGAATCCCGTTAGCATCAAGGTCAAAGGTAACTTCGATCTGTGGCATACCTCTGGGAGCTGGAGGAATCCCATCTAGTCGGAAGGTTCCCAGGCTCTTGTTGTCGGATGCCATTTCGCGTTCGCCTTGCAGAACCTGGATTTCTACGTTTGTTTGTGCGTCAGCTGCCGTTGAGAACACCTCAGACTTCTTCACTGGAACAGTGGTATTGCGCGGAATAATCTTGGTCGTCACACCACCTAGAGTTTCAACACCCAGCGACAACGGCGTAACATCTAGGAGCAGTACGTCTTTTACCTCACCCCCAAGCACACCCGCCTGAATCGCTGCACCCACTGCTACGACTTCATCCGGGTTGACACCCTGGTGTGGGTCTTTGCCTATTATCTGCCGTACCAGTTGCTGAACAGCTGGCATCCGAGTTGCACCACCCACTAGGATTACTTCGTCAATATTTGCGGGACTCAGTTTAGCATCGCGCAGAGCTTGTTCGACGGGAATGCGGCTGCGATCGAACAAGTCGGCGCACATTTGCTCGAACTGTACCCGCGTTAAGGTCATATCTAGATGTTTCGGGCCTTCCGGGGTTGCAGTAATAAAAGGTAAGTTAATGTTCGTCTGTGTTGCGCCTGACAGTTCAATTTTGGCTTTTTCTGCTGCTTCGGTGAGGCGTTGCAGGGCTTGTTTGTCTTTACGGAGGTCGATGCCTTCGTTACGCTGGAATTCGGTTGCTAGCCAGTCTACGATTCTCTTATCAAAGTCATCACCGCCCAAGTGGGTGTCGCCACTGGTAGCTTTCACTTCAAACACACCATCACCCACTTCTAGGATAGACACGTCAAACGTTCCACCACCTAAGTCAAAGACTAGGATGGTTTCATTGGTTTTCTTGTCAAGTCCGTAGGCGAGGGCAGCCGCCGTTGGCTCGTTGATAATTCGCAGAACTTCAATCCCGGCAATTCTACCGGCATCTTTGGTAGCCTGCCGTTGAGAGTCATTGAAATAGGCAGGGGTGGTAATTACCGCTTGCCTCACTGGTTCCCCCAGATATGTGCTGGCATCATCTATCAGCTTGCGGACTACCTCAGCCGAGATTTCTTCCGGTGAAAATTCCTTGTTCAGAGCGGGACAGTGTAGCTTGACATTGCCATTACTGTCACGTGCCACTTTGTAAGTAACTTGTTTTGCCTCTTGGGTGACTTCATCATACCTGCGCCCGATGAACCGCTTAACGGAATAAAAAGTGTTTTCTGAGTTCATTACACCCTGGCGCCTGGCAATTTGCCCGACAAGTTTTTCGCCCTTCTTGGTGTAAGCAACCACAGATGGAGTTGTGCGACCGCCTTCTGTGTTCGCAATGACGACGGGTTGTCCGCCCTCTATTACAGCTATACAGGAGTTGGTAGTTCCTAAGTCAATACCAACGATTTTTGCCATCGTTAGCAACCTCCTTCAAAGATTGAGATAAAAAATTGAGAGTTTGGATTCAGGACAAGTTGAATAAATGGTATTAAGAAGGCAGTCCCGATGAAACAAGTTTCACCGCCATGCATGAAAAAGGTTTCTTCCCCTACACCCCACACCCCACACCCTACAACCTTTTTCAAGTCAGAGGGCAGAAGGGGAATCCCCATAAATAAATTTAGGGGATTTAACAACGGCTTCTGAAAGTAAGGATTTCCCGACTTGAGCAAACTGGCGTGGGCTTGTGACCTTTTGGCAGAGGGAAGAATCTATCCTTGAACCTTCTGCCCTCCGGCTCCTTAGCACTCAGGATTCGGCTGCGTTTTGAATCGCGGCTAACAACGAGCGGAGGTCGTAAGAGCCATCGTGGCGCACACCGTTGATGAAAAAAGTCGGCGTGCCGTTGACCCCGCTCTGAATTCCACTGAGTAAGTCTTCGCGTATCCTGGCTATGTGGGCGTGCTCGGCGAGTTCGTGACTAAACCGAGGCACATCAAGACCGAGGTTAGCGGCATATTCTATTAGATGTTTGCGATCGAGCGCCTGTTGATGTTCAAAGAGATGGTCGTGCATCTCCCAGAACTTACCTTGCGCCCCAGCGGCTTCTGCTGCTTCTGCTGCCTGCTCGGCGTGGGGATGCACGCTAGTTAACGGGAAGTGGCGGTAGACAAAGCGCATGAGATCTCCGGTCAACTGCTGTAGTTCTTTGACGATCAAATGGGCACGACCGCAATAGGGACACTCATAGTCGCCGTATTTTACGAGGGTGACGGGTGCGTTTTTTGGCCCTCGGATATGGTCGCGTTCGCTAACTGGGAGGCTAAGTTCGCCTGTTGCTATTGTGATCATGTTGTCACCTCCTGCTCTTAAGGGAGTGCTTTGGAAAACATTGCGTCACTGCCCTTGCCCGTTGCCCCCGTGCCCGTTACCTAAGTTTACTTTCACAACCTTGTTCCTATCTTCTTCAGCCTTGGGCAGCCTCAGCTTGAGAATGCCATCTTTGTATTCTGCTTGCACCTGTTCGTGCTGGACACGGGTAGGCAACGGAATTACGCGCTGAAACCTGCCATAGCGGAATTCGGTGCGGGTGATGCCTCTTTCTTCCGTTTTGATTTCTGACTTGCGCTCACCGGAAATAGATACTGCCTCTGGCGATACCTGCACATCTAGGTCTTGGGGGTCTACACCAGGAATTTCTACCTTGAGATGAACTCCATCAGGGGTTTCTTGAATCTCTGCGGAGGGAATAAAGGCAATGCCTTCCTCTTCTCTACGACCTGTCGGTGCTATCTCATCAAACAAGCGGTTTAACTGCCGCTGCAAACTTTCAACTTCTCGGAAAGGTTCCCAACGAACGAGTGCCATAATTTTAAGTCTCCTGATCATCTATACTTTTAAGTCTTCTGATGATCTATATTTGGGTGTTTAGAATTCTGCATTAGACTGGGTTTTGTCAGTCGCTGAAACAGCGTTGCTATCATGCCTGTGCTGAACTCTGTTGACACTATAAAAAAGAAATCTAAGGACTTTCTGAGGAAACTATGATGATTGGGGATTGGGACAAGGCAAAATTGTAAGGGGAAAAACAAATAACTTCCCTTTAACCTTAACTTCTTTGGCAATAGTTACTCCATCATTGACGATTTGAGGAGTGAGCAAAAAGTTTACTCGACATAGCCAATAAGATTTGGTTGGTTCCCTTGGATATGATTTCCGATTAAACCATCGTCGTACAGTAAAACGCGGTACAACGATATCACGTCGCATTAGGATTATGCCAACCGCCATCTGGGGGAATCATATGATCCGCCAAAGGAGGCCCCCAGCTATGGGGTGCGTATTCGTAAACAGGGGTTGCTTGATCTAGGATAGGAGCGACAATTTGCCACTGTGCTTCCACCTCATCTTGGCGAGCAAACAACATGGAGTCGCCTTTCATCGCATCTTCAAAAAGCCGCTCGTAGGGATTCATCTCATTGCCATGCTCGACTTGAGCGACTAGTCCAACTTCGCTACCCACCATTCCGTCGCCTGGGGTTTTAGAGCGAATGCCGATCGCAGTCAGCACATTTGGACTAAGACGAAAGTAGAAATAATTTGCTAATCCAAAGGCACGCTCGCCAAAAACATCCTGCGGCGGACGCTTGAGCCTGACCACAACTTCAGTAGTTGTACTCGGTAAACATTTGCCTGCACGAATGTAAATCGGAACGCTAGCCCAGCGCCAAGTATCAATGTTGAGCTTAACCGCCGCGAAGGTTTCGACCTTGGAATCAGGAGCTACACCAGATTCCTGGCGATAGCCCTTGTACTGCCCGCGCACTACATTTGAGGGTTCGATTGGATCTATGGATTTGAGCAATCGCGCTCTTTCATCTCGGATGGCTTCATGCTGCTCGTTGATGGGCGGATCCATCATTAAACACGCCGTCACTTGAAGTAGATGATTTTGCACCACATCCCGAATAGCGCCTGTCTCTTCATAAAACTGTCCCCGTCCATCGATGCCAAATTTTTCAGCCATCGTGATTTGGATGCTGGCAATACTGACGCGATGCCAAATCGGTTCGAGTAATGAATTGGCGAAGCGAGTGTAGAGAAGGTTTTGGACTGGTTCTTTTCCCAAGTAATGGTCAATCCGAAAAATATGACTTTCGGGAAAGATAGAGTGCAGAATGCAGTTCAGCATTCTAGCCGATTCTAGATCGCTTCCAAAGGGTTTTTCTACCATAACGCGACCATTCTTTACACAACTTGATTGACCTAACCCTTCGACAACCGTCGCAAACAAACTGGCAGGAATGGCTAAGTAATACAGAGGAGCTTCAGCTATTTGGAGTACCTGGCATAATTTATCATAGGTGGCGCGATCGCTATAATCACCAAAAATATAGTAAAGTAATGAACACAGTTTCTGGAAAGCTGCCTCATCAACGCTGGCCTGTTCCTCCAGGCTCTTACGCACATAAGATTGTAATTGTTCGATGCTCCAATCTCGCCTACCCACTCCAATTATTGGAATGTCAAAATGACCGCGCTGAATCATCGCCTGTAAGGCAGGAAAGATTTTTTTGTAGGCTAAATCACTTGTGATCCCAAAAAATACCAGGGCATCGGAGAGTAAAGCTGCCATGATTAACCTCCATATCGACGCGGAAAAGGGAAGCAGGGGGCAGGGGAGCAGAGGGGAAGAAAGCTGATTAAAATCCCCGCGTCATTGTTCCAGATGCCCACCGAACTCGTAGCGCAACGCAGAAATGAGTTTATTGGCAAAGTCTGATTGACCGCGAGAGCTAAATCGTGTGTAGAGGGCTGTACTAAGGACGGGAACAGGAACTCCTTCTTCAATGGCTGCCATTAGTGTCCATCGACCTTCTCCAGAGTCAGATACGCGCCCCTCGAAGTTGGCTAAGTCGGGGTCTTTGAGAAGGGCGATCACGATTAAATCAAGTAACCAAGAACTAATCACGCTCCCCCTGCGCCACACCTCTGCTATATCTGCGGGATTAAAGTCGTATTGGTAAAATTCAGGATTTCGTAAGGGAGCAGTTTCAGCATCGATTTGATGCAATTGTTTCCCAATATTAGCATGGTGAAGAATGTTCAACCCTTCGGCATAAGCTGCCATGATGCCGTATTCAATGCCGTTGTGAACCATTTTGACAAAGTGCCCTGCACCGTGAGAGCCACAATGCAAATAGCCCTGTTCCGCTGTTCCCCCCATTAACTCACGACCAGGGGTGCGCGGTGCAGCTGATACACCAGGAGCCAGCGCTGCAAAGATGGGGTCAAGATATTTCACCACCGCCAATGCACCACCAATCATGAGACAGTAGCCGCGTTCTGCCCCCCAAATGCCACCGCTAGTTCCACAATCAATGTATTCAATTCCTTTGACTTTTAATTGATCTGCACGACGAATGTCATCAATGTAGTAAGAATTGCCACCATCAATGATAATGTCGTCAGCGTCTAGAAACGGCATGAGAGTCTGTAGGGTAGCATCTACTGTCGCGGCGGGTAGCATCAGCCAGACGGTGCGGGGTGGCGTGAGTGCTTCGATGAGTTCAACGAATGATGTTACACCACGGGCGATCGCTCCTTCCTGAACCAGCACCTCTGCTTTTTGTGGCTGACGAGTGTAGCCAATGACGGTATGTCCAGGCTGGGTTAGACGGTGTGCCATGTTAGCTCCCATTCGTCCTAGTCCTATCATTCCCAGTTCCATAATATGCCCTGTATTCAAGTGAGAAAAATTGGGAGTATCCATCCCGCAATAGCGCCAGTAGCGCAGACGGCTGTTAGAATCAGGAAAACCTCAGTTCGACTTAACTCTATTTCCAGCAAATTTTCGACGGACTGACTGGTCTAATGCCATATCCAGGGTAAAAATGCCAATCCAGGATAGAGCGATCGCTATTGCCCAGCCCAATAATCCGCTTGATATCGATGCTCCAGTTAGAATCCATGCAAAACCGAATGTGAGAGATAACAATCCCGCCCAGACGGGAAAGCCAGTGAGTATGCAGGCACGGACTGCGGCAATTGCCAAAATGAACATCGGTATTGCAATCGTCGAGAAATGGCGATCGAGCCAGAGAGTCCATCCCAATCCTCCATATCCCAGCATTAGCACCGTCAGCCAAACTAGACTATAGAGAAAATGTTTCCAATAAAATTCTTTTGATTCTGGTCGGGTTATGGTCTTGTTCAAATGTAGTTACAATTTTGTTAACCATAGGTCTTATACCTCTCTACAAAGACGAATCAGTTAACCAAGCCTGAATCTAGGATTTGTCCAATTTTTCCCATTTCCTTATCTTCTTAACGAATCTGCCCTAACGTTAGTTGGCAAATCTAAGGAAAATCTGAGCAGATACTGATACTAAATTGCGTTTAGAAACACTTATCTATGCTTTGACAAAAGCATTGCTCTTTAAACATCCTCATTTTTTGCTTAGATTATCTCGCTACAATTTCCACATTGATCTAGTAATTAGCTCACGCTACGAGAGGAACCCTAGGGAGTGAGATCATGACTAAACCGATTCAAATTCTGTTACAGACAACAATTCCCACCAATGAAGATGATTGGTATATTGGGCGATTTTCTTTGCTAAAGGACTATTTAGCTTCGTTGAAAAGTGACACTGGGGAACCCCTGTACCAGGTAACAGCAAGGGATCGAGAAAATACTGCTGAAAAAAACGATCCAGTTTTAAGTACGCTGGATAATTCAGATTTTGATGAACTGTGGCTGTTTGCTGTGGATGTAGGGGATGGCATAACTCCAAAAGAGTGTCAGAGCATCAGTGCCTTCCGTCAGCGCGGCGGCGGTTTATTGGTCAGCCGTGACCATCAGGATGTAGGTTGTTCGGTTTGTAATCTTGGCGGTATCGGCGCAGCCCATTACTTTCACAGTAAGAATCCCGATCCCGATCCCTCGCACCACTGCCCTGACGACATCTACACTAAGTACATTTCCTGGCCCAACTTCCATTCTGGGTTAAATGGTGACTACGAGAAAATTACTCCTATAGAACCCGTTCATGACTTACTCAGGAATCCTACATTACCTTCTGAGGAAATTGAATTGTTTCCAGCTCATCCCCATGAAGGAGCCGTAGGTGTGCCTGCA
This sequence comes from Nostoc sp., assembly GCF_036917355.1. Taxonomy (GTDB): domain Bacteria; phylum Cyanobacteriota; class Cyanobacteriia; order Cyanobacteriales; family Nostocaceae; genus Nostoc. The sequence goes on from NZ_JBALDP010000081.1 coordinate 14,005, forward strand.
AACGAGAAGAATGCACGAGTAATTGCCTTGGGTACAAGCTCAGTCTCCGGTCGGGACTTCAACTTAGTAGTTGCTTTTGAAAGTACGCAGGATGAACAAGGAAATATTTTAGGACGTGCGATCGCTGAATCAAGCTTCCACCATTTCGCCGACTACAATTGGGATGTTGATATGGGCGCACCTAGCTTTGTAACCGAACCCCCTGGAGATGGGATGAAGCAAAACCCACAAGCCCTTGAACATATTAAAGCCTATGTGCGAAACTTAGCCCTCTGGCTGGCTCCTACCTCAAGTTAAAGGAAAGTCTCCCATCCTTAAAGCCTAGATTCCGCAGGTGCGCTCGTAAATGCTGTATTTTTGAAAATGACTTAAATGCTGCATTTTAGAAGTATGACATTAGATATCAGGGTACAGGATATTGACCACTGCGGCATAGTCGCAGGCATTTGTGATGAAATGAATTTAGTAGAAGAAATTAACCGACTGTTGGGAACTCACTCTCAAGAAATCATTAGTGCAGGTCAGAAGTTGCATTTAATGACAGCACAATGCCTGGATATCGAATTGCACCAAATTGTAGTGAATATGGTGGTGTACGACAGTCCTGGTTAGTTGTTGAAAGTCAAGCGAGAAAAGAATCTGACCTCAAGCGATTGGAAAAACGTTTAATTAAAAAGTTATCACTTGCCCAATCCGAACTTCTGCAGTTGTTAAACCAAGAATTTGCTTGCTCAAAAGATTCTGAAAAGCGGCACAACGGCTCAGTTCTAAGTTGCCCTTACACCAACTGGCTAATATCCAGGTTAACGTGAGTTCGACAGAACTAAAAAACGGCAGGAGGTAGTGCAGGCAAATCTTTTGGGTAAATATCAATCGACGGTTTTTTGGGTAAATAGG
>NZ_JBALDP010000082.1:0-14813 GCF_036917355.1 Nostoc sp.
ATAAGGATCACTTTCCAAGAACTAGCAGGAACATTGATTTTATTGCCAGAACTCCTGCCTGTAAAGGTAGACTTGAAACCATTAGTTCCTTCTCCTCCAGTGCCAGTGCCGCCAGCGATTATGTAAAGCTCTTTACCTTGCTGGGCAAGCTCTCTACTATATCGCTCCAATTTTTCCCAAGGCCCTTGATTCACATCGGGCGACTGGGGAATAATGTTGGTCATTTGAAAAACAGCACAGTTGTCAGCAGGATTATCCGTTCTGTCGGCTGATGGGGTCAAGTGACCCCGATCAAAGCCGCTTCCCTTGTAGTCAGTAGGCAGAACAGGTTTAAACCCTGAAGGTAATGTGTTATCTGGAGAAAAACCATCTTGAACGCCTTGGCAGCGCTTAGTATTACCTAACCATTTTTGGTTCAGCTGCCAACTTACCCAGTTAGCAATAGATTTACTTTTGTTGTAAGACAGAGCATTCTGCTTTTTAATCAACAACAAATTATCTGCATCATTGGAGTCTTTGGTTGCATCACTAGGATTACCTACTATTAGGTGAACGCTGCCAAAGTTGTTATCACCTGTGGCTGGGTAATTAATAAAGATTACTCCCGTTACAGCTAATAAACTTCCTAAAAATGAAAATCGCTTGACCATAACTGTCTATTTTACTGATTTTTGAATTCTTTCCTGAAGTTTAGAACAGGAAGCGACTACCAATAAAATTTTTTTCTAGACTTAACAGTTTTAAAAGGGATTGTCTCCCATTTTCTTTATGAGAAGAGGATGAACACTTCAGACGGTATCATCCATCCAACCACATTCCGGGCAGTCCCAATGCACCCGTGCTGACCAGTCCCGGTCAAACTCAGCATTGCACTGGGGGCATCTGCCTGTAAACATCGGATGCCAGTTAATTAGTTCTAGCTGCTGTTCGCGTGTCCAGTGTTGCTGTGGTTGCACAATCAATTCACCGTTGTAATAACTGGCCCTCTCTGGTTGCCATAACTCTTCTGCTTCGGCATTGGGGTCAAGTCGAAAGTCCAAGCAGCTATCCCCCTGTGGCCCTGTTGGGTGTACAACACAGACGAGGTGAGGATTGTGTGAGTAGAGAAGGCAGCGATCGCACTCTGGAATCTTAGGCATAGTAGCAGTTTAGTTGTTATAAAACTGATTTCTGCTATTAACAAGATATTTGCTTAACAGGATGCTGCCAATAATCTGATTTGTCTAATTCTCCTCTGTTTGTTGCTCGAAAATACTAAACCACCATAAGCATCATTTGGATATACTAAATTTTTTTCACTATCAATTGTTGATGAAAATGTAGAGTATGCTTTTTGAGCCGTACTTATGCGATTGCTTACCTTTACCCCGTTCTCAGTAGGATAACGCGAACTAGAAGCAGTAATTTGATGCACTTCACTGGTACTTGCATTCTTAGAATTTGAAAGCCCCTCAATTTCTAAGCCATCGTAATTCCAAGTAGTAATATATGCGCCATAACAAACATCGTCATACTTTGTAGTTCGACTTTTCGGTTTACCCAATTTTTTGATAATCTCCTTTTCTTTCATCCCCAGCTTCATATCACCTATGGATATTTTAGATACATCAATTGCTTTTTTAGTGGACTTTTCAAGAAAATTAATATGATAGTTTGAACTGTTATTCTCACCTATAGCTATAGGATTTACAGCGAGTAGTATCCCAAAACCAATTCCTACTGCTAATTTTTTAAACATAACCTGACTTAAGGTATTGCTAGTTTAAAAAATTATGCCACAACTTGATTAAAAGCCCTCTGGAAATTGCGCTCTCTAAACGGGGATTAAAAGAGGCAGTTTTAACAGCGATCGCACTCTTGGATTTTTGGCATAGTACCAGTTTATCCAGCACAGGTAGCGATGCCTACGGTAAATGCTTGCCTACGCACTTCCAATTTTTCCTCGCTTGTAATTATTTAGGGTGAGGCGATCGCTCGACTGAGTGCAACTTTTCCTCTAAGAAGTATCAAAACTGCATTACTGACCGAGCAGGGGGGCCGCGTCATGTCAATAAGAAAAATCTATTCTCAATAGAGTTAAAACTAATCTCATTAAATTTTGCTTATTGCGAAAATTTTAGGCGTAGGCGTAGCCCGTCGCAGACATCGCTTTGGGACATAAAAAATAATCAAACGCGAAAGGAAAGATTTTTACGTTGGTTCTTAACCTTCGTTGCGATCGAGAGTAATTTAGATGCGTTTGCCCTGACTGACCGAGGAGTAATTTTGATTTACTTTTAACAGTTACCAACTCCAAATTGTTTAAGCTGTTGTCTCAATTCATACTTGTTACCATCTGGTAAGATAGCACCTGTCAAGTCGGCATCAGTTAAATCAGTACCATTTAAGTTCGCATCTGTTAAATCGGTGTTACGCAGATCGGCATTGCTAAGGTCGGCATTGCTTAAGTCAGTATTTTTAAGAATGGCATTTTTAAGAATAGCACTTTTGAAGCAAGCACTAGGCAAAAAGCGTCCGCTCAAGTCGGCATTTTGTAAGTCAGCGCAGTATAGCAGAACTTCAGCATCAACACAACCTGATAATGTTGGTAATGCTTTCTTGATTCTTTTTATAATGCGTGGATCGGTAAGACTTAAGTTAGCGTTACTTAATTTTGCGTAACCTAATTTAGCACCCTTGAGTTTAACATTATTTAAGTTGGCATTAGTCAATTCAGCCTGTTCTAAATTCAACTCACTTATCAATCCTACGTCACTTAGAAATCGAATGATACGTCCTTTGCGTTCTCCGTCTTTATCTAGCCTGCGTAGTATTGATAAAGTACACGCGCGCGCTGCGTCTAGTAATGCATTTAGTTTAGGGTCTTTGAAATTAGTATCTTCTTGTTTTTTAGTAATTAACAGTTTTAGTTCTTTGTCTATAAGTAGTTCTGAAATATGTTTGAAGTAAGCCAGCATCGCTTCTTCACGAGAAGTAATATCAACTTGTTGTTTTTCACTACGCTGAAATTGGTACAACACAATTGGAATCGCAAGTGTACCAGCCAGCCCTAACCAGTCCCAAAGTGTTTTACCTGATTGAAAATGCTCAGTAGTTTTTGTAAGTTTAACAATTTTTCCATCTCTAGGATTAATTACCTCTTCTACAGTTACTGATTTATTAGAGTCGGCACCGAATCCAACCCAATTCACTCGGTACAATACAGGAAGAACTGCAATAGCTCCAGCAATAGCTAGCACTATTATTAGTAGCTTACGCTTTGTGTTCCAGCCATTCAGAGGTTCTTGCACGCTCATAGTCGGTAACTCTCATGAATACACATATATTTATATTCATTCGGGTAGTACCTAATTCCTGATATATACAGCGCTTCCGGCTATTATGCAATACAGTTTTTCTCCTTGCCCTCTCCTATCAAAGCTTTCAGATTTGAGGATGTACCTCATAGCTGCCGAAAGTGCTGTAACTAGAACTTACGCACGCTCGCAAAAATACTATCTTGTGTATTAACGGAATTTGGTCGTTTCAAGCTTTTGACTACCAACTTCACATAGAGAGCGATGCCTACGGCGGGCTACGCCTACGCAGTCGGGGATTTTTGGCATAATACCAGTTTAATACCCTGCTTTTACGAATATATTTAACTAAATCAGTTTTTAAGGAGGTAAACAAAATAAATGAATAAGATGGGATTTGTATTTGCAGCAGTTGTTATCATGTCACCTTTGACCTTAGCTGTAAAAAACGTGCAAGCTGTGAACGAGCTAGTATTAGCAACTAAAAGTAATCAACCAGAACAGTCTGTACAAAGAACTTTTACAAGCCTGATAAATGCTATTGAACAAAACAACTACACTCAGTTTATTTCTCTTGGAAATGCTGCTTTTAAAGAAGGCATTACAAAGCAAGCATTTACACAAGTTAGTGGACAGTTGGCTCCTCGCATCAAAAAAGGGTATTCAGCAGTTTTCTTGGGAAATCTGAATCAGCAAGGATATCAAGTTTATTTATGGAAACTGACATTTTTTGATGGCAGTGATGATGTCTTAGCTAGACTTAGCCTCAAAGATGGAAAAGTAGGTGGATTTTGGCTCAATTAGGCGCTCGCCCAAGAGGTCTAATTTTTCCTCGCTTGTATTTTACGGGGGCGATCGCTTGAACCGCATCGCACCCCAACAAAATAATATTAGCGCCTACCTAAATATAGGCAGGCGCTATTCAAATAAGTTAAGCTCAGGGAGAAAATATAGTGAAATGAGGGGACTGATTTTTACGATTAATTAATTCCAATTTGATTGATTACAAAGCACTGCGGCTAGTTAACGCGTTCCACAAGAAGACTGCAACAATTGCACCAAGAACTGCTACCGCGATACCGGGAATACTAAGAGTTGAAGCTGCTAGAGTAAAGGTTCCTGTATTGAAGAATACACCCAGACTGCCACCAACAAAAGCACCGATGATTCCTAATAAGATTGTTCCGAGAATTCCGCCACCTTGATGACCGGGGTAGATAGCCTTGGCAATAGCACCAGCAATTAGACCTAAAACAATCCAAGCAAGAATATTCATTGTTTTAATTTGATAGACGTTTTTTACTGACAAATACACAATAGCAATCTAAATATTGACATTCAATCTACCAACAGAACCAACTATTAATAGCCTTGAGGATGAATGCTGTTACTTCTGGTGATATACCCACTAAATCCAATGGATAATAAATAAAAAAGCTCCTAGTTGGTCTAAAACCAGGAGCTGATAAATTCTTTGCTTGATAATTGCAGTATATGCATTTCTAATGATTTATCTCATCTACTTTAAGAATTAAGCTAAGTTTGAAAGCAGAATATTAATTTGATAAGGTAAAGCATAACTAGACTGCCAAAAGTACGGATTTATATAAAATTAATCTAGATATTCACTGTATTTGCTTTTCCGGGATTTAGGGCAATATTTCTCCAGAATCGAGTAAATAATTGACTGTACCAGAATTTGGAGTGCTGACAACAGGTGGATGATTCACCATTAAGTGCAGTTGCGAATCTGACTTCTACCGTGCAATACAAAACTGCCCTAGACCAAAGCTAGAGCGGTTTTTGATAAAAATAAATATATAGGAGACAATTAATGTTGTCCCCAGTTAATGCATAGTGAATACCTTTATAGAACCCATTTTATATCTATACAGGAGGGCAATCGAATTTGGCTGAACTACGAGCTAAGTTACAAATTTTATAGATTGATCGTCAGGATTTTTTTCTTGCTTTTTTTGTCGCTCAACACGACTGTATTGTAGGGTAATGTATCCGTTAAGAGCGGAATTGGCAGCCTAAAACTGGGGCTTTTATGATCGAGTTCGCCTACCGTTCAATGATCCATCGTGTTGCAATTGGGACAAATTCTGCTTTGCCTTAAGCTGCTTTTTCGGCTTTCGTCGGCTTAGGTGCAAGTTGACTTCTATCTTGGTCAGGACTTGTGGATATAGTTTTTGTAGGGCAGTGCTGATGGTGTTTGGATGATAGCCGTGGTCGAGCAGGATGGTAATTTTAGGAATATTGACAGGCTTGGCTCGAAAGTAATCTTTTGTTGTGACTCAAGAGTTCAATTAAGCCTTGGTCATGAAAATTTTTCATATTTCAATTGCATGGATACATCGCAGTGGCGCACATCTGTGCGCCACTACGCTAAAAGCTAGATTTCTGGGTCAACCAAGCGGGTAGTGGGACGGCTTTGATACAAATCTTGAACGACTTGGACAGCAGAAACTACAGCTACAAGGCTAATGACTGCAACAGGTAACAAACCTTTCCCTAAAAAGGCGATCGCTAGCAGCAGGACTGCACCCGCAAGTCGATACTGGGAACGGATTTTGCAATAACGGATCACCCCAAATCTATGGAGAATACTGACAGCTAGAGAGCATAATGCTACTGAACCACAGATGAGCCATCGCTGGGAATCGGGTAGTGTTAAAGTTGGCTTACTCAACAAGATTTGTTCTACACCGACTCCAGCAGCAGTAATCCCAATCACTAGCGGTAAATGGGTGTAAAGCCAGAGATTAACAACACCAACTTTTCCATGTGTCCGCGCCATCTCAATAGGTTTACCACCCAGGTTATCAAAATAAACCCACCACCAACTAAAGGCGATAATTAGACCAAACACGGCGGAAATTACGGTCAAAACATCCCATTTCTGCTCAGAGACACCATTGACTACTGCAATGATTGCTTCACCCAAAACAATAATGGTGAATAGCCCGAAACGTTCCGGTAAGTGCGAGGCGTGGGGGAGTAACCCGATCTGAAACTTACGTCCTGTTAGGGGTGTAGCAAAGTCAATAACAATTCCCAGCGTCCAAAATCCGAACCGCCAAGGAATGGGTACAGATGCTGATATTAACCACAGCAAGGCTGCGATCGCAAAACCAATAGCGTAGCGAGTAGTTAAAGGACGTGCAAAGGGGATATGTCTTCCAGCACGGACGTACTCTATTACAAGCACAGCTCGACCAAAAGCATAGGAAATGGCAAAACCAGGGGAACTCTCATCCAAACCGTGGTGGATGTTAATAGCCATCGCTGCTGCTGTCAGCATTTGTAAACCAATCAGCAGTCTATGTCCCACATCATCGCTGTCAAAGCGGTTGGCATAGAATGTAGTGCCAATCCATGACCACCAAACTGGTATAAATAGAACTACAAACCCAAATAATCCTGATAGAGAAATATCCTCGTTGAGATTGTGGGCGAGTTGAGAAATTGCAACGACAAAAACCAAATCATAAAACAGTTCTAGCCAAGTGGCACGTCGTTCTTCTTCTGTGTCTTCACCAATGCGTAACCTTGGCGGTTGGAGAAAATTTGCCATAGTGCTAATTGCGAATCGCTAATTGATTTTTACCATTAGCTGTAAGCAATTGGCTATCTAGCACATCTATATGGCAGCATTGTTACAAGGCTTAGATCCTTGACTTTTAAAGAATTCAGGAATCTTGTTGTTTGCTTATTATGCAACAAACGCGATCGCATTCTGCTTTCCAAAGTTGGAAATGTAATTTCCGCCAAACTTACCTTTGAATGAGGAAAAACGTTCTCTTTTGGGCATTGTGAATCCCGCAGACTTTGAAAAAGCCGTTGTCATTGCCGCAAAGCTATGTTCAATTTGTGACCAGTTAAGCAAAAACAGAATTTGTCAAGAGGAGGTAGGGAAAGTGCTATTGTTTTACGCTGAACGAGCGATCGCTATTTCCCAAGCTTCCTTTTTAGTTACAACTAGGGAATTCCTACGAACCTGGCTTTGGAAGTGATGGTGATTATACCAAAGGTAATTAATGGCACGGCTACTCCGTCGATAAGTTGTCCGAGGGCTAATGATTAAAAGCCAGTCTTGTCCTTAACTTATTTCCTCCAACATAGCTAAATGCTTACTCAAAGGAGCCAGGGTATTAGCAACAATCATCCCACTAGCGACGACGGCGGGTAAACCGATGCCGGGGAATGTGGAGTCACCGCAGCACATCAACCCCGCTAAAGGTGTACCGTGACCAGGAAATAAACCTTTAGCGGCAGAAATTGCCGGGCCATAGGAACCATGATGGCGGCGTAAAAAACGTTCGTGGGTGAGGGGTGTACCAACCAGGGTGATTTCGCAACGGGTGCGGATATCGCTAATGATTCGTTCTAAAGCTTGCCACATCACGTCGGCGCGCGATCGCTTTAGTTGCTCATATTCCTGGCTTCTCCTATCTAGCCCTTGCCAAAGTGCGTAAGGTTCATTACCAGGAGTGTAAACGTGAATTACGTGTTTACTTGGGGGTGCAAGGGATGGGTCAAGAATTGAGGGTATTGATACTACTACTACATTTTGCGGTGCAGTAATGCCCAATTGCCAATCATTAACCACAATATAATGACAAGCTAAATCTGCTGGTAAACCTTGAGCATCAATACCGAGATGCAAGTGCATGAAACTATCACACTCTGGTATGGCTTGGCGTTGGCTACGGAACTTGTTTGGTACTGCTCCTTCTGGTAATAGTTTTAACGTATCCCATACCGAAGCATTAGAAACAACTGCTCGCCGCGCCCGAATTTCTTCCCCATTTCGCAGTTTGACACCTACCGCCCGTTTACCTTGTACCAAAACTTGCTCAACATGAGAGCCTAACATTAATTTCCCGCCATGTTTTTCTAGTCCTTGCACCAGTGCATTGACTAAAGCACCACTACCACCAACAGGGTAATCTAACGCTACTCCTGGTTTGTACCACTCCGCAAACATAAATGCGACTTCGGCAGCGTTAGTTCCTGATGCTGGTAGTCCAGAGAGGAGAAAACACAACAAGTTCAACCAGTTAATAATAAAGGGGTCATGGACAACACCATTCACGATCCGCTCAAAAGACCCCGTTAACTTGAGAATATTGGCAGTATGTTTAGCTAACGATGGAGCAAATTTACTGATAGTTAAAGCTGCACCTATATCTAAACGTAATGCAGATGCAGGGAGAGCGCTCGCCGCTGCGGCTAATGGTGCCATCACCGCTTGCAAGCGTCGCCATTGGGAAACTGCATCTTCACCTCGCAGCCTTGCCAGCACTTCACAAAACTGTTCTGCACCCACAGATGTATCAAAATCACCTTCTGGTAGCCGACAACCCCAAGTATCATAAGTCACACATGGCAAATCCACACCAATTACATCTAGCACTTGTCGTAAAGGGTTAACGGAAGGAGTGTAAGACAACCCAGAGTAAAGAGAAGGGCCACTATCAAACTTAAATCCTTGACGTTCAAAACTGTGCGCCGCTCCACCAGCAATTGTATGACTCTCACAAACAGTCACATCAAAGCCATATCGCGCTAAAACAGCAGCACAACTCAACCCCCCTATACCACTACCAATTACAACTACATCTTTTTGGTTCATAGTCATTAGTGCATAATCTATAGTTATTGTGCCAAGTTTTTCACTCTCAATAACTCAGGAGAAAGCAGATTCTCTAATATTTGGGTTTGCTGTGTCATTTTCACTTGCGGGAATTTTGTTAGTAGGACTTAGACAAAAAGTAGCCAGAAAAAAGCCTCAAATTTATATACAGAGAGACTTTGGCATCGTTTTGTCTAGTCTCTTGATATATCTGGGTTTTAAGCATTTTTATTTTTGAGCATTTAGTGTATTTTTCTTGCCCTGTATGGGTTTGAGGATTGTTTGTGCCTCAAAAATGTTTAAGTCCCGATAAATGCGTAGCTTGTCGCCTTCTCTACGAGACGCTCCGCGAACGGCATCGCTCAAAATTATTGCTACTGACGATCGCTGTTTGGGGGTGCAACTTTGACTCTAAGAATTTGGACTATGGGCGTGTAGGCGATCTCCTCCGGCAGGCGCTCCGCACCATCGCACCTCCCCTACTTCTCCCCTATCTTTGAGTAAATCTGTAGTTGGGCTTGTAGATAAAAGTATTAATCTTGGAAATCTCTAGTTAAAATCTTACATTTTAAGTAATATGATATACAAAAATTTATTGTGGATATTACCAATTGCTTCTACACTAAACTTTTTAGTTGCTATACCAGAGGCGCAAGCCAACTGTCCTGGTTCTGTTCAGCCGCTTGAGGAAGTGCAACCTCAAGTGCAGCAAAATTGGGATGAATTACAGCACCAAAAAACTTACCCTTGGGGCACAACAAAAGTGTATGAACGCTTAATTGGCGATCGCATTACCCTAGCTGCAAGTTTCGATCGGCTGCGTGGTTCACACAAACAGGAAGCCCTCAACTTGCTACGACTCGGCAATTACTTACATAGCGTTTATGCCAGTGATGGCCGCTTGCTTTCGGCGGTGTATGACGCTTGTACGCGGTTTGATATGTTAACAGAAAAGGCACGCTATAGCTGGTATTACAACAGTGTTGGGCGATGGCTACCCTCCAACTTGCCTCGTGAAGCTCTGCGGAATGCTGGCCGTCCATCTTGGCGACAAGTGCGTGTACCCATTAGCGAGGCGCAAGAGCGATCAATCCGCAATTTGTTCTGGAATAGAATGGGCTACACTCAAGCGAACAATGGTATGTGGATTGGCTGGGTTCCAGAACACGGTTATTTTGAAATTAATGTACCCAATGGCTACAACATCAAGCAATTGGGGCAATTTTGGCGTTCGGCTCTACGTAACTATCGCTACATCGTACTATCAACTGACGGTTCATTAGTATTTGATGCTAACTTTGATTGACTATCATCATGTATTAGAGCGTCATTCCGTAGAAAATCGAAATGTTTGTCCAAAACGCTCATAATTACCACTTTATTTGTAGTTTTAAGTGAGTTGATAGTCTGTGCAATGGCGTAGCCGCCTAATTCAAGTGCGATCGCTCCTCTACCTCGTTTAATTTTTCGTCGCTTGTATTTTCTAGGAGCGATCGCGCAGCGTTTCCAAGAGTTGCCCGTCGCAAACATCGCACTTTAACAAAACAATAGCGCCCACCTAACTCTATTGATTTTTCATCTCGAAAACAACTTATGAGTGAATTCAATTGGGCGGATATGTTTAAGATGAACTGAAATTTATTTAAGCGATCGCTGACGGTTCATTCGGTAAGCAATCAGAAAATCACTGATCTATCAACAGGTTGTCCCCAGTTCTATTCCAGTTTTGATCGCTCTTCTTGATGATTCGCTGTAACACCTGCCTTAGAACACTGGGATGGAAAAATACACTGGGGGGTTTAAGTAGGTGCATCACTTCTAAGAAAAGCTTGTGGATGTCAGGGCTTTGGGCAGCCAGCAGCAACACTTGATCTAGATAGTAGTGCATGAGTTGCGTCATCCAATTGGGTCGTCCGCCCACAGTAGTATGCCAGCGAAAATCTTCACCTGTTGCCATTAGCCAAGGGACTGCAATTATTTTGCTAAGTTGCTTTTGAAAGCTTTGAGATAGCCCGACTAAATTTCCATCAGCATGGTGAGATAATTGCTTATTCAAAGACTCATCTAACATCAATGCACCTAGAGCCGCAGTAGTCATGCCTTGTCCATAGACGGGATTGAAAGCACAAACAGCATCACCTACTACCACAAACCCTGACGGCAATCTCGACAGTTTTTCATAGTGAAGCCACCTATTTTCCGTGCGGTGATAGGCTCTCACAGGCGAAATGGCTTGAGCATCTTTAATTACTTCGTAGATAATTGGATTGCGTAAGCTACGAGCAAAGTCTAAAAACCCAGCTTCGTCAGTTGGTGGATAATCTCGACCAATTCCAGCAAGTGTAACTATCCAACAATTTCCTTCGATTGCAGACATTACACCACCGCGCGTGCCTGGGGCTTTTGCCGTTACCAATGCACCCTGCCAATCAGCCGGAAAGTTTTCTCTCAGTTGATATAAGCGACTAGCATAGCCCAAAAAGGAATTAATCACAGTTTCTTTTGGCGGTGTATAACCCATTGCTTCTAACCACCCAGGAGCGAGAGAATTACGTCCGCTAGCATCTACTACTAAATCAGCAGTGAAATCTGTTTGTTTAGGAGAGTTATCTTGCCTCTGATCAAATTTTCGGCGTACCTGCACACCCGTGACCTGAGTTTTGTTGGGGTTAGACAACAATCCAGTAACAATTGTTGCTTGTACAAATACAACACGGTTATTCGTAGCTAAACGACGGCGGATAATCCATTCGAGTAGGTTCCGACTTAAATTGTAGAAGTTCAAATCGGAATTAAAGCGGGGTGTCCATCCTCCTAAGCCATACCACAGGTAATCAGCACTAGCGTTAATGGCGACTGCGCCGGATGCCGCTAATTCAGTCTGGATACCTGGAAAAAGCTGTTCTAAGATATCCAAACCCTGTTTGAGTAAGACGTGGAGATGATGAGCTTGGGGTACACCAGGACGCTGTTCTGGTTGAGCGCTCAAATGATCGCGTTCAATAATTGTTACCCGGTTAAAGTATTTAGTCAGCACTTGCGCTGCTAGCAGTCCAGCGATACTTCCCCCAATGACAAGAGCGTGGCGTTCGTTTGGTTGGGTCATAGTTGAATTGAACATCTGATATCCATGAATCCATAGTTACAGACTCTCATCTGAACATACAAGGCATCACCGTGCCATACTTGCTTGATAGTGGTGCGATGGCGTAGCCGCCTAATTCAAGTGCATCGCCAATCAATGGTCTAACAAAGTTCAAGCCCTGCCCCGATTCTCTAATTAGGTTTAACCACTGGAGGACGAAGGGATAAATCCGCCAAAACCCCCATTAGGACGCTTATGGAGAGTAAGATTAGCAATCAATCTTACCCAAATTCCTAGCCAAGGAAATGCCCAAATCTTCAGAGGTTGAATAGGACGCGGGTCAGATAAAGGCTTGTAACTGAGTGAGAGGTTGGCTTTTTGCCAAGTATTTAATATATAAGTCAAATCGCTAGCAAATTTGCGATCCGATTGGCGAACAACAATCACACTATTAATACGTTGTTCAGTGAAAAAATTTACACTAGGAAAATCTGTAATAAAAACTACAGAACGATTGTCAAATAAATTTTCTGGAACAATACGAAAAGCTAAAGAATTACCTTGACGATTAGCATCTAGCAAGAAGGCGGGGGGTGCATTGTCGGGCAAATCGAGTTGGTGCAAGCTATCACAGCCCTGTACCAATGTTGCCAAAATGGATTCTACATCTACTCTCGTCAATTCTTTCGTTGCTTCTAGAGATAAATTTCGTTTTTGAACAAATGCAGTTGGCAAAGGACAAGAATTAAATAAAGGTACGGGTCGATATCCTTTTTTAGCTAATGCTAATCCGAGAAACACGGAATCCATTCCAGCTAAATCAACTACAATCGCCTTACCTTGCCCAGCAGGTGGAACCCAGCTGAAATCTGGCGTTGGTAATTGCGTAATTATTGGCAATCTTCTGGGCAAGTGGGCAAACAATACTGGTTTCACCCAAGGCGACCAAATGCTATCTGCGGGAGACCAAAGGTCAAAAACAGTTGATTCATCCATCTTGAATTAGTACGGCAATATCAATAGCGGCAAAATTAATTAGTGGCTTGGGGGCAATGCGCCCATAAATACCAGCAGCTTTACCGTTGACCGTATATACTCCTATGCAAGGATACATAATTCCTAGAGGTGTTGTCAGGGGTAAGGTTTGGAAATAACGTTGAGCAATCCAGTTGTTAGGGTCAAGTAAAATATTACAAATTGTCGGGATGTAATTGGTGCGGTCGCTCATGCCGAGCATAGTCACTGTATCCCCATTGTTACAAAAAGCTGATTTGAATAGCCAATGGCGATTTGTAACCCAATTGACACGGCGGGGATCATGAGTCTCAGCTAGCAAAGCTTTCCAAGTATCCAGGGGCGAATTAATCTGGTTCCAGACAAGAGGAAAGCGCTTACTTTCAACAAGCAACATAGACCCAGGATTACATATAGGAGTTTGACTGCTGTGAAAAAAGTATGACCAATTGCAATCTAGAGGTAACTTAGTTAACCATTCACCTTGATAGAAGCGCATTACTGCATCTAGAGAACCACGATACCACTCACTGTTGAGATGAGCAAAACCATTGTGCCAAACTATTTGCTCAGGTGTTGCTAAGTAAGCATTACATCCTCGCTGACGCAAGAGTTCAGCTAAGTAAGCAGTAATTTGTTGGTCTTCCATGTACCCAGCAGCAGACAGTAAAGCAATATGTCCTTTTGGTGGTATTGTCTGTGTCAAAGCATCAACAAGTTTATTCGCTGGGTTACCTGCCAATGTTGTACCAGGAAACTGTTGCACCATCAATTTTGAGAAATTTGAAGCTTCGGTGTAACCTCCGGGAACATCATAATTTGCTTCGGAAATCCGCCAACCATCAGATGTGGGATGAAAGTCAAATCGTACAACACGGGCTGCGGCTGGTGATGGTTGTACGGATTTTTCGGAAAGTATTTTGACAATTTGACGAGGTAAACCCAATTGCCTCATCAGTTCGGGACGTTGCAATATTTGCAATTCAGCAGTATTTGCTTCAGATGTCAGTTTTTCAGCAAGTGTTGCTAATTGTTGCCAAACCAACGTTGGGAGGATTAAAGCAAAGGGAGCCAGGGTACTAACATCACCGATTTGGGCATCCCACTTAAAGCATTTAAGTGCCAAGTGTCTGCGAATTTGAGTAAATGTTTTTTTATCTAGTTGAGGTGAACATTGCCATTGTTCAAAGTAGCAATTGAGATCCAATTTAGTGCCAACCGTAGGTTATAACTCGTAATTATGCTGGGCTGCTTGTACAGTACCATTAATGTAAGATGCCCTATACCTCCCTTTTGTTGGGAGCTTCTGAGTAAATGACCAACCATAATATAGTAATCTTATTTGATTTTTGAAAAAACTCCGTACATCTCAATAGTGGGAAAATCGCAAGCAATTGGATGCCATAGACAAAGCACTTGATGAGATAGAAAACGCGTTCATCCGAGTTATGCCAGAAGAAAATGAGAAGGCATAATTATTTAAGACGAGCAACACTACCATAGCCACGCCTGAAATAATTCTTGGTTTGCTCCTGATAACGCTGATGGGGTATATAGTTGATCAAATTCTGGATAACGGTTAGTGTAAGCAATTTCTGGATGGAAATAGAGCCGCCCAGTAAAACTATCATGCCAACGCAAACAGCCTCACCTGCTGCACTGGCTTGGTTTCTCTCACCCGTTGCTGATATTCAAAAATCTGCGCTTTCCACTTCAGCAGAGCATCAGCACTCATCACCAATGTCTCTGCTCTACGTACTGGCGTGGGCTTCACTTC
>NZ_JBALDP010000083.1:0-194116 GCF_036917355.1 Nostoc sp.
TGTTCGACGAGATTCATACTTGTTAGTTATCCATTTTTCTCCACCCTCTATAAATCATTATTATTTTTCTCTCGTTGTATGAAACCACCCTGCCCGCCTGCGGGGAGGGGCTGGGGGTGGGGTGCAATGATTGTGGAAATCATAACTAATTACCCGGACTTGATATTACTTCCTAGTAAAGTGCGTAGGCAATGCCTGTCGTAGACATTGCTCCAAAGCTGAGATTCCTGACTTCTGAGAAAAGTCGGGAATCTTTTTTAATCTGTAAAAAAATTCGTAAACCTCTAACTTGTGTGAAATGATATGAGTTTCATAAAAGCGTTTGGGAATTATGTGATTAAGTACATTCGTCTTAACTACACACAAAAAACTTATGGGCTTTATAGTCTCTCTTGTAACTAGCCTAATTGCAATTCTCGTTTATCTCAATACAGATAGGATATCTAGTGAAAGGTCACGTTTAGCAATACGCACAATTATGATATTAATTGGCAGTATTGCAGTACTGAATTCTTTTTCTAGGCTTTTGGTGATTGTCCCACCTGGTAATGTGGGTGTCGTCAATTTTTTTGGTGAGGTTTCCGAAACTACTCTTAATCCTGGTGCCCACTTGCTTAACCCCTTTAGCAAGGTGCTGAATTTTTCTACTCGCATTAAGGATATAAAGGAAAATGTAGATGCAACATCGCAAGAAGGTTTGAGCCTAAATCTTGATGTCAGTCTTCAGTACAAGCTCGACCCGCAAAAGGCAGCTACAGTATATAAAACAATTGGAACTGATGAAACACAACTGGTAATTTCCAGATTCCGCTCTACCGTCCGCGCCATCACGGCAAATTACCCAGCCAATGCTATTTATTCTACCAAACGCCAAGAAATTGCCCAAAAAATTGACCAACAACTCACTCAAGAGATACCAGCTTTGGGTTTCATCGTTGAGGAAGCTCTTTTAAGAAACATCAAAATGCCTGATACTCTACAAGCTGCAATTCAAAACAAACTCAAGACAGAGCAAGAAAATCAGCAGATGAAATTTGTTTTAGAGAAAGAGCGTCAAGAGGCAGAACGAAAGCTGATTGAAGCGCGAGGTATAGCTGATTCCCAAAAAATTCTCTCTGGTGGGCTTACTAACCAAGTGCTACAATTACGAGCGATTGAAGCCACAGAAAAGCTAGCTAAATCTAATAATTCTAAGTTAGTAATTATTGGTTCTGAAAAAGGCGCAGTGCCTATTATGATCCAGCCATAAACAGGAACCTCAAAGCCATAAAATTTTCCGATCAAGTCAATGGCTTGAGAGAATTTTAATTGTATGGAGTATACATTATTTGCTACGTTCACTCTTGGCGTTGGTTTTTTCCACTGAGAATATGACAATCTCCAGGAAGTGCCGGAAAAGCTTACTGAACGTGCCATTCAAAATGATAATACCAATTTAGTAAAATCCTTCTTCTAAAATTATTAAAGTTAGTTAAGCTTACGAACTACGAATTAATAATGCAATTTGATACCCAACTGCTACCACGCATTAATGCCACAGCTAAAAGAGAAAATGGTAAACAATATTATGTAGATGCCAAGGGAAATCGCTTTCCCAGTGTTACTACAATACTTAATGCCACCAAATCACAAGCAGACAGAGACAGATTATTAAACTGGAAAGTGCGTGTTGGTACAGAAGAAGCTACGCGCATTACTACAAGCGCTAGTCGTCGGGGAACCCAAACACACAAACAAATTGAGCGCTACCTCCTTGGTCAAAACCCTGTTTGTCCCGAAGCGAGTCGCCCTTATTGGGAGAGTATCAAGCCAGTTTTACAAGAAATCGACACAGTTAGACTGGTGGAAGGCTCTGTTTTTCATCATAATTTGAGTTATTCTGGCAAAGTTGATTGTATTGCTAGCTATCAAGGTATTCCCTGTATTTGCGAGTGGAAAACAGCAGACAAACCCAAAGGTTCAATTGAGCATTTATATGAGCATCCACTACAACTTACGGCATACATAGGAGCAGCTAATGAGTATTATCGAGATTATGGCATTCAGCTAAAGCACGCTCTGTTGGTAGTAGCGATTCCAGAAATGCCAGCTGAGGTATTTTGGTTTGAATCAGCAGTTATTCAAGATTACTGGGAGCAGTGGGAAAAAAGAGTCGCCCAGTTTTGGGAACGCAGAAGTGTTTGGGGTTAGTCAGTGGGATTGCACAATTACTGAAAGGTTTGGCAACTAATCTATAAATCAATACCTTGTTCTACAAGCGTTTGCAGTAGTTCTGTCGGTTATACATGTTAAGGTACTTATATCTAATGGTGATGCTGTCATGCTTCTAAAGTGCAGCATTTAAGTCATTTTAAAAAATACAGCATTTACGATCGCACCTGCGGAATGTGGGTTAAAAGGAGATAGGAATGGAAGTGAGGTCAGAGTGTATTGCATCCAAACAATAAGCGCTATATTCGTATCGATGAAAACAGGGTTATTAGTCGTTTGCATAAAGGTCTTCTCTGCGGAAAGTTAAACTTTCCGAGACTAATCCTACAGGATATGAGGAAAATTTGAGAGGCGCTTTCTTTTCTTTTTTCTCTTGTTTTTGTGCTAAACGCTTCCGATCAATTACTATCACCACTTAATGCTTACCCTCTGGAATATCCAATAGTAACTGCGCTACAATTTTACCATCTTTGGTAACTGTGGCAATTGTTTCTATACTTTTCATCTCATTCTTCCTTGTTCAATCCATTACAGCTAACACAGCTTTCGGTAATAACTTATCTTTAAACCAAACAATTCTGGCGGGGACATCATTTAATTTTACTCCCGCCTTTTCTAAATTAAGGCGCTCGGAAATAGCCAAAATCAAGTCATCACGTCCAGCCCGTCGCACCTGAGAAAACTTCTTTTGTAAATATTCAGGTCGCCAATAACCAACAATTTCTAACAAGAAGGTGCGACCATCAGAATGTACCAAGCGAAAATCGGGAATCATCACACTACCGGGAATTGGTATCAAATCAACTTCTCGCTCTAACGCCCAGCCACTTTTTAACGCATCCCATTTATCAGCAAAGGAGGCTTCTAGCATACTATCGTAGGGCTTTCCGGGTGGATAGTGGGATACTAAACCACATTCAGAATTGAGAGTGAAACGTCCAGTTTTCCAACTATTTGTATAAGCATCGCGGGTTTGGAGAATCGACGAAAGACTCCATTTGGTAACGTGAAGTAAAGCAGGAATAAGTTTAGCGATCGCTAACCCATATCGCGTACTAGGATTAAACAAACTCGTCGGCCCATCAATGGTAATTGTAAACCCGTGGTCAGCATCACCTTCAATATAGGCCATCAATTGAAACAACTTTAAATAGCGAAATAACAGCTTATATTCTCCCGGAACATTGCGATGAGCATTTAACACCAGTTGACTGGCCTTATAAAACACACCCTGCACTTGAGATAAATTGTATCGATTTAATAAATCTGGCGCTGTTGGTGCATCAAAAATAGTCAAAATCTTATTTTCAGATAAATCAGCATATAGTCCATTCCGAACCTGTTCCACCAAAACTTCTCGTTCAAGTTCTTGAGTTAATTCATCAGCAATTTTACTCAGAGTAACTTGGGTAGATTCTCGACTAGAAACCGACTTTGCAGCCAACGAAAACACTCGTTCTCTTAACATCTGTGGTTCCAAAGGACTAACCACCTCAAAAGTGCAAAAACTACTTTTGAGAATATAAGCTAATCCCCGCTTCACTCGATAATCTGTAGAATCTCCTTCAAAATCAGTCAGTTGTCGCTCAAGCACACCTTGAGTCTTTCCCACTGCTGATTGAAAATAATTAATTAACTCAGTCGCCAACTCTGAAGTTGCTCGATCAATCTTCAGTCTCTTCGGAACGATCTCCTCCCCGTTTTGGCGATGCATCAGTAAGTCTGTCGGTAACATCTGCTGAATTTTGGATTTTAGATACTTCGACTTCGCTCAGTACAAGTTTTGGATTTTGGACTGAATAATTAATTTCTAACTGTTCCGCCGCCTTCAAACTCCGTTCTTTCCCACTCCCATACACAACCTGTAAATTTCCTTTCCTTTCTTTTTCTTTCCCTATCTTTCTCTCCCCTCTCCGCCTAGCCGAAGTCCCCTCTTCACTAGTATCCTCCGCCACTACCTCATACAAAATCGCCTGTTTATTCTCAATATTCCCCTTCCGTAAAACCCTACCCAATCGCTGAGTATACTCCCTAGCCGAACCCGTCCCCGATAAAATAATTGCCACAGAAGCCGCAGGTACATCAACCCCTTCATTCAATACATGAGAAGCAACCAAAGTATTATATTTACCCTCCCGAAACTTTGTTAATATCTCATGCCGTTCTTTCACAGGAGTTTGATGAGTAATTGCTGGAATGAGCAACTCTTGAGAAATGCGGTAAACTGTCGCATTATCTGCAGTAAAAATCAAAATTCGTGCCGGATAATGTTCTGCTAATAAATTAATTAGAATTCGCAATTTTCCATCAGTACCCAAAGCGATATCTTTCGCTTCTCGATGCGCTAACATCGCCCTACGTCCAGATTGCGATCTAGCGCTCATTTGCACGAACATTTGCCAACCTTGCAGACTCCCCAAAGAAATCTTTGATTGCTTCAAAAAATCGTTGCGGGTTTGAATTAACTGGTTATATCTTTCCCGCTCAAGTTGCGATAACTTTACCTTAATTTGAACAATTTCATGTTCTGCTAACGCCTTCCCCGCCAAATCTTCAGCGCGTTTGCGATATACTTCTTGACCAATAAGGATATTTAAGTCAGCGTGTTTACCATCGGTACGTTCCGGTGTCGCGGAGAGTCCCAGGCGATAAGGTGCGATCGCATATTCAGCAATTACCCGATTAAAATCTGTCGGTAAATGATGACATTCATCAAAAACAATCAACGCATATTGATTTCCCAACGTTTCGGCGTGAATTGCGGCACTATCGTAAGTTGCAACTAAAATTGCCGTTCTATCCCGCGAACCACCTCCCAGCAATCCCACCTCAGCATCGGGGAAAGCCGCTACTAAATGTGCATACCATTGATGCATTAAATCCAAAGTTGGCACTACAATCAGCGTCGTGCGCGGCGTTGACTGCATCGCCATTTGCGCCAAATAAGTCTTTCCCGCCGCCGTGGGAAGCACAACGACTCCTTGTCTACCCGCCAGTTTCCAAGCTGCTAGCGCCTCAGTCTGGTGAGGATAGGGTTCCATTTCCAGAGTGGGAACCAAATCTACTGGATAAAATTGCTTGGCCTCATCGATAAAATTCACATCTTCCGCTTGTAGTGCTTCCACTAGCGATCGGTATCTAATTGCTGGAATGCGGAATTTTTCAACTCTATCATCCCACGTAGCATAGTCCATCCAACCTTTGCCGCGTGGTGGTGGATGCAAAATTAATGTGCCACGATCAAAATTTAATGTAGGGGTACGAGCCATGAGTATTGGGCATTGGGCATTGGGCATCGGGATTAGGTTACAGGTGACAGGTGACAGGTGATAGGTGATAGGGAATAATCTGTACCCTGTAACCTGTACCCTATTCCCTTCTTTACTCCCTAGTCCCTTGATTACTAATAACGCAAAAAGTGCATGATTCATCCAACTAACTCCGACAAAACCCAACTAGATGCGCTCATTAGTCACGGAATGTCTTATCGGCAAACTAACAATAACCTGTCCGAATCCTACAAAGAACAGCGACAGAGCTTTTTACTGAAACGGCTGCAATTGCAGGCCCAGATTATGTTGGTAGCTGGCTTGACTTTAATTGCTTTTTTTCTTTGGGTAAATTCACAATTAGAAGGCAAGATATACGCTTTTAAAATTGGTCTTGTAGTAGAATTATTCACTCTTGTTTGTTGGGGTTTATGCAAAACTCCTATCGGTCGCCGCTATCCTGATTTAATTTTTTTGAGTTTATGCTGGTCTGTAACTTGTGCTGTCCAAATTGATATAGCTTTGCTATTTAATAATCTAGAACCGAGAAACAATATTTGGACTTTGATGTTTCTCACTCAAGCTACAATCATTCCAGTCCAATGGTGGATGCATTTAATATCTCAACTCGGAACAATACTTTGCTATTTAACTTTATATATTTTATATAGCCCCATCTTGAAAAATCCATCAGCTTTTTATATTGAGCAAGGATTATATTTCTTTTGGACTTGCATAATTTGTGTTTTCTCTGTCTATTTATACGAACGCTTACGAAAAAAAGAATTTTACGCTCGTAAGGCAATGGAACTAGCGCAGCATAAATCTGAACGGCTGCTACTAAATATTTTGCCAGAGATGATTGCAGAACAATTAAAACAACAGCCGGCAACTATTGCCGATAACTTTCTGGAAGTTACGGTGCTATTTGCTGATATTGTTGGCTTTACAGAGCTTTCATCTCACACCTCGCCGACAGAATTAGTCGAGTTATTAAATACAATATTCTGTCTGTTTGATCGATTAGCAGAACGTCATGGGGTAGAGAAAATTAAGACCATTGGCGATGCATATATGGCTGTTGCTGGTTTACCAAATCAATCTAACAATCATGCTCCAGCAATAGCTAATATGGCTTTGGATATGCAAAATGCTGTAGCTACTTTTAACAAAGAAAATAACCAATCCTTTAGCATTCGTATTGGCATTAGTACAGGGCCAGTAGTAGCAGGAGTGATTGGGCTGAAAAAGTTTGCCTACGACCTTTGGGGAGATACAGTCAATATAGCTAGTAGAATGGAATCACATGGTATTGCAGGTAGTATCCAGGTTTGTGAAGCAAGTTATCAGCTTTTAAAGGATAAATACTTATTGGAGAAACGAGGTTTAATTCAAGTGAAAGGTAAAGGCGAAATGATGACTTATATACTAAAGGAAATTAATTTAAAAACTTAATAAATAGGAGTCAGAATTCGGAATTCTGACTCCAGAATATTTTACCCATAAAGCTAGTATGTATTTTGCCGATGCATTATTAGGTGTTGAGCGATGTCTATGATGGTCACTGAGCCAAGTCGAAGTGCGGGCTACGCCTACGCATTTTCTAGCTGATTTTGGGAATAATCCTTTAGCTAGCTGCATAAAAGGAGAAGCCACATTGAGAGGAACACGTTCCCTTCTAGCGCCTTATGCTGTGGCACTATTGGCTGTTGGTAGCGTATTGCTATTAACACTATTGCTACAGCCACTACTGAAACCAAGTATTTTCCTGCTGTTTTTTGCTGCCGTGGCGGTTAGTGCCTGGTATGGGGGCATGGAAGCAGGATTACTGGCTACTGCTTTGTCTACTTTAGCCGTCAGCTACTTTTTCTTAGAACCAGTATTTTCGCTCTTGGTTGCGAGTCTAGACAACATACTGCGCTTAGGCTTGTTTGTGCTGGTGACAACAATTATTAACTTGCTGAACTCAGAATTACGCACTGCCAAACAACATCTTCAAAAGAGTTTGCAGAAACTACAGGTGAGCGAAGCCAGATTTAGAAGGTTGGTAGAGTCCAACATCATTGGGGTAATTGTAGCCAATATGGACGGGGCGATCGCAGAGGCTAATGATGCTTTTTTACAAATGGTAGGTTATTCGCGGGAGGATTTGCTTGCAGGGCGAGTCAGATGGCGCGAGATGATCCCACCAGAATATATTGAAACTAACAACAGTGCGATACCTTCTCTGCGAGACGCTCCGCGAACGGTGAGCTTCTCTACGAGACGCTTTGCGAACGCTAACGCAGAACTCACAACTAAAGGCGTGTGTCAGCCTTTTGAGAACGAATACATCCGCAAAGATGGTAGTCGCGTTCCTGTTCTGTTAGGTTCTGCTTTGTTAGAAAATAACCAAAATGATATTATTTCTTTTGTGATTGATTTAAGCAAACGCAAACAAGCAGAACTTGCTCTTTCCAAAAGCGAAGAACGCTACCGCACTTTTTTAGAGCAGAGTTCAGAAGGTATTTGGTGCATCGAACTGGAAGTACCAATTTCGCTAGATTGTCCAGAAGATGAACAAATTCAACATTTTTACCAATATGTTTACTTGGCAGAATGCAACAATGTTATGGCACAGATGTATGGCTGTTCTCGTGCCGAAGAAATTATCGGTGTCAGACTAGGAGACTTTCTTGTTGCCTCCGATCCACATAATATTGCCTACCTGCGTAATTTTATCCGTTCTAATTACCGACTAATTGATGCCGAGTCCCATGAAATAGATAAGCAAGGTAATTCCAAATACTTTTTGAATAATCTGGTGGGAATTGTTGAAAATGGCTTTTTAGTGAGAGCGTGGGGAACTCAACGCGACATTACAGAACGCAAACGAGCAGAAGCAGCACTCCGTCAACGAGAAGATGAACTGCGCCTAATTACCAATGCTGTACCCGTCAAGATTTCTTATGTTGATAGCGAGCAGCGTTATCGCTTTAATAATAAAGAATATGAAGACTGGTATGGGCTTCCTGCTTCGGAAATTTCTGGTAAACATATTAGAGAAATTTTAGGAGAGTCGGTTTATCAATCAATTCTCCCTTACGTAGAAGCAGTACTTTCAGGAGAGCAAGTAACTTACGAAACCCAATTACCTAATAAAGATGGCACAAACCATTACGTGAATGTCACTTACATTCCCCAGTTCAGTCAGGAGGGGAAAGTTGCAGGATTTGTTGCCCTTGTCACAGATATTACACTTCACAAGTTAGCAGAAGCAGCTCTCAAACAAAGCGAGAAACGGTTAAAGACGCTGACCGAAAAAGTCCGCGTGATTCCTTGGGAGGTAAATGCCAATACTGGGAATTTTACTTACGTAGGGCCACAAACTGTTGAGATTCTAGGCTATCCATTATCAGACTGGTACACCGATAATTTCTGGGAAAAAAATATGCATCCAGAAGATCGGGAGTGGGCTATCGAGTATTGCCAAGAATCTTCTCTATCACTGAATAATTACGAATTTGAATACAGAATGTTAGCAGCTGATGGCAGAGTTGTCTGGCTATATGACATTGTGAATGTGGTGCGGAATGAAAACGGGCCGCAGCTACTACACGGATTCATGATTGACATTACCGATCGCAAACAAGCAGAGCAAGAACGCGAACAACTGCTTAAACGCGAACAAGCAGCACGCGCCGATGCCGAAACTGCCAACCGGATGAAGGATGAGTTTCTCGCCACACTCTCCCACGAACTCCGTACACCTCTAAATGCTATACTCGGCTGGGCACAGCTACTTAGAACTCGCAAGTTTGATGAGGCCACTACTGGTCGGGCACTAGAGACAATTGAACGTAATACTAGATCCCTGACACAACTAATTGAAGATGTTCTCGATGTGTCACGGATTATTAGAGGCACACTGTGTTTAAGTATGGATCGAGTTGAACTTGGATCGCTTGTAGAGGCGGCAATTGATACTGTGTACCCAGCAGCCCAGGCTAAAGAGATTAGTATCAAGTGTAGATTCGACCCCAAATTAGAGGTAGTTGTGGGTGATGCCAACCGTTTGCAACAGGTTGTGTGGAATTTGCTCTCCAACGCCGTCAAGTTTACACCCAAGGGCGGCAGAGTTGATGTGCAATTAGAGTGCGTTGAATCTTACGTGCAAATTCGGGTGAGTGATACGGGAGCAGGAATTGCTGCCGAATTCCTACCCCATGTATTTGAACGCTTTCGTCAAGCTGACAGTTCCAGCACGCGATCGCATGGCGGATTAGGATTAGGGTTAGCGATCGTCCGTCACTTGGTAGAATTACACGGTGGTACAGTCTCGGCCGAAAGTCCAGGAATTGGACAGGGGGCGACATTTGTTGTCAGTCTGCCAATGAAAGCTATTTAGGATGGAGGCAGGGGGCAGGGGGCAGGGGGGCAGAGGGGCAGAGGGGCAAGAGGCGAAAACTTCAAGGGGATATTCGACCTCGATGATTTTGAGCTACTTAACTTCCGTACTCTGCGGGAAGCTGACGCAACATTGAGGGTCTAATATCATTTTCGGATTATTCGTCGGCGGTGACGATCGCGATCGCAAACCCGTCGTATCCTTTGCTACCCACGGTCTGGATTGCCGTGGCACTGACGCGTGGCTCAGAAGCAAGCAGTTCGTTGAAGCGGCGTACTCCCTGAACGCTAGGATCGTCGCTGGCAGTATCAATCACTGCTCCATTACGCACAACATTATCAGCAACGATCGGGCTACCGCGATGGGAAAGCTGGAGCGCCCACGCGAAGTATTCGGGATTGTTTGGCTTGTCAGCATCAATGAAGATTAAGTCAAATGGGCCGTGACCCTCGGCGGCAATTTGTGGCAGCGTCGAGAGTGCTTGTCCAAGCCGGAGGTCAACAATATGGGACAGACCAGCGTGGGCGATATTGGCACGAGCAACTTCGGCGTGCTTTGGGTTTGCCTCCAGTGTGATTAAGCGTCCGTCGCTAGGTAACGCCCGCGCCAGCCAGATTGTACTGTAGCCGCCCAGTGTGCCAATTTCCAGGATGCTTCGCGCTCCTTGGATTTGCGCCAACAGCAGCAACAGCTTGCCCTGGTTCGGCGAAACATTGTGCAGCGGCAGTCCGGCGGCGGCGCTAGTCTGGAGCGCTCTATCCAGCGCGGGGTCTGGCGGCACAAGCAGATCGGTAAAGTAACGATCGACCGCAGTCCATTGCTCTTGAGTCATAGATTCTCGCTTTTTACCCCATTGATAAAACACTCAAGATTAGGTGTCGGAAATTGCTTCGTTGGAGAGGATTGTAATGATTTCATCCAAAGGGCGATCGCGATTAGACTCTTCTGGTGTTTCCTTACCCAAGGAGGTTTCTTTTACCAAACGGTAAACGTCTGCTGCTCCGTCAAAAATGCGCTCAGTTAGACCCAATTCTTTAAAGGTTTCTGCAATCTCTTCCATTTCTCCTACCCAACGATGGGCTTTCGGTGTCATCGATGGAATGGAACGGGTTAAAATGCTAGCGAGTTCTTTTTGACTACTAGAAACTTCATCCCATAATTCTTTATCCAAACCTAAACGATGGGCTGCAATTAGTAATTCTGTGCCGATTGCTGTAAGTCCTTTTGTTAGGGCTGCGTATGACATTTTCAACCCCGAAGCCTGACCAATTTCATCACCAATCACCCGCACATCCAAGCCATAATCTCGCAGTTGTAGGAGTTGATTTGCTTGTTTTCCTGAAGTGTAAATGCGGGTGCGATTGGGAACTCGCGGCGGTGGGCCAATAATTGATGCATCTACAAATGTTCCCCCAACTGATTTAATAAGTTGACCGATATTTATAACTTTTTGGGGTGCGATCGCATTACAGTCAACGTAGAGAATGGATTTACCCACATTGCCGATTGCCTCAGCTACTTGCTTCGCCGCTTGCGTAGCCGCTGCGGGGACTAGAACTGACAGCACCACATCAGATTCAATTACCAGTTGTGTCAGGGAACCCACATCTTGAATGTTGGCTGCGGCTGCTAATTGCCGAGTTCGTTCGCTGCGATCGTTTAGGGCGGCAATAGTTTTCAATTCATATTGATTGAGAACAGCTGCGATCGCTTGTCCCATATCACCCGGACTTAAAATACCAATAGTTTGGATAGGCATGGAAAGTTTTATATTTACGGTGTTCCTGAAAAAGTAATGAAATGAGTGCAATAATGGACAAATGAAATGTCCTGAATGCAGCTTTACCCAACTACTCAAGAATGGTCGTTGTCACCGATCATAATTTATTTTTGCAAGAAGTCTATTGATGCTAATAATCTCCGTTAGTGAAAGTACGATATTTTTGTTTTTAACTTGATTTTTTCACTATCAGTTGCTATATTGAACATACAGTTAATAGTGTATTAAACGCAGCTTAATTATGCTTCTGAATATCAATAAACTCAAATCAAAAACCCTCGACATCGAAAACATAGAAGCTCTAGAATTTGAAGAACTTTTAGATGATGAATTAACGCAAGTGACAGGCGGAGTAACAGTACAGGCAAGTGTAACGGACGATTCTTTAACACCAATATACGGTTCATTTTTTGGCGTAATGGGTTCAGCCTCAGCAATGGTATTTTCAGCACTGGGAGCAGCTTATGGGACTGTAAAATCTTAAGTTGAGACTAGTTTTGCATAATCTGTCAGTGGGCAAGCAATCACTTACTCAGGTTATGGTTGAATAATAATGCTAATCTTCAAGAATTTTCTCAACGTGTTTTTTAATCTGTGCAATCTACAGACTTGGGGAAAACTTTCTTCACAGAAGTACTATGAGGAAATTGAGTCACTCTGACAGAAGTTAACACTGAGTTTTAAGGCGCTAAAAACTGATGACAAAGACGTAACTGAGTAATTAAACTGGGCAATGACCCAGAAAAGACAGTTTTTATTCATACTTCTTTCCTCCTGCTTCCTGCCCTCTTTTGTAATTGAGTTGTCAGAAACTACGAGAATTTGATAAATATATCGTATTTAATCAAACCACGGATAAGCCTAACAAGCAAGTTATGAGGACTTACGCATACTCTACAAATTCTTCTCTACCAGATAATTACCCTTAGTGGGAGTTTGGCCAATTTGCAGTACACAAACTGCGGCAATTAAACAGAGAACACCTGATAAAATAAACGCTTGTAAATAACTACCCGTCCAAGTTCTCAACACTCCGGCTCCAAATGCTGCTGTCGCTGCACCAAGCTGGTGTCCTGCGACAATCCAACCGAACATCACACCGACATTTTCTTTACCGAAGGCGTTAGCAACAAGACGGACTGTTGGTGGTACGGTGGCAATCCAATCAAGTCCATAGAAGACGGCGAAAATAGAAAGTCCATAGAAGGAAAAGTTAAAACTGAAGGGCAAAAAAATCAAAGATATACCCCGTAGTCCGTAGTACCAGCACAATAAGTAGCGATTGTTCCAACGGTCAGATAGCCAACCGGACATAGTAGTACCAAAAAAATCGAATAGTCCCATGATTGCCAAAAGCCCAGCAGCCTTGACTTCCGGGATACCGTGGTCAATACAAGCAGGAATTAGATGAGTTCCAATTAACCCATTTGTGCTTGCGCCACAGATAAAAAAGCTAGCAAATAACAGCCAGAAGTCTCGATTACGCATTCCTAGCCAGAGGGCGTTAAGAGTAGAGGCGATGGAATTGACTTTGGGCTGTAACACTTCCACAGTTTCGCTGTTGTCGCCAAAGGGTCGCAAACCGACATCTGCCGGACGATCGCGCATAAAGACTGCGATCGCTGGAATAATTAGAAGTGCTACACCAGTCAGAGCCAGAGCCGCAGTTCGCCATCCAAAGCGATCGGCAACTGAAGCCAGCATGGGTAAAAACACCAGTTGCCCCGTAGCTGTACTGGCGGTTAAGATGCCCAGAACTAGACCTCGCTTTTCTAAAAACCAGCGATTGACAACAATAGCACCTAAAACTAGGGCGATAACTCCGCTACCAGAACCGACTATTACACCCCATAGCAAAACTAGTTGCCAGGAAGCTGACATCAAAGTGGTTAAACCGACACCGAGCGCAATGACAGCAAGTGAGAACACCATCATCCGACGAATGCCGATGCGCTCCATAACTGTGGCAGCAAAAGGGCCAATTAATCCGTAGAGTACTAAGTTAATGGAGATTGCCAAAGATATAGTTGCTCTACTCCAGCCAAACTCCTGTTCGAGAGGCACTATAAAAACTCCAGGAGCAGAACGAATTCCGGCCGCCACCAGCAAGGCTAGGAATGTTAAACCCGCGACGATCCAGCCATAGTGGAACGAACGACGCGCTAGGAAGGAAGCTAGGGACATGAGTGGGGATTGGGGACTGGGGAGTAGTAGTCTGTCAATAAATAATTGATAAATAAATTCCTTGTAGAGACGGCGATTTATCGCGTCTCTCTAACCGTCAAAATGAATGAATTTGACAGATTAGTACAAGGAGTAAGGGGAGCAGAGGGAGAATAACTATTGCCCAATGCTCCATTTCCAATTTAGGAAAAGTTACCCTGCATAAGGATTACCGATTCTGTCTACAGAGACGTTAGAGGAGAATGGCAAACGACCGGGATTTAAGCGTGGTTCGGCTGCATAGCCCACAGGAACTAAAACAGCGATCGCTAAATCTGGATTATCTCCTGCACCAATCACTTCTTTTACCTTGTCTTCAATCCAACCATTCATAAAACAAGTAGATAAACCCAGACTTTCAGCTGCTAATACTAAATGTGTGGCAGCGATAATTGCATCTTTGATCGCATACTCCCGTTGTTTGTCTCCCAGTGTCTCTTGAAATTGCGGAATAGCAGTTTTAAAATAATTAGCTGTGCTTTCATTCCATGCCCCAGTTGCAAGAGCCTGTTCAATTATCGGGTTCAAGTTTTTTTCAGATGCACTCGCATCGGCGGCAAAAACAAAGGTAACTGGTGCTTGAACAATTTGCTGCTGATTAAAAGATGCTGCTGACAATGCTGCCTTTTGTGCTTCATCTTGCACAAGAATAATTTGCCAGTCCTGGATATTATAGCTGCTGGGTGCAGCCACGGTTAACTCTACTAGTTGCTTAAGCAGTTCCGGGGTGATGGGGTCTGTTTTAAAAGTTTTGATGGAACGACGTTTAGCGATTGCACTGGGCACATCTAAAGGTTGGGTTTGGATGATGGAACTCATGATATTCTCCTGATAGTTTGATTATGAAAGGGTTTCGGATTTTATATCTAAAGTGATTAAGAGCGTTAAAGAGCAGGGCAATCCAAATATGTTCCTCTCTAATTGGCAATGTTAACCGGGTTAGAGATATGCTCGTGGATAATGCGCCATTGTCCCTCTCGCTTCTCCCATACAAGCGTCGCATGAGCCGTAATTCCAACCGCCTCATTCCCTATGGTGGTTGCTGTACTGTGAAAAATCAAAGCACAGACGGTAATGTTATCACCTGGAAATATCTGAATATCCCCAACTGATTTAACTTGCCACTGGGTTATTGCTGTCATGAAGGGCTTCCATATCTCCTCATACGATTGCCATCCTTGAATTCGAGTGGTCTGCGGTGAGAGGGTATCGAAGGCGAGGAATTGTTCATCTTGCCAGTAGAGATTGTCTAGGAGAGAGAAATCAAAGGGTTTCTTGCCTGCATTAAACGCAGCTAGCCAATGGTTAACACGTTCTTTGATTTCCGCTGTATCTAAAGTATCTTTCATAGTTCACAACCAATTTTTACAATCATTTTACTGATGTTGTATCTGGGAAAAATCTAAAAATCCTCGATTTGATTTGATACTTTAGAGTGCGGAAAGTGGGTTTTAATTATTTAGATGAGAAGAATTAGGCATTGACCACCTGCTCATTAGCCGCCGACCAAAATGGATAGTCTGTATAACCCTTTTCATCGCCGCCATAAAAGCTTGCTTGATTTGGTTCATTCAATGGTGCATTCAAAGCCAAGCGTCGGGGTAAATCGGGATTTGATATAAATAATGTGCCAAAAGCAACTAAATCTGCTGCTTTGTTTGCCAGTACTGCATCGCCTTTTTCACGGGTATAACCACCATTGACGATGAGTGTACCTGTAAAGCGATCGCGTATATGACTAGTGGGTACAATTATCCCACCATGTCTAATATCTGCCTCTGTTGCCTCATAAATATGCAGATATGCCAAATTAAACTGATTTAACGCTTGAGCCGCATAACCGAATGTCTCCAGGGGATTGGAGTCACCTATATCGTTAAAAGTCCCACTGGGAGAAAAACGTACCCCAACTCGGTTAGAATCCCACACACTAGTTACCGCCTCTGTCACCTCCAACAGGAATCGGGCACGATTCTCAATAGAACCTCCATATTTATCTGTACGTTGATTGGTGCGATCGCGGAGAAACTGATCTATTAAATAACCATTAGCCGCGTGAATTTCCACGCCATCAAACCCAGCCGATAGGGCATTTGCGGCTCCCTGACGGTACTGTTCGACGATCTGTGGTATTTCCGATGTTTCTAAAGCACGGGGAGTAACAAAGGGTTTTGGCCCCTCAAAAGTTGAGGCATCACCTTTAGGAGTAATGGCAGAAGGTGCTACAGGTAAAACTCCATTCGGTTGTAGATCGGGGTGAGAAATCCTGCCTACGTGCCATAGTTGCAGAAAAATTCTGCCGCCGTGCTGATGTACGGCATTGGTTACTAACTTCCATCCCTCCACCTGTTCTGGTGAATGAATTCCTGGTGTCGCGGGATAGCCCTGTCCTTCAGGAGTTACCTGTGTTGCTTCAGAAATAATCAGTCCGGCGGAAGCACGTTGGACGTAGTAGGTAGCATTCAGTTGGTGTGGTACGTTTCCCTCACCTGCCCGGTTTCGGGTTAAGGGTGCCATCACTATCCGGTTAGGTAGTTCCAGATTTCCTAATTGGTAAGGAGAAAATAAGTTGATATCAGTAGTCATGTTCCTTCGCTCCAATTCAAAATACAAAATACAAAATTTGCAACCCCGCATCTGCGAGATCGGGAGAATAAGGAAAGAGTTTTCCCCCTACCCAATTTTGCGTGCAGCGCATTACAGCTATTTCAAGTAAATAAACTATGCGGTTGTGGTTCAAATACTAAACAATCGAACGAATAACGCCACCATCTACCCGCAAAGCTGCACCATTAGTTGCCGATGCTACGGGGCTAGAAAGGTAAACTACGATCGCTGCTACTTCTTCATTAGTTGCAAAGCGTTTAATCAAGGAACTTGGACGCACATTTTCAAAAAACTCCGCCTCAACTCGATCGGGACTAATACCACGTTCCTGTGCCAAGTTGGTGATAAACTCTTCAACTCCTTCTGAACGAGTTGGCCCTGGGAGGACGGAGTTTACTGTAACTCCAGTGCCCACAGTCATTTCTGCTAGACCTCTGGCAATAGCTAGCTGCGCTGTCTTTGTTGTGCCGTAGTGAATCATTTCCACTGGGATTTGAATAGCAGATTCGCTGGAGATAAAAATTATCCGTCCCCAGTTTTGCTCTAGCTGCTTTTGCAGATATTGCCGACTCAAACGAACTCCACTGAGGACGTTAACCTCAAATATCTTTAACCAGTCTTCATCAGTAATATCAAAGAAGGTTTTTGGCTCATAAATACCCACATTGTTTATGAGTATATCAACGTGAGGAACCTCTTGAATGAGTTTTTCTACCCCTGATGCAGTGGCAGCGTCAGCAACAACACCAGAAACTTTTGCGTCCGGTGTAGAATGCTTAATTTTAGCGATCGCATCTGCTACTCTTTCTTCAGAACGACCGTTGACAATCACTGATGCACCCTCTTGAGCTAGCCCAAGAGCGATCGCCAAACCAATACCTGCGGTTGAGCCACTGACCAGGGCAGATTTACCATGCAATTTCAAGTCCATTTCGCTCTTTCCCCATTAGTTGAAACAGAATTCAGAATTCAGGAGCAAAGCCGGAGACGCTCTGCCTCCGGTCAGAAGTCAGGAGTCAGGAGTCTTATGTATTTAGACTCCTGGCTCCCTCTAAAGAAGACTGCAAACTAAATGCATCTCACAATAGTACCTAGATTAAAGATGCTGTGCTAAGGTCTTATTCAAGGTAGTTTTTGGAACCGCCCCTACGACAGTATCGACCTGGCGACCTCCTTTAAAAACCATCAACGTCGGAATGCTGCGAATTCCATAGTGGCTAGCGACAGTAGGATTTTGATCTGTGTTCAACTTCACAAATTTCACCTGTCCTTCGTATTCAGCAGCAACTTCATCGACGACTGGGCCCACCATCCGGCAAGGGCCGCACCACGGTGCCCAAAAGTCCACTAATACCGGAATTTCACTTTCCAAGACTTCTTGCTTGAATGTGGCTTCTGTGACGTTTGTAA
The DNA here is from genome assembly GCF_036917355.1 of Nostoc sp. Lineage (GTDB taxonomy): Bacteria > Cyanobacteriota > Cyanobacteriia > Cyanobacteriales > Nostocaceae > Nostoc. The sequence goes on from NZ_JBALDP010000083.1 coordinate 17,888, forward strand.
TGGATGACATAAATTGCCTTCCTAATTAGTTCTATAATTCGATAATATCGAATAATAAAAATATATGCCACCTGATGAGATAATGCAACTATGAGATTCCTTTATCATCCAGATAGAAAAAATATTTCTTTACCGGGCGTGTTGTATGCATTGGGCGATCCGGTGCGGCTAGAGATTGTGCGGCTGTTGTCGACTGAGGGGGAACAATGCTGTGCGAAGTTTGATTTTGCGATCGCTAAGTCTACGATGTCCAATCACTTCAAGATTTTGCGGGAGTCGGGGATAGTTTTGACACGCAAAGAAGGGACACATCATATTAACATACTACGGCGTGAAGATTTAGAGGTGTTGTTTCCAGGGTTGTTGGATGTGGTATTGAAAGCCGCTCAACCATTACCTGTTAGCCCTGTTAGTACTAAACAAATAGCTTCAAGGATTTAGAAAGAGTGCGATCGCTCTTTTCAAAGGGCGCATAACCTGATATGTTTTTTCAGCTTTCTCAATTGATACTTGAGGTATTGGCGATCGCAGCCTGAGAACAGCTAGATCGATAGTATGTCAGAATCTAAGGATTCAAGAACTGTGAGAATTTTATTATGATGTTCAAATCTGGAGATCATAAATAAACTTGCAACCAGGATTTATAGCGTCTGGCGAGTTCCTGAAGAAAATTGAGTTCTTCACCTTCAAGATTATTAAATAGGTTGCGATATTGCCAACCACGCTCGTAGCGACTCAGCATTTGTACTGGAGTAAAGCGATAGATATCAGCAGTTTGCCAACAAATTGACTCCAGAAAAGGCAGCTTTTTGGGGACAGTAACAGGATTAATTGTTGGTGTTGCGGTTGTCATAATTGTTTTAATTAACCACTTTTGGCTTACTTTAGTTTTAGCATTCGTGCCTTATAATTTGATCGCTTTTGAGAAGGACAAATCACTGATGAAATATAAAACGGCCGATCCAAAAAAATTTACGTGCCGCTAAGTATTGGGGTGTGATGCTTTAATTGAAGCAATAGCATCTGATGCAGAGGTAGGTTTGAAAGCTATAATTAGGATACAACACATATTCTTAAAAGTGCAAAATAGCAATAAAAGCACCAATGGCAGAATTCACCATTCAAATTTCCGATGAATTAGCTCAACGTTTAGAACCTCTGCAAAATCGCTTACCCGAATTGCTTTGGCGATTACTAGACGTTGTTAATCTACCAACAAATATTCAGCCAACAGTTAATCCTGAGACTACAAATATTCCAGCAGTTTATCAAGAAGTTATTGATTTTTTGATTATTAAGGGGCCAAAACCAGAAGAAATTATTAATTTTAAAGTTTCATTTCAATCTCAAACACGCCTACAAGAATTACTAGAAAAAAATCGCTCTGCAACACTCGATCAAATGGAATTAGCAGAATTAGATGTTTACGAGCAGCTAGAGCAGATGATGATTTTATTAAAAGCACGAGCTTATTCTGCAATCAGCTAACATGACTTCTAATTCGATTTCTGTGGAAATCCGTAGGTTAGTGTTCCAGAGAGCTTCAGCACGCTGTGAATATTGCCAAATCCATCAAAGTTTTTCTATTTATACCATGAAGTAGACCATATTATTGCCGTCAAACATGGGGGGTGAAACTACTGCTAAGAATTTGGCACTTTCATGTTTATCCTGTAACCGTCATAGCACCACTCAGGTTAGCTCGACTCAGATTAATACCTCTCAATTCAGCATCTCTCAAATCAACCCCAATAAAATCTCTTTCCCCAGCAGCATAACGCTGCAACAACTCCTCAACAGTTATCCTCATCTATACACCTCCGCATTAACCAACACATATAAGATAAAGTCCAATTTTGCTCCCAGAGCAATACGCAATTTAGTAAACTATAAATTATCTGGGTTGGGATAAACTCTTCCTTTCCAAGCGCCGCCGCGCCCTTGCCAGTGACGGAGTGCTGAGTCTAGAGTCATCAGGGTATAGAGAAAAGCGATCGCAGGTAAACTAAAAGCGAACCAGACAGAACATTTATAAAAGCGGATCGTCGGGTAGTAAGCGAAAGTCATTAATAGCCATCCTAATAAACCTGTAAATGCGATCGCCCAATTGCTCCAAACTGCACCCAGAATTACACACACAGGTGGAACTAGATAAATCAGAGGCATTCCTACCAAAGTTCCCAATAGTAGTAATGGAGAATAATTCAGTTGGGTATAGGCAGTACGAGCAACCATATCCCAAATCGTCGCCAGCGAGTCATAAGGGCGCAAACTACGAGTCAAGCTACTCAATCCTAGCCAGATACGACCTTGACTGGGCATTGGGTTATTCTCCCTGTCCCCTTGTCCCCCACTTTTCTTAACAGCCTGAGCAAGGGCGCAATCGTCAATTAAAGCTTGGCGAATCACTTGAATACCCCCGATTCGCTCTAAAGCTTCACGGCTAATCAGAATAGATCCCCCAGCGGCGGCGGCGGTAGGATTGTTAGGATTATTCACCCAGCGAAAAGGATAGAGTTTTTGGAAGAAAAAGACGAAAGCTGGAATCAAAAGTTTTTCCCAAAAGCTCTCACATCTGAGTCGCACCATTACCGAAACCAAGTCTAAATCTTCCTGCACAGCCTTAGCAACGAGTCGGCGGAGATTACCAGGATCGTGTTTGATATCTGCGTCAGTCAGCAAAAAATAATCGGGTGCAAATAAACTCGCGCTCTTTATGCCTTGCTCAACTGCCCAAAGTTTCCCCGACCAACCAGGAGGTAGTGAAACGCCAGAGATAATATGCAATTGCTGGGGTTTACCTACAGCGTGTGCAACCCCTTCAGCAAAATTTGCTGTCCGATCTGTGCTGCGATCGTCTACCAAAAACACGTTGAAAGAACCAGGATAATCTTGAAGTAGGAGCGATCGCAAACTAGTTGGTATTAACTCAGCTTCGTTACGGGCTGGAACCACGGCACAAACCGCAGGTAAAGATTGTAGCTGATTTTCTGTAACCTCTAATTGCTCGTCTGTCCGCCAAAACTGTCCCCAAAAACACAGTAATCCTAACCAAATTGTCAAGGATAAGAGCATCAATCCTAATACAATTACATCCATGACCGTCGCTTCGCTCCAATTCAAAATTCAAAATTAAAAATTAAAAAAAAGAATGACCTATTGCAAATTTTCAGTGACTCAGACACAATACTATGTCTACTGAATAGAGGAAAAAATTTTTCACTGTAGTGTCGCGTTCATAACTAGGTTGGGTGTTGAGGTTAAATAGGATTTGATGCAAACACAAGACAGGGTAAAAGTCAATCAAGTCGCAGATGCGATCGCAGCTAGCCAAGAATATCTGCTTTCAATTCAAAATCCGGCAGGTTATTGGTGGGCAGAGTTAGAATCTAATGTCACCATCACTGCTGAAGTCGTACTTCTACATAAGATTTGGGGAACAGACCAAACCAGACCTTTGCACAAAGTTGCAGCATATTTGCGTCAACAGCAACGACAGCATGGCGGTTGGGAACTTTACTATGGTGATGGCGGAGAACTTAGCACCTCAGTTGAAGCCTACATGGCGCTAAGATTGCTAGGCGTACCAGCAACCGATCCAGCGATGATTCGGGCGCGAAAGTTTATTCTCCAACGCGGTGGTATCAGCAAAACTCGGATTTTTACCAAGTTACACCTTGCCTTGATTGGCTGCTACAACTGGCGCGGTATTCCCTCGCTACCACCTTGGATAATGCTGTTGCCTAAAGCTTTCCCAGTTAATATATACGAAATGTCTAGCTGGGCGCGTTCTAGTACTGTACCGTTGCTGATTGTATGCGATCGCAAACCTGTTTTTATAACTAACCCAACGATCAACCTAGATGAGCTATACGCTGAAGGTGTCGATCGAGTCCAGTGGGAATTACCCCAAAGTGGTGATTGGACAGATTTATTCCTCACCCTCGATCAAGGATTCAAGTTGGCAGAAAGTCTGAATTTAGTACCCTTTCGTCAAGAAGGCATCAAAGCCGCCGAGAAATGGATTTTAGAGCGCCAAGAAGCTACAGGTGACTGGGGCGGCATTATTCCGGCGATGTTGAATTCAATGCTAGCTTTGCGGTGTCTGGATTATGACCCAAATGACCCGATTGTGGAAAGAGGTTTGCAAGCAATTGATAACTTTGTAATTGAAACAGAAAATAGTTACCGAGTTCAACCTTGTATTTCACCCGTTTGGGATACAGCTTGGGCGATGCGTGCTTTAGTAGAATCTGGCTTTGCACCAGATCATCCAGCTGTAGTCAAGGCTGGAGAATGGTTGTTGCAAAAACAAATTTTAGATTACGGAGATTGGGCTGTCAAAAATCGCCAAGGAAAACCAGGGGCTTGGGCGTTTGAGTTTGAGAATCGCTTTTATCCCGATGTAGACGACTCGGCGGTGGTAGTGATGGCACTACATTTGGCAAAACTCCCCAATGAAAAAATCAAGCAGGCTGCGATCGCTCGTGCCTTAAACTGGATTGCATCTATGCAATGTAAACCAGGCGGTTGGGCTGCGTTTGATTTGGATAACGATCGAGATTGGCTTAACTCAATTCCCTATGGCGACATGAAAGCGATGATCGATCCAAACACCGCTGATGTTACGGCTAGGGTACTAGAAATGCTTGGTGCTTGTGACTTGACAATTAATAATGATAATTTGGAGCGATCGCTTACTTATCTTTTGCAGGCACAAGAAACCGAAGGCTGTTGGTTTGGTCGTTGGGGTGTAAATTATATCTACGGCACCAGTGGCGTTTTATCAGCCTTAGCGTTAATCGATCCTCAAAGGCATAAACTCAGTATAGAACGGGGAGCAACTTGGTTAGTTGGATGTCAAAACCCAGATGGTGGTTGGGGCGAGACTTGCCGCAGCTACAACGATCCCAGTCTCAAAGGAAAAGGAAATAGTACTGCATCTCAAACTGCTTGGGCAATAATAGGGTTGATAGCAGCAGGTGAAGCTACTAGTAAATTAGCTCTTGGTGCGATCGAGCGAGGAATTGGCTATCTGGTGGCAACTCAAAAGCCAGATGGTACTTGGTTTGAGGCAGACTTTACAGGTACTGGCTTCCCTTGCCATTTTTATCTCAAGTATCATCTGTATCAACAATACTTTCCTTTAATTGCACTAGGTCGCTATCAAGCAGCGATTAAAGAAGGTTAATATTCGTTTTCAGTAAGGTAGCACACCTATGCTACCTTATCGTGTATTCCATTTATACGAAAACAGCTATTACATAAGCGATCGCATCAACTATATATACTCAATTCTTCAAAATCTTAGTGAAGAAAGTTTATTCTCTTAATATCTAACGTCCAAAATCAACGTATTTCTATTCTCTAGCAATGACAATATCGTTAGATTTAATAACTGCATAAGCTTCTTTTCCCTCAGATAATTCCAACTCTTCTGCGGAAGCTCTGGTGATAATAGAAGTTAATTCTACTTTGTGAATGATCTCCAAAGTAACCTCACTATTAACTGCTCCATAAACAACTCGTTTAACCACACCTTTAAGAATATTGCGAGAGCTAACTTTTAGTGATTTCTTTTGAATACTACTTTCTATATCAGGCTTTTGAGTGTAATAGATATCTTCCTGTTTTTCTTGCTGAGTTGCTGGTGATATTGGTGTTGAAGACTGCTGAGTGAGACTACGCACGAGTTCCCGCAAAATCTCTGTCTTAGTGCGTTGAGACTGTTCGCAGAACTCCTCTAGAATCTTCCGTTCGTCCTCTGAGGTTTGAAATGTAACCCATCCTTGTTCTTTTCTTGGCATAATAATATTATTATCAATTTTGGTTATCTTGGTAAAATTCTACCAAGCATCAATTCGATACGTCGTTTTAGTAATAACATTTTTTTGTCGGTATTTTCGGCATTTTCATCGCAAACTAATCAACTATTCTCATATAGTTAACTACATATATATTTATTTTTTTCTAGATGCGAAATATTTTGTTACTTGAAATTGTCTAAATCATCACTAAATTTATACCAACTAAGATGGTATAGCATTGGTTTATGGTATTTGTTGGGATAGCTACGCTTACGCAAGGATAATCTAACAGAAAATTCCACTAGCGTAGGCGTAGCCCGTCGCAGACATCGCGTGAGTGCCGTAGGATTATTTAACGTGAGTTCACAGCCGGGGGATGAAACACCTAAAATCGCGTTCTCAAGACTTGCGGAGTTTATTTGAGAACAATATCACCATTGAATACGTGGCAGAACCCCTGCAAGCTATGCCAGCTGATGCGGAGGCTAAAGAAGTGCTGCATTGGATGCAGGCACAAAATTTTGATGTTATCGGCGTTGAGACGGGAGATATTATTAGCGGTTATGTAGAACGCTCTAGTTTGATCCCAGGCAAAAAAGGTAAATGTAGCGACTATCAACGGGTGTTTCATCCCAAAGAACTAATTGCTATTTCCACCCCACTGATAAAGTTGCTACCCATTTTGCAGCAAACTCCGCGATTGTTTGTTTTGGATTGCAATCAGGTAAGTGGTATTGTTACCTGTGGTGATTTGCAGAAAGCACCCGTGCGAATGCTACTGTTTGGCTTAGTAACGCTACTAGAAATGAATTTGCTGCGGCTGGTGCGGATTTACTATCCTCAAGATTCGTGGCAAAAAGTCCTTAAACCTGAGCGCTTAGAAGTTACTCAAAGACTATGGCGAGAGAGTCAGGAAAGAAACGAAGCCACGGATTTGTTAGATTATCTGCAATTCTGTGATAAGCGAGAGTTGATTTTAAATCAACCAGAACTTCTCCAGCAACTAGGATTAAAATCAAAACGGTTTGGCGAACGTTTCCTCAAGTCTGCTGAACAGTTGCGAAACCGATTAGCTCACGCCCAAAGTTTAGTTAGCGGTTCCTCTTGGACAGAATTGATTTCTCTAGCAGAAGCGATGGAAAAGCTGTTAATTCATTGTGAGGAAGTTGAGTAAAGTGGTCAGCTTTCTCTAACACTATTGAACCAGCCGATTAAATCCGCTCGAGTTGATAAATAGACCTCTTGCAAAAGTCCTAAATGCGTGGGACAAGTAGGTTAGAGTTAGGTAGCATCTATGACCTACGAACAAGTAAAGAGCCTGAAGTCAGAGGACTTTAAACGCTTGTGTGGCGTACGTCCAGATACTTTTAATGAGATGGTAGAGGTAGTGCGATCGCACAGCCAAAACAGAAAACAGGACGGCCGGGTAAATTAAGCTTAGAAGACCAATTGTTGATGACATTGGAATACTGGAGAGAGTACCGTACCTACTTTCATATAGGTCAATAAGCAGGGAGTAAAGGAGTCTACGGCTTACCGAATTATCCGAAAAATAGAAGATACACTGACTAAATCCAGGGCTTTCACGCTTCCAGGTAAGAAAAAACTCGCTACATCTAATAATCAGTTAGAGGTCGTGGTAGTTGATGTTACAGAAAGTCCGATTGAACGCCCTAAAAAAAACAAAAAAAGTTCTACAGTGGTAAAAATAAACAGCATACACTGAAGTCACAAGTAGTGGTAGACCAAGCGAATGGTCAAATCATCTGTACTGCTCATGGCAAAGGTAGAGAGCATGATTTTCGTATATTTAAAAACAGTTGATTTTCGTATATTTAAAAACAGTAAGCTTAGGTTGAGAGAAGACATAGAATGCTTGGGAGATAAAGGTTATCAAGGTATTCAAAAATTACATTCCAATAGTCGCATACTCAAGAAAAAGCCCATAGGAGGTAAGTTAACTTATGAAGATAAAAAGAGTAATCAAGAATTAGCGGAAATTAGAGTTTTAGGTGAGCATGTACTTCTGTTGCTGAAGGTATTTAAAATTTTGTCCCTTACTTATAGCCCACATTCCGCACCCAGAACTGTCACAAAAGAAATGGTAAGGAATTTTGGGGCTAGTTTTTGATTCAAGAGCAAAACTGGAGGGGTAGAAAGTTAAAAATCAAATCAGAGTTTGCTAAAAAACAAATCGGTATAAAAAATACTGTAAAAAAGTAGAGTTACCGAAAATAGAGTCAGTAACTCTTGCAAAAGTTGATAAAAGGAAAGCTGGATTAAAATTGATGAGCTTGATTTAAAGATAAGAAAGGTGGAGAACTTAAACTAATCATTGTGTAGACACAAAAAACACCCCACTTTTTGTCCAGCGACTGAACCGCGTATGTACCACTCGGAAGTCCCCAAACCGTTCGGGTAAGTTATTCTTACATTTTTAGTGTCGCAAATGACAAAGGCAAAGCGGATGACCCGATTAAGTACTTCGCTGCCCCAGAGAATCAAGACTTAGGAGTAGGTAAAGCGCTGCGAAAGGCAGTCTCCAAGCTTGATTTATCGCCTTTTCCTGCACCCTCTTGACAAATTTGCAATTATCTTAACCTCTCACTGATGAACATAGACAGACTTCTAAATAACGCGCCGACTGCTCAACCCCCATCCCAAGAAATTGGCATTGAGCAGTTCCGAGACATTGTGAAAGACGAGTTAAACGTCATCTGCCAAGATTTGGTTATGTATGATCGTCTAGATCAAGCACGCTTTCAGGTATTATCTTACACTTTCTGCCGTAGAAGCCCAAGAAGTCCAACCTCCCCCAGGACAAGAACCGATTCATTGGCGATTGCTGACAACTCGCGTTGTTGTTTGCTTGGAACAGGCACTACGAGTCATTCAGTGGTATGGATGGCGATGGAAGATTGAACAACTTTTTGCCACCCTCAAAACAGCTTTCCTTGAATTTAGAAGCGACTCAGTTAGAGTCTGTTCTGGCTATTCAACGCCTGACAATCCTGGCTTTGTCCGTAGCCGTCCGAACCTTACAAATGGTTGAAGGGCGTGACAATACTCAGCTTTCTGCCGCGCTTATCTTTGGTGTTGAGCAGCAGCAATGCTTATCTGTGATTCAATCTTCTGTTGAAGGTGATACCCAAAAACTGCAAAATTCTTATCCACAAGGTTGTTTGCCTTGGGCTACTTGGGTCATCGCTCGTTTGGGTGGATGGTCTGGATATCTCTCTCAACAACCTCCGGGAATGCCTACTCTTGTTCGAGGTTTACGGCAATTTGAATCTATCTTTTTAGATTGGAAACTCGCTCAGGGTGGACTTGTGTATACACGGTAGCCAATACATACGGGGAGGGTTAGGGTGGGGTAAAAAAATATTTGATACATCAATCACGACTTTTCAAACATCCTCTTAGAGCTATTTCGTAATTTTTCATAATTATACAGGAAACAGAGTAATGTTGAAGGTTTTTGCTGACCGTGGTGGTACATTCACAGATATTGTTGCTGTTACTAATAATCAAGCAATTATCGATAGACTTTCCAAACATCCTGAACGTTTTTTAATTGTGACTCTGCCTAATCAGCAATGGATTATAGTCTACAAACTACTTTCAGAGAATCCCGAACAATATCAAGATGCAGCTATCCAAGGTATTCGAGATATCATGGGTATTACTAGCAAGGAACCCATTTTTACTGAAGCGATAGAAGTGGTAAAAATGGGAACAACAGTAGCAACAAATGCACTGTTAGAAAGGAAAGGCGATCGCGTCGTTCTTCTCATTACCAAAGGGTTTAAAGATGCGCTGCAAATTGGCTACCAAAACCGTCCTAACATCTTTGCCCGTCATATAATTTTACCAACGGTGCTTTATGAGCAGGTGATTGAGATAGATGAGCGCTATGATGCTAACGGAAATGAATTAATACCTATAAATATTGAACAAGTAAAAAGTGGCTTACAAGCAGTTTACCATACAGGGATTCGGAGTTGTGCTATTGTTTTTATGCACAGCGATCGCTATCCCGAACACGAACAACAAATAGCCCAGCTTGCCCAAACAATCGGCTTTACTCAAATATCCGTATCCCATCGAGTTAGTCCTTTAATGAAGTTGGTTAGTCGTGGAGATACAACAGTAGTCGATGCTTATTTAACTCCTATTCTGCGCCGCTACGTTAACCAAGTAGCAAGTCAGTTACCCAGCGTCAAATTAATGTTTATGAAATCTGACGGGGGTTTAGTCGCAGCCGAGCAATTTCAAGGTAAAGATAGTATTTTAAGCGGCCCAGCTGGCGGTATTGTTGGCGCAGTCCAAACTAGTAAAAGAGCAGGTTTCGAGTTAGTTATTACCTTTGACATGGGAGGGACAAGTACAGATGTTGCCCACTTTAAAGGAGAGTATGAACGACAACTAGATTCAGAAATAGCTGGGGCGAGGATGCGAGTTCCTGTATTAGCAATTAATACCATTGCTGCGGGTGGTGGTTCAGTTCTCTTTTTTGATGGTTCTAGCTATCGTGTTGGCCCTAAATCTGCTGGTTCAAATCCTGGACCTGCTTGTTATCGACGTGGCGGGCCATTAGCGGTTACTGATGCCAATGTGATGTTAGGTAAAATTCACCCACAATATTTTCCCTCGGTTTTTGGCATTGATGGCAATTTACCTTTAGATAAAGATATTGTTATTCAAAAATTTACCCAATTAACCCAAGACATTCAAGCTGCTACATTAAATGATTGTACTCCCGAACAAGTAGCCGCTGGATTTATTGCGATCGCAGTAGAAAATATGGCAAATGCAATTAAAAAAATTAGTTTGCAACGAGGTTATGATGTTACACAATATGTACTGTGTTGTTTTGGCGGTGCAGGCGGGCAAGTTGCTTGTTTAATTGCTGATACTTTGGGAATGAAAAAGATATTTTTACATCCTTATGCTGGAGTTCTCTCTGCTTATGGAATGGGATTAGCTGATGTGAGGGCGATTAGAGAAGGAGGAGTTGAACAGCTTTTAAATCAAGCATTAATTACTCAATTACAGAACTTAATGGAATATTTAGAAACCCAAGCTATAAGTGAAATAAATGAACCCAATAGTCAAGTAGAAGTAATCCAAAAAGTAAACTTAAAATATGAGGGTACTAACTCTACATTGACCGTTAATTTTGCCGATGAAGTAGCAGTGATGCGGCAAGAGTTCGAGGCTGAACATAAATCACGCTATGGTTTCATTCAACTAGATAAAACCTTAATTGTCGAATCAGCCTCAGTGGAAGTGATTCAAAAGATGGATACTCCTGAAGAACCATTAATTAATCGTATTCGTTCTCTAGAGCAAGCCCCCAAACCTATTGATATAGTCAGGATGTTTACTGCTGATAAATGGCATAATACACCTGTTTATCGACGAGAAGATTTAGAACCAGAAGATACGATTATTGGAACTGCGATTATTGTCGAAAAAATTAGCACGATTATAGTTGAACCTGACTGGGAAGCAAGATTAACTGAGCGCAATCATTTAATTTTATCTAGAAGGTAAACAATCAGGGCGGCAAGTCAATCTTAAATAGGAATGATGGTATACTGCGATAAATTAGCATTTCAAAATTTTTGTATACATCCTCATAGCAAAAGTTGGTCAAATATTGATATTGATGAGTAGTATATGAATTATAAACCGTACATTCCCATTCCTCCAGAACTAGAACCTTATCGAGACAGAATTGAAGCGACGATACGGCCTTTTATTGAAATTACAATTGAGAATAATGACCGGGTAGATTGGTGGCAAAGTAAATTTGGTGGTTTGCCTTATTTACCAAAAGGTTTTGATTATCCAAAAAGTTCCGAAGGTGACTATTTATTTTTTATTGCACAGATTAATTTTGCCGAAGTACCTCTATTGGAAGGTTTCCCAAATCAGGGTATTGTGCAGTTTTATATCAGTTATGAATTCCCGTATGGTTTGAACTATGACAATCAAACAGACCAATCTGGATTTAGAGTTTTATATTTTCAAGAACCAGGCTTGAATGTAGAAAATATAATCACAAACTTTAATTTTTTGCCTAAAAGAGAAACAAATCTTATTGATGGCTGTTGTAGTTTAAATTCTACTCAAAAATATGCACCAATAAGTTACAGTGGCATCAATCAAATTGTTGGGGATGATTATTTTGACCTATTAGATACTAATGAAGGAATATTTGACGAGTATATAAAGCTATCATATTCTTGGCGTAGTAAGATAGGTGGTTATCCAGATTATATTAGAACAAAATTAATTTATGGTGTTCATACAGAAGAAAAAACGACAGAATTTTTGCGATATGCAATTGAGCAAGACCCAGAAATTCTTTTGTTTCAAATGGTTAGGGAATCTAATGATGTGTTAAGTATTAACTGGATAGCCGATGTATGTAATTTTCACATTTTAAAAGACGACCTTAAAAAATTAGACTTTAGCGATATTATCTATGACTGGGAATGTTAAAAATATAAACAGTCCATGCTAATATAGATGGCAGTGAAGTTGATGTCTGCGGTATAGTTTCCGCAATATCTCATGCTAATTCAAGTTTTTTATGTAGAGAGCCAAGTAGCTCTGCTCAAGGAGGATGGCTGGTGTTAATAGTTCCAGCCATGAACGGTTAGATGTTGAGGCTACGCTAACCGAAGTTAAAAGGCTCCAATTTGACCGCGCACATCGTGACGCCTCTGGATTGTTCTACATCGAAGGCGTGCGTAACTTTGTAAAAGTCATTGACAACAATTTTGACATTTCAGCGATCGCATTTAGTGAGAAACTGCTCACAGCGCCTTTAGCACGGAAACTAGTTCGGCAATCTCGGCGTTCTGGTGTTCCTTGCATCAGCCTGACACCCGAACAGTTTCGACGTGTTTCTCAAAGTGAACGTGCTTCTGGAGTTGGTGCAATTGTTCGTCAGCGCTGGTTCAAGCTGCGTGATATCTCGCCACAACCTGATTTGTGCTGGGTGGCTCTTGAAACTGTTCGCTCACCAGGAAACCTCGGAACCTTGATTCGTACATCAGAAGCTGTTGGCGGTGGTGGGTTTATTTTTATTAAAGATAGCGTAGATCCCTTTGCTCCCGATGTGATTCGGGCATCTATGGGTTCCCTCTTTAACCAGAAGTTTGTACGCACAAGCTTTTCTGCGCTCCGTCATTGGGTACAGAACCACAGCTGTCCTGTTATTGGTGCTTCACCAGATGGGATGTCTGAATTGCATCAGTTTAATTATCCCAATTCTACTCTTCTTTTCCTGGGCGAGGAGCGCCAAGGTCTAACCCCAGAACAGCGAAACTTATGCCAGCATCTTGTTCGGATTCCGATGGTAGATGCGGTTGACTCTCTCAATCTTGCTGTAGCAGGTAGCCTCTTAATGTATGAGGTTTATAGGTCAAGAACATAATGTGTGAAGTGACACCCAACATCAATCAAGTTTTGTGTTGGGTTGCACTTTGCTTAACTCAACTTACATCAGCAAATGTTAAGTAACTTCGTTGAATTTAAACAACTACGAATTAAAAATGCACACAACATCTCAACCCGATCCTGTTCGCTTAGAAATATTTAAAAATCTCTATCAATTTATTGCCGAACAAATGGGAATTGTTCTTCAAAACACGGCAACATCAGTAAATATCAAAGAAAGGCTAGATTTCTCCTGCGCTATCTTTGACTCTTCTGGATTATTAGTAGCAAATGCCCCTCATATTCCCGTACATTTAGGCTCAATGAGTGAAAGTGTCCGCAGTTTAATTAACGATAAAGGCGACACCCTAAAACCGGGGAATGTCTATCTATCTAATAACCCCTATAACGGCGGTACACACCTCCCTGATGTCACTGCAATTACACCAGTTTTTTTAGAAAGTAGTGAAAATAATCCATGCCCAATGCCCATCTTTTTCGTTGCTTCTCGCGGACACCAAGCAGATATTGGTGGAATTACTCCCGGTTCAATGCCTCCCCACAGTACCACAGTAGAAGAAGAAGGAATTCTTTTTGATAATTTTCTCTTGGTTGAAGAGAGCAATTTTCAAGAACCCGCAGTCAGAAAACACATCTCAAATCATACTTATCCTGCTCGTAACCCCGATCAAAATATAGCTGATTTCAAAGCACAAATTGCCGCAAACGAACGGGGAGTTCAAGAACTTTCTAAAATGGTTTTACAATATGGGCTTGATACTGTTAAAGCTTATATGACATTTGTGCAAGCTAATGCTGAAGAATCTGTTAGACGTGCGATCGCAGTTCTCAACGATGGCTCATTTACTTATAAAATGGACGATGGATCGCAAATTCAAGTTAAAGTAACAATTCACCCAAGAAATCGCAGTGCTACCATTGATTTTACTGGAACTTCTCTACAACTAAATAGTAATTTTAATGCTCCCAAAGCTGTAACTCAAGCAGCAGTCTTATATGTCTTTCGTACTTTAGTTGATGATAATATTCCTCTCAATGCCGGGTGTCTTAATCCTCTAGAAATTATTATCCCGGTTGGCTGTATGCTCAACCCAACCTATCCAGCCGCAGTAGTTGCGGGTAATGTCGAAACTTCTCAAACTATTGTGGATGCATTATATGGCGCTTTGGGTGTTATGGCTGCTTCTCAAGGAACGATGAATAATTTTACTTTTGGTAATGAACAATATCAATATTATGAAACTATCTGCGGCGGCTCTGGCGCAGGAATTAATTTTGATGGTACTGATGGTGTTCATTCTCACATGACTAACTCTCGTTTGACCGATCCAGAAGTTTTAGAAACCCGTTATCCTGTACTTTTAGAAAGCTTTAGTCTTCGTCCCGATAGCGGTGGCAAAGGAAAATATTCCGGTGGTAATGGAGTTGTTCGCCGCATTCGATTTCTTGAACCGATGACAGCCAATATTCTCTCTGGTCATCGGGTTGTTCCTCCCTTTGGATTAAATGGTGGGAAAGCAGGAAAAGTAGGACGCAACTGGATACAACGTCAGAATGGAATTGAAGAGAATTTAGACAGCACAGCAACAGTAGAAATGAAAACAGGGGATGTTTTTGTGATAGAAACTCCTGGCGGCGGTGGCTTTGGTAAATTCTCTTAAAAATCAAAAATTGCTATAAGCTAGCTTCAACTTCCCTAGAAAATTTAGCATGGCTGAAACCACAGCATCCGGCGACTCAATTAAGAAGCCATGACCACCACGTTCGATGACTACAAGTTCAGCATTGGGAATACCTTGAGCAAGCTGTTTGGAAAACTTTAGCGGAGTGAGAATATCTTGTTTACCAACCATAACTAAGGTAGGACAATGAATTTGTTGGAGGCGGTCTATTGTGTCACTACTAAGGATGGCTTGGCTGTGATGATAAAGTGAATGAGTCGCAGGTGGGAAAGGATATCTGATAGCAAATTCAATCAGACCTTCGATCGTGTCAGGAATTGAGTAGAAGGCATCTGTAAATATCCAGGGCAATATGACTTTTTCATAAAGTTTTAGGTCTACATTACTAGGAAGTTCGCCCCAAGTCTCGATGATGCTGTTGAATAATGCATCACCTTTTGCTAAAGATGAGAGTAGCATCAGACTTTTTACTTTTTCAGGGTGTGCTAACACTAACTCTTGGGCTATCTGACTACCCATTGAATGACCTGCTAGATGCACCCGATCGATGCCGATGCGATCGAGCAATGCTGCAACGTCACTAGCCATTTGTTTCAGACTATAGGGGTTTTCGGGAGCAGAACTTCTCCCCATACCTCTGTTATCCAAGCGAATGACTTGATACTGCGAAACCAGCGATGGCATAATCAGCGACCAATAAGCATGATCGCAAAGAAAGCCAGCTATTAATAGCAAAGGCTCACCCGTTCCCTTAATGTCGTAGAACAAATCAATCCCGTTAATCTGAACCTTGGGCATAGTAAATAATTCTGCTAAACCTTATTTTTAAGTAGGGATAGACAAGGCTAAACTCCTACGTCTTGAATTTCTCGTCCACCGGAATCTGATAGCCATTGGCGAGGCGATTGGTCATATTGGCAGTAGCTGCGATCGCCATTAGTTCCCCGAACATAGTATCATTCATACCCTTGGCACGCGCTGCCGCTGTGTGCGAGGCGATGCAATACTCACAGCCATTGGTTACACTCACAGCAATATAAATCAATTCGCGCATCAGTGGATCGATCTCACCAGGGCTAACCATCACTTCCTTTAATGCTTGCCAGGTTCGTTGCAGGGTGGGGGGATGGTTGGCTATAGCTTTCCAAAAGTTATTGATGTAGTCATTCTGACGTGTAACCCGGATGTCGTCATACACTGCACGTACTTCGTCGCTGGCTTCTTCGTATTCGATCAGCTTAGTCATGTTTTAATTCACTCTAGTAATTTACAGGAGTGGGGATTATGAAAAATCGCTTCTGCTTGATAACATCTTGCAGTGTGTAGCACCACAGGCAGTGTACAGATTCAGTAAAGTACTGCTCATCTTCTTTACAGTACTTTCCACAAGTGTAACAGAATCGGTGTTTGGCTGCGTTGCTGGTACTTTGATCCATTGGTCAAAATCTCCATTTTGTTACTCATATTCAAACCACTCAGTTGGTGTTAGATAAAATTGTGCCTTCGCTAAAAATCTGATAAGAGACAGTGCATTGAGTAGCAAATGAGTAGGAATGTGACTGAATTGGATGAAAAGCTTGTTATGACGCGGTTTACTCCTATTTTTACAAACCGCGGCATTGGCTTCTTAACTCCAGTTACAACAACATCCTGCTTTTGTTATGACTATTTTTGAGTAGCGAATAAATAGCAATATACACGAACTATAGCGATTTACTGAAGATTTCACTAAAACAACAGAAGCAACGCATCTGTGAATGTTAGACTACTAGGTGCGATCGCAGATCATCCAGTGGAGATGCCGAGTTCGTGGGAATCAGGGGTTTTGTTGGTGTGGGCTTGTCAGGAACAAATTCAAAGCGAATTCGGATTTTACCTTTCTGCCAGCCGCCACCTTGAGCCAGTAAAAGCTTACAGTTCGCACCATTCACAAGCCAGTCTGAAGCCTTATCCTCTTGTAAGTTGCTGTTTCTATACACTAAATACTTCAAACGTTGCATCAATTCTTCACCTGTTGATGTTGAAGCCCCAGTCAAGTTAGCATCCTGAGCCATAGAAACAACATCCTCATCGGACAGAAAAATTTGATCGCTCATTTAATTTTCTCTTTCGGTAAACAACATGGCGGATCAAGCGCCAACTCGATCCGCTTTTCCTAAGTTTTCCCACTAACCACCAATTACTAAGCAACAAAAATAATTAATCATAGATAGATGAGCCGTTTTTTTATCGCCCTTTTACCACCGCAAGATATTCAAGACTACGCCAACGAGATTAAGCAGTATTTTGCCGACCGCTATACTAGTAGCGGAGCGTTAAAGTCTCCGCCTCATATTACCCTGCAACCGCCCTTTGAATGGGCAGATGCTAACTTGCCAGTGTTAGAAGCATCCTTGAAGGAGTTTGCCAGTGAACAACAGCAAGTAGCAATTACACTTAAAGGGTTTGATGCCTTTGCACCTCGTGTCATATACATTAACGTCGTCAGAAGTCAAGAGCTTTTAACTTTGCAAGCTGATTTAATGGCTTATACAGAAAGCAACTTGAGAATTGTTGACAAGGTTTCTAAAACCCGCCCTTTTGCACCCCATTTAACGGTTGCATTTCGGGATTTAACAAAGCAGAATTTTAAAGCTGCTTGGCCAGAATTTGAAAATCGTCAGTTGCATTTTGAGTTTACTGCTGACAAATTAACCTTGCTGCTTCACGACGGGAAGCGCTGGAATATTAAATCGGAGTTTGTTTTTTTTGCTACTGAGCAAGGAAAGAAGAAGCAATAACTAGCGATCGCAATTCCCTTTTGCCAAAATAGTGAAGGTTTCTGAAATTTTTGATCGAGGGAAATTTTATGAAGTATAGTGCTGATGATATTGTCGTGGATAAATGGGCAGAATCGAAGCAAACACCAGACGGAAAATGCAAACAAATCTGGGATATTATTCTCAAAAAACCGATTGTTGGAACGACTAACATAAAAAATATTTCTCAAGAAATATCCCACGAAGATTTTGACGTTTTACTAAACATCAAACAAGGGAAGCATCTTACAGTTTTTGTAAGCTTTTATATGGATACAAATCTTTACAGTCACGATCCCATTGTTTTTAGTATATTCAAAATGTTTGAAGATATTGAGCGATTGTTGGGCAAGATTGATACTATCCAAGGACAAAAAAGGGAAGATAGATGGAGTCCTTATAAACTAAGTAAAAAAACTGAAAGTAGTTAGTTTAGATGCAAATATTAGTATCAGTCGTAGACATCGCAATTTTCTTTTACAAAATAGCAAAGAGCGATCGCACAACTACAGAGAGCCGCTTGCAAGCTAGTATAAAGGAAACATTGCGTAGTACGATCGTCAATATTTGAGAATAAGCGATCGCATCTCTTTCTTTTTCACTTTCTGTAGTCGCATACGTCGAACGTCTCAAAAAGTTGCAGCTTGTCGTCACACATCGCTTAACCTTCGGAACGCCTTGCAAATAAGAAATGTTAGATTTATTTATTTCTACTTACCTAATTTTTGTAAAACAAGATACATTAAATGGTAGTTTAATCGCAAAGGAACCAAAAAGCATGGCCGTTAGTAGCCCTGAAGTCATCCGTCATATATTGATCGGATTGGGATATTTAGCTCCTGAGATCGATCCTAAGCCGGATCTGACTAAATTTGCTCCCTGGAAGCGGAATAACAACTCTTTGACAGACGATCCTACTGAAGAAGCCATTAAAAAGTTTCAGAAACAGTATTCACAAAAACTTGTGGTTAATGGTAATGCTGATGCAGAGACTCGAACTGTCATGGAAGAAACAGTCAAAGGGCTTCAGAATAGATTGAAGTTTCACGGTTTTGCAACCAATGCCGAAATTCCTCCAGATAAGCCTTTTTATGGCCCAGCTACTTATACAGCAGTCAAGAAATTTCAGAAATCTCAGGGTTTAACTGAAAATGGGATTGCTACTATTGAACAGCGGCAAATTCTACAGCAACCAAGTCTCACAGATAAACCCCAGACTCCGCCTCAGTCACAACTAAAACTGATAGATTTGTGCTTTCAATTCAAAAAAAATCCTCAAAATCCTTCTTACATTGCAGCGTTAAATAACTTACAACAAAATCTACCCAAGGACGTTTTACACAAAGTTACTAACAAATGGAGGGGGACAAACGATCAAAATCCTGAGATTGTCAAGCTGACGAATCTTTTTACTTATTATGATGACAATAATGCAAACCATCGTGATGCACTAAATCACTTACAAAGTCAGATTACCCCAGCCATATCTCAAGCATTTTTAAGTCTTTGGAATAAGAAGTAACAAATGGGACGTACAGCAGAATTCAGAATTCAGAATTCAGAACTAAAACTTTGTATCTCCAACTTGAAATCTGCTGTATATGGGCGTAATCTGCTTTTCCACATCTGAATACCAATTCAAAAAATGTTTACAGACAGAATAAGCCCACCTGCGCTGACGCGCACCCCTTAGTAAGGGCAGGGCTGGTGATATCTATTATCTATGTGTTGCATTCTTTTTTCAAATTGGTATGACATACGAGAATTAAAAACCAGGTTTCTGATCTCTGCTGAGTCGGAAACCTGGTTTTTTAACAATGCTGAGTTTTGAGTTCTGAATTCTGATTTAATACTCAATTCCCGGTTGTGCTTTCACACCTTGATCGCGGAAAGGGTGCTTAACTAGGGTCATTTCAGTTACTAAGTCAGCGCGCTCAATTAAAGCAGGTGGTGCGCCTCTACCTGTGAGAATAACATGTTTGTTAGCGGGTTTTTGTGCCAAACCGGCTAAAACGTCTTCTACTGGTAAGTAAGCCATTTTAAGGGCGATATTGATTTCGTCTAACAACACTAGATGAAAGTCTGGGTTGCGGATGTATTCTAATGATTTTTCCCAGGCGGCGCTAGCTTTGTCAAGATCGCGATCGCGGTCTTGAGTTTCCCAGGTAAAACCTTCGCCCATTGCGTGAAATTCTATCTGGTCTTCCCAATAACTGAAAACCCTTTTTTCGGAAGGTTCCCAGCTACCTTTGATGAATTGGACGATCGCTACTTTATACCCATGACCGAGCGATCGCAACACCATCCCCAAAGCGGCAGTAGTTTTACCCTTACCGTTACCAGTATTTACAATAATTAACCCTTTTTCTGGTACAGCTTCTGCTATGCGCTTGTCTTGCACTTCTTTACGTCGCTGCATCTTTTTGCGGTACTGTTCATCAGTCAGAGATGAAGACATTACCTCATCAATTAAGCGCCCAATTTCTTGGTCTGGGTTCAATTCTTTTGGTGTATCGTGTTTCATCAAGCTTGTCTAGAAATAACTGTTAAAAGTGTTGAAAATGAACCAAAATCGCCTTACTTATCCAATTTCACTTACATTACTTGATTGGAAATGTCCAGTAAGCTTTCATGTGAAATATTAATAGTGTGTTAGCTTTATTAATGATTTGCAGACAGGTGGAACTATATATGATACACAAGCTGAACTTATAATTTGAGTTTACTATTACTGTTTTAAATAATCTAATATGTTCATTAAAGCATTTTACCAGTAAAATTTTATTATTATCTTCTTTAGTACAGGAATGAATTAGATACTTTAAGTATCATAAGTATGATGTCTAATATCATGAGTTATGCGTTTATGGATCTTGTTGTTTCCATTTTTCCCATAAAGCCTGCGTATCCTCTGGTTGCCCGTCATAGTTGAGCAATTGGTCTGAAATTATCACCCATGACTGGGCACTGCGTGTCCAAATATTACCCACTGGGCGTAACCAACTTGTATCATCTAAGGTTCCAGCTTTGACATTGATAGTATTTGGATTGTAAGTTCTTTCATGGAATAATCGCGTTCCGCAGTCACCACAGAATAGGTTATTTACCTCACGTCCGCTATCATTTTTCCGAGTCCAAGCTTTCGGTTTTCCCTGAACAATTACAACAGCATCTCGTAGTACTGTAAGGGACATACCAAAGGCACTAGACGATTGTTTTTGACACTCCTGACAGTGACATAGGTAAAGTGTTAACGGTTCGGCATTAATTTCATAACGAATCTGTCCACATTGACAACCTCCAGTATATGGAAGACTCACAGGTTTTATCTCCTAACAATTTGTATCACCTTATTGTAACTAAAACTATCTCAATCTTAAAGCGGGTTTTAATAGACACAAACAGAAGACATGAGAATTACGATAAACTTTTCATTATTTACACTTTCCTAAATCTTCCTCATTCTTCATATTCATCCGATTCATCATCCTCACTCCAATACTGTTGAGGTGCATTTCCGTGAACTTCTAAAATCTTAGGTTTTTTGATTTTGTGATCGGGTGAATTAATAGCTTCTAACTGCACATCAAATTTCCAATTGTCGCCAAAATCATAAAGATAGGTCATTTTACCACCTGTTTCTAGAGATAAATCACCAATCTGCACTTGGTCGGCAAATGGGGGGGTTTCCATGTAGGCATGACCGATTTTTATGATGCGACCAAAATGGTCTTTATAACTAAACTCGTACAGGTGATCGTAATCAAAGTCAAAAGCATCGAGAATTATTTCTGCTAGCCAGCTTAATGGTTTTTTTGCTGGTATGGCAATGCGTCGCCAAGCCTTAAAAAGGGATACTTTGAAAATATAAATACCATCAATGAAGCCTTGCTTGGGAACAAGTAAATTATGCTCCCATTCTGGAAAAAATGGTTGGAAATATGACTGCAATTTTCCAAAAGTCACATTCACATCATCCTGTAATTCTCCTCGTATACCCAGTGGAAAAAGTAATTGCAACAGAGCATCACCAAAGGGCAAGCGTTGTAAACCAGTAATGCGCCACCCCTTGCCTTCTTGTGGTTTGCCATGTTTGATAGATAACAATCCAAATAACTCTAACAGTGCAACATTATGCAGTCCAGGGTAATAACTAATATTGTTTTGATCTTCATATTTAGAAAAATTTAAACCTTTATCTGGGACGCAGGGCCAAAGTTGAATACATCTAAATAAATTCCCTAATGAATCTTGATGTTCACCCAAAACTTCGTTATTTCCCCAAATCAACCAAGCTTCTAATAAGTTGAAATATCGTTCTGTTAGATTGAGGCTTGACCATGATTGCAAAGTTGCTGCATCTAAAACTAAAACCTGCTTCTTCCCTTGGGATCTAATTTGGGCTATTCCAGAACTGCGTAATAACAGATATAGTCCATTAATGTAGGGGTATGATTTCTGTACAGGGCGTTTGAGTTTAGTTTCAATTGGGTGACTTAACCGAGAATTAACTTCTGATAAGACTTTTAGCGGTAGAAGGTTATTAATACTACTAACTTCCACTCCGTTTGGTTGTAAGAAATCTATTAGGGTTTGAAAGTCATGCAAAACCGTACCGGGTTGATTTTCATCAATAGTGAGTTCTTGGAGGAGTTGTTGTTGTGACTCTGTTAGAGAAGGCAGTTCAGGATTGAGTGTGCGTTCTAGTCGCGCAAATAAATCTTCCATAAATAAAAATTCTAAATTCTAAATTCACAATTTAAGCTTCTGTGTAACCTGTTTTATTTATACTATTACTACAGAATTTCTCCTGATAAACATTGACCTGCCAAGTGTCACAACAGGACTATCAACACCGTAAGTTTAATGAAATGTGAATGATAATATTTTCACCTTCTACTTGACAATCCCAGAAATTTGATATGAATAGTAACACTCGCCTACAGATGATTTTAGCTGATACACGTATTAATACAGTATTACCTGCGATCGCTCAACTAAATCTACCTAACTGGTGGTTAGCCGGGGGTGCAGTCCGAAACACCGTTTGGTCTTCAATTTTTGGCAATGACTGTGGGTTAGGTATTAAAGATTTCGATATTGCATTCTTTGATATAGAGGGGAACCGTTCCCAGGAACTAGCAGCAAAGGCTACTCTCACAGAACAATTTCCTGATGACAAGTTTGATGTCAAAAATCAAGCCAGTTTTGCTCGTTGGCGTCTTGGTAGCAGACCTTATACTAGTACAGAGGATGGCATCACAGATTGGCTGCACACCGCTACTGCTGTGGGAGTTCGACTAAATGCTCAAGGACAATGGCAATTTTTCACACCTTACGGGTTGGATGACCTATTTGGTGGCATAATTCGACCTACGCCAACGCATACTCATAATTTGGATGCCCATAATAAGGCATCTGGATTTTTACAGAAGTGTCCTTATCTGCGGTTGGCGTAAAAGTTACAGTCAGATTTTAGCCGCTAGTTTCCATTACAAGGAAATAATCGCTTTTTAATTTACAACCCTTGGATACCGAAGCGCAATGTTAATAATTTTCTAAGTACTGGGAATAATTAAACTAGAACCCCTTTCACGATAGAACAGGGATGATGCTAATTTTATAACTTTATAGGCAAAAATCAATGCCAAATCTTACTGGATACCAAATCAACTCGACTCTCCACGAAGGAATCCAAACAATTATTTATCAAGCACAAACTCCAAAAACGCAACAGCGAGTTATCCTCAAGCTGCTTAAAAATGAATATCCGACCCTTGAAGCCTTTACTCGCCTTAAAAATGAGTATCAAATCCAGCAAGGTTTAGACCATCCCAATATAGTTAAAGCTATCAGTCTAGAAACCTTTGAAAACCGTGTTGGATTATTGTTAGAAGACTTTAGTGGTCAGTCTTTATCTCAACTGCTCCAAATAAAAAAACTTGACTTAATTAACCATTTAAAGATTGCTATTCAACTGACTAAAGCTTTAGATTATTTGCATAATAATCAGATCATTCATAAAGATATCAAACCTAATAACATCATAATTAACTCCCAAACAGGTATTGTTAAACTCGCTGACTTTGGTATAGCCTCCCGTCTCAATAAGGAAAATCCCCAATTTAATAACCCTAACTGCGTTGAAGGCACACTTGCCTATATGTCTCCTGAACAAACTGGGAGAATGAATCGCATTCTTGATTATCGTACTGATTTTTATTCCCTTGGTGTGACTTTATATGAAATGCTCACTGATAAAACACCATTTGTTAGCCAAGATCCCCTAGAAGTAGTTTATAGTCACATTGCAGTTCAAGCGAGAAACCCGCAATCGTTTAATTCACAAATTCCTACTGCCATCTCTGAGATTGTGATGAAGTTGATGGCAAAAAATGCGGAAGACAGATATCAAAGTGCGACAGGATTATTGGCAGATTTAGAATCATGTCTCAAGCAGTTAGAAACTAGGGGAATCATCACTGATTTTGTGCCAGGTCGTTTGGATATATTGAGCCAGTTATTAATACCTCAAAAATTATATGGTCGTGAAGAACAAGTTAATGAACTTTTAGCTGCATTTGAGCGAGTTACATCTGGAACTAGTGAAATGATGCTAGTGTCTGGCTATTCTGGGATTGGTAAATCAGTTCTCGTCAATGAAGTTAATAAACCCATTACTCGCAAACAAGGGTACTTTATTTCTGGTAAATTTGACCAGCTAAAGCGAAATATACCTTATGCTTCTTTAATTCAAGCCTTTGCATATTTGATGCGGTATTTGCTGACCGAGAATAATGAAAAAATAGAAATATGGCGTAATAAAATATTATCAGCTTTAGGGACAAATGGAAAAGTTATTACTGACGTAATTCCAGAAGTAGAATTAATCATCGGGACACAGCCAGAATTTGCCCAAATTGGGGCAACAGAATCACAAAATCGTTTCAATCATGTTTTTAAAGAATTTATCCAAGTTTTTACTCAAAAAGAACACCCATTAGTCATATTTTTAGATGATTTACAATGGGCAGACTCAGCCACTTTAAATCTAATTCAACTGCTCATAACTGATACAGACAGCAAATATTTTTTATTTATTGGGGCATATAGGGATAATGAAGTTAGTTCAGCACATCCTTTAATCCAAAAGATAGAAGAAATTAATAAAAGTGGCACGGTTGTTAATAATATTGTATTACAACCTTTAAATTTAGATAATGTAACTCAGCTAGTTGCCGAAACTCTCCAGGAAACAGAGGTTAAACAGAATGAAGAGACTAGAGCCTTTAACAAAGAAATTATTAAATTAGCTGAGTTAATTTGTAACAAAACAGGTGGAAACCCATTTTTTATAACACAACTAATTCAGGCACTTCATCAAGAAAAGCTGTTAACATTTGATTTTGCTAATGCTAAATGGCAATGGAGTATAGAGGATATTCAAGCGATTGGAATTACCGATAAGAATGTAGTTGAATTAGTTGCCAGCCGAGTTGAAAAACTACCACAGTTCACCCAAGATGTTTTAAAATTAGCAGCTTGTGTGGGTGACAGATTTAGTTTGGATGTTTTATCGATAGTCAATGAAAAATCACCTTCTTTAACAGCAAATGATTTACACTCAGCTTTGCAAGCGGGATTAATTCTGCCTTTAAGTGAAGCTTACCGCATTCCCTTAGTTTTTAATCAAGAAGAAACGGTTAATTTAAATTTTGACACTTCACGGGTGGGTTACAAGTTCTTGCATGACAGAGTACAACAAGCAGCATATTCTTTAATTCCAGAAGAACTCAAGAAATCTACTCACCTGAGAATTGGACAATTGCTTCTTCAAAATATACCTAAAGAGGAAATAGAAGCTAATATTTTTGATATTGTCAATCAGTTAAACGTAGGTATTGTTAACCTGATAGAGCAATCTGAAAAAACTGAATTGGCACGATTAAATTTAATTGCCGGGCGAAAAGCTAAAGCTTCTACAGCTTACGAAGCTGCTCTTAAATATTTCACAAATGGGATAGAACTTTTAAATATAGACGCTTGGCAAACTGAATATACCTTAACCATCGGTTTATATGAAGGAGCCGCAGAGGCAGCCTATCTGGGTGGTGATTTTGAGCAGATGCAAAAATGGGCTGAGGTGGTGCAGCAAGAAGCAAAAATTCTTTTAGATAAAGTGAAAGTCTATGAAGTACAGATTATCGCTTCTATAATTCAAAGCAAGCAATTGGAAGCTATTCAAATAGCAGTATCAATTCTGCAATTATTAGGAATAAATTTTCCAGACGAACCAACATCAACTGATATTCAACAGGGTATGGATGAAATTGCTGTTTCTTTGAAAGGGAAAGCCATTGCAGATTTAATTAATTTACCATTAATGACCGATCCTAACAATATTGCAGCCATGAGAATCTTAATGGGAGTTCTTCCCGCGGCTTTTCAAACTGCTCCTGCAATGATGCCAATTATTGTCTGTAAAATGGTCAATTTGTCCTTAAGCTATGGGAATACAGCTGTATCTGCTTATGGTTATAGTCTTTATGGATTACTTCTTTGTGGAGTTCAAGGAGAAATTGATTCTGGCTATAAATTTGGAAAATTAGCTTCACGCCTGGTATCACAATTTAATGCTGAAGAACTTAAGGCTAAGATTTTGACGGTTGTTAGTGCCCATGTTATGCATTGGAAAGAGCATGTTAGAGAGACATTAACATCATCAATGTCAGGATATTCTAGTGGTTTGGAGACTGGAGATTTAGAATATGCTGGTTATTGTGGTTACATTTATCCCTATCATTCATTTTGGCTGGGTAAAGAACTTTGGGTTCTAGAAAAAGAACTAATAGCTTATTGTGATTCGCTGAAAAAAATCAACCAACAAGTAGCTTTCACTTGGAACTCAGTATATTTGCAAACAGTCCTGAACTTGAAAGGAAGTTTTGAAAATGTGGACTGTTTAATTGGAGAAGCCTACGACGAGCAAAGTATGCTGCCAATTCATCAGCAAGTAAATGATCTTTACACAATTAACCACTTATTTGTTAATAAGCTAATGCTCTCATACATATTTGGGGAGTATTTTAAAGCTGTGGAAAATGCTGCGATCGCAGAAAAATCTTTAGGTGGTGTTACAGGCTTGTTTGTTGTTCCAGTGTTTTATTTTTACGATTCTTTAGCCCACTTAGCAATATATCATACTGCTAAAGAGTCTGAGAAGCAAGCTATTCTAGAAAAAGTCCAAGCTAATCAGCAAAAGATGGAACTCTGGGCTATTCATGCTCCCACAAATCACTTACACAGATTTTATCTCGTGGAGGCAGAACGGTATCAGGTTTTGGGTCAAAAGCTAGAAGCAATGGACTACTATGAAAACTCGATTGCTAAATCTCAAGCAAACGGTTTTCTTCAAGAAGAAGCTTTAGCCTATGAGTTAGCTGGAAAATTTTATCAATCTTTAGGTAAAGAATTAATTCATCAAACTTATATAACTAAAGCCTATTATGCCTATATTCGTTGGGGTGCGATCGCTAAAGTTAAACACTTAGAATCAAAGTATGTTTTTCTAGTAGGACAAACTACTACCATAGAAAACACTAGTTCAAAAATTGATACCACTCATATTACCACTAACACTACTACTAATAGCAGCTTGAGCGATTTTCTAGATTTTAATGCATTCATTAAGTTTTCACAAGCGATTACTAATGAAATTGTTTTAGAAAACCTATTGGGTAAGCTGATCCAAATTTTATTAGAAAATGCTGCCGCACAAAAAGCAGCACTACTTCTACTTAAAGATAATCAGCTATATATTGAAGCTTCTGGAAATGCTACTGATGATGTTGTGACGGTTTTACGTTCTATTCCTGTTGAAACTTATCAAGATTTACCGCTGTCTGTAATTAATTATGTTCTCAGAACTCAGCAATATATTGTGTTAAATGATGCAATAGTTACAGAGCCTTTTAATTTTGATATCTATATCCAAAAATCTCAAACAAAATCAATCTTTTGTTTGCCCATTATGTACCAATCACAGCTTACTGGTATTATTTATTTAGAAAACCAGTTATCATCAGGAGCTTTTGTTCTAGAAAGGGTAGAAGTATTAAAAGTCTTAGTTTCTCAAATGGCTATTGCCATAGAAAATGCCAGCTTGTACACAAAGGCGCAAGACAAATCTAAGGAATTAGAACAATCGATAAAAGATTTACAAGAGGCACAACTACAACTTATCCAAAGTGAAAAAATGTCTTCTCTAGGAAATTTAGTTGCAGGCGTAGCACACGAAATAAACAACCCCATCGGTTTTATTACAGGTAGTATTGCCCAAGCAAAAGATATTGTTAAAGATTTAATAGACTATCTGCAACTGTATCGAGAAAAATTCCCCAACCCTGGCGCTGAAATTGAAGAAAAAGCTGAAGAGATAGATATAGATTTTCTGCTAAAAGATTTACCAAAAATGATTGACGGCATGACGGTAGGCACACAGCGCATTCGTAATATTAGTACCTCTCTCCGTACTTTTTCTCGTGCTGATACTACCTCTAAAGTGTTAGCTAATATCCATGAAGGTATTGATAGTACTTTGATGATTTTACAACATCGTCTGAAAGCCGATCATAATCGTCCTGCCATTCAAATTATTAAGAATTATGCAGATATCCCATCAGTAAAATGCTATTTGGGACAATTGAATCAAGTTTTTATGAATATTATTGCAAATGCAATTGATGCTTTAGAAGAAGCAAATATCGGTCGTGATTTTTTAGAAATTCAACAAACATATCCTAATATTATTACTATTGACACTAATCTACAAGTAGATAATGAAAACGTAGTAATTAAGATTCAAGATAATGCCAAAGGAATGACAAAAGAAGTTAAATCCTGTATTTTTGAGAATTTATTTACCACCAAATGTGTAGGAAAAGGTACGGGATTAGGATTATCTATTAGTCGGCAAATTATAGTTGAAAATCATGGTGGAAATTTGACTTGTGAATCAGTTTTGGGAGAAGGGACACAATTTATAATTTCTATTCCCATTTTAGGAGAATAAGTGAATTTTGATAGTTTTAGCCGCAGATTCTCGAATTTTCAAAGGAGTTGAGACGTTTATCACGAATCTTTCAGAATTGCTATAGTAATTCTATTTAATTTCTGAAAATTGGTAAACTTTAATTCATTTTGCCGTTAATCAAACTATGTAAGTAGTAACTTTATTACTTAATCAAATCAACACAAACTTAGTCACAATTAACACTTGTATCTTATTAATTAACTGTTATAACTAATTGTATACATCAAATCTTGTACATACTAGCTTTGTTATTTACTAGAAAATAGCTTTTCTAGCGGATATAAAACATAATTGCTAGCCAAAATGCAAGCATATTGCCAGTTTTCATAAGCTAAAAACTAATAGCCTAAACTTTAGTTTATGGGAAAGTACAAGATGCGAAAATCGTAAATAATTAAGGAAGTCATCTTGTGGAAAAAAGAAGAGAAAATGGGGGAATAGTTTCAAAGGCTATTTCGTTCTTGTTAAATCGTATAAGTTTGATTGTGCTTGCAGTCACTCTTGTGCTGTTTGTTGGAGGTAAGTTTGAACTAGCAAGTGCAACTCAACCTAACGCAGAACTAGAAATTCAAAAATTAACATCCTGTTATGCTCTGGGAACTGACGCTATTGGTAGAGGAAATCTCCAAGAAGGAAAGAATATTTATCGGGATTGTTTTACTCAAGATTCAGTTCTCACTGCCATTTTTCCTGATGGGGCAACTCAAACAAATTATGGGACAGATTCTTGGGCAGATTTTGTCTATTCAGTATTTCAAGGAAATGGTTATACAGCTACTCAACACTTGATGGGTACAATAAACATTTCAGTTCAAAATAATCAAGCAACGATGACTTCTTACCTCCATGCGACTCATAAACGCTCGGAAACCAGCATTGATGTCGCTAATGGCACTTATGAAGATCAAGTCGTTAACAGAAATGGGCGCTGGAAAATTCGTAATCGTACCCTTAAACTCATTGATTTCTTGAATCTAAGTTCGCCAACTACTGCTTCTTCAAGCACTAATGCCCGAAGCACTAATTCCTCAGCCACCTTTGTAAGACCAAATATACCTCGTATAAAAGAATAATTCTTTAGATTGGAATAACACGAATACGGGTTGGATAAGTATTCTTTACTTCCCTTATGACCTGGAAAAAGGGGTGAATTCAAATATTCACCCCTTTTTTATTTGCCACTTGAGTAAAATATAGTGCAAGATAAACAACCTTTGCAGTCAATCTTTATTCTGCTTGATATATGAATAGAGAAGTTCGCGATCGCTTTGAGGATTTACAATTAAGCATGGACTATTACCGTGACTTCCATTACTTACAATCACTACAGTAATGCCCATCCGGGGACAAACTCCCAAACAACTGGTGCTAACCACCCGAAAATCACCCCATAATCCCTCAAATTTTAAACGAGATTTCAACCAATTCTCTAAATCTTCAGAAGTCGTTGAGCCTAACCGCTCGTTTGCACATTGCGAACACACAAGCACTAAACCAGATTCCCATCGGGGAGAAACAGTTGGAATAGAAGTTTCTAATCGAGTATTTATTAGAGGCGATAGTTGCTGAGAATTGGATGCAGACCTCTTGAGGATACGTTTGAGTAATGCTTTAATACGCTGTAAGAATTTTTTCATGGACTACCCCATCTATTTCTCTGACAAGATAGTGTAAATTTCCTGTTTAGTCTGTTCTAGTAGATCGCCCAAGAAATGCTAGTCTATGCCAAGTCGTTGGTAGACGATTAGCATCACTGACGGTAGCCACAGATTTAAATCCTCAATGTAATCATCCGTATCTAGCATTTCAATATCATTGATACCATCAAGGTAATCGTCAGCATCAATTTGAAAATTCAAAAAACTTTCAATCAAATAATCAACGCGAGAAACTTCGGCTATTATTTCCCGGCATTCATCTACGGAGGGTAGGGAATGTGACCCCCCATAGTGATGCTTACCTGCAACAGTTCTGAGGGGACTATTATCATGCCAAGTACTCAGGTTTGAAATTTACGGTTGCGTCAGCGTTTAAAGTTGTTGCCTTTCCTAACAAATCACTACGCACTTCATCATAGGCAAGAGCGCCTGCTGCATTAGTTCCAAATGGAAAGCTGTAACTTGCTGGGCAATTAGCAACGGAATATCGCCAGACAAGGTAGCGCTATGGATTGGGGATACCGTCGAGACAGTTTTGCGTTTCTACTGCCATCCAAACGTAGTCGAGTCCGAGTGCCCAGATTTTTGATCGGAATACCGCTCAAATGCTACTCAAAAACAGTCATAAACTAAAGCAGACTGTCTGTTGTAACTGGAGTTAAGAAGCCAATGCCGTGGTTTGTAAAAATTGAAGAAGGGAAAGTCGATAAACCTACCTTTGACCAATATGTACCTGCCCACAAAGCCTACATTCGGGAATTGATTACTAAAGGACACAAAGCGCGAACAGGCTATTGGGTGGAGCAAAGAGGCGGAATGTTACTGTTTGAGGCAGCCTCAAAGGAGGAAGCGGAAGCAATTGTGGCTGATGACCCCTTGGTAAAACACGGCTGCGTCAACTATCAGCTTTATGAATGGCGAATTGTTATGGAATGACACACACTTACTGACTTTTAATGTTATGCTTATTGAAGACCTGGATCTATGCGATCGCAACACCCAAATCTTGTCAGAACCGGAAGGTAGCAGCAACACGGGAGGCTTGTGGTAGGCGTAGTCTCCGGGTCGCCCTATTTTTAGGAGCGGTCAGCAACCATGCCTGGTTTTGGAGATATTGTTCAAAAAGCTTTTTACCTCGGTGTTGGATTAGCTTCTTACGCGGGTGAGAAAGCAGGGGGAAAATTAGCCGAAGTGCGATCGCAAGTCCAAAAACTGGCAGATGAAATGGTGGCAAAGGGCGAAATGAACACAGAAGAAGCCCGCCGCTTCGTTGAGGACATGATGAAGCAAGCCCAACAAGCTCAACCATCTGTTGAAACTTCACCAGAAACGCCCCCTTCTCAACCTCGCCGCATTGAAATTTTAGAGGAAGATGAAGAGCCAACAGTCAAAGAGGCGTCAAATGATGAGAATGTAGATAAATTGCGCGATGAAGTGCTAAAGCTGCAAGACGAGTTAAAACGATTGCAACGCGATCGGTAAAAAGCATTCTTTGAGCAAAATATCAGTAATAAGTGGCATTTTGACATGACACTTCGGATAAAAACTTGATAAGATACATTGCCTAGTGTGTATCTTAGTGCTTCAAGCCAGATAACACAAAGCGTCCTGTTTATAGCCTGCAAAGGTGTCAAGTTTATGGAACAGTGGCAAAAAGATTTAGTAGAAATCGTCGAAACAGTGGCTGATGAAGTAGAGCGCTTCTTCCTGGGAATGAGTGAAGTGGTAGACGCATTTTTTGAGCTAACGGAAGAAGTCACCGAGCAAGTACATAATAATATTGTTACTGAAGTCGATCAGTATCTACAGGATTTGGCTGAACCGATGTTAGAAGCTTACTGGGAACTGGAAGACATGGTAGCAGATGTAGATCCGGGTTTTCCTTATTCAGTTGAACCTACATCTGAAAAAAATCCTGCCTGTATCGGTTGTAGTCATTACCACGGTCAAGTTTATGGTGGTAATTTGTTAGTTTGTGCTATGCATCCCCACGGTTGTGAAGATGAGAATTGTCCAGACTGGGAGAAGGAAGAGTATTAAGGGGGAGTTAGGAGTTAGGAGTTAACAAGCTACAAAATTAATAAAAGGACGTAAAGATAAGTAGAATAACTAATGACAAATGACAAATGACAAATGACAAACCAAGAAATGAAGTATGGCGAACGCGACATTGCGGAAGGTAAACTAATTACTTTTCCGAATCCGCGTGTGGGGAGGCGATATGACATTAACATTACTTTGCCGGAATTTACTTGTAAATGTCCATTTTCCGGCTATCCTGACTTTGCGACAATTTATGTTAGCTATGTGCCTGATGAACGGGTAGTGGAATTGAAGGCGCTCAAACTTTATATTAATAGTTACCGCGATCGCTACATTTCCCACGAAGAATCTGCCAATCAAATTTTGGATGATTTTGTGGCTGCTTGCGATCCGTTAGAAGTCACGGTGAAAGCAGATTTCACGCCTCGCGGTAATGTACATACTGTAGTTGAAGTGCGTCACCAAAAGTAACATCATTACTGATGAGCGCAGATGGCATTAACCGGCTTCATTCAGCAATTTTCTTCACGGCAGATTGCACTTGAAGCACAACTTTTTTTGATAAAGGAATATACCCAAGTTCCAAACTAGATTTTTGCCCGTCAATCACAGCCCAATTCACAAAGTTTTTCAGTGCTTGAGCTTTAACTCGGTTGGGATATTGGTGATAAGTTAAAAGCCAGCTGTAAGTGACAATGGGATAAGACTGGGCACCTGTAGGATCGGTGATAAAAGCAATCAAGTTATCACCTGGTAATTTTACTGCTTCTAAAGTTTGTGCTACAGATTCTGGTGTAGGCGTAATATAATTACCAGATTTATTTTCTAAAGCAGCCACAGGAAGCTTATTTTGTTTGGCGTAAATGTATTCTACATAGCCAATAGCTCCTGGTATCTGTTGAATCAGGGCGGTAACACCTTCGTTACCCTTTCCACCAACTCCCACTTGCCATGCTATCGATTTACCAGCCCCAATTTTGCTTTTCCATTCTGGACTGATGGCGCTTAGGTGTTGCGTGAACACACTTGTAGTTCCACTACCATCAGTTCGGTGTACAACTTGAATTGGTAAATCTGGCAAACTTACACCTGGATTAGCTGCGGCTATTCTAGGATGATTCCAATTCGTAATTTTTCCGAGAAAGATATCTACGTAAACTTGGCGTGGTAGCCTAAGAGCAGGTGGCACATTCACTTGAGGCGACTGCCGTACAGATGGTGTAAGGTTATAAGCTAATACTATAGAACCAGCAGTTATTGGCAAAGCAATTACTCCCCGTTTTATCTTAGCTGCTTGTTCCTTTGTAATTCCCACATCACTAGCTGCAAAATCTACAGTACCGTCGATGAGCTGTTGCACTCCAGCACTGCTTCCTATAGCTTGATAGTTAATTTCTATATTAGGATTTTGCTGGTTGTAATCTGAAAGCCAACGTTCATACAAAGGTGCGGGAAAACTTGCCCCAGTACCGACAAGGGAAACACGCTTTATGTTTTTTTGCTCGGCAGCGCAAGAAGCAATACTTAACAAGATAGCGATTAAAGGTAGAAGGCAAACCCGTCCCTGAGATTGAAGTTTGGCAGACATAGAAATTTTTTGTTTCAATGTTTAATAAATACCTCTAGTAATTTCAATGTTTGTAGGCGTATGGGCGTAATTAATTGTAAATAACTTTGAAACGCAGAGGGATGCAGAGGTTAACGCAGAGGAACGCAAAGTAATCCTCTGCGTTCCTCTGCGATTTCCTTCTCTGCGAGACGCTGACGCTCCTAACGTCGCTACCGCTTCTCTACGAGACGCTGCGCGAACGCTAATGCGAATGCGCCCCCCTGCGTTTAAACTTCAATCGCTGCCTCTTTCTCCTCGCCTTTTGGCTGTGAACTCAGCCGATCTAAAATCTCTAAAACTTCTTGTTCAAAAGCAACTTGGGCGCGATTAGTTTTGCCACCTACATACAAGCGATCGCCTTTTTGTAATGCCCATATTTGCGAGTGGGAAAAGTAACTCATCACCACACCCAGCATGAGCAAACCAAACCCTGTGTAAACAATTGGAATGCCTGGATCGGCTTTAATTTGTAAGCCGGTGCTACCAATGACATCCAAAATTTTCAGCTTCACACCATTAACTTCGGTGAACATCCCCGCGCGAACTGTATCAACAAGTTTGCCAGTGGCATCATAAATTAATACCATCCCTTGCAAGTCTTTCGCCAAAAGGGAGACACCCTCACTCAAATCTGGTTTAGTCGGAACCCAGGTTCCCCAAATGCGTCCGTTACCATTGGTGTTCAATTGCGCCATTGGTAGCTGAAAAATCGGGCTGTTATTAAATTGGACGCGAACACCTGCAATTCCCCAATCAGTTTGATAGAAAGTTATGCCATGATAGCGCAGAGGCTCGTTGACAAAAATCTTCTTATGGTCAACTTCCTTTCCCTGATTATTCAAGACAGACATATCTGAATAAAATTGATTGATGCCACCAGATGGAGTGTAATCAATCCAAAAACGATTGACACGCACAGACCAATCTTTCGGGATTTTTGCTGCTAGAGGCCCAGCATCGACAATATTTGTCACTTGAAATGTATCGCCGCTGGCAACCATTTCCTGAGCCAGAAACCCAGTCATTGCTCCCCAAATTCCCCCTAACAAAATACCTACGATGCCAATATGAACGATAATTGGGCCGATGCGTCCAACTATTCCTTTGCGGGCGTAAAGGAGATTTTCTTTTTCTCGATTTGGAAAAATTTTATAGCGGTGTTTCTGTAATATTTCGCCGAGAGAATTTAGGGAACCAGTATCTAGTTCTGCACTTAAAGCTAATTTTTGAAATTGTCGTGGTTCTTCATAATATTTCCAGCGCTGGGCAGCTTTTAAGGCTGGTAACTGACGGGTAAAAGAACAAGCAGTTAAGCTAGTGCCAAATAAGATGAGTAATGCCAGAAACCACCAGGTACGATATACGTGGTCTAATCCAACTACTTGAATTACCTTCCAAGTTAAGAAACCAAATAAAGCTGGATGTTCTGGGTAGTTGGCTTGGTAAAATGCGGGTGACTGACCTTGCTCAATGACAGTACCGGTAGAGCTAAAGATTGCAATCAATAGCAGTAGTGCGATCGCTAATCGTAAGTTAGTCAGTACGGGCAAAAGCTCTTGGCGTAAGAACTGCCCAGGTATCGCCCACCATTTTAATTCTTTGGACGCTGAATCTTCTAAAGTCATTAGGTGTAAAATTTAACAAAGGTATTGATATTAAAAACTGCCAAGGGGAATTCGAGAAATTAAGGAAAATACACCGAATCCTACCAATAGTGCCCCACTAACTGGGTTAATCCAACCAGACCAGCGACGCAATTCTAGTAATTTTTTAATTGAAGCTGTAAAAGTACCCGCCAAAATCAATGGTGCTACATAACCGGCTGTATAAGAAAGTAGTAAAACAGCACCTAAAATTAAGTCTTGTGTATTGGCAATCCAACCCAGCAAACTCGCTAAAACAGGCGTGCTACAAGGGGATGCGACTAAACCAAAAGTCAGCCCCAGCAAATAAGAACGCAATCCTGCTGGCAAATCTGGCGAAATCCAATTGGTTTCACCCAAGGATGGAAATTGTAAAGGCAGTGCTTCTAATAAGTTCAGCCCCATGAGAATGGCGATAATGCTGACGATAATCGGCAAACCAATTCCCACTTGACCGTAGACTTTTCCAACTAAACCTGCTATAATCCCTAACCCTGCAAGTGTAGTTGCTAAACCTAAAGCAAACCAAGTTGATTGGGCAGCTGCTTGCAGGCGGCTTTTGGCTTCATAACCGCCGATGTAACCAATGGTAATGGGTAACATCGAAAGCATACAAGGTGTGAGACTGGTGAGCAAACCAGCGGCAAAGATGATACCAACGCTTACCACGCTAAGGTGTGTTAGTTGGTTAGAAACGAGGCTGTTGGCAAATTGTTCTAATTGGTAAATTTGGGTTTGCAGGTTATCAAACATGGGAAGTCTCTGAGCGGGAAATGCTTACTCTGCTTGAATTGTAGCTTAGTTTTGCTTTTTGAGTCAGGATAACCAAATTATCCGAACCTAATATCATCTAAATTTCATCTGCCCAAAGAAATGTATTTAAAATACAATTAAGCTCGGATTATCCCTGAAGAAGCCACGGCTGGAGTGTTTGGCATGATGATTGCATTACCCGGATTTCAAATTGTCACTTTGTTAAAAGCAGGGGTAAAAGCAGTCATATACCGTGGAATTAAGGTTAAAGATCGGTGTCCGGTAATTATCAAAGGGCTGCGTCCAGAACAGTGTACACCCAATAATATCGAACAACTCAAACATGAGTATGCGATCGCACAAAGGTTAAATACCGCAGCAGCGGTCAAAGCTTACGCCTTAGAGATCCATCAGGGAATCCCTTATTTAATTATGGAGGATTTTCAGGCGCGATCGCTCGACCAATTGCTAGATCAATTTCAACAGCCTGTGCCGTTTCTGAAGATTGCGATTGAAATCACTAGTAAACTTGCACAAATCCACACTTATCACATTGTCCACAAGGATATTAAGCCGCAAAATATTTTAATTAACCTCGAAACTAATCAGGTCAAAATTGCCGATTTTGGAATTGCTGCCTTCATTCCATACCAACAGCAAATAGTTAGCAGTTCCAGTCGCATTGAAGGCAGTCTACCTTATTTATCACCTGAGCAAACCGGGCGGATGAATCGAGGAATTGACCATCGCAGCGATTTGTATTCTCTGGGTATCACCTTTTATGAGATGCTGACAGGTCAGCTACCATTTCAAGGTAACGACCCCTTAGAGTGGGTGCATTGTCATATTGCTAAATCTCCACCATCCCCGAATCAGTTAAAGTCTGATATTCCTCAAATGCTCTGTGACATCATCATCAAATTGTTGTCAAAGGTTTCAGAACAGAGGTATCAGAGCGCTTTAGGTTTGCAATTTGATCTGGAAAAGTGCTTAAAACAATTAGAGACAACTGGACAAATCCCATCCTTTGTTTTGGGTGAACAAGATATCTCAGAACGCTTTCAAATTCCTCAAAAATTGTATGGGCGAGAACCAGAGATTGCCAAGATTTTACAAGCATTTGAGCGAGTTGTTAATCAAGGTAAACCAGAAATCGTGTTAGTTTCTGGCTATGCTGGCGTTGGTAAATCTTCTCTGGTGAAGGAGATTCACAAGCCCATTGTTAGAGAACGTGGGGTTTTTATCTCTGGTAAATTCGATCAGTATAAACGAGATATTCCTTATTCCACTATTGTTCAAGCTTTTCAAACACTCGCTCGACAAATTTTAACTGAACCTGAAAATCAACTTGCTACCTGGAAAAAGCGAATAAAAGCGGCATTAGGGAACAATGGTAAGCTAATCACAGATGTAATTCCAGAAGTTGAACTAATTGTTGGAGAACAGTCTCCTATACCAGAGTTGGGGCCTGCCGAATCTCAAAATCGATTCAACTTGGTGTTTCAAAACTTTATCAGCGTCTTTGCTCAAAAAGAGCATCCGCTCACTGTTTTCTTAGATGATATGCAGTGGGCAGACACAGCTACTTTGAATTTAATTCAAACTATTATTGCTGGCTCTAGTATCCAGTATCTCTGCTTCATTTTAGCCTATCGAGATAACGAAGTAGATGTTGTACATCCCTTTAGTTTAATGATAGAGAAAGTTCGACAATATGGAGCAAGAACGACTGAAATTCTAGTTACACCGTTGAATCTTGTTTATGTCAATCAGTTAATTGCTGATACTTTACATAGTTCAGCAGAGCAAGTAGAATCCCTTGCTCAATTGATTATCCAAAAAACTGACGGTAATCCTTTCTTTGTCAATGAATTTCTCAAAACACTGCATCAAGAAAATCTGCTGAATTTTGACTCTCCTCAATCCTCCCTTGGTAAGGGGTGGCGATGGGATATAGCTGAGATTGAAGCCCAAGGTATTACAGATAATATTGTCAATCTGATGATTGAGCGGATGCAAAAACTGCCACCTGCAACTCAACAGGTACTTAAGTTAGCCTCCTGCATCGGTAATCGCTTTGATTTAGAAGTTTTGGCGCTGGTTGGCGAACAATCTATTGAAGAAACGGCAAATGCACTTGTTGAAGCAATTTTAAGAGGATTAATTATTTCTATCGAGTCAGATGAAAGTGTTGATAAAAACTATCGTTTTTACCATGACCGAGTTCAACAAGCGGCTTATGCCTTAATTGCCGATGAATCAAAATCGGCTGTTCATCTGAAGATTGGGCAGCTTTTGCTGAAGAATGCGAATGCTGAACAAGTGAACGAGCAAATTTTTGATCTAGTCAATCAACTAAATCTCGCCGTGGATCTGATTATTGAACAAACAGAAAAAGATGAATTAATACAATTAAATTTAATCGCTGGCAAAAAGGCAAAAGCTTCCACAGCTTACACTCCTGCGAAAATATTTTTTAGCGTTGCCATAAATCTTTTGGCTGAAAATGCCTGGATGGAACAATATGACCAAACATTTACTTTATTTAGGGAACAGGCTGAGTGTGAGTTTTTAACAGGAAATTTAGAACAAGCGGAAGAATTATTTGAGTTACTATTGCTAAAAGCAAAATCTCATCTAGAGAAATCAAATATTTATATGCTGCAAATCAGACTCTACCAAGTTGCAGGTAGATATGAAGAAGCACTGATATTAGGATTAAAAGCTTTAAAACTTTTTGGGGTGATATTACCTGATACAAATGAGGAAGTGCAAAGTGCGATAGCGAAGCACAGCAGAGAAGCAGTGATCGCAATTGAGAAAAACCAGATATTAATAAATTTAGGCGATCGACAAGTCTCTGATTTAATTAATGCTCCAGTTATCCAAGATCAAAATATTAAGACACTGATTAGTTTGTTGACCACTTTGGGCCCACCTAGTTATCTAGCTAGACCCGATCTCTTTCCCTTAGTCGTACTTCAAGCTGTTAACTACTCCCTCAAGTTTGGTAATACGGAAGATTCCTGTTTTGCTTACAGCATGTACGCCATGTTGTTAGTTTCTATCTTCCATGATATTCCTACAGGATACGCATTTTCTGAGATGACCATTAAATTGAATGAAAAGTTTCATGACTTAAAACTTAGAGGAGTTGTTTTACACATTCATGGAAGTCATATTAACATTTGGTGTAACCATATTGCTACCGATATTCCCTTTTTAGAGCGAGGATTTATCGGCTGTGTAGAAGCCGGTGATGTGACGATGGCAAACTATAACGGCTATCAAGGCTCGTGGCAAATTATCCAGTTAGGCTATCCACTTACAGATACATATAAATCTCTAGAAAAATACACTACATTTGCTCGTCAGTCTAAACATGATGCTGTCTATCAAACAATCAGACTAGAGCAAATGCTACTGATGAATCTGCGGGGATTGACTCACCATAATCTGACTCTAAGTAGTGATATTTTTGATGAATCACACGCGTTATATATTATTAAAGATGCAGGTTTTGTCAGTGGAATTATTTTTTATCACATTATCAAATTAATCATATTTTTTACATATCGGCAGTATACAGAGGCGCTGAATTGTGCATTAGAATTAACAAATTTTCCAGTTACGACACTAGCATTACCAATTGAAACAGATTATGTTTTGTATTACTCACTGACTCTAACGGCTCTTTACCCAACAGTCTCTTTTCAAGAGCAAGAACAGTTTTTGCAAACCCTAGAATCTCATCAGCAGCAATTGCAATATTGGGCTAATCACTGCCCTGAAAACTTTTTACATAAATCTCATTTAGTAGCTGCCGAAATAGCTTGCATCGAAGGTAGAGAATTGGAAGCAATGCGTCTGTACGAACAATCGATTGCTTCAGCCCGCGAGCAGGGATTTGTACAATATGAAGCTTTAGCTAATGAACTAGCTGCTAAGTTTTACTTGGAGCGAGATTTTGAACTAATTGCCAAAACCTACTTGGAAGCAGCTAAAAATGCCTATATGCGTTGGGAGGCATTTGCTAAAGTAAAGCACTTAGAAGAATGCTATTCTCAGCTATTGCCACAACAACAGCTTGTCTCTAACGGAACGTTTATTACCACAGGTGAGCATTTAGACTTTTTGTCAGTAGTTAAAGCCTCTCAAACTATATCTAGTGAAATTGTATTTTCGCGTTTGTTGAAGACATTAATGCAAATTGTCATTGAGCAAGCAGGAGCAGAAATTGGTTATTTGTTGCTGGAACACGATCAAAATCTGGTGATTGAAGTAGAAGCTAAAGTTAATCCCCAAGCAGAAAAGCTCAATGTTTCTCGACTTGTATTAGAGGGTGAAATTTCACAGGTAATTCCTCAATCAATGCTGAATTATGTCCAGCGAACTCACGAGACAGTGATTTTGCAGAATGCCACTGAGCAAAATTTGTTTTCTAAAGACGAATATGTAATTCAAAAGCAACCTAAATCTGTACTTTGTTTGCCGATCGCTCGTCAGTCAAAATTACTTGGTATTTTATATTTAGAGAATAATCTGATCTCCGGTGCCTTTACAAAGGAAAAACTTTCTGTACTGGAAATTTTGACAGTGCAAATTGCCATTTCTCTAGAAAATGCTCGTCTTTATCAAGGTTTAGAAGACAGCCAAGCACAACTCAGCTTGGCGTTAAAATCTGCCCAAATCGGTGTTTGGAGTTGGGATATTACCAGCGATCGCTTTGATTGGGATGAGCAGATTTATCAACTATTTGGGTTAACACCGGAAACCTTTGCTGGTACTTCCGAAGCGATTTTAGCTCGTCTGTATCCAGACGATCGAGGATTGCTGGCTCAATCGCTGAGTCGGGCAATTAACGAAGGCGTGGAGCATAATTTAGAATATCGAATTATTCGAGATGATGGCAGTATTCGCTACGCAGCCTGTCGGGGAAAAGCCTTTTTCAATGAAGCAGGTAAAGCCACACACATGAGTGGTGTTATGCTTGATGTCACCGATCGCAAACAATCTGAAGCTGAACGTATTCAACTGATTCAAGAGCAAACCGCCCGACAGGAAGCAGAAGCCGATCAGCAACGAGCCGGGTTTTTGGCTCAAGTCAGTGCAACCCTAGCTTCTTCCCTTGATTACGAAAGTACGCTAGCAAGTGTGGCAAACCTCGTTGTGCCTTACTTCGCCGATTGGTGCAGCATCGATCTACTGCAAGACAACCAATCAATTAATCGGGTAGCAGTTGCTCACCGAGATTCAGGGAAAGTGAAACTCGGTTGGGAACTTCATCAGCGTTATCCGAGAAAGTTGGATGAACCTCAAGGTGTGCCGAAAGTACTGCGTACAGGAATTGCTGAAATGGTAACTGAAATTCCAGATGCAGCTTTAGTAAAAGGCATCCCAGACGCAGAACATTTAAGGATTATACGTGAACTTGGTTTAAAGTCCTGTATAATCTTGCCCTTGATGGCACGTGAAAGAATTTTTGGTGCAATTTCCTTTTTTACTGCGGAATCAGAACGCCGTTACGGCACGGCTGACTTGTCATTAGCGGAGGATGTTGCCCATCGAGCGGCGATCGCCATTGATAATGCCCGCCTTTACCAAGAAGCGCAGCAAGCACAAAAAACCGCAGAACGAGCATTGGAGCGCATTGCTCGTCTTCAATCGATCACGGCTGCTCTTTCAGAATCCCTAACACCAGCCCAAGTCTCTGATGTGATTGTAGAGCAGAGCATGGCTGCCTTGGGAGCCAGTTCTGCCCTTGTTGCCTTGGTGAATGAAAGTAAAACTGAACTGGAAATTGTGCGGGCGGTTGGTTATAAGCAGAATTTGATAGACGCTTGGCGTACTTTTGCCATCGATTCACCCTCTCCCCTAGCAGAAGCTGTGCGAACTGGGAAACCTATTTGGGCACAACCAACAGAAAATCGAGTAGCTTGTTACCCACATTTAGCAGAAATTTACGCCCAATATGATTTTAATGCCTGGATTTCTATTCCATTGATGGTAGAAGGTTGGGCAGTTGGCGGTATAAGTTTGGGATTTACCCAGCCTCAACAACTCAGTGAAGAAGATCGAGCATTTATTTTGGCTGTTGCTCAACAATGTGCCCAAGCGATCGCTCGCGCCCATCTCTACGAAGCCGAACGAACAGCACGAAGCGCTGCTGAAAGTGCAAACCGCATTAAAGATGAATTTCTCGCTGTGTTGTCTCATGAATTGAGAACACCACTCAACCCGATTCTGGGTTGGATAAAACTGATGCGAACCCGCAAGCTAGATCGAGCAACAAGCGATCGCGCCCTAGAAACCATTGAGCGTAATGCCAAGTTACAAACCCAATTAATTGAAGATTTGCTCGATGTCTCCCGCATCCTTCAGGGTAAACTTAATCTCAACTTTTACCGGATTAATTTGGTATCAGTCATTGAAGCTGCCATTGAGACAGTGCGTTTATCGGCGGAAGCTAAGTCTATCCAGATTCAGACAATTCTTGAATCTGGTGTTAGGGAAGTTTTAGGCGATGCCAATCGACTACAACAAGTCATTTGGA
Organism: Nostoc sp.; assembly: GCF_036917355.1. Lineage (GTDB taxonomy): Bacteria > Cyanobacteriota > Cyanobacteriia > Cyanobacteriales > Nostocaceae > Nostoc. The sequence continues at coordinate 60,999 of NZ_JBALDP010000083.1, forward strand.
ATATCCTTTCTAATGCGATTAAGTTTACTCCCATCGGTGGACAGGTAAAAATTAAATTAGAGCAAGTTGGTTCGCAGACACAAGTCTGCGTCACTGACACAGGGAAAGGAATTGCACCTGAGTTCTTACCTTATGTCTTTGATTATTTTCGTCAAGCAGATGGTGCGACAACTCGAAAATTTGGCGGTTTAGGTTTAGGATTAGCGATCGTCCGCCATCTCGTGGAACTTCACGGGGGGACTGTGCAAGCAGAAAGTCTGGGCGAAGGACAAGGAGCAACTTTCATCGTCAGACTTCCATACTTACAGGATGAAAGCAAAAAAATCAAGAATGCAAAAGATAACTCCTCACTGGTGGCGGCTCAGTCTTCGCCGCTGTCTGGCTTAGAGATTCTGATAGTGGATGATGATGCAGATATGCGAGAATTTTTGCCCTTCATGCTGGAGCAGTATGGTGCAACTGTTACCGTTGTCGCCTCAGCCATTGAAGCTTTAACTGCATTGAGTCAATGCCAGCCAAATCTAATTATCAGCGATATCGGGATGCCCGAAATGGACGGTTATATGTTGATGCGACAGATAAGGAGTCTGGAACCAGAGCAAGGAGGGACAATTCCCGCGATCGCTTTAACTGCTTATGCTGGTGAGATAGATCGTCAGCAAGCGATCGCTGCGGGATTTCAACAGCATATCTCTAAGCCTGTAGATCCAGAAGAATTGGTGAAGGCGATCGCGTCGTTAACGGTATAGCCAAACACGCAACAGCGACAGCAATTGTTCGGTATCTACTGGTTTAGTAATGTAGTCTGATGCGCCGGCTTCAATACACTTCTCGCGATCGCCTTGCATGGCTTTAGCAGTCAGTGCAATAATCGGCAAAGACTTAAATCGATCGTTTTGGCGGATCGTGCGTGTTGTTTCGTAGCCATCCATTTCTGGCATCATTACATCCATCAAAACGACATCAATATCAGGTGTAGTTTCTAACAGGGTAATCCCCTCTCTACCATTTTCAGCATATAAAACCTGGATTTGATAACGCTCTAGCATACTAGTCAGGGCGAAGATATTCCGCATATCGTCGTCTACAATTAGCGCTGTTTTGCCAGTGAGTAAGTAGTCTTGTGAATGCAGCTGTTCGAGTATTTGTCGCTTCGGTTCAGGTAAATTTGCTTGGACTCGGTGTAAAAATAATGCTGTTTCATCAAGGAGACGTTCGGGCGATCGCACATCTTTAATAATGATTGTCTCGGCAATCCGTCTGAGTTCTGTTTCTTGAGCTTTGCTAATTTCTCTACCTGTGTAGACAATAATTGGTAAAGTTTTGCCGTTAGGTAGAAGTTTTATCTGCTCGATCAGTTCAAACCCGGTCATGTCGGGTAGCCCTAAATCGAGGACGAGGCAATCAAAATGCTGGGTGCGAATAGCTTCTAGAGCAGTTGCACCGTCAGCCACAGCAGTGGTCGAAACATCGCTGTTACCAATCAACTCAACAATACTCAGCCGTTGAGTATCATCATCTTCCACTACCAATAAATTTTTCACTTGGCGCTCAACAAAACCTTTAATTTTGCTCAACGCCTCAGATATTGTCTCGCTGGTTAAAGGTTTTTGCAGATATGCGATCGCACCGAGTTGCAAACCGCGTTGTCTGCCTTCCTCAACAGTCATAATATGTACGGGGATGTGACGGGTATTTGGGTTATGTTTCAGACGATCCAAGACTGTCCAACCATCCATTTCTGGCAACCGGATATCTAGCAAAATGGCTGAAGGTAGGAATTGCTGCGCTAACATCAAACCTGTACTGCCCGTTTGGGCAGCTATCACCTTGAATCCTTGCTGTTGCGCCATATCTAGAAGGATACGCGCAAAATTAACATCATCTTCGACAATTAATAACACGCGATCGCCCCTTTCAATAGTAGTGCGATCGTCAGTGATGAGTGCTGTTAGCGGATAGCTAAGGTTTAGCCCGTGCTGAGTGCTGAGTGGGGAGTGAGAAGTAGGGAGTAAAGAGTGGGAAGTGGGGAGTGGTTTGGATATTGACTCAGCACTCAGCACTCGGAACTCAGCACTCAATTGTGGTAAGTAGAATGTAAAGGTGCTACCTTCACCGGGTTGACTGATTAGTTTAATTTCGCCGCCGAAGAGACGGGCGATTTCGCGGCTAATTGATAAGCCCAATCCGGTGCCGCCGTATCTCCGGCTGGTAGAGCCATCGGCTTGTTGAAATGCTTCAAAAATCACTTTCTGTTTTTCGAGGGCAATACCAATGCCTGTATCGCTGACTGAGAAGGCAATTACAAGCTGGGCACGATTTAAGGTTTCGTTGTCGTTGCTCCACCCTAACTTCGCCACCGAAATTCGTAAGCGTACCTCCCCTTGCTCTGTAAATTTAAAAGCGTTGGAGAGGAGATTTTTCAATACCTGTTGTAAGCGTTTGACATCTGAGTAGATGGTGTTTGGCAATTCGGGAGTGAATTCAATTGTAAAGGCAAGTCCTTTGTTCTGAGCAATTTGCCGGAAGGTGCGCTCAATCACATCACCCAACTCTGCCAATGGCATTGGGATCAAGTCAATGGACATCGTTCCAGATTCAATTTTAGCCAGATCCAGAATGTCATTGATTAACGTCAACAAATCATTACCGGCTGAATAAATTGTTTGGCTGTATTCGACTTGCTTGCTGGTGAGGTTGCGATCGATATTATCTGCCAACAATTTCGCCAAAATCAACAAGCTATTTAGCGGTGTTCGCAGTTCATGGGACATATTAGCAAGAAATTCTGATTTGTATTTTGAGGAAAGGGCGAGTTGTTCTGCCTTGTCTTCTAAAGACAGTCTTGCATGTTCAATTTCACGATTTTTGCGCTCGACTTCTTTCTTTTGCATCGCCAACAACTCTGCTTTTTCTTCTAACTCGGCGTTGGTTTGTTGCAGTTCCTCTTGCTGTCCTTTGAGTAAATCTTCAGAAGTTTTGAGTGATTGGGCTTGTTGTTCTAAACGCTTGTTGGTTTCGCGGAGTTCGCTTTGCTGAGTTTGGAGTTCTTCAGCCAAAGATTGCGATTGCTTGAGTAATTCTTCAGTTCGCATCGATGCTGCAATCGTGTTGAGGACGATCGCTATACTTTCGGTAAGCTGGTCGAAGAATGTCAGATGGATTTCGCTAAAGCGGCGGAAGGATGCTAATTCAATCACTGCTGTCACCTGTCCTTCAAAGAGTACAGGTAACACCACGGCATTCAGGGGCGTAGCTTCTCCTAGACCAGAGGCAATTTTGACATAATCGTTTGGTACATCCGTCAGCAGAATTCGCTCTTTTTCTAAAGCGCATTGTCCCACCAAACCTTCACCCAATTGGAAGCGGTTAGCCAGATGTCTGCGTTCGCGGTAAGCGTAGCTACTGATTAGTTTTAAATACGGTGTATTTTCCGCAGACTCCATCAGGAAGAATACACCGTGTTGCGCTCCTACCAAGGGTGCGAGTTCTGAGAGAATGAGTTTAGATACAGTTTCCAAGTCTCGTTGTCCTTGCAGCATTCGAGTAAACTTGGCTAAGTTAGTTTTCAACCAATCTTGTTCGGTGTTTTTCTGCGTTGTCTCCCGCAGATTGGCAATCATCTGGTTGATATTGTCTTTGAGGATCGCAACTTCACCTAATGCTTCGACGGCAATCGAACGAGTTAAATCGCCTTTAGTTACAGCTGTAGCAACTTCTGCGATCGCTCGCAACTGAGTTGTTAGTGTAGCAGCAAGTTCGTTCACATTATCCGTCAAATCTTTCCAAGTTCCAGCCGCGCCAGGGACTCTCGCTTGTCCGCCTAACTTCCCTTCGATTCCCACTTCCCGCGCCACTGTAGTTACCTGATTGGCAAATGTCGCCAGGGTATCAATCATCTCGTTGATTGTCTCTGCCAAAGTTTCAATTTCTCCCTTGGCATCTAACATCAGTTTTCGTTTCAAGTCACCGTTAGCAACTGCGGTTACAACTCTGGCGATACCGCGCACTTGTGCCGTTAAGTTCCCCGCCATCGAGTTCACGTTATCAGTTAAATCTTTCCAAGTACCTGCAACACCTTGGACTTGCGCTTGTCCGCCCAACTTTCCTTCAGTTCCCACTTCCCGCGCCACCCGCGTTACTTCACTGGCAAAGGAACTGAGTTGATCTACCATCGTGTTGGTAGTGTTCTTCAAATCCAAAATTTCGCCTTTGGCATCGACGGTAATTTTCTTAGATAAGTCGCCATTCGCTACCGCTTTCGTCACTTCGGCGATGTTGCGAACTTGTCCGGTGAGGTTCCCCGCCATTGAGTTAACATTGTCTGTTAAATCTTTCCAAGTTCCAGCAACTCCTCTGACGTAAGCTTGCACGCCCAATTTACCTTCCGTTCCCACCTCACGGGCAACCCTAGTAACTTCTGATGCAAAAGAATTTAGCTGATCCACCATTGTATTAATGGTGTTTTTAAGCTCTTGAATTTCACCTTTTACATCAACAGTGATTTTCTTGGATAAGTCGCCGTTAGCTACGGCTGTAGTAACTTCGGCAATGTTCCGCACTTGTGCTGTTAAACTTCCCGCCATGAAGTTTACGCTGTCGGTTAAATCCTTCCAAGTTCCGGCTACACCTTTAACTTCGGCTTGTACGCCCAGTTTACCTTCAGTTCCCACCTCACGGGCAACCCGCGTTACTTCACTTGCAAAGGAATTAAGTTGATCCACCATTGTGTTGACGGTGTTTTTCAACTCTAAAATTTCACCTTTGACATCAACGGAGATTTTTTTAGATAAGTCGCCATTCGCTACAGCTGTGGTAACGGCGGCAATGTTTCGCACCTGTGCTGTTAAACTTCCCGCCATGAAGTTCACGCTGTCGGTTAAATCTTTCCAAGTGCCAGCTACGCCGCGCACATCTGCTTGCACACCTAATTTACCTTCGCTTCCCACTTCCCGCGCCACCCGCGTTACTTCACTTGCAAAGGAATTAAGTTGATCCACCATTATATTGATGGTATTCTTGAGTTCCAGAATTTCGCCTTTGACAGCAACAGTAATTTTCTTAGATAAATCACCATTTGCGATCGCAGTCGTAACTTCGGCAATGTTCCGTACCTGTGCCGTCAAGCTTCCCGCCATGAAATTCACGCTGTCAGTTAAATCTTTCCAAGTACCGGCAACGTCTTTCACTTCCGCTTGTACGCCCAATTTACCTTCAGTTCCCACCTCACGGGCAACCCGCGTTACTTCACTTGCAAAGGAACTGAGTTGATCCACCATCGTGTTGATGGTATTTTTCAACTCCAGAATTTCACCTTTCACATCAACAGTGATTTTCTTGGATAAGTCGCCTGTTGCAACCGCCGTAGTTACTTCGGCAATATTCCGCACCTGCGCCGTCAAGCTTCCCGCCATGAAATTCACGCTATCGGTCAAGTCTTTCCACGTACCCGCTACGCCGCGCACTTCTGCTTGCACGCCCAACTTCCCTTCACTTCCCACCTCACGGGCAACCCTTGTTACTTCTGATGCAAAGGAATTGAGTTGATCCACCATTGTGTTGATGGTATTTTTCAACTCCAGAATTTCACCTTTGACATCGACAGTGATTTTCTTGGATAAGTCGCCTGTTGCAACCGCCGTAGTTACTTCCGCGATATTCCGCACCTGTGCCGTTAAACTTCCCGCCATGAAGTTCACGCTGTCGGTTAAATCTTTCCAAGTCCCTGCCACACCGCGCACATCAGCTTGCACGCCAAGTTTACCTTCACTTCCTACTTCCCTAGCAACTCGCGTCACTTCCGATGCAAAGGAACTGAGTTGATCCACCATGATATTGATGGTATTCTTGAGTTCGAGAATTTCACCTCTAACATCGACGGTAATTTTTTTAGACAGATCGCCATTTGCGATCGCAGTGGCAACTTCGGCAATATTTCGCACCTGTCCGGTGAGATTACCCGCCATTAAGTTAACGTTGTCAGTTAAATCTTTCCAAGTCCCCGCAACTCCTCGGACTTCTGCTTGTACGCCTAACTTACCTTCAGTTCCCACTTCCCGCGCAACTCTTGTTACTTCCGATGCAAAGGAATTAAGTTGATCCACCATCGTGTTAATGGTATTTTTCAACTCCAAAATTTCGCCTTTCACATCGACAGTGATTTTCTTAGATAAATCGCCATTTGCTACCGCCGTTGTTACTTCCGCAATATTCCGCACCTGTGCCGTCAAGCTTCCCGCCATGAAATTCACGCTGTCGGTCAAGTCTTTCCACGTTCCCGCTACCCCCCGGACTTCTGCTTGACCGCCTAATTTACCTTCAGCACCCACCTCACGGGCAACTCTTGTTACTTCCGATGCAAAGGAATTAAGTTGATCCACCATGATATTAACGGTGTTTTTCAACTCTAAAATTTCGCCTTTGACATCAACAGTGATTTTCTTAGAAAGGTCGCCGTTTGCTACCGCCGTTGTTACTTCTGCAATGTTACGGACTTGAGCTGTTAAATTTCCAGCCATCAAGTTAACGTTGTCAGTTAGATCCTTCCAAGTTCCTGCAACTCCTTTAACTTCTGCTTGTACGCCCAACTTCCCTTCAGTTCCCACTTCACGGGCAACTCGCGTTACTTCACTAGCAAAAGAATTCAATTGATCCACCATCGTGTTGACGGTGTTTTTTAGTTCGAGAATTTCGCCTTTGACATTAACGGTGATTTTTTTGGATAAGTCACCATTTGCGATCGCAGTGGCAACTTCGGCAATGTTGCGAACTTGTCCGGTGAGATTACCTGCCATCAAGTTAACGTTATCAGTCAAATCTTTCCAAGTGCCAGCAACACCTTGGACTTCGGCTTGAACGCCCAACTTCCCTTCGGTTCCTACTTCACGGGCAACCCTGGTAACTTCACTGGCAAAAGAACCAAGCCGTTCTACCATTGTGTTGACGATATTAGCAGTTTGGAGAAACTCACCTTGGAGGGGTCTACCATCAATTTCTGTAGCGATCGTTTGCGATAAGTCACCATTGGCGACCGACCGAATCACACGCGTAGTTTCAGCTGTTGGTTGTACTAAATCTGTGATCAGAGTATTGACAGAAGTGACACAATCTGACCAAGAACCCCGAACATCTCCGAGAGAGGCGCGATCGGCAATTTTGCCTTCTTTGCCGACAACATTACCAATTCGCTGTAGCTCCGCCGCCATTCGCTCATTTTGGTCAATAATATCATTGAGCGTGTCAGCGATTTTCCCCGCCACACCAGTATGATCTATGGGCATCCGAGCAGAGAAGTCACCCTCTTTAACAGCATTCAGCGTTCTTAGTAGCTGATTTAAATCTAGATTGTCGCTATCTCTAGTTAACTGTTCGGTTGCCATAGCCGTATCCTTAATCTTAATCCTTAAAGAATTTTTTGTATTTTTTGCACCCCGTACTTATTTAAAGTACTTTTAGCCAATGCGTATCACAATAGAGAGCAGGGAATAGAAAGTGGATCAAACTAATTTTTATGGGTGCGAGTGTAAGCAGTTGATAAAAACTGCTAACTAAATGGTATGCCGTCGATGGATTTGGCATCCCACTTAGCTAATGATAGCTAGTTGGCCTCTGTTATGCAGCATCAATTGTCGGCGATGTTTAACTTAGGCGAGTAAGCGATCGCACAGTAGAACACACAATGACAATTAAGATTACGTTTTTTGATTTTTGGAATTTGAGGAAAACAGCAAATCAATAAATTCTAACTGATAACTGAGGTTTGCTAAAGTCAGAAATATCCGGCAACTCCAAGGATTGGCAAATGGTTAGAGAGTACTCAGCCCAAAGACATCTGCCTCCGCTTGAAAGTGGCGATCGCCTAACTCGCCCTGAATTTGAACGGCGTTATGCGGCTGCACCCCATATCAAGAAAGCAGAACTGATTGAAGGAATTGTTTACGTGGCATCTCCTTTAAGACATGAGCAGCATGGCAAACCACACAGTCGGGTCATAACTTGGTTAGGAGTTTACCAATCACTGACTCCTGGCGTTGATTTGAGTGATGCCCCAACCGTCAGACTAGATTTAGACAATGAACCCCAACCAGATGCAGTGCTGTTTATTGAACCAGACGCAGGCGGACAAACCCGTTTGAGCAGCGACGGTTACATTGAAGGATCTCCCGAATTGATTGTTGAAATTGCAGCGAGTAGCGTTGCGATCGATACAGGCAGTAAAAAGCAGGTTTATCGCCGTAATGGGGTGTTGGAGTACATAATTTGGCAATCTTACGAGAATAAAATTGAATGGTTTTGCCTAATTGATGGCGACTATCGATCGCTATCTCCCGGTGCAGATGGAATTATTCGCTCTCAGGTGTTTCCGGGTTTGTGGTTAGCGGTGGAAGCGCTGTTAAACAATCAGATGGTGCGGGTGTTGGAGGTGGTGCAAGCGGGGTTGAAGTCGCCGGAACATGATGCGTTTGTGCAGCAGTTAAAGAAATAGAAATAAGTAACCACACAAAATTAATTACAGTCATTGCGAGCGTTCGCGTTAGCGTCTCGTTGGCGCAGCCTCTCGTAGAGAAGAGAAGCAAAGCAATCGCAAGGACTGGGATTGCTTCATTTCGCTTTGCTACATTTGCAATGATATTGTGTAATTAATTACGCTTAAGTACTTAGAAGGGCAGTCTAGCTAGGTTCATTCCAAGCCCTAATCGCTTCAATCGCAATACCAGCAGGAGCAAATAAAACCTTTACAGTCTCAATACCTGCTGCTGTCACTGCTTTTTGCAAACGTACTTTGAGCATTGGATTATTTTTGATAACTTGCTTAATTGCTTGCCTATTTTTAAGTAGTGGATGACTCTCAACAGCTTGAGCAACAATAGGTTGAGCATCGATTACAGTCGGTTTATCCTGCTCCATTTTCTCAAGCAACTGCTCAAGCACAGTTTCTAATTTAGCAATATCTTGTGTAGGCGCATTAGTATTTTGAGTGCCAATGTTATCACCTTGGATATTTCCTGTAACACTGCCTATGATGCTGCCAAAGGTAGCACCTGTGAAATCATTTTTAGGAGTTTCTGACATAATTTTGAGTGTTTGATTAAGTGTGTTTAGATAACTAGTTAAAGGATCGGCGTTGTTTGCTTCCTCATTCAAGACAGAATAACAAATTTCATGGTTATAAAATTTGCAGTTCTCTTGAATTTTAAAAATTGCATTGCTTTTTTCCCATGATGGAATTTTTAATTGTAACTCCCAGATATAATGCAAAACTTCAGATCCAGGAATTTTTCCTAAGGACTCTGCGGCACTCCTACGAACATTGCCATCTTCATGCTGCAAAGCTTTAATTAAGGCAGATACCGCTGCTTTATTGCCGATTTTTCCTAAGGACTCTGCGGCACTCCTACGAACATTACCATCTTCATGCTGCAAAGCTTTAATTAAGGCAGATATCGCTGCTTCATTGCCGATTTTCCCTAAGGACTCTGCGGCACTCCTACGAACATAGAAATCTTCATGCTGCAAAGCTTTAATTAAGGCAGATACCGCTGCCTCATTGTCGATTTTTCCTAAGGACTCTGTGGCACTCCTACGAACATAGAAATCTTCATGCTGCAAAGCTTTAATTAAGGCAGATACCGCTGCTTCATTGCCGATTTTTCCTAACGCCTGTGCGGCAATCCTACGAATATAAGAATCTTCATGATGCAAAGCTTTAATTAAGGCAGATACCGCTGCCTCATTGTCGATTTTTCCTAACCCCTCTGCGGCACTCCAACGAACAGAAGAATCTTCATCCTGCAAAGCTTTAATTAAGGCAGATATCGCTGCTTCATTGCCGATTTTTTTTAAGCCCTCTGCGGCACTCCAACGAACAGAAGAATCTTCATCCTGTAAAGCTTTAATTAAGGCAGATACCGCTGCTTCATTGCCGATTTTTCCTAACGCCTGTGCGGCAATCCTACGAACAGAGGAATCTTCATCCTGCAAAGCTTTAATGAAGGCAGATACCGCTGCTTCATTGCCGATTTTTCCTAACGCCTGTGTGGCACTCCTACGAACATAGAAATCTTCATGCTGCAAAGCTTTAATTAAGGCAGATACCGCTGCTTCATTGCCGATTTTTCCTAACGCCTGTGCGGCAATCCTACGAATATAAGAATCTTCATGATGCAAAGCTTTAATTAAGGCAGATACCGCTGCCTCATTGTCGATTTTTCCTAACCCCTCTGCGGCACTCCAACGAACAGAAGAATCTTCATCCTGCAAAGCTTTAATTAAGGCAGATATCGCTGCTTCATTGCCGATTTTTCCTAACGCCTCTGCGGCTCTCCTACAAACCTCGTAATTTTTATGCTGCAAAGCTTTAATTAAGGCAGATATCACTGCTTCATTGCCGATTTCTCCTAACGCCTCTGCGGCATTCCTACGAACATAGAAATTTTCATGATGCAAAGCTTTAATTAAGGCAGATACCGCTGCTTCATTGCCGATTTCTCCTAATGCCTCTGCGGCACTCCTACGAACATAAGAATCTTCATGCTGCAAAGCTTTAATTAAGGCAGATACCGCTGCTTCATTGCCGATTTTTCCTAAGCCCTCTGCGGCACTCCTACGAACAGAGGAATCTTTATCCTGCAAAGCTTTAATTAAGGCAGATACCGCTGCTTCATTGCCGATTTTTCCTAACGCCTCTGTGGCTCTCCAACGAACAGAAGAATCTTCATCCTGCAAAGCTTTAATTAAGGCAGATACCGCTGCTTCATTGCCGATTTTTCCTAACGCCTCTGCGGCTCTCCTACAAAACTCGTAATTTTCATGCTGCAAAGCTTTAATTAAGGTAGATATCGCTGCTTCATTGCCGATTTTTCCTAAGGACTCTACGACACTCCTACGAACAGAGGAATTTTCATCCTGCAACGAATTATTTAAAAAAGTAACGGCATATTCAGACTGAGTAATACCAAAAAACTCAACTTTGAGTAATTTATGAATGTCTAACTTTAAAATTAAATTGACTGTTTCTTTCTGATACTCCCGCTTTACTTCTCCTGCCAACCTTGCCCCTAACTTCAAATCCACATCTAATGCTAACTTCACCACTCGTAAAGCCTGCCTTTTATCACCCAACAACCCCAACATCAAGGCTACGGGTTCTGTCCATTTCAAATAATTTAAATAATCCCGTTTCAGCTTATCATCACTAACATTATCAAGTTGTGGGAGTAGAAATTCTGCTGCGTAGTATTCCTGAATCAGCTGATGACGAAATTCAATTTGGTCGTCTGTTCGCAATTGAATTAAGTGATACTTGAGCAAATCTTCTAGCCAGTCTCTTGCACAATTCTCACTAAAAGCTACTTTGTTCTGTAAAAATGTCGCTAAAACATTCCTAGCTTGCTGTTTAGAAATAGTTAATCGCAACTCAGCCGAATTGTCACCTTGCATCATTACAAATGCTAGATGCTGCAATAAATCAGCCTGCCAGTTACGTAACCCTTCAGCAATTGGTACATCTCCCTTCAGTTTGTGATACTCTCCAGAGAACCAACGAAACAACTCACCTAAACTAGTAGGAATTTGTTTAGCATCATTGAATACTTCACACAGCATCCACAATAACAGCGGCGTTTCCGCCAATTCTCGCAAGCGTCCAGCCAGCTGTCGCAGCATTTGATCGCTCACCTCTGGCAAATAGGCGCGGACAAAATGCTGCATCTGCGGTTCTGTGAGGGGTTGCATTTCCAGTTTTTTTTCAATACCTAAATCACCCCCCACCCCCAAATACCGCGTAGTAAAAATCATCGGCGTGACTCGGTGGTATTTCTGCCGAAATCCGTCTAAATCTCGTCTAGCTTCATCGTTGGGTAATTCATTTAAACCGTCTACAAGTAACAAAAATCGCCCTGTAAACAGTAGATTTTCAATCTCTATCCTGTTGAGGTTTAAATTATAGCCAGTCAAAAAGTCCCGAATTAAATCCAGCACCGAAGTTTTGTAGCGCCTTAACTCCACTAGCACGGGAATTTTCTGATTTGGTTCTCTTTGTTTCCCCTTTTGAGCTTCTTCCCACAACAAACGTTCTAAAGCTGTAGATTTGCCTGAACCCGGTTTTCCTACTAGCAATACATGGCTGGCTGCATACTTCCGTAACCCTTCGAGGATATTCAACCGTTCAATTTTTTCTCTGTCTGGTGCTTCACCTTGTCGTTGCTGTGGTACTGTTTGCACCATCAAACTCAAATCTAAGCGTCTGCGCGATTTTTTGGGTTCAAGTCTTTGACGGTCTATGGCATCAGTTGGCGTGTATAAATCTTGCCAATCTCTATATGTGTCATCCTCGCTCAGAAATTCTAGATACGTTTGAAAATCTATGCTGTGGTCTGCAACCATAGTAGTCATTTGACCGAGGACTTTTAAGCGCTCTTTTATATACTACACAATAAAACGCTCAATCCTTTTTATGGTGTCCGTCCTACAAAGGTAAAATTGATATCCCGCAAGGAACTGAAGTTCCTTGCTAATAGCAAAAGTCATCTGAAGATGACTAAATATACTCAAAAATATTGAGTCTACTTTATATACTCAAAAATATTGAGTCTACTTTAGTAGACTTTAGCTATTAGCCTGGGAATTAATTCCCAGGCGGGTGAGGAAGCTAACAGATAAGCTATTTTTAGCTTAAGTTGACTAAACCCTATTGGATTTTACTCAACTCACGATCGCACCCGACACCCCATTCATAGATCCATTTGTAGAAGAAAGGTTCACAGAATCAGCTGCTAAAGAATTGGTGGGTTGGGAATTGCCTACTACGCTTTGCTTTTTCTTAGTATTACCTCGTCTAGCACCACCCGCCATCTCGTATTCTCGGCTGGTTTTACCGTAACGGCTGCCAACTCCTAGTAACATTTTTTCTGACATCGCTATTACAGCCTTTTCGGCGTTATTCACCTCATCTGTAAGTTTGTCAATGGTAGATAATGCAGTGTTGTAAGCAGCAAGCTTAGACCGGAGATCGTTAATTGTCACAGTGTAAGCTTGGATAGTCAATCCCTCGCCAAAGTCAAGTTCTACACTGATGGATTGCAAACTTTCAATCCGGCGATCGGCTCGTTCTAAAGCGGTGGAATTTCTTTTACGACGTGCCATAATGCATCTCTGCTACTAAGTTATTAGTACTGTTTTATACCAAAATGTTTCTAGTTGTCATGGGAAAATATAGCAAATCAGTTGCAATTACATTTCTCAAAATTTAGTTAATTTCACTTAGACTATATTCTATTTCTGGTATTAAATAAATTTATAAGTTTGTTACAACAATTGCTGCAATGATTTAAGCCTTTCTTATACATGGAAGAACATTTGTTGCACAGCATTAAACAATTGCAGCAACGACTTATACATTTGCAAGAAAAGCTTAAGCCTTTCTTATACATGGAAAAGCATTTGTTGCAAAGTATTAAGCCTTTCCAGCAAGGGCTTATACATTTGCGAGAAAAACTTAAGCCTTTCTTATACATGAAGTAATCTTAGCTGCAAAGGTTTAAATTTTTACAGCTTCAAGCGTAATAGGGTAGGCGTAGCCCGTCGTAGACATCGTTTTCAATACGGTTCGGTTAAGCAAAGACGCGATAAATCGCCGTCTCTACAATAATTTTTATTTGAACTTTTAACGCATCTACCTTCTAAACTGTCACACCTTCCAACTCTTCATCCGTTAACTCATATAACTGACGTAGCTTATCTAACTTATCAGTATCAGCTTCCCAGAAACCCCGCCCATGCGCTTCCAACATTCTCCCTAAAATATTGCGAAAAGCTTCAGGATTTGCCTTACGTAATTTCTCCGCCATCTCTGCGTCTAACGCATAGGTATCAGCCGCTTGGTCATAAACCCAATCATCGGTAAAATCAGCAGTACCACCCCAACCAATCAACGCCGTCATCCGTTGGGAAATTTCAAAAGCACCACCAGAACCTTGATTCGCCATCGCTTGCGCCCATTTTGGATTTACCAACTTGGTGCGATACTCCATTCGCAGCAAATCATCTAAATTGCGGGGTGTAGTATCCTTCGAGAAACTTTCTACAAAACTGGTTGTAACCTTCTTACCGCCTTGTTTTTCTGCTGCCTTTTTCAAACCGCCAGTATTGGCGTAATATTCTTGAATATCAGTTAAACCATATTCTACCGAATCGATTTCTTGAACAATGCGATCGCTAGTTTTTAACAACGTATTCAAAACTTCCGGTCTAGCTTGACCTTTATCTTCTCTCCCGTAGCTGAATACATTGCGACTTTGCCAAGTATTCCCCAACTCCTCACCAGATTCCCAGTTACCATCAACTACGCGATCGTTCACCAAAGAACCAAAATCACCCGCCGGATTAGAAAACAATCTCGCCGATGCATTCTCTACACCTTGGGCTTTTAAAGCTAAAGCGTGTCTTCTAATAAAATTCCGATCGTCCGGTTCATCAGCATCAGCCGCCCGTTGAAATAAATCATCCAACAATTCGATGATATTTACAAAACTATCTCGGAAAATCCCAGACAAGTTACCCAACACATCAATGCGGGGATGTCCAACCTCCGCCAACGGCTTCAACTCATAACGAACAACTCTACCGGTTCCTTCCTTAACAGGTTCAGCCCCCACCAATTCCAACAAAATCCCCAAAGATTCACCCTTAGTTTTAATTGCATCCAATCCCCACAACATCACCGCCACCGTTTCAGGATATTTCCCATGTTCTTCCAAATGCTGGGCGATAATTTTTTGAGCAATTTCTCGTCCCCGTTCATACGCCGCAGGTGAAGGCATCCGATAGGGATCTAAAGCATGAATATTTCTCCCAGTTGGCAAAACACCAGCGCCATCCCGCAACAAATCCCCCCCAGGCGCAGGCGGAATATACTCCCCATTCAACCCTCTTAACAAATTTGTTAACTCATCCGTAGATTGCATCAATAAATCTCTTATTAGTCTTTCTTCTTTTTCTTTTTCTTCAGGTATTCCTTTCTCATCGCCAAAATAAGCTTCCAAATACGATCCTAATTCCTCTTCATTCGGTGCTTCCCCCAAAGTATGCAACCCAGAAGAAAACAACCGATTTTCTAAAACCTGTAAATATTCATACAACTCCACCAAATAATCATCAAAAGCATGACTGCTAAACATCCGCACATTTTCGGGAGTAAACGCAATACCCAACCGTTTAGCATCCTCAAACGGACAATCTGCATCTAAACCAGAGTCTACAATTTTTTTACAAATCCCTTCCTTCAAAACATAATTCTTTTGTGGATCTTCCCGATACTCCGCAATCAAATCCCGCAACGCCACCAATTCCTTATATAAACCTGCACGACCATAAGGCGGTACATTATGAGAAATCAACACACCATAACCGCGACGTTTCGCTAACATCGATTCAGAGGGATTATTCGCCGCATATATATATAGATTAGGCAAATTTCCTAACAGAATATCCGACCAAGAATAACCCGTATTACCCAAAGGAGAACCAGGCAACCATTCCACCGTTCCATGCATTCCAAAGTGAACTAAAGCATCAGCTTCAAACTCATTTTGTAGCCATTTATAGTAAGCAGCATATTGGGGATGGGGCGTTAAATCCCGTTCAAACATTAAGCGCATCGGGTCGCCTTGTATCCCCAAAGGTGGTTGTACACCTATCCACACATTACCTAATTGCACGCCGCCAATTTGGAATTCATCGCCATAAGTTTTAATTCCAGTTCCCGTGAGAGATTTCCATTGTTTTTCGATGCGGGAAGTTTGCAGATATCCCAGCCATTTTTCTAGAGTATGGGCGCTAACGGATGCGGGAATATTTTTTGTATCATCTAAAGATTCATCCGCTTCTTTCACCCAGCGAATCAATTCTTCCCCATCTTCCGGTAAATCTCCCACCGTATAACCTTGTTCTTTGAGTGCGTGGAGAAACTTCAGCAAACTACGCGGCACATTTAATAATGCAGCTGTACCCACAGCCCCATAACCTGGAGGAAACCCATATAAAATGATGGCAATCTTGCGTTCCGAAGCAGGTTTTTGCCGCAAAGCCACCCAAGTTTTTACCCTACCAATTAATCGCTGCACCCGTTCGGGAACCAGATAAATATTTTCGCCCACCAAACCACCGAGGGGAACGGTATCAATAGCCCCATCCAATTCTGGTAATGCGTACAACACGACACTTTGCAATCCGCCGACACCTTGGCGCGTCCACGAGGAAATATCTTGAATTAATAATGGTGCAGCAACAATATAAGGTACATTTTTGGCAGTGAGGATGCGTTTTGCTACTTCTATCTGACGGCCAGCTTCCATTGAACCAGCCGGGCCACCCACTAGAGGAAAGCCAATTGTCGAAACGATCGCATCCACTTTTACTGCTTCACTTGATAATGAGGGAGTTTCTATATTACCTAGTTGTCGTTGCTGAATTTCATAGTCCGTTGTCATTAAATCTCGTACCGCTACATGTCCTTCTACACCGTTGATGAAGATGGGTAAAGGAGTTAAACCAGCTTCTTCAAAACTGCGAATTAGTTGGGGTATGTAGGGTTGTTTGGTGATGACGTGTTTGCGGTAGAGGAGAATTCCGACAACAGGTTTTGTAGAGACGCGATTCATCGCGTCTATTGGGAAGACGCGATTCATCGCGTCTCTACAATGGGTTTTATGCCATTCCAAATATTCGCGGGGGGATTCAAAAAACCCTTGATAGTCGGGGTGGAGTAATCCGATGTTGGGGGTTTCGATTAGCGGGGGAATGTCGCCGACTTTTAAATTTAAGTATTTTTCTGCTAGTGTCCAGAATAATGAAGCGACGTTTTCTGAACCGCCAGCATTCCAGTAACCATAGATAATTAACCAGTTGCGTAAGTCTTGGACTTTTTGCACTGGCACGTATTTTAGTAGTTTGGGGCCAATTTTTAAGAAGCTGATGTAACCAGCGAGTTTGTCTTCTTCTCGTCCGTTGCTGAATTTGTCGAGGATGAATTTAACTGGTTTGGGCATTCCTTTGGGTTTGTCGCCAATGGCAAAGTCACCCAACTTGGTTAAACTCATCAATTCCAAGGCTGACTCAAAGACTAGGCGGATAGGAATTTGGGCAATGCGATCGCGCAACCACACAACCTGGTCATAATCAAATAGTAGGCTACCGAAAAACACATCAGCGCCATCAAGTGCTGCTTCTACCTCGGTACGAATGCTGGTAAGATCGCGATCGCTAAATACCCGAATATCCAACTCAGGACAGCGAGAGTTAGCCAAAAAGGCTGCTTTTCTGTACAAGTCAGCGTTGAATGATTCAAACCCAGCAATCAAGACGATGCGTTTCATGCCTGTAAGCTACGAAATATTTCTTTACTTAAATTTTAAACGTGCTTTCAGGCTGATTGTTAAATATCTACCCACAGATTCCGGTCAGTAGTTCCTTGAAGGAGTTAGGACTTCACTATCACCACTGCCTTTGGGATATTTGGATTTCAAAAAAGTTGTGATGTGTTGAGTCAAATTAAGTGCATCATTGAACTCTTTTGATTCCTGTAGCGCTTCATATAGCGAACGGATTTCTTGTGGTGACAAATTTGTGAATGTACGCAACTCGGTAATATCTAATCTCCGGTTAAACTCATTGGCAGTATGTCGCCATTGATGTATAAGCGAAAACAACTCTCTATCTTGACGTTCTGCAAAGACATTAGATGCGATCGCGGTTTCCGTCACTGATATAATTAATCGCGGAAAAACTATTGGTCGCCCCGGCTTATGCGAGTTTGGGTTGAAGCGGCTATCAGATAGAATTACCTCATTCGATCTGCACTCATTCAGTAAGGCACGCAGAAATTCTATCCGCTTTTCGTTAGCTGATGCCCATCGTTCGCCAAAAATCCCGGTAATTGTTGCTAATAATCCCAGCCCTGTCAGTAGCGGTTCAAAATTTCTTACCTGAGTCCACCAGACGCCAGCTAGAATAAATCCCAGAAGTAGAGGGAAAAACGTGATAAAGGTCACTAAGTTTTTCATACTTGTCTCACATCTTACCGTTTAGACCATATATCATTCGCTACAGAAGAATTATTCTTAATTCCTGAAGAGTCAGAGGCAAGTAAGATTAAATCCATGCCAAATCCATTCTTTAAACGTGGTTCCAACACTGTGTGTAGCCGATCGACAAGCACCAGATTACTGTCTGATATAATTCGATCTATGCCATTAGAAGTATATTTCCGAGTCAGATACAAACGAATCGTATCTTGGTCTTCAAAATTTATTACCGATCGGTCAGGTAACATGACCTCAATTTTATTTCCAGTTATGTTACGATACAGGATTTTTATCAAAATTCCTCTATCAGTTTCTACAGCACCATCAAAAAACACGCTATTTAAGTCGATATGTAAGTCAGTATTTTGCAGCAATGCACTCGTGACAAACTCTTTAAACGATCTAGTCTTCGCGTATTCTTTCGCCGCATTTTGTGCCGCTTCTTCGCTTAATTCTTCGGTAGTCGCTACTTCTAGGAGTAGCCTATCTTCACGTCGCATTAGTTTAGAAAGAGTTCGCAACAGTTCTGTGTCTTGTTGAAAATTAGCTAATGTGTTCCCCAATAGCGAAAATATCACTGGACTGTTGTTGATAACTCTATCTAGTAGTTTTCGTAACTCGTCAACATTTCTCTCAATTGAGAAGTCAACTTGAATTGGCAATACATGGCTACCTTGCAATTGCGATCCTCTCGTTGCCTGTTGCACACCTAGCCTTAACATCTCCGAACTCATATCAACTGGAAAGTAGAGTAAATCGGGATTTGCGTTAACCAATAAACTTAAAATGTGTTGGTCTTTTTCACCCGTGCCTACGCCTAAACTTACATAATGATATTGCCGATCTTTGATATTATTAGTATTAATTTGATGCCATCGATATCTAAAAGACTCTATACTCTCTTTCATCACGAGATAGAAGCGATCGTTACAGGCACGATCCCAGGCAATGGTTGGGCCGATTCCCCAATAGGAAAAACCAGATAAAATCTCTTTTCCATCGCCTGTTGCCGAAAATTCTCCTCTCAATTCTTGCGTGAGTTCTGCAAGTTTGCTAGATTGATCTTCCCCTATAAAGCAGAGAGTCCACCCTAAGCCGGGTTCATTGATGGAATTCTCCAGTAGCTTCACAAAATTTAAAGATCCCATGTTGAGCCTCGTTTCTTGAGCAGTTTATCTGATAAATCTCGCACAGGTGTTTAGAAGCGATGGCTCCGCCAACGCCAAGGGCGAACGCGTATTCATTAATACTGTAAAGTATTATGTGTTAAGCTGCTCAGGGTTAACATGAAGCCAAGGGTAGAGTCTCTCAAGGGTTTACGACCTTATAAACCCAGGTTCACATCGGGGGTGCGTTAGGTTTAGGGATTTGGGCATCTTAACTAAGTACATTTGTCATGGCTTTCCACTTTTACAAAGCGTTATTATCTAAAGAATGGAGGCAATTGCTAGATTTCAATTTATTGCAAAAATTTACTGTTTATTCTGGATATTGATAACTTATAATAGTTGTCTTTTTGGTTAAAATATAGCTTTGAATTAGTGGATTTTACCAAATCAAAGTTGCTACTCAGGTTCGCAAAAAAACTTATTTGGTCTAATAGCGTAGGAATGCTGAAAAGAATGCAGCCATTGCTAACAAGTATTTTTACAAAGTTACAAACCAAACTTTGTCTATATAATTATAAGAGTTTTGAACTAGTGTAAAAACAAGCAAATCGAGGATTAAATAATGAAATTCGGAATTGATAGCGGGCACAATTGTCCACCGGATACAGGAGCTAGAGGTATTAAATTCGAGGATAATTTAACTCTAGATGTAGGTAATAGAGTTATAGCCAAGTTAAGAGCTTTAGGAAATGAAGTCGTAGTATGTAGACCAAGTAGTGCTAATACAGTCCGTGACTCACTCTCAAAAAGATGTTCTACGGCTAATGCAAGTAGAGTAGATATTTACGTCTCGATTCATTTTAATGCTTTTAACAACCAAGCTAACGGCACAGAAGTATATGCAACTAGCGATACAGGTAGAAAAATTGCTAAACCTGTATTAGATGAAATCATCAAGTTAGGATTTTTTAATCGTGGCGTTAAGAGTGGTTCCCACTTGTATGTTCTGAAAAATACAGATATGCCTGCTATCTTGATAGAATGTTGCTTTCTCGATTCGCAAAAAGATATGAATCTTTTTAATCCTGAAGCAATGGCTAATGCAATTGTCAAAGGCTTAACTGGTAAAGTGCCAAGTGCCCCTGTTAACCCTGTACCAGATGAAGAGGAGAACATAGATGAAACTATTCTTAGACTGCAAAAATCCTTAAATAGACTAAAAATAACCGATAAAAATGGTAAGGCGTTAGTAGAAGATGGCTTCACAGGGGCTAACACAAAATCTGCCGTAGAAAAATTTCAGACTATTGTCGCAGTTCAGCCGACTGGAATTGCTGACGCAACTACATGGAATGCCATAAATCTAATTTTGGCAAAACGAATTATCAGACCAAACCATGCCGGTGGTGCAGTTGTCAGATACTTACAATATCGTTTAGGTGTTGAGAATGATGGCGTCTACGGGCCGCAAACAGAGGTTGTAGTTAAAAACTTTCAAAAGCAAAATGGTTTAGATGCCGATGGCATTATCGGGCCTGCTAGCTGGCAGAAATTAATTGGTTAGGCTGATGGGGACTAGAGACTAGAGACTGGGGTAGTAGTGCTGAGTAAAGAAGTTGAGAATCTGAACTTCTTTACTCAGAACTGGAAATGGGCTAAACGCCGCATTACTGCTAACAGAACTGTTTTGCCTAATGAATCAGTGAAGGGATTAATTTTAGCAACTTACAACCATATTTTGTTCATAATATCTTTGGCAAGCGCACAAACGGCCAAAGTATTTGAGATAGGATTGATATCGCTTACAGCCATTGAGATAAAGTAATTAAAAGAAATAACCAGAGCGTAGGAAATCACCTATTCTGCTGACAAGAATCTGTTCAACTTAACCAGATTTGCGTTTGATTAAGTACCAATCGCATTTGGTAACAGGTAATTTTCTATCGCTCTGGTGCTTCTTTGGCGGTGAAGTTTCGCCAAAAGTATAAAAGTAAAGGGCTTTTCAAGCCTATAACAATTACTACTAATTTTTTGTGTAAATAAGCACATTTTTAATAATTTTAAAATTTATTTATTATGTCATATCAAGCCCGATACAACACTTATTCTAAAATATGATTCAAAACCGTTGTTTTTATAATAACTGAGTTTAAAGATGAGATTTCAGTAAGACAGCGATCGCGTAATCCACGAGCGATCGCTATGCTCTGGTTTCACTGACTGAATTATCCTAGTGTGTAGATATAGGCTTGTCTTAACCGCCTTACCATCTCTCGACGTACCTCATTTTGGACACGGTTTCCACGTCGCCAGTGTTCTAACTGAATATTATCAACATAGAAACGGACAGAAAATTGCATAGCAGAGCCTTGGATATCAGTTAGCTGAACTTGTGGTTCTTTCCAGGCAGTATTAGACTCTTTAAAACTATCGTGTAACCATTCAACAAATTTTAAGGAATAGTCATCTAATCTTGTTTCATCTACTCCGGGACTTGCGATTTTTTGAAATAACTTATTTAGTTTAATTTTCAGAAGTTCAATTTTTTGCTCCCATTCGTCTGGTAAAAGATGTTGGTCTTCAATTACTAAATCAGGATCTTTTAACCAAGTTTGATACCATTGGCGAATCAAGCCAATTAGAGTTTGTTTCTCAGTTGGCTCTTGTTCTTCTAGGCGCGATCGCAGACGTTTACCCTTGCGTTCTGTGATGACTACCAGTCCCACAATGTTCAGTATTTCTAAATAGTTTTTCTGGAGAATTTTCAATTCTTCTGAATTCAACCCACCCTTTTCTACCTGCTTAACTTCTCTAACGAAATCTTCAAATGCTTGCTCAATTTTTTTCAGTTGCGTGTTCACATCTTTTTCAATTAATAAACGTAGCCGCCCTGCTTCTTTTTTTGACAGTTTATCATCATCGGCTTCTGTCAATGCAGCAAAACTATCTAAATATTGAAGTTTTTCATCAATATCACCTAATGTGTCTGGATGACCGAGGATAATTTGTTGCAAAATGTTTGTTGCTACCACTGCATCAGCATCAACTCTAACTGACACTTGAATCGTATAAGCGTAGTGAGTTGTAGGACGACTGAGATTGACTATGTTTTGACCTCCCAAAGTCGTGTTTGGTGTATAAACCTCGCAATGCTCGTTAATCAGATATAGTTTTGTTACCCTGATACCAATGTGTTTGATAATTGCAATTGAACCATCTGGCATGGAGATGACATCTCCAAATCTAAAGGGTGTATCAACTAGTAAAACTAACCCACTGAAAAAATCACTTAAAATATCTTTTACTGCTAATCCCAACACCACAGTAATGCTACCTATTGCTAACCCAATTCCTGTTAAATCAACCCCAATGGTGCTGAAAAACAGAGATATGCCAATGAGGTAAGTGATGACTGGGATAAAATTTTGTAGGAGTGGAATTAGTACGTCATCCCAGACAGCCTCAGTTTTTCGGGCGTAGTCTTTTAAGTAGTAGACTGCTGCTTCTGTAAACAACAAAGTTATGCCGTAAGTGAAACCAAGAATTAGAAAAGCCGTGAGTCCTCGATCGATCAAATTAATAATTCCCCCCGATCCGAGTTGAGCCAGAGAGAATTTTAGACTAGTAAGGATAAAAATAGCGATCGCAGGGATTTGTAAGATCCCAAGGATAAACAGGGCTGTATCTTTTTCTGTACGGCGCAGAAACGATCGCAGTAGATAGAAAAGTAATATATAGAGTACAAATACAACAACTATACATGCGCCAAATGTATAAAAGAAAGAGAGAATTTGTGCACCCGTTGGAAAAGGCGGAGGTGGTGGTACTACAACAGAAGGTTTTGATGCAGATTCTGCGGCTTGGGCGATAAGGGTATAATTCATTAGTGCCTATTTAAATTATTGCAATTTCAAATAAGTTGCTCTGCCAATTTGGGATTTTGATTGAAGGAAAAATCCCAAATTAAATGACTCCTGAGTGATTTTTTGTTAAAAGAAAGTGCCAAATTAACCTTCGGCACTTTCAGCGCGCACGGGAATTACAATTCCTTCCCCCAGCAGTGCATTCGTAAAAATCTTCCGAAGAACGCGCTGAATCTGAAGATGTTTTCCTGGCTTTACTTTCGTCAATGTTCGCAGCAATAAGTTAGACTCTCCCAGACTTTCGACTCCATCCACTTGTGTGCCTTCGAGTACATCTGGATCGTCTGCTTTTAACTGCTGTCCCACCTCCTCAATGACTTTGTACACGTGCGCTAAGTTGGAATCATAAGGCACACCAACTTCTACTACTGCAAAGATATACTGTTTGGAATAATTAGTAATTGAGCCAATATTCCCATTTTGAATAATCTGCAATTGACCATTAGGATGTCTAACACGAGTGGTTCTGAGTTCAATCGCCTCAACAATACCTTCGACAACTTTCTCTTCGGCTTTTCCTGCTTCAATATAGTCACCTACTAAGTAGTAGTTTTCAAACAAAATAAAGAAGCCGCAGACAATATCGTTAATTAGTGTTTGTGCCCCTAACCCCACAGCGATGCCGACAATACCAGCACCCGCAAGTATGGGAGTGGGATCGATACTCAGGGCATAGAGAATGAAAACTGTAGCACCAAAGTAAATTAAGTATTGTAAGAAACTACGAAACAGAGGAACGAGCGTCAGGCGTCTACTTCTTTGAATATCAGTTAGATTCTGGTCTTTGAACAGCACCTCTTCAATAAGTAAGTAAACGACCTCAAACAACACGCGACTAATGAAGATGATACCGATTATCTTGATCATTCGCGGGCCAAAAGTTGCGACATTGGCAATTAACTGCACCTGCTGAATCACCAATGTTGCCATGCAGACATAAATCACAAATTCCAAGCAGCGCTTTAAAAAGGGTATCAGGTGTCGGAGGCGATCGTAGAATCTTAGCAGGTTATCAGGATTGGAGTATCTGATGCTGAGAGCATCTAGGCTATCAACGATCGCAGAGACTGCTTTGAGTATAAGCAAGCCAACGGCAATGATTAGATAGATTCGCAGCGCGATGTACAAATATTCCGAAACCGTTGCTGGTAATTTGAGAAATTGGGCACACAAGATGGTAGCCCACAGCCAGATTCCACCACTGATTCTGTCATAGAAGGCCTTAAAGAAAGCATCAATACTTTCATCATCAGCAGTATTTTTTTCTAAGTTCTTGGCGCGAGTGCTGGCTACCTTCAACCAATATTTGAGAAATTTCAGGGCGATCGCCGCTAAAATCAAAGTGCCACTACTCTGAGCTATGCCAATTCCTAGTGTCACCCAAAATCCTGATGGGATACGCTCAATCAACAAGAGTGTGTATTGCTGAAGATTTTCGCCCCGATAAACTAGATAACCATTAGCACCCACAATCAGAATGCACG
This sequence comes from Nostoc sp., assembly GCF_036917355.1. Taxonomy (GTDB): domain Bacteria; phylum Cyanobacteriota; class Cyanobacteriia; order Cyanobacteriales; family Nostocaceae; genus Nostoc. The sequence goes on from NZ_JBALDP010000083.1 coordinate 85,595, forward strand.
ACACCACACAAGCAAGTAACAATAACCCTGTGATATTTCGGCGGAGAGTTTTGATACTTCTATTGTCGCTTTTAAGTATAAAGGTTTTAGTAAATAGCTTGAATAATTTGCTAAAAACCCAGTTGAGTAATAAAAAAACAAAGATTATCAGGCTGACTTCAGCCAAAATAATTAACACATTCATATATGAACATAAATCTGAATGAATTTAATAGTTGTATATCAAAATCCCTTGAGATTATCAAGTTTTTTTTATACATAGATGATTATTATTTCATATAATCACAACTTGTCAAGCCATTAACATTTTATTCACACGTTCATTTTTCGTTTTATCTTCACCGACCTTAAGTAAGTGAGAATAAATTGAAGTAAATTAAGTAATGTAAAAAATATTGAGATTAGTTTGTAGTGAAAACTTTAGCCATCAAGTGAGGGCTAAAGTTTTCACTACAAACCTTTAATTATTTATGCCGCTCTACTAACGTTCTTTCATCACTCTGGTCAGAGAAAAATCTCAGCCAACTTTTAAACAATAGACAGAAAGTGAATTTGGAGATTTGTTTGCTAACATTATGGCTAAAATCATCATTTTTGCCTGAATGACATGAGAGCATTTCTCTGATGTTCACCGCAATAATTGCGCGTAGATAGTGGGTTAATGTGTCTTTTACTCCCCGTATATCCGCGTCTTTACATCTTTATAGCGATTTTAACTATGCAACTTACAAGCACATCAGCTTATTTAGCATCAGCATTCTCACAATCCATCTGCACTACACAATTTCTCCCTTGTGCTTTTGCCTGGTAGAGTCCTTGGTCAGCAGCAGCAATTAAGGTTGCAGGAGATAATTGGCTATTAGGAGTGATGGTTGCCACACCAAGACTTAGGGTAATGAATTCACTGACTTGAGAATGGGGATGAGGCATTTGTAATGCACTAACATTGATCTGAATATCTTTTGCAACTGCAATGGCCCCTTCAATATCAGTATTTGGCAAAATAACTGCAAACTCTTCTCCGCCATAACGAGCCACTAAATCAGCGGGGTGTTTAACTGTCTGAGAGATTGCCTTAGCAACCTGTCTAAGTGCATCATCTCCTGCCAGATGTCCATGCGTATCGTTATAAAGCTTAAAGTAATCAACATCACACAAAATCAAAGATAGCGAACCTTGCTCTCGTGCCAACCATTGCCACTGCGTGTTTAACGTGTCATCAAAGCAGCGTCGATTTGCCACTTGGGTTAGACCATCGGAACAGGCAAGGCGCTGTAATTCCTGGTTTGCTTGTTGTAATTGGTGGTAAAGTTCTGATTGCTGAATAGCGATCGCAGCTTGACCTGCTAACTGGTTAAACAAGTTAATCTCCGATTGCTGCCATTGTCTGGGCTGACGGCATTGGTGAGCAATCAATAATCCCCACAAACACCCTTGCTGCAAAATTGGTACCACAAGGTTTGCCCGGATTTGCAGACTCCGAAGGAGGTCAACATGACAAGGTGATAGACCCGCAGTTTCAATATCTTCGATCGCTCTGGTGTTACCTTGTTGATAGTAAGCTGCACGCGTCGATTGAAAGCACGTGTCCATGACGTGAAATCCAAAAATCGACATACACCCTTCTGCTAAGGATTCTACAGCGACTAATCCACTCCAGTCTGGCTCAAACTGGTAAATCAGCACTCGGTCTACCTCAAACAGTTGTCGCACTTCGGCTGCTGTGGTTTGCAAAATCTCGTCTAACTCCAACGATTGGCGAATGCGCTGCGTTACAGCCGCAACAATTCGCTCAGACTCGCTTTGGTGTTGGACACGCTGCTCAACTTGCTGAGAGTGTGCCGATGCTACGGTTAATGCGATTTGCTCAAAGTAAGGGGTTGTAGTGACAGGCGCAGCACTGGGTCTAGCAATCAAATAGCCTTGAGCAAAATTTGCACCTCGTTTTCGCAGCCAGTTCAATTCCTCAATGCACTCAATTCCTTCAGCAACAGTTTGAATATTTAACTTTTGAGTAATCTCTAAAAGCTTCTCGGTAATCGAAGCTTTGTAAAGGTCTTGATGCACATCTCGAATTAACTCCATGTCCAGCTTGATAAAATCTGGACGTAACTGATGCAGCAAATTTAGGCTGGAATAACCAGAACCAAGATCGTCAAGAGCGACCAAAAATCCAGCATTCCGGTAGTATTGAAGCACTGCCTTGAGGTGGGCTAAATCTTGAGGATTGTCTGACTCTACGACTTCAAAAACAACGCGATCGTGAGAAATTCCGGCAGTATCAATTGCCTCTACTGTACTACGTAGGCAAAAAGCTGGGTCATAAAGTGACGTTGGTGCAAAATTAATGAAAATGTGCCCACTTACTTGATAGCGGCTGAATTGAGTGATTGTGCTGAGTCGAGCAATTTGGTCTAGTTGTGGTAGAAGTCCGGCTTCGGTTGCTAACTCCACAATTGGTGTTGGTAGCACTAAATTGCCTTCTTCATCCAGTCCCCGTAAAAGCGATTCATATCCAAAAATCTGTGATGTATCGTTAATTGAGACAATTGGTTGGAAGTAACTGGTAAATCGTTCTGTTGCCAGCATTTCAACCAGCCAGTCGGATTGGTTCAACTTAATGAAGCGTTGTAATGAGGTTATGTCACTAAAATCATGGAGTTGAGGTTGGAAAGTACCTTGCATGAAAAGGACTTGCGTCTCTTTTAATTCTCTTGGTGCAAGTAGTTTGGCCAGGTTACGAGCAATTTCTAGGGACTGTCCGGGTTTACAGTCCAAACTCAAACCCGGTCGCTCATGCATCAGTTCATACTTAAGGGAAAACTGCTGTAGGTAGGAGGTGACTTTTATCAGGGTATGTGAAACGGGAAACCAGAGAAAGAGCCTACCTGCCTCCTGATTCCGGCAGCGTGCAACATTGCGACAAGCACAGGTTTTGGAGATAGGACATATTTGGCTCATAGCTAAATAATTTGAATGTGCTTAATCTGATTTATTCTATTATTCCCACTATTTTTAGTGTAAAAGATAAACTATACTTCAAATACGTAAAGATTTGATGATTTAAATAAACTGAATGATGTAGCTGAGTAAGCAACTTAGCAGCACATACTAAAATTTATACTGAGGACTCAAGTAATTGCCGATATATTGTGTGCAATTAAACAATAAAATGAGGAGTTTGCTCAACAATTTAAGTTACAAAAAAAGTCAAAATCCGCTAGATTAAGAACAGCTTTTAGCTAGATTAATTCAGAATAAATATATCTTTTTGAAGAATCAATCTGCCTAAATAATACCGATTGGAAAAAAGAATGCGACAAATAGACCATTTGTAGAGACGCGATGAATCGCGTCTTTACCCAAGGATGTGTTGCAATCATTAATTGAATTGGTATAAACAATAAAATCTTTGAACAAGTTAATAAACTAAGCCATGAATCAAAAGCCCTCACCCTAAATCCCTCTCCCAAAATTGGTAGAGGGACTTTGAAATTGGCTCCCCTATACTTAGACATGCCCACTTCTAGCAATTAGAGTTGCAATTTCCTTGATTAACTCCTCTGGTTCGACGGGTTTGGACAGATGCTTTTGAAACCCTGATTCAAGTGCTTGTTGCTGATTGATTTCTCCGGCATAAGCGGTTAAAGCGATCGCCGGAATTTGTTTGGCTTGGTTTGCCTGCAATGCTTTAACTTGGCACATTAGCATATAGCCATCCATCTCTGGCATCCCAATATCACTGAGCAGCATATCTGGTTCTGACTCTGCCAAAATTTGCAATGCTTCTTTTGCTGATGTCACTGCTGTCACCATTGCTCCAGCCTGTTCTAGTACAAATGTGTGGAAGTCACGGGTATCATCGTCATCATCTACAACTAAGATTTGGATGCCTGCCAGAATTTCAGTCGGAAGAGAAGGATTTAATGCAGCAACATCTATATTTTGTTTTGGGGTTAAATCTTTTTTAATTAGTGGTAGCCTAACTCGAAAAATAGCTCCTTGCCCTTCACCTAAACTTTCTGCCTGAATCGTGCCGCCATGTAATTCGATCAAATGACGCACAATTGCTAACCCTAACCCCAATCCACCAAATTTTCGGGTTGTCGTGCCATCAGCCTGACGAAAATATTCAAATACATAAGGTAGAAACTCAGGGCTGATTCCTTTACCTGTGTCGCTGACGGTAATCTCAGCTTGAGCGTCAACGCACTCTAATTGAATATCAATTTTTCCTCCTTCAGGAGTGAATTTAACGGCATTCGATAAGAGATTCCAAATAACTTGTTGTAAACGACCAGAATCACCCAAAACTTGCCCGAAAGAAGCATCTAGCATCGTCTGAATTTGAATATTTTTAGCTTCTGCTGCCAAACGAACTGTTTCCAATCCCGCCTCAATCACAAGTACTAGGTTGACAGGTAACATCTTCAGGTTGAGCTTGCCTTGTAAGATTCGAGAGACATCGAGCAAATCTTCAATTAGTTGAGCTTGTAATTGAGCATTTCGCTCGATAGTTGCGATCGCTTTCTTTAGGGCTGCTGTGTCAAACTCACGAGTCTGCAAGAGTCTCGCCCAACCAAGAATCGGATTCAGAGGCGATCGCAATTCATGGGAAAGTACCGCCAGAAACTCATCTTTAATCCGGTTGGCTCTTTCGGCTTCGGTTCTAGCAGCTTGCTCAAGTTCTAAGAGGCGATCGCGTTCGGCTTCTGCAACTTTGCGTTCGGTAATGTCAATGACTGAGCCGATGTAACCTTTAAACTGACCGTCCACTCCAAACCACGGATTCGCGGCATCAATGCAAGAGCGATATTTACCGTCTTTGCGCCGCAAGCGGTATTCCAAACGGAAGGCCGAGTAACTCCTATTAGCTTCCAGAAAAACATTCCTAGCGTCATTATAGTCTTCTGGATGCACAGCATTTAACCAGCCAAATCCCAGACCCATTTCCTCGCTTTGGCCTGTAAAATCGTACCAGCTCTGACTGAGATAGGTGCAGTAGCTATTGGTATCTGTCACCCAAACCATGAAGGGGGCATTATCAGCCATGTTGCGGAACTTTTCTTCGCTTTCCCGAAGTGCTTTTTCTGCCTGTTTGCGATCGCTAATTTCTGTAACAAAAATGCTTACTCCCTCTCCAAAGGGGTAGACGCGGTTCTCAAACCAGCGCTGCCAAGCTGGATAAAAGTATTCAAACTGAACAACGGTGTTTTGGGCAATCGCTCGATGAACCTGGGTATCAAACTCGCTTTTAACCATATCGGGAAAAACTTCCCAAATAATCTTACCTAGCAACTCTTCTTTGGGGATGCCAACAACATCTGCTACGCGATCGTTGACAAAGGTATAACGCCACTCTCGATCCAACACAAAGAACTGGTCTTGAATACCAGCGATAACAGTCTCTAGGTGTGCTTTGGCGACCTCAGCTTCAATTCGCAACCCTTGCTCGCGTTCCATTGCCTCTTGGCGGAGACGAGCCATTTTTAGGGCTGCCTCTACCCGCGCCAACAATTCACGGGCAGAGAAAGGTTTAATTAGATAATCATCGGCTCCCGCTTCTAACCCTTCCACCCGTGCTTCTTCCCCCGCCCGTGCCGACAACAGAATGATTGGAACTTTTTGCGTCAGCGGATCGGCTCGTAATGCTTGCAGCAGTCCAAAGCCATCTAATCCAGGCATCATCACATCTGTCAGTACCAAATCGGGGACACGTCCACGAGCAAACTCCAAAGCAGCTAAACCATCCGGAACTGATTCCACCTCATACTGCTGACTTAATAGCCGCTTAACATAATCGCGCATATCTGCGTTGTCATCGGCCAAGAGAATCCGAGCAGAGGGTGCAGAGGGGCAAAGAGGCAGAAGAGAAAATACTTCCTGCTCCCCTGCTCCCCTGCTCTCCTGCTCCCCTGCCCCCCGGTCACTGAGCGTAGTCGTTCGCGCAGCGTCTCGTAGAGAAGTGCTACTCCCCTGCTCCCCTGCCTCTTCCGGTAGCCACCGCAGGGCTTCTTCTAAATAAGGTGTTGCACCTAATGCAGTTGAAGCTAAAGTTCGCGGGGCACTAATCCTTTCTGGAGGCAAATGAGCATATCCTGTTGGAATTGACACAGTAAAGCAACTGCCTATTCCGAGAAGACTGGTAACATCAACTGTTCCACCATGCATTTGCACCAATTCTTGCACCAGTGATAATCCAATTCCTGACCCTTCAAAAGTTCGTCCTTGCGCCCCTTTGACGCGGTGGAATCGTTCAAAAAGGTGGGGGATTTCTGCGGTTGGGATACCGATGCCTGTGTCTTTGACTGCAAACTCAATATGGTCATTTAACCACTGCAAACTGACCGCAATTTCTCCAGCCATCGTGAACTTGAAGGCATTCGAGAGCAGGTTAAGAACAATTTTTTCCCACATCTCTCGATCTACATACACTGGTGCTGGCAGGGCAGGACAATTAACTGATAACTGCATCCCTGCCCGTTCTACTGCTGAACGAAATACACTAGCTAGTTCTGCGGTGAAGGTGGCTAGGTTGGTGGGTTCATAAGAAGCTTGAACCCTTCCGGCTTCAATGCGTGAAAAATCTAGTAAGCTGTTGACCAGTTTCAGCAGCCGAAGTCCGTTGCGTTGCACCATTTCTAGCTGCTCTCGTTCTTTGGCTGGAAGAGTGGTTAAGGTGTCCTCTAATGGCCCCAACATTAGAGTCAGTGGGGTACGGAACTCGTGGCTGACGTTGCTAAAAAAGACGGTTTTGGCGCGATCGATTTCTGCCAAGGCTTCAGCACGTTTGCGTTCTTCCTCGTAAGCTTGGGCATTAGCGATACTGGCTGCAATTTGAGCCGCAACTAAATCAATGAATCCTTTATAATTGTCATCGAATAGCCTGAAGGGGTTCAAACCAGCAATTAATATACCAGCTTTTCCGCTTTGACCAGATGCGGCAATGGGTACTGCGATCGCTTGATGGGGCGATCGCTGCCAAACACCAGAGGGTAGACTACTAAAAGACACTTCCAAATCGGAAATCAGTTTTGCTTGATGCGTTTTGCTCACTTCCGCAAAGGGCCAAACCCCATCCGCATCGAGAGCCACTGTTTCTGGAACTGCTACGTGGTTTTGCTCGATGCGGCAAGTTCCAGCCAGAAAAACTTCCTGCTTATCGGGATCGACCAGATAAATCATTGCGAAAGGGAGATCGTAAGGGTTGCTCTCCAGACAACTTGCACTTAGCGTACAGGCTTCATCGAATGTCCGCGCGTCTGCCGTCCTCGCTGCGAGTTCGCGCAAAAGTGCCAACTGACGCTCGCTGATAATCCGCTGCGTGTCCTCTGTGTTGGCGCAAATGATCCCACCTGTGTCGCCCTGGTCATTAGGAACCGGGCTATATGAAAAAGTATAATAAGTTTCTTCTGGGTAGCCATTGCGCTCCATAATTAGCAGCAGCGCTTCGTCGTAAGTACCCTCATTCTTCAGCATCGCTGATTCGGCGCGAGGCGCAACCTGATCCCATATTTCCCGCCACACGTATGAAGCTGGCTGCCCAAGTGCTTCTGGATGTTTGCCGCCAATAATCGCCTTGTAAGCGTCATTGTAAAGGTTAATCAGTTCCTCGCCCCACCAAACAAACATAGGTTGACGGGAAGTTAACATAATTCGCACGGCAGTCTTCAAACTCTGTGGCCAGTGCTGTGTTGGGCCAAGGGACGTTTGTGACCAATCCTGTTCTCGCATCCTAGCACCCATTTCACCCCCACCGATAAGGAAATTTACGTCGGCGTTGCTTGCTAACGTTGACTCGTTCTTCATTAATTCCTCTCGATTGGTCATGTGTCGGTTACAGGCTACATCGGTGGTTGTCTTTTAGAAAAAATCCTCTATAAACTAGACCTTAACGCTTCTAAACAGTCATTTTAGAGGATATTTAAAGGTACATACAGCGTGAGATGCCAATGCTGTGACTTTTCAAAGCATTGAAATTGCCTTTTTGGGGCAAGTTTCTACTTTGGCTATTTTTATTGTCTCCTTTATATCATCGATATTTCAAGCTACCAAGGGCGATTCTCATTAGACAATCCATAATATTGCAACGGCGCTAGCCACAAGCATTTGGCACGCTGTAGGTCAAGCAGACTGGTTTTAATGGGTCGCGCGAAAATTCCCCTGCCGACGAAACTTTGAAGGAGGGGAATTAAAGCATTCCTAAGTTTTTAAATCGTTTCTGTAAACATACCAGTTCGGGCAAACTCTTCTTCTTCAGGGGTGAAGAGTGGAGGTTTATCCACAAGGCTAGGCTCAAAGTAGTATGTCTCTTGGAGAAACTGCCCGATAATGACAGCTTCCTCTAAATCCTTGATGTGGTTCTGTGCAACTACACACGCTTCCTTGAGGTTATTTGCATCGCCCTTCTCCAGCAGCTTTGGCAATTCCGTTTTTACCCCTGTCAGCCGTGCCAATGGCTTCAGAATTCCGTAGATGTTGTAGATCCGAGCAGTTTCTATGCTGGTGTATTTGAGTGCATTGGCTCTTGCTAACTCAGAGTCAAGACTGGGCCAAAAACGGGTGGTGTAAAATGCTTTCTCATCCTTGTGATACCATTCTTCCGATCGCGCAATGGAAGAAGAAACGGTGTTATGCAGTTTCCAGAAGAATAACCGCAGAGAAGGGCCATCTACCACGGTAGATAGCTTTGCCTCCATTGACACTTCAAAGTCATTCAGGTTCGGATCGCGCCCAAGTATAAGGTACTCTACAGGATACATATCCACTTCCTTATTTTGCACAACGTACATATTCAGATGGTGGCGGCAGTAAGGACAGGGGTACATTGTGGCAAACAATTGGAAGAAATCTTTGAAGATTGCTACTGCGGCTTTTTGCTGTACATCGGTCTTGGTACACACAATCTCAGCCGTGGTGTGGAAGAAGCGCCACACTGCTGGGCCGATGTAGTAGGGGAAGCTGACTCGCATTTGCGAATCCTTCACCTCAGTTCGATCTAGATAGACATCAATGAATGCTACATACTGCGATAGCGCCCCTGATTCTCGCCCAAACTCTAGGCGTTCGCGGCGTTTCTGCACTCCATTCAGGTAGTAATGCGTTAACCGCCATGCCTGTTTGAGGATCAATTTCTGTTTGGGAGTGCAACGGGGAAAATTTTCGGCAACATCCGCCCCGTAGCGGTTAAATTCTCCTGAGTTTTTTGTACACTGATACCATTCATCCAAAGCCGTTTGGTCGGGTACGGTGTTGCTTTGGATATCTGCTGTGGTAGAAACACTAAATGCTGCCAACAATTTTGGCATAAAGTCTTCATACCAATATGCTACTGGCATGATTGCACCATCTATTTCCTCAGTTGCCTGAGAGAGAATGACGCGGTTCCACTTGTGCAAATAGTCTTTTGGATTTGCCTGAGATTTAGTTGGTGGTGGAGCCATTTCTTCGTTCAGTTCTATTCCCCGCAAACGATTGAGTTCGTTAATGGCCAGCACACCTTCTACGATGTCACCCAAACTGAGACTTTTCTTTTTGATCGTAATTGCAAACTCGACTCCAGCAGCAAACTTTTCTTTGACATTGGCAAATTTACTCCGCGCCTCTAAAATCGCTTGCTGTTCTGCCAACATTTCTGGTGTTTTTGCCACTGTTTGCCAGTTCTCGATCCGCTCTTGCAATCGGGCATATTCATCGGCAATTGATTTAACCACTGCATCCAGAACTGGGTAGCAATCTTCGGATACTATACCTAATGCTTTGTACAGTGCGATCGCCTGCCTAACAAACTCCACAAAATCAGTAATTCTGTATGGCAAGTTTTTCACCCGCAAGTGAGTTTCGTGATTTGCGGAGAAACTCTCACGGAAACTGCGATAGGCTGCTCCTTGAATTAAACGAAACAAACCAATCTGCATTTGCAAAGGGGACGTACCGCTTTTTTTCTGATTCGGTGAGTTTGGTTGTTGTGCTAACTGTTCTCTTAGCTGTGCCAACTCTGGAGTCGTTGCTTCTGGCGTCGGTTGGGTGCTGGCTGCTGCGGCCTCACTGGAAGTAGCAACTGTCTTGAGGGAACTGTTCAGGGAAATCGGTGAGTCTTGATAACCAGTTTTGCTATCTGACTCCTCCGGTACTAGCTGACAGAATTCCTCAAAGTCAATTGAGCCATCGCCATCATGATCTACTTCCTGCAACATCTCTTTCAATTCAGCGTCTGTCAGCCCAAACTGAGTCATCACTGTCCGCAGTTCAACGGCAGTAATTTCACCGCTACCGTCTTCATCAAAGGCACTGAAGGCTAACTTCAGGCGACTTTGGCGATCGCCTACTTTCGCGATCATCAGTGTTTTAAATTCTTCAAAGTCAATAGTGCCTGACAAGTCAACGTCAATCTCCTTAATCAAGTCACGCAGCCCCGCTTCCGTGGGATTTTGCCCTAGCGATCGCATTACCTCGCCTAGTTCCTCGGTTGAGATCGCTCCGTTGCCGTCTACGTCTAATACTTTGAAAGCTTGCCACAATTTTTCTATTTCTTGTTCATCAATCATGGTTTTGTTCCAATTCTATATCTGTCACTAATAAATTTATTACCATGTTTTCTAACGGCTACTTCAATGCTGTCTAATTATATTAATTAAGTAGTAAGTATTAGGAACGTCTGAACTTAGTCTCAACCTTACTTGCAGTCGCCTTGTAAATTTGTCAGTTGCTTATTGTTGCAATCAATGCAGCTTTACGGATTTAATTGCAAATGCTCCTAGATAAACCAAGTAAGTCAGCGAGAATAAATCAAACTATATTAAGTAATATAAAAAATCTAAAGATTATTTTATGGTAAGTGTTTCAGCCCTGATTTGTTCGCATAGCGTCTCGCATAGAGGACTAAAATCATCACTACAAACCTTTAATTATTTACGCTGCTATACTTCTCAAAAATTTTCTATCTTCCCTTATAAAAACTCCTTTGCCTTATTTCCAGTGTTGGGAATAGGATGCTTGGCAGATTGTTAGTCGTGAAGATGATGCCACATATCATCCACAAAGCTCAAACGTTCATCCACAAAGCTCGAAGGTTCATCCACAAAGCTCAAAGGTTTTATCCAAGAGCATAATTTACTAGATGCAAGAGTCCTATACCCTTTGCTTATTCTTACAACAAATCTGGCTTTACGGGATTGATTGCAAATGCCCCTAGATAAAGTATCAAAAGTTTTCTGTCTCCACTTCTATAAGCTCCTTTGCCTCATTTCTAAGAGTTGAAATGAGGCAATTTTCTATGTTGCTATAAACCCACGCGTAATTTTGTCGTCGGGCATATAGGCAAAGTGTTAGTACTGAGATATATTACACCTATCTTAGTGCTATTTATTACAAGCTGAGTTACATTTGCGAACTTGTGCTTTCAATTTAATGTAAGGCGAATTTTTTGCAATCTTTGAGAAACGTTCTACTTTCAAGATAACTAGCTTTTCTCCTTTTTTAAGTTTAACGATTGTTTTTCCAGATAAAGATTTTTCCTTCATTAGATTAATTTCATATTTAACAGTTACAATTGTTCCTGGTGATGGAATGACAGGAGGCTCAATACTAGGAAATTGTTTATGATTTGATGGTTGAATAACTAGTTTTTTTCCGACAGATAAACTACCTGAGGTCTTATTAACCATACCTATCCATATCCAGCCAGGAGAATTTACTGATTTTGTTGAGTTTACAGTTGGTTTAGGTGCTAATAAAGGAATCTCTAATATATTAAGCTTTTGATAAATAAAGCTTATAAATGTACTACCTACTACAAAGAAAATAACTAGTCTCACAGGGATGTTGCTGACTCTATTCCGGCGACTAGGCCTGGATGGTCTAAACAAGTAAGAAAAGATTACCGTTCCCACAGATATAAAAGCTTTTAGTACAAACTTTGCAACATCTATTACGATTGCCCGAAGCGAACGCAGAAGTTTTTTAATAATAAATGTAGAATCAGTAAGTTCCTCGGCTACTTCTCGAATACCTGTAGCAATATTTGCAAAAGCTTTATCATAGGGTTTCCATTCAGTTATAGGTCTTCCACCTTCGGGTAAAACTTTGACTTTGGGAAATGCGACCTTCCAATAATTATCAACTGGACGAAGCAGAATAGTAATAACACGAGATGTTTTAGCTCTATGCTGTTCCATCGCTTGTTTCGCCAAAACATCCCAGTGATAATCTGAAGCAGTAAATTCTGAACTAATTAGCACCAAAATTATATCGGCCTTCTTTAAATTTGTATCAATCTCACTTTCCCATTCCTTGCCTGGGCTAATCATGCCTTTATGCCAATTATTAATCACACCTTGCCGCTCCAAAGTGCTGAGGTGTTCCTCTAGTTTTTGCCGCATTTTTTCATCTTGTGCAGAGTCAGAGCAGCAATAAAAAACCTTGACAACTTTGGTATTCGGCATTAGTCTCAGCACCTATTAGTATGAAATAATTATTATTTTTTCATACTAATTTTTGTTTAATTTTTTGATATTTTCTTTAGTCCCAATTATGAAGTTTAAACAGTGATTATTTATGAGTTTACTGCCAATTCTTTTGCAACTAACCGGATACCTTCAGCAACATTTAAAAATGCATCACTGCGATTTCCCCATTTCTTAACAGGTTTACCGCTTTTGGGCAGTGCTTGAAGCCTTCCAAACGGTGCGCTCTCCCAATCAACAGAGTCAAGAATTACAGGGATAACTCTGGCTTCTTTGGCTTCATGCCGTTCCATTGCCCGTCTCACCTCAATATCCCAACAATAATTTGAATGGATAAAATTTGCACTTATAAGCAGCAAAATTATATGAGATGAATCTAAGTGGATGTCTATCTCATTCTGCCATTCTTTTCCTGCTCCAATTTTGCGATCATGCCATCCTGTAATCACTCCTTGCCGTTCTAAAAGAGTGAGGTGCTTTTCTAATTCGTTGCGAAGTTTTTCATCTTCATGAGCATAAGAATAAAACACTTCAATAGCTTGATCGGGTTGCAATGGCATAAGTTGCTTTATGACTCGAATCTCTGAAAGTAGGTTGAAATCTTTATCAAGTTGTCTGCTAAAACTTGCAGATTTTATTTTAAGGTAGAAGGGATCACAAGATTGATTTGAATTTACAGAATAGTTCTTTATAAGACTCTACCATATAGCACTACTAAAGTAATAGCACTTGTTCATCTATTCAAACTCTTTACCGACACTATTTTATCCGCTTCATTTACTGTTATTTGCGCCAGCCCAAACTGTTCAATTACTGCTGCATTTGTCGTCAAATGCCTACTCACTTCAGCCACTCGATACTGACTTTCTTGTGAAGCTAAAGCAGCTGGCAATAATAACTGATCTGCTAAATGTTCATCCACTGGTGCGCCGGTGTAATGAAACTCAAGCAGTTGCTGACAAGCAATCTCTGCAACTGTTTCCGCCGACAACCGCAAACGCCCAAATCCACCAAATCCAGTTAAGCTATTCTGATACTCAGCAGTTAAAAAAATACCCGCCCCAGGTGCTACACCTCTTTCTCTTAAGGTTTGTACAGTAACCTTTAAATGGGCTTCCCGTAACAAATTCTCCGCACGATTCGCCATCCGTTGCGGAATATGAGAAGGCAATTCCGTCACCACTGCTAGTCCCCGCACCTGTTGTAAATCGCCCCGTTCCAACAAGTCGATCCCACCGAGTTTACCACCGCCATCCACCTGTAACTCTACCTCGCCCCCACCTTGGGGATACCACCCCCAAGCGCCTAACTTGACTTGGGCTTCTACACCCATGCGTTGCAGTATGGGTAGATAAACTTGCTCAATGTACGTCGCTGTCGGGCTAAAGTTCACATGAGTTCCACCCTTTAGTGTCACCAGAGAATTGCCAGATGCTAATGCCAAAGGTAAGAGAATTGTTTGAAGAACTAGAGCGATCGCACCCGCAGAACCACCTTGTTGTGCTTTACTAACATCAAAGGTATAAATTCCCGCTTGCACAGCACTACCTGGGATGAATTCCAGCAGCATTGAACCTAAAGCATCACCCGATAGTTGGGCATTACAAATTCTCGCCGCCGCCCGAACTGCTGTTAAATGCTGTGCTGCTAATCCTGGCTTTTTGCGTCCAGCGCGAATGCCTGTAATTCGTATGGGTTCGCCGGTAATGGCGGCTAGACTTAAGGAAGTGCGAAGAACTTGTCCGCCTCCCTCTCCGTAGGAACCGTCAATTTCAATCATGGGCGATTATTGGAATGTTGGATTTTGGGTTATCCCCACGGCTCTTAAAATCAAACCACAAATTATAAACGCCCAGCAACTAGCTTTTTGGAGGTAGGTTACACAAATATACAGAGAAATTTCTGATATGTGTTTCTGTAGTTTGCTAATTTTGAATTTGGAATTGAAGAACCTTGCTTTTACCGGGGTTCATCAACCCATAAGGATCGACTATTTCTTTAAATTTTAACTGCTCAGGATCGATAAATTTTCTGCCGCCGTCTTCAATAATATACGTATGAGGATTGGCAATACTCACACCCTGTTCTTCGTGATAGCGGATAATTTCATTGAGGCGTTCTTCTGTGGTGTAGCGCACAAGTTGCAATGCACCAGGAACTACGACACCATTCACTCGAAAAAATTCTAAATGCATCATTACCTCATCGCCAAAGTAATTATACATCTGCTCTACTACTCGCAAACTGCGATCATTAGGAAAGAGACTTTGTAAGTATGTAATACCAGCATCTACACTCCGGGCAAGCAAGGTAGTGTGGTTCCAGGAAAATTCTGCTAAATGTGTACCTTTGGCTGCTTCCTCCGCTGTTTTTTTATATGTAATCTGTCCGCCGTACTGCTGCACCAAAGCTGGTAAGAATTCCAAACTCGGTTCAGAAATTATCAAGAATACTGAGTGAGTTCCTTCAGGAATATACTCTTGTACTGCGTGAAAATATTGGGAAATTGGGGATGCAAAGACAGAAATCAACTTCTTAATCATGCCATCAGCATTGCCAATTGCCTGACCAAACTTTGCTGCTGTCATAAATTCGTCAAAAGTGACAATGACTTCTGCCCAAGGATAAGCTGGTCCTAAAGGAATTTCGACTTCAGTGATGATGCCATTAATTCCCCAAGCATGATTTACCTTTTGGACATCATCGCCGCGTAATGCGATCGCACGGGGTTCATCTTCTACAGTTATCACTCGCAATGCTAAGATGTTACCGCGATCGGCTAACATACCATATTGTATCGAACCAATACCCCCGCTCCCCCCAGCAATAAAGCCGCCAATTGTCGCAGTGCGGTACGTAGAGGGTGCCATACGGATTTCCCAGCCGATTTCTCGTGTTTTTTTATCCAAAGCTGCCAACTTTACCCCAGCTTCTACCCGCGCCACCCCCGGTTTTACCCAAAGAATCTCTTGCAACCGCGTCATATCTAAAATTACGCCACCATGCAACGGTACACATTGTCCATAATTCCCAGTTCCCGCACCTCGCACAGTTACAGGTATACGATGTTTTGCACAGGCGGCTGCAACTTTTAAAACCTCTGCTTCATTCGCGGGACGCACTACGATATCCCCAACTTTTCCCTCTAGTTTCGACACTAACACGGGGCTAAAAGTGTGATAATCCTGGGATAATTTTGCGACTTGGGTAGAGTCGGTAATAGTTTCTATGCCTTCTAGAGAATTAATCAGAGCATCTAATTTTGTCGTCATATATATCCTTATTTTTTAACGCAGAGGAACGCAGAGGTTTACGCAAAGGAACGCAAAGAATTCACTCCTCTGCGAACCTTTGCGCTTCCCTCAGCGCCCCTCTGCGTTTTAAAATCCTCTCATCTTTCACAGAACTTTCATGCGACTTACTCAAAAAGTCAGATAGCGCAAAGCAGACAAAAATCAATACTTAGTTTCCTGTGTCTGTGCGTCAATAATTACACTCCAGTCATCGTTGTTTACAGCAGCTTCAAGTTGACGCTGACGTTCCGCTTCACTCGCATCTATTGTTTCTAACTCTTTAGAAAGGGTTGTATCAGCCATTGCTTTCCGCAGTTTTAGCTTTTTCTCCTCGTAGGCTTGAAGTTGGGTTTCTGACATTACCGCCTTAGTCGCTTCACCTACCGTACTAGCCCACATTCCGCAATCAGTTGCATTACCAGGTGGCGTATTTTCGAGTTCTGCTATCCACGCATCTCGCAAATCTTCCATTTCCTGACGTTTGGGAAACTTGAATGCTTGCACGCGGACAAAAGCACACTTTTGCTCGCCATTTTGGCGAAGATGGCTGTTTAAGGAAAGCAACACATTCCGAGAATAGCCAATGTACTGCGTGCGACGTTCTACATCTAATACTGCATAAACTCCGGCAATTTTAGCGTTCTGAGCAGCCACACTCCAAGCCTCAAAGCCAATGATTTCAGTACCATTGTTTGCCAGTTCAGGAGTTATACTCACCTCAATGGCGGCGTGTTCGTTGTCAGAACTATACAGAAAATCATGCAGTCCACGGTGGTTTATGGGGACATTTTGATGTTCAATTGGCGGATTGTGCTGAGTTTCCATTGCAGTTGATCTCCAAGTTATTAATTAGCGATGTCTACGACAAACTTCTCTACGAGAGGCTACGCCAATGCTTACACAAGCAAATAATGCCCTTAAAATATTGAAGCTTAAATCTACTCACATCTCCAAATTCTTGTTTTGACAAAGCAAAAACAACTATTAAACTTCTTATGAATCAATTGATACCTAAAAATTGGATGTTCATCAAACAGCGGCTTACCCCTTATTTATTTTTATTACCCGCCTTAGTTCTTTTAGGTTTAACTGTTTTTTGGCCTGCACTGCAAGCGTTCTACCTCAGCTTTACCAGCTATGAAGACATTGCCCAACCGCCACAATGGATAGGTTTAGCCAACTTTTTCAAGCTTTGGAAGGATGCAGTTTTTTGGAAAACCTTGGAAAACACTTTTTTATATCTTGTAGGTGTAGTACCAATTTTAGTAATTGCTCCCTTAGTACTGGCAATTTTGGTAAATCAGAAACTGCGGGGAATGAATTGGTTTAGAGCAGCGTACTACACTCCAGTGGTAATTTCAATGGTAGTTGCGGGAATAGCTTGGAAATGGCTGTATGCAGAAAACGGATTACTGAATCAGTTATTTAAAGCTTTAGGTCTTTTTCCAGAAGGTATTCCTTGGCTAACTAGCCCAGCAAAAATCTTTGGCATTGTACCAATTTCTCTTGCCAGTGTCATGGCTGTTACCGTATGGAAAGGATTAGGTTACTACATGGTGATTTATTTAGCAGGATTGCAATCAATTCCTGCTGATGTGTACGAAGCTGCAGCCATTGATGGCTCTGATGGTATTAGCAAACATTGGGATATTACCATACCTTTAATGAAGCCATATCTTGCACTAGTGGCTGTAATTTCAGCTATTTCTGCGACCAAAGTCTTTGAAGAAGTCTACATTATGACTCAAGGAGGCCCACTCAGTAGCTCGAAGACGATTGTTTATTATTTATATGAGCAAGCCTTCAATAACTTGGAAATTAGCTATGCTTGCACGATTGGTCTGGTGCTATTTTTGATAATTTTAGGATTGTCAATTTTGCGATTAGCTATTAATCAGCAAGCTGATGATATCACAATTTAATAAATTTAGAAAAATCATCTTCTCTCAGCCCCGATAATCTGAAAATATTCAAATATCGAGAGTGCATGAAAACAGACACGATTTTTTACACTTTATTCCAAACTCTTCCAAGTGTCTTATTTGAACTTTTGGAACAATCGCAAGCTTTAGCATCACACTACCAATTTACCTCAGTAGAAATCAAAGAATTAGCACGTCGTATCGATGGCTTATTCTTACCTCAACCTAACTACCCAGAAGATACAATCTATTTTGTTGAGGTACAGTTTCAGCGCGATGATGATATTTACTTGCGAATAATCACAGAAGCTTTCCTCTATATCAATCAATATAAACCTGAACGTCGCTGGCAAGCAGTATTACTTTTTGCTCAACGTAGTCTCGATCCAGGTATACCATTCATTTATCAAACATCATTAGCTCCACAGCAAATTCGTATAATTTATTTAGACGAGTTAGATGGTGGTACATCATCTTCGATTGGGCTAGGCATAATTAAGTTAGTAGTTGCAGCCGAAGATCAAGCCGTACAGCAAGCTAAAAACTTGATAAAACAAGTACAACAAACGGATGAAGCTAACCGTAGCAATCTTTTAGAATTAGTAGAGAGAATGCTTATTTACAAATTTGTAAACAAAAGTCAGCAGGAGTTAGAAGCAATGTTTGGATTAACCGATTGGAGACAAACCAAATTTTACCAGGAAGTAAAGGAAGAAACAAAGCAGGAAGTAAAAGAAGAGGTTCGCGAAGAAACAAAGCTGGAGACTATACCCCGTCTACTTAAGTTGGGTTTAAGTCTAGAGCAAATTGCTGAAGCATTAGAATTGGATGTTAAACAGGTACAACAAGCTATTGAGAAGCAAGGAAAAGAAGCAACAGGAAGTAATTCGTAATTGAAGAGATTTATTTAAAACCGCTTTTGATATTCCACTACTGCACGACTGTCATCAGTTAAGTTAGTAGAGGCACGCACACGAAATTCATTGTTTATCCGGTAATTAATACCCCATTGGAAGGGGTCATTTGTTGTCAAAATTTTAATACTAGAAACGGATATTTTGGAAGAAATGTCAACCCCAGCCTCCGCTGCTAATTCTAAAGTTGAATTGCTTCTTCCAGCTTCGGGATTCTCAGAAATAACGGTAGGAAATATCCGTAGTTCACTTAAGCCAAAGGTACTCCCAATCTGGTTAAAAGCTGACTGAAAATTGTTAAACACAGCCGAACCTGCGATGTTAATCAGACCTAAAGTACTGTCTGCACGTCCTTGGGTGTCTACAAATCCACCTCCTAAAAGAGCAACAATTTCGGTTTGACTACGTGATGGACTACTTGTTAATTCTAAATTTTCATTTAGTTTGCTAGCTAAACCGTTGATAGTGGCTTCGACTCGAACACTCTCTAACGCTGATAAACCTGTAGAATTTACCCTGCTGAAGTCATTACTTTGAGTTACATCCAGTACTTTGGCAAATAGCCGAATATCTAAGTTGGGGTCGCGGGGTTGAGAAGGACTAAAGGTTGCAGTGTGTTTATAGCCACGAGCAAGGTTAAATTGGGTAGTAAATAAATTTACCCCTCCTTTTTCTAACTGGATGGTGCCATCGGGTATAGGCTGATTGATTAAGCCGTTAACTATGAGATTACCGCTGGCGCGGAAGTTGAGAATAGGGTCACGGGTAATTTGGACGTTTTTACCTAATTCCAAATCTAAATTATTAAATCTGGCGTTAGTATTTCCCGTGCTATTTCCAATTTCAGATTTGCTCTGCTTATTATCTTTTGTGGGCGATACGCCAATACTACCATTTTCAGATGTCGTGGCGGCGGTAGATTCTGCCAGCAATACTTTACCATCAAATAAATTTACTCTACCGCCAATTATGGGATTAAGGGCAGAACCAGTAATTTGCAAATTGCCACTAGCGCCTCCCTGATAAAGTCCCTTGAGATTCAACGCTAACTGATCGAGATTAACAGTCAGGGGATTTTTGATAGTTACGTTCTCATTGTTGAAGATGGGAATTTCACCAGCAGCTTGTACCGTCCCACGGCTAAATCTACCTTGAAGATTTTCTACTAAGATGCTGTCAAAATTAAACAGCACTCTACCTGTGACACCTCTCAGCTTACGTGGCAAAGCCTGGGCTGAAAAAGTAGCATCATTGACAGTAGCAATTCCATTTACTTCGGGTTTTTGCAGTGTTCCTCGCACTTTGAGGTCTACTTCTCCTTCACCTTTCTCAAATACCACTTGATTAGTCAATGCGTTTAACAGCCCCAATCCCTCGTTTTCCAATTTCATATCCAAACTGATTTGATCGCTGTCTGGTGCGACGGAAGCAAAAGGCAATTTATAAGGGATGCTGCCAGTAATATCAACAGGTTTTGGCCCAGCAACTGCTACAGTACTACCAAAGTTTAAGCGTCCATTAGCATAGCTGAAACTTGCTGTTGCTGACTCTATTTTGCTCTGATTTAGTACTCCTTCTGTGATTTGCAATGCCCCTCTAGCTTGAGGATTAGCAATACTGCCTGCTAAAGCTGCTGTACCGTTAAGATTACCTGTGATTCCAACTGGTAGTTTGACAACATTATTCAATAGTTGTACTGGAAAATTATTCACCCGCAACTGACCAGATTGTTCATCACCACCAACGTTACCTGTAAACGCAATCAGTCTGTTTTGAGATTCGATTCGTAATGGTCGCAAACTTAAAACACCGTTCTCAAAGTTGCCTTCAGCAATCACTTTTTCGGCAGTATAAAAACGATTTCGTTCTTCCTTTTTACCCCAGGCAAAGTCTTGTCCATTCAAATTAAAATCCACTGATAATCCATTGGCTGTAGCTGTATTTACAGCCACTTCCCCATTGAAAGTCCCCTTTAAGTCTGCCAAATCTGGTATTGGAGTTGAATTGAGTCGCTGTTCTTCCTGTTCTGCCACCAAAGCTTCAATTTCAGAAAACCGTTGGATTTGGGTTAATAAGGGTTCATTTGGCGTTCCTTGGGGATTGGTAGTCAGATCCGCTGCTGTGCCGTAGATTTCTGGCGAACCACCAGGCAAATTTTGTAAATCAAATACTCGTGCTACAGCCAGAACATCTTGGATCTCACCCTGCTTGACGTTCAGTTTGCCTTGTAATTGAGGCCCTTTAGGGCTTTGAGCCACAGTACCGACAACGGCGTAGCTACTTTTTCCTTTAACAAATTCGCTACTAGCGAGTGTGGCTTTACCGTCACCGTAGCGGAATTGAGCAGCTAAACGATCGCCTTTAACCCGGCCAATTTGCGGATTTGCGATCGCTAAATTTCCCGTTGTTGCGAATGTCTGTTGATTAAACAGCAAATCCCCAGTTAACAATCCAGCTATTTTACCAGCACCCAATCGAGTAATTGGTGGCGGAGTCAAATTCAATATTTGTAAGGGGAAATTGGCAACTTTCAACGCCCAATCATTCCCTTGAACATTACCTGTGGCTGATGCTTGCTGCCATTTAACTAAGAAAGATTTCGGGCGATTATTGGCATCTAAATTGAAAGATAGGCGATCGCTATTCCCTGCCAAGTTTAAACTCAAACCGCGTCCCTGTTCTGAATCGATGTTTCCAGTTAACAATGGCTCAAAAGCAATATCTTGAACAACCAAGTCTCGTAAGTTGATTTGCCCTACTACATTCGGTAAGGGCAGCTTACCAGTGATTTGACCATTAAAATCTACTCTCCCCGCCACAGCAACTTGATTGGGAAGATTAATCGGTAACTGTTTTAAGTTGTAATTCTGGGCTTGGACATTGAGATTTAGGGCAGTAATTTCCGGTATCCCTGCTTGTTTTGCATTGGCTAATATGTTACCAGTCACACTTAAACCGGGAGCAGTTGCTCGCTCAATAGTCAGCCTTTCACCACTCCAAGCGATCGCAGCCGTCAAGGGTTGCTCTAAACCGGGGATACCTTGGGATAATTGCACCTGTCCAGCAGCACGCACATCAGCTAATTTGGACGATCCTAGCGTACCGGCTAATTGCAACTGACCGCCAAACTGTCCCCGCAATTGCTGATTTAACCGATTTAATTCCACACCAGCAGCATCAACTACAGCTTGATAGCGACCATTAGCTACTTGGATATTAGAGGCTGTAATATTTCCACCTGCAACATCCAGCCGTCCCTGACCGTTAGCTTGGATAGTTTGTGGTTGGAAGGATTCAACAGAACCCGCCACGTTTGCTTGACCAGTTAACGTCGCTCTAAATTGTGGTGGTACTGCTGCCAACTGCTGCAAAGGTACATTAGTAGCCTGAACTTGCGCTTGGTATACACCATTACCCACTTGGATATTAGAGGCTGTAATCGTTCCACCCGCAACATTTATCCGCGCCTGACCGTTGGCTTGGATCGTTTGCGGTTGGAAGGATTTAACAGAACCTGCCACGTTTACTTGACCAGTTAACTTCCCTCTAAACTGCGGTGGTACTGCTGCCAACTGCCGCACAGGTACATTAGTTGCTTGAACTTGCGCCTGGTATACACCATTACCCACTTGGATATTAGAGGCTGTAATCGTTCCACCCGCAACATTTATCCGCGCCTGACCGTTGGCTTGAATAGTTTGCGGTTTAAAAGACTCAACAGAACCCGCTACGTTGAACTGACCATTTAATGCGCCTTGAAATTGCTTTGGTACTTTTCCCAACTTCTGCACAGGCACATTCTTAGCCTGAACTTGCGCTTGATAGACACCATTCGCCACTTGGATATTAGAGGCTGTAACCATACCCCTACCAATAGCAAGGCTACCCTCACCACTGCCACGGAAGGTTTTTAGGCTGAAATCATCTCTGCTACCTGCGATTTGGAATGTTCCCGCCAAAGGATTATCTAAAGCTGGAGGAGACTGTTTCAATATTTGTCCCAACCGCACACCATTAGCTACAAGTTGAGCCGAGAAGCTTTGGTCTTGCAGTTGGATATTAGAAACTGCAACTGTGCCGCCACCAATTTGAACTCCTGCACCATCACTGCGAATTGTGGCAATTTCAAATGGTGCTGTGCTGCCTGAGAGGAGGAGACGACCATTGAATTGTGCCCCAGCCAAAGAGACATTTTGCAGTTGACTCTTATCTACAAAGGGTTCTAATTTTACCCCAGAGGAAACAGCCACAGCTTGCCAACGCTCATTGGCATAACTACCAGTTGCCCGGACTGTCCCACCACTGACATTCAGAGCTACATTGCGGAAAGATACGTTGCGATTTGGAGCGATCGCAACTTCACCAGTTCCGGGATAAGTTCCATTAGGAGCTTGGAACTGTACCACAGTTTGGACATTGGTAGGAGCGCCAGTTAGTTGAGCTGTACCTGAGACATTGCCAATTTGAAAGGTAGGTGTTGTTTCGTAGACTTTGGCGATCGCATCCCCTGGAACATTCTTGGCAGCGAAATTTAAATCCAGTCGCGGACTTTTACCAAGCCTAATTGTACCAGCCCCCGTAATCTCACCACCAACTTTAGCTTTACCTTGAATATCTTTTAAGGTAATTAAAGAGGAACTAGTAACAAGCTCAAATTTACTACTGATGCTATTAAAATCAACTTTGTCAATTCGGGCAGTTTGAATCGTCGCAACTGAGCCGGAGAGAATTGGTTCTTTAGTTGACCCAGTAATTTGTAAAGAAGCTTGTACTTGTCCAGCGATCGCTACAGGTAATTTTACCTTAAGAGTCTCCTGGGCATTCGCCAAACTCACCGCATTTACACGCGCTGCTAATTTAAAGCCTGCTTTAGAGTCGATGATTCCCGTAGCCACTAAAGGAATTTTGCCGTAGTTGCTAGTCACATTATTTAACTGCAACTCCGTTCCTTGGAAGCGGAGGTTTCCTTGACTATTGCTCAACAATTGCGGGACTTTGGGTATTTGCAGCGTTACCCCTTGCACAGTGGCGTTGCCAAACAATAAAGTTTGCTGTCCTGGTGTCAACCGAACTAACAAATCGCCATTAGCTCGACCCGCCTGTAAGTTCACTGGTAACTTAATCAACCGAGTAATATTCTCAGCCAGAAAATCTTGTGCTTGCACCTGGAAAGTCCCTGCTAGCACCTTAGAACGTGTCTCTCCCTGAATGGAAATATTGCCACCACTGTCTGCTTGACCCCCAACTTCAAACCGTATCAACTGATTATTTGCTAAAAGTTGAGCAGATCCATTGAGTTGAGAAAATAGCACAGGCAATTGCTGAGTGTTGTTAGTAGTAGCAGTGCGTTGAGCCGATACTGAATTAGAAGTTGGGTATTCTCCCTTACCCCCCTGCTCCTCTGCCCCCCTGCCCCTCTGCCCCCCTGCCCCTCGGTCACTGAGCGTAGCCGTTGGCGTTCGCGAAGCGTCTCCGACAGGAGAAGCCTCTCGTAGAGAAGTGCTGCTCCCCTGCCCCTCTACCTCTTCATCCGGCATCAAAGCCAGCTTGGCATTACGAAACCGCAGGTAGTCCAAATCGGTTTTAATGGCGCTGCTTCCACCTGACGACGCAATAGTAGTGGAAACCCAACGCCCTTGGTCATCCTGCTCAATGTAAATATCTGGGTTGACTAAGGTTACATCTAGCTTTAGATGGCGATTAAAAATTAGTTGCAACACATCAAAACCCACCTCTACAGATTCGACTGTGGCCCGGTCTGGATCTGTGGGTGTGGCTGGGATAGCTGAAGCCCCAAACTGTACTCCTGTTAACGAAAATTGTGTGACTCTTCCCAGTTTTACCGGACGGTTGAGTGTAGTAGTTAGACTTTGTTGTGCCAACGGCGTTAACTCTGTTTGGACAAAAGTCCACAACCGCCAAATACCAACGATAACTCCTAACAGTAAAAGTCCACTCAAGGCAATGCTACCCCGGCTCAACACCAGCAACCACAAACGTTTGCGGATAGGGGAGGGGGAATGAATATCTTGATTGGTAGATTTAGTCATTTGCTT
The DNA here is from genome assembly GCF_036917355.1 of Nostoc sp. Taxonomy (GTDB): domain Bacteria; phylum Cyanobacteriota; class Cyanobacteriia; order Cyanobacteriales; family Nostocaceae; genus Nostoc. The sequence goes on from NZ_JBALDP010000083.1 coordinate 110,244, forward strand.
TCACTGTAGTAATTGCCGGATGTCGCTGGCACACACAAGCATTAACTGGCACATTGGTTCAGTATGCCATTTCCAGGATACGCCAACTAAACCCAAGACCCCATTGGTTGAGTTACGGTATTTTCTCGATCCAATACTTATGCTTAATAATATTGGCGTTTTCAGGAAAATCTGAATAGAGTGAAAATTATTCCTGTGACTTTCCTTGAGGCACAATCTCGAACTTTAATATGAATAAACCTTAAAAAGGACAGATGATTACACCAATGCGTGTTTTTGTGTTAATTTTTAATGCTCGAACGGAAAATGAGGGGATTCACACGATTCGGGAAGGCGATGCCGAAAGCGGCAAGCTACGCAATAAAATTCTGATGTTCGAGTCAGAAGACGATGCGACGCGCTTTGCCCTGATGTTAGAAGCTCAGGATTTCCCCGCACCCACACCGGAGCCGATGGATGCTGAGGAAATCAAGGAATTTTGCGAAAGTGCTGGATATGAATGGGAAATCATCCCAGAAAACAGCAATTTAGTTGTAACTCCCCCAGAACTTAACGTCGAAAAAACTGACTGGCAAGAAGATGCCCAGAAGGAGGATACTGTTGAAGACACTTTCCCTCTCAATCAACAGCCGCTAGAAGAACCAGAATTGTCTGATTCTGAATTAGAGAAGATGCGTCGCAAATTGGAAGGATTGTTGTAATTAGTCATTAGTCATTAGTCATTAGTCATTGGTCACTTGTACTGAGCTTGTCCTGAGCGTAGCCGAAGGGCGTAGTCGAAGTATTGGTCATTGGTCACTGGTCGCTAACTGACAAATGACAAATGACAACGGACAAATGACAAAGGACAAATGACAAAGGACAAATGACAAATGACAAATTTGCAAGAACGCGGGCATCTTTTAACTGAGCTGGTAAATCCTAATAGTCTGAACTTAGACCAGCTCAGTTCTCTGGAATTGGTGGAGTTGTTTAATGACGAAGACCAAAAGGCTGTCGCAGCAGTTGCAGCGGCGAGAATTCAGTTGGCAGAGGCAATTGAGCGCACCGCAGAGCGTTTGCGCCACGGAGGACGCCTATTTTATATAGGTGCGGGTACAAGTGGCAGATTAGGGGTGTTAGATGCTGCTGAGTGTCCACCTACTTTTTGTACACCCCCAGAGTTGGTACAGGGGATTATTGCTGGTGGTGCTGGCGCACTAGTACGTAGTTCTGAAGATTTAGAAGACAGTATAGAAGATGGTGAGGCTGCGATCGCTAGCCGGCACGTTACCCAACTAGATGTCGTAGTTGGCATTACCGCTGGCGGCACAACACCTTATGTCCACGGTGCGCTTCATGCTGCTCGTCAGCGAGGAGCTACAACTATTTTTATCGCCTGCGTTCCTGCTGAACAAGTTAGCTTTGATGCCGATATTGACATTCGTCTATTAACAGGGCCAGAAATAATCGCCGGTTCAACTCGCCTGAAAGCTGGTACAGCCACTAAATTAGCTTTAAATATTCTTTCTAGCGGCGTGATGGTTAAGCTAGGCAAAGTTTATGGCAATCGCATGGTGGATGTAGCAGTAACAAATCAAAAATTACGCGATCGCGCTTTGCGAATTTTGCAAGACCTCACAGGTTTAAGTCGGGAAACTGCTGGTTTTTTACTAGAACGTAGTGGTAAATGGGTTAAGCTGGCGCTATTGATGCACTGGACTGGTTTGGAAAAAGACGAAGGCGATCGTCTGCTTTCAGAACACCAAAGTAATCTCAGGGCAGCTGTTATCAGCTATCAAAACCACAAGCAACCTTGAAGAAATTTTTTAAATAAATACTTTATAATCTGGCTGTTACTTGTTTTAGTAGCACGCCTTTTTTTTAATAATTTTCCTTAGAAAAGCTGATATTAATTAGCATAATTAAGAATAGTAAACTTAAATAAATATTGTTCACCTATATTGTGAATGTGAATAACTAAAGCAAGTCTCTTTGGAGACTGCTAATCTTTTTTAAACAAAAATTCAGAACTTATACGGATATGATTCAGTATGAAAATTCTTAAAATGATATGTTAATACACTATGATGTCGACTATGGCAACCTACTTTAGTCATAAATATTAGCAGAAAAGTAAACTCTGCCAATAAAGACTTTATGCTAGATAAATTCTTTACTAGCAATAGTTTTGCTATCTTAACATCTGCCTTGCTTTTAATAATCTTGATTTAGACTGCTATATACCAAATCCATTTGTACTGATTCACATATCTGCCAATCGCTATATAGCTAGAACACTGTGACAGGAGTGTTGCCTATCTTTAACAAGTGACTTAAGAAACTTGTCTGGTTAATTGAGATGGTAGGTAGATTTACGCTGTGCTCTACTATAGAACTCATATTTGATTTCTGAAAAAACTCAGTACACCTTAGAAAGCCTTCTTTCCTATTCCCTGTTCCCTGACTATGTAGATGGTTTCAAAAATCAAACTGGATTCCTATAGTATCGGTTTTTAATAGCTAGCTTTTTAATAATTTAATAAAAGGAACAAACTATGCCCCATCAAGAACTGATTTCAAATAACCTAGTAAATGAATTTAAAACTTGTACTCAGTTGCAATACAATGGCAAATTAAATATTAAGAGTTCAAAGGGCAGCCAATGGACTTTTTACTATCGACTGGGACGGATAGTTTGGGCAACAGGAGGAACTCATCCCTTCCGACGTTGGCGTAGACATATAGCCCAGAATTGTCCCCAGATTGATGTTGATAAGTTGCAGTTACGTGGGCAAGACCTATCAATTGATTACTGGGACTATAAACTGATAGAAGTATTTTATAAAAAGCAGAAAATTCAGAGGGAACAGATTCAATCTATTGCGGAAAATACGATAGCAGAACTATTATTTGATCTAGCTTTGCAAGGAAACTTTGCTTCTTTAACTTGCAATCGCAACCAAGAAGTTATCTTAGAAACCCCAATGAGCTTCACGAGTGCAGAAATGTCTGTAAAGCACATGCAAGACTCATGGAAAATTTGGTCAGAAGCAGGTTTAGCAAATTTTTCTCCTGACTTAGCACCAATTCTACGGCGACCAGAACAACTTGAGCAGATGGTAAGTCCATCTGTCTACAAAAATTTTGTAAATTTAATCAATGGCAAATTTACTCTGCGAGATTTAGCCATGAAAATGAAGCAAAGTGTCTTGCCACTGACTCGTTCATTGCTTCCTTATATCCTTAAAGGAATCATCGAGTTGGTAGAAGTACCTGACTTGCCTTTAGGAATTACTGAAGTCAACAATAACTCTACCACCACACAAGCCAAGAAGCGGATTGCTCCACTAGTGGCTTGCGTCGATGATAGTCCTCAAGTATGTAAAATGGTAGAGGATATTGTCACTTCCAATGGATTTAGGTTTGTCAAAATTCAAGATGCTGTACAAGCTCTACCAACTCTAATTCAGGATAAACCAGACCTGATTTTTTTGGATTTGATTATGCCAGTTGCTAGTGGTTACGAAATTTGTACTCAGTTACGAAGAATATCTACATTTTCCAACACACCAATAATTATATTAACAGGCAGTGATGGTCTTTTAGATAGAGTTCGTGCCAAAGTAGTTGGTTCTACAGATTTTCTCACTAAACCTGTAGTGGCTGATAAGGTAATGAGTATAATACGTAAATATTTACCTACACAAAGCGTATCAAATGAAAAGAGTAAATCTAATTTAGAGGTTTGTAATTAGAGAAAGTTAGAGGCAATTTTTGGTTCTGAGTTATTCCTAAAATTTTATAGACTTTTCCACCTCAGTAAAAATTAAATTATTGAGGTTAAATAATTTTAAATTAAGTCTATTATTCAAATCATTTATTTACGATTTTAGATATATTATCACCTTGAAATTATTTTGCTATTAGTCATTTTCACATTTTAGATCTTAAATTAAAAATGTGAAATCTAAAATTAGGTTATCAAACTATTTTATCTTCAAAAATCTTATATTAAATTATGTTTATTACGTACTTTTTCTTGTTTATTACGTACTTTTTCTGAGGTTGATAAATAAAGATTGAATCAAAATTAGACAAATACAAATTTTTGTATTTATAGCAGTCCTATTTGATTTGTGAAATATTGTTTAGGGCACAGGGGTTAGGGCTAGTCTCTAGTCCCTTCCATGTCTTTTTGAGGAATCATTTAAGATTTGTCTATTTTGTTTACATTTTGAGAAAAAGTTAACGAGTAATTGCCATGAATACTGTTTTAGTTGTTGAAGATGGCTTAACAGATATGGAAATAATCAGCCGTTACTTGCAACAGGCAGGTTATTCTGTGATTAGCGCCACTAGTAGCGAAGAGGCTCAAGACAAAATAGATAAAAATAAGCCAGACTTAATCTTTCTCGATGTAATTTTACCGGGTAAAAGTGGCTTTGAAATTTGCCGAGAACTGAAAAATAATCCTGACACTAGCAATATACCTGTGGTTTTTTGCTCTACAAAAAATAGTGATGTAGATAAAATTTGGGGTAATATGTTAGGCGCTGATGGTTATCTATCAAAACCGATCGATCGCGACGAACTAGTGGTAATTTTAAAGCGATTATTGAATTAGTAAAATATCATAAATTAACAAATTCTAGAAGTCCCTATTTTTTAGATGAATCTCTTCAAGAATAAACAATAACTGCAAATAGTGGCTAAAGATAAATAATCAAGGACAAAGGATCGATAGCTTTGGAAACCCAACAAAAGTTTTTAAGTTTTAATTTGGGAGTAACTGATACAGCCGTAATTTCTTTACAACACATTGCAGAAGTTTTGCAAGTATCATTACCAGAAATATGTGGCGTTCCTCAGATGCCAAGTAGTGTCTTGGGTATTTATAATTGGCGCGGTGAGATGCTTTGGTTAGTCGATTTAGAGGCAATGTTAGGTTATCCTCCAATTTCACAAGGGTCAAATTTAGTTTCAAAAATGATGGCAATTGTTCTAAAAAATAAAGGTAAGTATTTGGGTCTATTAGTTCGACAACTTATAGACATTGAATGGCTGGATACTAAAGAAATGAAACCCGCAAATACTGAATTATTTTATCCGAAAATATCACCTTTTTTACAGGGATACTTTATTAATGATTCGGAGGAGATAATTTTTAATTTGGATGCTACAACTATTATTCAATCTCCAGTATGGGGAATTCATAATTGAATATTTAGTAAGGTGTGATTAGGTATATTGTGTTGAAAAATCCTAATCCTTAATGAGTAAATATCAGATAAATATCGGTTGCTACATATCCAGTTATTACCAATCACAATTTTGAGGTTAATCAAATGACATTTTTGTATAACAATAGCCATGAGAACGAGCCTCTGATATCTGAATTAGAAAATCAGAATGGTAACGCTCATATAGCAAATATTGCTAGTAATGAAATATCTTTATTAAATGCGATCGCTCAAGAATTTAAAACTTGGCGGCGACAGTTGAAAGACATCGCAACTCACATGCGCCAAGCTCCAGACATTGATACACTCTTCAAAATTACCGTAGCACAAATTAGAGAAAAAATTGGCTGCGATCGCGCCTTAATTTATCAGTTTACTTCGCGAGAATCAGGTAATGTTTTAGCAGAATCGAGAACACTAGGTTGGACTCCAACTTTAGGCGAAAATATTCCCGGAATTATTTTTGGTTTATATACTAATCAAGACTATGTAGAAGCTGTAGTTATTGACGATATCAATCAAATTCAACTTACTCCTTATCAAAAGCAACTGTTAGATAAATTTCAAATTAAAGCTAGTTTGAGTTTACCGATTGTAGTAGAAGGTAAAGTGTGGGGCTTACTAGCAGTCAATAATTGTTACTCAACGCGGCAGTGGCAAGAAGTAGAAATTAGCCTACTATCTCAACTTACAACAGAACTAACTTACAAATTACAGAGCTTTGAATTCCAAAAAGAACAGCAACAGCGAATACTAGCAAAAAAATCGGTAGCTAAAGTCATCGACAAAATTTTGCGGATATCAAATGTCGATAAGCTTTTTCAAACAACCACTCAAGAAGTACGCCAATTACTAAAATGCGATCGCGTCGGTGTCTATCGCTTCAAACCTGACTGGAGTGGCGAGTTTGTATCTGAGTCAGTGGGTAACGGTTGGATAAAAATGGTCGGCCCTGATTTTTACATGGTCTGGGAAGATAGCCACTTACAAGACACTCAAGGAGGACGTTATGCCAAGGGTGAAAGCTTTGTAGTTAATGACATTTATCAAATGGGCCATGCTCAATGTCACATTGACATTTTAGAGCAGTATGAAATGAAGTCCTACATCATTGCACCCATATTTGCTGGAGAAAAATTATGGGGTTTGTTGGCAGCTTATCAAAATTCTGGGCCTCGTGATTGGCAACCTTGGGAAGAAAGCTTTGTAACTCAAATTGGGTTGCAATTTGGTGTAGCTATCTCACAAGGGGAATATCTCGAACAAGTGCAGACAAAATCTGACCAACTAGCTCAAATAGTTGAACAAGAGAAAGTTTTCACTAAAATAGTCAACCGCATTCGACAATCTTCAGATGTAGAAAGTGTCTTCAAAACAACCACTCAAGAAGTGCGTCAATCATTACAATGCGATCGCGTCGCCGTCTATCGTTTTAACCCTGACTGGGGTGGTGAATTTGTGGCTGAGTCTGTGAGTACTGGTTGGACAAAACTGGTAGGCCCTGATATTAAAACCGTTTTGGACGATACCTACTTGCAAGAAACGAAGGGAGGTCGGTATGTCAGAGGTGAAAACTTTATCGTTAATAATATCTATGAAGTAGGATTAGCTCCCTGTCATATTGAGATTTTAGAGCAGTTTGAAGCCAAAGCTTACATGATTGTTCCGATATTTTTCGGGGATAAATTGTGGGGATTGCTGGCAGCTTATCAAAATTCTAGCTCCCGTGAATGGCAAAGCTGGGAAGTGAATTTTTTGGTTCAGACTAGCTTGCAATTTAGTTTAGCTAAATCACAGATAGACTATTTGGAACTAGTGCGAGTCAAATCTGAAAAACTAGCTCAAATAGCAGAACAAGAGAAAGCTGTCACCAAGATCAGTAACCGCATCCGGCAATCTTTAGATGTAGAAGAAATCTTCAAAACAACGACTCAAGAAGTCAGGCAATTATTACGATGCGATCGCGTCGCAGTGTATCGTTTCAATCCGAACTGGAGTGGTGAATTTGTTGCAGAGTCAGCAGGTCATCTGTGGGTAAAACTGGTAGGCCCCGATATCAAAACTGTTTGGGAAGATACCCACTTACAAGAAACTCAGGGAGGTCGATATGCTCAAGGGGAAAATTTTGTTGTAAATGATATCTATCAGATAGGTCATTCTCCTTGTCACATTGAAGTTTTAGAGCAATTTGAAGCCAAAGCTTATGTAATTGTTCCTGTATTTGCTGGGGAACAATTATGGGGATTGCTGGCAGCTTATCAAAATTCGGGAACTCGTGATTGGGAAGAATTGGAAGTCACTTTGTTAGCACGCATTGGCAGCCAATTAGGATTGGCATTACAACACACCGAATACTTGCAACAAGTACAAGCGCAGTCAGCAAAATTAGCAGAAGCCGCAACACGGGAAAAGGCAGCTAAGGAGTTACTGCAACAACGATCGATTCAACTCTTAAAAGCCCTGAGACCCGCCCTTAACGGTGACTTAACAGTACGCGCACCGATTACAGAAGACGAGCTAGGCACGATCGCAGATGCTTACAATAATACTCTGCAAGCACTGCGGCAAATTGTTGTTCAAGTACAAGGGGCTGCTCAACAAGTTGCCCAAACTTCTAGCAATAGCGAGTCTTCACTAGCGGGACTGACAAATCTGGCACAACAACAATCTGAGGATATTACCGCAGCTTTAGGTGATATTCAACAGATGGTGGACTCTACTCAAGCTGTTGTAGCGAATGCTGAGTTAGTACAACTAGCTGTGCAAAAAGCTAATCAAACTGTAGAGTCTGGCGATACTGCCATGAACCTGACTGTGAAAGCAATCCAAGGAATTCGCGAAACCGTTGCTCAAACCAGCAAAAAGATTAAACGCCTCAGCGAATCTTCGCAAAAAATCTCCAAAGTGGTGAATTTGATTGGTAATTTTGCCACACAGACAAACGTACTCGCTTTGAATGCAGCCATTGAAGCTACTCGTGCTGGTGAATATGGCAAAGGCTTTGCAGTTGTAGCTGATGAAGTCCGTTCTTTATCTCGCCAATCAGCAGCAGCAACCATCGAAATTGAAAAATTAGTTCAGGAAATTCAAGCAGAAACTGGGGAAGTTGCAGTTGCAATGGAAATAGGTATTCAACAGGTAGTAGAAGGTACAAATCTTGTTAGCGACACTCGCCAAAACTTAAATGCGATCGTTTCTGCAACTGCCGAAATTAGTCAGCTAATCGAGCAAATTACCGCAGCGACTCAAAAACAAATGGCGCAATCTGTAACAGTAACTAAATCAATGCAAGATGTCGCAGAAATTGCCGATAAAACTTTTGCGGAATCTCAAGAGATTGCGACTGTATTCCAAGATTTATCAGGAATGGCGCAAGAGTTATTAACAACTGCTAGCAAGTTTAAAGTGAAATGAAAAATAGTTAGGAGTTAGGAGTTATTAAGTCAAAACATGGTCGAGCAACTCTTAACTCCAAACTCCTTAATCCCTACTCCCAACTCCCCACTCCCTAATTATGATTACAGATAACGAAATTCGCCAACAAGGGTACATCTACTTCCTAGCGGAAGCCCCAGAATTAGTCCAAATTATTGAACAAGAACTATTTAGCTTGTCGGAAGATTATAGCATTGCTAAAATTCACAATCTAATGCGGGCTACTCATACACTTAAAGGTGGTGCAGCTAACGTTGGGCTAGAATTAATTAAGACGATCGCCCATTTTTTAGAAGATGTATTTAAGTCTTTATACAATCCAAAAGTAATAGTTGATGCAGAATTACAAACACTTTTGTTACAAGCTTATGAGTGTTTAAGTATAGCATTAAATACTGAATTAATAGGTAGTACTGTTAATGACGAAGAACTGCTTCATCGAGCAACCTCAGTGTTCGCGCAGTTACAAGAAAAGCTGGGTGATGCATTTGGTGCTGAGTCTCATATCCCCACTTCTGAAGAATTGGGATTTGATATTGTACAATCTGTTTTTGAAGTAGGAGTAGAACAACGTTTAAACAGTATTGCTGACGTTATTAACAATCCACCAAATAATGACGAATTTATCGAGTTTTTACACTCTCAAGCTGAAGTATTTTTGGGCTTGGCAGAATCTTTAAATTTACCTGGATTGGGAGAAATTTCCCAAACTATTCTCTCAGCGCTGCAAGCAAATCCCAGCCAGGTAGAGAAAATTGCAGAAATTGCACTTGCAGATTTACAACAAGCAAAAAAATTAGTATTAGCAGGCGATCGCACATCTGGTGGAGAACCTTCATCAGGTTTACGACAACTCACAATAGTGGCAAATAATGAGTTATCTGAAGAATTACTAAATAATTCATTTAATGACAAATTTATCATTAATGAGGAACCGTTTTATCAGTTTCTCACTACATCTGATAATAATAAGAGCGAATCAGTAAAACCAAAAACTGCCAAGTTTTATTTAAAAGTAATTCGCTACATTTATGGCTGGTTTAATCACCAGATGCAAATACCTGAAGCGGAACTAAATTTAACTTTACTAGTTCCCAGATTAGAAAGAAGAAGTTTGCTGAATTATATCGAAAACTGGCTGAAAGACTTTCTTGATTTTGTTCACGATGAAGAAGATAGTCAAAGTCTTTGTATTTATCGACGTGGGATTATCTTAATAATTTTATTTGCAGTTGCAAAATTTCAATATTCTCTGAAAGCATCTGATAGCTACCTCTCAGGAATTAAAATATTACAAAACCAAATTCATAAATTAGCAAAAGAATATAAAAATTATCCTCCTGTTACTAGCGAAGAGAAAAATTGGCTTGATAGTCCCAAGTTACAAAAACTGTTAGTTATTAAAGAGATTGTCTCTTCTCAAGCAACTGATAACTTACTAGAAACAATATGGGGAGAAGAAACTAGGCAAGACCTTGCTGTTGAAGTCGTGACAACCCAAGCTGATAATTCCTCAGAAAAGCTTGATTCATTAACTGTCAGCGAGCAGGTAGTTGTAGATGTTCCAGAAACAGCTATTGAAGTCATCCCTGATATAGCTACACAAATCAATAAAGAAATAGAAGATAAATCACAGTATGTTCAAACTAAAAATTTTCGCCAACCTTCATTTATTCGGGTAGATACAGAGAGACTGCAACACCTCAATTATCTAGCTGGAGAATTGCTGATTTACCAAAAACGGCGTAGTTTACAAGATGAAAAAGTAAAAGAAATAATTGAGCAACTAGTACAGCAACTCACTAGACACCAGACAACTTTAAATGAGTTACGCGATCTACCTTTACAAATACAAAATATTACCTCACAACAAACACAAAGTTTTGCAGCGGATTTTGACTCTCTAGAAATGGATGTATATACAGAGTTTCATATGACATTGCATGAAGCAATAGAAGAAACATTGCAACTACAAGAAACCACAGAATCTCTTGACTTGCTTCTGACACAAGCTACTCAAATTAGTGATACAAAAGAAAATTTAACTCTTAATATTATAGATAGCTTAGTCGAAGCACGAATGTCGCCTTTGGGCAATATTCTGAATCGTTTTCCCCACATGGTAAACAAGTTGGGGAATGTTCATGCCAAACTTGTTGAATTGAAACTTACTGGTAGTGAAGTACTAGTAGATAAAGCGATCGCAGAAAAGCTCTACGATCCTTTGTTACACTTAGTGCGTAATGCTTTTGATCACGGTATTGAAGCTCCGCAAGTTCGCCGAGAGCTTGGTAAACCAGAAGAAGGTTTAATCGAAATCTGCGCTTATCATCAGGGTAGCCAAACTATTATCGAAGTTCGTGATGATGGTCAGGGATTGAATTTAGACAGAATTCGCAGAAAAGCTGCTGAACTTTATCCCATACAAACTGAAGAAAAAACTAGAAACTATGCTTCTAGTCTGGCTGAACCTGAACTTTTAGATTTGATATTTTCGCCTGGATTTACTACTGCAAATAAAGTAAGTGAAATTTCCGGGCGCGGTATGGGTTTAGATATTGTGCGTACTCAAATGAACGCGCTCAACGGCTCGATTTCAGTTCAATCCTTACCCAAACAAGGAACAATATTCATTCTTAAAATCCCTTTTTCTATGACTACAGAAAAGTTAATGCTAGTTCAAGCCAAAGGTGTTGTTTATGGTCTGATGTTGGACAGTATCGAAAAAATATTGATTCCCTCTGAACAACAAATTAAAGAAATTGAAGGGAAAAAAGTCTTATATTTGAATATAGACAATGATGAGACTATGGTCAGCCTTCGTCAACTTTCAAAGTTGATTAATTATAATGGTTCATTCATTAATAATGAGACTCCATACAATACTTCAAATACTCAGAACCCAAGTTTAGCAAACAATCCGGTGCTTTTACTACAGCGAAATCAGAGAAAGATTGCTTTAGAAGTTGACCAAATAATCGGCGAACAAGAACTGGTAATCAGACCTTTAGGAAACGCGATCGCACCGCCAAAATACATTTATGGTTGTAGTAGTTTAGCTAATGGTAATCTCATCTTAGTAATTGATGCTTTGTTGTTGGTAAAATCTAGCGAAATCCAACAAACAACACTTGATATCAGAGCGCTACCAGTAGCTTCTTCGTCAAATAAAAAAGCCTTGCCGATATCAGGGCATAATTTTTCATCTACACCATTACTTGCGGCATCGACTTCCACAACAACTATAGAAACCCAATCCAGTTATTCTCAAGAGCCAGATTATAAATCACCAAAAGTTGTTTTAGTAGTAGATGATGCGATTAGTCTCCGGCAAACTCTCTCTCTGACTCTCCAAAAATCTGGCTATCAAGTAATACAAGCTCAAAATGGCGTAGAAGCTCTAGAAAAATTGCAGTTACATCCTGAAATTAAAGTTGTCGTCTCTGATTTAGAGATGCCACGAATGAATGGTTTTGAGTTGTTGAGCAATTTCCGCCAATACACCAATTTAGCAAAAATCCCTGTAGTGATTCTTACTTCTCGCAGCGCTGAAAAACATCGCCAGCTTGCCCAAGAATTAGGTGCAAAAGCTTACTTAACTAAACCTTTTTTAGAGCATGAGTTTATCTCTAAAATTAAGGAGTTAGTTAACAATAATACAAATGATTTAGATCGTTTACTAATAGTGAAAGATAATTAACAATTTGTAATTACGAATTACGAATTACGAACTTGTACTGAGCGTCTTGCCCTGAGCGTATCGCTAAAGCGAAAGCTCCGCTAACGCGCAGCGTCTCCGTTAGGAGAAGCCGTTGGCGCAGCCTCTCGTAGAGAAGGGAGCCGAAGTATTACGAATTACCAGGTAGATTATTTGGATCTACACCTAGAGAACGTAAATACTCGGCTAATTGTTCAGCCCTTTGCCGTTCTTGTTGTGCCTGTTCTGCATCTGTCAAATAACGCTTTCCTTGCTCGTCATACCAACATAAAAACTCCTGTTGTATGCCGCCAATTACAGCTTGGTGTCGCCCAATACCTAACCCTATCTCTGGCATCAAATAGGGTTCACCTATTTGTAATTGGTAGTTTCCATTGAGCAACTTATACACTTCCAAGGGTTGATGTTGGTCGCGTCGCCAAAACTCAGGGTTATAAATTACGTAGTATAATACACCGAGTTTTCTATATATATCTAGCTTTTCGTCGTATTCACCTCCTGGAGTATGGGATACCATTTCTAATGTGAATATTGGAACTATCCCATTTTCTTCCCAAACCGCGTAACTTTTGCGTGATTTACCACCCTTTTTCCGTTCTACTCCCAGACTTAAAAAAGCATCTGGGACTACGGGTACTCTGGGATTTACGCCTGTGGTGTGATACACTCCCATATCTACTCCGAAGTACCAATCCATACGATTTGCCCAAATGGAGTTAAGTAAGAAGAGTAAAATGTTGGGCAAAAAGTTTTGGTCTTCGTTATCCACTGGCGTATCGTCTGAACAGGGAAGTTCGTCAGTAGTTGGTAACGCATTTTTGAGATCGGGTGAGAGCATAACCGTTGTCTCGCTGGCGTTTGATGCCTTTATTATAAGTGAGCGACCAAAATTTTAGCGTTTGGGTGTAGCTTCCCCAAATTTAATTAAAAGTGCGATCGCAATACTAACAAGCAAAATTAACGTCATACTCAAGGCTGAACCAAATCCCCAATTTTGGGTGGCTCCAAGAAACTGGTTATAAACTAACCGCGCCGCCGTCATACTAGAAGCACCACCGAGTAATTCTGGATCGACAAAATCCCCTAAACCTGTGATGAATACAAGCATGGAAGCAGCCGCAATTCCCGGAAAAATTTGCGGTACAGTTACTTGAAAAAAAGTTTCCACCGGATTTGCACCTAAATCAGCCGCAGCTTCTAGCAACCGCTTGTCTAGCTTTTCGAGAGAAGCATATAAAATCAAAACCATATAGGGTAATAAGCTGTAACTCATACCAATTAATACAGCTTGACTATTATTAAGTAATTCCCAAGTAGGTAAGCCTAAATTGCTGAGTAAACTGTTCAATAAACCAGTAGGACGAAGAATTGTAATCCAAGCATAAGAACGGAGTAACGAAGAAGTCCACAAAGGTAGAACAAAGCCTAATAGCAGCAAATTTCGCCAACGCTGCGGCGCTATTTGAGCAATCCAATAGGCGACGGGGAAGCCCAAAATTAAACAAATGACCGTAGTACCAAAGGCAAAAAATAGCGATCGCCAAATTACTTGCACGTAAAGGGAGTCAAATATTCGGATGTAGTTTTTGAATCCGTTGGGATTGACCAAATCTCCCGGTCGGATATCTGCAACTAAACTTAACTCGAAAATTATCAAAGATGGCAGCACTAACAAAAGTAATAACCAAATCCCAGATGGTGCAAGCAATACCAAAGGTTGCAGCCAATTTCTAACGGGGTACTGCAATTTTTCTATTTTAGAAATCTCATTTTTTTCCAAATTAATCACTCCTAACTCCTAACTCCTAACTCCTAACTCTTTTAACTGCTAGTTAATTGAGTCCAATAACGATCGTAAACCTCTTCAAATTCTCCTACAGGTGTAACACGTTCACAATTTTTTAATAGTGACTCTGGCGGAAATAAATTAGTGTTGTTTTGGATTGTTTTTGGTAATTGCTCAAATCCGGCGCTATTCGGCGTAGAAATATTTAGACGTTGAGTAATTTGGGATGCTATTTCTGGTTGCAAAATCATGTTAATCCAAGCATAAGCTCCAGCTTGGTTAGGGGCTGTTTTGGGAATTACAATAGTGTCTGTCCATAATGAAGAACCACTGCGAGGAATTACATATTTGAGTTTAGGATTTTCTTGAGAGATTTTGACTGCATCTGCTGAATAACACATCGCCAGTAGTAAATCTCCTGCGAGAATTTGATTTTGCCAAGCGTCGGTGTCAAAACGGGCGATCGCAGGTTTTAAAACCTTCAATTTTTCATAAGCTTGTTTGATTTCTTGTTCATTTTTTGAGTTGTAAGAATAACCGAGCATCCGTAACGTTGCACCCATGACTTCTCGAACATCATTGAGCAAAGTCATCCGTTGATTAAGTTGCTCTTGATTTTGCCAAAGGTAATCCCAGTCTTGTGGTGCATCTTTGATTTTTTCGGAATTGTAAAGGAAACCTGTCGTACCCCAGTTAAAAGGGATACTGTAGCGGTTATTGGGGTCATAACTAGGATTTTGAAACCGGGGAAATAAATTCTCTAGACCGATTAAGCGATCGTGATTTATTTCTGTTAGCAAACCTTTATCTACCATCTTCTGTACCATGTAATCAGATGGGTTGATGATGCTGTAGGTGCCACCGCCTCCAGCTTGCAATTTAGCCAGCATGACATCATTGGAATCATAGACATCTGCCAACACTTTTATGCCAGTTTGAGCGCTAAAAGTTTTCAATAATTGGTTGTCAGTATATTGCGTCCAGGTAAAGATATAAAGTTGGTCGCGCTGACCATTCGTATTAGAATTAGCACGTACTTCAGCTAGCCTCCAGCCACAACCACCTAAAGATAAGCTAGAAAGTGCTGCCACCCCTTTTAAAAATTGGCGTCTGTTAGTCATTAAGTTAATAGTTAATCATTTTTTGTATTCTTACCGATTGATTCTAAATATGCCTTTAATTGGAGTGCCCATAGGTAGTTTAAAGATTAACTTAAGTCTATCTATCTGTGCAACTGTTAATAAGTTACTCCTGTTAGCTAGTGTTAGGCACGGTTTTTAATCAAGCTTGAGTTATAAAAATTAACAAAGCGAACGAGCGATCGCTAAATTATCAAGGAAATTTACTGTGGCAAGCTGAACTGCACTTCTGTACTAGCAAAAATCACAGGGTTGCATCCCAAAGAATAAAGCTTAATCCAAGCGTAATAGAAAAATTAAGATATCTGGGAACAATCAATCTGTAAATTCTCAAGATTTGGCGGAATTATAAAATGTCTAATTGGCAAAACTTTCGCTCTCAATGGCAGCGAGTTCGATATTGCCTGATTTTTGTGGCCGCCCTCTGGTTGAGCTTAGGGGTTCCAGGTTGCAGTTTTTCCCCACCCAGTTCTCAAACCTCTGTAGCACCCCAGCCCACCCAGATCAAGCAAACTCCACAACGCTTTGACGGTGTAACAATTAACGTTATCACTCAAGATGAAACCGTTCGTACAGGTACTAAGAGACGGATTGCTGGGTTTGAAGCCTTGACTGGAGCGAAGGTCAATGTGATGGGTGTTCCTTTTCAAAATTTATATAACATACTGCAAAAGGACTGGTCTAGCAGTGCTTCAAAGTACGATATGGCAGTTATTTTACCTTCATGGCAGATTGACTTTATCGATGCTGGCTTTGTGGAAGATTTAACGGCGCGAGTCAAATCTGATGCAGCCATACAGTGGGAAGATATTGCACCGATCTTTCGGAATTTTAGTGCGACTTATAAAGGACGCATCTACAGTATTCCGTTGGATGGGGACTTTCACATGGTTTATTACCGCACTGATTTGTTAAAGCAAGCGGGGTTAACGCCTCCGACAAACTGGGATGAGTATCTGGCGATCGCTAAACAGTTTCACGGCAAAGACTTGAACGGTGATGGTAAAAAAGACTATGGCTCTTGTATGTCCAAGGGCGCTGCTGATAGTAACACAAGCCTGTTGATATCCATTGCCACTCCTTTTTTGCAATCTCAGGGAACCGCACAAGGGACATTTTTTGACCCAGACACAATGAAGCCTCTGGTGAACAATCCCGCTTTTGCCAAAGCACTGGATATTTATAAACAAGCGATGGACTATGGAATTCCCCAGGATAAGAATCTAGGTAATTCCAAAGCTAGAGAATTATTTATTACTGGCAGGTGCGCCTTGACCATTGATTGGGGCGATGTTGGACCCTTAGCCATCGATCAATCCGTGTCTAAAGTGATGGATAAAGTAGGGGCTGTCATCACTCCAGGCACTACTCAAGTGCTCGATCGCAAGACTAACAAACTGGTTGCCTGCGATAAGTTTAGCTGTCCTTACGCCATTGATGGTGTCAATCATGCACCCTACGCTGCCAATATCGGTTGGACAAGTGTAATTCATGCCAAGGCAGCACCAAAAGTGAAGGATGCCGCTTATGCATTTTTCTCTTACATGAGTCAACCCGCTCAGGCTAACGTGGATGTGACGATTGGGGCAACGGGCTTCAACCCCTACCGAATTTCGCAATTTAAAAACTCAGATCCCTGGATTAAATCTGGGATGTCGTCTGAAGCAGCCAACAACTATCTCGCAGCGCTCGGCATCAGCTTGAATAGTCCCAATATGGTTTTGAGTTTGACCATTCCCCATAATCAACAATATCAATTTGAAGTTCTTGATGACGTTGTATCTAAGTTCTTAGGGAACAAAATTACAACCGAGCAGGCAATGCAGCAGATTGAACAAAGATGGGAACAGATTACTAACAAAGTAGGGCTGGAGTCTCAACGCGCCGCTTACCGTGCCACCCTTGGGCTAAACCCCATAAATACGACAGCCAGAGAAATCTCCAATCCTTAATCCAACTGTTCATTTAACAGATGAAACGGGCATCCTAGAAATAATTGGGCAAAAATAACATTGGAAGTGACTAACAATGCACTGCCCGTCTCAGTAGTTTGGGGCTGTAAACGGAGCCACAGAGCGTGCGAAATTGGAACCTCAGCACAAAAATTATTGCTTCTTATTCAGTGCTAATCGCGATGATGGCAGGGACAATTGCTTCGGGAATGTACTGGCAGTTGTACTCTAGCCAACGGCAGGCAATCCGTAATCGTCTCTTGGTGATTGTCAGTTTGGCAGTTCCACAAATAGATAGCGATTATCATGGATTGATTGCTAAACCAAGCGACCGCACTTCAGCCTTTTACAAAATCAATCACGATAGACTTGTAGCTATTCAAGCAACTAGTAAAGATATTCTGCGTATTTACACGGTACGCGAACAACCAAATAAGAAATTTGTCTATGTCTTAAACTATGACCCTGCCGACCGAGACAAAACTGTATTGACTGGCATGGATTACACAAAGCCATTAGATGATTTGTATATAGCCGTTGCTCAAAATACACCGTTTGTCGATCGGGAATTTCACAAAACTGCAAATGGCGAAACTATTCTTGCCGGTTATGCTCCAATTACCAATCTCCAGGGTCGGGTGAATGGATTCTTGGTGGTTGAATTGGATGCAAGTTCTGTGATCCGTCAGGAATATTTGGTAGCGGCATTTGCTTTGGTAACTTTTTTGGCTGTGTTGTTATTGACTGTATTTTTAGTGCGTTGGCTATCGCGATCGCTAGTAGTTCTACCAATATTACAACTCAATAGTGCCGCCAAGCAATTAGAAACAGGGAATTGGAATGCGACTCTAGCAAGTAACCGCACCGATGAGCTTGGAGAACTCTCCGCATCTTTTAACAGCATGGCCAAACAGTTGCAAACCTCCTTTGCCACCTTAGAACAAAAGGTAGAAGAACGGACACTACAACTAGCAGAGGCAAAAGAGAAAGCCGATACTGCAAACGTTGCCAAGAGTGAGTTCCTCGCTAATATGAGCCATGAATTGCGAACTCCGCTCAATGGCATCCTGGGCTATGCCCAAATTCTTCAAAATGGTGAACCCTTAACAAAACAAGCTAAAAAAGGTGTAGATATCATCTATCAGTGCGGCAATCATTTGCTCAATCTGATTAATGATATCCTTGACCTCGCCAAAATCGAAGCCCGAAAGTTGGAATTATATCCTAGTGATGTGAATTTCCCAGCACTTTTGGAAGGCATTGCAGAGATGATGCATATGCGTGCTGGTCAAAAAGGAATTTCTTTTACCTATCAACCCGATTCTAATTTACCTGTAGGCATTAGAGTCGATGAAAAACGCCTACGCCAAGTGTTGATTAACTTATTGGGCAATGCGATTAAGTTTACTGACGAAGGTGGAGTTACGTTTCGCGTTAAAGCTTCGGCTTCGCTCAACTTTAACACCGAGCGAAGCCGAGGTGTTAAAACTCACAAACTGGAAACTGCAACCTATCAAATTCGCTTTGAGGTCGAAGATACAGGGGTTGGGATATCGCCAATCGGACTCACGAAAATCTTCCAACCCTTTGAACAAGTGGGTGATGTGAAAAAACAAGGAGAAGGAACTGGACTAGGACTAGCAATCAGTCTGCAAATCGTTTCTCTGATGGGTAGTACCCTAAATGTAGACAGCCAAATTGGCAAAGGTAGCACCTTTTGGTTTGAGGTCGAACTTCCCGAAGCTCAAGAATGGGTAGTAAGTCTGCAAACAACTAAACAAGGCAAGATTGTTGGATTTGAAGGTAGCAAGCGCCAGGTGCTGGTAGTCGATGACCGTTGGGAAAATCGCTCGGTTTTAGTTAGTCTACTGGAACCTTTGGGTTTTGCAGTGATTGATGTCAGCAATGGTCGAGAAGGATTGGACAAGGCCAAGGAGATTCATCCTGACCTGATTATTACAGACTTGATGATGCCAGAAATGGATGGTTGCGAGATGCTGCGACAGTTGCGACAGATTCCTGAGTTGCAGAATGTTCCAGCGATCGCCTCTTCAGCTAGTGTATTTGAAAGTAACCAAAATGAGAGTATCGCAGCTGGAGCCGATGCGTTTTTACCTAAGCCTATAGAAGCTCCAGCGCTGCTGAAGTTGCTGGAAAAATTTCTGAATCTGAAATGGATTTATCAGCAAAACTCTATTGCTGTGGAGCCAATAACAGCCAATTCAGAGGCAATATCTTCATCCACCCCAGATGAGATTGTTCCCCCAACCGAGGAGGTTTTGTCGCAGTTGCACACATTGACGTTGCAGGGACGCTTGATGGCAATCGAGCAACAGCTAAAAACTTTGGAAAAAACAGATCGGGAGTACCAACCATTTGTTAAAGCAGTACGTGAGTATGCAGATAATTTCCAAACTGAAAAAATCCGAACATTACTTGAACAGTATCTTCCCAATCTTAAAAGTTAATCCACTAGTTCCAGTCTGATAAATCCTTTGTTATCTCATTACCATTTTCGCTATGACGGCATTTTTTGAAAATTCCATTGCATTTAACAATGCTGTTACAAACCCGTTTGATAATGGCATTATCCTTATTATCGATGATGTGCCAAATAACTTAAAGGTGCTTTCAGACACCTTAGCCCAAGCGGGTTTTGAAGTTGCGATCGCCACTAGTGGTGAAAGTGCGCTACAACAATTAGAACATACTCCAGTGTCTTTGATTTTACTGGATGTGATGATGCCGGGGATGAATGGCTTTGAAACCTGTCAGCACATTAAAGCCAATCTGAAAACCCAAAATATTCCGATTATCTTTATTACGGCCCTTTCTGAATCGGTGAATAAAGTCACAGGCTTTGAACTTGGAGCCATTGACTACATTACCAAACCGTTTCAACAAAGTGAAGTTTTAGCACGGGTGCGAACTCACTTAAAGCTTAACCAATTGAGCCAGTCTCTTGAAGCTAGAAATACAGAACTGCAACAACTCACCCAGCAACTAGAGCAACGAGTTACTGAACGAAACCAGGAATTATTTGCATCGATTGAAACCCTCAAACAAACTCAACAATTGATGCGCTTAGTATTTGATACTATTCCCCACTGGGTAGCCTGGAAAGATATCAATTCAGTTTATTTGGGCTGTAATCAAAGTTTGGCTAATGTACTAAACTTAAGTTCGCCTGATGAAATTGTGGGTAAAAATGATTATGACTTACTGATAAGCAAAGAAGAATCCGATTGGTATCGTGTGTGCGATCGCCGCGTCATGGAGTCTGGACAAGCAGAACTCCATATAATTGAACAATGGCAACGGTCGGATGGTCAGCAAATTTGGTTGGATACGAGCAAGATGCCTTTACGCGATGCGAAGGGAAATGTATTTGGCATTTTATTAGTGACAGAAGACATTACCGAACGTCAACTGGCACAAGAAGAACTCAAACAACAAAAACAAAATTTAGAAGAAGCACTAGCAGAACTTCAAGGCACTCAAGTGCAATTGGTGCAAAGTGAAAAAATGTCAGCACTGGGAAACCTTGTAGCGGGGGTGGCACATGAAATTAATAACCCTGTTGGCTTCCTGGGGGGAAATATTCAACCCGCTTTAGATTATATCAAGGATATATTTGGCTTAATTGATTTGTATCAACAGGAATATTCTCATCCCAATGAAATAATTAAAGGTGAAATCGAAGCAATTGACCTCGATTATATCCGCGAAGACTTACCAAAGTTAGTGGGTTCTATGGAAGAAGGGGTGAAGCGAATTCGGGATATTAGTACTTCTTTACGAACCTTCTCTCGTGCTGATAGCGATCGCCCCATTGCTTGTAACATTCATGATGGCATCGACAGCACTATCCTGATTCTCAAACATCGCCTCAAAGCTTCAGAAACTCACCCAGAAATTCAAGTTATCAAAGAATATGGTCAGTTACCATTAGTAGAATGCTTTGCTGGGCAGTTGAATCAGGTATTTATGAACATTCTAGCAAATGCTATTGATGCTTTGGAAGAGTCAAATATTGGACGTAGTTTTGAAGAGATAAAAACTAATCCCAATTGCATCACAATCATTACTAAAATTAGTGAAAACCAACAAAAATTAATTATTACAATTAAAGATAATGGTAAGGGAATGAATGAACAAATAAAATCAAAAATATTTGACCATTTATTTACGACAAAAGCGGTTGGTAAAGGTACAGGATTGGGATTGGCGATCGCTCGTCAAATTGTCGAATCAACTCACGGCGGAAAATTGAGTTTTAACTCAGTTATGGGTGAAGGTACAGAATTTATCATTGAAATCCCAGTATAAGTTTTGTATTTAATGTTAAACACGCTTCAGATATCTGGGAATACTAAACCTGGAAATCTTAAGGATTTAGCAGTATATATGGTTAGCACTCTTGTCAATATTCCCGGATATCGCATCAGCGAAGAACTCTACAATGGTTCCAGAACCGTAGTTTATCGAGGGTATCGAGAGGCTGACTCATTACCTGTAGCCATTAAACTGCTGAAAAATCCATATCCAGATTTTAACGAACTCTTGTCGTTTCGGAATCAGTACACCATTACCAAGAATCTCAACTCTCCTCTGATTGTCCAAACCTACAGCCTCCAAGCATACCAAAATGGCTATGCGCTGGTGATGGAAGACTTTGGGGGGATTTCTCTCAAGGATTGGGAAGTTAAGGGAAGGGGGCAATCTCTACAGGAGTTTTTAGAAATTGCGATCGCACTCTGCAATACCTTAGATGTACTCTACCGAGAGCGGATTATTCATAAAGATATCAAACCTGCCAATATTTTAATTAATCTCGAAACCAAACAAATTAAATTAATCGACTTTAGTATTGCATCTTTACTACCACGAGAAACACAAACTTTAATAAATCCCAATGGATTAGAAGGGACACTCGCTTATATTTCCCCGGAACAAACTGGTCGAATGAATCGGGGGATTGACTATCGAAGTGATTTTTATTCTTTGGGAGTAACTTTATACGAATTACTGGCAGGAAAGTTACCTTTTGAATCCAAAGATCCGATGGAGTTAGTCCATTGTCATATTGCCAAAAACCCACCGAATTTAAGTGAAATAAAGGAAATAAAAATTCCGCAAGTTTTGTGCGATATCGTGATGAAACTGATAGCAAAAAATGCGGAAGACAGATATCAAAGTGCCTTGGGACTGAAATTGGATTTAGAAAAATGTTTATATCAGTTACAAGTTGATAGTGAAATTCAAAGTTTTGAGATCGCACAACGGGATGTATGCGATCGCTTCATCATCCCCGACAAACTCTACGGACGAGAAACCGAAGCAGAAACTTTACTGCAAGCATTTGAGCGAGTCAGTCTTGGTGCAACAGAAATGATGCTGGTAGCAGGTTTTTCGGGTATTGGGAAAACCGCCGTTGTCAACGAAGTTCATAAACCAATTGTTCGGCAACGTGGTTATTTTATCAAAGGGAAATATGACCAATTTCAACGCAATATTCCCTTCTCTGCTTTTGTGCAAGCATTCCGGGATTTAATGGGGCAATTGTTAACCGAAAGTGATGTCCAACTAGAACAATGGAAAAATCAAATATTAGAAACTGTTGGAGAGAATGGTCAGGTAATTATTGAAGTCATTCCCGAATTAGAAAAAATCATTGGTGAACAACCACCAGCAGTAGAATTATCAGGAACAGCAGCCCAAAATCGCTTTAATTTATTGTTTCAAAAATTCACCCAAGTCTTTACTAGCGCCGAACATCCATTAGTGATGTTTTTAGATGATTTACAATGGGCTGATTCAGCATCATTAAAGTTGATGCAGCTATTAATGGCTGATACAGGTCATCTTTTCATCATTGGTGCTTATCGGGATAACGAAGTCAATCCAGCCCATCCATTAATGCTGACTTTGAGCGAAATTCAAAAAAACCAAGCAGCCATTAATACTATTACTTTAACACCCCTGAGTCAATTCCAAATCAATCAATTAGTCGCTGATACCCTAAAAAGTACAGAAAATTTGGCATTACCTCTTTCACAATTAGTCTATCAAAAAACTAAAGGCAACCCATTTTTTGCCACCCAATTTCTCAAAGCCCTACACGAAGAAAATCTCATTCAATTTAACTTGGAGTTAGGCTGTTGGCAATGCGATCTGTCCAAAATTAATCAACAAGCCTTGACCGATGATGTCGTAGAATTTATGGCGTTGCAGTTAGAGAAGTTACCCTTAGCAACCCAGGATATTCTGAAGTTAGCCGCTTGTATTAGCAATCAGTTCGATCTAACAACATTAGCAATTGTTTCAGAACACTCAGAAGTAGAAACCGCAGCCAATTTATGGAAAGCATTGCAAGAAGGTTTGATTTTACCGCTCGGTGATGTTTATAAATTTTATGTAGGGGCAGAAAGTCAAGCCGTTACACCAGAAAAGTCTCAAAATGTTACCTACAAATTTTTGCACGATCGCGTTCAACAAGCAGCCTATTCCCTAATTCCCGATGACCAAAAACAAACGACTCATTACCAAATCGGACAACTGCTTCTACAACAGATTTCCGCACAAGCTAGAGTTGACCGTATTTTTGATATCGTCAATCAATTAAATCACGGAACTGCTTTAATTACCCAACCAATTCAACGAGAAGAATTAGCTGGACTCAATTTAATTGCCTGCCGCAAAGCTAAAACTTCAACTGCCTATCAAGCGGCGAGTGAATATGTGACAGTAGGATTGTTTTTGTTGGAAGAAAATACTTGGCAGCAGCAGTATGAAATGACCCTCGCCTTATATGAATTAGCTGCGGAAGTAGCAATGCTAAACGGTAACTTTGAGGCGATGGAAAAGCTCATTGATATTGTGATTCAACAGGCACGCTCCTTACCTGAACAGGTCAATGTTTACTGTATTAGAATTCAATCTCATATTTCCCAAAGTAAATTAACTTCAGCGATCGCGATCGGCCAACAAGTCTTACAACAGCTTGGCGTTACCTTTCCTGAAACACCCGCACCATCAGATATTCAACAGAAAATCCAAGAGATTAAGGAACTCATTGGAGATAGGGAAATTGCCGATTTGGTTAACTTGCCTGAGATGAGGGATGCAGAAAAACTCGCTACTCTTAAGATTGTCAATATCATAATCCCAGCAGCTTACCTCACTGGCTCTGCGCTGTACCCATTGCTGAATAGTTTGTCTGTTCAACTCTCAATTCAGTACGGTAACACATCAACTTCTGCTTTAGGCTATGCGACCTATGGCAGTATTCTCTGCAATTTTTTCCAAGCCATAGATACAGGATCGCAATTTGGTTCCCTGGGACTCCAGATTATTTCAAAACTCGATGCCAAAGCAAGTAAAACAGATGTTTTGATGATCTTGGGGATATTTGTTGTACACCGTAAATCTCACATTAAAGAAACACTACCACTCTTGCAAGAGGGTTACACCTCTGCCCTAGAATTTGGAAACCTGGTAATGGCTGGATATAATGGGCACACTTTTTGTCTCAATTCTTTTTGGTGTAATCAATCTCTGTCTACCTTAGAGCAGGATATCAGCGCCTACTGCCATAGTTTGATGCAATTAAATCAATTGACAACCGCAAATTATTGCCGGATTTATTGGCAACCAGTTTTAAATCTACTAGGTTTTGCAGAACATACCACCCTTTTGTCTGGGAAAGCCCTTGAAGAAACAGAATTTCTCCAGCAGCTACAGTCTGCCAAAGATGGATATGGATTATATATTTTCCATTTGTATAAACTAATGCTTTGTTTCTTGTTTGGAGAAATTGAGCCAGCGAAAAATCATGCTATTGAAGTCAGGCGCTATTTTATGGCTGGTGCGGGATTAGTCAGCGAACCAGTATTTTATCTTTATGATTCTCTGCTAACTCTGGCACAATTAAATCCACAGTTAGATGAAACATCAGAAGCATTACAGGGTGTCATAGAAAATCAAACCAAGTTACAGCAATGGGCGGATCATGCACCTATGAATTATCAACATAAAGTTGATTTGGTAGCGGCGGAAAAATGTCGAGTGTTAGGACAAAAAGCCGAAGCAATTGAGTTTTACGACAAGGCGATAACTCTAGCCAAAGCCAACGAATATACCCAAGAAGAAGCACTTGCTAACGAACTGGCAGCAAAATTCTACCTAGATTGGGGCAAAGAGCGCATAGCTGGGGAATACACGATTGCAGCCTACTATGCCTATGCTCGTTGGGGTGCAAAAGCCAAAGTCGTTGACCTAGAAGCTCGCTATCCGCAACTACTTACACCTATATTAGAGCAAACCCGTTCTCCTCTCTCCACTCACGAAACTCTGTTCACATTGGGTAGTGTCACCTCCACCAGTTCAGCTATATCCAGTAGTAATGTTTCTGTGGCTTTAGATTTAGCTACTATTCTCAAAGCTTCTCATACTATTTCCGGTGAAATCGAACTGGAAAATCTACTTTCATCGTTGATGACGATCGTCATCGAAAATGCGGGGGCTGATAAATGCGTGTTAATGCTCTTGCGAGACGATCGCCTGTTAATCAAAGGGTCAATTACCACAGGTTCAAAGCCAATTGTCTTGCAGCG
This sequence comes from Nostoc sp., assembly GCF_036917355.1. Classification (GTDB taxonomy): domain Bacteria; phylum Cyanobacteriota; class Cyanobacteriia; order Cyanobacteriales; family Nostocaceae; genus Nostoc. The sequence continues at coordinate 136,111 of NZ_JBALDP010000083.1, forward strand.
TATTCCCATTGAAGATAGCCAGGACATTCCCCACAGACTGATTTACAAAGTCAAGCATGACAAGCAAACTGCTGTGCTGGTGAATGCAAGTGCCGATCGCACCTTAGCCAATGACCCCTATATCATCCGTCAGCAGCCCAAAAGTATCTTGTGTACCCCGATTTTGCATCAAGGTAAGTTGATGGGCATTTTATATCTAGAAAATAATCTAGCAACGGGGGCGTTCACAAAAGATCGCGTCGAACTGCTCAACTTGCTGTGCGCTCAAGCGGCAATTTCTTTGGAAAATGCCCGACTTTATGAGCGATCGCTAGAGTATTCCCAACAGCTAGAGCGATCGCTTGAGGAGTTAAGCACCGCCCAGTCTGTCTTTCAAGCATCCCAGCAACGACTCCAGTTATTGGTTCAGCAAACTCCATTAGCAGTTATAGAGTGGGATACCAATTATCAAGTTACTGACTGGAATCCAGCCGCAGAAAGAATCTTTGGCTACAGCAAACAAGAGGCTTTGGGTTGTGGATTCAAATTCATCATTCCTCAAAAGATTCAAGCAGAAATGGAGCGAGTCAGCGTCGAAATTATATCGCAGGAGGGCGGCAATTACAGTATCAATGAAAATGTGACAAAGGATGGTAAAATTATCATTTGCGCTTGGTATAACAATCCGCTTGTAAATGCAGATGGCGAGTTAATCGGAGTTGCTTCCCTAGCAGATGATATTACAGAACAACAAGCTGCGCTACGCGAACGCAAAGTTGCCGAAGTCCAACTTCAAGAAAAAGCACAAGAGCTAGAAACTGCTGTACAAAACCTGCAACAAGCACAATTACAAATGGTGCAAACTGAGAAAATGTCTGCACTAGGCAACTTAGTTGCTGGTGTAGCTCACGAAATGAATAATCCCCTTGGTTTTATTGCTGCTAGTCTCAAACAAGCGAAACCTACTATCGCTGATATTGTTGAACATCTCAGACTATATCAAGAAAGTTTACCCAACAAAAGCGATAAAATCGAAGATCATGCCGAAGAAATCGACTTGGATTATAGCTTAGAAGACTTACCCAAGATGATTGATTCTATGTCTATGGCGTGTGACAGACTAAAGAACATCAGCACCAGTTTGAGAACTTTCTCTCGTGCCGATCAAGACTACAAAGTACCTTTTAATATCCACGAAGGCATTGATAGTACTATTCTAATTCTCAAACATCGTCTCAAGGCCAATGAACAACGTCCGGCGATTGAAGTTGTTGCAAACTACGGTAATTTACCTCAAGTAGAATGTTTCCCCGGTCAATTAAATCAGGTATTTATGAATATTTTTGCTAATGCTATTGATGCATTAGATGAATCTAATCATGGACTCAGCTTTGAAGAAATTAAAGCCAATCCTAACTGCATTACAATTACAACCTCAGTCGAAAATAATCTAATTAAAGTTTCCATTACTGATAATGGCAAGGGGATGAGCGAAGAAGTTAAACAAAAAATATTTGACCATTTATTTACTACGAAAGCTGTTGGTAAAGGCACAGGATTGGGACTCGCGATCGCTCGTCAAATCGTTGAAGAAACCCACGGTGGAAAATTAAGTTTTAACTCAGTTCTGGGTCAGGGTACAGAATTTACGATTGAAATTCCGGTATGAATCTCGGACACTCTTTGTTCGCACCGCGTCTCGTAGAGAAGGGATGGGATTAGCGCCGATTTTCTTTGACTCTAAATCCTGAAAATTTCAAGTTGTGGAGCGACGGGTTCGCTTTATATCTGGGAACACTATATCTGGAGTCTTAAAGATTTAGCAGTATGGTTAGTACGAGAGTCAATATTCCCGGATATAAGGTTAGCGAAGAACTCTACAATGGTTCTAGAACCATCGTTTATCGAGGGTATCGAGAGACTGACTCATTACCCGTAGTGATTAAGTTGCTGAAAAATCCTTATCCGAGTTTCAGCGAACTTTTGTCGTTTCGTAATCAGTACACCATAGCGAAAAATCTCAACTCACCTCTGATCGTCCAAACCTATAGCCTAGAACCGTATCAAAATGGTTATGCGTTGGTAATGGAAGACTTTGGGGGGATTTCTCTCAAGGATTGGGGATTAAGGAGTGGGGAGTGGAAAGTTGGGCGAAACCTAGAATCTTTGATGGAGTTTTTAGAAATTGCGATCGCACTGTGCAACACCTTAGATATATTGTATCGCGATCGGATTATTCATAAAGATATCAAACCCGCCAATGTTTTAATTAATCCAGAAACCAAACAAGTTAAATTAATTGACTTTAGTATTGCATCCCTACTACCACGGGAAACTCAAACACTGATGAATCCCAATGTTTTGGAAGGGACACTTGGTTATATTTCTCCCGAACAAACAGGAAGAATGAATCGGGGGATTGACTACCGGACTGATTTCTATTCTTTAGGTGTCACTTTTTATGAACTACTTACGGGTGAGTTACCGTTTCATTCAAACGATCCGATGGAGTTGGTACATTGTCATCTAGCAAAACTTCCACTATCCCTTCAGGAAGTTAAAAGTGGCGAGATTCCGCAAGTGTTGTCAGATATTGTCATGAAATTGATGGCAAAAAATGCTGAAGACCGCTATCAGAGTGCATTGGGACTGAAATTTGATTTAGAAACTTGTTTATCTCAACTCCAAGAAACTGGTGAAATTAAGCATTTCCCAATTGCTCAACGGGATCTGTGCGATCGCTTTATTATCCCTGATAAACTTTATGGACGAGAAACAGAAGTAGAAACTCTCCTACAAGCATTTGAGCGAGTTAGTACAGGTGCGACAGAAATGATGCTGGTGGCTGGTTTTTCGGGTATTGGTAAAACCGTTGTAGTTAACGAAGTTCAGAAACCAATCGTCAAAAAACGCGGTTATTTTATCAAAGGGAAATATGACCAATTTCAACGAAATATTCCCTTTAGCGCTTTTGTGCAAGCTTTCCGTGATTTAATGGGGCAATTATTAACCGAAAGCCATGCTCAAATTCAGCAATTTAAAACCAATATTTTAGCGGCTGTAGGTGATAATGGACAGGTGATTATTGAAGTCATCCCCGAATTAGAAAGAATTATTGGTCAACAACCACCTGCTACAGAATTATCAGGAACTGCTGCCCAAAATCGGTTTAATTTATTATTTCAGAAATTTACCCAAGTCTTTACCAGTGAAAAACATCCATTAGTGATGTTTTTAGATGATTTACAATGGGCAGATTCAGCATCGTTGATGTTAATACAGTTATTAATGGCTGATACAAAACATCTTTTCTTAATTGGTGCTTATCGTGATAACGAAGTCAATTTAGCACATCCATTAATATTGACTTTGAATGATATCCAAAAAACAGCAGCTACAATTAATACGATTACTTTAGCGCCTCTAAGCCAATCGCAAGTCAATCAATTAGTTGCTGACACACTTAAATGTACAAAAGATTCGGCATTACCTGTTTCTCAATTGGTATTTCAGAAAACTCAAGGTAATCCGTTTTTTGCCATACAGTTCCTCAAGGCATTACACCAAGATGGATTAATTGAATTCACCCCCCCAACCCCCCCTTACCAAGGGGAGGCTACGGGAGGATGGCAATGTGATATCACCCAAATAAATCAGCAAGCGGTGACAGATGATGTTGTTAAGTTCATGGTATTTCAATTACGAAGACTGCCTCAATCAACTCAAAATGTATTGCAGTTAGCCGCTTGTATTGGTAATCAATTTGATTTAGCAACTTTGGCGATTGTTTGGGAATCATCAGAAATTGAAACAGCTGCTAGTTTATGGAAAGCTTTACAAGAAGGGTTGATTTTACCAATTAGTGATGTTTATAAATTTTATCAGGGAGAAAATCACGATCGCTTGGCGCTGTCAAATAGGAATACCAATAAACAATTAGCCAAATATAGATTTTTACATGACAGAGTACAACAAGCTGCCTATTCTCTAATTCCTGATAACCAGAAACAAGCAACTCATCTCAAAATTGGTCAATTACTTCTACAAAATTCCTCTCAAATAGAACATGAAGAAAAACTGTTTGATATTGTTGGACATTTGAATTTAGGGCAAGAGTTGATCGCCCAATCAAACGAACGAGAAGCCTTGGCTCGACTTAACTTAGCAGCAGGAGGTAAAGCTAAAAATTCTACTGCTTATGCTGCTGCCAGAGCCTATTTACAAACTGGGATTGAGCTACTCACAGGGAATTGCTGGCAAGATCGATATGAATTGACCCTGAGTCTCTATGTTGCCGCCGCCGAAGCCGCCTACTTAAATGCTGACTTTGATGGCATGGAACAGATAGCGGCGCAGGTGTTGCAATCAGCCCAGACGATTTTAGATAAAGTTAAAATTTACGAAATTCAAATTGCTGCCCAGACTGCCCAAAGCAGACTATTAGAAGCGATCGCAGTTGGCAGAGATGCCTTAAAGCAATTGGGAGTTGAGCTACCCATTGAGCCAAACAATGCTGAGATTGGTAAAGCTTTACAAGTCCTTGCTAGTCAACTTGCAGACAAACAAATTGAGGAACTAGCTGACTTACCAGCGATGACCGATCCCCAAGCACAGGCAGCCATGCAACTGTTAGGAATGTTGTTTGCACCTGTTTTTCAAGGAATGCCGGGTTTATTGCCCCTAATTAGCTCCACAATGGTCAGCCTATCGCTTAAGTTTGGGAATACGCCTGCCTCCACGGTGGGGTATGCGCTGCACGGAATGGTGCTATGTGCCTTTTTGGGAGAGGTTGAAGGGGGCTACGGTTTTGGGCAATTGGCATTGAATTTGCTAGATCGGTTCAATCTACGGGAATTCAAATCCATAATTTCTATGTTGTTTGGTGGCTTTATTCAGCATCACCAAGAAGCTCTCTCAGCAACAATACCGTTGCTGAAAGCTGGTTTTACCTCTGGTATGGAAACTGGCGATTTTTTACACGCTGGCTATAACGTATGTTGTTACAGCTATGCCGTCTTTTGGAGTGGCTCTGAACTTAGCAATTTGGAGTTAGATATCGTAAGTTACAACGCCGCCTTAACTCAGGCGAAGCAACATTCTGCCCAGACTTATGTGAGTATTATGCGGCAGGCAGCACAGAACTTTAGGGAAACCCAAATTCAGCCCGATTGTTTGAGCGGCAGTATCTACGATGAAACGGTGATGATTGCCAAACATCGTCAGGCTAATGAACTCACGGTGATGGCTGAGTTGTATATCTACAAACAGTTGCTTGCCTATTCTTTTGGTGATTACAAAGCTGCGATCGCTTACATTGAGGAAGGGGAGAAGTATTTACTTGCAGTATCAGGATTGATTTTTGTTCCGATTTCCCATTTCTACGCAGCCCTGACGCACCTAGCTCTATTTTCCACCCAGCCAGAAATTGAACTTTCCGTAATTCTTGCCCAGGTGGAAATCCATCAAACCACTCTGTACCGTTGTGCGCAAAATGCTCCCACAAATCATCTGCATAAATGGCATTTAGTTGAGGCTGAAAAACAAAGAGTTTTGGGCAATAAAGCAGAAGCACTGGAAAATTACGATCGCGCCATAACTCTAGCTAAAGCCAACGGCTACATCCAAGAAGAAGCACTTAGCAATGAACTACTAGCCAAATTTTATCTCGATTGGGGTAAAGAAAGAGTTGCCCAAGCATATATGCAAGAAGCATACTACTGTTACGCTCGTTGGGGCGCAAAAGCCAAAATAGAAGACCTAGAAAAACGCTATCCCCAACTACTCCAATCAATTCTGCAACAGCAACGAATCAACTTCAATACCTTAGAAACTATTAGCTTTCGCAGCACTTCTTCATCTACTCGCACTTCTACCACTGGCAGCACTAGTATTTCCCAGACATTAGATTTTACCTCTGTCCTCAAAGCCGCTCAAGTTATCTCCAGTTCTCTGGAATTAGATCAACTCATTGCCAGCTTGACCCACATTATCCTAGAAAACTCTGGCGCCAAGAAAGCTGTATTAATTCTTCCCCAAGATGAGGACACTGCCGTGCGGGGGGAACCCTTGTTGAAAAAAGTGTCTGGTGATAATTGGCAAGTTAGGGCAATTACCTTTATCAATCATGACCAAATACAAACCATTCTGGAGCCACAATCACTCGCTAATTGTCAAGAGATTCCCGCAACAATTATCAATTACGTCAAAAATACTCAACAAACAGTTGTTATAGACAATTGCAAAACAGATACCATTGGGTTGATTGGGGAATATATGCAACGAACACAACCCCAGAGTGTATTATGTACCCCGATTATTAATCAAGGGCGTTTAGTAGGGATTCTTTACCTAGAAAATCAACTGACTCAAGGAGTATTTACTAGCGATCGCCTTTCTGTTGTAAATTTCCTCTGCACTCAAGCCGCAATTTCTTTGGAAAATGCCCAATTATATAATCATCTCCAGGAGCGAGAAAAGTTTCTCAGTAGTATTTACGAAGGTGTTGGCTGTCTGATCTGTGTGATTGATGTCCGGGATAATGGTAAGTTTGAATACACAGGATGGAGTAAATCATGCGAATTAGCAGTTGGTATCCCTGCTTCCCAAGTGCTAGGTAAAACTCCGCAAGATTTACATGGTGATGAAGGTGCAGCAGTATCTCAAAATCATCTGCGTTGTTTCCAAACTGGAATACCCATCACCTATGAAGAATGTCTAACATTTAACGACCAGAAAACTTGGTGGTTAACCACACTCAGTCCATTAAAAGATCGGACGGGCAAAGTTTATCGCATAGTTGTAACAACTATTAATATTAGCGATCGCAAACAAGCTGAATCAGCGGTTACAGAAAAATCTCAAGCACTCGGAACAGCCTTAGAAGATTTACAGCAAGCCCAATTACAAATTGTTCAAAGTGAGAAAATGTCAGCGCTAGGCAATTTAGTTGCTGGCGTAGCCCATGAAATGAATAATCCTTTGGGCTTTATTGCTGCAAGTCTCAAACAAGCTAAGCCCACTATTGCTGATGTTGTGCAACACTTGAAACTTTATCAAGAAAGTTTACCTAATCCGGGTGTTGAAATTATTGACCATGCAGAAGAAATTGACTTAAATTATAGTTTAGAAGATTTACCCAAGGCAATAGATTCAATGGTGATGGCGTGCGATCGCCTGAAAAATATCAGCACTAGTTTAAGAACTTTCTCCCGCGCAGATAAAGATTACAAAGTGCCATTTAAAATTCATGAAGGAATTGAAAGTACAATTTTAATTCTCAAACATCGCCTCAAAGCCAATGAGCAACGTCCAGCAATTGAAGTAATAACCGATTATGGCATTTTGCCTCAAGTTGAATGTTTTCCTGGGCAATTAAACCAGGTGTTTATGAATATCCTAGCTAATGCCATTGATGCCTTAGATGAGTCGAATAGTGGGCGGAATTTTGCAGACATCCAAGAAAATCCTAACAAGATTACAATTCAAACCTCATTACAAGATAATCAAGTGAAAATAACGATTGCTGATAATGCTAATGGCATGAATGAAGCAGTCAAACAAAAGATATTTGACCATTTATTTACGACGAAATCTGTAGGAAAAGGAACGGGTTTAGGATTAGCGATCGCCCGTCAAATTGTTGTGGAAAAACACGGGGGTTCGATACACTGCAACTCCTTCCCAGGAAAAGGTACAGAGTTTGCGATCGCAATTCCAGTACGGCAATAAACAGTACTGAGTAGACCAACTTTAGCTAAGAAGATTCTGTCACCCCACCTGTACATGAGCGTGTAGCGTTCATGCATAAAAGACATCTTCTCTACGAGACGCTCCGCGTTGGTCGTTGGATTAATTAAGCTTTTGAGCAATTTTTGCGTAAGTCCTGAGTTAGGCAGGACTGGCTCAACCCTAGCTATCCGCAAACAGCACTAAGTAAAGTAAATCGGAGTTGAACATGTGTACTGAAAAAATCAATGAAGAGATATTGCTTTTACGTCAGCAAAATGCCCAATTGCTGCAACAACTAGAAGCATTGCAAGACCTTTACTCAACTACGCTGTTAGCCGAACAACATCAAATTTGGGAATTAGTTACTGATGAAGTCCCACAAGATTTACAACTGATAGAATTACAGTCGAAGTTGGCAGATAATTCTGCCTTTGTAGAATCAGCAAAGAAAATTCGCGGACAGCATCACCAAGCGGCGGCAACTGCTTTGGCTGAGAGTGAGGCTAAGTATCGCCAACTCGTGGAAAATATCAGCGACCTGATTTTTTCCATGTCAGTACAAGGTCTTTTTACTTATGTCTCACCACAGTATAAAAATGTTTTAGGATGGGAACCTTCAGACTTAATTGGTCAAACCTTTGCCCCCCTGCTTCATCCTGATGATTTCCCCCTAGCCCAGAGAAAAATCCAAGAAATGGTAGAAACCAAGGGGCAGCGGATCGCAATAGAATTTCGCCACTTAAAAAAGGATGGAGATTGGTGCTGGATGAGATCGGTAGCTTCACCAATTTTCGACTCAGACGGTGAAATTATTGGTCTTCATGGCGCTATTAGCGATATCAGCAGTCGCATACAAGCTGAAGAATTAATCAAAGCCTCGCAAGCAGAATTACTCGCCTTGTTCAACGCTATGCAGGATGTAATTCTTGTCTTAGATGCCGAAGGAAGATACCTAAAAATCGCTCCTAGTGGTGCGCCCTTACTCTACCAACCTCCTGCGGAACTGCTGGGCAGAAAAATACATGAGGTTTTACCCTCTGCTTGTGCCGACTATTTTCTCAACTCTATTCAACAAGCACTCTTAACTAAAAAAACTGTGAAGGTAGAATATAGCTTGCCTATAGGCGAGCAAGAGGTTTGGTTTGAGGCGAATATTGCCAGCATGAGCGAAAACACCGTTGTTTGTGTCGCCAGGGATATTAGTGAGCGCAAACAGATGGAAGACCAATTGCGACAACAAACAGAAAATTTAGCACAAACTCTTCAAGAACTCAGACAAACTCAAGCACAAATGATTCAAGCAGAAAAAATGTCTAGTTTGGGTCAACTTGTGGCTGGAGTTGCCCACGAAATCAACAACCCCGTTAATTTTATTCACGGTAATCTCACCTATCTTGAGGAATATACTCAAGACCTGTTACGAATAATTCACCATCAGCAGCAATCTGGTAATAAGTTGGAATTTCAGGCTTTGTGTGAGGAAATTGACCTAGAGTACATCCAGAAAGATGTACCAAGAATATTGAGTTCGATGAAAGTTGGCACTCAGCGCATCCGTCAGATTGTGCTGTCGTTACGAACCTTCTCACGCATAGATGAAGCCGAGTTTAAAGCAGTAGATATTCACGAAAGCATCGACAGTACTCTAATGGTATTGCAACATCGCTTCCAAGAAACAACAAAGTTTCCAGCCATTCAAGTCATCAAAGACTACGGCACATTACCTTTAGTGGAATGCTATGGCGGAGAACTCAATCAGGTGTTTATGAATATATTGGCGAATGCCATTGATGCTTTAGAAGAATGGACAATTGAGAATGCACAATTAAGAATAGACAATTTAACATCAGGGTTGTTAGCTCCCACCATCGCCATTCGTACATCAGTGATAGATTCCAGTTGGGTAAAAATTGCGATCGCTGATAATGGAATAGGTATGTCAGAACAGATTCAAAAACAAGTTTTTAATCCGTTTTTCACCAACAAGCCTGTAGGTAAGGGAACAGGTATGGGAATGTTTATCAGTTATCAAATCATTACAGAAACACATGGTGGTAAACTGGAATGTCATTCAACACCAGCAGTAGGAACAGAGTTTGTAATTACAATTCCAATTCGGCATTGACCGAATAAGGCGAAAGAAAGAAAATAAATAATGGTTGTCAGCCTCTAAATTCATTTATCAGAATTATCTGCTTACTTTTTAACCACAAAGTTGCACTACTACAGCACGAACATACCATTTGAAATGGTACAAGAGCTTGGAATACAATTCTTTTGACTTTTGACCCTTCGACTGCGCTCAGGTCAAGGCTGAGCGAAGCCGAAGCCTTGACTTTTGACTTCCGCCTTGCGGTACTGGTTTACCACCGCTTTCTATGACCATTAACTATTGACTAATGGCTAAACAATCTGTTTCTGCCCACCAGGCGTAAATAGGTGTGTCGCGGTCTGGTAAAGTGCCCAAAGTATTAGGTTGCAACACATTAATACTAATGCCATTTGTTAATTCCATAACATAATTAACGTGTGTGCCCAAATACATAATGTTGATAAGCCGTCCTTCAAAGCAGTTAACTGGCAAATTAGGTGGATACAGCGAAAGCTGTATTTTTTCTGGACGCACACTCACTACTACAGCTTGTGATAATTCAGTTGGTGTATCCTCAGCGCGGCTAATAACGATTGATAGTCCCATTTTTGTGGAAATTTTAATATTAGAGGAGTCTACCGCGACGATTTCACCACTAAATAAATTAGTATCACCAATAAAATCAGCAACAAAGGATGTACAAGGACGTTCGTAAATTTGGCTGGGAGTGCCAACTTGTTCAATTTTGCCTTGATTCATCACGGCAATGCGATCGCTCAAAGACAATGCTTCTTCTTGGTCGTGTGTCACCATCACAAAGGTTAGCCCCAAGTCTTTGTGTAAATTTGATAACTCAACCTGCATTTCTTTACGTAGTTTTAAATCTAACGCCCCTAATGGTTCATCCAGTAGTACTACGGTGGGACGGTTGACTAAAGCCCTGGCTAAAGCTACTCGCTGCTGTTGACCACCAGAAAGTTGATTGGGAAAGCGCGATCGCAAACTTTCCATTTTCACCAGTTTTAAAACTTCTTGGACTCTAGCTTCAATTTTAGATTTGGATATTTTTTTTAACCGCAGTCCAAAGGCGATGTTATTCCAGACATTCAGGTGGTTAAATAGAGCGTAACTTTGAAATACAGTATTGACGGGTCGGCGGTAAGGGGGCACATTAGTCATGGACTGACCCTGAATAAACACTTTACCAGCGTCAGCAATTTCAAACCCAGCAATTAAGCGCAGTGTTGTTGTTTTACCACAACCGGAGGGGCCTAAAATACTAAAAAATTCTCCTTGTCTGACATCCAAATCAATTCCATTTACTGCTGGTTCTTGGTTAAAAAACTTGAAGACGTTACGCAGTTCAACATCAAGTGGCTGAAAACTTGTTATCCCCCTCTGATTTTGCATGACAATTTGAGCCATAATCCTCAGTAGAATGCCGTGATTTTACGTTATCTTGTCAATTGCTCTAGTCTTTTGGGCAGACTATATTTGACACTTTGGTTTATTGTATCCGCCAAAAACAATTGTTCAAGAATATACTCGCCCGATTCTTTCATACCCAGTAAAAATAATAGAATTATGGTAAATTTATATACTCATTTTGCTACTTAGAGATTCTGCGATTAAGTTAACAAACCTTAAAATTGCATATTAGCAATTGCTAAAAGCCTGGCTGGAATTGCGTTTATTCATTTTGAATTTTGAATTGATACTTATGTCATTATTCCCATCACTTGGCAGCAAAAAAGATACACGTACAGTTGGACGTGGTTTCCAATCAATATTTTTAATCGTATTTACCCTATTAATGACCAGTGGAATTGAGGCTCGTTTGGCTTACTTGCAAATTGTTGAAGGGCCAAAACTCCGGGAACGAGCCGAAGCAAACCGAATTCGGATGATTCCCAAACAACCAGAACGGGGCAATATTTTTGACCGGAATGGCAAACTTTTAGCTAGTACTCGCTATCCTAGCTCAGTATATTTGTGGCCGATGGCACATACTAAGCCTTCCTGGTCTGTAGTTGGCCCGCGTCTAGCGCAAATTCTTAACATTCCCCAAGATGAGATGGAAAAGAAATTAGAACAAGCTGGTGCTAATTCTTCTTCACTCATCCGGGTTGCTCGCGATTTAAATGAAGCAGAAATTACGGCATTAAAGGAGTATAAAAATGAACTCCCAGAAGTGGAAATCAATACAGATTCTGTACGTTATTATCCCCACGGCAAGCAATTAGCACACGTATTAGGTTATACACGAGAGTTGACCGCCGACCAGTTAAAGGGCAAGAAGGAATTAGGCTACCGATTGGGAGATGTAATTGGTCAGATGGGCGTGGAAAAGGCTTATGAGAAAGCTCTACGGGGCGAATGGGGCGGTCAGCAAGTAGAAGTGGATGGTGCAGGTAGACCAATCCGGGTTATCGGAGAGAAACAGGCAAAAGCTGGTAATGATTTGCACCTAACCATAGATTTGGATGTGCAAAAGGCAGCCGAAAAAGCTTTGGGAAATCACCGAGGTGCGATCGCAGCACTCGATCCAAATAATGGTGCTGTTTTAGCATTGGTATCTTACCCCACCTTTGACCCAAATATTTTTTCCAAACAAAAACTCTCTCAAAAAGATTGGGAAAGTGTCCAAGGTAAAGATCATCCCTTGGTGAATCGCGCTCTGAGTGCCTTTCCGCCTGCCAGTACTTTTAAAGTTGTCACTACGACAGCTGGACTGGAATCAGGTGAATTTTCTCCTGACTCAATACTACAAACCTTTGGTTCCCTTACCGTGGGCGGGGTAACATTTGGTGAGTGGAACCACGCTGGATTCGGGCCATTAGGATTTCCCAGAGCGATCGCTATGAGTAGTGATACTTTCTTCTATCAAGTTGGCAGAAAAGTTGGTGGCCCAACTTTAATTAAATGGAGTCGCAAATACGGGTTTGGTCAAAGAACTGGTATTGAATTTCGGGATGAAGAATCAGTAGGCTTGGTTCCAGATGAAACATGGAAGCGGAAAGTTTTGAAAACGCCTTGGACTGTTGGCGACACCATTAATATGTCAATTGGTCAAGGCGCTTTGCAAGTGACACCTCTGCAATCAGCGATTATGTTTTCTGTCCCTGCTAATGGTGGGTATAGAGTTCAGCCGCATTTGCTTAAAGATAACGAAGAAGCAAAAAGTTGGCGAGAATCCTTAAATATGAAGCCAACAACTATCAAAGTTCTGCGCGACGGACTGCGAAAGGTGGTGAGTGAAGGTACTGGTAAGCGCTTAGATGTGCCGACAATTGCCCAAGCATCCGGGAAGAGTGGCACAGCTGAAGCTGGTGTTGGTCGCCCAAATCATACATGGTTTGGTGCTTATGCGCCCAGTAATAAGCCAGAAATTGTGGTTGTGGCCTTTGGGGAAAATACTGGCGAACATGGCGGTACTATTTGCGGGCCGATGGTTTTACAAGTATTAGAAGCTTATTTTCAGCATAAGTATCCAGGTAAGTATCAAAAACCTCAGCCCGATCCATCAGAAGCTAAAACTCAAAGTTCAGGACGTGGCACTGGAGACTAGTACCGCAAGTCAAAAGTCAAACAGGTATACAGCGTAAGAGTTTCTAGTCTATCCCATTAGTTTTGATGGGTGAAAAAGTTCGTAGTAAGGACTTTAGTCCTAGATTTTTAAGCACTGAAGTGCTTACTACAAACTCATCAAAATTAATGGGACAGACCAGTAGTGTGCAAAGTTCAAAATTTAAGAAGCTTTTGGTCGAGGCAATAGAAGAGATGAGCTTATGATATCAATTGAAAACAAGTAATTACTGCCAATTAGTTTGCCCTTAAATACCTGCTAAGAATTTAGCAGAGTTATTTACAGATAATCTTAATTTTGAAATCCTCTTTTCCTTATGACTTTCCTTAAACCATCTCCACTTGGCGGACAAAAAAATACACGTACTGTTGGACAAAGTTTCCAGCCGATATTTTTAATTATATTTACTTTATTGATGCTGACAGGAATCAGCATTCGTTTGGCATATTTGCAAATTACTGAAGGAGCAAGCCACCGAAAACGAGCCGAGTCAAATCGAATTCGGATGATTCCCAAACAACCAGAACGAGGCAATATCTTTGACCGCAACGGCAAACTTTTAGCCAGTACTCGCTATCCTCGCTCTGTATATTTGTGGCCGATGGCACATACCAAGCCAGCGTGGTCATTAGTGGGAGCGCGTCTATCTCAAATTCTCGACGTTCCCCAAGAAGAGATGGAAAAGAAACTAGAAGAGGCAGGTGCTAACTCTTCTTCACTCATCCGAATTGCTCGTGACTTGAATGAAGCCCAAATCACAGCATTGAAAGAGTATCAAACTGAACTTAAAGACGTAGAAATCCATACAGAAGCCGTTCGTTACTACCCCCACGCCAAGGAATTAGCCCATGTATTAGGTTATACGCGAGAACTGACCGGCGGTCAGTTAAAAGAAAAGAAGCAGGAAGGCTACAGATTGGGTGATGTAATTGGTCAAATGGGAGTTGAAAAAGCTTATGAGAAAACTCTGCGGGGCGAATGGGGTGGTCAGCAGGTAGAAGTGGATGGTGCTGGTCGCCCGCTTCGGGTTTTGGGTGAGAAACAGGCAAAACCTGGTAACGATTTGCACTTGACCATAGATTTAAATATGCAAAAGACAGCAGAAAAAGCTTTAGGCGATCGCGACGGTGCGATCGTGGCTCTTGACCCAAAGAACGGTGCTGTTTTAGCAATGGTATCTCATCCCACCTTTAACCCAAATATTTTCTCGAAACAGAAACTTACCCAAAAAGATTGGGAATTTGTCCAAGGTGCCGATCATCCCTTGGTGAATCGCGCCCTCAGCGCCTTTCCACCCGCTAGCACCTTCAAAATTGTTACTACCACAGCCGGTCTAGAATCAGGAAAATTTTCTCCTAGCACAGTCCTGCAAACTTACGGTTTCCTGAGTTTTGGCGGCACGCGATTTGGTGAATGGAATCACGCCGGGTTCGGGCCATTGGGTTTTGTCGGAGCATTACAGTGGAGTAGTGATACCTTCTTCTATCAAATTGGTCGCGGAGTCGGCGGCCCAACTTTAATTGAATGGACTCGCAAGTATGGATTTGGTAAAAGAACTGGCTTTGAGTTTGGCAACGAAGAGGCAAAAGGTTTAGTTCCAGATGAGACATGGAAGCAGAAAACTTGGAAGATACCTTGGACTGTAGGCGACAGCATTAATATGTCAATTGGTCAAGGTGCTTTACAAACGACACCTTTACAAGTCGCCATCATGTTTGCTGTGCCCGCTAATGGTGGCTATCGAGTCCAGCCACATTTGCTTAAAGACAATGAAGAGGCAAAAAGCTGGCGAGCATCTTTAAATATGAAGCCGACAACCATAAGTGTTCTCCGTCAGGGACTACGGAAAGTAGTAGCTGAAGGTACGGGTAAAGCTTTGAAGCAGCCAACAGTTCCCGCAGTGGCTGGTAAAAGTGGCACTGCTGAAGCGTGGAAAGGCCGTGTTAAGCAAAATCACGCTTGGTTTGGAGCCTATGCACCTGCTGAACAGCCAGAAGTTGTGATTGTGGCATTTGCTGAACATTCCGGTGGTGGTGGTGGTAGCATTGCTGCGCCGATGATCTTACAAATTATGGAGGAATATTTTCAGCGCAAGTATCCAGGTAAGTATCAAAAACCAGCGCTTGAAAATCCAGAAAATAGCAGACGAAACTAGGTATTAGGCATTGTACTCTTGTACTGAGCGTTGCCGATTATGATTGATGACTATATTCAAGCCGCAATGACTAAAAATCAGATTCCTGGACTTTCTGTTGCAGTGGTGCAGGAAGGCGAGCCGCTTTTAGTTAAGGGCTATGGACTAGCGAATATTGAACACTTTGTTCCAGCGACTGAACATACAGTTTATGAGATTGCGTCTGTCGGTAAAACTTTCACCGCTACAGCAATAATGATACTCGTGGAACAAGGGATAATTTCGCTAGAAGATGCGATCGCAGACTATCTCGATCATCTACCCCTAACATGGCAAAATGTCACAATCGGGCATATTCTGTCTCATCAGTCTGGAATTCCTAGCTATACCGATGCCCCAAATTACTGGGAAATTACTCATCTTGATTTATCTAAATCTGAAATTTTGGCTCTAGTTACTCACTTACCCCTCAAGTTCCAACCGGGTGAGTTTAGCGCCTACGACAACACAGGCTACTATCTACTGGGTTTGCTCCTAGAAAAGGTAACTGGACAATCTTATGGAGATTTGTTGCAAGAACGCATTTTTGCTCCTTTGGGAATGAACGCAACCGTGATGAATAATCCCAGTGACATAGTGCCGCACCGGGCTGCTGGTTATCGGTTACTAAACAGCAAACTCGTTAACAAACCTTATTACAGTCCCTCAGTTACCTATTCTGCTGGAGGTCAACTTTCCAGTGTAGAAGATATGGTGAAGTGGGAACAGGCGCTTTGTGGTGTAACTTTACTAAAGCAATCAACTCTTGATTTGATGTGGACTCCTCATTTTCCCAATCAAGGGGATGATTGGGAAAAATTAAGATATGTTGCAGGTTTAGGTTGGTGGGTATTGAATTATGGCGATCGCCGAGTAGTTGGTCATAATGGTTCAATATTAGGATTTGCAAGTAATATTACTCGCTTTATTGATGACAAAATTACTGTAATTTTATTTTGCAATTTAGATACAATTTCTCGACCAGATGCGATCGCTAAAGAAATCGCCGGCTATTATTGCCCATCACTTAAGGAACTAGCGCTTCAGCCTCCATAAAGGTTAAAGGCTAAGAAAAAACCTTTTTCCTAACCTTTGATTTACAAAACCCAAGCTGACAAAGCGATTCACAATCCAAAATCTAAAATTCAAAATGCTATCAGTTGTCAAAAATAATCGATTGGGTAAAGATGAGCCTTACCCAACCAAAGTTGTTATATTCTTAATACAAGAGCATTACAACTTTATTGAGCTTTGACAAATTTTAAAACGTTGGCTTTTGGATCGTCGGTATTAATTGTTAGCTCTTGGTCGTTTACCTTATAGGACTTGGATGATTCAATTGCTCTTATATATTGGTATTCCCGCTCATCGCCGCAATATGCACGTGTACTTATTACAGGCCTAAATGTGATTGCGTCCTCTGTAGATTGGTATCCACTAAAGTATTGGTTACAGACTACTCTGCCATTAATTGCATGTTCACTAGGCTCAAAATTGGCTGTAATTTGAACTTGTGCCGGAACAGGAGAATCGCCTAATGTGGTAAGTTTCCAATTACCTTCTAAACCGACCGCGAAACTAGGGCTTTGAAGCG
The DNA here is from genome assembly GCF_036917355.1 of Nostoc sp. GTDB lineage: Bacteria > Cyanobacteriota > Cyanobacteriia > Cyanobacteriales > Nostocaceae > Nostoc. Next base: position 153,263 of record NZ_JBALDP010000083.1, read on the forward strand.
CCCAACTCAAACCAAATACGACCAGGGCAAAAACAATCGCCTTTTTGATGTATTTAAATATGTTCATGGTTCCATTTCACTCAAAATTCTAGTTTTAGAAAAATTACCTAACCTTTAAGTTAGGCTTTTTGCAGAAATTACAAAAAGTACACTTAGCCTTGAAAGGAGTGGTGATTAGTCACATTTACAAGTTCAAGTAATTGAACTGATATGAATATACTTTTACATTTTTAAGAAAAATGCAAGGACAGTTAAGACAGTTAAGGAATTAATTTAAAAGACAGTTAAGACAGTTTTGGACTTTGGACAAAAAAGAGTTGTTCGCGCTTATTATGCATGAACACAAAATGATTAATCTTATTTAGAACTTACGCACTGTAGAACCATCTTGTGAATTAACGTAAATACGTTGTTTCAGGAGTTTAGATGTCACTTTAGATTGCTGGCTATCGCTAAAATATTATTCAAAATCTCACTAAAGCCCTTGAAAACCATACCTGTCATTTTGGCTTTTCTGTCAATGCGTAAGTCCTAATATTGATGCTCAAAACACGTTTTGGTTAAGAAAAAGCGAAGAAACCTGAAATAAAAGTAAATTCGGAAGTGGAAGATAAAAAAACGCTCATTCGGCTTTGAGCGTAGATAAAGTTTTATTTAGTCACTGGAGTTGGTTTCAAATTTTTGGCTCTGTAGAATGTTTCTAAACTATTGCGATCGCCTACAAAACGCCAGTGCCACGGTTCATAACTTACACCTTGAGCATTATCTTTGGGAAAAGACATTTCAAAGCTAAAACGTGCTGCATTTGCTTGCAGCCACCGATAAGCCTTGGTATTGTCAAAGTTTGTTTGAAGATTAGTTGCTGGTACTGCTCCGTCTCCAACATCCACAGCATAACCTGTGTGATGTTCGCTATGACCAGGAGGAGCGCTGAGAGCGGCTCGTTGTGCTGGCGTTTGATTTCGCTGGGCACCGACAGCAAAAAACAACTGCTCTTGGTCTTTGACTGAGCGAAAGCCAGAAATTGGTAGTAAAATTACACCTGAACTCCGCGCTGCTGCTACCATCTCCTCAAACTTTTGGGCAGCAGCTTTTCGCATTCTAATGCCCCTATTTGCGGAGATGGTTACTAGTTCTGACTCAGGGGCTTCTGGGTATGGAAAATGCCCTAATACAGTATCGCTGGAATTATTAGATGCTGGCAAAGTTGGAGTTATAGGAGGAGAAGTAGCTGGTAAAGGTTGAGAATCTGCGGTTTTTTTAGGTGCAGTGACGAAAAATAAAAAACCGCTAATTAAAGCGAGCAAGACAAATCCCGCAAATCCCCCAATCAGCATAATTCGGGGTTGCAACCAAATTTTAGGTGCTGCAACAGGGGTATCGCGTACAGCCACTGGAATATCATCACCAAGGTCATTCGATGAGTTTTGCGGTTTTCCAGAAAACCCTGCCTTATTCAAAGGTAAACTCCTGTTTTTGTGGAATAGCCATAACAGATTTTGCACTGGACAAAAGTAAACGTAACAGGTAGCATTTTACATCTGTGGTTCTTAGGCGCAATCTTGACAAACCTTTTAGAACTATACGTCAAGCTGGGAGGATTAGTCCTGGTAGGTTTTATTCTGGGACGCAAACTACCTGCGACAGTTCCTACACGTTTGGGACTGTTTCTTTTTTGGGTGGGAGTACCCATAAGCATAGTATCGTTTTTGCGTCAATCTAGTTTATCAGAACAAATTTGGATTGCACCTGCGTAGGCGTAGCCCGTCGTAGACATCGCTTATCTAGCCATTTTACTAGGAGCATAACCAAATTATTTGGTAATGGCTTCTCTGTGTCGCTTCTGTTGCTTGATGATAAGCAACTAACAATTCTTCTGGACTTAAGTCGTTAGCGATCGCAATCTGTTTCGGCATAGTACTTAGATAAATGCACTGCAACGATTTCACGCTTTTACCTTAGCGATCGCTCTGTGCCAGTTGTGTAAGTCCTGTGGGACAAGGGGAGCTAATTTCAAAGCCCCTCTCCCAAGGTTGGGAGAGGGCTTGTGATTCATGCAAGAAGTCTATTAGACAATTGTCGAATGTGTATCTGCCAAGGCGGGAACTTTGACTTCTGTTTCGGCTCCTAAGTCAAATTCATACCACTCGTTACGCCATTGCAGGCGAAACTTCAAGCGCGTCCAGTTGGGTGGTAGGTTGGGACAGGCAACTGGGCCAAATTGAGTCATCCGAATGCCGCCAAACCCAAAAACTACCGCTTGCCAAACTCCTCCAGCACTGGCGGCGTGAATTCCTTCGGCAGCGTTCAGCCTCACATCCTCTAAGTCTACCAAGGTCGATCGCAGAAAGTGTGTATAGGCTTCGGTTGGTTGATTGAGGTCGCAAGCTAAAATCGCATGAATGGCTGGGCCTAGTGAAGAACCATAACTATGGTCGGTGCGCTGGTTGTAATAGTCCCAGTTGGTGGCGAGGGTTTGATAGTCATAACGTTCGCGCAATAAATACAGAAGCATCAAGACATCTGGCTGTTTGAGAATCTGCTTTTGGCTGGTGGCTTCAATTCCCAACAAACCTTGCAGAGATTTGCTGCGCGGTTCGTAATCAGCAAGATTAACGTCTTCTAGCTGGAAAAAGCCTTCAAATTGCTCAATTAAACCAGTTTGAGCATCTTCGTTGACAAATAGACGCTCTTGAATTTCCGCCCAATGGTGCAGACGCTCTGTGGTTAAGTTGAGTTTTTGCACTAGTTGGGCTGAGATTTCAGGATAAGCTTGTTTGAGCCAATCCCACAACGCCAAAGCTGACTGCAAATGCCACTGTACCATGAGATTTGTGAAGGCATTATTATCGACGCGATCGTGATTTTCATCGGGGCCAATTACATCTAGGATGTCGTAGCTGTGGCGCTCTTGGTTCCACTGCACCCGACTTTCCCAGAACACAGCCGTATCAAGAATAATTTCTGCGCCATAATCGCGCATCCAGTCATCATCGTTGGTAGTCTGCCAGTAGTGCAAAATTGCATAAGCAATATCTGCGGTGATATGCACTTCAATGTCACCACACCAGATGCGGATTAATTCACCGTTGGGAGCCGGAACCCAACGCGGAGTTACTTCATCGCCAGTAGTGGCACTTTCCCAAGCATACATCGCTCCTTGATAACCAGCTTCTTGAGCTTTGCGTCTTGCTCCTGGTAGGGTGTGGTAGCGGTAGGTGAGCAAGTTACGCGCTAGAGCTGGTTGAGTTAAGGTGAGGAAAGGAAGGATGAATATTTCTGTATCCCAAAAGATATGTCCGCTATAGGCAAAACCGGAGAGGGTTTTGGGAGGAATGCTCACGCGGTCATCGTGACGCGGTGTCACTGCTAGTAATTGGAAAAGATTGTAACGCACGCTCAACTGAGCCAAGCGATCGCCTTCTATAAGAATGTCACTGTCTTGCCACACTTGCTCCCATGCCGCAATATGAGCCGCTAATAGGGTAGCATATCTGGGTTCATCAGCAAGTCTTTGTAAGGCAGCAGCAATGGGAATTTCTGTCTCTCGTGAGGTAAACAGGGTGACAATCTTTTCTACAGTTACCGTTTTTCCGGGATATAACTCTAGGGTGGTTGTCAAAATGGGAGAACTAGAAGCATTTTCAACGCTCACTGGTGCAGTCTCGTCACCATCTACCACAAACTTAGCTGCCATCCCAAGTTGAATATTTGAGTGGAGAGTTGTACTGTTTAACCAGAGAATCTGATTTATGCCACCTTGGTTTAAGGTTCGCCAATGTTTAACGCCTTGGGTATGTGGTTCGCTATCAAATCCGGCCTCAACGGTAATTTCACCTTCAAAATCTACCGATGTAATTTGAGCGCGAATCGCCAAAACGTGTTGGTCTGCTAAACTGGTGAAACGCTCGAAGTGAAAATCTAGGGTATGACCGCTAGGACTACGCCAGCGCACATCACGGCTAACTAAACCTAAGCGTAGATCGAGCCGACGTTCGTAGTTGAGAATCTCACCACTGTCCATAGTAAAGCGTTCCCCAGCTACTTTTACCACCAATGGCAGCCAGTTGGGACAGTTTACCAATTCGGTATGAGCAATTGTCACATCATCATAAACACCGTGGATGAGTACGGCTGGAAAATCCTGTGGATATCCTTCCTCAAACGTACCCCGCACTCCTAACAACCCATTACCAAGAGTAAAGACGGTTTCTTTGTGATGTAACTGCGTCGGATTAAACTCCGTTTCAATAACGTTCCAGTCAGTATTGTCAATTAATTGCTGATTTTGTTGAGAATCGTGAGTGGATACGTTGAGCATGAGTGATATAAACCTATGTCTTGGGGGTTGCTGTAGACAGAATGCAATAAAATTAGGAGCAATCTTTAAGTGATTAACTCCTTTTCTTGAGCGCCTAGACTAGAAGATTGTCTGAACGCCAAAAAATACGCTTCTGATAAGAGTAACGTTTCAAATTTCATCTGTCTACAGTTAGATTTATTCGAAAATGTCAGTTATAACTCATAAATCTTAACTAGCTACGAATTGATTCGGCTTTTCATCAATTTCTTGAATATTTACAATTAAGGCAAGACGCGATTCATCGCGTCTTTGTCTTTGTGATGGATGTTAGTCATATTTTGGCTGGTAAAATCTACAGTGCAGTTAAGTAACGTTTTGTTCTTTTACCAGAAGTGGTATATTGGCACTTGACCCGACCGAGTACAAACTATGCATAAGCCCACAGGACAGCAAACTAGAGGTGTTGTACTCAGTACTACAGGACAGGAAGGGAAAGTGGGCAAATGAATAAAAATACTGGGCAAGGTAATTTTTTTTCCCTGTTTAAAAGCGTACCTCTAAGTCGCATTTTGGTAGCGTTGTTTTTGCTGCAAATCTTGCTAGCTGTAGGATTGACTGCATACTTATCAATCCACAACGGGCAAAAGGCAGTCAATGAGGTAGCTAGCGAATTACGTCATGAAATTGGCAATCGAGTTGAGCAGAATTTACAGACTTATTTGGCAACGCCGCGTCAAGTACTACGCAGTAATCAAAATGTAATTGACATGGGATTGCTGAAGATAGAGAATCTGGCAACCTGGGAGTCATATTTAATAGAGCAGTTAAAGATTTTTCCAGATGCCTTGGCAATAACTGCAAGCAATGAACAGCAAGAATATCTAGTGGTAGAGAAGCTCAACGATCGCCAATCTTTACTCAGAAAAGCCGGAAAGTCAACTGGGTACGACCTCTACACTTACATAATTGACTCTCAAGGTCAACGTACTCAATTACCAGAGGTGATTAAAAACTATGATGCGCGATCGCTTCCTGATTATCTCACAGCAGTTACCGCCAAAAAATTCAGCTTTAGTCAGATTTTTACACCCCGCACTGAACCAACACTCTTAATTAGTGCTTCTCTTCCCATTTATAACTCCCAAGGCGAACTACTCGGAGTCAACAGCACTCTCACTCACTTATCACAAATTGGGGATTTGCTGCAAAACATCAAAGTTGGCAAGTCTGGGCAAATTTTTATTATCGAGCGATCGGGGCTATTAGTTGCAAGTTCTACAACCGAAGAACCATTCCGCTTCCAAAATGGTAAGCCCATTAGGTTGAAAGCTTCCCAAAGTGGGAATTCTTTGACTAAAGCAACCGCTAAATACTTAAAAACTAAATTTAATAACTTTGAGCAAATTCAAAGTTTACAACAACTAGATTTTTCCTTGAACGGCAAACGACAATTTTTAGAAGTTAGACCATTACAGGGCGAACCAAATGTTAACTGGTTGATGATTGTGGCTCTCCCAGAAGCAGATTTTATGGGACAAATTAATCGCAACATTCAAACTACCATTTTTCTCTGTTTGGGAACGTTGGGACTAGCTATTATATTGGGGATTGTCACCGCTCGGTGGATTACTCAACCAATTTTGTACTTCAGCACGGTGACAAAAGATTTAACTGATTTTACCAACAGCGAAGACTCAGTGGTGAAAGTGCAGGGCATTCAAGAACTAGAGGTGCTGGGTGAATCTTTTAATGAGATGACGCAATATTTACGCAAAACCTTTACTGCACTGATTAGCAAAAATGAGGATTTAGAACTGCAAGTTAAGCAACGAACTCAAGAATTACAGCAAGAGATTCAAGAACGCATTAACAGCGAGCAAAAACTAGAGCAGTATTATCAAGTACTCACAGAATTGGCAAATCACAAAGCGATTTTTGAAGGAAATTTAGAAACAGTATTCAAAGTTATCACAGAAAAAGCAGCCAATGCCTTAGAAGTAGAACGAGTGAGTGTGTGGTTATTCAATAGCGAGCGTACCAAGCTACAATGCATAAGTCTCTATGAACGTAGCAATCAAAAACATTCGGCAGGTTTAGAACGCAACCTTGCAGATTATTTAATCTACTTTAGAGCTTTGGTGACTTCTCGTACCATTGCTGTCTCTGACACTCGCACCGAGCCACGAGTACAAGAATTATGGGATAAATGGCTCGAACCAAATAATATTGTATCCCTAATTGATACCAGTCTTTGGGTTGGGGGCAAAATGGTGGGAACAGTATTATCTGAACAGGTTGATATTCCCCGGAAATGGGAACTGAGCGAGCAAAACTTCATTAGCTCAATCGCGGAAATTGTCACCCTAACTTTAGAAGTAGGCGATCGCAAACGCGCAGAATCCGCCCTACGTGAGGCTAAAGAAATCGCCGAAGTCGCAAATCGTGCTAGAAGAACTTTTTTAGGAAACATCAACCACCAACTGAGGACTCCTTTAAACTCAATTTTGGGAATCACAGAGGCACTCAAAGATCAAGTATACGGCCCTGTAAGTGAAGAACAGCGCCAGTCTTTAAATATGCTCGAATCTAGCGGTAAGAACCTACTAGAATTAATTAACCAAATCCTTGACATTACTGACACCGAATCTAGCAAAATAGAACTGCAACTAGCTGCTACTTCGATTCAGGGAATATGTGATTTCTGCTTGAGTTTTGTCAAAGATTTAGCCTTCCAGAAAAATATCCAGATGAGGGCACAAATACCTGAAGAACTCGAACCTATCCAAGTCGATGAACGCCGCATTCGCCAAGTATTTATCAACTTATTGACTAATGCAATTAAGTTTACTAAAGAAGGAGGCGAAGTCTGGATTGAAGCCCAGCCAAGTTCCACCAATGAATATATTTTTATCAGTGTGGTAGATACTGGTATTGGGATGCTTTCCGATGACCTTTTTAAATTATTTCAACCTTTTGTGCAAGTTGAAACTGCCTCTAATCATCGTTCTTCAGGCACGGGTTTAGGATTAGTAATGGTGCAAAAAATTGTCGAGTTGCATGGTGGAACTGTCCACGCCGAAAGTCAGTTAGGCAAAGGTAGTCGATTTACTGTGAAGCTTCCTTGGAAAAAGGCTACGGTGTACACACAAGTGCAAGTAAAGTCATAAGGGAAGGAGTTGGGGGAAGTAAAAGGCGGCTCGCTCTGGGCAAACTTGTGTGTACACCGTAGCCAATACATACGGGGAGGGTTAGGGTGGGGTAAAACCTTGATTACTCAGCTATTTCAGACTTGTGTGTACACGGTAGGCTTGCGGGGAGGGGAGCTAAAGCAAGGCTATGGCGGGGTGGGGTTCCGGATATTATGCTTAATTACCTGGACATTATCTTACGCAGAAACTAAACGGCGTAAAGATTCAGCACGACGTTTAGCAATAGAGTTATTTGGAGCTAATTTGAGTGCTTCTTCGTAAGCTTGTAACGCCTGAGTCGTTAATTTTTTCTTCTCATAAGCGTGACCGAGATTATTCAATCCTGTCACGTAGTCTGGTTTAGACTTAAGAGCTTCTTTGTACTGACGAATTGCTAAGTCATATTGCTCTTGGGTGAAATAAACATAGCCCAGCCCGTTGTAGATGGGGGCGATATTTTCTTCTTCCTCTTCTTCAGCAGCTTTGAGAGCTTTTTGAAATAGCGCGATCGCTTGAGAGTACATTTTTTTTTCTGAATAAATACTGCCTAACTCATAATATTCTTGAGTCGTACCCTTTTCTTTCTCTAATTTCTTTCGCAATCTTGCAAAAGAGCCTTCAACCTTGCGAGTTTTGAAAATCTGGCGAAAAACACCCACGGCTGCAATTGTGAGTATCACCACCAAAATTGAAAGATAAACAACGGCTAGACTGTTATCCATTACTGCAAATACAAGTATTATAAAGTTTGTTATTTGTCATTTGTCATTTTTCCTTGGTTATTTGTTAATGACCAATGACCAATGACTAATGACCAATTTACGGTAAACCCCAATATTGAGAGCGTTGCTGGAGCCAACCTTTTTCTAAATAACGAGCGATTGCTTGATTCACATTTCGTCTAAACTCATCGTACTGCAATCCTTTGGGCATTACTACACATAAGGGTTCAGTTGATAATTTTGTCGGCAGTAGCCGATATTGAGGATATTGTTGCACCCAACCGCTGAGAACACTAGCATCTGCGGCAAAGGCTACGGCGGCATTATTTTCTATTCCCACTCGCGCTTCTTTATAGGAATCCACTCCTATTAACTCGGCGTTTGGCAGATAGTACCGCACTTGAGCAATGGTACTGGAGTTGTTGAGTACGGCAATCTTTTGTTTTGATAGATCGCTCAACTGCTGCACAGAGTCATCTTTTGTAACTAATACAGTGCCATCCAAATAGTAGGGAACACTGAAACTAACTATGCGGGCGCGTGACTCGGTTGCTGTGACTCTAGCGATCGCAAAATCAACTTTCTTGTCTAAGACTACAGATAAGCGATCGCGATTCGCTACAGGTTGAAATTTTACAGCTTCGGCTTTACCAACCAAGTCAACTGCTAAATGCTTGGCCAAGTCAATTTCTAAGCCTTGCAAATTTCCGTTGGCATCCTTAAATCCCAAGGGACGCAAGTTATCTTTAACGGCAACATTTAAATAGCCCCGCTGCTGAATTTCTGACATTTCGGCAGCAGATGCAGTTAATCCCATCCCCACTAGAGAAAAGCAAAAAATCCAAAAGATAGTGGCGGATAATACCAGATGTAACCGAGTAATTGCTTGCCGTCTGTTACATCTGTTATACATCCCTCACCACCTTTATCCTTTAGCTTGAAGTGCCAATTCAGCAACTTTGCCGAAACTAGCTGGATCGAGGACTGCCAATTGCGCCAACATCTTGCGATTTAGTTGGATATCAGCTTTTTTCAAGTTACCGATCAACTGGCTGTAACTCAAGCCGTGTTGCCTAGAAGCAGCGTTGATGCGGGTAATCCAAAGGCGACGAAAATCGCGCTTTTTCTTTTTGCGATCGCGGTAGGCACTCCGTAGCGCCTTCATCACTTGTTGGTTGGCAGTTCTAAACAGAGTTGAATGGGAACCGCGAAAACCTTTGGCTAGTTTGAGAATTTTATTGCGGCGTTTGCGAGCTACATTACCGCGTTTTACCCGAGTCATAACTTATTTCCTAAAATACTTACAAATATGGGAGCATCAAGCGCACGTTAAGTTCGTCGCGTTCGTGTACAAGCGCACTCTTACGCATACCACGTTTTTTGTCAGAAGATTTGTGTTCTAAAAGGTGGCTTTTGAACGCTTTGCGACGGACAATTTTACCGCTACCGGTGGCACGGAATCGTTTTGCCGCGGCTTTACGAGTCTTTAGTTTAGGCATGGTCTAGCTTTGATTCGACACGATCCATTATTATATACTATTAAAATTGCTATAACTGCAATTAAATAAAGGATTTAGCCAACCGCGATCGCTGTAGATAAACTTAGATTCACTTATGGATGAGGTCAATATAGTTGAATATGACCCACGTTGGGCGACTTTGTTTACAGAAGAAGCCGAGCGGATTTGGCAAGCACTAGGCAATGACTTAGTTGTAGAAATTGAACATATTGGTAGTACCGCAGTACCAGGAATGGCAGCCAAACCAGTTATTGACATCATGGTGGGAGTGCGTTCCTTAGTAGATGCAAAATCTGCTATTTTGGCTTTAGAATCCTTGGGATACGTTTATTGGTATGAAGATCCACGTCCTGGACGGATGTTTTTTGTTAAAGGAATGCCACCATACGGAAAGCAACGTACCCATCATATTCACATAGTCGAGATTGACAGCGAATTTTGGGAGCGCAAGCTATTTTGCGACTATTTGAGAAAGCATCCTAAAGAAGCGAGACGTTACGAAGTTCTAAAACGCGACTTGGCGGCAAGTTTTCGGGGCGATCGCGAAGCTTATACCAATGGTAAAAATGACTATATTCGTGCTTTGATGGTCAAAGCACGGTATGAGGAGATGAGAAAAACCTAAAGCCATTGATTGTTAACTTTTTTGAGTGGCGTTGGCTTTGGGATCTAAAATTATTTGCGAAGTGGATTTATTCACATGGTAAATCCAAGATTGCTCTTTAACCTTGACAATCACTTCCCAGCCTTCCACGGGATCGTACTGCTGGGTGCAGACTTCGCCAAAGTTGAATTGGCAGAGATTTCCAAAGGTTTTTGGTGTAGTTTGAGTAATTTTTAAATCAGTAATTTCCACCCCAGAACGGCTTAAGGCATCGCTCAAAATTGCATCTGCGATCGCCTTCGACAATGTTTGTGAAGTACTCACTTTGGGATCTAAAATTATTTGCTTTCCAGATTTATCTACATGGTAAGTCCACGAATCTTGGCGGACTCTGACAACTACTTCCCAGCCTTCAATGGGGTTGTATTCCCTAGTACAAACTTCTCCAAATCTGAACTCACAGGGATTACTAAAGGTTTTTGATGTGACTTGGGTAATCTCTAATTCCCGTTTACGCAAGCCGGAATGCCTAGAAGCATCTCGTAAAATTTTATTAGCGATCGCTTTCGGCAACTCGTTTGCTTGCGATTGGGATAATTGAGTACCGTCTGGGTAAGGAATAGCCCCAGCACAATTGTTTTCAATGACTCCGAATCCATAAGATAGCAAGCTTGTCAACACCAGCGTCAAGAAAATTCCTCTGGGTGACTGGAAGGTGCTTTTAATTACAGCAGATGCTTGGATGATTGATTTCATATATATATTGATTGTTAAAAATTGAACAGATAATATCCAATACTTCTCGGTTAAGGGGATAAGGGGCAGGGGAAAGGGAAAAGAAAAAAGCTTTAACCCAAACCCAGTAACTTTTTCCCAAAGCCCAATTCTGAATAAACCTAACCGAAAAGTATAGAGATAATATCGCAATTGAATCATAATTTGTTTGACGTTGCACTCTTAATTCGGTTTCCTTATAAAGAGTGGGCTACGGTGTACACACAAGTCTGAAATAGCTGATTAACCAAAGTTTTACCTCACCCTAACTCTCCCCTTATAAAGCTACGGTGTACACACAAGTACCATCTGAAAGGGTTTCAGGCGTTATAGACCCCAAAAATGGTCATTACGAGCGCAGTGATAACGGAGCGAAGTAATCACATAATCCCGTGAGTTAAAGCGATTGCTTGTCTTAGACAGGCACTTGCGAACGTCGTTCCTCCTCTCTGCGAGACGCATTCGCGAACGCTGCGGACAGCCTGACAGAGGGATCTCACCTCCGGCGGGCGGGTACGCCATCGCACAATCCTATTGCTAGAGGACGAAACCAAGTGTCAGGTGCAATTTCACGACTTGTGTGTACACCGTAGCCCCGCTTGCGGGGAGGGGAGACAAAGCGTAGCTTTGGCGGGGTGGGGTTCTTCGGGTTTAATAAGCAATCAAGAGGACATGATATTATACTTTTTTAGTGTGCTTATAAATGGGGAAAGTCCTTTAGGCAATTATGTTTGCACACCAAATTCTTCTGGTTCTATTCCCCAATTAACCCAGCGAATCGATTCACGCGCTGAGTTCATATTAGGTGGAACTCGCAAGGCATGAATAAAGTTTATGCTAGGGCAAGTCATTTTTAATAAATAAATCGGCTCGATATCCACATTGTTATCAATTTTTAATAGTGTATATTCAGCCCAAGTATCTAATTCAATAGCTTGCAATTCTTCGCAAATTCTGGCGTAACCGATACCCTGAATTAGTACTCGCCGTAGTTCGGCGTTTTTCTCTGATAAAAGCCATTCAGCTTGCCATTGTTCAGGGTGGATTTTACCGTATTTTTCAGGCAAGGTTACATCGTGATAGAAGTAAAGGCTAAATCCATCGGCATACTCTATTGCGGGTTCACCTTCAGCGTGGAGTCGATTTTGATTATCGAAGCGCAGGTGAAGGGGGCGATCGCATACTATACAAATATTTTTATAAGGTAAAACCCTACCACAATATTTGAATAAAGATTCAAGTGCTTGCCATATTTCTTGATTGTGAGAAAAGCTGAGGACAGAAAAATAAAAGTCATAACAAATAAAGAAGCAACGAATCCATTCTATAGGTTGAATGAAGTCAGGCACTGAGTCCCACTCATCAGGATCGCCGCCCATATAATCTGGGATCGTGTAAAGACTGAAAATTTCTTTTTGAAACTCGTCGAATTCCATTCCGAGTTTGCTACTCAGTTCGCGGCTGAATTGTGTATGAAAATCATGTTGATTCTCAAAGTCTTGCCGCAAATCACATATTTCGTCAATTAGTGTATAGCCTGACGGTATATCTAATTGATTCACACATTTTATTGCCCCATAAAGACTATCTACAAAAATAATTTCAGGATCTTCTTCGCCTATAGCTGCATAGACTAATTTCACCACTTCCGCCGCTTTTTCACGATCAATTCGCTCAGTTGAAAGTGCGATCGCTCGCCACTTTTCCCGATAAACTGGAATTAAAGCCTCTTGCTCAGGTGTTAGCGTGTAAATCATTTTTACTAATCAATAATTTTTAGCTGTTTGAACAATTTCTAAATAGGGAAGTCTTTTAAGTAATTATGTTTGCACGCCAAATGTCTCTGGATCTACACCCCAATTTACCCAGCGAATTGCCTCACGCGCTGAGTTCATATTCGGTGGAACTCGCAAAACGTGAATAAACTCTGTGCTAGGGCAAGTCATTTTTAATAAATAGATTGCTTCTTCATCAACATCAGCATCAATTTTTAATAGTGTGTATTCATGCCAAGTATCTAATTCAATAGCTTGCAATTCTTCGCAAATTCTGACGTAACCGATACCCTGAATTAACACTCGGCGTAGTTCGGCGTTTTCCTCTGATAAAAGCCATTCAGCTTGCCATTGCTGCGGATGGATTTTACCGTATTTTTCAGGTAAAGTTACGCCGTGGTAGGAGTAAAGGCTATATCCATCAGTAAATTCAATGGCTGGTTCGCCTTCAGCGTGGAGGCGATTTTCATTGTCGAAGCGCAGGTGAAGGGGGCGATCGCATATTATACAAAATTTTTCAAATGGAGAAAGCCAACCACAAAACCTTGATAAAGACTGTAAAGTTTCCCATCTTTTTTTACTGTAATAATAATTTAATACAGTAACGTAAAAATCCACATGACAACAACGATTCGCCAAACTTTGGAAATTTAACCAGAGACGATCTCCTAAATATATATTGAATTTAGGCTGATTTGGGAATTTATCTTTTAATATATATTCTTGTGGAGCGAAACTTGGTTCAAAAATAGTTAATTGTCTAAAAATTTGCGTATTTATTTGATGTGAAATTTCTCTATCTTTATTAGTTAGATTTGCCGTAATATAGCCGCAAACTTTATCATTTGAACTTAGAAATTCTAGATTATTAAAACTTAAATTAGGTAGCTTTTGATAAATAATTTTTAAACCAGCATAAGGACTTTCACAAAAAATAATTTCCGGATCTTGTTTATTGATAGCTGTATATGCAGCTTTGACAACTTCCGCAGCTTTTTCACGATCAATCTGCTCGGTCGAAAGCGCAATTTTCTGCCACTTTTCCCGATAAACTGGAATCAAAGCCTCTTCTTCAGGCGTTAACTTTTCAATCAGCGACATATCGCCAACCTTCAGGCTCGTATTCCCGTTGAATTTTCACCATCCAGTCACCTTGGGGAATAGAAATAGCTTTATGCTCCTCATGGGCAAGCAATGCCGACTCTGAAAACACACGCAAGTAGAGTGTGCTATCTTTCTCGTATAATTCGGCATTTCCCTCAGTAATGCGATGCTTATGCCCCGTAACTTCGCCTTCTGCCAAAGTTAAGTGAGGTATTTTTTGTCCTTCAACCTGCTGCACAGGTAGTAAGATAACATCACCCTGACGAATTGGTTTCATGGTTTTGCTTTCCTGACATGGGTACAAATCCCACTTCGCTTTTGCTCTCAAATTTGATTTAATTTTGGCACAAGCTCAATGAGAGTGGAGAATTGGGAATTGGAAATTGGGCATTGGGCATAGGTCAATTCAATAATTATTCTTCCCTTGCTCCCCCTCCTTTCTCATCTCCCATTCCCCATACCCCATGCCCCATGCCCCAATTTGAATATTTTGAAAACTGTAGTCGCCAATTATGCGTTAGATAAGTTAAAGATTGAAATAGCTGGTAATTCACACCCAGCGTACCCTCATTTATCCTCTGGGACAGACTGGGCATTAAGTTCAGCGGATTTTCTCCCAAGCAGGCAGTTTATGTGAGGATTAAATCACCGCCCTAAGCGTGACCATTTATCTTGACAATTTGTAAAAGTTACCTCAATTTGACTGTTTAGCTTAGTAGCTCTTCTTTTTATTGAAATTTCCATGTCAACTCTCGTCATCGTCGAATCTCCAACCAAAGCTCGTACCATTCGCAACTACCTGCCAGCAGGCTATCGGGTGGAGGCGTCTATGGGTCATGTACGTGACCTACCCCAGTCGGCTAGTGAAATTCCCGCTGCCGTCAAAGGGGAATCATGGGCGCAGCTAGGGGTAAATGTGGACGCCGACTTTGAACCGGTATATGTTGTCCCAAAAGACAAAAAGAAAATTGTTACCCAGCTGAAAGATGCCCTCAAGGATGTAGATGAACTGATTCTGGCAACGGACGAAGACCGGGAAGGTGAAAGCATTAGTTGGCATTTATACCAATTGCTGAAGCCGAAAGTTCCGACTAAGCGGATGGTGTTTCACGAAATTACCCAAGAGGCGATCAAAAAAGCTCTGAAAAATTGCCGCAATATTGATGAGCAGTTGGTTCGCGCCCAAGAAACGCGACGGATTTTAGATCGACTCGTAGGCTATACCCTTTCTCCATTGCTGTGGAAAAAAATCGCCTGGGGATTATCTGCTGGGCGAGTGCAATCTGTAGCCGTGCGACTTTTAGTCACTAGGGAACGCCAACGCCGCGCTTTCCATGAGGGTACGTACTGGGATTTGAAAGCTAGTTTGTCAAAGGAAAAAACCCCCTTTGGTGCCCAGTTGGTAACACTGGGAGGAACCAAAATTGCTAACGGCAGCGATTTTGATGCCGCAACCGGAGAAATTACCGCAGGTCGCAATGTCTTATTGCTCAACGAAGAACAAGCGTTAGCCCTCAAGGAACGACTAACTGGGAAAACCTGGAATGTTAACGACATCGAAGAACGTCCTGTGACGCGCAAACCGTCGCCACCGTTCACCACTTCGACGTTGCAGCAAGAATCTAACCGGAAACTGCGCCTCTCAGCCCGTGACACGATGCGGGTTGCCCAGAATTTGTACGAGCAAGGGTATATTACCTATATGCGGACAGATTCGGTGCATTTGTCAGATCAGGCGATCGCAGCTGCTCGGAGTTGTGTAGAAAAGCTTTACGGTCAACAATACCTGAGTCCCCAACCCCGGCAATACACTACCAAATCCAAAGGCGCACAAGAAGCGCACGAAGCAATTCGTCCAGCAGGTAGCACCTTCCGCACCCCCCAAGAAACTGGTTTGGGTGGTCGAGAACTTGCCCTTTACGATCTGATTTGGAAGCGGACTGTTGCCTGTCAAATGGCTGATTCCCGGCAAACTCAAATTACCGTGCAATTGCAAGTCGAGGATGCTGGATTCCGTTCTTCTGGCAAACGGATTGAATTTCCAGGGTACTTACGTGCCTACGTCGAAGGTTCAGACGACCCAGAGGCAGCACTGGAAGACCAGGAAGTGATTTTACCAAATCTGAAAGTGGGCGATCGTCCCAATTGTACAGATTTAGAAGCAGTTGGGCACGAAACCCAACCGCCAGCTAGATACACCGAAGCTTCTTTGGTGAAAACCTTAGAAAGCGAAGGTATCGGTCGTCCCAGTACCTACGCCAGCATCATTGGCACGATCATCGACAAGGGTTATGCCCATTTGGTGACTAACGCTCTGATTCCCACCTTCACCGCTTTCGCCGTCACCGACTTGCTGGAAAAACATTTCCCAGACATTGTTGACCCCAGCTTTACCTCGAAGATGGAGCAAACCCTCGATGACATTGCCACAGGTGAAGCGAAATGGTTGCCCTACTTACAGCAATTTTATCTGGGAGAAAAAGGGCTAGAAACACTCGTAAAAGAACGGGAAAGTCAAATTGATGCTACCAAAGCTAGGACTGTAGAACTTGAGAATCTAGATGCTAAAGTCCGCATTGGTAAATATGGCCCTTATATTGAAGTCGAAAATGGTGAAGGAGTTGTCACCGCTTCAATTCCCAAAGACCTGACACCAGCTGACCTCGACCCCAAACAGGTAGAAGTATTGCTGCGGCAAAAAATCACAGGCCCTGACCAGGTAGGTCGCCATCCCGAAACTGGCGAACCAATTTATGTGAAAATTGGTGCTTACGGGCCTTATGTGCAATTGGGTGACAAAACCGACGAAAATCCCAAACCGAAACAAGCTTCCCTACTCAAAGGTGTCACTCCAGAAACCGTTACCTTGGAGATGGCTGTTGGTCTGTTGGCACTACCCCGAACATTAGGGGTTCATCCAGTTACCGGCGGCAAAATCCAAGCAAGCTTGGGGCGCTTTGGCCCTTATGTTGTTCACGATCAGGGTAAAGAGGGGAAAGACTATCGCTCCCTGAAAGCTACTGATAATGTATTGACAATCAGCTTAGAACGTGCATTGGAATTGTTATCCGAACCAAAAAAGGGGCGCAGTTCCACCAACAGCAAGTCCAAAGCAGCCTTACGCGAATTGGGTATGCATCCAGAAGACGGGGAAACAATTAACATCTACGATGGCCCCTATGGCCCTTATATCAAGCATGGCAAAACTAATGTCAGTATCCCAGAAGGTCAAACGGTAGAAGATGTAACCCTAGCGGCGGCGCTGAACTTGTTGGCAGCTAAGACATCGACTGGAAAATCGACTCGCAAAACGAGTAAATCAACGACTTCCAAATCTAAGTCAACTACGAAATCATCAACAACCGCTGCAAAGAAAAAGGGTACAGAAGGCTAGTGACAAGTCAAACAATTTTGGATTTTAGATTTACGCTAGCGTTGGCGACGTTCGCGCAGCGTCTGGCAGAGAAGGAGCGTCTTTTAGATTTATTTCACCCATAACAGGCGAGGTATGAAACCGAAAATTCTCTTAATCCAAAATCTAAAATCTAAAATTCCTACTCAATAGTCTATCTAAAGTCCAATTTTTAACTCTTGACCCTTGATATCTATCCTTGATAGGATACAGTTCATTAGGTTCAAGTGTGATACTCTAAAAAGTAAGGGAAAACACAACGCTAAATTTTAGAAGTGGCTTATGTCCCAAATGCGGGATTGTGTATCAGCCCGATTGGAAGCCAGAGGTGCGAAAGTATGTTTTTTTCTGCGTACCTGTTAATCAAAAATTGAGGTAGTATCTCAGGAGCGGTCAGTTCATGGACTATATAGAAAAGGTGCTGGAAAAGCTTAAGGAATTAGCTCGTAGGCTAATTGAAAGCCTATTAGGGCCAGAGGCTGAACCGGAACCGGAACTGATTCCGATTCCTGTGAACGATCGCTCGCGCCGTCGCCACTAACCCCACAGTGGTAAACTCGGCGTCACAACCCTTAAGTATTCTGGCACTGCACGGGCCAAACTTAAATTTGCTAGGACAGCGAGAACCAGGAATTTATGGTTCGCTGACACTAGCTGAAATTAACCGCCTGTTAGAAGAAGAAGCATTCAAATTACAGGCGAAAGTTTTTCCTTTGCAGTCAAATCATGAAGGAATTTTGGTAGATACTATTCATGGCGCGTTAGGGCAACATCAGGGAATTCTGATTAATGCAGGAGCTTACACCCACACAAGTGTGGCCTTGCGAGATGCGATCGCTGCTGTTAACTTGCCCACAGTGGAAGTACATCTAAGTAACATTTACCGCCGGGAAGAATTTCGCCATCATTCTTATATCGCTCCAGTTGCGATCGGACAAATAAGTGGTTTTGGCGTTCAAAGTTACTTATTGGGCTTGCAAGCTTTGATAGATCATTTAAGAGTTAGGAGTTAGGAATTGGTAGTTGGTAGTAAAGCTAGGAATTAGTAATATTTCATTAACTCCTCACTTTTAACTACATAATTTATGCGTTACTCTCCTATAAGTCGGTTTAAAGGAACTTTACTTGGGGCATTCCTGGGAGCAAGTTTAGCTCCTAGTGGTAAAGTACAGTTTGAGAGTTCCCTAGATTTAGGAAGAATGGCGGTTCTGGGTATCCAGAGTTTGATTGCCTTGGGTAGATTAGATTTAGATGATTGGATAGAGGGTCAGCAAGAAGAATCTCCTCATTTAGTAGCAACTGATGACATCTCTATAAAAATAATTATTGCCACATTACCAGTAGCACTTTTTTTTCACGAAAATCCAATTAAGCTCCGACAAAACTTGCTGCGTGTACTAAAAATCTGGGAGGACGATCCAGTAGTCAGGGATGGAACCCTAGCAGTAGGATATGCGATCGCTCTTGCCTTAACTGAAAAACTTGACCCTCTAACTCTTATCCCACAAATAATTTCTTTTATCGGAGAAACACCGACATCAATACCAAAAAAATTATTAAGAGTCCAGAATTTATTAGAGCAAGGAGCCGGATTATCAACGGCGCAAGCTGAGTTTGCTAAGGAAGAAAAACTCAGTAACAGTATTGCTATGGCATTTTACTGCTTTTTGAGTACCTTAGAAGATTTTCGCCTGACAGTTTTACAGGCTACTCACAATAACAATTCTCAAGTGCAAGATGCTACGCTTCTAAATTCACAGGCTACAGGTGCAATTACTGGTGCTTTGTCGGGAGCATATAACGGGACAGGTGGAATTCCCGTAAATTGGCAAGTCTTGCTCTTGCAGAGGAATTCTCCAATATGGGGACTAACTAGCTTTTCTCAAGTGTTAGAATTGACCGATGCATTTGTGGGGGTGTGGTCAGGAGTGTATAATCTTACCTTAAACCCAAAAGAGTTAACAGAAGAGGGATGTGAGGTGGCTTTGCTTTCAGTTTACGCAGCCCCTCGCGTTATTCGGTCGCGTTAATCTTAAATTAACCAAATAAGGGGTTAAAGGTAGGCAAACTTCCGCCACAGTTGTATTAGTCTCATATACTAGAATTTTTCAGTAAACCCTTGGACTGATTCTGTAGCTAGGTATTGTGGCAAATCAGCAATAAAAAAGCCCCCGCCACCGACTTGCAGCCGCAGATCGAACTTTCCTGATGATTGTCTTTTTTTGAACTATCAAAGTTGGCAATTGCAGGCAGAGATAATGAAAATGCATAAATTTTTGCAGTTCTTGAACCAGCAATTGACTCACTGGCGGCGACAGTACAAAACACTACGCCGTAAGGGAAAGTTAATGAGAAGTCCCAAAGGTAAAACCCATAGAAGGGAACTTTTAAGGACTATGCTCAAGAATGTATTCCTGTTTTTATCAAAAACCAATGAGAAAAACGAACGCCGAAAACAAGAAAGAGCGCTAAGGTCAAAGGCAAAATCTGTTAACATTAAGAGTAATATTTGTACAGTCGGTTTAGATTGGGCATATAAACAGCGTTACTCGGTGATTTTGGCGATCGCTGTAGTGTCCCTCACAGGTATTATTGGACATAAATTATACAATCAGACTCAAATCCAAGTAGGACATCCCGCACCCCAAACGATTACAGCGCCTTACACAGCTAGCATTGAAGATCAGAAAAAAACCGAAGCCGAGCGCAAAGCCGTCAGCACAAGCTCCTTACAGGTGTTGATGCTTGATGCGCGAATCAACGAAAAAATCAACGAAAATTTGCAACAACTTCTAGATGATGGCAACGAAATTCGCGCTGTTGCTGGAGCTTTTCCTTTTTTTGATCCTGTAGTTTTATCCATCTCTACCCAACGTTACCTCCGCTCTTGTTCTGAGTTGGAATGGCAAGCACTGCTATCAGCTGTAGAAAATAGTAAAAATCAGCAGCAGAAGGGAATTGGACAAACCACCGCTTCATCCCGTCCATCATCCATAGCTGCACCCAATCAGAAACGCCAGCCGCGCATCACATCCAAATCTGATTCCCAGAGTCTAGAAAAAACAGAGCCAGTAGATTTTTCTCAAAACACTGATTTTACTCAAGCTGTAGCAGAACTAGAATCTTACCGCCTCACAACTTCTGAGAAAAGCTTGTCCTTAGTGATTGCCGAAATTTCCCAAACACGTCAAAGATATATCCAAGCCACTGCCAAACTTTTAAAGTTAGAGACTGTTAACCGCGAAGCAGTATATGAAGAATCTCTACTTTTGGATTTATCAGATGTGGAATGGGAAAAAACCCAAATGGGAATCCATCAAAGTCTAGAGCGGATTCTCACGCAAGGCATCCCACAGGGACTGCCAAAAAATATCTTGCAAGATGCGGTGAGTTTACAATTACAGACTTTTGTACCAGAATCCGCTGAAACTTTGGCAAAAAATCTGTTGTTAGCTGTACTCAAGCCGAATCTGCAAAAAGATGAAGAACAAACCAGACAAAATGCTCAAAAGGCGGCGGCTGGTGTGCCACCCGTGATGGTGAAGGTACGGCATGGTGAGGTGATTGTCAAAAAAGGAGCGCAGATTACTGCATGGAACTTTGAGGTGCTAGAGCATTATCGCCTGATTCGCCGGGAGGTGAGGTGGCAGGAGTTGGTGAAGTTAGGAGGCGTGATTGCGCTCGCTATTGGCATTTTTGTCTGGGTAGAACGCCATATTGAGTACGAATTGCGACAACGCGATCGCCTGTTGGTGTTATTGCTAACTCTGAGTGTGCCAGGAGTAATCGTCATCGGATTGCCCTATACCACCTGGAGCGCCCTTGGTTTATTGTTGGGAAGCTTTTACGGCCCGACTTTGGGGTTGACAGTTGTCGGCCTGCTGTGGCCGATATTAGGTATTAGCTTGGATATGAGCAAGGCTGCGCTTTTAGCTGGTGTTGGGGGAGGAATATTAGGTAGTTACATTGCCCAACGATTGCGATCGCGTGAAGAGTTGGCTTTATTAGGCGTTGCGATCGCCTTAACTCAGGGTGGCATTTACCTTATTGTTAAAATCTTAATTGGTCAAGTATTTGGTTCAACCTGGTATATTGTCTTCCAAGAAGCGGGATTATTTGCTTTATCCGGCTTAGGCTGGAGTGTTGTAGCTTTAGGCTTGAGTCCTTATCTAGAAAAAGTTTTTGATTTAGTTACCCCAATTCGCCTAGCAGAATTGGCGAATCCTAACCGCCCTTTATTAAAACGACTTGCGACTGAAACTCCGGGAACTTTTCAACATACTTTACTTGTGGCTACTCTTGCTGAAGCTGCTGCCAAAGAATTAGGATGCAATGTTGAACTAGTCAGAGCTGGGACATTATATCACGATATTGGCAAAATGCACGACCCTCTTGGCTTTATTGAAAATCAAATGGGGGGGCCGAATAAACATGATACAGAGATTAAAGATCCTTGGAAGAGTGCAGAAATTATTAAAAAGCACGTAACTGAAGGGTTGGTAATGGCGCGTAAACACCTTTTACCTACGGCGATTCAAGCTTTTATTCCAGAGCATCAGGGAACGATGCTGATTGCCTATTTCCATCACCAAGCCCAGCAAATGGCTCAGTCAGATCCAAGTTTAACTGTAGACGACGCAGACTTTCGCTACGATGGGCCAATTCCCCAATCACGGGAAACCGGAATTGTCATGTTAGCAGATTCTTGCGAAGCGGCGCTGCGATCGCTGCAAGCATCGGCTAAATCTGCGGGAGAGAAGCGATCGGTTAAAGATGTCTCTACTGAACAAGCTTTAGCAATGCTGAATAATATTCTACGTGCCAAGTGGCAAGACAATCAACTCGTTGATTCAGGACTAAAACGGGAAGAGATGTCACAAATTGCTCAGATATTTGTGGATGTTTGGCAGCAATTTCATCACAAACGGATTGCTTATCCTAAGTTGAAGGCTAGTAGCACTGGGCGGAATTCGTAATGTGATGTCTACGCCTACGCACACCTGCTAATAATGTTGTTAAGGAGTTAAACAAAAATGGCGACTTTAACTATTCGTTTACCAGACGAAAAACACAACAGATTAAAAGAACTTGCTCAAGCTAAAGGCATAAGTGTAAATAAGCTGATTGAAGAACTTTCCACCATAGCTTTAGCAGAATTTGATGCCAATACCAGATTTAAAGCAATGGCTGCAACTAGCAACCCAGAAGAAGGCTTAAGAATACTAGCTAAACTTGATGCCCTGACTGAATAGAAATACCAGTTTTTCTAGGGTAGCTCTATTAATTTAGCGATCGCTTTCATATTTTCATCCACCGTAACCTCAACTTACCCAAAAAAATCTAGATTATCTCTCTGTCGTAGGGTCAGTATTGTGGGTGTATAAGGAGTTTTTATAGTTTTTTATTTCTATAAATAATTTAAATTTTTCTCTATATGTAAAAACATATTCAAAAGTTTTCTTAATATTCAATCCCTAATTCTCATTACATCGCACACCAGCCAAGATAAAATTAACTGCTGCTTGAGTATGTTGTTCAATCATTTCTGGACTTAGTAGTTGCAAATCGGGTCTAGTATGCTTGATGTTTTCGTAAGCGTTGAAGTATAAATTACAAACCCCAACAATATGCAGGGTAGTGAAAAATGGATCGAGTTGACGGAAACAACCTTCTGCCATCCCCCGCTCTAAAATCTTGATGAGATAGCTAAAATTTTCTTGCCAATTCCCCTCTTTGAAATACTTTCCCTGATTTTGGTTTGCTTCTTGGAACCAAAGCATTCCTCTATGCGGGTGAGCAGCTTCATAAGCGATCGCTTCTTTGACTAGCAGTTTCAAAGCTTCCTCTGGTGGTAACTGATCCAGATTTAGCTGCCCAAACCCTTCGTGCATTTCCACCACCGGACGTTGCAGAACAGCTTGGTATAGCCCTTCCTTGCTCTGGAAGTAGTAGTAAATCATCGCTGTAGTGACACCTGCACCTCTAGCGATCGCCCCTGTCCGCGCCCCTTGAAGTCCATTTCTGGCAAACTCCGCTTCCGCCGCATCGAGAATCTGCTTTTTTGTCGCTTCTGCATCGCGCACCTGACGCGGCTTTTTAGATGAGAATTTTGACTGCGTTGAACGACCCACGTTACTCCATCATCATAACGAAAATATATTAACTAAAAACTTGGTTAGTAATTGACATATAAGATGAAATTTATTAAATTAATACTCACTAACTAAAAAATTAGTTAGTTGCAAAAATTATCCATGCAGTAGCCGAAGTTAGCCGATCAAATGCTCGGTAGAATTAGTTCGTCCATTGCAGACAAGACTTTAGTTATCCCAATTTACATACCAAAAAGTTATGTAGAACAGGCGACACCAGCTTGTCTACAACTTTTAAGTTTCAAGATTGCGTTACCTTTTGCTAAGGCATCTAGCGACTTTTCAAAAAATTACCAAGATTTTGGAGGGAAAATGGAACCAATTTTACCTGGTGCGCCTTGGTTAATCACGCACAAATCTACATTGGGAGTGAATAAACCCAATAAAATCACATTAAATGGACAGGATTATGTTATTTGGCAAAACCAAAAAGGCGAAGTGTTTGCCCTTGATAACATCTGTCCGCACATGCAAGCACCCTTATCAGACGGCTGGATTTGTCAAGAAAGAGATACTATTACTTGCCCTTTTCATGCACTAGAATTTGATGGACAGGGCAGACTACAGCAAGGAGATAAAAAAGACACTCAGTCAATTAACAAAGCATTAGAGCTAATTATTAGCAATGATTGCATCTGGACTTATGCTGGATTTGAGCCAAGATTGCCCATTCCAGATTTATATCAAAAAATTGTCGATAATTACGAGTTCATCGGAGTAACTGGGGACAAAAGTATTCAGGGTAAATTTTTGACTAATCTGATGGTTAATTATGACTATAACCACCAAAATGGTACTCATAAAGAACTATTTAAAATTACATCTTGTAATGTAAGTCATTTTGAAGAAAAAGGATACTATGCCACAGTTAAACAAGAACTGACGAGGGCTAATAACACGCTAGGAGAAATTCTCAAAAATCCTATTTTGGGAATCTTCCCTAAAAAGCTTGCTAACACACTCGAATATGCTTTTCCTTCAACTACAGCTTTTTTTGCTAAAACGCCTATTGGTGATATTGCTCAAATTCATATTCTCTACCCTGAAACAGAAAAAATCACCAAGACGTTTATTTTGATGTATGCCAAAGTCGTCAATCCTTTGATGAAGTTTCTGTTTAAAAACTCAGTTTTACAAGCAGCGGCTACAGTTATTGAGCAGGATACAAGCGCTGTCGAAACCTTGTATCCTCGACAAAAACCAAAAATTAGATTGCCAAATGAAGAGATTATGTTCTACGCAGAAAAACTCTACCACAATTGGTAATTTTGATTTGCAAAGCCTAACTGCCCTTTACAATTAAACTGTAGCTAATTCCTGCTGGAGGTACTCAAATATGCGGCAGCTAAAATCAGCCGAGGAAATGCCTGGTAGTTATGGCTTGCCCATCTTGGGGGAGACTTTAGAAATATTTCGGGATTTAGAACTGTATCTATGGCGAAGATTCCAGCAGCATGGTTCAGTTTTTAAGACGAGCGTCATGGGATACAAACGTGCTTATCTAATTGGCCCTGATGCTAATCGGCTGGTGCTGGTAGAACACAAGCTGAAAATATGTCGTCGCGGATCGGTTGGTATTTCTTAGAATCAACATTTGGCAACAATATTTTATTACAAGATGGGTCGTCCTTTATTTGTGCCTGTAGTTTGTTCGATAAAAAAAAGGCGATTTCGGGACTGACGTACTCCAGCTCTGCGTTGTTTACCGCCGTAGGCATCGCACTGTTTTTTCGATTCCTTCCAAAGTCTCTAACTCGGATGGTGATGTATTTTTATACAGGATTGCCGCGATTTCTTTTACTGCTGCTTGTAACCGTTCTTTTTCTTCGGGGGTTATGCCTATGGTTTAAGTAAGTATTGTGTTCTCCCCATACTACACTCATGAATCAGTATTTCTGCAAAAATGGGATGCTCCCTATCTAACTCGCTAGAGACATTCAAGACTTTAAATAAAAATAGATTGGCAAAACTTCAGGTTCGAGGATTTAGTCACCACCAGCATCACAACTACTACCCCCATCAGATCCCCCACTATCGCAACTGCTTGAGTCATTACTACTTCCATCGCCAAAACTTACAGCATCTAAAGAATTCCAACTAGTATCTGTGTCATGAGAGTAGTAGCTAAAATTAGTTATATTTGTTTTGTAGGAACTCTTTTGATCCAATAAAATATTTAAAAGATAGGGTAGCAAGAACGCACCAATAAAACCTAGTGATATCAAGATGAAAATAATTAGGGTAAAAAAGCGATCGAGGTGCATAGCTTTTATTTTTTGGTGATGTTTTAAAATTATTCAGCAAAAAGTAAGTCTTCAGTATAAACTTCAGTGCCATTAAGCCTGATTACGAATTTCAATCTTAACTAAATTTATCCTTTTAGTCTCCGAATTTCAATATTAACTGTAACATCATCAATCTGACAAGCTAACCGCGCATTAGGATAATTAGCTGCTAAAGTCTCCAGCATTTCCTGTTCTTCAGGTTGAGGAGGAGGAATATCACCAATAACCTCAACCAAACAAGTTCCACAAATACCAGTCCGACAAGCAAATAAAACAGGTGAATTCTGAATCGTGAGATGTTCAGACAAACTTTGATGACATTCCAAAATTATAGGAACAAAATCACTTCCAGGAAAGGATATCTTACATAATTCAGCCATAATACGCAATAATTTTACCTAAACAACACTCTTCCATTCCTCTCTGCGCCGTTTACTGAGCGTAGTCGTTGGCGCAGCCTCTCGTAGAGAAGTACTGCGTATCTGCGTGAGCTAAAAATAAATCCTCTTTATGTTCAAAACCTTGAAAAGCTTTTTGCTGAGTCGCCAAATATCGATAAATTGAATTAGTAGCCATCAGTGACATATCCCGATTACGTTGCCAAAGATAATCGAGTTTTTCAACATACACCTGATAGGATTTCATCGCCTCCTGATGAGTTGAAAAACTGCGCTGCAATCCTTCCGACTCCTCGGTAAAACAACAGCGCATCATTTCTTTGGCATCCTTGTCACTCATCTCGAAAATTGGCGATCGCAACACCTGATAAATTTTGCTATACAGCGCCGGATCGTACCAAAAAATCCCGTTAATCGCAGCAGAAAAATGAAAATGATCGCGCTGACATCCCAGCAATCCTAAATTAGCAA
The DNA here is from genome assembly GCF_036917355.1 of Nostoc sp. Lineage (GTDB taxonomy): Bacteria > Cyanobacteriota > Cyanobacteriia > Cyanobacteriales > Nostocaceae > Nostoc. The sequence continues at coordinate 179,971 of NZ_JBALDP010000083.1, forward strand.
CTAGTCGCTCATAAGCAGTCGGTGGCTTAAGACAAGTGATAACATCATGAGATATAATTGTCGAACTATTGAAGTGAAAACTTTCATCCATGAAGTGATAATACGAGACTTTAGCAGGAATGGGAGCAGCTTCAGGATGGGGATGTTTTTGATAATAATTGCTAAGTTTGTGCTGTACTAACTTGCCGTTTAGTGTCCGAACTCCCCGGACTGTAAAATACTGACAAGCCAAAAAAGTATTATTTGCAGAAATTAGCCCAAAGTATTGAAGTTGAATTTTTTTCCACCAAGTTTTTAGAGCATTGGTGTCAGCATAAACCATCGTTTCTGTAAAGGGGCCGCGCATGGGATAGGTAAAGAGAAGTTCCCCAAACAACGCTTGTTCAACCTGTTTGGCAATTGTGCGGAAGGCGTTAATGTGCGATCGCTCTTGGGCGGATTCCAAATCTAAGGTATCGCAGATTAAGCGAAAATCTTCTTGGGCGTAAAGTCCTGCTGCACTGGTTTGATTGAAAAAGATAGTTGCAATTTCCGCAGAAACAATTTGTGAGTAGTAAGCTACCCAGTAAAGTTGGTTCAAAATTATACGCTGATGTTGGCTGGACTGTTCCCATAAAGGTGTACCATATAGCAGGGAAAATTCCTCTGGGTTCCAATACTCGTTTTGACAATCTTCATAGCGAAAATTAGTAACTGCTTCATCCATTAAAGCAGTGTGATCTTGCTGTTTGTTGCGGGTGTGGTTAATTTGTAATTTGCGATGAATAGTTTTTTCCATATCTGTCTTTATTTCACGCAGAGATAAGATTAATATTTATTACACACATTGATAGGCGGGGAGTGGTTCAAAGGCTCCGCGTTCTTCTAAATGTTGCAGGATAGACTGGGCTGATGTTCCCCCCATGAGCGATCGCAATATTTGTAATCGCGTTCCGCTATGAGTCTCTGTATCTAGTTCTTCTAAGATTTGGATTTTTTGCGATCGCGTCAAATATCCTTTCACTTGTTCGACTGCTGTTAGTACGCTTTGTGGCCCCACCTGTACCATAAATAAAAACTGTGCCAATACATCGAGAATTGTTGTTTGACTGAATGCTGAAACAGTAATTTGATTAAACAAGGTGGTTCCCGTAGCGTGATGACGGGATTCAGATTGTAAAAAACTGGAAAAAAGTTCTGCTAAAACTGGATAGTGGCATTCCTTTGCTAAACGCCGATAATGGCTTAAACCCCATCCTTCTAAAACGACTTGCAGCACAAACAACAAAACTGTTTTATCTGCACTTTCAACAACTTCTGATAGTAAGCGCAAAAACGGATCGTCTGTATTAATTACTTCCATTTGTGGTAAAAAATGGCTAATTTGGTGAAGGTGGGTAGCTTCATCAGCCGTAAACAAACCATAAAGGATTCGTTCTTCAACTGTTTCGGCTAATAGTACCATTTTTGCCATGTAGCCAACGCCTGCTTTCTCAATGAAATATGATTCTTCTAACAGACTGCGGTTAGAAAGTTCCAGAATAGCAGATTGTTCATTAATATTAGATTGTTGAAAAAGTTTTACTTTATGTAAGTTAAAAAATTCAGTATACCAATAATTTAATTGTGGGTAATTATCATAATTATTCTGATTGGGTAATGCTGCGGTTAATATTCGTCGTAAACGGTCATCGGAATCTGTGTGTGGTAGATTAAAACCGACAATGTTATATTTTGAATCCATGTTCAGGGCTAGGTGTTGATAGGGTTTGAATATTTGGATAATTAACAGTTTCCCAAGTTCCCCAGGTTAAAGCTTTCTGGTGATTAACGTGCTGAATAAATTCCAGAATAGATTGATCTGCTTTAGTGGGTGTCTTTAAATCAAACTGAATTGTTTGAAATACCTGTGTATCCCCTTTGGCGAAGTAATTACCAACCTGCTGGGTTAACCATAACAAACCACGATTTAAAACCCATCCCCAAAATCCCGGACGCTTGGGAGTGACTAGGATTGTTTGCCCTTCTGTTTTACCACCTTCTATCATTCGCAGTGTAAATATAATGTAGAAATGCAGAAAATCCGGGCCTAGCGTCACAGTGCCAGTGCTACCATACCAGTAACACATACTATAAGTAACTTCGTTGCGATATAGAGGACGAATCAGGCGAATTAACCAAGAATCATCCCCTCCCCATGTAGTATTGCTGAAGGTAATAGCGTTAGGGTTGAGGTTTTGAGAATCAAATACAATCTCTAAAGGTAAATTGTGTACTGTATTGAAATGGTGAGCATCAATCGCATTAATTAGTAAGACATTGGGATGGCAGTTTTTAACAAACCGAGTCCCCAATATATAATCACAATCTGCCTGTTCTAATTCTGGCACAAAAGGCAGTAAACTTGGCTTTTCTTCTCCCACCCAAATCCAAATCATGCCGTACTTTTCTGCCGTATGCCAAGTTTTAATACAGACAGATAGCGGTTTTCCGAGAGAAGGAACATCTATACAAATTCCGCGACTGTCATACTTCCAATTATGAAAAAAGCAGCGAATTCCATCACCTTCTACCTTACCTTCTGCCAAATGTGCGCCCATGTGTGGACAATAAGCATCTATAGCTACTACCTGACCACTAACTCCCCGATAAATTGCCAGATTTCTACCTAGTAAAGTTATAGCTTTTACCTTGGCAATTTTTAATTTTTTTGATGCTAATGCCCAGTACCATCCCTCTATAAATTGTGTCGGATTGTTAAAGTTTGATTGTTGGTTTGTAGATACCATAAAAGTTAAATGAGAACACAATCTTGCACAAATTGCAACGATGATTCTGACTCCCACATCCGTTTTCCAGCACGAGTGAGATTGTCATAGTTAATTTCAGTTAAACAAACTAATTCATCCCCTAATCGATAGCCGGGGTTTTTTTCTTCAAAAAATTGTATATGGGGGTTAGTCTGTCTTCCTGTAGGGATTTCAATTAACCCCTCACAGAGAATTTGGGGATGCGGAAAATTGACGATACCAGTTAATTCTTGGTATAAACTACCATAGTATTCGCGTGCTAAACTCACCATCAGATTTGTTACATCGGCAGGTGTTGTAACATCATAACGCGGATAGAAATCTTGCCAAAAAGTAGGGAGAAAACGATAAGTGCGAAAACCAGAGCAAATTAGCAGCCAGTAAAGTTTATTTTCTGCATAGTGTTGACGCAGAAAATTGATGGCGGCAATCCAACTACGTGGTAGTGTTGTACTCGACCAAGCACTAGGATCAACAATAGTGTCGCCAGAATACACCACACTAATTTTTTCCCCCAAAAAAGTTGTTTGGCATAACATCAGAGTTGAAAATCCTTTGAGTGCGTTGGATGTCTCATCTCTCAACAACAAAGCCCAGTTTTTGCGCTCTAGATCCATTTGAAACCCATCCCAGGTTATACCTTGGAAGTGATTTTGCAGCAACGCATACATGGCGATGCGATCGCTTGGCTGCAAATTTTGAACAGGAATCAGCAAACTTTTCATTACTCGTAAATTACTTAGATTCGATTTGTATTATATTTAATTAAAACTTTATCGACCATTATGGTAAATTTACGGTGTAATGTGACAGATTCCAGAATGGTTATTTACGCTACAATTCCGTATTCACATCTTGCACCTTTTGAATCAGAGTTGATGTAAATCACGCACTCTACAAAATAATTAAGATGTATTTAGATTGAGAAACAAAACGCAACATTACCAAAGCTTTTGTTGGATTACGCGATCGCTAATCTAACCTACTATTCTACACCCCTATTTTTGGACCATCGAGACGGTTTTAGCTGATTTACATACTCCATATATTCAGCTAATGGACGATCGATACTAAGCAGTAATTTCGGATTAAAGCGAATATTGTCGTAAATTTTACCATCCTCATCTCTGAGCATATAGTAAGCTAACCGAGTACAGAATAACAAAAACTGACTTTGCAGATATCCCACAATACCTTGACGTTTTTCAGTTACATAAATCGGTTGAATTCTCGTTCTTCCAGGTGCAATTGGAGTATAAGCATATATCATAAACAGTGGCGGAAAAAGCCTGACATCTTTCATCATTGTTAACAAACCAATGCAACCATGAGCATAACGCATTGAATACTGATATGTAGAACCAAGAAATCTTTGACCTAACTTTTCTCTCCAAGTGGTTTGAGGGAATTTTCCCTGCATTGTAAAGTCAATTTGTGTCCCTAATTCGCTGCGATCTAGCGACAGTTCCATTTTGATATCTAAATGATGAATTGTTTTTAAATGTTGAGCATCAATTCCATTCATCATACAAATATGATGATGGCAACTTCTTTCAAATGCAATATCAGCTTGTGCAACAATTTCCTTATCTTTCAATTCATCAAAATCAGCCACTCCCTCTGGTGCTTTAGCATCTGGATAAATCCAGATAAATCCATACTTTTCTTCTGTTACATAAGCCTGTAATTTAGCTTGACTAGGAATTTCTGATTGACAGGGAATATTTTGACAAAGCCCTGTTTCATCAAATGCCCAATGATGAAATGCACAACGAATCAAATTACCATCAACCTTCCCAATTCCTAAATCTGTCCCCAAATGAGGACAGTAAGCATCTAAAGCCCGCACTTGCCCATCTTCACCTCTAAAAATGGCAATTTTCTGACCGCATACGTCTACAGATTTTGCTATTTTTCTGGGGATTTCATGACTAGGACAGGCAATATACCAACCCTTACCAATTACATTCCAATTATTGAAGATTTGCATAATTGTTTGATAGATAATTATTTAATATTTCTTGTCGTTGGCGAATATCATCTCGATATTTACCCGTCAAAATTCTAAATAACATTTTACCTAAAGAATAAGAAGCCCGCCAAGAAAATACAGCATCTTGTAAATCTATATGGCTACGCTCAAATAAAAAATGCCCAGTTAATCCGAGCAATTGAGTTAACGGTAAGCCCAAGAGCAACCAAAAGTTTTGCAACTTCCAAGTATAAAAAAGTAAACTGTAAAAAAACAATATTCCTAGAATGTGTAGAGTAATATTAATTGGATGTTGATGTTTAACAATAAAAATGTCCCAATAGTCTGTAAAAGGATGATCTAAAATTTGATTATTAATCAGATTTATCAAACTTTGTTGAGGATTAGAATTCATATCAAAACCTTATCAATTTTCACTTTTTTGCATCACAAATTTTACTCAAATATACTTTAATAGTCATTATCAGCTACACAAATACCTTTACATTTAATACCATTCGTAGCAGTGCGCTGACAATGAAAACATAGAACTTTTTCCTTTTCTGTTTCTTTATTTATGTTTATACTAGTGCTTTCCTGTAGCTTGTCTTTGTCGGTCTGAAGTTTTACATTCATAAAAAGATAGGAATTTTTCACGGTTTAATATTTCGTCGTTTTTTTTCTGACCATTATTTAAGCAGAGGTTTGCACTGAATCATAAGGCTGGATCAAAATCTCAGCCGGAATACCTAACTCTTGATTTAACTTCCGAATCATCTCCAAGGTCAAGGAGCGTTTACGAGATAGTATCTCAGATACCCTAGCTCGACTGCCAAGACATGATTTCAAATCACGACGAGACCAGCCACGGGTATCCATGTAGTATTGAATTGCTTTGATAGGATCGGGTTTTTCAATAGGAAAATGTGCCTTTTCGTAAGCTTCTACTAAGGTACTCAGCACATCTAATCGATCGCATTCAGGGGTATTAGGGACGGCATCAAACAGCAACTTAATTTCTCGAAGAGCTTCCTGATAGTCGTCAGCTTGGGTTCTAATTGGACGTAATTCCATACATCAACCTCTATTTAGATAGAGTCACTTCAAGAGATACTAACTTTTATCCCGAATTAAGCCTAACATTCCTAATCAGCGATCGCACTTTTTACCAAATTTAGAACTATTGGTTATTTTCCAATAATTGTGCTGCACTATAAAATGGTTCTCCTTCAAAATTTAAGCACTCCAACTTTTTCAAAAGTAAATCCTTCAAATCCAAGTGATTATGCTCGACAAGAACACATCGTAAATCATAACCATCCATCAAAATAATTGATTTATCGTAATTCTGCTTTAGTAATGGGCATACATTTTTTGACCAACCATTAATTGACAGAAACAAGCCTAATGTCTGCTTACCCGATCTACTAATTTTACCATAAAGGCTATCAAGTTGCCGTATATCTGTTAGACTTTGAGTCCATTTGCATTCAACTAAGTAGTACCAGCTTTCAAGCTTAAATGCACCGTCTATTTGTTCACCACCTTCATTCCTCTTAAAGCTCTTTTGAGTTGGGATCTCATAAAGAGAAAAAATACGTTCTAGTAAATCTTCAAGTAAGAATCCTCGTTTATTTTTATCTTCCGGATTTGTTAAACCTGCAAACTTATCGAATTCTGACAACAGCTTAGATAGAAGCAAAGAAAATTGCTCTTTCTTTAAATAATCTTCATCACATTTTCTTGCAATACCTTCTTTTAATCTTTCAGCAATTTTTTGACATTCGTCAAACAAGTTTTTATTTTCATAGCTAACAACTTGATTAGATATTAACTTCTTCGTACTCCAATATTCTAAGAATTTTTCTAGTAACTGTCCTACTATAGGATTAGGTTCTTCTTTCCAAAATTTTCTTAATCGATTTGCTTTTGAGCCACTTTGATAATTATATTTTTCATCATATATATCGATGTTCAAGCTTTCTAAGATAAATTCCTGAAAGGTTCTGTTTGAAAAATCTAGTATATAACCACCACCCATTTCGAGCAGCTTTTCTAACTTAAGTTTTTCAATACTTGTTAAGTCTGACATTTTGTATCGAATCTAAAAGTAAACATGAAAGTTATTTGTCTGTCTATGCTTTGTTTTTGCTGACATACCTCGAAAAAGTTTTTGTCAGGTAAGTTTTGATTAAGCTTTTTTCTTGCTCAATTGAACTATAACCTAATTATCGAACCAGAACTAAGATTTTTAGCATAATGCTAAACTCTCAAACTTATCTTTGCGCCTCTGGTCTGTGCGTGACATACTTCAACAAGGAGACAAAACAGTTCCCAACTTTTCACGCCCCAGGCGATCGCTCACCTTGCCCACACAAAGAAGCTGAATCCCATTAATATAAGTTCCCTTTCATAGGTATATTATATCGATATATCAGATATGATATAAAATAGTATGGGAGATCAAAGTAAGCCTTTAGTTTGGTTACATGGTGAAGTTAAAACCCCACCTTTCACTCAAGAAGCACGCATAGAAGCGGGTGTTCTGCTCAGACAATTACAGGAAGGTGAATTCATTGGGTTGCCACATTCACGCCCTATGCCAAGTATAGGAATTCGCTGTCATGAATTACGTATTCGAGATGCAGATAAAAACTGGAGAATCATTTATCGAATTGATGACGATGCAATCTTGATTGTTGAAGTCTTTAATAAAACAACGAGAACAACATCCAAGAAGATAATTGAGGTTTGCAAAAAGCGTCTGAGCAAATACGATACCGATCAACAGGAGTAATATGATGGATCAAGCGAAGAGAGAACGTTTGGAATCTAAAGGCTGGAAAATTGGTACAGTTTCAGATTTTTTGGAGTTAACACCCGAAGAAACTATCTTGGTTGAAATTAAGCTAGCTCTCAGCCAAAACTTGAAGGAGCGCCGACAAAAACTGATGACTCAAAGTGAACTCGCTGCTAAGATTAGTTCCAGCCAACCTCGGATTGCTAAAGCAGAAAATGGCGATGCTTCAGTATCAATTGAATTGTTGATCCGGGCAATGTTAGCAACAGGTGCAACCCCTCAAGATATTGGGCAGGTGATTGCTGGTGTGGGGTAAAAGCAATTCAATGCTCCCCTCTCAAGCCTCCGCGTGAGATAATTCAAGCAGGAAACAAAACAGTTCCCAACTTTTCACGCCCCAAGCGATCGCTCACTTTCCCGCGACAAATAACCTGAACCCCATTAATATAAACCCCTTGTACAATCTCATCCGAGCCACGCTTAACCATCCGAGGTTCACCATCTAAAACGGGATCTGATATCTGCACTTGGGGGCTAATTGGCTGATTTAAAGCATTGGGATCGAGTAAAACTATATCCGCTTTCGCACCAACTTTAAGAACTCCCGTATCAAGACGAAACCAACCAGCAGGTTCTCCCGTAACCCGGCAAATCGCAGCTTCAGGTGAAAGGAACTTCGTTGCAACTGCTTGTTTAAGCAAAGACAAAGCTCCATCATAGTAGCCCAGGTTACGGACGTGAGCGCCAGCATCGGTAAAACCAGGCAAAATATGAGGATGCTGCATCATCGCTAAACGGGGTTTTAGGCGATCGTTTGCTCCTGTAGCTACCCAGCGTAAATCTGTGTCGTATTTTTGTAATGCGTGGATAAATAAATCCACTGGTTCTTGTTGCTTTTGACGAGCAATTTGGGCAAAACTTAACCCTTGCCAACTTGCTTCAGGACAGTGAATAACTTCCATCAAATCTAACCGACGATGGAATGATTTACGCCGTTTACTCAGCCATTCTTGGCGAAACTGACGACGAAAAATTTCTGATGCCCATAGTTGTTGTCTTTCTTCTCGTGACTGACAGCCATTGAGTTGTGCGCCTGTGGAGAATTCTTCAAATAAGGGAGTCACAGATCCATCAGAGTAAATAGTGAAGGGTTCGGTAAGGGTTTGAAAGCGCACATTACCATTTAGAAGCCGATTCCAAATAAAAAGTAGGGGGGAAAATATTCGCCATAGGTGGCGATCGTGTACGGCATCTAAGGCTGAGAGGACTGTTAGCCGCAGTGGTTTTTGTCCAATTCCTGAACCCATCCGCAGAATCTCTACAAAGGAAGCAAGTCGTTGTAAATTGGGTGTGACTTGAAAAACGCGATCGCACCGCCGACATAAATTCGCTAACATTGCATATTCATTAAATTTGGCGTGTTGAGAGGGAATTGTGCAGCCTTGCCATTCTCCACTCATCCGATGCCAGGGAAACATATCAATAGAAATGCCAATAAAGCCAGCGTCTAAAGCATCTCTGGCTATACGCTGCATAAGATTTAGTTCAAATTTTGTCGGCTGAACCGTTAAGCTGCGTTCTAATCCCATCACATAAGCGCGTAAAGCACTGTGTCCAAACATTGGGGCAACATTGGGGCCAAGGGGTAACTGTTGCAAATGCTGTAAATATTCTGCTGGTGTCTGCCAGGAAACCGACTTTTGTAGCCATTTTGCAATTAGCCGATGGGAAAGTGTCTCTACCCTCTGAAAAATATCAGCCAAGATTTGGGGTTGGGCGATTGCAATAGACAAGCTACAGTTACCAATAACCACGCTGGTAACACCATGACGCACTGATTCGCTCAATCCTGGTGCGATTTCTAACTCTAAATCGTAATGAGTATGAATGTCGATGAATCCAGGTGTCACCCATAACCCAGAACCATCAACCACTTCACGCGCTGGGGTAGTTAAGGAGGGTGCAAGGCTGACAATCTGTCCGTTTTGAATGCCAATATCTCCGCGAACAGGTGGAGAGCCTAAACCATCGAAAATTAACCCGTTTTGAATCAGCAAATCTAACATGATTTATTCCCTTGGCTTCCTTGCAAGTTTTAGGGTATGGCTTTGAAATTCTCTAGCACTTTATCAATAAAAAGTTTGTTTATCTTAGCCTCATATCTTCTAATTCTTTAATTCCAACTTCAGCGTGTGTAAGGTTGCTGTAATAAGGTCAGGTATAACCCTGTAATGTTTGATGTTGAAGGTACACCTCTGCCAACCGCGCAAGTGGCAATCAAAGCATCAAGTAAGCCTAAATTATCTGATCGCTTGATGGATCGAGCAAGCGGTGTTTATAAGCGCAATGCCAAAGGAGTTGCTATTTTAATTGGAATATTAGTTGCCTTTTTAACTAACACTGATACATTTCACTTGGTTAAAAGACTGTCACAGGATTCGGTTATCCGCTCTACCATTACTCAAAGTGAAAGTCAAAGAATCGATTATATTAACATCGAGAAGCCAGAAAGGAGATTGAAAAGCTATTAGGAAATTCTTCTATACCGATTGGATGGCAAAATATTAATCAACAGTTTGAGTTATTAGATACGACGAAATAAAATAGAGTTTACATCAGAATTTCACAGGTTTTTAAATTAATTTGCGGTTGGATAGTGAGTAGTTTTGCTATTGCTATGGGTGCGCCTTTTTGGTTTGATATCCTGAATAAAATTATCAATGTGCATTGGAAACAAGTTAAAAGTAAGCAAATTTTGTCAATACCTATTTTAGCATAAATATATCTGCATTGTGCTGGTTTGCTAGGATGATTTGCTTCCAAAAAATTATGTGAAACTCAGTTAAGACAAATACTTGAGTAATTGTAAAAAACCGTGAGCAGCAGCCGTAAGACTAATCGAGATCGTGAACTTTTGGCTACAATTAATTGCTCAGAATGTGAGCTTTATTACCCGGTTATATCATGTCCGGTTAAATAGTTATGATTCCCACAGTCATTGCACCCCACCCCCAACCCCTCCCCGCAAGCGGGGAGGGGAGACAAAGCATAGCTTTGGCGGGGTGGGGTTCTTCGGGTTTAATAAGTAATCAAGCGGACATGATATAAAGAAGGGAGCAGCGATTCATGTAGAGCAAGTATTCACGGATAGCTTTTCTCTGAGAGACCGTCTGGTACATCTTGGTTCTGGCACAAAGAAAACTCCCTTTATTACCCTTCGTCTGGTTGAAATTCGTTCAGGAAAGACATGGCATTCTTATTTAACGAGTGTGCTTGACCCTACAGTTATACCACCCTATGTTGTGGCTGATTTATACCGCCGAAGATGGAGAATTGAAGATGCTTTTAATACTGTAAAGCGACTTTTAGGTTTAAGTTACTTATGGACTGGTTCAATGAATGGCGTTCAATTGCAGATTTGGAGTACTTGGTTATTTTATGCTGTATTGGTCGATTTAGGTGATGCTGTCGCCGACGAACTGTCTCTACCTTGATTTCTTTTACTGCTGCTTGTAACCGTTCTTTTTCTTCGGGGGTCATGCCTATGGTTTAAGTAAGTATTGTATTCTCCCCATACTACACTCATGAATCAGTATTTCTGCAAAAATGGGATGCTCCCTTTCGACTGGAGGCGAAGCAGGGATTGCTCCCCTCCTGAGTTCTTTTTCAATTCTATCTATCTCTTCACCACTCCTTATCTAGTAGGGATTCAAATTCAGCTTGTAAGGCGTTTATATCTGCCAACCTTGTGACTAGTAAATTATCCTTACCAGCATCATTTAAACGCACTTTCCAATAACGAATACTGTCTGAGTTATTCAACCAAAACTTAATCACCGTATCTACGACTTGATCCAGATTCCAATCCCACTTTGCTGGAACTGACTCTACCGATTCTAAAAACGTATCTAGGGTACACTTATGCATTCCCAAGTATTCCACACCTTGGTGGGGTGGTTTTTGCCCATTTTGCTGTTGCTGATTAAAAAACTGCAAAAGTGGAGATATTCCGACAATATCAAAAGTGTATTTCATGCCAGTACTCCCAATTTTATATTACTTACAGGAAATATTTAGTTTTTTCTATTTCTAAATTAATATCTGGAAAGAAACTAAAGCATCTGCAAAAAGTGCAGTTTTGATCTATATCATAGGCGTTAAACCTCAGCTATAAATTAGCAGTGACAAGCATTGAGTGCTAATATTTATTTAAGAGTTTGATTGATTAATAAAAAGTTTCAAGCATTAATTCCGGGATGTATATATCTTTAATAATTATTTAATTAGTTACGTTACGGCTTGTAAAGATTAGATCCTGTCTAACCCATATTTTTAAGGCTTGTGATGATAAATAAAGTGGCTGTGTCATGAAATCAGCAGCCCAACACGTATGCTAAATGCTATCAAGTCTGCCAACCAAACCGCCTTTATGGAGCGATCGCACCTAAAATGCAGATGGGGTCAAGTCAAAGGAATATAAACCAAATTCAATTGACGGTGCAGTTTTAAAAGTGTCACTTACTAGACTCGCCTTTTGATTGAAGCAGTGATAATATCTAATTGTGTGAGGAGCAAGTTAAAAATAAAAAGCGTCTGGGGTGGAAACACGGCAACACTCCCAGGCGCTTTTTAATTGGTACACAGAAAAAAGTCTTTGCAGATAGATTCACTGAAACCTGATTGCTATGCATCGGATGTAGCAATAGCCCAATCTAAAATCTAAAATTCCTTAAGTTGCACCAAATTCAGTTTGTAAGGCTTCATCGTTATTATCAGCGATCGTTGCCACAATGGTAATTAGCCGGGACACTTCGCCAGGAGATAACTCTGCTAAGGTGCGTGTCGATATTACAACCACCCGGTTTTCGATAATACCGAAACGCGCTTCAAAAGTGCTGGAGCAGTTTAACTCCAAAAGATACCGCATCAGCTTAGGTTCATTTTTTGCAGGTAAATTTAGCACCGCAGACCAAACCGTTATGGTGTCTTCATCGCTTGTCCCGTTGAGTTGGACAAATACTTCTACACTTCCGTACTTAAATTTCCAAAGATAACCACCCTCTGGAGTGTGGCTAACCATCGCACTATCATCTTGTTCCAAAGAATCGATGACATTTTCAATTACCTCCAGATGATTAATGCCTGTCGTCTCGGCGATTAGCTGATTAATGGATTCGTCATTAGTTAGAGTTTCTGGGTAGCTTGTCATACAGATTTTTTCTCAACAAACTTGCTGTTTTATCTACACATACTTTATAACTTGTGGACGTAGTTGTAGGGGCAATTCATGAATTGCCCCTACTGATTGCATATTTCTTCCCGCCACCATCTGGTATGATTCTGGAAAAATGAATGATGATCGCGCTTAACCTACATCATCATGGGCAAAGCGGTTAAAGAGGAAGTCTAGGGCATAGTTACGCAGTTGGTAGTATTGGGGATCTTCCATAATGCGGCTGCGATCGCGGGGACGAGAAAAAGGAATTTCCATAACTTCACCAATTTTCGCATGAGGGCCGTTGGTCATCATTACCAATTTATCTGCTAAAAATAGCGCTTCGTCGATGTCGTGGGTAATCATCAGCACTGTACAACGGTTATCGCCCCAAATTTTCAGCAATTCTTCTTGTAATTCTTCTTTGGTGATGGCATCCAGCGCCCCAAAAGGTTCATCTAAAATTAAAACTTTCGGACGAATCGCCAAAGCACGGGCGATAGAAACCCGTTGTCTCATCCCGCCGGACATTTGCATTGGTTTCTTTTCCATTGCATCAGCCAGTCCCACCATTGCTAAATGATCGCGGACGATCGCTCTTTTTTCAGCTTGTGGTTTGTTGGGATAAACGGCGTTGACAGCTAAGTAGATGTTTTCAAAAGCAGTCCGCCAAGGTAACAGGGCATAGTTTTGGAAGACAACCATTCTGTCTGGGCCGGGCTTGGTAATAGGTTCTCCTTCCAGCAACACTTCCCCGGAGGTGGGAAAGTTAAAACCGGATACCATGTTTAGTAGCGTCGATTTGCCACAGCCAGAGTGACCGATGACGCAAATAAACTCGCCCTGTTCAACGTTGAGATTAACGCCGTCGAGTACGGTGAAGGGGCCTTTATTTGTGGGATAGACTTTGGTAACGTCTTTAATTTCTAGAAAAGGTCTGCGGTTGGTGGTTGCAGGGGCGAATGGTTTTCCTAGTGTGCTTGTAGCTGTTGAGTTGCGGTTTTGCATGGTATTTGGGGATTAAAAAGCTTAATTTAGGCGATGTGCAAATGAATATTCCGATCTTTGTTCTTCTAAGGGCTACCGTAGTCTGAAATAGCTGATTAACTAGCGTTTTACCCCACCCTAACCCTCCCCTTGCAAAGGGGAGGGAACTAGATTTCTTGTTTCCCCCCTTGGAAAGGGGGGATTAAGGGGGGTAATTCGATTTGTGTGTAGAAGGGGATAGGGGGTTAGGTCTTTTGCTGGTTTTTTCAGATGATGTAAAAAGTCAGATCGTTAACGGAGATAAAAGGTGGATTCATCCAGTTCAAATACTCGTTAACGGAGATAAAAGGTGGATTCATCCAGTTCAAATACTCGTTAACGGA
>NZ_JBALDP010000084.1:0-124329 GCF_036917355.1 Nostoc sp.
TCGGGGTCATGCTTTATAACTGCTGAAATGCTTATCATATATACATTTTCGCAGTTTTTGACCCCCTTTTTTTATCTCTTTGTGAGAAATCCGGGCTAGTTCCCCAAGTTTCTCTGCCCAACGTTCTGCTCTAGTTGTCTCATCTAAACCATCTACTGCAATCAACACTCGAACTGGCAAACGTTTTGATATATCAACAGCGTTGGCAACGGAACGAACTTCAGATTGAATTGCTGCCGATTCAAGAGCATCAAGAACTTGCCGTAGATTCCACCCAGGCTGACCAATTGCATTTGCCAGTATTGATTCCCAACTTTGTGCTAACTCAACATCTCTAGCTCTAATTAACACAGCAGGTTTTTTCTGGGCTAGATGTTGTCGTACTTCTTCTGCCAAAGCATGAGTTTTCCCAACACCAGGATCACCAATATATATGACTGGCTGCCCCCAATCCTGCAATTTTCGAGGGGTAATTTTCCGCTCATACCAACGTTCAAGCAACTTCTGTAGTTGTTTCCCAATGGGTTCAACTGCGTTTTCTCGCGATCCCTTTTTTTCTTCAGGCAGGAGTACGTTAATTAAATTATGCAAACCCACAGCACCACTAGGATCACATTCAGTCCCAAAATCGGTAACTGGGAATAAGTTACCTGGACAAAGACAATTTTCTAACTTTACTTGCTCTGCGATCGCTTCTATCAACCAGCTTTGAGCAACTTTAATCAGAATTTCTGCATCTACTTGCTCCATAAATTCTGGGTAGCGTCTCAAGCGATTTGTTGCAATGTGTGCATCTTCTAGAAGATTACGCATTTGCCTAACGCCTTCTAGCCACCCAGGATAAATGCCAGGGCCATTCAATCGAATCTTCAAATCCTGCTCTATTTGGCCAGATTGATGTAAATCAGGGGTATATCGGTTACTCAGCCAACCATTTTGAGCTTGGTTGAACTTCATACCAATGTACTCTAGGTCAGTAACTGAGCCTTCAAACCAATAGCGACGCAATCCTTCACTGCCCAGTTCGGCTAGTAGAGAAGCAATCCGAGTTTCATCCCACAAATCAACAGTGATCCCTGGATGAGTTGTCTTAGCAAAAGTTATAAATTTATTCCAGCGATCGCGTTCAGTGTCAACATTTTGTCCGTTTTTACGAATTCTTCTGACATCACTCAAGTCACGAGGAACAACAACTACGTATCTTACTAACCCACTCCTTTGAGTCGCAGCTGTGCTGAGTGAACCTTTAATCTGACTAATTTGAGAAGATTCAAGTGGTTCTCTAAACCATTTTGCCTGTAATCCAATGATATCCCCATTATTCAACTGAGCATACGCTTCAACGCCGCCATCTCCTCAAGCCCCATTAACAAATATCACCTGCCTAACCTGTGAAGCATATTCACGGTGACACCATCGCTCGAAAATTATTCCTGTTAGAGATTCAAAAGCACGTTGAGGAGCATCGCCATGAAGATTGAAGCTAGACCAGTCCAATTTTCCCTAAACCTTGTTCTCAAGACGGATTTTACTTTATTGCAATTTTATCTCTAGAATTCTGCCGTGTCTGGGTGACAAATACTACTCTATTTGTTTCATAGACATATATTTTTTTTAGACATCTAGAGGTCAATAAATCTTTTGACGCTTTGCCATCTTTGCAAAAGACAGAGAACAATGAGGGCATTCACTTTTTACCCAATCTGAGGGAATTGAGAAAGGTGTCTCGCAGTTAGTACATTTGGTTAAAAAACCCAACTGGTGGCGATCGCATTTAAATTTATCCTTATACTGCCACTCAATTCTGTGACAAGGTACTTCTGCATAACAAGCAGCACATAACCGAATTGGTCTAGGCTTCATCGTCACTCCATTGGGCGGTAGCATCTCGGCTAATCTATCTGCATTAACTCCTACCAGAGATGCCAAAGCCTCTAACTCTTGTCGAGTAGGAAATGGGTTAAAGTACAGTTTTTCCCAACGTCCCGTAACAGCACCAAGACCAGCAATTTTTCCTAAAGAGTATCCTGAAGGCAAGCTGTTAGCCTTAAATCGACGCAAACGCCCCAAATAATGACTAATGCTCTCTCCTTCGTATGGTTCAACATAGCCTAGTTTTGCAAGAATTTCATCATCTTCATTCATTCCTCTTCTTGTTTTCGAGGGGAACGTATTTTCTGCCATAATGACTAGCAATTTTTTCTAAAATGCTTTCATCAACTCTGCTAAATCCATTTTTTAGAGAATGTAAAACTGCCTTTGTAAGTATCTTTACTAGAAGCCCCATTCGCGCACTTGTACTAAGCGCTAAAATTTCAAATATAGTTCCTTCAGCTAAATTAGACGCTTCTGGAAGAGATAAAATATCCAATTCTATTGTACTTAATGTCTTCTTAAAATCTTCATATTCCAGACGTTCAAACTCATACAGTGTTGGAAAAACTGTCAATAAATCACAATCTTGCAAGATATCGTCTAATTCCTTACCTCCAACTAAGACAATAGGAATATTAGATTCTTCAAAAAGTTGCTTTAAGTCTAAAAGCGCCTCTTTTTGAAGATTTTCAGCATTATCAATAATCACAATTTCTAGCCCAAATAGCTCCAGACTACCAGCTAATCTTGGACGTAAGTCTTGTCGCTTACCTGTTGGTGCAGCATGGTTAATATCCTTCAGTATTTGTGAAAATAGACGTTTAGAACTCGATGCTGACCAAGATTTTACATAGGAAACTCGTTTTTTATCCTCATTTCGATAGTGAAGCGATGCTCGACTTTTACCAACATCTCTTGGGCCAATGATTCGACCACATTGTTTGAGGAGACGCAGTTCATCTAACCATCTGAAGCATTCCGAAGCCCGGTCAGTTGTGATAAAACAACTTCTGAAAAGTTCCTCAATATCACTAGTTTTAGCAATTTGATCATTCCGGTCTAACTTTGGGGCTAGGACTTCAACAAAGGATTGGGTTGCAAGTTGCGATCGCGCCATAATTTACCAAATCTTTTTCAAGTTTTTTTGACGGTTAGAGACTACTAACTTATGTCTCTGCTCTTCTTGAGTATTAGTTTGTGTTGAAATATTTTCCTGAGCTTGTGGTTCTATCTTCTCAACTTTAATTTCTTCCCTGCAAACTCTTTCAGGTAAAACTTCCTGATTTTCTTCCTTCCTTAAAGATTTGGAAGCCCTACTTTTGCGTAATTCAATAAGATTTGAGCTTTTCTTAGATGTAGAACGTAAACGTTTTTGCTCTGCTCTTCTTTTTTCCTTCTTGTCTTGTTTGCGCTCTTCTACAAGTTCCTTGCGTTTACCTAGTGCTAATAAAGTATCATAATTAAAATGCTCCTTACGAGCTTTACTGCGCTGTCTATTCAGGGCTTTTAATTCTTCTAAACTCAGGTCATGAGTATCCATGTTGATGGCATGAGCATAGCCTAAGAAATCTTCTAAATTATCATCAGTTTCGCAACTGTAAACATATAAAGTCAGGATATGATCGGGATCATATCTCAGCGTCACATATTCACCTTTATATATCTTGAGTAATTCTCCTCGATAAATAAGGTTCTCAAACTGTATAGAGCCATGAGCTTGAACAACTCGTTGCGCTTCTTTCATTAAACAGATATCCAATTCTCGCTCATCCAAAGGCTCAGGTAGTTTTTCTCCCATTCCCTTGAACCAGCGTTTAAATCTCGTATCGAGAGCTTTATCGGGAAGATTTTTAGGATAAAGCTCGTGGTTATAAATCTCACAAAAGAAACTAGTGAGAATTTTATCCAAATCCTGTATTGTCAAACAGGCTTCTTTCTCTGCATTTTTGGGGCGTTCCTGAACATTTGCCCCTGTATAACCAGGTAAATCTTTGAGAACTTGAGTATTAATGGTTTGAAAAATTCGTTCTACAATACCACCTTCGGGAGGGCGATCGCGTAGTTCACACTTAAATCCTAGTTTCTTACCAATGGCTTTTAGATGTTTTGATCCCAAATCTTTTCCACCATCAGTAAAAAAATATTGAAAAGGAGTCCTGCATATTTCCCAAACTTTATTTAGCTGATAATTTTCAGGATAGTTCTTGGGCAAAATAGCATGTCTTAAGGCTAAAGCCACCTCTGTAGAACCTGGTTGTTTGATCCATAAGTGGAAACCAACAACACAGCTTGAAAAAGTATCCACAACAGTAGTTAGCCAAGGACGGTCAGACAATAAATTACCATTACTATCAACTATGCGAATATCCAGTTTGGTATGGTCGCATTGAATAATTTGGTTACTAAAGTCAGCCTTCAGTAGCTGTCCATCTTTTGTTACAACTGTCATCCAAGATCCCGAACCCGGATTTCTGACTTTTGTCTTCTGTTTATGTTGTGCAATTAAAGGATCTAAAATCCTATAAACAGTAGCTTGATGAGGATAATCTCCTGGTTTCAGCTTAAGCTCAACGCTCGCGTATCGTTTCACTTCGCGAACTATAGATGCTGCCGAAATTGGATGTTTGTTTTTAATACTTTCTTCATAAATTGCTTTGATAAATTCTTGCCAGTCTTCGCTGACTCGATGTTTTCCCTTATCTGAGCATTGTAACGACATTTAATTTGATAATCTAGGATTTACGACATAGAAAATACGAATTCAGCAAATTTATTTTCTATGTAATTAAATAGTTTATAATCCTTACAGGATAAAGGTTTCAATTATTTAAATCGGTTGCGACACATCTGCAAATCGCGACATATAATCTGCGAATGTACAGCAGGGGCTGTACCTTTTCTTAGTGCCATCCCCTTTACCCCTTACCCTTTTCCCCACAATGCCAAGAAGTCTAAAGATTAAAGCAAAATCAAACCCAGTCGCACACCCACAGCAACAGCCTCGGTGCGACTAGAGACACTGAGCTTTTGAAAAATGGATGAAAGATGAAATTTGACGGTATGTTCAGAAATATGTAAACGTTTTGCGATCGCTTTATTTCCCAACCCCGATCCAAGCATTCCTAAAACCTCTATCTCCCGTGGTGTCAAGCTTTGTACAGGATTCGTTACCACTTTTTCGCGGATAGATAGTAATTCTACAGCATTCGGGTGTAGCACCAGCAAACCAAAAGTGATCGCTTCCACAGCCGCGACAATTTCTGACTCTGTACTAGTACTGGGCAATATCCCCCGGATACCAGAACGTAACGCTGTCTCTAAGTCGATGCTGTCGAGTTCTTCAACAATGACGATCGTTCCTAGTGGGTATTGCTGTTCTTGAATAACCAGCAATTTTTCCCATACCGATTGTTGAAAATTACCGCTCAAATCTACCAGCACTACATCCGGCTGTAATTGCCCAACTTCACTCGCCAATACATCCAAATCGGATGCACTCCCCACAACCGTCAACCGAGGATTGGTTGTCACCACAGCTGATAACCCTGCTCGCACTACAGGGGAAGTAGCAACCACCATCACCCGGATCATGTCGCCTCCACAGCAGTTTGATCGGACTGCACGGGTACATAAATCACGACTTGCTGTCTACCCCGTAGGAGTTGTACCGGCACAGATCCTTTACTTTCATGAAGATATTTGCTTAAGTCATTCATGCTAGTGAATAATCGCCCCGAAACTCCAATTAAAACATCGCCGATTTGTACACCAG
The DNA here is from genome assembly GCF_036917355.1 of Nostoc sp. GTDB lineage: Bacteria > Cyanobacteriota > Cyanobacteriia > Cyanobacteriales > Nostocaceae > Nostoc. The sequence goes on from NZ_JBALDP010000084.1 coordinate 5,648, forward strand.
CATTTTCTGCCGCACTGTTAGGTAGAATTGACAACACCAATAAACCCAAGCTACGCCTACTTAAAAGCACAGGTTGCAGTGTAACTCCCAGCTGCGGACGACTATTTCCCTGTAAAAAACGCTCAACGGTGTTGCTGGGAACTGCCACAGCCAAACCATTAACAATCATGGTGTTAATTCCCACGACAAGTCCTTGACAATCGGCAAGTGGCCCTCCAGAATTACCAGGATACAGCCGCAAATCAGCCATAACTGCTCGTGAATTATTTGCATAGATAATTCCAGTTGTCACAGCGCCACTGTCAGCAAAGGGATTACCTACTGCTAAGACTAATTCACCCACTCGTAGCGCATCAGAATTGCCGATAGTTGCAGCAGTTAAATCAGTGGCAACAATTTTCAGAGCTGCTAAATCCTGCTGTGGATCGAATTGGGTACGCACTGCATCAAATACCCTTCCGTCTGCCAATTCCACAGTTGCGTGGTTGCTGGTTGCCACATGAGCATTAGTGATAATTAATCCGTCAGGTTGCCAAATGACACCAGAACCGACTCCCAGAGAGCCGCTTTTTACTTTGACAGTGCGTAGGCGTAGTTTAGCAGCTACCTCTGTCAATTCAGCAGCGATGTTAGTCAATGTTGTGTTTGCCATGTTATACAGTTTTTAAACGTGTCAAAGTAAAATCAGTCAAACGTTCAAGCAAAAAGTTCGAAGTTCCAAGTTCAGAAGCTCAACATTCGAGCAAAAAGTTCGAAGTTCCCAGTTCAGAAGCTCAACATTCGAGCAAAAAGGTCGAAGTTCCCAGTTCAAAAGCTCAACATTCGAGCAAAAAGGTCGAAGTTCCCAGTTCAAAAGCTCAACATTCGAGCAAAAAGGTCAAAGTTCCGTGTTCAGAGGTCAAAGTTTCGAGTTCAAAAGCTCAAATGAATAGAAGATTTAGATAAATCTTGACAGAGCTAATTAAACCGATCCTAAATTGGCATTATTCTTCCTTTGTAGGTCGTTCGCCAACTGCGATCGCTAACTCAATTAAGACTCCACCCCGGACAACTTGCACGTTGACAGCTTTACCAATGCGATCGCTACTATTGAGCAGCGCTAACACATCACCTGTATCGCCCACAGTTACGCCATCGAATGTTACCAAAACATCGCCAAGCAGCACACCTGCATTGTCAGCAGGCCCCGCAGCCTCAACATTGACAACAATTACCCCAGTTGCCGAACTTAAATTCAGAGCAGTTTTCAGGTTTTTTGGTAAACGTACAGGTTGCATTCCCACACCCAAGTAGCCCTTAGAAATGCGTCCTTTTGCTACTAATTGCTCAACTACGCGATCGACTGTCGCAGTGGGAATTGTCAGAGCAGTACCACGCCGCCCCGATGTATTCATGCCTACCACAAAACCCGCCGCATCTACTAGCGGCCCGCCCGCAAAGCCAGAGTAAAGGGTGATATCTGGGCGGATAAATTGGTCAATATTTCCGCCATTCATACTCCGCCAAGCACCGCTAACCACACTCACTGCACCCATAGCTGCCCTTAAGTCACCTTCGCCACCTCTTGCCAGTCCTAGCACGAGATGACTAACTTTGAGCGTTTTAGCATCGCCAACTTTTGCCACAGGTATTTCTGCATTTTCTAGTTTAAAAACAGCTATATCGGTGCTAGAGTCATGACCGACAAGTGTTACTGGTGCAGTACTACCATTTGATAAGGTGATGGTGATATCGTCATAGCGCTGAAGGCACTCATCAGAGGTAACAATGATGCCATTACGCCAGTGAATGCCGCTTGGAGAAACACGTGTACCCCCATTCACCGCAACCACAGCACTTCCAGCTTCTTCTACGGTGTCAGCTAAACTGTTGGACAAAGCCAGTAATGAAGACATAAGATTTTTGTGCAAATGTTTTTAGATGTTCAGATCGTGCCGTTTTCTCCACACAGATGACATCGGAAAAATGGGGAGTAATTCATCCTAGAAAAATGGCTAGGATTTGCATCAGCTTTTTGGCATTGCTAAATTCTTGTACTTCACTCAAGTGAGAACTGCTATGTTCCAATACGGTTGGTTATTGGTGTAGATAATTGGTCTTTCAAGACGCGATAAATCGCGTTTCTACATCTGTATTGCGCTATATTATTCAGCTTACGACGGCTAAGTGAGCGGTGAGCGCTCACTCTAGTCGTAGTAAAGAATTCAGCATGAATTCTTTACTACGACTGCGCTCGGCGACCACCTGACTCCTGAATTCTGTTTCGACAAACAAATGCACACCGAATCAAGAGAAATTAACCTGTTGACTCCATCGAGAAACTTACCTCTCTATGGCAAGAGAATTTTAGTAACAGCACCGAGAAATTATGCTTATAGGTTATCCGAACAAATTATCAAAAAAGGTGGTTTACCTGTTTTCATGCCTACCATCGAAACCTGCTATTTATCAAACTACACTCAGTTAGATGACGCTTTAGCCGATATAAACGAATTTGATTGGATTGTCTTTACAAGTAGAAATGGGATCGCTGCATTTTTTCACCGCATGAATGATTTAAATATTCCTATATCTGTGGTACAGAAATGTCACTTATGTGCTTTAGGAAAAGATGCCGAAAGCTTATTGTCTTTTTGTGGCAAGGTGGATTTAATTCCAACAGAATCTAGCCCAGCCGGAATTGTGGCTGAATTAGCAAAACTTCCGCAAATTCACGAGAAAAAAGTGCTGATCCCGGCTCCAGAAGTTGTTGGTTTGCCTGAGCCTGATGTTGTACCCAATTTAATTACAGATTTGCAACAATTGGGCATAGAAGTAACTCGCGTACCCACATATATTACGCAGGGCTTAGATAAAACTATCTACGGTATGGAATTAAACCTGATGCGTGAAGGAATTATTGATGTAATTGCCTTTAGTAGCACGGCGGAAGTAGAAAGCTTTTTGACAATGGTCAACTCACAAAGCAATTACGAACATTGTGTTATTGCATGTTTCGGCCCTTATACAACTGCTAATGCCCAAAAGTTGGGTATGAATGTCGCTATTGTGGCTAGAGATTATAGTTCATTTGAGGGATTTGCTGAAGCGATCGCAGCATTTTTTACTCCTACTTCCAGTTAAAACTAAGCGTCTCAAGATGTAGAGTAATCAACTATATTTCACTCTAGACTAGCTGCACATAAACCCGTAGTATCGAAAATGGAGTTTATATTGAGTTAGGAATTTTTACATGGCAACTTACAACGTTACATTGCGTACCCCAGATGGCGAAAAAGTAATTGAAGTCCCTGATGATGAGTACATCCTAGAGGTCGCTAACGAAGAATATAATCTGGACTTGCCCTATTCCTGTAACGCTGGTTCTTGCTCTACCTGCACCGGCAAGCTGATTTCAGGTACAGTTGACCAATCAGATCAGAACTTCTTAGACAACGATCAAATGGACGCGGGATGGGTTCTCACCTGCGTTGCCTACGCTACTTCTGATTGCGTTATCGAAACCCATCAAGAGGAAGCGCTTAACGCTTAAGAGTGGGTGAGGGTTGAGGGCGTTGGTATCATACTTAAGCCCAAACCCTTTTCAAATCTCGTTTCTCTGGGTGTAAATACTGCTGATTAGGCTGCTGCCTTCCTTGGTGGCGGTAGCAGCCCTCATTGTATACGTTACCCTAAAAGGAAATTAAGCTGCGATCGCAAGTGGGTGTAGATGTGCAGCAACATTTTGATAATTTGCATTGTCTGAAAGATTAATCAAAATTTACAACTGCTCTAAGTCTGGATAAAAAAGGGAAAAGATAAGGGAGGGTAATTTGAGTTGTGCATACACCGTAGCTTTATAAGGGGGGTAATAATTCAATTAAAATCACAACATACTACTTTTCAAACAACCTCTTACGCTGTATTCATTTTTAATTTTTAATTCCGCCTTGCGGTACTAGGTTGGGCTACGCCTACGCAGCATTCAAAGCAGCTATGCACACATTTGGCACAAAAATTTCATCATTGGGCTACATTTTAGCACTGGATTTAGGTACGACAGGCAACCGCGCTTTTGTATTTAACGCAGACGGCAAGATTGTTGGGCAGGCATATAAAGAATTAACTCAGTATTATCCTCAGCCAGGATGGTTAGAACATGACCCTCAACAAATCTGGCAGGATACCTGTTGGGTGATGAAAACCGCAATTGCAAATGCCCAGATTACACCATCAGCGATCGCAGCTTTGGGATTAACTGTACAGCGCGAAACCTGTTTGATTTGGGACAAAACTACTGGTAAACCACTCCATAAAGCGATCGTCTGGCAAGATCGCCGCACTGCTCCCCTTTGCCATCAATTACAAGAGCAAGGTTACGCTGATGAAATTTACGATCGCACCGGATTAATCATTGATGCTTACTTTTCTGCTACTAAGCTCAGATGGCTATTAGACCATGTTACTGATATTGACCTGAACAATGTCTTAGCAGGTACTATTGATAGCTGGGTGTTGTGGAATCTCACAGGTGGAAAAGTCCACGCCACTGACCACAGCAACGCCAGCCGTACAATGTTGATGAATCTCAAAACCTGTGAGTGGGATGAGATTTTACTGGATCTGTTTCAAATTCCGGCGCATATTTTGCCCCAGATTCAGCCGAGTTTAGGAGTATTTGGAGTCACTGATGCGACTTTGTTGGGTGCTGAAATTCCCATTACTGCCATCTTGGGAGATCAGCAAGCGGCTCTATTTGGTCATGGCTGCGATCGCCCAGGTTTGATGAAATGCACTTACGGTACTGGTAGCTTTTTGGTTGCTCACACAGGTAATCAAATTGTGCGTTCGCACCATCAACTCATTTCGACAGTGGCATGGACACAAGCAAATACCAGCGATACTTTAGATGTCGGCTATGCCCTTGAAGGTAGTATGTTTACTAGTGGAGCTTGTATTCAATGGTTGCGCGATCGCCTGAAGTTGATTAAAACTGCTGCTGAAACTGAAGCAATGGCCAATCAGGTAAAAGATAATGGCGGAGTCTACTTTGTGCCAGCATTTAGCGGACTGGGCGCACCCTACTGGGATATGAGTGCCAGGGGAGCTTTTTTCGGCATTACCGCCAGTGTACAACCAGAGCATCTAGTTCGCGCCGTTTTGGAAGCGATCGCTTATCAAGTTCTGGAGGTGGTGCAAGCAATTAACGCATCTAGCACTACTCCAGTTGAGCAATTAACCGTAGATGGTGGTGCTTGCGAGAATAATTTTTTGATGCAGTTCCAAGCTGATGTGTTGGGTATTCCAGTTGAACGTCCGAGAATGCGCGATACGACCGTTCAGGGTGCAGCATTTGCAGCAGGTTTAGCTGTAGGATTTTGGGAGAGCTATGAAGCACTCGTGGAACAACGGCAAATTGAGCGTGTGTTTGAGCCGAAGAGTGATTTCCCCTTATCCAAATTTGGTACTTGGCAAAAAGCAGTGAAACGTACTCTAGCTTGGGAGGAGTAATCAATAGACTTCTTGCAAAAGTCGGGGGAAAGGGTAAGGGGGAAAGGGTAAAGAAACTCAAAATCCTTTCCCTTTAACCTTTACCCTTTTCCCTAAGAGTGCAAAAACATATTTTTGCAAGAGGTCTAATCCAAAAACGAGTTAAAGCGAAATTCATATCTAATCTAAAACGGGGAAGGCGAAGAAACAAATACTATTACAATCAAGCAAATTGATGGAGTTTTGATTTATCATGCCCTACAGTCAATTCAATATTGACCGAGTGAAACAAGATTTTCATCTGATTACTGTTGAAGGAGTCCGCTTTTTCCCAGACTCCATTGAACCCATTACTCTAAGCTTTAGACTGCAAGGTATTTTAGAAGATTTACCGTGGGCAATTGCAGTAGATACAGAAAAAGCTCGTTCAGAGGCAATAATTAATCCCATCTTGCTAGAAGTGCGACGCATCTTCAATTCCACAATTAGCGTATTTTCAGGAGAAGAGTTTAACGTTGATGCGAGTATTGGACTCAACGGTGTATGTGACTTCCTACTTTGCCGTTCACCTGAACAATTAACAGTGGAAGCACCTGCAATTGTCATTGTTGAAGCGAAAAAATCAGACTTAAAATCTCGATTGGGACAATGCATTGCAGAAATGGTAGCTGCACAGCGATTCAATCAAGCAAAAGAACAACCCTTAACAGCAGTTTACGGTACTGTAAGCAGTGGAACCCAATGACGATTTCTGAAACTAGAGGGACAAACAGTCACAATTGATTTAATGGATTATTCCCTTCCTCCTATCGAATCAATCCTGAGCTTTTTGGTGTGGATGGTGAAAGCAGGTTAATTTCATTGCAAAATTGATCGTTAAAATAACTCTTATTTTTATAATTCATAGACATCTAGTGAAAAAATAGAGACTAGCAGTGCTAAGTACAGCCCACCACAAAAAAGTATGAAATTTAATCATTCGTAGGTTGGGTGGAACGCAGTGAAACCCAACGTCAACCCTCGATATTTCCGAACCCCTTTTACGGTGACGTGTACTAAGTCTCTACAAGGGTTCTGGATAACAGATATTTAATTTCTGGAAATATCTATTTAGCAGAAGTCAAGTAAGTATTAATCAGTCAAAATATCACTCACGCATAAGAAGCGCATGACTACTAAACCGAAGATTTTCATTGATGGGGAATCAGGAACCACAGGCTTACAAATATACTCACGCCTCAATCAGCGTGATGACATCGAGTTAGTCAGTATTGAAGCATCTAAACGTAAAGATGCAAATGAGCGAACCAAACTAATCAATGCTGTTGATGTTATCATTCTTTGCCTGCCTGATGATGCGGCCCGTGAAGCTGTTAGCTTAGTCAGTAATACTAAGGTTAAGATCCTTGATGCTAGCACTGCCCATCGTACCGCTAAAGACTGGGTATATGGCTTCCCTGAACTAAATCCAGGACAGCGAGAGAAAATCGCCAGCGCCCAGTTTGTCAGCAATCCGGGCTGTTATCCCACAGGATTTTTAGCTTGTATCCGTCCATTAATTGCTAAAGGACTCCTGAACAGTAACTTTCCCATCACCGTTAATGCAGTGTCAGGTTACTCTGGTGGCGGAAAGAATCTGATTAAACAGTATCATACCTTACACGAACAGCAAGCCGGAGCAGAATCACTCTACCCTTATGGCATCTACGGTTTGCAGTTTGGGCATAAGCACGTCAAAGAAATGCATCAGTATTCAGGGTTAGCATCACCGCCGCTATTCGTACCAGCCGTGGGAGATTTTGAGCAGGGAATGTTAGTACAGATACCTTTACCACTGGTAACTTTGGATAATCCACCATCAGGTAAGATTATTCATCAAGCGATCGCTGACTACTACCAAAGTGAAAAATTCGTGCAGGTTGCTCCATTCCAAGATTCTACACTGCTGAGAGACGGAACATTTCTGGATGCAATGGCACTAAATAATACCAATATTGTTCAGGTTTTTGTATTTGCCAATGACACCACCAAAGAAGTCTTGCTAGTTGCTCGTCTTGACAACCTGGGTAAAGGCGCATCAGGAGCCGCAGTCCAAAACCTAAACATCATGCTCGGTTTTCCAGAAGAGTTGGGATTGTCATGAAAAAGGGTTAAGGAGTGGGGAGCAGGGGGGCAGCACTTCTCTACGAGACGCTGCGCGTAGCTTGCTTCCACGTTCGCGGAGCGTGCCGTAGGCAAGTGGTACGGCTACGCTCTGTTACCGAAGAGAAGTTGCATATAGTAAGTTTTTCCCTCTGCCCCTCCGCCAGGGCAAACGCATCTTATTTACTAATAAAAACTAAGTCGCTTGAATATTGAAATTTAACCCTGTTTTCTCCCTTTGAAAGAATGCGATAAGCAAAAGAGTTGTGAAGCTTTGTTTTCCAGTTTTTGTCTAAACTAAATGACGAGTTATCAATGATAAATTATCTTCTTCTGGGTCTTTTATCTAATAAATGAACCGCAGCACCAGCCGCAGCACCATTGACACCATTTTTCCAGGTAGTTCCACAACCACCAGAAATTGCACCTGCCAATACACCAGCACCAGCACCTACACCGATATCTTGAACAGGTAAACGTCCGTTTCTTCTTCTGGCTCTGGTGCTTCTTGCACCATTGGCAGCATTAACAGCAGCACCAGCAGCAGCACCTTTAAAAGCATTGTCTAATACGGAACCACAATTTGTTACAACCCCACTTAATACACCTGCTCCGGCTCCAATGGCTGCATTATTAATAACTCGGTCATCAGCAGAAGCAGGTTGAACCGGGATTAAGCCAGTACCAGCTAAAGTAGCAGCCATCAATCCAGGTAGGAATGCGCGTTTTAGCATATTTTGCATGGTAGTACCCTCTACAAATCTTATGATTGGCGAACAACCAAATTTCAGTGCGATCGCTAATCCTTGTATTCCTGATTTTAGACAACAGTAATATTATCTAAAATCAGGATATTTTGGATAATTGCACCTACTAACAATGTAATTTTAGCCTAAAGCTTGTTGTATTTACTGAGTGGACAATAATTAAACTGACACATTAACTAAAAAACAGTAAACCAAAAAGTTTTTCCTCAAAGAGCGATCGCTTCGTTAGATGGAGGGTAGTCCATCGTCTCCCAATCGATTCTCCCAAGACTGCCGAAAGTTTTACTGATGTGAGCTATTGGAGTGATGAATGGTATGTTGTTTATTCAAGTTAATCAGAATAATATACCTCGATTAAAAACAGGAAACTTCAAATGAGAATTTTTGTTCCAGGGCGTCTTTGTTTGTTCGGAGAACACAGCGATTGGGCAGGAGAATATCGCAGTGTTAATCCTCTTATCGAAAAGGGCTACACCTTAATTGTTGGTACTAATCAAGGAATTTATGCCTCGGTCAAACCTAATTCTACTGAATTAATCATTCGTAGTTCTCTCAATTATGGCAGGAGTTATGAACCGTTGAAATTACCTATGGAATCTAATACCCTGAAACGCATAGCGGCAAAGGGTGGTTTTTTTAGTTATGCTGCTGGTACAGCTTATCAAATTCTGACTCACTATAATGTTGGCGGACTTGAGGTTGATAATTATCTAACCGACTTACCTATCCAAAAGGGATTATCTTCGAGTGCTGCCTTTTGCGTTTTGATTGCGAGGGCTTTTAATCGTGTGTATGACTTAAAGATGACAATTCGTTCAGAAATGGAGTTTGCCTATCTGGGAGAAAGAACCACTCCTAGCCTTTGTGGCCGTATGGATCAGGCTTGTGCGTATGGAAATCGCCCAATATTGATGATATTTGATGGTGAAAAAATCGACCTACTCGAATTGAAAGTGAGTGAAGATTTGTTTTTTGTGATTGTCGATCTTGGCGGCAGCAAAAATACACAAGAAATACTAAGACGATTGAATCAGTGTTATCCTTTGGCTACTAATTCAATAGAGCAAAATGTCCAAAAATATTTTGGTTCTATTAGCTCTAAAATTACCCAGGCAGCAGTTGAAGCAATACAACTCGGAGATGCTCAACTTCTTGGAGCTTTAATGACAAAAGCCCAAGCGGAATTCGATCTACACGTAGTTCCGGCTTGTCCTGAGCAATTAACTGCAAAAAAGCTGCATCTGCTTCTTGATCACGAGCCACTTAAACCTTATATCTTCGGAGGAAAAGGCGTAGGTTCTCAGGGGGATGGCACTGCACAACTGATCGTTAAAAATCAAGATAGTCAAACAAAAGCTATCGAAATTATTAAGCGTGATTTTCCTCAAATGCAAGCGTTACAGTTAACTATTTCAAGACTACCAACTCCTATGATTGACTTAGCTGAGGACGAAAAGCAGTATGGGGATGTTTGTTAAAATACCACCAGTCCACTAAATTAAATGAGACACATAGCTTATGATTACTCAAATGATGGTTCATCCCTGATTCCGGGTAAATTCTGGAATCAAATTCAGTAAACTTAAAGATATACATTTGTTTAAATTTACTGAATAATTACAGTCTCGACTCAAATAATTGTCTGAGAAAAAGAAAAGTGGATTGCTAACCACAGAAGAAGATGCTGAATTGGCAGGTATATTGGAACTGGATAAAATTTTTACCTTGCTTAATGCCAAAATCATTTCTAAATCATCATAGTTAATGATGGGACTAAAAAATTAGTTTGATTTGCAATTCCTGTAACTGTAGAAACGCGATCGCTCCTAATGTGGGGCACATAGTCCATCGCCTCCTCAATCAATTGTCTCTTTGATTGGAAAAATTTTTGCTGATGTGGGCTATTACAGTGGTGTGTTGTAGTAAATCTGGTACGAAGATTCGGTTTGGGAGTTTTTGTGCTACAAAAACCACTGCTAAGGGCAAACTTAAAGAATTAATTTTAATGGTAATAAATCACGAGAGAATAGTGTTTCGGGATATGTGCATAATAAATGATAGCTCTACCAAAAACATAACAGGAAAAGTTAGGCTTAATTTTGGCAGGATTAACGACTTGATACTAATCTGAGTCCCAGTACACCTGCCAAAATTAAGCCAATACAAATAAAACGCTTTACAGAAGCAGGTTCACCAAATAACAAGACTCCTAATAAAGCCGTACCCATTGCTCCTATCCCAGTCCAAACGGCGTAAGCAGTACCTACTGGTAATGTGCGTAGTGCTATCGATAAAAAGAAAAAACTCAATATCATACAAACAACTGTGGGAATACTGAAAGCCAGCTTGGTAAAGCCTTGTGAATATTTCAGACCAATTGCCCATGCAATCTCTAACAACCCTGCAACCAACAAATACACCCACGCCATTATTTATTCTCCTGCACATTGTAGAAATTAAAACTTTTATTTATTTTTTAACGATTTTTCTTATTGTCCCGAAAATTGTTGATTAGGTTTACGCAAAGCCAGATAAGGCAAAAGACCAATTACACCTGAACCTACTGATGCTACGGCAAAAGGCCAAAAAGGAATAGGTTGCATCCTGCCATCAATGAACAATAAACTACTGTAAATTAATAGCCAAATACCTACTAGAGAAAATAAAGAAAGGATAATTGGATTAATAGCAGCCCACTGAAAAGTAAATATATTTTTCAACAGCGTTAGCGTTTCATCTAAGTGTAAGGGCGGTGCCAACAATAAAATATAGGCGATAAATCCAGTCCACAGTAACCACAATGCAAGTTTAAGAGTCATAATCCTCATCTAGCTGCATAAATTCCAAAGACACAATTAATTGAGTGTTATAGTATCTCTCTGTTGATGCTAGAAGTTTTATAAGACAGCCAGCATATAACTATCAATTAGTTAAATCCTGGCTGCATTGTAAATTATGAATCCTCTGCTCGTTGTCGCTCAATAGGTAGAGCTTCTAAAGTTGAAAAAGGTAACATAGTTGCTCGAGGCATAGCCTCTAAGCTAGTAATTGCTGCTCATTCAAGGGAGGAAAAGAGAGCGATCTTTTGGAAGTCTTATGTGGTAAAACTTTGAGGAATTCCATCTCGATTGTTCGCCTTCAATATTTAGATGCGTTTGCCCTGGCCCCTCCGCTCCTCTGCACCTCTGCCTCTTGTGCCCAATGTCCACTTGCCCTGAGCATATCGCTAAAGCGAAAGCTCCGCTAACGCGTAGCGTCTCGCAGAGAAGGGATGCCCAATGCCCATTATCTTGATTTTTCTTTCAGTTCTTCAAGCAATTGAATTACATTATGTTCAAATGCTTTGTTTCGCTCATGAACTGATTCAATTAACGGTTTATCAAAAAGATTAACAACATATTTAGCTAGCTGAATACCTAAAGGTCTTAAATGTCCACCTGCTACAGTGTTGCGAAAATCTTGAGGTGGCTTTTGCAGAATATTAGTAAACCATTCACAGGTTGATTTAGCAATATTGTCTGATTTGAAACAGACTAAACCCATGATATTAAATAGCCCACTATCCTTGATTAAATAATGAGTTTCTTCAACAGTTGGTTTCACACCCCAGCTAAGATTATCGATGATATCCGCTAAAAATTGAGGGCGAATTGCACTCCCTGTGTCAGCAATAGCAGGTGCTAATAGGATAGAAACCTGTCCTTTAATAAAGACACTGTTAATTTTGATATTCTTATGCACATAAGTGTAAATTAATTTTTTAACTTCATCGGTTTTTCGCGTTAGTTCATCAAAGAGAATGTTAATGTCTGCAATCACACTTTCTATCTGTGACTCATCGGAAGTTTTAAATAGTAGCTTCCGAATAAACTGCTCTCTATCTTGACGCTCTGGAGGTAGAGCAGTAAATCCTTCTAACAGCGAGATATATTTACAGCCAAGGCTATGTCCAATCCAAGAAAAGTTCTTATCATCTAGATAGGCTTCATAATCATATCCTGCAACACTTGCCATTTTCACAAGCTCTGGAAGAATTTCATACTGTTCTCTCATGAGAAAGCCAGCTTCTACATAATGGTTAAAAGTAAAATTAAACGGCAAAAGAATAATTGTATATCCCTGCTCAAATAGAGATTGAAGCAGATAACGATAAAAAAGCATAGGGCCAAATGTACCAAAGAAAGCCCCAGCAATAAATTGAATTACCCCTTTAGGCTTTGGATGTAGAGCAACCCAACTGTGAGAAACTGGTTTAAATCTCAGTTTTAGATTCATATTTACCATGACTTATTTGTAGGTATATGCTAAATCTCCAAACTGAAGTTACTGCTTTTCGGATTCTTTAAAAGATATTTTTACAAGACTGAGATGCTTCGGCGAACAAGCTGCGATCGCCTCGTTATAAGTTTCTTATTGGAATAATCCTTATAGTCTTACCTGGAGAGCTACAAATTAATAATTTTTTAATACATTAGGTAGTTAAAAATACCTAATTATTTGATATGATTCACTTCCATATCTACTGAAGTAAATTGTAACAAATATGGCAATACCTGAATACGTAATGTCTTTAAGTAAGAGATGTTTACGATTAGCGATCGCTACAAGTTTCGTGGGAATGTTAGCTTGTCCACAGGCTGCTTTGGCGTGGAAGCCAACTACCCATGTCTACCTCGGTCAACAGGCACTCAATGATGCCCTTGATGATGGCAAAGTCACCATTTATCGTGTTGACTATCAAAATGGAAAAGTCCTCTCCAAACTAGGAGACTATCCGGTTGATCCTACTATTCTGGCAGCACTGAAGACCTACCCCGCACAATACCGTGCAGGCATATTAGGCCCGGATGCATACCCAGATATCCTCACTGGTCAGCAGGTGATTCACCCATCTCCAAACGACACAGGAATAGCTGGTGGATCTGGTACGTGGTTAAAATATCTATGGAACCTTAGTAATACTCCAGGTAACAATACACCACAGAAAAAAGCATTCGTGACTGGTTATCTCACCCATGCAGCGGGAGATATGTATGGTCACACATTCATCAATAACTTTAGTGGCGGTCATTTTGTAATTGCACCACCAGGAAATGCAATTAAACACATTCTTGTAGAAGGATATGTTGATAAGCGCTTGAATAAGCAAGAACTCAACGCTAATTTTTTCAACGCTAGTATTGCCGGAGTTGAAGATTTCATCTATGACAACACGATCGATGCCAAACCTGGTTCATATCTAGACACAACACTTTTGAAACCAGGAGGCGGCGGAACTGAGTTATCCATACCACGCATTTACTCTACCTTGAGAGCGAAGTTGCAACGTGATATCGATGCTTATTATGCTGCGAAGTCAGACTATGACCGACGCTATGACGATAAAGTTCGCAAAGCCAAAGCTTGCAAAGCCCTAGATTTTTCTTGTAGTGCCACAAAATTATATGCTGAAGCAGCAGCAATTCAGGTACAAAAAGGTGCTTATGTAACTGCTAATGGTTTAACAGTAACTTACAAAGAATATTGGCGTGAGGATATCAACAGTGGTTTGAAAGCATGGCCTCAAGTCAGCGATCGAGTTGCTAAGGCGCTGTTTTTTAATCCCGATCGCAAAGCGAAAGTAGAAGAAGCTAAAACTATTCTCCAAAATTACGTCAACAATCACTTGATATCAATGTCTGGCGCACCGGATGCTGTGGGACAGTTCGCGGCGTTAGCTAGTAAACTTAGTACCATTATTGGTGATGTTCTGGGCCCATTAGCTGCCCCTATCAGACAACTGAAAGCTAATATTTATGATGCCATTGTCAAGAGTGCCACTGGTATGAGTATAGATGAGCTAAAAGCATATTTAGAAAACCCAGAAAGGTACTTTGATCGGGTGTTTTCTCAAGGTGCTGGAGAACATGTGAACTTACAAACATTCAACAATAAATATTTGCGGATTAACGATTCAGGCTACACCAATCCTTCAGAATCGTTTGACTACCAACAATTTCCTGCAGCTTATAATACGGCGACAATCAGCAAGCTAATATTAGTCAGCAAAGATGGGGTGAATCAGCTATTGACAGATTTAGGGAGTAGTTCCCGGCTGAATGAGTCAAACATTATGTTGGGCTTTATCCAGACTCTTGATGGTGATAATGAGTGGATAGGGGGAAGAGAAGCACCCACACATCCCCAACAAAAAATGGTTGTGGCTGAGAACTGTCAAGCCTACAAGCAGATTTTTATGCTCCAACCTGGCGAACAGCCTTGTCAATAACGTGTTCTCGGCTAAAATCCTGATATGGTGGGCAGTTGCCTTTTAAAAGCTTCAGTAGAAATACAAAAGCCATCCGGTACGTAGATTCCTTAAATCCTAGTAAGTTCCCCCAGGTTCACGCCTTTACCCCCAACAACCTTGAGTTTTATTTTATCAATATCTTGAAAACAAAGCACAAATGAACTCATCAGTTTCCCTCCTTTGGCAATTCATACTTTGGTAATTTTGACTGCATCACAAGCTCTCGACGATCGCTCACTACAAACTAGGAGTTTATTTTATATTTAATTATGTCTACCCACTTAGCTGTGATTAAAACTATTTAACCTTAGTACGGAAGCGGACAAAACCATAAGAATTAGCTGGTGTGCCAGATCCAGTGGCTGCGGGTAGATTGGGAAAACTGGGAACTGTAATATTGACCACTACTGCTCCATTGGTGTTAGTACCGCAGTATGATGGTGTACCTGATTCATTAACTGTATAAAAATACCCGCGATCGCTATCTCCGACATTCGTCAGATAAAGCGTAGGTGTATTAGAACCAATAGCTAGGGCAATTCCTCGATCTGCTCCTGGTAAGCCACCATCACTAGGAGTCATGCCATTAAAAGCAGTAGGAATAAAATTAACATTAGTTGGAACTAAGTCACAGAATTTCACATTAGTTGCATTACCAAGACCATTGGAAAGAAAATATATAGTGTATTCCAATTCATCTCCTGGTTTGACAGTGCCAGCATTAATTAATCCTCGCAAGTAGCCAGCAGGCCATTTAGGATCGCTATCATCAGTAGCATAAGGTTCTGGTACATAGTTACTGGCATTAGTAGCAACGTCACTGCGACCATCCACAATATCAGTTAAATCTTGGTTATTGAGGCGGGTAATGCGTTTAATTAATAGCAATTTAGGGTTAGAACTAATAATATTTAATACTGTAAATAAAGTAGGGTCATCATCTGCTGTACTGGCAGGATTATTACCAGTATTTACACCATTATCAGTAATTTGCAAGAACGAATTACCGAGAGTCGGTGGATTATTAGTAGCGCCAGCAGAGTCTGCATCTGTGAAGACTGTACCAACAGTTCCTGTAGGATTATCAGGTGTGTTAAAAGTAGCATTTGCTTGGTTACTAATTGGATTACCGCCATTGGCATTATTAATCGTGGCAGTAATTTTAATGGTAATCGTATCACCTACACGGAGAGTTCCAGAATTTGTCACAGTAACAACACTAGTACCGTTGTAACTGGGATTGAGTGTGATGTTATTCCCTGAAGTTGCAGCAGTAATTACTGCACTCACAAAGGTTAATTGTGAGGGTAATGAGTCGTTAATAGCAAAGTTAATTGCATCGCTATTACCTGGATTCAGGTTGGAATAAGTGATGGTATATTCGATGCGATCGCCTACAGTCACTGTTCCACTACTATCATTGTCTGCAAGGAAGCGAACAGATTTGGTTCCTATGACATTTGCTTGAGTGTTAGTAGTAATTACCAAGGGAGTAGTAATTGCCTGACTTGGGAAATATGTCCAAGTATCTATTCCCTTAAAGTCACCATAATTACTACTAAATTCATGCTCTCCCGTCGCACTATTGATCCCTCTAGCAGCATTACGCGGGTTAGTAGCTCCCGTACCATTTAAGTTAATCGCCGTGCCGTTAGCGGTAGTATAGTTGTTGTCGTTGTAATAAATGGTAGTCGATCCAATTTGCTGTCCATTTTGATCTACAAGGTTAGGAAAAGCAGCAGGAGGATTTTCCATTGTGATTTTAAACCCCAGCGGATTATTTTCAGCATCCAACATGGGAAAATGATATTCACCCGATCGTGTTGTGATTATGGCATTGTATGCTGCATTTCCTGGTAGAGGTTGGAGATTTACCCCACTTGCATTCTTCCCATCCCAAAACACCACATTTGAGCCGACAGACAGCACATTTTGTATTACTCTATCGCTACTAGGGTCAAAAATGCCATCATTATTGGTGTCAATAGTTATTTGATAGCTACCAGTTGAGGCAGCATTGAAACTAAAATTGCCTCCCACACCCACAGAAGTTTGGTTCCCACTACCTCCATTACCCCCAGTGAATTTGAACGAAGTCGGTACTGTGGGAATCGTCGCTGCAATAGGAATACTCAAAGAATTGAGGGTTGCCGTGTCGGGTCGATTGAAGAAAACTAGGTGGGTAATGTCTGTTGTAGTATCAGAAACATTTGGATTTTGAACTTGCACATTGCCGGGAAAGATCAAACTATTATTACTAGCACCGCCAGCAGAATGGTAAAGAGTGCTGCTATTTGTTGTGTCAATATATCCCCGGTTATTAGCAAAAAAGATGAAGCCAAAAGGATCGACTCCATTCATGTCAGTTTCGTAACGATACCCATCTTTGGTTTGAATATAAAGCTTAGAGTTGAGTGCTACGGGAGTACCACCACTGGCATTTGCCCCCATATTCATAGCAATATAGTTAGTAAATACTCGCCCTTTTTTGGCAACACCGTTACTATCTCGAACTGTGATATCCCAAGCAGCTACCCCTGAAAATTGAGTATTACCTGTAGGAAATGCAGCCGTTGCAGCTGTTGGCGGCGGATTGCTTGCACCAGCTGTATTCGGAGAATGAAACTCAACTTCGTAAATACCTGTTTCTGTAGCGACGAAATTACAAGGGGTATAACCACCGGGATTAGGTAAAGGGCCGACCGCTTCTTTAGCAAGGGTGTCAATAAAACCAAAACCAGTAGTCAGAACATCACAAGAGCCATTTTGAGTACCAAAGGGACTGCGGTAAACAATATCTTGTGGGTTCGAGAAACTAGTAGTCACACTAGAGCCAAGATTAACTATTTCTCCTTGCTGAACATAAACTTTGAGTATGGTTTTCCGAACAATACCTGCCAGTAGTAAATCTGACCATTCCAGGTAAGGTCTGTATCCGCCATCAGAAACTAACTCTTTGCTGCCTTCAGCCCAGCTAGGTTGGATACCATTCCCTAAAATACATAAAAAAAAGCCCAGGCTACTGAGCCATAGTTTTTGGTGTCTACTTGTTAATGGCTTTTCCATATTTTTTTTTACTGGATTGTCCACAGCCAGAGAAAATTTATCATTTTCATCAATATTTACTGTGGCGATCGCTTTTAATTTCTTAAGTAAATATTTCATCATTTAGTTCCAATAAAAATACATAATATGTAAGTAATGATATTGAGTTTATAAATATACAAATACCAGGATAAAAATTGAACAGTTTTTGCACTAGATTCAAAGCGGATAAAAAATCGTTACGACAATAGTATTCCCACAGGGAAAGGTTAAATTCGTATATAAAGGTTGCAACGAACATCTCTACATCAAATAACCTGTTTATATTTCACGCTTTTGCATCCCCCTCATTGCAGCCTTGAGTTTACCCACCAAAGTTTTCATCGCCGATTCCTGTGGCTGGCGCGCTATAGGTTTTTGTTGTCCAAAGCCGTCAAACAATTCATTGAGCTTAACTGTAAAGCCTAAATACGCACCTCCCGCAGAACGTGTTCCTGAGAAATCTCGGTCATCAACTTTCCCAAAGACGTAACCAGCCGAAACGCGCAGGTTAGGCGTGAGGTAGTAGCCTGTTTCAAGAACAAAGCCTGTCTCACTGTAGCTAGACTGACTAATTACACGAGCCTCACCCACCAAATCCCAGCTATATCCCAAACGATAGGTAGCGCGTACTTGGGCCAGATTTACTGTGCTAGTACCGGCTAAATCGTTAGCTATATAAGAGGTGCTGTTACGCAAAGCATACTTCCCGTAGAATTCCCATTGCCAGTTGGGAGCGTAAATCGCTTCTAAAGCAAAGGTATGGTCTTGAGAACCCGTACCACTTCCTAACAGGATAGTCTCAGGGATGGTTGATGGATTTTGGCGATATTCATAACGCAACAAAGCATTAAATTTATCGCTATTGGGGTCGCGGTAGGCTAAACCCAACTTGAGGTTAGCAGTATCTCCCAATCCTGAAAGCTTTTGATTGGAAGAACCTGCTTGTTGATAACGTACTAAAGCTGTGAGAGCCGGAGAAATTTTACCCGCAGCACCTGCGGTAATTACTGTATTACTACCACCAGAAGAGGAACGATGTTCATAACGGACGCTAGCTTGAAACTGCGGATTATCACTGTATTCCAGCCCCACACTGTAGCTATCGCCACCATCAAACCCGATCGCAGATGCTGATTGACCAAAGGCATAAGGTTGGGCATATTGTTGACCTGCTGCCGTGCGTCCAAAGAAGTTGCCAAATACGTGTTCGTAAGCAACGTTCAGCCGCAATCCCGAAGCAATAGTCCAACGGTTATTTATACCAATTGCACCTTGGGTAGTCATTTCGTTAGCACCACCCAAAATTGAGTAGCGACCAGTCAAGGT
Source organism: Nostoc sp. (assembly GCF_036917355.1). GTDB lineage: Bacteria > Cyanobacteriota > Cyanobacteriia > Cyanobacteriales > Nostocaceae > Nostoc. Next base: position 24,728 of record NZ_JBALDP010000084.1, read on the forward strand.
AGTATCCGAACCGAGTTTGTGTTCGCCATTGACACTCAAGCTAGTGATGGAATTACCCGAATATTGACCGCTACTGTAATACTGTTGGGCCAGACTAACGCTGACACCAGGAATTACCGCCCAATTCAACCCCAAAATGGTACGGTCTGGGTAAACAGTATCTTTTTGGGAAGATAAGCTGAGTTCATTTTGGGCTTGGAAGGTCAGATTCTTAGCTAGAGGAACTGAAAAACGCGATCGCAATTGATCGGAATTACTACTCAAGCTACTGTCGGGGATACGGTCTTCCCGACGACGATGAATCCAATCCACATCCAGAGTAGCTTTACCCAAACGTTGTTGAATCCCAGCAGAAATCGTCGTCAGCGAATTATCAACTTTGCTTCCAGGTATCGCCTCATAACGCGGTGCAAACAGTTCTTCAAAGGTGTCTAGGGGTTGGGGAGCAATCCCAAAATTGTCTTCGTGGTCGTATTGCGCTCTGACGTTGGTAGTTGAGGTGAGTTTAGCTGTAACCTGCGCTCCATAACGGGTTTGTCCTGGGACAAAGCTGATAGTGGCATTATTGCCAAAACCAGTATCAGCAAAACGATAATAGGCACGACCTTGAATCCCATTAGTAATCTTTCCTTCAGCTTCTAAACGGTAAGCATCACCTCTGACCTTTCCCACAACATCAGAATCATTTGTGGAATGGGCATATTCTGCGATTAACTTACCGTTATCACCTAAAGCAATCAGCGCATCTGCGCCGTAGAGTTGAAAGTCACGCACCCCGTGATTTTCTTGAACGTAAGTTGCTCCTATCCAACTTTCCTGATTAAGTTTGCGGGAAAGATTATATTGCAAACGACCAGCATAGATGCTCCCGTCAGAGTCTTCGCTGTCATATTGATAGCTAACAACAATCCGACGTACCAACACTTGTCCGGTTCGATCGATATCGGTACGAAGAATCGGTTCGCGGAATAATAAAGTACCGCGATCGTAGTCGATTTCGTAGTCTGGTCCTCGGTTAAGTTGTTTGCGTTCTAATACAGTTCCAGGACGATTGAGTTCTTCTAACTCGATAAAGACATTTTCGCTACCTGCTTGTAATAGTCTGCGAGACAGGAAGTAATAGCCACTAGTACCATCAGGAGCAATAGTATCTCGTTGAAATCCTTCTAAGCGATCGCCATAGAAACCTGTAATTTGTAGGTTTCCTAAGTTGTAATTAGCCTTAAAACCGTGGAGTTGGCGAGTGATAGAAGTAAATTGCTGCGATCGCCGCGCAAATTCTTCTGTGTTATAGTCACCCCACATCGCATAATCAGGATCGGAGCCGGGGGTACGAGCTGAACGCTCAAAACGCAAAAATACACTGTCAATGGAAGGAGCAACTACATCAACTTTTGAGCTATCGCCGTAGACAGGATAGTTTTGCTCGCTGAATTGGTAAGTTCTAAACAGGCGATTATCGCAGTTGCAATCTTCATTGAGGCTACGAGAACTGTTGTATGCACCTGTAAATAACCATTCTCCGATCGCACCAGTGGCAAATATCGCTGAATGGAAATCTAATTGGGTTCCGTTGTTTTTGTCAGGAGGGAGGAAATCACGGAAACTGCCGTAATAATTTGTACCTCTAGCGCCCAAACGTAAATCTATTACTCCAGTAACTAAACTCGGACGCAATGCGGTTTCAAATTGTAGTTGAGTGAAGGCTTCTAAATCATTTGCGATCGCGCGAATTGTGACAGTTTCCGCCTTCAGTTGCGATCGCAACGTAGCTGTAAATTGCCCCGCTTTCGCCTCCACTTGAAATCCTGGTTCATCAGGCTTGAAGTCTTTCCCGACCAACTCCCCAGCAGTGGGTATGAGGGTGACAACAGCATCACGATTCGAGCGATTGCCACTTGCATCGATGAGTTGACCCCGGATTGTCGCCGTAGAACGTCCATCCGCCGGGATACGAGACTCCACTGTTTCTACAGTTAATTGCTGCGGCGCTCCCCGTACTGCAACTTGCACTGTTACAGGGGGTTCTGTTCCTCCAACAACCTGTGCAGAGATGGTGTTTGTACCTTCTTTCAACGATACACCATACCATGTCTGCGTTACTAAGTTGGTGGTAGCATCAGTTTCCGTCCGTCCCACTAAAGAAGGGTCTACCAACGCGCCATTTACCCGTAATTCCAGTTGACTACCAGCGGGAAACTGCACAATCACTGTGCTAGCTTGTACATCTACAACACTGTCAGCCGTCGGAGTCAGGATTTTAATTGCTGTAGAGATAGGGACAGTGGGGGACACGGGAAGATTTTCATTCACCCCTTGTCCCTTTGTCCCCGCGTCCTCTACTCCTGCAATCTTGCGTAATCCTCTAGGCAAACCTACAGAAGTTGCTGGTTGAAATGGTTGTATTTCTGTTGGAGAAGCATGAAACAGTGTCTCAGTATTTTTGCGTTCGTCGTTCTTGTTCTCTATTCCTACTGTTTTGCCTAAGTCTCTGGGCAAATCTACAGAAGTTTCTGGTTGAAATAGTTGTATTTCTGTTTCACTTGGCTGGACATCTGGAATTTCAGGAGCCGATGCTGAAGAAGTTGAGGCAAATTCGAGAGGTGGAGAATTTAAAGCCTCTCCCTTAGAAGAAGAGAGGTTTTCCAGATGCGCTGAAAAATCAGGATCTTCGACACTCTTTTCTGCTTGCGAAGGTGAATCAGGGAAAAGGAGATTTTCACTAGTGATTTCTGCTTTGACTATTGCAGGATACAAAACAAGGCAAAGAGCTACTGGCATTGCCCCCATCAATCTCAGGTTAAATGTAGTTAAACAGTGCAGTCTGGGTTTCATTTCTTGACTGGCTCCTGAAATGTTGGGGTTACAGCGAAGTTCATGCGTACTAAGCCACCAGGCTCTAAATGCACCAAGCGAGATTGGCTATTTCGTTCGCGGAATTTTTCGTTATGAGCTAGGGTGTAACCTCCTACACTGCTGAGGTCTAGTACACCTGTGTGGTATCCAGGTAAGGCATTAGCTAAGGAGAACAAACCATTAGGATCTGTAGTGATGCGGTTTCCATCCTCCAGAAAAATCACCGCATTTGGTACTCCAGGCTCACCACGCTGTTGTTCCCCGTCAAAGTTTTTATCAACAAACACTCGACCGATAATCGTGCCACAGTCAGAAACGATTCCTGGACGAATTTTCAATTGGTGAGTTGCTGGGCCATCCTTAGTACTAAAACGGTTATCAGCTCGTTGAGCATTAACGATCGCAGTGTTGCGACCAGTACCACGCAGCGCATCAGCTGTTATTTGAGCAGCGTAGGCAATATTCAAGACTTTCTCTGGGGAAATTGTTACGTCTGTGCGGAATGTCACTGTGTTACCGTTGCGTTCTGAAGCGATCGCGACTGGTTGACCATCTAGCTCTGCCTGCACAGATTTCGGTAAAAACTGGAATCCTAAAGGTAGGTCGTCGGTGACAAATATATTACTTAAACCAGCATCAGCGAGATTTTTTACCGACAGGCGGTAGATTACCGTATCTCCAGGTTCAGCAGTAGCGCGATCGCCTGTTTTGATAATCTGTAACTGATTGGCTTGACACAAATTTGTGGTGAATTCAAAGGCTAATAAATCCAGTCCCACCGTTTCTGCATTGGGAACTAAAACAACTGTTTGCTCTACTCTGGTTTCGCCTGTAAGACTGATTGGTTGACCATCTAGAGAAGTAGCAACATATCGCACGACACCATTAGCTTGTGTGCCATTATTAGCAAGGATTTCAATCTTGACCCGCCGCTGTTTATAGATAGAACTTGGTGGTGGATTAACTACGAAAATGTAGGTTCTACCTGGAGCGGTTTGACCCTTATTCGGATCGAGTAGGAAATTGTAGACACCCGCAGGGTTATTCGTAACGAAGTAGGGATTACTATTCTCAGTATTCGGCGATTTCCCACCAGGAACGTTGTTATTAGGAATATCTGGTAACTCTGTTCGAGTCAAAGTAACCAAACTGCCCAATTCTATCCCCGTTGGATCGCTAGAGTTCGGTTCGTAGACCCCAACTGAAAAACCTGTATAGTCAGGTAAAATTGTCCCAGCGCAACCTAAAATCCGTCCTAATGGATCGAGTAAGGGGATAGGACTAACATTAATTTGCTCAGAACTCCCTTGATATTGATCGTTGCTAGCAGAATCTGTATAAGTATAAGTAGCTTGATTTATTAATGGCACAGACGCAACCAGATTGTTAGTCTGTTGCGCGATCGCTGGCATAGAGATAGTAGTATGCAAAAAAGTTTCCAGAAGAACAGTAGCTGTTAACCGTCGCCACCAGCTACCGCTAGAAGTAATTTGCTTTTGGTTTTGAGGACGGCTCACCTAACACAATCTCCTCTGAAATGTCAAGCTTGTTGTTAATAAAAGCACTTATTTATTTGGGGAAATCCAGTTAAGCTAAAACTCTTTTAAAATCTCGTTTCCAGATGGAATCTAAAAATATTCTTGATTGCGGCTCTTTTCCGAGTTAGCAAAGCGGCGCGTTAATCAACGCACTTGGGTTTGATAAGTTGCCTTGACTGTTGTCTTCGCTGCAAGCGATGGAATCTGCAAACGGATATGAGTGTAAGCCGTGGCTGGGGCTGGTTTGGTTTCCACTTTGCCGCCAGGAAGAGTAACTTTAACAGTGGGATTTTCGACGAAGCTACGCCCACCATCAATGCTGTAAATAACTTTGGCATTTTTGGCGACATTGGTAGAATTCAGCACGTAGACCATTCCTTTGGGAATAGGTTGATTAAAAGTCAAATTTTTCACTGGGCGATCGCTCTTATTTTCGCCACTCAAGGTATATCGCAATACATCTCCTGGTCGCACCACAACTTGACCTTTCAAAGGTTCCCATTTTTGGCTTTGCTTACCTTGTTGATCCTGAGCCACCACTTGCTTTTCTGCCTCTAAACGCAATTGAATTTGCCCTTGAGTTTTGATATTCTGAGCAACAGCACTTTCTGAATGCCAGACTCCCGGAATTTGACCGACAAATGGAACTGTGGCAATGAGAGCGAATGCTCCTAAACCTGCAAAAGAAACACGCTTCATATAAATAACCTCAAAAAACTTCCAGAATGTAAATTGTTGACTTATCTTTCCCAGCTTTTGCTAAGAAAAAGTCACTCTGCTATTTGCTTGCTGTTTGGGGTTGAGGATCGGGTTAAACGGTTCGCAGACTCTTCTATACAAGAGTCTGCAAACTTCGGAGTTCCCAATCCCAACGAATTAGTTCACCTTGCGTTGGAAGGTAAATGTTCTTTGAATACCCGGTGCAATCGTGCCCGTGACAGTATCTATGTACTTAGCAACATCAGTGTTTGCCGTAGTTCCAGTTTGGTCGATACCAGAGCTAGTAGCTGGATTACCACTAAAGAATTGGATGGTTGCACTCCCGGAATCCTTTGCTGAACCAACAATGTTGCTAGTATCAATTTGACCGCTAGCATCGTTGTCTAATGCCCAGTTATTGGGGCTTTTCGTACCATCTTCAGTAATCACGACTTTGTTAGCATTCAAAATCACATTCCCAGTTCCAGATTGAGGATCGGAAATATTTGTGTATTGAATTTGGTACTCAATAATGTTCCCTGGTGCAGGCTTCTTCGGATCGATACTGAATGTGCCATCATTCCCTTGGACTACAGGCCCAGTACCTTGTAAAACTCGCGACACTTTCAGCAGTTTCAGGAAGCCAGTGTACACGCGATCGATAGTAGTGTTGGTTGAATCAAAGGTATTATCGTTGCCAGTATCCTTAATTCCATCACCGTTGGTATCTGTCGTATAATTGTCAATCGAAGCAATGATGGGTACTGGGAAGCCTTTACTAATATCAGTAGATAACTGCGTGCCTGGAGGTAAATCAATTTCTACACCATAGTTGATACTTGCACCAGGAGCAACGTTGGGGATTGTAATTGCTGCACCAGGTGTTGTAAATGCTCCATTAATATATGTATAGACAGCAGACTGACTACCGTAGGTAATAGTCACTTTCGTATTATTCGGTAAATCTCCTGGAATTGTTGGTGGCGTTGGCTCTATCTTCAAAACACCTGAGTCAGTACCACTGTTCTTAACTGTATTGGTGAAACCAACTGATTGTGGGTCAAGTGTACTACCAGGTGCTGTACCAGCAGGAACGAGAGAAGATTTGTTAGTGAAATCATCGTTGGTTCCACCTGATGGCCCAGTAGCATCCGGGGCATTTTGCGGCCCGTTGAGTAACGCTGAAGCAATAGGCGCTTGCACTGTGAAGACGTTCGCCTCACCACCTGTACCAGTACCACTGTTGTTATTACCTGCGTCAGTTCCAGTTTCTGGAGATGCTGGAGTATTAATATAGCCATCATCAACGTTACCGGGCGGTAGAGTATCGGGAATACCATCACCATTGGTATCTGTACCCGTAGGGGGTGTCATACTGCCTGGGGAACCGTCGTAGTTGCTGGGATTTTGGTCGCCAGAATCGTCGTATACTGGGAAATTGCTACTGGGTGTTTGACCAAACAATTGAGCGATATTAGCGACGGTTAAGGGTGAAGATGCAGTTGATTCAATGGCTAGCTGAATCGAGAAGCCATTCACCGTTGTACCAGGAGCGATGGAAGTAATAGTCGCTGGATTATTGATAAAACCAACGCGAGTAACTGAGGCCAAGGGTGGTGCTGTCGTAGTCCAACTCGCTGTATTAGCATTAGTTGTAACTGAATTAGTGGTATAGACAGTTTGCCAACCAGGAGGCGCAGTTGGTGCTGCTGCCAAATCTGTACCCAAAGGAATCGCATCAGAAACCAAGATATAAGTGCCAGCAACACCATTAACATTGATGCTTGTACCCGTCAAAGCTGATGGTGTAATTCCCTGTCCTGTGGGATCGTTGGACTCAACTCGCAAACTCAAATCGTAGGTCAATTTATCATCTGTAATCGCAGTTGTGCCAGCATTGTTATAAGCACTGCGAATCTTGAGAATAGTGGCTAAAGCATAGGTCTTCACCGTTAAACCAACCTTAATTTGCTCGGTGGCGCTAGCTTCCCGTGTACCATTAACTGGTGTGCCAGATACCTCACCAGCACTACCATCCGGGTTATCTACGGTGAATATGTCACCACCATCAGGACTCCGCAGTTGGTTTTGAGCATCACCAGGAGTATTACCAAGAGTAACGGTAATGACATCATTGGTTTGAGCGCCGGCTTGTACAGTTACTGGCACACGTACTAACACAGTACCGTTAACCGGAACAGAGGGTGTATCTACGCCACCTTGAGGGACGTTTATCCAAGTTTGACCACCATCAGTGCTATATTGCAGGCTATTAACTGTACCACCATTTGGTAATGTACCAGAAACTGTACCCGGCCCAGTTGTTGTCGCTTGGTTGGGAATGTGGAATTTGGTGGGGTCATTACCTACGTTGGTTAAGGTGTAGGTGTAGATTAGTAAGTCGCCAACTGCAACATTACCGCCATTGTTATCTGTGACTCCAGAAGCTGTGACGGTGATTCCAGCAACCTCTGCTACGGTGACAACGACAGTGTTAGAAGTGGCATTAATAGTTGTCCCTGGACTGTTGGGATCTTCGTAGGTTGCTGTTGCAGTGTTACTGATAGATGTACCCGCAGTCGTTCCGTCAGCTAATACGGGTGCGAGAAATTGGAAAAGGCTACCAGTTAATAATGCTGTTGCTACTAGAAATTGGTAAAGTTTATGCTGCTTATTTACAGATTGATTTCGATTTACCATAGAAGTAGTTTGTTTGCTGAACTTGTATCTCAGATTTTGAGACAGGATAAAGTTCGGCAATTCCCTTTAAGGAATTACCGATTATGGCTGCCCAAAACGTTGAAGTTTTGGGAATGCATATTTAAGGAGTTAAATTATTGGCACTCCTTGAAATTTATATTGAGACAATAACCAGAAATAACTTGTCTAGTTGTTTTACGCTTACCCTTGAGAATCAAAGCTGGCAATCGCAAATATGTGTAATTTATTACTGTATTTTGCTTAGTTAGAGATGTAAATAGCAATGTAGCTTTTAAAGCAAAAAAAATCTTCCGTATAAATAAGTAACTTCTATAGCTGTGAATGAGTGCATCAAAGCTGGAAAATTAACTTTATTTTGGCAACACACATAGTAATTTTAGTGGTTTAATAAGACGCTAAAAAGACTAAAACTTATATAATCAAATGTTTTTGAGTCTTTGTTGTCAGAAATATATACTGCTCTATAGAGTCATTTAGATCAAAAAAATTGAAAGTTAACTAAGCGATCTAGATCGCTTAAATAGGATAGCAATTTCAGTAAATGCAACTTTATCATAAAAAAATGCGATTTAATCATATTAATTTACCGTGTTAATGCTGAAGAAGGGAAGCTATTTTATTTTTTCATAACATTAAAGATATACGTGTAAATACTAAAAACAGAGATTACTAGTATTAAAGTTTTACAAGAATCATTCCTCTCAATACCAAACATACCCGACTAAAAATGTCGGGTATGTTTGACTGGTATTTTTGCTCGTGTTAGTATCAGGCGACAAGTGACAGACAAACAGGGAAAGCTAGTTTATGACTCAGGCAATCAAAACCCAAACCCAAACCCAAACCAGCACTGCCTACTTTCAAGCCTTGAAGTGTAAGGAATGTGGTGCGGAATATGAACTCAAAGCCAGTAATGTTTGTGAGTTATGTTTTGGCCCGTTAGAAGTCAAATATGACTACAATGCCCTACGTCTGACTGTCACTCGTGAAACAATTCAAGCTGGGCCCAATTCAATTTGGCGCTACCGTCCCTTTTTGCCTGTCGCAACTGACAATGTTATAGATGTGGGAACTGGTATGACTCCTCTAGTTCGTTCTCACCGTCTTGCCCGTCGCCTGGGTCTAAATAAGCTTTATATAAAAAATGATGCCGTGAATATGCCCACCCTGAGCTTTAAGGATCGGGTGGTGTCTGTCGCTCTATCCAGAGCGCGGGAGTTAGGATTCACTACTGTTTCTTGCGCTAGCACTGGTAATTTAGCAAATTCTACGGCGGCGATCGCAGCTCACGCCGGTTTAGACTGCTGTGTGTTCATCCCCGCAGATTTAGAAGCCGGTAAAATTCTCGGTAGCTTGATCTACAGTCCCACCCTCATGGCCGTCAAGGGCAACTACGATCAAGTCAATCGTCTCTGTTCGGAAGTTGCTAATACACATGGCTGGGGTTTTGTCAACATTAATCTGCGTCCTTATTACTCTGAAGGTTCTAAGACACTAGGTTTTGAAGTTGCGGAACAACTAGGCTGGGAACTACCCGATCATGTTGTTGCTCCCTTGGCATCTGGTTCGCTCTTTACAAAAATTTATAAAGGGTTCCAAGAATTTGTCGAAGTTGGTTTAGTAGAAAACAAGAGCGTCCGTTTCAGCGGTGCTCAAGCTGAAGGTTGTTCGCCCATCGCCCAAGCCTTCAAAGAAGGACGCGACTTTATTAAACCAGTTAAACCGAATACAATTGCGAAATCGCTAGCGATCGGCAATCCAGCAGACGGTATTTATGCTGTGGAGCTAGCTCAGAAGACTGGTGGTAACATTGAATCAGTCAATGATGCCGAAATTATTGATGGCATCAAGCTGCTGGCAGAAACCGAAGGCATCTTCACAGAAACGGCTGGTGGTACAACCGTGGCCGTGCTGAAAAAACTGGTAGAAGCTGGCAAAATTGATCCAGATGAAACTACGGTGATTTACATCACTGGTAATGGTCTGAAAACTCAAGAAGCAATCCAAGGCTACGTTGGCGAACCCTTGACTATTGATGCGAAACTCGATAGTTTTGAACGTGCCCTAGAGCGATCGCGTACTCTCGATCGCTTGGAATGGCAACAAGTTCTCGTTTAGTTAGGAGTTAGGAGTTATGAGTTTTTTATATTCATAACTCTTTGCTCTTAATTTTATTCCTAACTCTCCACTCTTCACTTTTTACTTCTATGGCTGTAAAAGTTTTAGTTCCTACGACTCTTCAGAGTTTTACTAATAATCAAGCTACTTTAGAATCCAGCGGTAACACTATTGCTGAATTGTTAGATTCCTTAGAACAAAGCTTTCCTGGCATTAAATCCCGGTTGTGCGATGAGCAAGGTAAGCTACGTCGGTTTGTAAATTTTTACGTCGATAGCGAAGATATTCGCCATTTAGATGGTATAAATACAACACTTAAAGATGGCGATGAAGTAAGTATTGTCCCAGCTGTCGCTGGTGGTTAGGGACTTCCAGTTAAAAAAATATCCCGTCGTAGGGGCGCAAAGCCTTGCGCCCCTAGTGTTACTCGCAGCAAGTATGATGTAGCCAGCATTTCCAGAGAAATATAGGTGGAAATAAGATTTTCTCCCATTCATCTTTTGGCTTAATTTGATACTAACTAAGTAATGTCGCACAACTTATCTTGTGGGACTGTTTTTACCTAACTAACTATACAGAAATGATCTGGGCAAGTCTTTGTTGCCAAGATTCATTGTTATCAATAGTTAAAATAATCCGCTTGTAGGATTCATCTCGCAATTCAATGGTTAAATAATTTGTCTCTCGATTCACATACCAAAACTCTTTACCTCGGTTAGTGTAATAAGTTCCAGCTTTAATCACTCCAGGAATAAAGCTACCAGGGGCACGTAATTCTCGCCAATTACTTTGGGGTTCGGCTGTTGTAACTTGTTCAATATGGGCTAATGATATTTCCCAAAGCTTATTCAAACGAACAGCTAGCAGTTGCTCTTTAAATGTAAATTCTATCTGCAATGTATCATCAACTATATTTAGGTTCATGATGAAATTTTTCGTAAGTAATTTTTTATCTAATATTACCCACAAAATGCTGATAAAAATATCCCATTACAGAGAAATTAATATTCAGTGTTTTATGGGTAAGTATTTGGCAATTTGGCAGATTGTGATTAGAGTATCTTGATATATTGCAGAAATTACCAAGATGTTTTTACTTAATTATACAAAAGGCGGCCTAACCCCCGTCTTTTTTATTGCTAATTATTAGGCTACGACAGATTAATCTTATATTTTAGGTATTCGGTGATACTGGGAAAACCGTATCAGGTATCAGCATATTTGCACACATCCTATAGGAAGATGCCCTATGAATACAATAATGAGTAAATTAGTTTGGGATGTTGTTATGCACTGGATTTATATAGAGGTTTGACTCACAGCCAAACCTTTTTTATATCTATTCAAAATCTCGCATGGGTCGTTAAAAAAGAGATTTTTAATGTTTTTTGCGCCCAGTTAGATGTCATTATCTTAAGTTATATAATTTATTTGCAAGCAGAATTAAAAACTAAAAGTACTACGCAGAATGCCGATAGTAACTGAGTCACTATCTGGGGTATTACCAGGCTGGATAAGATGAATTATTCCTGGTGTAATGCTGATATTATTTGTTAACTGAAAACGATAAAATGCTTCAATTTGAGTGGTCGTACCTGGTTGTCCACCTGCACGTCCTAAACCTGTATTGATAAAATCAGGGACATTATTCCCTACAGGTAAGTCGCTACTAGTGATTTTAGGAGGTTGACCGACATAAATTCCTCCTAAATTTCCTTTAGCAAATAAATCAGGAAAATTTAGAAACACCATATAATTTGTCGTTTCTACACTTCCCGATTGCCCAGGAATATAAGATTTAGTATAACCACCCCACGCACCTGCGCTAATGCGGGGAGAAATTTGCCAAGTGAGAGTCGCACCTATCGCGTTAGTTTGTAGGGGTGCTGATTTGCCAGTGGTAGTATTAACTGTAGTTAAGCATTCATCACCAACAAAGGTTAGCAAACAACCATCGGAAGCGTAATTGTTAACATAATACAAACTTAAATCTAGAGTATCGGTTGGTGTTAGCAGTAGTTGCACACCTGTAGTAGTGGTTCCATCAAATAAACCGCTACCTTTACCAGGATTTCCTGGGTTATAACTAGTATAAATAGCCTGCAAACTAGCACGTTTAGCAAATTGCCAATCAATAGCTATACCGCCGTGACCATATCCCATATTTAAAATTGGGTTTCTTTGGGCAAAATAAGATAATGGCCCTGTTGCAGCACTTTCTACCCGATTGGGGCCTCGGAAAGCAGCTGGCATACTTACGCCTTCTGTTCCTACCATTACTGCTAATTTATTTGTCACCAGCCAATGAAAATTTAGGTCACTGACAATCAAGCTATCTGTAGGAAATTCGTAGCCAAGTAAAACATCATTTCGGGAAACACTATTGGTAAATCTAGGTGTAGTTTTTCCGTTACCATCTAAAAGACCTGTAAACAAGTAACTACTAGGAGTGATTTGACTAGTCAAATACAGCTGTGCCAGAGATATAACATTAACATTTGTCCCGGCATCATCTGTATCTTTTTGTCCATCTCTAGGATTAACATCACCACGATTGTTAGTTCGTCCTTGAATGCCAACTATCAGTAGTCCACTGAGTTTAGTTGTTGTTGAGAATTGGTTGGCTTCAATTTCAGCAGTTTTGGCTTCTAAATTATCGACACGACCCCGCAAAGTTGCTAATTCAGGAGCAAATTCTGACTGTAATTTTTGTAATATTGCTAAATCTTCGCGAGTGACTAAATCGCTGGTGGCTGTAGCGATTAATTCGTTAACTCTATCTAAACAAGCGTTTACACCCGCAGCAAATTCATACCGAGTTAAGGCGCGATTACCGCGATAGTTGCTATCTGGATAGCCGGCTATACAACCATAACGTTCTACCAAAGACTGCAAGGCTTGGAATGCCCAATCGTTGGGTTGTACATCCTTGAGTTGAGATACCGATGTAACTTGGGACATCGGTTCTTCTGGGGAGAGGGAGGAAGATGAGGGAATAATATTATCACCCTTAACTCCTATCTCCTGAGTAGTTTCTGGATTGATGTACTCTTGTGCTAATGCTTTTTGTGCAACTCCATTTATTCCCGCAATTAGTAACCATGCGAGCATCCAGGTTTTGCGATGACTGCGGCTAATAAGTCTACCTTTCAATTTTTTACACTCTGCTCACATACTTAAGTGAAGAGTGTATTCGCGATCATCTAAAGTTCACATGGGGACATTTACGGATTTTGTCCCAAATTAGACTTAATGCTTCTGGGCAACTTTTGAAAGGGCGAGTATAACAGGGTATTGGGGAATGGAGACTGGGGACTAGGAAAGAGTTTCTCAATCCCTAATCCTCAATTCTCTAATCCCGAATCTATGGCAAATCGTTCACGCAAGCTGAAGCCAAAAGCCTCTAAACTAAATCAACCTCGTGCTGGTGCGATGAAACGCGTCGCTAAAAAACCCCAGAAAAAGCTAAAACTAGGAAGTTGGTTGTCGTCAATATTAGCGATCGCAATTATCTTAAGTAGTGCTAGTCTAATTATGGCTTTTGCCTGGATTAGTGTTCTCTTCATCTTCAATCCAGACGAAGTAAGCTGGCTAAATAAAATTTTACCTGCATGGGCACAAATTCCCCTTGGTAAACACGAACGCCCCCAAACTCTCAAACAAATTCAACTCGATTTGAGTAAAAAAAACCAAATATTTGGGGAAACTCTGCCTTTATATCAGGATGTGAAAACCTCATTTTTACTACCAGTTTTTCAACAACGTGCTAATTGTCAATCTGATTGTGAAGAACTGGTGGAACTCAGGGTTTACGAGCGCTCAAAAGAGTTAGAGTTTAAATCTCAGTCAGAAAATTACTACTATCTAACGACTCAATTACCTGTAACTGGCCCAGATGAATCCTTTGTGATTTCTTCTCTGCTTGATGGAACATCAGAACCCCAGGATATCAGTATTCCCCTACCTTTAACTGAAGTGCAACGTTTTGAAGGTAAGACACCATCATCAGGGGTTTGGTTTGATTTGCGCGGTAAACGCCAACAAGGAACTAGTTCTATCCGCTACGGTTACGTCGTATACTACAATCCAGAACGCACGAATTTACTACAAATGTTGTCTTGGACTAGTCCTAATGGACAATTGCCCAAATGGCAGCAGGTAACTGGTGATGCTACAAAAGAGTTAGTTGTCGATCAAACAGTGGGTTTAGAACCGCACTTACAGGTTTACCAAGTCAAACCTTTGAAGTTATTCCTCAAACCAATTCAATTGGAGGCAATTAGTCTCAAATCATCGACCTTCAATGATTCTGGATACCAAAGTGCCCTGTCAATTGCTCGTAGTGGATTGTGGACACCAGCCTTTGAATGGTTGAAATTTATCAAGAAACAGCGCAAAGGAGTTTTACCAGAAGCGGCGCAAGCACAAATGGATTTGATTCGCTTGCATTCTCAACTTACTAAAACCCAAGCCCAGAAAATTTGGGCAAGTCCTAGTCAAGAAGTGCTGGCAGATTTGATTGATGGTCGCTGGGAGAAAGCTTTACAGGTGTTTGAAGCGTCGCCACATAATGCCCAAGAAATTGCTACTCTACTCAAAGCTGATGAAAAACGGTTATGGAATCGCATAGCAGCAGCGTTGCAGGTGAACCCAAATAGACGAGAGGTACAAGCTTGGTTCGCGCTGATTTTAGCAGTGCAGCGGGGAAAAGGACATGCTAATTCTTGGTTAAAGGCGCAACCAAAAGTTACCAAAGAGAATCTTACCTATATTCAAGATTTGTTGGCAAGACTCAATGGTAAGGGGACATCGCAAATATCCTCTACTCACCCTAGTCAGATTGTTGGTACGGTGCAACCAATTACTCAAGTTACCAATACCGAATGGCTGCAACCAAATTCCCAAGCAGATTTGAAACTGATGGATAACCAAGTTTGGTATCAGGTGGAGGTGAGTGCATTTAATGACGGGAAACGTTGGCTCAATTTTCCTTTTGAAAATTTCAACCCTCCGAAAACTGACGCCGCCAAATTTTTCTGGAAAACTTTGGGAATCACTTCTGACCCGGAAATCCAGATTGTAATCTGGTTGCCTAACGGAGAACAAAAAATCACTATAGCTGCTATCAAAGCAGTGCAAGTACGGGGTAAAATTTTGCGCCTATTAGCTGCTGGCCCAAAAATTCCAGATAATCAAAACGATGTTCTCCAACCCAAACCTTTAGCTTTGACAAATGCAGCACTGGAATGGGTGCAACCATCTCCTATTACTCTACGAGAACTGCATCAACAAAATCCCCAAGGGGTGAAAGTAATACTATCGAGTCTGTGGCAATCTTTACAAAAATCCGATGAAGTTCCGGCTGGTGCTATTCCTAGCTTTGAACAGATGCAGGAAAAATTGGGTGATTGGCCCGTTCAAGTGATTGATTTAACAAATAACGCTCAATCAGAAATAATCCTGACTATCTCACCAGAAGCAATAGCATCCTTGAATCAGGCGACACCCGAAATTCAGGGAGAAAACACAGAACAGCGCCGCGACCGGACTATAATTTTGTCTGATGTAAATAAAGTCATTTACACTGATTTTACAGGAAATTACTTACAAAGACTCTCTGCGATCGCCAAGCTTTCTGGGGTGCAATCCTTAGCTTTACTAGTAGAAAATGCTCATAACTACAGTTTGAGGCGCTGGTCAGAGAAAAATCAGCGCTTTGAATAACGCACCCCTGACTCAAATTTCCCCTTGACTCAAATTTAAATTAAAGAGGGGAAAAGCGTAGGCGTAGCCCTTCGGCTGCGCTCAGGAACCAACCGTCGTAGACATCGCTATCTAAAAGACTGACTTATTCTTCTTTTTGGTTGGTTTCGGCTAGACGTTGGTGCTTCAGGTTTTCCAACTGCTGCAACAAAGAGTCTACCTCTGCTTGTAAATGCATCAATTTAGCTTGCTGATCGTCTTGATAATAAGACTTGGTTAACTTACTGACCCAGGCAGTCTGGGACTCGCGATCGGAAACACTAGATAAATAAGTAGGCATCGCTAATTCAATCCACTATTTAACTCACACCATTAGAAATATTATAATAATGCTCTTTTAAGCTTTATTAAATTATTGTATATTTTCAATCAATTACTCTAATGGATTTTGGGTTCAATCATAAAAGACGGTGATTAGTATGGCTGTGTTCCAAAAAAACACTGACCCAAGTATGTAAAGCATCTTTCCACTGGAAGGTACTTAGGAATAATTAATTTATACTCTGTCAATTATGGTTGTACAAACAATTATCGCTGTTTTCGAGGAATTTACGCAAGAAATTTATGTAGACTATATCAAGAATTACGCTAAATGATGAAAAAACGTAGGGCGAAGCACTTGCACTTGGTGCAGTCTCTCGTAGGAAAGGGAGGTGAAAGGCTAATATCAAAAAGAGACAGCCTCTTAAGTATTTTCCTATCTTCGTTGAAACACATAGGGTGGGAAAATACATAGATGCGATTGACTAAAATAATCCACTAAGCGCGACTTAAACCACGGAGAAATAAGAGTTTTAGAGAGTTATGACGTAAGTCTAATATGGGAATAAGGTTTGATTTCTGAATTTACTTCTATAGACAGTGAACACAGAATAAGGAATAGGATAAATACGTACTCAGTCTTGTTCAAAAATCAAATAAGAGTCCTATAGATTTACAGATGATTTTTCACCTTGTCAGTCTCCTTTAAGGTAATTTGTTGAACCGAAGGTCGCCGTGGCGGTTTATGATAAATTAACGTTCTAAATAAAAATAGCAAGTGAAACGCCTGCACCACAAAAAATAATATTCTTAACAAGATTCTTTGGGATTAGGGAACTCTGAACAGGCAACTGGTAACGAAAAATCTACTTTCTTCCTCTTTCCCATTTTGCGCTTCCCGATCCCACCCTTTCTAAAATATCCAATCCTTACATTAAGAAATTTTAAATCCCGTGACTTTGAGCCTGTCTGTTGCTACATCTCATCGCCAACCCTGGCCCGGACTGATAGAAGCCTATCGCGAATACTTGCCTGTCAGCGAAAAAACACCGATTGTGACTCTGTTGGAGGGCAACACACCTCTAATACCAGCGCCAGCGATCGCAGAACGCATTGGCAGACAAGTACGGGTTTTTGTAAAATATGATGGTCTGAATCCCACCGGCAGCTTCAAAGACCGGGGGATGACTATGGCAATTTCCAAGGCCAAGGAAGCAGGGGCAAAAGCAGTAATTTGTGCCAGCACGGGCAACACCTCAGCCGCCGCCGCCGCTTATGCCAGACGGGGAGGCATGAATGCCTTTGTATTGATTCCCGACGGTTATGTGGCGCTGGGTAAGTTAGCTCAAGCGTTGTTGTACGGCGCAGAAGTATTGGCAATTAAAGGTAATTTTGACCAAGCTCTAGAAATTGTCCGCGAGATGGCCGAAAGCTATCCGATCACTTTGGTGAATTCGGTCAATCCCTACAGGCTAGAAGGACAAAAAACAGGAGCCTTTGAAATTGTCGATGCATTGGGTGATGCACCAGACTGGTTGTGTATTCCCGTGGGCAATGCCGGCAACATCACGGCATATTGGATGGGCTTTTGTCAATATCATCAAGCCAGAAAGTGCGATCGCTTACCCAAGATGATGGGATTCCAAGCCGCAGGAGCAGCCCCCTTGGTACACGGTAAGCCAGTGGCGCATCCCGAAACTCTAGCGACAGCAATTCGCATTGGCAACCCTGCAAGTTGGGAATTAGCGATCGCAGCCCAAACCGCCAGTCAGGGAAATTTCCACGCCGTCACCGATGCAGAAATTCTCGATGCTTATCGACTTTTGGCAGCATCAGAAGGTATCTTCTGCGAACCTGCTAGCGCCGCTTCTGTCGCTGGGTTGTTGCAGGTGAAAGACCAAGTTCCCACAGGGGCGACAGTCGTTTGTGTTCTCACAGGCAATGGTCTAAAAGACCCAGATACAGCGATTAAACACAATCACAGTCAATTTCAACAAGGTATCGCGGCGGAACTGGGCGCAGTAGCCAAGGCAATGGGATTTTAAGGTATTGGGCATTGGGCATCGGGCATTGGGCATCGGGCATTGGGCATTGGGCATTGGTTATTTCTCCCTTATGCTCCCCTGCTCCTCTGCTCCCCTGCTCCCCTACTCCCCCTTCCTCCCTACCCCTGCTCGTTCGTGTGCCAAGCTATCAATAGCATCACCCAAGGCAGTAGTCAGGTTATTGCGAGTTTGGGCGTGATTGTCCTGCTCAGTTTTCAAAGCTTGCAAGAGGCGATCGCGTTCTTTAATCGCGGCGATAAGTTTAGCTTGCAAGTCTTCCACAGATTTTAGCTGTTCTATTTCTTGTTGAATCGCTACTGGTGTCCCAGCAGCGAGTATGTCTACTTCAAAACCTTGGAGTTTATGCAGTTCTGCCTTGAGGGAGGCGATCGTCTGTTGAGAAAGTTGGGCATCTGTGCGGCGTTGTTCTGCTTCTGTGTTATAAAGCTGACGCCATTTTTGGGCACTTTCCCAAGCCGTATCGCGCTCGTGTTGCAGCTGTGCCATCTGCTCTTTGATTACCTGGATTTCTGTCAACCACTGTTGTGTTAAATCTTGATTCATAGATTAATAGTCATTAGTTAGGAACTTTCCACTCGGTATTCTTGCGGTAGAAAGATAGATGCGATCGCTACGCAAAATTTAGCACAGTAGTTAATAAACCCAACCAGTTTTAACTCTAAATTATGCCAAAGCCTCGTTTTTTTCGCTTCTTTGTCCATCTCAATTGGCGCACGATTAAAAAAACTTTTTCCAGGACAATCGAAAGGCGACTTTTTGGACTCGCCTCGGAAATCGCCTACAATGCAATGCTATCGCTGTTTCCAGCAATTCTTGCTATCATCACAGCTATTGGTTTATTGGCAAAATCTTTACAAAACACCTTTAAACAACTGGCAGTGCAACTAAGTCAAGTCTTACCGGAACAAGCCTTGGATTTGATTCGTGATTTTGCCACCACAGAAATTACCAACTCCAAAAACAGCGGTTTGTTTTCTCTAAGCTTTGTATTAGCAATTTGGACTGCTTCTGGGGCGGTAAATACAGCTATGACAGCTCTCGATCAAATCCATCAAATTCCTCCAGAAAACATCCGCCCTTTTTGGAAAGCCAAGCTCGTCTCTCTAGGATTAACGGTTGGTACTATGTTGCTTTTAGTATTGGCTTCTTTCTTAGTGTTTACTAGCGATTGGCTATTGGGAATGGTAGTACGTGAAAATACTTCTTTAATCTTTTTGTTACATCTTTGGCAGCTGTTACGCTGGCCTTTAGCTTTAAGCATTGTTGCTGTCGCCTTTGGCTTTGTCTATCGCTATGGGCCAAGCAAGTGGAACTCAGGCACGCCAATGATGCCTGGAGCAATTTTAGCAGCTGTTTTTTGGGCAATGTTGTCTGCCCTATTTCGGCTGTATGTGGCGAATTTTGGCAATTATAATAAAGTATATGGTGCTGTAGGAGCCGTGATAGTTTTAATGCTCTGGCTATCAATGAGCGCTGCTGTTCTGTTAATCGGCGATCAGTTGAACGTAACTGTCGGCGAAGATATGCGCTCAAAAGCCCAGTTAAAAGCCCAGCCACAATCGCAAGTCAAATATTAATTCGTAAATCCCTGAGAAAATGATTGCAAAAGCTCAGTAGGGGAGTAAAATATCTAACGATTCAATACAAAGTTAGCGATCGCCTCCATGCCTGATTCTCCTCCTCGATTTCCGATGATTGAACCTGATGCCAAAGCACCCACATTGAAGCGCCTGCGTCAGTTAAGTCGGCTGCTGGATAATGTTATTACCATTCCTGGTACAAAGATTGGTTTTGGTTTAGATCCAATTTTAGGACTCATACCGATTGGTGGTGATTTTTTGGGAATAATGTTTTCTAGCTACATCATTCTAGAAGCAGCACGGCTAGGCGTATCTAGAGCTACTCTAGGTAAAATGGTTTTGAACGTAATCATTGATGGCTTGGTAGGCGCTGTGCCAGTTTTGGGAGACTTTTTTGATTTTGCCTGGAGAGCTAATACTAATAATATCAAGCTCTTGGAAGAATACTTAAAGTTTCCTAGCGAGCAAAAGAGTGCAGACAGATGGTTTATCTTTGCCGTTTTGGTTGGATTATTGCTAATCTCCATTGTCTTAGTAGCATTGCCCGTGATTCTAATTAGAATCCTGTGGAGCGCCTTTACAGGCGGTTAAATTGTTTATTGATAAAAGAATGAAAGATTGGTGGCAAGCTACTTTTCCTAAAGGGCGGCAAAGTCTAGTTATTACTGATGCTAAAGGGTATCCTATACAAATTGCTTATGGCGAAAAAGGTAGAGGTAAACCGCTAATTTTGTTACATGGAATGGGGAGTTGGAGCTACAATTGGCGCCACAGTGTAGCAGCATTATCTAAACATTACCGAGTAATTTGTTTTGATGCCAAAGGTTTTGGTTTTTCCGAAAAACCATTGTCTCGTAAAGAACACAACGGTCATCAAGTTATTGAGTTTCAAAGAATTATTCAGGCATTATGTGACGAACCCGCAGTGATTGTGGCAGAATCTCTGGGGGGATTAGTTGCCCTTGCTCTTGCTCAAGAAAATCCGCAGTTAATCGGACGGCTTATAGTAGTAAACGTACCTGTTTTTGCAGAACAGCTACCCCATTGGTCTATGTGGTTGCTTGCCAAAACGCCCCTAGAAGTAATGCAAACAATTGACTCCTTACGTCTGGCATATTTGTTTGCACCTATATTTAGAGAAGTTATGGCAATAGAAAGACGTGGGGTATTATTCGATCCCTCAATTTTGACGCAGGAAGATATCTATTGGATAACTTACCCATTTACTGAATTGCCTGGTACGATCGCAAAAGTTGCCGAAGAGTTACAAATAGCCGCGCGAGAAATTGAGAATTGGCAAGCAAATAAACCCAATATGCTCACCAAAATTCAAAATAACCTGAGTGCAATTAAGTGTCCCACACTAGTTTTGTGGGGTGAGCAAGATAGTTGGTTTCCTGCTAGTCATGGTAAAAAATTACATCAAAATATCCCCAATTCCAAATTACAGATTTTATCTAACTGTTGTCATGATGCCTCAACTGGGGCTTCTGAAGTGTTGAATAAAACGATTCTTGAGTTTTTACAAGATACTAATTTCTAAAGAAGAATTCTGAATTCTGAATTCAGTAATCTTTTAGTAGGGCTATTAAATCCGGTGATTCAGACGTTCTCTACGTTCGCGCAACGTGTCGCAGACAGACGGTGCGCGTAGCTTGCTTTTGTGTAGGAGTCCTACTGTTGCGCTATATACCAGTTGCAAAAAATTCATTTTGACCCCTGAATCTTAGTGGTGCAGATACGAATACTTAAGTTAAAACAACAGCCTAAGCCAACAAACGATTACGTTGATTCACCAGATTCAAAGCCGTAAATGGTTCACCGTCAAATTCAATTTGCTTTTTTCGTTTACCGTGCTTTGCTAGATAGTCAGATACATTCATCCAACGGATTTGTTGGTCTGAAGTACGGATAACAAGCATCACCGGATAATTTTGGCTGTCGGGATGCCAGTATTCAGCGTGGCGTGGTTTAATATTGAAAATCTCTTTACCGTCTCTTTTGCGCTTAGATAGATATGAGTCTCCAGACTTAAGCTGCAAATAAACTCGCTTGCCGCTAGCTTCTCCTTGGTCGTTTTTGAACTCGATCTCACCATCAATGCCCCAGTCAGAGTTTGAGATTTGGCGAAAGATTTGTCCTGCTTCCCCAGCAATCGCATAAGCATGTCCCACCAAAATCAGTTCTTTGCTTTCGTTATCAATCCCGGCTTGGGATTGAGCTTCTAATTTACGGACTCGCTCTTGAAACTCCGGTGAGGCAAATTTTTCCTCAATTAAATCCCACAGGGGAACTCGCTGCTCACAATCGACGCAGAGAATGTCTTCTTTGCCTGCTTCTAAGCGTTTCTGAACCGTTTTGAGATTTTCGACAGGGGTGGCACAGTGGGGGCAAACATAGTGGCGATCGCGATGCACGTCCGTACCTTTTTGGAATAGGTGCTCATGGACGTATCGAATAAATGTGACTTTAGTATCGATGTGAATTTGAGGGTTACAGTAGACCATTAACTCTGCCGAGCCTTCCCGCTTCTTTGTCAACTTAAAGCCAATTTGCTGACCTGTGGGAGTTTTGAAGTCGGCGGCAAATTTCCAGAGACGGTCATTGTCAAAGGCTGACGTATGATGCAGGCGCACCACCAGGGTTGCATAAATCTCTTCGATCGCCCCCTTAAACCGATAGCTCACGATCGGGGCGGGATGATCTTCCAGGTCAGGACGTTCGCGTTTGAAGAATGACGGCAATACGAGTTGCCTTCCCTGTTCGGTTTCTTCTCTTAAGCAGATGCCATAATTCACCAAGGTTTGATGCATTGCCCGCAGTACAATGGCTTCGTCGTCAGGGGGTAGCCGCTTCATGCCTTGAAAATCCAAATTGGCATCGAGGATGTCTCGCTCTAAAATGCAGCCGATTTCTTCGGGATGTTCGCGAACCTTACGCACCAAGGCTGAGGCATAAGCGCTGATGCGTTCGGGCTGAAGCAGCACAAAATCGCCAAACTCAAGCTTCCAAACTAATCCTGGCCCAGCCAGCAGACCGACAACGGCCCGTAGTTCTTGAATCGTGAAGGATTCATGCGGCAGACGGAATTCAAGCTGCTGTTTGAGTTCCGCCATACGGAGCAGAACCTTATCTTCGTCCCTCAGCTTGATGATTTCCTCTTTGAGGGTTTTGAACGTCTGGGTAGTCGCTGTCCAGGGGATAGAATCCCAATCGATGTTTTCGATAATGGCCTGGAGCAGGCCGTCGCAACCAGCACCCGTTTGAGCACTGGTTTCCAGATAAGCCGCAAAGCCTCGCTCTTTTTGAAATTCCTCAATGCCCTTTTTGCTGACCATCAAGCCGCCTCGGTCACAGCGACCCGCAACCAGCAGCTTTTTGAAAGGGCGACGAGACGCTTTTTCTAAGTCGCTGTCCCACTGCCCTAGCCCTTCAAAGGGATTGTCTTGCTGGGGATTAAACACCATTACCGCTAGCTGGGTTTCATCCATAAATAGCTGATGGATAAGGCGATAGTCGGGCTGTCCGGCAAAGTCCCAGAGCCAAATCTCGCGGGCGGTATTTGGGGTGTTGGTGTCTTGGGATAGCTTGAACTGAGAAGCCCAGTGAGCATCAGTGGAGATTGTCGGTTCAAAGGTGTTACGGCTGAGGCGCAGAGCTAGCCCAGATTTGCCAACGCCGGTATCCCCCGCCAAAATAACTTTGGCATTGGTGTAGCGCGTTGCGAGAGTGGCTTCGCTCGAACTATCAGGCTCAGGTAGTTGCCAAATCCTCAGCGTTCCTTTCGAACTTGATATGACGGTCTTGCCATCGGCAGTAATAGCAACTGTCCACACGAATGCTATGTGGTCTGTAAACGTGGCTCGGCATTGTCCAGTAGCTAAATCCCAAACCTTGAGGGTATGATCCCCAGACCCCGATACAACGGTCTTGCCATCGGGAGTAATAGCAACTGCCTCCACACCATCCGTGTGGCCTTCAAACGTGGCTCGGCATTGTCCAGTAGCTAAATCCCAAACCTTGAGGGTATTATCCTGAGACCCCGATACAACGATCTTGCCATTAAGAGTAATAGCAATTGGGTACACTGTATCCGTGTGGCCTGCAAACGTGGCTTGGCATTGTCCAGTAGCTAAATCCCAAACCTTAAGGGTATGATCCTCAGACCCTGATACAACGCTCTTGCCATCGGGAGTAATAGCAACTGTGTACACATCACCCATATGGCCTGCAAACGTGGCTCGGCATTGTCCAGTAGCTAAATCCCAAACCTTAAGGGTATTATCCCCAGACCCTGATACAACGGTCTTGCCATCAGGAGTAATAGCAACTGCGTACACAGCAATCGTGTGGCCTGCAAACGTGGCTCGGCATTGCCCAGTAGCTAAATTCCAAACCTTGAGGGTATTATCCTCAGACCCCGATACAACGGTCTTGCCATCGGGAGTAATAGCAACTGCGTACACATCACCCGTATGGCCTGCAAACGTGGCTCTGCATTGTCCAGTAGCTAAATCCCAAACCTTGAGGGTATGATCCTCAGACGCCGATACAACGCTCTTTCCATCGGGAGTAATAGCTATGTATAGAATATTACTATCTTGTTTAAGAACTATTGGCTTCTGGATAATAGAGTCCATTGACAGAGCAGATTCTGATGGCTCAACTTCTCGCCCTCGGCATGTAGCTAAAAGCTTGTCGTAAGCCTCATCCGATGTATTGCGCCAGTCGATGTAGAGAAACTGGGCAATAATGTTGGGCGGTTCACAATCAGCAATCAAAATGGGAATGAAGCGACGTTGGGTATTGGTAGGATCGCGAAATAAAAGTGATAGGTGTTCTAGCTTGCCCCACTCAGATTCAAAGTAGTTAGGCGACATTCACATCAGTAGTGTGCGTGACTGCTTTACTCCCTGCTGAATCTTGAGCGATATTGAGTCTCCCGGTTCAATCACCCAGGCATCAAGCCATACCCGGACAGCATCGTTCTTTAGCCTCTCTGCCAGGTTATGAACAACAGCCTTGTCTTTTGTGCTATAGCTCAGGAAAACATCAAATGCAAACTGATTACTCATGGCTCAATTGGGCAGCTTGATAGAACTATCATCATGATGTTTGTTCTTTTACCAATGACAAAGCTGGTTCAGCATTTCAACTCTTCCAGTGCTGAAGCACGATTTTTACAAACCCAAAGATACGGCTCCTGCTTAAAGTTCATAAACAAGACCCTATAGCAATAGCAAATTTCCAAGAAAAACTTGCTCAATTAACAATAGCACGAGTGGCTGCTGCCACCCTGATTGCCATTGCCGTTGCTCTGGTTGTCGTGCGTGAAGTCCGGCGCAAAATGCTCGACTGGCATAGTCTGCGGGGATTAAGTTTTTTACAATTAGGATTACAGCGGAATTGGAGGCGTTTATGTTATCAACGCCTCCAATTCCGCTAGTAGCTACCTTACCTCGAAAGAGTCTTCCACCTGCCACTGCTTCACTAAAAAAACGATCGCAGATAGAGCAACAAATTGAGTTCTCTCGTGTTACAGTCTTCTCAACTTGAGACTCCAAAAACTTTTCTGCACCACTAAGCTTCTGAATCCTGAATTCTGGCTCCCGACTCCTGAATTCTGTTTCGATAAAAAGAGAGTGGGAGGAAGCATATCAGTCAGCTTTCAAACTCCCACTCTACCATTTGCTGCTGAAGCGAACAGGAATGTATACAGACGTTACCCGTTACTTGG
Source organism: Nostoc sp. (assembly GCF_036917355.1). Taxonomy (GTDB): domain Bacteria; phylum Cyanobacteriota; class Cyanobacteriia; order Cyanobacteriales; family Nostocaceae; genus Nostoc. The sequence goes on from NZ_JBALDP010000084.1 coordinate 50,067, forward strand.
GGGCTAATGCGTAGTTTAACAACAACGCCTGCACGCATTTAATATTCCTGTTGCAGCAAATGCCAAACCTAATTATTGAATTTATTTACTGAGATAAATACTCTGTAAATAATTGTTATAGATAGCTTTTTGTTTTTGTAACCCACTTAGTAAATAGTGTTTTACAAAAGGAATTGGCTTAGGTAGTAGCCCCTGATAATCAAACCCTTGAAGTCGTTTATCTTCATACAATTTAACTTGAATCATCAAAAGCTGGTTGCCATTTTGGCAAGTTTTTAAATTTCCTAATTTGCTCATATCTAACTTTTTAAAAGCGGTTTAACCGCTATATAGCGAATAAATTATTCGTACATAACAAGATTCCCGACTTCTTAAAAAAGTCGGGAATCTAAACCAAGCTAATTGGCAAAAAGTGTTAATTTAACGGGGTTTTACTTTACCGTAATATTAATACTGGCGTAAAATGGCAGACAATGAACTATTTTTACGAAGATCCATTAAGTCTGCTAAAGGTTCTGTGCGCGTATCCAGGTGGTGCTTGTGTTCTGCTGGAAGAACAGTTACCAGATGCTTTGTTTTAGGTTGCATCTGCATAAGGGGCATTAGTTGTGGCTGTGGCACAAAAATTGGCTGACTCTTGGGAAGATTTGGTTCCAATTTTTGGTGATGCTTCTGTGCCAAGCGTACCTGATGGCGATTAACCTGTTTTTGAACTTTTTGCGGTTGCTTGGTGCGGTTAAGCATTCGGAAAATCAGCAAAGAACCACCACCACAGCTGAGAACGATCGCAGCAATCATCCATAAAGGTGTAGGATTGCTATTCTCAGAGGGCGGACTGATTGGTTCTTCAACTATAACTGGGATTTTTTCTGGTTCTTCTTGTGGCACGGGGCCAGCATTACCTAAGCTATATAAGGCAAAGGCACCACCTCCCAGAAACATGGCTAAACACCCGGTTAACAATAGCCAAGGATGATGTGCAACCAGATATATCAGAACATTCGAGCTGTTTCTTAGTCTCGATTTCCTGTTTGTCAGCTCTGGAGTAGCCCTTTTTAATTGGGTTCGCTCGCGCTGTACACTCTGACTTTTTTCCATGATTACTTTCAGATTTGTACCCCTCTAGTCAATAAATTGTACTGGAGGAGTCAAGCATCAGGTATCCGTAACAAAGTTCAGATTTTAGTAGCTTTTTTGTAAAACATAAGCTACCAAATCTGGCTAATTTTTGCCAAAGTTCTGTATTTATTGTGACTTTTTACCGTAATAATCGGAAATCAGTTTGCTGATTTATTCTGTTAGCTAGGAGAATGCCTTTCAAGAGCAAGTTGAATTAACCGATCGACTAATTCTGGAAAGGAGACTCCACTATGGGCCCAGAGTTGGGGATACATACTTGTCGCAGTAAAGCCTGGTAAGGTATTGATTTCGTTAATAAATACTTCTTGTGTTGCTTCCACATAGAAAAAATCTACCCTTGCTAACCCAGCAGCGTCAACAGCAGCAAAAGCTTGCAAAGCCATGTCCTGAATTTGACGAGCGATCGCCTCTGGAAGCTGTGCGGGGATCAGTAAATCTGCCCGACCTTCAGTATATTTAGTTTCATAATCATAAAAATCGCTGTCATAAGTAATCTCTCCAATGACAGAGGCTTGGGGTTGCTCGTTACCTAAAACGGCACACTCGACTTCTCTAGCGACTACTCCAGCTTCTACAACTAGTCGGCGATCGTAACTGGCAGCACTATCTAAAGCAGCTTCTAATTCTTGGCGCGATCGCACTTTGGCAATACCCACCGATGAACCCAAATTAGCAGGCTTGACAAAAGCAGGATAACCTAATGCTGCCTCAATGTCATCACACAGTTTCGGAAATACGCAAGGATTAGACCAAACCTGCGCTCTAGTTACCGCCTTGTATTTTACCTGTGGTAATCCCGCTTGCTCAAAGGCAATTTTCATGGCAATTTTATCCATCCCCATTGCCGAACCTAACACCCCAGAACCGACAAAGGGGACTTGCATCAAAGTCAGTAACCCTTGAATCGTTCCATCTTCACCGTTGGGGCCGTGGAGAATGGGAAACCAAACATCTACTTGGGCAACTTGAGAGGGAGATTGCCACTTGCTCAGAGTTTGGGCTTGAGGGTTGGATGTCAGATTTCCTTCAGAAGTTGATGCTTCCGATTCCAGCAGCGGACTGCCGGTTGCTAAAACCTTTTGGGGTGCTTCTCCTGCCAGCCAGCGGCCATCTTTTTGGATGTAAAAAGGCAATATTTCGTACTTACTAGCATTTTCCCCTGCACTCAAGGCGTTAGCGATCGCCCCTGCTGATTTGATCGAAACTTCATGTTCTCCCGAACGACCGCCAAACAGTAATCCCACCCGCAGCTTAGTCATTTTCGGCTCCTCCACACTTCTCAAGCAGATAGCGTATCACAACCTACAAAAATTGCCATATTTTTCTATATTATTTTATCGAGGAAGGCCCCTCCCTCCAATTAAAACAATCGTGTTGTCAGCTACAGTAATATTCCAGGAAAATGGGCAACAATATTGATAACTAACTAGAAATGCAGCCCTACCTGTAAAAGATGCTGCCGTTTCATGAAACCCAGAATTATTGTTTGTGGCTTAGGACGTACCGGATATAAAACCTTTCGTCTGCTGAGACATCAGGGAGCCTTCGTTGTTGGTATTCATCACCAATCTATCCCTGGCGAAACAACAGGAGATGTGATTGTTGGAGATTTACAAGCAGCTTCTACTCTGACAGCAGCAGGCATTCAACAGGCGCACACTTTAGTCATCGCTGGATCTAAAGATGCTCTGAATTTATCTATTATGATGCAAGCGCGGGTGCTGAATCCCCAGATTCGGATTATCAACCGTTTTTATAATACAAACTTAGGGGAGCGCCTAGATCAAAGTTTGCCAGACCACTTGAGTATGAGTGTTGTGGGATTAGCAGCACCCGTATTCACCTTTGCAGCGCTGGGAAACCGAGCGATCGGACAAATCAAATTATTTCAGCAAACTTGGCCAATTCACGAAGAATACATCGATCAAAACCACTTCTGGAAGGGTCGAAAGCTCAGTGAATTGTGGTCAGACCGATCGCGGATGCTAATTTATTACTTGCCAGTCAAAGGTGAGATGGATTTGGTATCAGCTGTCATAGCTGGTCAAGAAATCCAAGTAGGCGATCGCTTAATTATTGGCACACAACCCCGCATCCGTTCTCCTCGGAGATCGTTGATTAGAAAACTGCTGAAAGTTATGACTAATTTTAGGCAGTTTCAGGAACACGGGCGATCGGTAGTGGTGGGTGCTATTGCACTATTGACGGTTATTGCGATCGCTACATTCACCTATATGTCGGCTGAGTTGAGTTTGTCTCCTGTGGATGCTTTATATTTTTCTGTAGGCATGATTACGGGAGCGGGTGGTAATGACAAAGTAGTAGAAAATGCTCCTAACAGTATTAAGTTATTTACTGTTGTGATGATGCTGATTGGAGCAGTGGTGATTGGTATTTGGTATGCCATGCTCACCGATTTTGTCTTAGGAAGCCGCTTTAAGCAATTTTGGGATGCAGCCCGAATTCCCCAGCGATCGCACTACATTGTCTGTGGCTTGAGCGGTATTGGGGTGAGAATTGTCCAGCAACTCCACGCCAGCGGACATGAAGTTGTAGTTGTTGAACCCGACTCCAACAATAAATATATCAACACCGCCCGCGAACTCGGTATCCCTGTGATTCAGGGCGATGCCAGCTTCCGTACAATACTCAAAGCTAGCAATATAGAATCTGCCGCCGCAGTGATGACTGTTACTAGCAATGATGCTACCAATTTGGAAATTGCCCTCAAAGCCAAAGGTTTGGCACCCAGTATTCCAGTGATTGTTCATTATGCCGATCCTGATTTTGCTGGCATAGCGCAACAGCTATTTGGCTTTGAGGCCGTACTTAGTCCGGCGGAACTAGCAGCCCCAGCTTTTGCCGCTGCTGCACTAGGGGGACGTATTCTGGGCAATGGCATCACAGCTGACAGTCTTTGGGTGGCTTTTGCGACTGTGATTACAGCTTCACACGTCTTTTGCGGTCAGTGGGTGAAAGATGTAGCGATGTCTGCTGATTGTGTACCTTTGTACGTAGAAACAAATCACCAAACCCTTCATGGTTGGGATTTACTAGAAACTAACCTCAGTGCTGGCGATGTTTTATATATGACGATGCCAGCAACGCGGCTGTATCAGTTATGGCGAGGCGAGCAAGTTTGCGAATCACACGCTTAAATAATTCGTAATTCGTAATTAATATACTGCTCCCCTGCTCCCCTGCCCCTCTGCTCCCCACTCCCATTTATTTGTTAACTACTCGTTGTTGATATTCTTGCTCAGTAATCATATCGAGAGTGTTCTCTAGGCGATCGACAAATACGATACCGTCGAGATGGTCATATTCGTGTTGAAAAATCCGAGCGATAAAATCGGTTAATTCTTGTTTTTGTAAGTTGCCTTGAGAGTCAGTGTATTCGACTTCAATAGATTTATAGCGAGGAACTAACCCCCTAATTCCAGGAACACTTAAACAGCCTTCCCAATCTTTGACAACTTCAGTTGAATGAGCAATGATTTTGGGATTAATCATCGCAGTAGGCTCCATTTCCGGGGCGTTGGGATACCTGGCATTAGGACGGGAAGCCACAATAAATAAACGATAGGATTGTGCTACTTGAGGCGCAGCAATTCCTACACCGTTAGCCTTAGCAACAGTGGCGATTAAATCTTCAATTAATTTTTGGATCTGCTCATCTTGAATATTTTCAACCCAAGCAGCTTTTTGGCGCAATGTTGGATTGCCTAATTGAATTATTGGCGCTAATTCAGTCATGATAAAACTCCTTTAAATAATGGGGAGTAGCGAGTAGGGGAAGAAGAACTATTTACAAATGACGAATGACGAATGACAAATGACAAGTATTATCCTTCACGTCTGACTGGCAAAGGAGCAGGTTGAACTCCTACTTGGACAATTTGCCCATTGCGTTCCACTTCTATGGGTAATTTAGTACCGATTTTGCTCTTTTCTACTAACTTTTGTACTTCTTCAATTTTAGTAACCGGCTGGCTGTTAATGCTTTTAATCACATCACCGACTCGTAGTCCAGCTTCAGATGCAGGCGATCGCGGCACAATCTCAACCAGCAAAACGCCTTCATCTGCTGTAAGATTTAAGCGATCGCCTGCGACATTTTTGATTCTTTCTTTATTTTCTGGTGTCAATGTCACCATCTGCACACCCAAATAAGGATGATCCACTTTACCTTTAGCGATTAATTCTTGGGCAATTCTTTGCACGGTGTTAATGGGTATAGCAAATCCCAAACCTTGAGCGCCTCGGATAATCGCTGTATTCATTGCAATCACTTGACCGCGAGCATTGAGCAATGGGCCACCAGAATTACCAGGGTTAATTGCAGCATCCGTTTGGATGTAATCAACCCGCTTGTCACTAGCACCGATATCGCTACTAGAACGCCCTGTAGCACTAATAATTCCAGATGTGACAGTATTATTCAAGCCTAAGGGATTACCAATGGCAATTACAGCCTCTCCTGGTTGCAAGGCATCGGAGTTACCTACAGCTAGAGTTGGCAGATTATTCGCATTAATTTTGATCGTTGCCACATCCGTTACTGGGTCTTCACCCAAAACTTTCCCATCAAAAGTCCGGCCATCTTTGAGTATAACAGTCACTCTATCAGCACCATCTACCACATGGGCGTTGGTAACAATTTGACCAGAAGAGTTAATAATAAATCCAGAGCCGCTACCGCGCTCTACCCTTTGTCTAGGCTGTGGGCTTCCCTCTCCAAAAAACCGCCGGAAAAATGGATCGTTAAATTCGTCTGGTACGCGAGAAGTGATTGTTCGGGAAGAATCAATGCGAACTACCGCAGGCCCCACCTGTTGCACTACTTTCACTACAAAATTAGGATCTCCAGACGAAGAGAAAATCTGCGGGGGGACAATTACCGGATTAGGTTGTGTTGTGTTTTGGGCTTGAGTATCGCTTTGCTGATTATCAACAGTCTTAGCAGGTAGAAGAGAGCAGCTCCCCAGGAACACCACTGCTAACCCGTATGAGAGCATCCATAACCTATGGGGTAAGCCCCTGGTTTCAATCTTTTTGGGCGCTGAGTGATGGTTTGTTATCTTCATGTGTCGTTGCTTCTCCCTTGTCAGTCCGTGGATGTTAGGATCTTGCCTACTGGGTATGTCCCAAAATGATTACAACTTAAAAGCTTATTTTAGGTCTAGCGTGTCTCAATGCTAAATTAGTGCTTTCTCTTCTATTGTGACGATTAGCAGCAAAGGTGGTGGATAATGGAAATTCCCATAGAAAGTCTGTGGAGTCAGGTACTAGAGCGCCTAAAGCTTGAACTATCCCGACCTACCTTTGAAACTTGGATCAAAACTGCTAGTGCAGAGCGATTAGAAAATAATTGTTTGGTTATCCGCACTCCTAACCCATTTGCTCGTAATTGGTTACAGAAGTATTACATCAATACTATTGCTCATGTAGTCCAAGATATTCTCGGTCATCCCGTGGGAATTTACATTACGGTTGCTCAAGGTGATGAAGTTTCTCATTTTAGTGAACGAGAGGTTGCTTGGGAATCACCAAATTCCAGCAGTATTTCTGAACCTGTTCCCGATCGCAATCATAAAACTACTGATTTAAACTCTAAATATGTCTTTTCGCGATTTGTAGTTGGTGCTAACAATCGCATGGCTCATGCTGCTTCTTTGGCAGTTGCAGAATCTCCAGGTAAAGAGTTTAATCCTTTGTTTTTATGCGGTGGTGTCGGCTTGGGTAAAACTCATCTGATGCAAGCTATTGGTCATTATCGCTATGCAATTTCTCCTAATTGTAAAATATTTTATGTTTCTACTGAGCAGTTTACTAATGATTTAATTACAGCCATCCGTAAGGATAGTATGCAAAGTTTTCGAGAGCATTACCGGGCGGCTGATGTTTTATTAGTTGATGATATTCAGTTTCTTGAAGGGAAGGAATATACCCAAGAGGAATTTTTCTATACTTTTAATACTCTACATGAAGCTGGTAAACAAGTTGTCATTGCTTCCGACCGTCCGCCTAACCAAATTCCTAGCTTGCAAGAACGTCTTTGTTCTCGGTTTTCTATGGGGTTAATTGCCGATATCCAAAAGCCGGATTTAGAAACGAGAATGGCAATTTTGCAGAAAAAGGCTGAGGATGAAAATATTAGTCTTCCCCGCGACGTGATTGAGTATATTGCTTCTAACTATACTTCTAATATTCGAGAATTAGAGGGAGCTTTAATTCGGGCGGTGGCTTATATTTCTATTTGGGGTTTACCGATGACGGTGGAAAATATCACGCCAGTTTTAGAACCGCCTAATGAAAAAATGGCAGCTACCCCAGAAGCAATTTTAAAGGTGGTGGCGGATAATTTTGATGTTTCAATAGATGACCTCAAAGGTAACTCGCGACGAAGAGAGATTAGCTGGGCGCGTCAATTAGGAATGTATCTGATGCGCCAACACACAGCCTTAAGTTTGCCGAGAATAGGCGAGGAGTTTGGTGGTAAAGACCATACAACGGTAATCTATAGTTGCGATAAAATTAATCAACTCCAGGAGAGCGATCGCACTTTAGCACAAACAATCCGCCAACTGAGCGATCGCATCAATATGACTAGCCGTTCTCAAAAACCATCCTGAAAATATATTTTAAGTTTTCCACAAGCAGCAGTCTGAATTATGAGCTTTGATGGCTGAAGAATTAGTCAAGAATATTAAGTAACGTCTAAAAATTGATTAAATTTAACTGAGATTGTGCAAAAAACTGGGGAAAACTTGATATTCTACAGTGAAAATTTAATTGAGTATAATTACCTTGTGGAAAATTAGCTAGGTTTTTCCACAAGTTTTCCACAAGGTAAACTTGCCTAACTATGATTGCAATAGAAATTGTGGAGTTTTCTAGTAATCCGTTAAGTTTGCTGAGTTTGTAGTGAGTGCCGAGAATCTGGGAATTCCTGCAATTGTTCGATGAGATTCATACCCTTTATCTATCCATTTTTCTCCATCCTCCATAAATCATTATTATTTTTCTCTCGTTGTATGAAACCACCCTGCCTCTCACGGATGGGAGAGGGGCTGGGGGTGAGGGCAAAACGTTGTCACTAAGTGGGTTTAGCGTTCAGTTGACACCAATAGACCTCTTGCAAAAATATGTTTTTGCACTCTTAGGGAAAAGGGTAAAGGTTAAAGGGAAAGGATTTTGAGTTTCTTTATCCTTTTCCCCCGCCCCTTATCCCCAGAGGGGGCCCCACCTTCCCCTTTACCCCGACAAATGCCAAGAAGTCTAATGAGCAATACTGTGCCCCTACCGCCCGATCTATTTACCTGAAAATAGCTGTAGTGGTAAATATGTAGTGAAAACTGATATTTACCACTACCTAGCAATGTTCTTGCTAACTTACTGGCAAACTGGAATACAGATTTGAAACTCCGCTCCCTCGCCGGGTTCTGAAGTGCAAGAGAGTGAACCACCATGTTTTTCGGTAACGATTTGGTAGCTAATCGACAAGCCCATACCTGTTCCTTTACCCACAGGTTTTGTGGTGAAGAAAGGATCGAACAGGCGACGGCGAACAGGCTCTGGTATACTCATCCCATTGTCTGCAATCCGAATTTCGACTTGATGAGCATCAATTTGTGCAGTGTGAATAGTAATGGTTGGAGTTGTAATTTGTCCTTGATTGTCCGTTAATGACTCTTCCAAAGCATCGATCGCATTACTTAACACATTCATAAATACTTGATTTAGCTGCCCTGCATAGCATTCCACTTGGGGCAAATTACCGTAGTGTTTAATAAGCTCAATACCGGGACGATCTGACTTGGCTTTGAGGCGATGTTGAAGAATCATTATAGTACTATCAATGCCCTCATGAATATTAACAGCTTTAATTTCGGCTTCGTCCATACGTGAGAAAGTTCGCAGAGAAGCGACAATTTGCCGAATTCGGTCTGCCCCAACCCACATAGAAGATAGTAACTTCGGCAGGTCTTCTAGTACGAATTCTAGATCGATCGCCTCTGCTTCTTCCTGAATCTCTGGATGGGGAGATGGGTAATGTTTCTGGTAGAGTTCCAGCAGTCTTAGTACATCTTGGGTGTAACTGTTGGCATGGGTCAGATTGCCAAAGATAAAATTGACTGGATTGTTGATTTCGTGGGCAACGCCAGCTACCAGTTGCCCCAAGCTCGACATTTTCTCGGTCTGCACAAGTTGAGCCTGGGTTTGTTGTAGTTTATACAGAGATTTTTCGATTTGTTCGGCTTTTTCTCGCTCTCGCGTTTCGGATGCTTGCAAAGCTTCATTTTTAGTTTCGAGTTCTTGTGATTTAGCTTCCAGTTGTTCCGAGTAAGCTTGCAGGTTGGTGTAAAGACGGGCGTTGTCGATCGCAATCGAAATTTGTGCTATCAACAAACTCAGCACATTTACCCGTTCTGGGGTAAAAGCACCAGAAATGAGATTATTTTCCAGGTAAATAATACCAGTAAACTTGCCAGAGTGAATCAGCGGCAAACACAAAATTGACTTGGATTGGTAAGTGGTGATATGAGCATCAGCCGCAAAACGCGAGTCTTTAACAGCATTGTCTAAAACCAGATTGTTTCTGGTTCTTTCGACATAATTTAATAAGGCAACCGGGAGTAAGGGTGAATTAGTTTTATCCTCTGTGTTAACAACAACGCTAACCTCCTTACCTATAACTATTCCCGTCGCTTCTAACATCCATTGATTCTCGTGCTTGGTAATAAAGTAACCTTGTTGAGCGCCAGCATTCTCAATGACAATCTTCATCAATTTTTCGAGCAGCTGAGTTAGCACCATTTCTTCTGACAGCACTTGTGCAGCTTTCATCACTGTCATGAAGTCGAGAATATGAGCGCCTCCAGTGGTCGTAGAGCTTGTTTGAAGAGTGTGCAGGTAATTCGTTTCTATTTTTTCTGAATTTGATCGCAAAATTAATTGCGGATAGCGTGCTTCTAAATCTTTGACTTTAGCAACAGCACCCCAATGACTATAGGCGTAGTAAGCATTGGTCATATATGTTTGGGCGATCGCTTCTTTACCCCATGACAAAAAGAATTTGGCAGCGAGTTCGTGGGCGAGTGCTTCTTCATTGATATACTCGTTTTCTTTAGCGAGTGCGATCGCTTTTTCATACATCTCGATCGCTTCGATTTTTTCGCCTAAAACCCGATGCCGTTCTGCCTCTAACAAATAGAATTTGTGTAAATGATTCATTGGGGCATAATCCGCCCATTTTTGCATTTTTTCTTGATTAACTTGGACGCGATCGAGGATGGCTTTTTGCTCTGACTCTAAGCGATCGCGATAGACCGCTAGCCGTACTAAAGAATCATAAAAATTGAATAGAGGAACAAGGGGCATTCCTACCATTACATCTAAATACTTCTGGGCTATAGCGAGATTCTCAATCGCTTCCGAGTAATTTTCAAACCAATAACAAAGCAAAAATTTGTTCAAATATATGTAGCCAAGTCCCCCATTGTCGTTTGCTTGCTGGTGCAGTGGCAACCTTATATGTTCATCGCAGGCTTCACCCTTGAGCAGGCAGGGATTTTCATTTTTTCCCAGCAGATTTAAGGTAGCCTGCCAATAGATTTCTATATAATAAAGCGCTGTTTCTTGCTTGGTTTTATGAATAGCATCTCTGCTTCTTGCTATCTCTTTTTCAAGGACAGTTAGTTCTTTACCGCTAAAGTAAGCTAAACAGGAGTACTGGAATAGACTATATCCTGCATATTCTAAATCTCCTGTCTCCATTCCGCTAGAGTGACCTGACAACAAAGGCTCTAAGGTTTCTCTCAGATGCTCTTTCCAATGTCGGATAAATAGATTTACGATAAAAACTGTCTTGGCTTTGATTTCTTGAGCATTTAACTTTGACACTAGATTTAAAGCCAACTGACCAAATTTATAACCTGAATCAATATCTCCCACAATGGCACAAAGAAGAAAACCATAATTGGCATAAGCAAAAGGAGAAACGGCAGCATTACCATATTCGACGGATAATTGTACTTGTTTGCACACCGTCAAGGGCAAAAGTGCAGGAGCAACAATATATGCAGGAGCAAAGATACTTGACAAAAGTCTAATGGCTGCTAATTTATAGCGATCGCTCATTTGAGGTAGTTCAATTAAATCCTCAATTCGCGTTCCACTCAAAATTGCCGCAGTATCCGCCAATCCTTGCCCAATATCTGACGCGTTCGGTTCTTCAGGAAACTCCACCCCTAACAGCTTTAAAACTTGCAGTGCTGTGTTAACCGCTTCTAGTAGTCTGTTCTGCGCCATATAAGCTTGCATCTGGACTTCATACACTTTAATTTTGTCCAGTAGCGTCACAGCACAGTTTTGGACGATCTCAAACAATCTCTGCATTTCTGCAAAATCACCGCTCAAAAAAGCTGCCTCTGCCGCTTCTGAGTGTAGTGCTAATGTTAGGTCATATTCACACTTCCAGCTTTCTTCTGCTAACAGTCCCAAACCAACTTGCAAATATTTGATGGCGGAATCGTGAGCTGTGGCTGCTTTTGCTCTTTTACCTGCGATGAGGTTTAGTTCTGCAAGTTGATATTTTTCTGTTTCAGAGATCAGTAAATCAGTACCATAATTGAGTTGATTAACTAAAGCAAATATATTTTCTTTGCGTTCTTCTGGCGTCGTATTTTGCAGCAGTAATTGACCAATTTTCAGATGCGTTGCTTTCTTGCGATCGTCGGGAATCAGAGAATACGCCGCTTGCTGTACTCTGTCATGTAAAAACTTGTAATCAACCTTGACATCAGTTAAATTAATTCCGTCAGATTCTTCTTGACTAAACACTAAGGGAATTTTGTAATCCTGATTTAATGGCAGAATTAACCCAGCTTGTAGGGCTGACCACAATTGCGCCGCAGTGGTAAAAGAAGATACTTCGTTGACGATCGCTAATACATCTAAGTTAAAAGTATTACCAACACAAGCAGCCAGTTTAAGAACTTGTTGCGTTTCTAATGATAGTTTGCGAATATTTCTCGCTGTCAGTTCAACAACATTCAGGTCGGTAATGCCGATCGCTTGAATATGTTGGATATTCCATTGCCATACTCCTGAATGGAAGTCGTATGTTAGTAAGTCTTCTTGGTGTAGGGTTTTCAGCAGTTGTGTTAAGAAGAAAGGGTTCCCCCCGGTTTTGTGGAATAGTAATTCTGCTAGTGGCTGACTGTGTTCTATGTGATTCAATGTATCGCCAATTAACGCTTCCACATCCGTTAACTGCAATGATGACAAAACGATGTTATTCACCACCGCACCAGAAGATTGAATTTTGGATAAACTCATCATCAATGGATGGGTGGGCGACACTTCATTATCACGGTATGCCCCGATTAGCAACAAATATTTGCGCTCAGTATCCGTCATCAATAGCTCAATTAAGTTCAGTGATGCCGAATCTGCCCACTGCAAGTCATCCAGAAAGACAACTAAGGGATGGTCTTGGTTCGTGAATACCCCAATGAATTGCCCAAAAACGCGATTGAAACGGTTTTGAGATTCTGTCGCTCCCAATTGTGTTACAGGTGGCTGAGTACCAATAATGAGTTCGACTTCGGGGATCACATCAATAATGACTTGCCCATTTTCTCCCAACGCAGTTAACAATTTCTCTTTCCACCCTTGGATTTGGGCAACGCTTTCGGTGAGTAATTGCTGACTCAAAGATTGGAACGCCTGAATCAACGACGTGTATGGAATATTGCGCTTGAATTGATCGAATTTGCCTGCAATGAAATAACCCCTTGCCCCCACAATCGGTTTATGAACTTCATTGACGACACTCGTCTTGCCAATACCCGAATAACCAGAGACGAGCATGAGTTCGCTGCTACCACCTGCCACACGCTCAAATGCAGTCATTAATGTTGTTACTTCTGCTTCGCGTCCGTAGAGTTGTTGTCCAATCAAAAAATGCCCAGATTTGTCCTGTCTCCCTGGTACGAAGTTTTCAATCTTGCCAATCACTTGAAGTTGAAACAAGCATTCCTCTAAATCCGCTTTCAGTCCCCAAGCGCTTTGATACCGATCCTCTGCTGTTTTCGCTAACAGTTTCAAAATAATTGCACTAATCGCCTCTGGCACATCTTCCAGAACACGGCACACGGTTTCGCTACAGGGTGCGACTGGCATTTTGGCGATGTGACAGTGGATCAGCTCCATCGGGTCAGCAGCATAAAATGGCAGCGTGCCAGTTAGCATTTCATACAAGGTGACACCCAACGAATAAAAGTCGGTGCGATAGTCGCACACCCGATTCATTCTGCCTGTTTGCTCAGGCGACATATAGGCAAGTGTACCTTCAAGCAAATTAGGATTGCTCAAGGTGTGATTTTCTCGATCGAGGCGGGAGGAGATACTGAAGTCAATCAGTTTGATTTCCCCTGATTCGGGATTAATTAAAATATTGTGCGGCTTAATATCTTTATGTATAATTTTTTGGGCGTGTAGCTCTCCTAAAGTCTGTGCCAAATTAATCGCCACCTTGAGAAAAGTAATCAAGGTAGTTTTTTGTGTTGCAATCATTTCTTTGAGCAAGCACCCTGGAATATCTTCTAATACCAAAGCCAAACCATGCTGATAATTTTTTAACTCGTATGCTTTAACAATGCCAGGAATTCGCAGGGACTCAATGATTTGATATTCGTGGCGCAGTCGAGCAATATCTTCCAGGGGTGGATGTTCGCACTGAAGAGTCTTGATCGCCACAGAGACATTATCGGTTTCTCGCCGTCCACGATAAATGACGGTTTTACTACCGGAGTGAAGGGTTTCGAGGAGTTGATAACCAGATAAAGTAGCTGTCATTGTTTTCTCTTGCAATATAAGCATTCTTAATATGCCCATGCAAGTTTAGCTTTGTAACATCTGAGACAAAAAGAAGCATATTTTTACGATATTTTACATAAATATTTTGGAGCAAAAGTGTATATTATTACTTGATTTTCACGGTATTTTGCATGTTTTTGACCTGTAATGAAGTAATGCTTATCTTATCGCAGCCGCAAGTAAAGATATGACATCACGAATCAAAGCCAACGCCTATTCTCTCTTCAAATTGGATAATTTAGCATCGCTGCCATTTTTTGCAACTTTCTGCCTATCTCTTCTATTGTGTAAAAGAATGTGAAAAACCGCAGTCATTCATCCATTGAATAATCTGCTTGCTGAACTTCTTTTAGCTGGTTCAATTCTTCCGTTGCATTAGCGATGCCTTCTCTTCGAGACGCTTCGCGAGAATGATTGCTGCTATGACTGCATAAAACGTTTGGCACTCTGTACAACTTCGATCGTTGCTTCTACTAATCTGGCTCAAGCTGTTATACCAATTCAATTAATGATTGCAACACATCCTTGGGTAAAGACGCGATGAATCGCGTCTCTACAAATGGTCTATTTGTCGCATCCTTTTTTCAAATTGGTATTATCTCCAATGCCGTCTGATTGCACTAGCAATCTTGTTAGCATCACTGACTAGACTAGTGATGTAAAATCCTTTTATTTCCCGATAACTCTATTGTTGTAACACCGAGAGAGTACCTTCTAGAATCACACTGAGCGGTGCAGTTAGTTCGCGAAGTAGACGTTCATCATTGGCATCAAAGGGGCTACCTCCTAATTTATTAGTCAACACAACCACTGCAAACACTTGGTTTTTGCTATTGAACATAGGTAAGCAAAGGACATTACAAGTATGATATCCAGTTGCTCGATCGATTTCTCTATAGAACTGAGGATTTTGCTGAACATCAGTTATATTTACACTCTCACCAGTTGTGGCAACATAACCACTAATACTAGCATTCATCGGCAGGAAAATTTCCACAGCTTCTTCATTTTCACTCCGGGAAACCTTAGACCAAAGCTGATTTTTTTCCCGATCGACTACAAAGATAGTTGCTCGATCCGCACCCATAATTTGAGCAATTTTCCAGGCTAAAGCCCTAATAACTTCCTCAATATTTGCTTTTAGCATTTGCTCGCTGAGAATATTCATTGCTTGCAAAACTTGTTCAAATTCTTCTTTGAGCTTCTGAAGCAAACTCAAAAACTGAGGGATTGTTAATTCTTCGAGCGTGCGGCTCAATTCCTCTTTCTTCGCTTTCACTAACGAGGTTGTTGTACTCTCAATGTCTAGAATTGCTTGCTCTGTAGGCGAGGCTAAACGACCATCTTCTAAATGAACGATGCGATCGGCAATATCTAAAATTCGGTTGTCATGGGTTACGAGCAAAATCGTACAATTCTGCTGCTTTGCCAGTTTTTGCATTAGTTCCACCACATCTCGACCACTGGCTTTGTCTAGCGCTGCTGTTGGTTCATCTGCCAAAATGAGTTGGGGTCGGTTTACCAAAGCCCGTGCGATCGCCACTCGTTGTTTTTGTCCGCCCGATAACTGGTGTGGATAAGAATGAATGCGGTTTTGCAATCCCACTTGCTCTAATATTGCTTGCGATCGCTCTTGTGCTTCTTCCATTGCGATCGCATCATTCAGCACCAAAGACATTTGGACATTTTGGTTTGCGGTTAGGGAGCCTAACAAATTATGAGCTTGGAAAATAAACCCGATCTGCTTGCGGACATTTTCCAGTAACCGATTACTCACCCCGCTTAACTCGTGTCCTAGTACTTGAAGGCTACCTTCCTGAACAGAACGCAATCCCCCAATTAAAGTCAGTAGTGTTGTTTTCCCAGACCCAGAGGGGCCGGACATAATCACAATTTCTCCAGGATAAATCTTCAGGGAAATATCAAATAATATTTGTTTGCGTAATTGACCCTTTCCATAATAATGATTGATGTTTTTGATTTGAATAATTGGTTGGGTAGACATCAGTTTAAATCAACATCTATTCAAAATTTTTATTAATAAATATCAGCAGGATCTATTTTTTGCAGCTTTCTGGTTGCTAATAGTCCGGAAATAACACACATTAAAACCGTTAAACATAGCACAAAGCTGATAACGTTAAAATTCATTTCTAATTGCAGCCCTGTAGCCGTAGTAATTAACTGATAAAAAATAAAGCTTAAGCAAAAACCTGGAAAAAAACCAAAAAAGGAAAGAATGATAGATTGGAGAAAAACAATACTGACAAGATAAAAATTAGAATGGCCAATGGCTTTCAAAGTGCCATATTGAGGTAGATTCTCTGCAACATTACTATAGATAATGTTGTAAACTACGACAATACCAACCACAAAACCGATGATTGTTCCTAGTCCAAAAATAGCACCAATTCCAGATGATTGCGTCCAATAATCTAGTTCTTTGGCAATAAAATGTTGTTTTGTGTAAACAACTATATCAGATGGTAAAGATTGATTCAAAAACTTTTCTAGGCGATCGCTATTCGTTCCTGGAGTCACTTTGATTAGACCAATATCAACGTCGTTGAGCGATGAACGAAGCTTGGAATCAATGCCAGAAGGTCTAGTTGCAAAAATTCTCAGAAAATTAAGATCGCTCATAATTAAATTACCATCAGTTACAAAGTCAGCACCCAGTTCAAAAGTTCCAATTACTTTGACTTGGACACCTGAAAGCTCAGTTGTCAAACCCGCTTGCATAGAACCATAATCTTTGCGAGACTTGCTATCGGCCAATAGAGTGTTGGGCATTTTCAGGGCAAGTTCAGCCGCTTGGATCTCAGGTAAGAGAAAAACAGGATCGTCTAGATTACATGCAAACACTCGGATAGACCTTTCCTCAGCAGTTCCATAACGTCTCCAACTACCGAGAGTCATATAAAGTGGATAAGCTGCTGCAACGCCTTCAAATTGTCTAACTTGATATAATCGACTTCGATTAAAAGTTTCGTCAATAACGGTAACATAGCGTCGCTGACTGAGCATGATTAAATCAGCATTGAATACCTGAATAAACGCAACGTTACTATTCAACATTGCATTCTGAAATCCGAGTTGGGAAAACATGAGAAAAACCGCAAATGCGATCGCGGCTAATGCTGTGAAAAACTGCGATCGTTGCTGGAGCAGGTTACGCCAGGCAAGGGAAAGCTTAAATAAGGCAACTCGAACCCTTTTTCTAGAAAACATCGGCGGGATCTGCAACTAACACTTTGCGAGCAACAACAAATCCAGATGCTCCACATGTCAAAATCGTCAGAACAAATACCAATAACATCCGACTAATAGTCATAGCGACCGGTAGTCTTGTGGCAAGAAAAATGGCATGGTACATCCCCAAAGCCAGAAGGCAACCAGGAATAAACCCCAGCGTCGCCAGCACGAGCGCTTCTTGGATAACGACCGTCAACAAACGCAAATTAGTATATCCAATGGCTTTTAAGGTTGCATACTCATGCAAGCGTTCATTGACATCAGAACTCAGGACTTGATACACGATCGCAGTCGCAACTAGAAAAGCCATGATCACAGCAACAGCAATGATATAACCGAGCGAAGTAGACTTAACCCAATATTCCCGATCTCTGGACATCGCTTCTTGACGACTGAATACTTTAATCGTTGCTGGCATGATTTGGCGTAAGTTTTGCACCACTTCATCAACCTTTACACCAGGCTCAACTTTCAGCAAACCCAGACTTATATCATCTAGCGATCGCCCCGGATTGAGACGAATAAAATTTTGATCGCTAACAATCGCAGTGCCATCAGCACGAATGCTGTTATTTAACCTAAACAGCCCCACAATCTCAACTTGTCGCCTGCTCAGTTCACTTTTGAGACCCACTTCTCTCGGGCCAAATTCAGAACGTGAGAGGCTATTCATTAACAAGGTATCTTGGCGTTGCAGGGCTGGTAAAGACTGATAAACTTCTGGCACGCGAAACACAGCATCTCGATAATTAAACCCCAAAACCAAAAGCGCTCGTATTCGCTTTGTTTCTACATTGCGCCACGAGCCAAATGCCAGATAAAGTGGTCTGGCAGCAGTAACGCCATTCATCCCTCCCGCCTGATACAAATAACGTCGGGAAAAGGGTGGAACATAGGTCGACTCCGGCGACTTGGATGAAATCAATACAATGTCAAAATCGAGGCTTTCGTAGAGGAGCGTCGCTGCCTTCATCACTCCGCTAAAGGTTCCAAGTTGCATAAATACTAAGGAAACCGCAAAACTGATGGCTGAAACTCCCACGCCTAAGCGAGCTTTACTCTGCATTAAGTTACGCCATGCCAACGGGGGCCCTTTCCAGTGTTTGCGGTGCTGACGTTTAGTCACATTCCCTGACTCCTGATAATTTGGATATCTGCAAAAATTGTTAAAGTCTAAGTTCCCTATTCCCTATTCCCTATTCCCTATTCCCTTTTGAAAAACCTTTAACGAATTAATTTAAATTAATCTCGGCATCTACTTGCAGATTACTTAGATCGGAGACAAGTTTGCTTCGATCTAAGCGGATTTTCACTTCTACCACTCGGACATCTGATTTTGCTGTCGGATCGTCCCCAATAATGTCGTTTTTGAACACCAGTTGGCCAATTTTTGTAACAGTGCCAGTCATTTTTTCCGAAAAAACCGGACTGGTAATTGTTGCTCGCTGTCCGACCTTAATCAACTTAACGTCTGTTTCAAACACCTCTGCTACTACATACATATTACGTGTGTTGCCCAGAGCCAGAAGCCCGCGATCGGAAATCACTTCCCCAGCCTGGGTATAAATCTTCAGGACTTGGCCGTTTTTGGGCGCACGGATAATAGTTTGCTCTAACTGTGCCTGAGCCAGTTTTAAATTTTGGATGGCTGAAATCAACCCACTATGGCTAGCGACTCGCTTTAAATTCATCTCTGAGCGTTTGAGGTTCTCTTGAGCTACTTTGATATCTGCTTGACGGGTGTTGGTTAATTGCTGTAACTTGGCTCTGACTTGACTTAAATTCTCCTGGGTTTGTACAACCAGTAACTTCCTAATCTCATAATCCTCTTTAGGAACTGCACCTTCAGCAGAAAGTTTTGCATAGCGATCGCGTATGATAATTGCCTGTTGTAATTCTGCTTGCGATCGGCGAACAGCAGCCTCTTGAGAGCTAATTTCTTGCAGACGAGGAGTAGAAATCTGACTAATCTGTGCTTGTGCCTGATTAATCTCAATTTTATTGAGGGAACTATCTGTTTGTATCTGTTTTTGCACCTCCTCTAACTGGCTAGCAACCAAATTTCGTTTAGCCAGCATTTCTTGGTGACTTTTTAGATAAGCCAAAACTTGCCCTGTTTTTACCCAATCACCCTCAGAAACTTTTAATTCATCAATCTGTGCCCCCACTGGAACTGCAACCTTGGTAATCTCCCCCTCTGGTTCCAACCGCCCCAGTGCCAGGACTTTTGTTTTTTCAGGCGGCAACGATAACGAAGATGACGAGGCGTTCTTGGCGGGTGACTGGCTAGATACTTTAAACAAGAAAACGTATCCAGCCCCGATACTTAATGCCAGTAGACCGGCAAAGATACTAAGATTGCGAGCAGTAACAGTAGGGGTCATCATAAGTAGCAAAAGTTACTAGTACAACACGGTGGAAATAAACCAATCATTCCAAATCAACAAAACCCTTATGCTGTATTCATTTTTAATTTTTAATTTTTAATTCCGCCTTGCGGTACTAGTTCTTATTCGTTCTTCAAGTTCAGCCCCGATCGCTGAATTTCGCTTTTAAGTTCGTCTATAGATTGCTTGAGATTCCGAATTTCTTCAGATGTCTGTTCTTGAACTCCCCGCATTTGTTCTTCGGTGGTCATCACAATCCCAGCTTCCTGTTCCTGAAGCATTTCTTGTAAAAAGATGCTGAGAATTCCTCTAATCGGTTGCCACAACTGATGCCACCTTTTTTTGTCTTCTTCTAGCAGTTGAATGTAGGTATCGAAGCTGTGAGGGAAAGGAACACCTCCCATAAATTCTGCCGCTCCTCCAAAATTCAGAGAGACACCGTGATTTCCCAGTCCAATTACGTTATGAACTTCTCCCGCATGTTCGTAATTGCCTAAGTAAAGTTCTCCCAATCTCAAGCCATTACCAGCAACCATACTTAAAGGGAAAGGAAGGCTAAAGGGTACCAGGGTAAACAGATCCAGTTGATTTTCGATCCGGTAACTAAATCCTTCTCCTAATTGTTCGTTGTAGTAATTGGCAAAATGCCGATTGCCAACTTTCACAGATCCAAAGGTGTATACTTTGACTCGTAAAGCTAACTCTCCTAAAGAACTAAAACGGCGTTTTAAGAACAGAGCGCCGAGTTGAGCTAAGCCACCGCCCAAACTATGGCCCCCTACGTAAACCTCAAGGCGGCTGGCGTTTTTAGGCATCTTAGATATAGAATTCAAGCTAGCACCAGCCCTGCGACTATTCGAGAATTCACTCACTTCTCTAGAGATATCTTCAAAGTTCAAGAGTTCATCGCGGGCAAAACTCCAGGCTCGATTCAGATTGCCGATCGCATCATAAGAGAAGACTTCCGAAATTAGTTTTTTTAATCGGCGCTCAAAGGCCAGTCCAAATCGGATTCCTCCAGCCGCAGCAATGGCATGGGCAATAGCAATTTGTTTGCCAGAATTCAAGGTTTGAAATATCTCAAAATCTTGAGCATTAATTTGACCTAAAAGAACCTGAAAAAAGGCAGCCAGTTCATCTTTGACGGCTTCAAATCCTTCAAAAAATCCCCGTGCGACTTTGACTCGCGTATCTGGTAAAGAACCATAGTTAATTAATGACCAATTGAGATCGGTCAAAATATCCGTTAATTCAATTTGACCGCGATCGGTAACAATAGTGCCTCGAAAAATCACTGCAAATTGATTACTTCCTTCTCGTTTAAAAATGAAACCTCGGATATTATTTTCATTATTCTGCAAGCTATGAACTAATTTCCAGCCCTCATTCTTATACAGAGAGTTATAGATATCTTGGACTTCGGCATCCTCAACAGAGCCTCCTCCGACTTGAAATATTTCATAACTTCGTTTAGAGAACTTAGCCATTAAAATCGCTTCATCAAAACTAAAACCACTGCGAAGCTTTAAAGGTATACTCATAATAAGTAGGTCGGTGTGAATATTTATTATTGGGATCGGACAGAAGCCAGCTACGCTGGAGGCAGAAGCAAAAAGGGTTTAAGATATTTCATTTTTCTTTACATAGTTTGGTCTTTTGAAGTCGTTCTACTTATGTTTGACTTTTATCCTCTGAATATAGATGGAGACTTGATAGGATAATATCAGTTAGTGCTGTTTTATAACTATCAGTAATAAAATTGGAAACTTTGGTTATTATTTATTTTTATAAATCTCCTGATAGTATTATCAAGCTAATAGAAGACTGCTAGGAAAGGCAAAATCTACAACACCTCCATCTTTTGAACCTGCACGCGATCGAGACAAGCTCTTAGCTTTTCGGCAAGTACCTCTACATGGGGTGGGAGAACTAAATTCAGATGGTTTCCCGGAATTTGATGAATCTCAACTCCGCCGATCGCTAGATCGCCCCAGCCAAGGGTTGCATCTTGGGGATTTTTTCCAGTTTGTTTGCTCGTCCGAAAGAGGGTAACTTTACCTGGATAAGGCTGCGGCTTGTATTTGAGGAGGGCTGAGTTGTTAGCTTGCATGACTTGAAATAGCCGTCGCGCAGCTGGTTGGAAAAGCTTACTCAGCCTGGACTGGTGGGCGACAACCTTAGCTATACTTCCTGGCTCAACTAAAAAATGCAATGGCTTCGAGGTCTTAGTTCCAATCTGTTGGGTGAGTTGTCGTTCTTCGACAGCAGTGAGAAAATGGTCTACTGTCTCATCCAGATAAGGGCCAAGATTGCGAAGCACGGAATTCACCAGAAATTTAGCCATTTGGAAGAAATTCTGAGTGCGATTGTCGCAAAAAGCGGGAGTATCAATCAGTGCCAGTAAGACAATGGTCTGTCCTGCTTGCTGTAGCTGTTGGGCCATTTCAAATGCCACCAGCGCCCCAAAAGACCAACCTCCTAGACAATAGGGGCCTTCTGGCTGCACCTGTTGGATACCGTGGATGTACTCAGCAGCAATGTCTTCTATACAATCTTTTGATTTGCCTTCGCCAGTAATCCCCGCAGATTGTAGCCCATAGAAAGGTTGTTCTTGACCCAATAACTCTGCCAGGTCAGAATAAACGGAAGCGACACCCATCACCGGATGAATGCAGAAAAAGGGTAGCTTTTCGCCTTGCTGCTGAGAATTTACTCCAGCCAATTGTCTGAGAATTTGAGCAGCGAGATTTGCGATGGTCACACCTTCTAGAAACTTGACCACAGGAACATTGACTTCTAAATCGACTTCAATTTGATGTTTAATCTCGATCGCAGTCAAGGAATCGAGGCCTAGCTGATGCAAGGGTTGTTGGGGATGCAGTTTCGCCAGGTCAACTTTCAGTCCCCTTGCGAGTTTTGCTTGAATGTAAGACTCTAAGTGCTGCTGTCTTTCTGGGAGAGCGATCGCTAACAGTTCTGCTGCTGTGAGTTTATATTCGCTATCTCCGCCATCCCATTGGGGCAAGATGTCAGCAGCAATGATGTCCAAACTCTCTGTTTGAAATCCATTGCGGCAAGCAGTACGGGAAATCTTACCACTTGAAGTTTTGGGAATGCTGGCAGTCTTGAGCAGCAACACTGCATAAACTGATAACTCATGAACCTGTGACACCGCTTGGCGAATAGCCGCGATCGCTTCATCTGCATTGAGCTTTCTTAAGTAGGTTCGCTCGATTTCTTGAGCAACGACGATTCTTTCTTCCCCTTCTACCTCAATGGCAAACACTGCTCCACAGCCGTGCCGGAGAGCTGAATGACTTTCCTGCACCGTCAGTTCAATGTCTTGAGGATAGTAATTGCGACCTCGAATCACAATTAAATCCTTGAGTCGCCCGGTAACAAATAATTCACCATTATGCAGAAATCCCAGGTCGCCCGTCCGCAGAAACGAACTCCCGCCATCGTCTAAACAGGCATAGAATGTTTCTTGCGTCTCTTGGGGTTTCTGCCAGTACCCTTGAGCAATACTCGCTCCTGTAACCCAAATTTCGCCAACTGTACCATCTGGACATCTCTTGAAAGATTGCGGATTGGCGATCGCAATTGTTTGACCTAACCCCGTCCTACCCTGCCCAACAATCTTTATACCATGCTGCTGTTGCTCTGCACAGAACACAACTTGGTTTTGTTCGAGAGCAGCACTTTCTACATTACACACCGTTGGGTAGCACTCTTTTATCCCCCCGGAAATCAACAATGTGCCTTCAGCCATCCCATAGCAAGGATAAAAAGCTTCAGGGCGAAAGCCGTAAGGCTCAAACTTGGTAACAAATCGCTCTAGGGTCTGGGCACGAACTGGTTCGGCACCATTGAAAGCAACTTTCCAACTGCTCAGATCGAGACCTACTAATTGTTCTGGCTGAATCTTCTGCACGCACAAGTTATATGCAAAATTCGGCCCGCCGCTAATCGTCGCTTGATAGCGGGAAATTGCTTCTAACCAACGATAGGGCTTCTGCAAAAACGCAACGGGCGACATCAAAATTATTGAGGAGCCGACGTAGAGGGGTTGGAGGATGCCGCCGATTAAGCCCATGTCATGATAAGGGGGCAGCCAGGATACGTTTAATTGGTTGGGAGCAGTTTGGAAAAACTGATGAATCAGTTTTAAATTGTGTAGTAAGTTGCCATGACTGACCATAACCCCCTTGGGTGTCCCGGTTGAGCCAGAGGTGTATTGCAGAAATGCGATCGCGTTTGGATCGATAACGGGTTCGTGCCATAACTCTGCTTGCTGATTAGCGATGGTATCTGTAGTTAAAATCTGTTTTGTGGTCAGGTCTGGATGGTGGTTAAATTGAGTAGCGATCGTGGTGAGTAAGGAGGTTGTAGTTAGGGCAACCCTAGCCTGGGCATCTGCCATAATTGCCATCAGCCTAGAGATGGACTGATTTTGTCGAGGTGGATAAGCAGGAACGGCGATCGCACCAGCATATAAGCAGCCAAAGAAGGCGGTAATGAAATCAAGACCAGGTGGGTAGAGAAGCAGGACACGCTCATGCTTGGCACTGACAGTTTGCAGTTGCACTGCGATCGCTCGTGCCGATAAATCTAGTTCTCGATATGTGAGATTAATTACTTCCTTTTCTCCATCCAGCAAAAAACTATAGGCGAGGCGATCGGGTTGTTGTTCGGCGCGATAACGCGTCAACTCTACTAAATTTTTGACTGACAAACTGGATGTTAACAATTCATTGAATGCCATATTCAGCCCTCTCCAAAACCCGATCTGCTTTTGCTTGTACTCGTCTCAATACCGAAGTGAGGCTAAAGTGTTAACTCCTCTATTTCCTCAACAACATTAGCAATCTGAATAGTTGGTATCAAATTTTTCAAAATTAATTGTTCGTGGCAAGCTTGAGCTAATTCCGTAATGCTAGGACTAGCAATAAACTGTTCGATTGGCAGTTCAATCTTTAAATTGGTGACAATGCGATTTCTGAGACTCACAGCCATCAGAGAATCGATGCCCATACTATTAAGTGGCTTTTGGACATCAAGTTGAACAGGCTCACACTCTAAGGCTTGGACAATTTGTGCTTGAATGTAAGTGCTTAATAAATCGGTGCCTTGGCTATTTGCCGCTACTGACCATTGCTCTACAATATCAATCTGTTCCGCAATCTTAGAGCCAACGACATTAGAGGTTTTAACATTATTAGATTCTCCTAATCTATCTTGCCGTGAGGCTTCTGATTCCTGCCAGTAACGCTGTCGTTGCCACGGATAGGATGGCAAACGCACAAAACAACCACCATTAGGATAAAGAGCGTTCCAATCAATGGAATCTTCTAAGGTATAGCACTCTGCGAGGGAATTCAATATTTGAGCGCGTTCAGTAGCAAAATTTAGAATTTTGAATTGAGGACTTCTCTCCTGCCCCTCTGCTCCCTGGTCACTGAGCGTAGCCGTTGGCGCAGCCTCTCGTAGAGAAGTGCTGCCCCTCTGCTCCCCCTGTTGCTCTACATAGCCTGAAAACATCGAGGGACGGCTTTCTTGTGTAAGAAAAGCCATTAAATGCTCGGCGAGTTGTTTTTTGGAATCAACCACCATTGCCAAACGGTGGGAGTGATGGCTACGGCGCAAACTAGTTGTGTAGCAAATGTCCGCCAAGGAAATTTCGGCACTAGAATCCTGAGTTAGAAACTCAATATAAGCTTTAGCAAAGGCTTTCAAAGCCTCTGGGCTACGAGCTGACATTAAAAAAATTTGTGGTTGGTTAGCGATCGCCGCGTCAATTGGCAAGGATTCTACACCTTGCAGAATCACATGAACATTCGTGCCCCCCAAGCCAAAACCATTCACACTCACGATCGGTGGTTGATTATCTTTATTTGTTAGTGGTTCTAAGGATTGTGGCACGCGCAACCGTAGTTCTTGCCAAGGAATTTTGGGATTGGGGGTTTGAAAATGCAGATTGGGTGGAATCTGACGATTGCTAACTGCTAGCGCTGCTTTAATGAGTCCGCCAATGCCGGCAGCCGCTTCCATGTGTCCAATATTTGTTTTTACAGATCCGATGGCGCATTCATTGCCCAAAGAGCGATCGCTGCCGATGACAGCCCCGATCGCTTTAGCTTCAATCTCATCCCCCATCGGTGAACCGGAGCCTTGAGTTTCTACATACTGCACCTGCTGAGGGAGAATTCCTGCCCGCTGATAGGCTTTTTGCATGACTGTCTGCTGCGCCAAAGCTTCGGGGGCTGTAAAACTGCTGCCGCGACCATTCTGGCTGACAGCACTGCTGCGGATCGTTGCATAAATAGCATCACCGTCAGCCAGGGCATGGGATAGCGGCTTCAGAACAACAACCCCCACCCCTTCAGCCCGAACAAAACCATCTGCTGCGGCATCAAAACTCTTGCAACGACCATCCGCAGACAGCAAAAATGCCTTACTCATGGCGATGCTGATTTCTGGTTTGAAGATGACATTGACCCCACCTGCTAGAGCTAGACTGCATTCACCATTCCAGAGACTAGAGCAAGCAAAGTGAACGGCGACTAATGACGAGGCACAGCCAGCGTCAATCGGCAGACTGGGGCCTGTGAAGTCAAAGCAGTAGGAAATGCGATTTGGTACAAAGTTGAAGTTTGAGCTAACTATGGTATGGGCATTAATCGCATCACGATTGCGCTCCTCCATTTGAATGTAACTGTAATCTCGATTAAGTACCCCAATAAAAACCCCGGTATCGCTGCCAGCCAGATGTTCCGGCACTTGCCCAGCATCCTCTAGCGCCTCCCACGCCGTTTCTAACAAGAGTCGTTGTTGAGGGTCAATCCGAGCCGCTTCCGCGCCGGAAATCCCAAAGAATTTGGCATCAAACTGATCTATTTGGTCGAGAAACCCACCCCAACGGCTGTACATTTTACCTGGTTCTACCGGATCGGGATGATAAAATTTGTTGACGTTCCAGCGATCGCTAGGGATTTCTGTAATTGCATCTCTGCCATTTTGCAACAGGTTCCAGAAGCTAGCTGGACTACGCACACCTCCGGGAAAGCGACAACCAATACCAACGATCGCAATGGGTTCTGGAATCATAAGCTGTTCACTCTTCTGTGAATCTCATACTAATTCTGTATAAAGATGCGCCAAATTATATAAGGAACGAACCGCAAAGGGGAGGCAGCGCGGTCTTGGGGGTAGCGACTGCCGTCGCAAAGTACACAAAGTAAGAAAGAAAATTTGGCGCAGCCTCACAAAGAAATGGTATCAGGTAAAACTTCTTGAGAAGCTTCGTCTTTAAACTTGGCGAACAATTCCACCAATTCATTGATTGTCTTAAAGCTAGAAACTTCTGTTCTGGGAATTTTTATTTTGAGTTCTCGCATACAAGCAGAAACAATTTCTACGCCGTCAAGACTACTGCCTCCATATTCTCCGATGGTTTTATACGGATCTATTTCAACATTTTCTACCCCATCTACGTTGAGCTTGATATGTTTAATTACGACATTTAATACTTGCTCTCGATCCATGATGTCTTGTCTCCTATATTGAAAATTTATAAACAAAATCTAGGCTAAATAGGCCGCTTCGATGTGTGCTAATGTACCCGGAACGCCAAAACAGATTTTGTGCATTAGGTGTTCGCGGGACAATGCTGCTTGGAGAGCTTGACGCCGAGGTAATGACAAGGTGTCTTTTACCATCTCCAAAACATGTCTGGGTTTTTCAGCGATTCTTCTTGCCATATCCAAGGCTAAAGTCATAACTTCCTCAGTTGGAACTATGTAGTTAAATAAACCTCGTCCCTTAAGTTCTTTGCCTTTGTAGAGCTTGGCGGTGAGGAGCATCTCGCTAGCAAAGTGATGTCCAACCATTGCTGGTAAGACAGATAAGATACCCATTCCCGGAGTAAATCCCAAATCTGTAAAATTAACTCCGTACCGACTGTTTTCGGATGCGATCGCCATATCGCAGTAGAGTGCTAACGCTATGCCACCTCCCACAGCATGACCTTGCAAAGCTGCAATAATTGGTACGGGAAAGCTAAGTAGTTGGTTGGGCAGTGATAAATCTTTGACATCTGCATTACCACTCACAACTTGTTTGATGGTGTCCAAGCTTGCTCCGGCACAGAAGACATCCGATCGCCCACTTAAAATCAAAACTTTCAGGCTCGGTTCTGCCGCTAGATGAGTCAGGGTTGTCATTAATTCATCACACAGTTCTTCGCTCAAACGATTTTCGTTTTCAGGGTCATCGATTTGCAGTTGGAAGATGCCGTCTTCTAGGTTGGCGAGCAGAATTTTAGACATGGGCTTTTCCCCTGTACTTTTGAAACCAAGGTGGCGAGAATCCCTCAGTGAAACTTTGAATTCCTTCTAAGGCCCCCGGTTGTGCTAACCATGAAACAAGTTGATTAAGGGCAATATTGGTTTGTCGCTGTAAATCTGACCCATAAAGTTGTTCAAAATATTGTTTACTGGCAGCGATCGCTTCTGGAGAAGAACGAAACAGCCGTTGTAATTGTCGGTTCAAGGTGATAGCCATGCCTTCAGTTGCAACTTCATCCACTAACCCAAATGCCTTAGCTTCTAGGCTGTCAATTCCCCGACTGCTGAGGGTTAAATACTTAAGCTGTGCTATGGTCAGACGACGCAGTAAGAAGGGTGCAATCAGAGCTGGAATCATGCCAATGATGACTTCTGGCAACATAAATATTACGTTTTCGTTGGCAATGACGAGATCGCAAGCCGCAACTAAACCTAGTCCTCCACCTGTAACATTACCTTCAACGCAGGCGATTACAGGCAAGCGGGAATGACAAATTAATTGCAGACAATCTACAAATGATTGAAACAGTTCTATTTGAGGTCTTCCTCCCTGCTGTAATATCCATTCCAAGTCAAGTCCTTTGCAGAAGTCAGTTCCTTCAGCCCGAAGCACGATCGCCCGACAAGATGAATCGGCGATCGCAGCTTGTAATGCTTGACTAAGTTGATTAATTAAAGATGGATTAAGTGCATTACCTGTTTGGGGTTGCACCAAGGCAATCTGGGCAACTCCTGAATCGATTTTATAGCGGACGGCCTCTACTATTAACTCCATTTATATTGCCTATAGTAATTTTCAACATTGCTTAACACAAGTAAACCTTGGCCTCGATAGCGTTTTTCATAGCGTTCATCTAAATAGTTTTCTAAGTTAAAATCTCGGCGATCGCTATATTTTTCACGGGTCAATTCACTCGCTTCATAATCTGCAACAGATAAACGAAGTCGCTGATTAAGGTGTTCGTCAATGTTGAGCGATCGGACAATTTCAGTTGCAGCCTTTCCAATGGTGGCGCTGTAGAATTCTGCTTGACAGCCACCACCATAAGCAAACAGGGAAATGCGATCGCCCGAATTAAGATCCTTGGCATAATTTAAAAGACTTAACAAACAAATAAAATTGGAACCCCCATACGAACTACCAATTTGTTGAGCAAAATGTATACTCTCTGCAACTTTTGATTGAAAACTTAACTTAGCAGCCGCTTTCCCTACCGCCTCAAATCGGTTGAGTATGGTGCGATGTGCCTGAAACGTCATTGCTGGAAAGGGCGCATGATAAATGTGTTTTTTGAAATCAGCATCATAGTCTACAGAACCCACGATTTGCTCGTAGTGACTGAATGCTCCCTCCAAAGCATCTAAATAAGAGTAAAGACTCGTTTCACTTTTGATCCTTTCGGTGTTGAAAGTGGGGCGCAGATAGTCAGAAATCTCCTTTGTCCAGTAACCCGCCTTATCTAGTTCAATTTCGAGAATTTCTGGATTGGCGCTAACGAGCATCGCTACTGCACCACCTCCGCAGATAAACTCCTGGTCAGTATTGAGCGTGACGCTGCTGAAGTCCGTGTTAATTACCAATGCTTTTTTGCCAGGTCTAGCCCCTGAAGCAACCCACGAAGCGGCCATTTTGAATGCCGCAGTGCCACCGTAACAAGCATGTTTCACCTCGAAGTTACGGCAATTAGGAGACAAATTACAAAACCGATGTACCCAGGTGGACAGGGATTTGCCACAATCAACCGCAGATTCTGTACCAACAATTAGTAGTTCAATGTCTTCTAGGTCTTGAGGTGATAAGAGTTGTTTGGCTGCATTCACCGCCAGAGTAATAGCATCTTCATAGACCGGATAAACCGATCGCGTTTTACACATTAAACTATCGGCAATCTGCTGGAAGTTTTTACCACGCGCTTCGGAAAGGTCGGCAATGTCTAGGTAAAACTGCCCTGAGTATAGATTGAGTTTCTCGATTCCTATATGCATAGAATGTTAACTAATTGCTGACAGGGAACAGTGAGATATTTTTTATTTGGGAGTCCCTCAAAGGGAGTCAATCCAACAGCGTTGGCGCTGGAAAGGATAAGTGGGCAGAGCAACTCGTTGTCTGGGAGAATCTCTATGAAATTCTGACCAATTAATGTTTATACCCTTCTTGTATAAGGTAGCTAGGCTGTCGAGGAGCGATCGCCAGTCATCATGCCCTTGTCTTAAAGAAGACAACCAAGTAGCAGTATTTTTAGCTAGACAGCGCTTACCCATACTTGCCAGAGTATCTGTTGGCCCAATTTCCAGAAAAATCTTATACCCCGCCTCTGCTAAGGTCTGGATACCTCCATCGAAACGCACGGGCGATCGCAGTTGGGATCGCCAGTAGTTAGCATCTAATATCCCTGCCTCGAATTCTCCCGAAAGATGAGAGATAAACGGCAGACTTGGGCGATGAAACTGCATTTTCCTCAAAGTCTGTTCAAAGGCATTTTGGATGGGGTCTACTAAGGGTGAGTGAAACGCGTGGGCAACATTTAACTCGCGAGTCATAATGAAATCGGATTCTAGACGGGCGATCGCTGCTGAAACCGCTTGTCTATCGCCCGCAATCACAGTTTGGCTAGGGCCGTTATAGGCAGCAATAGCAACAGCATCCTGGTACGATGCGATCGCCTCTTCTACAATCTCCTTAGTTGCAAACACCGCCACCATTTGCCCTTCTCTGGGCTGCGTTGCCATCAGTCGTCCCGGTTCGGCACTCAAGTACAGTCCTTCCTCCAAGCTGAATACACCTGTCACGCAAGCAGCTACATACTCTCCGACGCTATGACCCATCACCGCATCAGGTTCAATGCCCCATGACTGCCACAATTTCACTAAGGCATACTCTACGGCAAATAGAGCAGGTTGGGCATAGGCAGTTTCATCTAAAAGATGAGGCACTAAGTTTCTTTCCCTTTCCCCTTTCCCCTTTCCCCTTTCCCCTAATGGATACAGTACTTCCAGCAGTGGCCGATCCAAATAAGAGCGTAAGATGCGATCGCAATCGTCTAAGGCTGCACGGAAAATAGGTTGGCTGTTGTAAAGTTCCCATCCCATACCAACGTATTGCGAACCCTGTCCAGCAAACAAAAATGCAATCTTCGGGTGATTATCCGGCTGTAGTCGTCCTGTTGTCTGTTTGCTAGTGGCGAATGTCCTCAGTTGGTCGATTAAATGGGGTAAATCGCCTGATGAAATGATGGCATGGCGATGGTTAAAATGTGACCGACCGATATTAGTTGTGAAACAGATATCAGGAATCAATTGAGCAGCGTAGTTTTCTAAACTATCTGCATAGCAACTTGCTAGTTCCCGTAACGCTGTCTCAGTTTTTGCCGAAAGCGTCAACAGCGATTTGAGGTGGAAATTTCCACCCCTACTCCCCTGCTCCTCTGCCCCTCTGCTCCTCTGCCCCTCTGCCCCCCTGCCCCTCTGCCCGCCTGCCCCTCCGCCCTCCTCTGCTGCTTCCAGTACTACATGAGCATTGGTACCGCCAAAGCCAAAGGAATTAACGCCAGCAAACCGAGGCTTGATATCTATCGGACGATCGATTGTAGGAATCAAGAATGGTGTTGACTTGATGTCAATATGGGGATTGATGGTTTTGAAATGGGGATGAGGGGGAATTTCTCCTTGTTGCAAACAGAGGACAGTTTTGATGAATGCGGCAATTCCACCAGCTGCTTCTAGGTTGCCAATATTAGTTTTCACAGAACCGAGTCCGCAGGGTTGGTCAAGGGTTCGCCCCTGTCCTAGTACCCCCAAGATTGCTTGTAGCTCGATGGCATCCCCCATTGGAGTACCCGTACCATGTGCCTCAACATAATCAATTTCATGGGATGCTACCCTGGCATTTGCCAAGCATTGCCGAATCACTGCTTGTTGAGCCAATCCATTTGGTGCAGTTAGGCCAACACTGCGGCCGTTGTGATTCACCGCAGTTCCCCGCAGTAACGCTAGAATGCGATCGCCATCTTTGACTGCATCTGAAAGACGCTTCAGGATAACTACCCCACATCCTTCTCCTCGGACGTAGCCATCGGCTGTAGCATCAAAGCTTTTGCAACGTCCATCAGATGACATCATACCAGCCTGGGAAAAGGTAATATTCACCTCCGGTAACAACATAATATTCACGCCGCCCACCAATGCGAGATTTGACTCTCGATGCCGCAGACTTTGGCAAGCGCTATGTATGGCAACCAGGGACGACGAACAAGCAGTATCGATTGTGACGCTAGGGCCTCGCACATCCAAAAAGTAGGACAGGCGATTTGCCGCCATACTATTGGCAATACCGGTGCCGGCTCTCGTGGGAATTGCGGTCATAGCTTTGTAATAATCACAAGTGGCAATTCCCATAAACACACCAGTCTGAGAACCAGCCAATTGTAAGGGGTCGTATCCAGCGTTTTCTAATGCCTCCCAACTTACTTCCAATAACAACCGTTGCTGGGGGTCAATAGTCGCTGCTTCGCTCGTGGAAATTCCGAAAAAGCCGGGATCGAATTGATTGATATTTGCTAAAAAGCCACCCCAACGGGTGTTAGTTTTGTCATAACTACTTAGATCGGGATCGTAGTAAGCATCTACATCCCAGCGATCGCTAGGAACTTCGGCGATCGCATCACCACCATTTTTGCATAACAGCCATAACTTCTCTGGAGAGTGAACTCCTCCAGGAAAGCGGCAACCAATACCGATGACTGCAATGGGTTCAGTTGCAGCATGTTCGAGGGTATTGAGCTTTGCTTGGAGGGCTGATAGCTCCAGTAATGCGTTCTGCATCAATTGTCCATAATCTCTGGTTTCTGAAGGACGACTCATAGCAGTTTTCCCTCTCTGATTGATGCTAGTTTTGCAGCCAGCAAATCTGCAATTTCGTCAAGCGATTGATCGGGCGATGACAATCTCGCTCTTTTTTCTAATGATGATTCTTCCAGTAAGGCTTGTTCCTGGAAACTCTCTGAGTTAGAGTTAGCCTCCTGGGCTGATGCTTGTGGATCTAAGAGCGACAACACTTGCGTTTCCAGATAATTCGCCAATGCTGCTACCGTCGGATAATCAAATAGTGTGGTTGGGGAAAGCGAACAGCCTAAACTATTTTGCAATTGCTCTTTCAACTCCGTAGCAGTTAATGAATCCATCCCTAATTCAAAGAAACCTTGCTGCAAACCGATGGACTGGGGTTGCTTTAAGCCTAAAACTTTGGCTACTAGTGAGCGGACATGAGCGACTAATTCTTCCTGTCGCACTCGTGGAGGCTTGGCTATTAGCGATTGAAGAAATGTTGATTGTGCCCTGTTGATGGTGGCAGCAATGGGCGACGGAAGATGATTGTGGTTAACTGGGTTATTGGTGCTGATACTCTGAGCCAGGATGACAACCTGTTGGAACGAATCGCCGATCGCTTGAGAATCAGGTGCAAGATGCACAGCCTCTTGAAACCCACAATCAGACAACAATTCCAGCCAGTCAGTCACTGCTAACAAAGGGTAGAATGGTCGCAGCTCGTAGTCTGAGAATTTCCACCACCCTGGCGTTAATCCAAAAACCAAATCTAACCAGCGTCGGGGACTTGTTCCCTCCAGCAACACTAACAATCCTCCTGGCGCTAACAGGCTGTGAACGTGACGTAAGGTTTGCTGTAAATCCTCGGTTGCGTGCAGGACATTGGCTGCCACAATGATGTCGTATTGATGGTTATTAAATCCCTGAGATTGGGGGTCTTGTTCAATGTCTAAAGACTGATAGCGAACAAATGGGTAATCTCGGAATTTCTCTTGAGCCTTGGAAGTAAACCACGTTCCTAAGTCTGTGAACACATATTCAGTTCGATCTGCTGGGAGATGAGGTAGGAGGTAAGCAGTTGTTCCGCCAGTTCCGGCTCCAATTTCCAAAATGCTGACTGTAGCAGTGGAAATCGCGGTTGAGATTGCCTTTTGGACTAGCGCGTTCATCATCTTTGCGCCGGGAGAGTCCTGGTAAAGCTGGGTTAATGCTGTCAAATCGCCTTGGGGAAATAGCAACTCCAGTGGGCGAGTTTCACCTTGGAGTACTTGAGCCAGGTACGAACCGCAACGCTCTAGCAGTGTCAGTTCTGCATTTGCTTGGGGATATTGCGATCGCAAATTATGCAGTTGCGCTTCTGGTGTAGGTAACTCTAGTATTCGAGTGACTTCCCACTGATTACCAATTCGCTGAAGAATTCCTTCTTCAACCAGCATTTCCAACAGGCGCAAAGCGAGTTTCTGATGTTGCTCAATGACTCCTAGTTTGGTAAGTTGGGGGATGGAATAGCGATCGCCTAGCTGCAAATTCCACCCCATCTTCCGGAATGCCGCCACCACATAAAGGATACTTAGTGATTCCAAAGTACTTAGGGCTTCCCCATAGTGTTTGAGACTGAGTTGGGCTGTCAATTCAGCCAACTGGGGTACGAGCAAACGCTTGATTTCTGCTGGCGAACAGAGTGATTCTCTAGCAGTCACGTTACTAGATGCAGTTTCCATCCAGAAACGCGATCGCTCAAAGGGATAATTGGGCAACACTACCCGACGATGTTGAGAGCCATGATGAAAGCCTACCCAATCAACTGATATTCCAGACTCGTACAAAGTTGCCAAACTGCGCAACATCTGCTCTGAATTCGATTCCTTTTTGAGGCTGGGAAGCCAAATATTTTCCCTCTCCGATAAGCACTGGCGACCCATTCCCAATAAAATCGGTTGCGGCCCTACTTCCAAATACGCTAAGGCTCCTAATTCTGCTAGAGTTGCCATCCCATCAGCAAACCGGACTGGCTGCATCACATGTTGTACCCAATATTCAGGCGTGGCGATCTCTGCTTTTGCCAGCTGACCTGTGAGATTAGAAATAAAGCGAATATCGGGGTTTGGCGGACAGTAGTTTATTTGCCGGACAATTTGCTCAAACTCCGCCAGCATGGGTTGCATCAATGGCGAATGAAAAGCATGGGAAACCTCAAGTGGTTTTGTCTTCACTCCCTTTGCTTCTAACCTGGCCACAGCCGATGTAATAGATTGAGATCCACCTGAGACGATCAGATGTGCGCCGTTCATTGCTGCGATCGCCAAATCTGAATACTCATCGATGATGGTCGATACTTCTTGCGACTGGGCAAATACCGCTACCATTGCTCCTACAGACGGTAATGCTTGCATCAGTCTTCCCCGTGCGGCAATCAACTTCAGTCCATCTTCCAGACTGAACACTCCTGCTACACAGGCGGCAACATACTCGCCGATACTGTGTCCCATCACCACACTCGGTTTGATTCCCCAGGACTGCCATAGCTCAGACAATGCATATTCCAATGCAAATAAAGCAGGTTGAGTATAAGCGGTTTCATTAATAGAGGCTTGAGTTGGGTTGTCTAACTCACTCGTTGGATACAGAACCTCTAACAGAGGCTGGTTTAAATAGGGCTGTAAGATTTCAGCACAGCGTTCTATGGCTTGCCGGAAAACGGGTTGCGTGTTGTAAAGTTCCCGCCCCATATCGATATATTGCGAACCTTGACCGGTGAACAAGAAAGCAACTCCCTGACAACGATCGCCTATTCTAGAAGGTGAGTTATAAATGAATGCTGCTAGTTGCTCGCAAAAGTCCTCTGAGGATTCTGCAACCAGAGCTAGCCGATGGTCAAAATGCGATCGCCCGACATTGCTCGTATAACAAATATCCCCTAGAGATACTTCTGAATGAAACTCCAAAAATGCCACATACCGCCGAGCTAATTCCCGTAACGCTATTTCACTTTTTGCCGAAAGCGTCAACAGCGATGTGACGTGTGAAGCTACTCCCCTGCTCCCCTGCCCCTCGGTCACTGAGCGTAGCCGTTGGCGCAGCCTCTCGTAGAGAAGTGCTGCCCCTCGGCCCTCTTCTGGTGCTTCCTCCAGAACAACATGGGCATTCGTACCGCCGAAGCCAAAGGAACTTACTCCTGCAAAACGTTGCTCCCCAAAACCAGACCACTTTTGAGTCTCGCTGGGAATAGAAAAAGGCGTGTCTTGGATGTTAATTTTCGGGTTTAGCTCTTTGAGATGAAGCGTACCGGGAATCTCTTGGTGTTGCAAAGCCAGTACAACTTTAATTAACCCTGCAATTCCCGCTGCTGATTCTAAATGACCGATATTAGTCTTCACCGAACCGATCGCACAAGGTTGTTTTGGAGAACGACCTGACATCAACACTGATTGCAACGAATTGACCTCAATTGGGTCGCCCAAAGCTGTACCTGTCCCGTGAGCCTCAACATAGCTAATGGCTGCAGGTGCGACTCCAGCATTAACAAGCGCCTGATGGATAACGGCTTGTTGGGCAATTCCTCTAGGAGCAGTCAGCCCATTGCTGTGACCATCCTGATTCACTGCCGAGCCGCGAATCAGCGCCAGTATATTATCCCCATCTTTGATGGCATCAGTAAAACGCTTCAGCACTACGATTCCACAACCTTCTCCCCGGACATAACCATCTGCATCCGCATCAAAGGTTTTACAGCGACCATCCCCCGACATGAATCTTGCTTGGGAGAGGGCAATTGTCATTTGGGGGGTGAGAATTAAATTAACACCACCTGCCAAAGCCAAGTCACATTCCCCTAACCGTAAACTCTGACAAGCCTGGTGAACTGCAACCAGAGATGAAGAACAGGCAGTATCGACTGCCCAACTGGGCCCGTGCCAATCGAACTGATAGGATAGGCGGTTAGCGGCAATGCTCAAAGCGTTGCCTGTGCTGGCATAGACATCAATATCAGATAAACGATCGAACTGGAATCGAGCATAGTCATTGGTACTGATGCCGATAAATACACCACTGTTGCTGCCTGTCAAGCGATCGCTTGCTAATCCGGCATTTTCTAATGCCTGCCAACTCACTTCTAATAACAGCCTTTGCTGCGGGTCCATCCGCTCGGCTTCACGAGGAGAAATGCGGAAAAATTGAGGATCGAATTGGTCAACTTGCTGAATAAATCCACCCCAACGAGTACTCATTTTGCCCGGTTGGGCAGGGATAGGGTTATAGAAAAGATGAGAATCCCAACGATTGGCGGGAATTTGGTCGATGGCACTTTTACCATTTCGTAGTAATTGCCAAAAGGCTTCTGGGTTATTAGCTCCGGGAAAGCGGCAGTCAAGACCAATAATCGCGATCGCCTCGACAGATTTGAGGTTTTGTCTGGGTTCTGGAGATTCTCGCTGTTGGGATAATGCTTCTGTGAGATAGGCTGATAGAGTTGCGATCGTCGGGTAATCGTAAGCCAAAGTAGGCAACAACTGACAACCTAACCAATCCTCTAAATCTGCCGACAGGCTGACTGCGGCAATAGAATCTAACCCGTAGTAAGCAAACGATTCACGCGGATCTATTGATTGGGGTGCAATGTTTTGTCGCTGAGAAATCTTATTTACCAACCAGTCTTGAATTTCGGCCGCCCCCTTTTCTCCTGACTTGCGACTTCTCAATTCTCCCTGCTCCCCTGCTCCTCGGTCACTGAGCGACTTGCCCTGAGCGGAGCCGAAGGGAGCCGTTGGCGAAGCCTCTCGTAGAGAAGTGCTGCTCCCCTGCTCCCCTGCCTTCCTCCACTGTCCCACCACTTCCAAAGTCCCCGCCAAAAATCCTGCGCGGGTGGCATAGCGCTGAATCTTCCCACTAGAAGTTTTGGGGATACTGACTGGCTTCAACAGCAAGACGGCATAAACTTCTAACTCGTGCTGTGTTGTGACTGCTTGTCGGATGGAGCCAATTACCTCACTTGCATCAAGCTTCCGCATAGCAGTTCGCTCGACTTCACACGCCACAACGAGTTGTTCTTCACCGTCTACTTCAATAGTAAATGCGGCTACTCCCTGCGTTCCCAAAGCCGAATGACTATTTGTAACTGTGAGTTCAATGTCTTGAGGATAATGATTATGTCCTCGAATAATAATTAAATCCTTGAGTCGTCCGGTGATAAATAGCTCGCCGTCTTGTAAAAAGCCTAAGTCTCCTGTGCGCAGAAACGGGCCTTCCCCTGTATCTGCTAAATAAGCTGCAAAAGTGGATTTTGTGTTCTCAGGTTGCTGCCAATAGCCTTGGGTGATACTCGCTCCCGCTACCCAAATCTCGCCCACTTCATCTGGTAAACATCGCGTCAACAATTCAGGATGAGCGATCGCAATTCGGGTATCGCCCTGCTCGCTATTACCACATCCAACTAAAAG
Source organism: Nostoc sp. (assembly GCF_036917355.1). Lineage (GTDB taxonomy): Bacteria > Cyanobacteriota > Cyanobacteriia > Cyanobacteriales > Nostocaceae > Nostoc. The sequence continues at coordinate 88,341 of NZ_JBALDP010000084.1, forward strand.
CCGCGCCTTGGAATTCTCTGCTGTTGCCAGCACTACCCGATTTTGTGCCAGTGCGGTTGCCTCTACCTTGATAATTATTGGCTGAGTTTGTGCCTCTACGGTAGTCACTTTCAGCGTCGCCTCAGCTAGCCCGTATGCTGGACAAAAAGCTGTTTCTTGAAACCCGCAGGAGGCAAACGCTTTGGCAAACCGTTGGAGTGTTTCTGCTTTGACTGGCTCCGCACCATTGGAAGCAACCTGCCAAGAACTGAGATTTAGGCTAGCACGTTGTTCTGCGGTAATCTTTCGGACGCATAATTCATAGGCAAAGTTGGGTGCGCTGCTATGGGTTGCCTGATAGCGGGAAATAGCTTGCAGCCAGCGAATCGGACGCCCAATAAATGACACGGGTGCCATGATATAGCTAGGAAAGCCGTAGTACAAAGGTTGGAGAACTCCATAAATTAATCCCATATCGTGAAAGAACGGAATCCACGTCACCATCACGCTATTAGCTGTGTGATTCCAACCTTGGTCAATGTAGGCTAAATTGTGCAGTAGATTGCTGTGGCTGACCATCACTCCTTTAGGCATTCCCGTAGAACCGGAGGTGTATTGCAGGAACGCTAAAGTATTTCCATCAATATTAGGTGCTTGCCATTCCTGTGCAATCGCATCAGAAATCGCATCGCTAGCCAACAGTTTTAGAGATGCTAGTTCTGGATTGTCTGCAAAGTAGTTCTTAACGATTGGCAATAGTGCTGTTGTTGTCAGGATGGCAGTTGCTTGGGCGTCGGAAACGATCGCACCCAACCTAGCAATCGACTGATTTTGCCGAGGCGGATAAACAGGAATCGCGATCGTACCAGCATATAAGCAGCCGAAAAAGGCAGTAATAAATTCTAAACCAGGTGGGTAGAGCAGGAGTACGCGATCGCCTGGCTTTGCAAATGTTTGCAAGTAGGTAGCGATCGCTCTTGCCAGTTTATCCAATGCTCCATACGTGAGTCTACTTCCCTCAGATTCACCATCTACTAAAAAGGTATAGCCTAGCGTCTGAGGTTGCTGAATAGCTCTGTAGCGCAATACGTCTACTAGCGTCTCACTAGTATGTTGTTTTTCCATGCATGGCTACTCCTAAAACCTGGAAATTGTTCAGATCGCTAATCTCTAGCACATTGACAAGCAAAGCCAACATCTGCGAGTAAATGAAGGTATTAAAGATTTATTCAGACTGATGAAGCCATCAGTTTGATAAATTTTGGTGTTCTCCGAAAAATTTTGGTGTTCTCCGAAAAATCTTGGTGTTCTCCGAGAAAATGTTGGTATTGCTTAGAATACCAACATTTCACTCTTCATGCACAAACTTTATAAATTCTCAACTATTTAAGGGATGACTTTTATATCAAAATAACTTAATAGTTAGCGCAAGAGACTTGTAATATTTCTACTTATTAGCAGATACATTGAATCAGTTAAGGATTGCCATGCTAAATCTTAACCCCATAATAAATCGACAGGTCTATTTATGATCCAACAATCTTATGAAGAGAATGGCATAGCAGAGAATCAACAGCTAATTGAGGAACTGAAGTCCCTGCGGCGAGAGGTAGCTGAATTAAAAACAGAAAAAGCTGCTTTCCAAGCTCAAAAAAAGCTGCTGGAGCATTCAGTAGCAACAATCATCCGCGCTTCACCCGAAGAAGAGATGTTGAAAGCTACTTTACAAGACACGTTAGATGTTTGTAGTCATCTTACTGGTGCCCAAAAAGGCAGTCTGTTTTTACTCGATCGCCAGGGTGCTGTCACCGATAGTATTCTCACGCAAAGGGAGACAGCACTGAAGGAGCGCGATCGCCTAATTGGTTGTGTTTTAGCACAGGGGCTTGCTGGTTGGGTATACAGACAGCGCCAGATAGGATTGATCGTAGACACTGAGACAGACAATCGTTGGTTGCAGTTGCCCAATCAGCCTTACACTGTACGTTCAGCATTAGCTGTTCCCATTCTCAGGAATGAAGAGGTTTTAGGTATTCTTACCTTGCTACACCAAGAACCGGGGCACTTTAGCCCAGAAATTGCCCATCTGATGCAGCTCACTGCTGACCAAATCGCTATAGTTTTAGAAAATGCCCAGCTCTATGGGAAAATTGAAACCTATTCCAAAGCGCTCAACTACGAATTAGAAAAAGGGCGGCAAATCCAGAGAGATTTTCTACCCAACAAAATCCCACAGCTACCTAATTTAGAGATTGCCACGTTTTTCTCTCCTGCGCGTCAAGTTGCTGGCGACTTCTACGACGTTTTTATGCTGCCTGGCGATTACTTGGGGCTAGTTATTGCTGATGTCGCCGACAAAGGTGTAGGTGCTGCGTTATTTATGGCTTTGTTTCGGAGCTTAATCCGTATTTTTTCTGGACAAATTAGTTTGGGCGGACTCTCTATTATTGCCAATGAGGCGGAATTATCGATTTTGCTTGAGTCAGAGATGGCAACTAATTTATACCAAATTAACCCCCTGAAAGCAGTAGCGCTCACGAATAACTACATCGCCCAGCAGCACGCCCAGATGAGTATGTTTGCCACGCTGTTTTTTGGCGTGCTAGATCCGGCAACTGGCATTCTCACCTACATCAATGGTGGACACGAAACTCTGTTTGTTGTCGGTGACACTGGTATCAAAGCCAGTCTCAACTCAACCGGGCCAGCGGTAGGGATGATGCCTAATATGAAATTTAAAATTCAACAAGTACAGTTGGAACCAGGCGATATCTTAATTGGCTATACCGATGGGGTAACTGAGGCACGCAGCCCCAGCGGTAAGTTTTTTACTGAAAAGCGACTGCGATCGCTCCTAGATCGATCTGCGCTTTTGCCATCTCCCCTACTAGAGCGTATTACAACTGATTTGTTTGCTCACATCAGCAACGCACCTCAGTATGATGACATCACAATGCTGATTGTGCAGAGAAAGGCATCAGACTAAAATTTCATCCTTTCACTCACCCCCAATCCGTAAAATATGGAACCTTTAACTGTGCCTGGAACACTGGACTCTTTAAAGGCGATCGCAGAATATGTGATGGCAGCAGCAATGCTAGCAGGTTTGAATAAAAAAACCTCCTATAGACTGCGTTTAGCGGTCGATGAAATCGCTACAAACATCATTAATTACGGCTATAAGGCAGCAAATCGCGAAGGCATATTGACTTTAAAAGCCGATCTTGACGATCGCTCCTTGACGATTGCGATTAAAGATACTGGTGTTCCCTTCAACCCTACCCAGAAGTTAACTCCAGATGATTTGAACAAGTCGCTACAGCAACGACAGATTGGCGGTTTGGGAGTTTATCTAGCTCTTAACAGCGTAGATCGGTTTATTTACAAACAAGACGGAAACCAAAATTGTAATATTTTAATTGTAAATCGTGACGATAGATTGAGAACCAGTTAAGAAAGTTCGCAGGAATATTAGTTATTAAAAACAAATAATAATGAATTTAACAGGATACAACAACAAGAGTTACAAGTTAATTTATGTTTATTTACATAGTTTTGTTTTTCGACACCGTTGCACTTAAAACTGAGTGAATTTTGTCCAAAAATCTTCCTAAAACTTGCTAGCAAATATTTACAAAGCTTTAAGTTCAATCCTTCCAGATTCTCTTTTAACGTCACTTGTTACAAAAGGTCACGAAGTTAATGACTACGAAAAAATTTCATGTATTCTCAATATTCACAAGGTAGCGACCTTGAACAGCAAATATCTCAAAAACAGCCAAAAAACGTATATATAGCAGTTACCAGATAGGTTAGGACATCAACCGATTGTCAAACCCCGACACCAAGTACTTTTAAGCCTGTTGCCTATTAACTGTTGCCTGTTATATAAAATCACCAACTAATAGGGTTGCTTGTAGAAGTAAAGACATCCCGCAACAGCAAACGTGTCTAAGTTAGTTTGGAGCTTATAGATGTTGGAGAAAATTAATACCCTCAATGGTTTTCAGGCAAACTTAGCAAACCAAGCAGCGTTGCAAGAAGTACTGGAAACTGCGCTCCTGACCCATCCAGAAATTGAAGAGTGTCGGGTATTAATCCGAGAAACAGAAACCGCAGATATGTGGTTAGTTGCCTATATCGTTGCATCAGGAAAATGTTCGTTGGCACAACTAAATGCATATTTGCAGGTTCATTCGCCAAACACTATCCTGCCTCAATCTTACGTTTGGTTATCCAGATTGCCGCTCACCTGCGAGGGACTGATTGACGATCGCCGACTAACTGATTTGGTGGCGATCGATATGGATTTGGTTAATCGGTGGGAGTCGTCTTTGCGATCGCTTCCCTCCATCAACCAAGTCTCAGTTATCGTACAAGACCAGACGAAACAACTACCACCATTACACGTTTGGGATTTGCTAGGGAATCCTCAAGCAACAAAACTCAATTTTAAATTAGAGGATTCTGGAGAAAAACTAAAATCAGATGGCGTAAATCAACAATTTGAGCCTTCACAATCTCAGATTTCTCAGTCAAAAGCCAAAGCAATTAGTCATGGCGAACCTTTACAACTTGCAACAGACGCAACCACTAACTTAGTAAAACTACTCCAAAGGGCAGCGTTACAAAGCTCAAAAGGAGTTAGTTACATCCAACCCGATGATACTTGCCAAAACCAATCCTACGAAAATTTATTAGACGCAGCTCAACGGATTTTGGCGGGTTTAAGAAAGTTGGGGCTTGTGCCTCAAGATAGAATTCTCTTTCAATTTGACCAACCTCAAGATTTCATTCCTGCCTTCTGGGGTTGTATTTTGGGTGGATTCATCCCAATTCCTTTATCCGTTCCTCAGAGTTATGATCGCTCTCATGATTTCGTTAATAAATTAGCTCAAATCTGGCAAAGACTAGAACCAAGCTTGGTACTGACTAGCGATCGATTAGCATCTGAACTCAAACTTTCCTTGGCAGATTTACTACTTGACAATTTGGCGATCGCTACCCTCAATCAGTTGCAATCTCACCATCCCGATCCTAACTGGTATGTTGCTGCTTTAGATGATTTGGCAGTACTGTTTCTCACTTCTGGCAGTACAGGTACGCCGAAAGCAGTTATGCAAAGCCATCGCAGTCTCATCTGTCGGTCGGCTGCGAGTGTCCAGATGAATGGGTTTACCCAAGAAGATGTTTCCTTGAACTGGATGCCACTCGATCACGTTGCCGGATTAGTATATTTCCATATTCGGGATGTGTATGTGGGTTGCCAACAAATTCATGCCGTCACCGATTGGGTGTTGCAACAACCCCTGAAATGGCTTGATTGGATGTCTGATTATCGCGTGAGCGTTACCTTTGCACCGAATTTTGCGTATGGGCTAATCAACGCCGCTGAAGCAGAACTTTCTCAGGGGCATTGGGATTTATCATCAGTGCGATACATCTTTAACGGAGCAGAAGCCATTGTTGGCAAAACTGCGAGAAGATTTCTAGAATTGCTGACAGCGCACGGACTCCCGACTACGGCAATACATCCGGCTTGGGGAATGGCTGAAACTTGTTCGGGAGTGACTTACTCTCACAATTTTTCTGGAGAATCAACCACGGATGAAGATGCATTCGTAGAAGTTGGAGCGCCAATTCCCGGATTTTCTCTACGGATAGTTGATGCTCAAGACCAGCTCGTTGAAGAAGAAGCCATCGGACGGCTGCAAGTCAAAGGCCTGACAGTCACATCAGGTTATTTTGGTCAACCGGAACTGAATTCAGAGGTTTTTACAGAAGATGGCTGGTTGAAGACGGGAGATTTAGCTTTCTTACGGCAAGGACGTTTAACAATTACAGGCAGAGAGAAAGACGTTATTATCGTCAATGGACTGAATTACTATAGTCATGAAATTGAAGCAGTCGTGGAAGAAATCGCAGGCGTAGTTGTTTCCTACACTGCCGCAGTGGCTGTACATGATGGAGAAACTTCAGAACAGCTAGCTATCTTCTTCCATACAGGTGGCGCGAATGAAATGCAAATTTCAACGTTGATCCAAACCATTCGCCAAAAAATTGTCCAACGTTGTGGGATCAACCCCAGCTATGTGATTCCAGTTGAGAAAGCTGTGATTCCGAAAACGGCCATTGGCAAGATCCAGCGATCGCAACTGGTTAAACGCTTTGAATCAGGTGAATTTAAACCTATCCTCCGTCAGTTTGATATCCTCAGTGGCAATGCCAACACAATACCTGACTGGTTTTATCGCCGAATTTGGTGTGTTAAGCAGTTAAGTCACAAACATCGGGAGCCAGTTAAACTTCCGACTCAGAAATTCCTTGTGTTTCTCGATGGTTTAGGTTTAGGAAATTACCTGTGTACAGAACTCGAACGCCATAACCAATCTTATATCTGCGTTGCAGCAGGTACGAATTTTATCAAATCTGAGAGGGGCGATCGCTTTACCATCAATCCCGAAAATCCCGATCACTATCGGCGGTTGCTAGAGTCTTTGGCATCGGATATTCCCACTCAGATTTTGCATTTGTGGACATATAACGAGTCTGTGGGTCAAGTTTCTAGTCTAGAGGAACTAGAAGATGCCCAATATTTAGGGTTATATAGCATTCTATTTTTAGTACAAGCCTTAGCAAATGCCAAGGAAAAACACCAACTACTAGATATAGACATTCAGTTACAAGTCATTTCTAACAACGTCCAGTTAGCTAGCAGCGATGATGCGATCGCTTATGAAAAATCCACACTTCTAGGATTGCTAAAAACAATTCCTTTAGAATTATCTTGGTTGCACTGTTGCCATATTGACTTAGAAATTGGATCGCTGGAAACAAATGCCAACTATGTTTTCAAAGAACTAAATATTACTAAAGGTGATAGTGAAATTGCTTATCGTCAAGGTCAACGGCTAGTCTCGTCACTCGCCAAAGTCGATATGCTTGCTAGTCCAACCCAGGAAATACCAATTAAACCAGGTCAGACCTATTTGGTAACAGGCGGATTGGGTGGAATTGGGACTTCAGTTTGCCAATATTTACTTAAGCAATTTGGTGTGCGATTGCTTATTGTTGGCAGAACAAACTTGCCACCAGAAACAGAATGGTCGCAGCATCTCGAACAGAATACAGCGATCGCCAAGCGATTGAAAAATTATCGATCGCTCATGGCAATAGGTGGTGATTTATTATACAAGCCTGTTGATATCTGCGATCTAACTTGCTTGCAGCAGGCTGTCACTGAAGCAGAGTTGAGATGGAATCAACCCTTGGCAGGAATTATTCATCTCGCAGGTGAAGGCGATCTCAAACACCACTGGACGGTGATGGAAAATTACTGGATAGCTGTGGCTACACTAGAAAGCTTTCGTACCATGCTGCGCCCAAAAGTTCAGGGCACTTGGACGCTTTTTCAACTGATTCAGAATCGACCAGATGCCGTTTTCATTGGCTTTTCTTCTGTAAATAGTGTGTTTGGGGGAGCAACTTTTAGTGCCTATGCTGCTGCCAACAGTTTTTTAGATGGTTGTTGTCAGTATCAGCAATACCATTACCATCCTGATACTTACTGCTTTAACTGGAGCCAGTGGGATGATGTCGGTATGAGCGAAGGAAACCCCATCCACAGCCGGGAAGCAGCTCATCGCTTGGGCTATCAGAGTATTACTCAAGAACAGGGTTGGCGTTCCTTACTAGCAGGTTTATCGCGTCATCAACCGCAGATGATTGTTGGTTTAGATGGCAGTAATCCCCATATTCGCCGATATCTGAAGACAGAAGCCGATAACGTCGAGAAATTAACCGCTTATGTCACCACTGTGGATGGTGCAGGGTTGCATGGTTGGGAGCAAACTTTGAGAGTTGGCGATCGCTTTGGGACTCCTAGCCATTGTGAAATTGTACAGCTTGCGGAAATGCCCTTAACGCAAACGGGTACGATAGACATTGCCAAAATTATTGGCAGCAATCAGAAGCACAACCAACCTTGGCAAGTCGTTTTGCCCCAAACTGACATTCAGCGCCAGATAGCTCAAATATGGCAAGACATACTGGGCATTGCTTCAGTGAGTATCGATCGCAACTTTTTTGAACTAGGTGGCAGTTCGCTCACCTTGGTTCGGGTTCACGATCGGTTACAAAAACAATTTGGGCAACATCTGTCACTGATTGACTTGTTCCAATATCCAACTATTCAGACGCTAGCAGAGTTCCTGAATCAAGCTCAAATGCCATTGCCGGAGCGATCGCAATTATCGCCATCCCATCGTTTGGGTGAAATGAAAAGTACCCAGCAATTAGAAATTGCCATCATCGGCATGTCCGGGCGTTTTCCAGGAGCCAAAACACTCGATGAATTCTGGCAAAACTGCTGTAATGGCGTGGAATCGATTTCATTTTTCAGTGATGAAGAACTGGAGTTAGCTGGAATCGATCCCTCTTCCTTTAATGACACCAATTATGTGAAAGCTAGTGGTATCTTATCTGACATTGATTTATTTGATGCGGCATTTTTCGATATCTCTCCCAAAGAAGCCCAAATCATGGACCCACAGCATCGTCTATTCTTAGAGTGTGCTTGGGAAACACTCGAAAATGCTGGTTACGACCCTGCAACTTATACAGGACTAATCGGGGTTTATGCAGGTATGGGGATGAATCTTTATGCAGGTCGAACCTACTGGAATCAGAATCTTTACCCAAATCGGGAGCGACTAGAATACGTTGATGACTCGCAACTAGCGATCGCTAATGGTGCGGATTTTCTCCCTACGCGGGTTTCATACAAATTCAACTTGCAAGGACCCAGCGTCAACGTGCAAACCGCCTGCTCAACTTCCTTAGTTGCAGTCCATCAAGCGTGTCGGAGTTTGATTCAGGGAGAATGCGATATGGCTCTGGCTGGTGCTGCGGCGATCGCAGTACCCCAAAAATCTGGTTATCGCTATCAGCCAGGAATGATTCTTTCACCCGACGGTCACTGCCGAGCATTTGACGCTAACTCCCAAGGAACCGTTGGCGGCAATGGCGTTGGCATTGTGATGTTGAAACGATTGGCAGATGCGATCGCCGATGGAGATAATATTTACGCCGTTATTAAGGGTTCTGCGATTAATAACGATGGCTCCCAAAAAATCAGCTATACGGCTCCCAGCGTTCAGAGACAGGCAGCAATGATTGCCCAAGCCCAAGCGATCGCAGATATTAATCCAGAAACCATTACTTACATCGAAACCCACGGAACCGGAACGACTCTCGGCGATCCGATTGAAATTGCAGCATTAACCCAAACATTTCGTGCCAAAACACAGAAGCAACAATTTTGCGCCATTGGTTCTGTAAAGACTAACATCGGACATTTAGATACAGCTTCAGGCATAGCAGGATTGATTAAAACAGTTTTGGCACTCAAACACCGATTGCTACCGCCTAGCCTAAATTTTAAACATCCCAATCCCAAGATTAATTTTGCTAACAGTCCATTTTATGTAAATACAACTCTATCAAACTGGCAAACAGACCAAACGCCTCGGCGGGCTGGCGTAACTTCTTTGGGTGTTGGTGGTACGAATGTCCATGTCATTTTGGAGGAAGCGCCGAAAGAGAGTAGGGGGGCAGGGGAAGCAGAGGAGCAGGGGAGCAGGGGAGTAGCTTCACACGTCTTGACGCTTTCGGCAAAAACTGAGATAGCGTTACGGGAATTAGCTGGGCGGTATGTGGGGTTTCTGGAGTCTCATTCAGAAGTTTCTTTGAGGGATATTTGTTATACGAGTAATGTGGGGCGATCGCATTTTGATTATCGGCTGGCCTTGGTTGCCGATTCACCCGCACAACTAAGACATCAACTCACAACATTTATTGCCGAAAATCAGCGCACTCGCTCTCAGGCTTCAGGGGTAGCTTTCCTGTTCACCGGACAAGGTTCACAGTATATCGGCATGGGACGAGAACTTTACGAAACCCAACCTGTTTTTCGGCAAGCCATAGAACGCTGTGCTGAAATCCTGGACTCATTATTAGAGCAACCATTGCTAGAAGTGCTGTATCCATTAGGGGAAAGGGAAAAGGGGAAAGGGGAAAGGGAAAAAAATTTAGCGCGTCATATTCTGGATGAGACTGGCTATACCCAACCTGTCTTATTTGCCTTGGAATATGCATTGTCTGAGCTATGGCAATCTTGGGGTATCAAGCCTAGTGTTGTTATGGGTCATAGTGTGGGCGAATATGTTGCTGCAACTGTTGCAGGTGTATTCAGTCTGGAAGATGGATTGAAACTCATCGCTGCACGGGGTAAATTGATGCAAGCACTACCGCAGACAGGGACGATGGTAGCGGTATTTACTGATTTGGCGCAAGTGTGTGCGGCAATCGATTCATTGCCGGAGGTGGCGATCGCTGCAATCAACGCACCAAGGCAAATCGTTATCTCTGGTGCAACTGCGGCGATCGCATCGGCTGTGGCTATCTTAGAAGCCAGAGGAGTGCAAACAAAGTCACTGAAAGTTTCCCATGCTTTTCATTCGCCGTTAATGCAACCAATGGTGGCAGAGTTTGGGCAGATTGCCCAGCAAGCGAGCTACCGTACACCAAACCCGAATATTCGCTTCATTTCCAATATCACAGGGCAATTGGCAGGAGTGGAGATTAGCACGCCTGAATATTGGGTGCAGCATATTTTGCAGCCAGTGCAATTTGCCAACAGTATTGTCAGCCTGTCAGCGTTAGGAAATTTGGCTTGTTTGGAAGTGGGGCCGCACCCAATTTTGGTAAGCATGGGTCGTCAGTGTATCCCAGAATCGGGACATCTGTGGCTAGGGAGCCTCAAATCCCAAGAATCGGATTGGCAGCAGATGTTGAGCAGTTTAGCGGCGTTGTATGAGCAGGGAATATCGGTGAACTGGTCGGAGTTTCATCGGGGATCTGAGCATCGGCGCGTGGTGTTGCCGAATTATCCCTTTGAGCGATCGCGTTTTTGGGTTGAACCAAATAAAGACAGCAGCCAAGAGAATGTTCAACTCTCCTCTGCAAATCTCAAATCTTCTCATCCTCTGCTTGGTTCTAGATTGCACCTAGCAGACTCGAAAGAGATTCGTTTCCAGACGCAAATCAATTCTCATTTCCCTGCTTTTTTAGCTGACCATTGCATTTACGGTAAAGTAATCATGCCGGGAACTGCCTATCTAGAGATGGTTTTAGGGACAGCAGCTAAGGTTTTGAAATCCAAAAATTTAATTTTAGAAAATGTCTTATATAAACGGGCATTAGTTCTATCAGAAAATGAAGTTAAAACACTCCAGTTAATTCTTCAGCCAACAGAACAACAAGGATATTCCTTTGAAATTTTTAGTTGTGAATTAGATGAGGAAGACTCTTCACCCTCTTGGATGCTGCATGTTTCTGGAAATGTCACCACATCCAATCTCAAACCATCGATGGAACTCTCTGCAACGCACTGGCTTCCCAAGAATGTAGCTTCTCACAACCAAGCCGAACATTACCAACAGTTTCTTCAACGGGGAGTTGATTATGGTGCTAGTTTTCGTGGGGTTAAACAGTTATGGCTGGATTCAGAAGTAGTGACAGGGGAGATTGAGTTACCCCAAACATGCGTTTTAGAAACAGATACCTATCAGTTTCATCCAGCATTATTGGATGCCTGTTTTCAGGTTTTGCAAGCTAAATTCCCACAAGATAGTAGCAAAGAGTCTTATGTGCCGATCGCCATCAAGCGATTGCAAGTTTGCGATCGCCCCAGCAACCGACTATGGAGCATCGGCAGAGTACATCCTAGCGAGAACAGTGGCAAAACACTCATTAGCGATTTGCAATTAGTTGCAGATGATGGTGAGATTCTCGCGGTTGTTGAAGGTCTGCAAATTCAAAGGGTCGCTTCGGCAACATTGACAGTCTCTCCTCAAGTTCCCCCAGATTGGTTGTATCAAATCGAGTGGCGACCTCAAGCCCGAAGGGAGCGATCGCCCGCTACACAACAAAACTGGCTGATTCTAGCGGATAGTCAAGGTATAAGTCAGCAACTTGCTCGACGGTTTCTAGAACGAGGAGATACCTGTACCCTAGTTTTTCCCGGACAAAAATACGAAATGTTGAGCGAGTTCAAGTTTACGCTCGATACTCAAAACCCAGAACATTTTCAGCAGTTGCTTTCGGAAATAGTTAGCAAGCGATCGCGTCTATCAGGAGTGGTACAGTTGTCGAGCCTAGAGACTGGAGAAACTGCACCAACCTTAACCGTTGAAGATTTGGCAGCAGCAACCCGTATTAGCTGTGGCAGTACTTTGTACTTGGTGCAAGCCTTAGTGAAAACGATGGGTACAAAACCGCCCCAGTTATGGGTAGTCACTAAAGGAGCAGTTTCCGGTGGTGCTGGATTAGTTCAATCGCCTCTATGGGGAATGGGAAAAGCGATCGTCAGAGAACACCCAGAACTCCAGCTGCGCTTGGTGGATTTAGACACCCAAGAAAATGATCGGCTAAGTCAAAACCCCCTTGATGAACTGTTTGCAGAGTTGACATCACCAGATGAAGAGAATCAAATTGCATTCCGTAATGGGATGCGTCAGGTGGCAAGGCTGGTTCCTTACCGTAATCCCAATCAAGCAGATATCCCCATCCACGCAGATAGTACCTACTTAATTACTGGTGGATTAGGGGGACTGGGACTGCTAATTGCCCATTGGTTAGTAGAACGTGGGGCAAAGCACTTAGTTCTCATGGGACGCAGGGGGACAAACGAACAGAGCGATCGCCAGATTCAGCAACTTCAGGCGCAAGGTGTATCGGCGATCGCGATGCAAGCTGACGTATCTGTACAGTCACAAGTAGCAGAAGTATTGGCAGAAATCAGCCGCAGCCACCCGCCTCTACGGGGCATTATCCATGCCGCCGGAGTTTGGGATGACGGGGTTTTACTCCAGCAAACTTGGGAGCGCTTTCATCGAGTCATGGCACCGAAAGTCCAAGGTGCTTGGAATCTCCACACATTAACCCAAGACTTGCCGCTCGATTTCTTCATCTTGTTTTCTTCTGCCACTTCTGTTTTAGGTTCCGCCGGTCAAGCTAACTACTGCGCTGCCAATGCTTTTTTAGACGCTTTAGCACATTATCGTCATCAATTGGGGTTATCGGGATTGAGTATTAACTGGGGAGCTTGGGCTGAGATTGGTATAGCAGCAAAGCGTCAACTTGGCAAGCAACTGCAACATCAGGGAATAGAAATGATGTCGCCATCCCAAGGTTTACAGGCTTTAGAGCAGAGCTTTTCTTGGGAGGTTGCTCAAGTAGCTGTGATGCCGCTCAACTGGCTGACATTTATGCAGCAATTCTCACCGGGGACTTGTCCGGCATATTTGGCATTTTCTCAGGTGGGGATTGCTCAATCGACATCACCACCGCCGATGGAAATTCAGCAGCAATTGCAAACTCATGACTTCGGCGATCGCTTGCAGATTTTAACCATTTATCTGAAAGAAAAGATTGCCAAAGTGTTGGGTTGTTCTGTGGATCGAGTGGATGCCAATCAGGCACTGAGCAAAGCCGGACTAGATTCTTTGATGGCGATCGAAATCCGCAATCGCATCATCACAGAACTGGGAATTGACCTTTCTTTAGAAAAGTTTGTTGAAGGTTCCAGCATCAACCAACTAGCAGACCTGTTATTGAAACAGCTAGCTTTACAGGGACTCAACGAAAATTCGGCGATGGAAATCACTGAGGATGTGGAAGAAATAATACTATGAACCTAAATGCCCTTTTAGCCGAGCTTTCAGACCGGGGAGTGAAATTATTAGTTGATGGGGAACAACTCCGCATTCAAGCACCTAAAGGAGTTATCACTCCCGATCTACGGAATGCTTTAGCTAACAATAAAGTAGAGCTAATCCGGTTACTACACCAGAACAAAATCGGTGCTGCTTCCATCCCTTTAGTTCCGGTTTCACAAACGCAAAATGTGCCGGTATCTTTCCAGCAGGAACGCCTGTGGATTTTGGCCCAGTTAGCTGCTGTAGAATCTGCTCATAATATTGCTCAAGCCTTGCGGTTGAATGGCGATTTAGATTTAAATTGTCTGGAAAAAAGTATTAATGAAATTTTCCGTCGCCACGATGTCTTTCGGACAACATTTGGGATATGGGAAGGTAATCCCGTGCAAAATATCGCTGCACCAGAACCGTTTAAATTATCTGTTTTAAATCTTGAGCATTTAGATGCAACCGAACAATTAAAAACTTTCTGGCAAATTGCAGATGAAGCAGCCGAAGCTCCCTTTGATTTGGCGATCGCTCCTTTATGGCGGATTAAACTCATTCGCTTAAATGCACGCGAGCATATTCTCTTGCTCGTTATTCACCACATTGTCAGTGATATGATCTCGATGAGTTTATGGATTCGAGAACTGGCAACAGTCTACAGTCATTTCTACAAGGGACAGCCTTCTCCACTGCCAGAACCTGCAATCCAATATCGAGACTTTGCCGTATGGCAACGCCAGTGGCTCAACAATGATGCACTCAAAAGCGAACTAGCTTACTGGAAACAGCAACTAGAGGGGGCATCATTTGAATTAAAATTACCCATCGACCATCCCCGACCGCCACTCCAGAATTTCCAGGGTCGGCGAAAGTTTTTTAAACTCGATCCTGTTCTGTGGGCAGCAATCAAACAACGAAGTCACGAACAAATGGGAATTACTTCCTTTATGACTTTCGTAGCGGCGTTTAAGGCTTTGATTTATTTGTGTTCTCAGCAGGAAGACATTTTAATTGGGTTTACCGCTTCAGGTCGAGTTCATCCGCAAGTGGAGTCGCTGATTGGTTTTTTTGGCTACCCTTTGTTGCTGCGTACAGATTTGTCTGGCAATCCCACTTTTGCGGAAGTACTCAGCCGAGTGCGATCGGTGTTGTTATCTGCCTATGCTCACCAAAATGTCCCCTTTGGTAAAGTCGTTGAAGTCATGGGGTCGAGTCGGGTTGCACAAGATACTCCCTTTTTTCAAACATTCCGCACCGGATTAAGCTATGTCAACAGCCAACTACCGAGCGACCTGACAAATTTACCCAATCTGACGTTTTCATTAATTGATGAAGGAATTTGGGGACCTACTGATTTAGATTTATATACCTATATTTACGAAGTCGGAGCAGATTTGCAAATAGGAATTGCATATAACACCGACATATTTGAAAGTGAAACAATTGACGCTTTTGGTAACGCTTTATTCCAAATTCTAGAACAATGGGTTGAGTCAAAAGATATTCGCCTCAATGAATTGAGACTGCCAACAGACCTTGATAGAAAAGCAAAATTAGCCAGGAGTCGATACCAAAAACAAAAGCTGGCGATCGCAGCTACTTTTACTGCCGATTTAGTTGCAGATTCTCTAAAATTCTGGATGCAGCAACTCAATTTACCCTCAGAAATAACCTTTGCTCCCTATAACCAGGTTTTCCAACAACTGCTGACTCCTGATAGTCTGTTATCGCAAAATGAAACGGGAGTCAATATTGTTTTAGTGCGGTTAGAAGATTGGGTTAGGTCTGAGGATTCACAAGAGTTATCTCGTAACGAACAAAAGAATTCCATTGAGCGCAATGCTAAGGATTTAGTTATAACATTACGTCAATCCTGCGAACGTACTAAAATTCCCCATTTGCTTTGTTTATTGCCAAGTAATGCAGAAATAGCAACTTTTTTGCAATCAGTGGAAGTAAATTTATTAACAGAACTTGCCGATATTAGTGGAGTACATATTATTAATTATCAGGAGTTAGCAACAAGCTACCCAGTAACTAACTTCTATGATTCTTATAGCGATGAAATCGGGCATATTCCATTTACGCCAGCATTCTTCACAGCGTTAGGAACAATGTTGGCGAGAAAAATTCACTGCCTGCATAGACCACCTTATAAAGTAATTGTCTTAGATTGCGATCAAACCTTATGGCAAGGTGTTTGTGGCGAGGATGGAGTTGAGGGCATCGTCATAGATTCATCCTATCAAGCATTGCAAGAATGTATGATTCAGCAGTGCGATCGCGGGATATTGCTATGTCTGTGCAGCAAAAATAATCAAGCAGATGTCTTTGCTGTATTAGACCAACGCTCCGATATGCGGCTGAAGCGTCACCATTTGGCAGCTTGGCAAATTAATTGGCAGACTAAATCAGAAAACTTGAAATTGCTGTCTCAAGAACTAGGGCTGAGTTTAGATAGCTTCATATTTATTGATGACAACCCCATCGAATGCGCTGAAGTCCGCTATCACTGTCCAGAAGTTTTAACCCTGCAATTGCCAACAAATGCTACTGAAATTCCCCAATTCCTGGCTCATATCTGGGCATTTGATCGTCTAAAGATCACTGTGGAGGATCGACAGCGAACGATTGTTTACCAGCAAAATCGCCAACGTCAGCAAGCGGCAAACGAATCTCTCACGTTGCGAGATTTCCTCAATAGCCTCAATCTGCAAGTGGATATTATGGAAATGCAGCCCTCCCAGGTAGATCGTGTTGCTCAACTAACGCAGCGAACAAATCAATTTAATACCACCACCTTACGCAGAACGTCGGCTGAAATCAAAACCTTTTGCTTGTTAGATACTCATACTTGCTATGTTGTGGATGTGAAAGACCGCTTTGGTAATTATGGTTTGGTGGGCATGATGATGGTACAAGCCACAGCGTCAGCCCTGGTGGTAGATACCCTATTACTCAGTTGTCGAGTGTTGGGCAGAGGAGTTGAGTATCAAATGCTCAACTTCCTGGGTAAAATTGCCCTGGCACGCGGACTGAAGCAGATCGATATTATTTACAAACCCAGTTCTAAAAACCAGCCTGTTGGGGATTTTCTAGAACAGTTGGTAGCAATTGACAAGGAACGTTTAGCAGAAAGCTACTGCTATAAGTTATCAGCAGATGATTGTCGAGCGATCGCTATTGCTTCTGAACGATTAGACAAACAACCAAAACATTCGGTATCTGAAGGGAATTTAACCCAAAGCGATCGCGCAATACCCCAACAATCCGCCAATTACAGCGCCTTATTCCAAAAAATTGCTTCAGATTGGCATACACCAGAGCAGATTCTCCAGCACATTCAGGAGTCTCAAGTTCAATACCAACAGCATCAGACATTTGTTGCACCCCGTACCGAAACCGAGAAACACTTAGCTGACCTGTGGCAAAACTTACTTCACAGATCCCCACTCAGTATCTACGATAACTTCTTCGATTTGGGAGGCAATTCTTTGTTGGCAGTGCAACTGCTGTCTCGATTGCGAGAAACCTTCCAAGTGACTATACCCATTCATCAATTATTGGAAGTTCCAACAATTGCGGGAGTGGCTCAAGTAATTGAAGCGATCGCTCAGACAGGAGTAGCTGCCAATTTAGCGATCGATTTGGCAGCAGAGGCTATCTTAGATCCGGCAATTTGTCCAACGACAGCATTCAAGTTTATCGCTCAACCCCAGACAATTTTCTTAACTGGAGCAACCGGTTTTCTCGGCGCCTATTTAGTAGACGAACTCCTGCAACAGACCACAGCTAATATTTATTGCTTAGTGCGAGCGCAGGATGTAGAACAGGGCATCCAACGTATCCAAAGCCATTTGCAAGCACATGGACTTTGGCAAGAACAGTTTCGCTCTCGGATCATTCCGGTCATTGGTGATTTGGCGTTGCCGAACTTAGGTTTGAACGAGTCACAATTCCATCAACTTAGCCATCAAATTGATGTCATCTATCACAATGGTGCTGTCGTCAATTTTCTTTATCCCTACACAAAACTCAAAGCAGCCAATGTCCTGGGAACTCAGGCGATTTTGAGGCTAGCAGTTCAAACGAAAGTCAAACCCGTGCATTTTGTTTCGACGCTGGGCATCTTTTCTGCTCCTGCCTATGCAAATGCTAACTACATTCAAGAATCCGATGAATTGGCAGAATTTCAAGGGTTGCAAGGGGGTTATTTACAGAGTAAATGGGTGGCAGAAAAGCTAGTTATGCAGGCACGCGATCGCGGGCTTCCTGTATGCATTTACAGACCAGGTGCAATTTCCGGGCACAGCCAAACGGGAATCGCCAATGTGGATGACTTCTTTTGCAGCCTGACTAAAGGCTGTATCGAACTAGGTATGGTGCCGGATTTGGAATTTCCCCTCGATCTGACTCCCGTTGATTATGGTAGCAGGGCGATCGTCCACCTCTCTCAAAACCCTGACTCCTTCGGCAAGGCATTTCACCTTGTTTCTCCTGATTGTCTGTCTTGGCGTAATTGGTCTGACTTGGTTCGGTCTTTGGGCTATTCGCTAGAGCAAGTTTCTTACCATGAGTGGTATGCTAAATTGCTACACAATGCGGAACACAATATTCCAAATGCTTTACATGCTTTCCTGCCATTGTTAGACGAACAATTATTAAAGAACGTACAGCTACCTGCATTTGATTGCCAAAATACATTGACTGGACTTGCTGACACCAATATTATTTATCCAACAATAAACACCGAATTACTCAATATCTACTTTGCCTACTTCAATAAAAGTGGCTTTTTCATCGGAGTTTAGCTTTCTTTTGCCACCTTATAAGTAGCTGGTTGTAATTAAATATAAGATAAATAGAGGACTTTCAGATTCAAGGTGTAACTGAATGCCTGTTGGAAAGCAAGTCGCTAAAAATAGTTATTGGATAGTTATTTTTAGTTTCATGGCTGTTTGTATGGAGGTATTGTTTGCATTTTATGCTTGGTGGATTAATCAATTTACCAATTGTCTAATATCAGATTTGCATCTTCACTGATTAGCTCTTGGGGGGATTGAGCAGCCGACTCTATAATCATCTTCGCTTCAGGAGTTCCGATTTCTGCTAATGCCAGGAGAGACTTTCTTGGCACATTGAGCCATGTATCATAAGACCATCGGTATGTCAATGCCTTGGATAATGCAGGAATTGCTCTTTCATCGCGCAATACATCCAAAAGTTCAATAACTGATTCATGAAGACCATTATTGCTCTCATCATTGAGGATTTGACAAAGTATAGGTATGTAATCCTTTGATAGGTTACGCCATGCTGCCATCATGACAAACGAAGCCCCAGGATAATCTTCTGGATTTGAAGCATATTTTTCCAACTCCTGAATCACTTCGCTAACTGAAGGAGGTGATGCCTCAAATTCCTTGTTCATCTCCTCTAAAAGTCTTGATGATTCAGTGGGTCTTGGAGAATCCTTGAATAATTTCAGGTATTTTTCAATCGTGTTACTTATCATCTTATAGCCTGTTAATATTAGTGATATTTTGGTTAAAAAAATCAACTCCATTAGAGCTGCTACCCAAAAGAATACTCACAACTCCATAAAGATGCTCTGTAGCTTTGCCAACGAAAAACTTTGCCTCTTGTTTTATCCCAACGACAAATATTTACACCTACCTACTTAAATCTTACTAAGAATTACTTTTATCTCAGAACTTTTAGTAGTAAAGCAGATATAAAATACCCCATCTTCTATTGGTTTTTCTAAAACTTTCGCATAAATATCAACGCTCAATTCTTTTGTAGAATTTGGTGATAAAACTAATTTAATATTACTGAAGAAAGAAGGAATGATATCCTTTTCTATATCCTTGGGACGTACCTCAGCCCCCTTAGTGGAAAGTTTAACTAGACTACCTTGAAAAATGGTTTTTTCAATGTGCTTTTCATCTAGAATCGTATATTCTATTGGTATTGCTTCAGCTAAAGGTAGTAATCTTTCTTCTTCTTGAGTTAGAAAGAGATTATATTCTCCAATAATCCCCCTAACTTCATAAATATTTATCGGTAGTTTAATTCCTTTTACTTGTACTTGCTTTTGTCCACAGACTTTAACAATTGACTCTACTTCTTTAAATGTCGATTCTGAAATAACAATCTGTCCTCCAATTGTATAGGATTCAATACGATAGGTGAGATTCACCTGGCTACCGACTACACCATATTTGGTTCGGATATAAGAACCAATATTTCCAACAACAACTTCGCCTGTGTTGGCAGCTATTCCCATTTCTAATGGCGGCAGATTCCACTGCTGCATCTTTTCATTTATACTCGTCATTGCTAACTGCATAGCGATCGCACAAGCAATAGCCCTTGTAGTGTCGTCTTCTTTGGCAGTAGGCGCACCAAACAGCACTAAAATACCATCACCTGTAAATTCATCAATGGTTCCTTGATACTGAGTAATGATATCTGCCATTGATGATAAATAAAAGTTGAGAACTTGAACAACCTTTTCCGGGGGTAATTGCTCAGAAATACTGGTAAATCCTCTTAAATCGGAGACGAGTATGGTGATTTTGCGCCGTTCGCCCCCAAGCTGTAAACCTTTTGGGCTTTCTAATAAGGTAGTGACTACTTCTTTGCTTAAGTAACGCCCAAATGTATAACGAATTTCTCCAGCAGTACGGGCGATGTAGACTGTAATAGCGATCGCAGATCCCAACAGAGCTAATAATGGTGGTACTATAGGTATCCACCAACTGGCGATAAAGGCTGCATAAGTACTAGCCAATAGCACACCTGCGGCCAAAATTGGGCTAGTTATTTTCTGGAGGGATAAAAATTTTATCCCGCCTGCATATCGCCATTGCCAAGTTAGACTTGCACCCACAAAAGACCACAGAAAAATCCATCCTATTTCCACTGGCTGCGACCAACTCTTAATTAGTGGACGACCTGCTGTAGCTGCACTGATAATTTGGCTAGCCATATTTGCATGAATTTCTACCCCAGGCATAGGTTCTGGGGAAGTCAACAAATCACTACTATAGGGAGTGAAGAATAAATCCTCAAAACTCTCGCTGACGTTACCAATCAAAATAATGCGATCGCGTCCCCATTCTGGTGGGATCTTGTCTTCCAAAATATCTGTCATCGTAACTGTAGAAAAGCGCCTGGCTGGCCCCCTGTAATTAATTAAAATTTGGTAGCCACGGTCATCAGCTCGCACATAGCCACCATCATTAGCGGCAAAGGGGATAAATCTTGTCTTTCCTAACTGCCAATTTTTTGTCTGTCCAGAAGTTTCCGGTGCAATACCTTCGGTATCAAGATAAAGTAAAGCTAAATATAAGGCAAAACTGTAAATAGTCTCTCCATTTTTATCTGTTAAGTAGAGCAAACCCCGTCTTACCTTTTTATCTGCATCCAAAACCAAATCATTTGCACCTACTTGCCCTTTATCTTTGAGTGCTGATGGCGGGTCAATTGGCTCGCGTTGGTTATCTCCTACCACTCTCTGAATCCCGACTAAATTGGGGGTAGATGCAAATACTTTGGTTAATTCTTGATGTCCTGGTTCTACAGGTAAATCGCGGTAGATATCTAAACCAATAGCTCGCGGTTTCCTGGCTTTTAATTTTTGCAACAATTGAGCATACAGACCATCTGGAACGATTGGCTGACGAATTTTTTTCATGTCTGCAAGATTTACTCCGACAATGACAATCCGATCATCGGGTATTTCTTGGGGTCGCAGACGCATATATTGATCAAAAATCGCCAACTCCCAAGGCTGCATTAAACCAGCAAAGCGTAATAAGATGACTACACCAGCGACACTAGGAGTAGTAATCAAAACACCGCGCCATTGCCACAGTAGCTTTTTCCACTTTCTCCACATCATCTTTTTTGCACCAAAATTAATTTTTCAGGTTAGCAAAGTAGCCGTTTTAACTTTGCCGATATCTAGCTGTACTGAGGTTAGCGATCGCTCGTGCAGCAGTCAAGGAAAGGTTCTTTGGCGATCGCCCCTAGACCAACTGATTGTAAAAGTTCTTCCCATTCAGTTGGCTTCTCGCGGCGCAATTGAGCAACGGTATTCAGTGCTTCCTGCCAAATTTGAGACTCTGCATAAATTTTTGCCTGTTCTAGAAGTCCTGCCCCAGCTAGCTGACTCTTCAGGGATGAGCTTACTTCGGTACGCTGGAGTAATCCCTTGACAAATTGATCCTGAGCGCGGTCTTGAAAATCGCAAATCATCGTGAAGTACCATCGATAATACTTGCCAATTTGGAGAGGAACATTTGCTGGTAAGTCCAGTTTAATAATGCCAGGAGTACTAGGTAGTTTAAAGGTTGTCAGATAAACCTGATTTCCGGCTTCATCTGTCAAAGCCAATTCTCCAGATTGGGCAGTATTTTGAGGAATGTACCAATATAGTGTTGGATTGGCTGCAACCGTTTTCCCAAAATTATTTTTTGACGGCATCAAAGGCGTTATCGGTATTCCGCTGCTATCGATACAAGAAGAGCCACGCGTTCCTCCACCCAATGTTTGAGAGGGCGCTCCTCGGTCATCTACAGGTGGGAATTTGAGACTAACTTTCCACTCCAAGTTGGATGGCGATCGCTGTGATGGCAAGCTAGCAAAAGTGACAATGGTGGGCGAAAGTGCGCTAACAAAGATCGCTAAAAACAGAAAAGATTTTGGTAAATTCATGATCCGCGTAAAGACTTCTGTTGAACGTAAATATTTGAAGCAGCAAATCATATCATGTCCGGTTGAAGACCGATCATTCTTGCAGAAGTGGGGAAAAGGGTAAGGGGTAAAGGGGAAAGCGGCTCAGAAAAAACCCTTTCCAATACTTGTTGGGTTTTGGAGGAAAGGGAAAAGGTTAAAAGACAAAAAACCTTATATATCATGTCTTACACTCTTTTACCTTTAGCCGAACCGTATTGCTCCCTTACCAGGGATTGCCGACGAGCGTGAAACCGCTCCAATAGTAGGGATGAGCAAATTCTTTGTCTCCTATCTGTCCTAACTCCGGCGGTAAAAGAAAGCTCTTACTCGCTGTTACCAACCGACCCTTCTCTAGTCGCACCTGACCCTTGAGCATTGCTACCTGTGCTTGCCGGAGAGCCTCGGCTTTAATCGGAGTTTCTTTCAATTTCTCGTAGAAACTTGTCATTAGTGCCATTGTGCTTTCATCGTTGACAGACCATAGACTGCCCATCGCTGATTTCACTCCTGCTAACACTGCCAAGCCTGCAAATCCCAACTCCGCTTCTGGGTTCCCTAATGCTGTACGACAGGCACTCAAAACCAATAGTTCCACTGGTGGCTGACTTAACTTCAACTGCCGCAATTGGCTAATTAGTAATTTGCTATACCAAAACTCAATATAGGATTTATTGATATTACCAGGCTGAAAGTTGGCATGGGTAGAGAAATGGACAATACCAAACGTCTGTAAGGCGCGGGCTTGTTTGAGCTTTTCCACGGTGAAGTTTTCGTTGAGGAAAGACTTGCCAGACCACAATTGACTAACGATTAAAGACAACTCTACTGAAGCTGCTGGTAAGGGCTTTTGATCGGGGAAGCGATCGGCTCCCATTGCTAAGACTTGCTGATTTCTCACATCCGCATAGCGAGTATCAGTAAGTGATAGGCTGGGCATAAGACCAACGCTGTATCTTTCTACAATAAACCCTTGCCCGTCATGCAGGGCGGCGATCGGCAGGGAGCGTAAACCTGCGTCCATCAAAAAGCTGAGATTCGTAATTTTTTGAGCTTGTAAATCCTTTTCCAAAGGTTCAAGCAGCCACTTATAGAGCTTTTGAGCCAAAGGCAGGTAAGGGGGAGAGCGTTGAATGTTAGTGATAGCTGCTTGGAATTCTTGAGCGTTTTTGAGGACTTGCTCTCGTGTCGCTCCCTTAATCTGCCGTCTGATTGGTGTTCCAGAGGAAGTGACCATCACTAGTTCGAGCTGGTAGTTATCTTGAGCTTGTTGCGTAGTGGGTTGTACTTGCTGTCGGCGCTGCTCCAAACTTTGAGAATGGAATTCCCAGATAGCTTCCCGTTGCTTGGCAGTCTCGTCTTGTTGAGATTTGAAGTCTTGCTCGGTTTGGGGTTGAAACAAGACATAAATCAGGGCAGGTTTAACGCCAGTGGCTTGTTCAATTCGGCGCAATATAGCCTGGGCTTCTTTTAAGGTTTTGATGCGGACATTGCTGATACCCAAATGGTTCTCAAAAGTCTTGGTGAAGACTTCCTCCAGTTCTGGCATGTTAGTGTCAGTTGCTTGTGTGGAGGCGAAGGTTACTTCTGGTTGCTGGATAAGAGGAAAGGGATTGGTGAGATCGACAGGATTAAATTTAACAAGTGGAGTCTCAGTTGGAAGTGGAGGGGGGATGATAGAGATTTTCCCGCCAACGATCGCACCAGCTGTACCATTTACGGAGGCATTGCCAATCTGAAACGGATTTAAGCTGCCTCCTCCATGCCGGATTGTGATGTCTCCCCCACCGTTACTGCCAAGGCTAGAAATGCTAGCCAGACCGCTGTTGCTGTCGGTAAAGGTGTCTGTTACTCGGAAAAATTGTCTAGCGGTGATATCTATGTCACCACCTCTACCGTTTTTCCCACCTTGGGCGTTAATCTGGGTAGCTTGAATGTCACGGCTGGAGTCAAGGGTGACATTGCCAGCGTTGCCGAAACTACTGCTGGAATCAATTGCGCCAGTGGTAATATTGGTGGCAGTTTTGGCGATGATGGCACCACCGTTAACTCCTGAACTGTTAAGGTTGCCCGTGGAAATGG
The DNA here is from genome assembly GCF_036917355.1 of Nostoc sp. Lineage (GTDB taxonomy): Bacteria > Cyanobacteriota > Cyanobacteriia > Cyanobacteriales > Nostocaceae > Nostoc. The sequence goes on from NZ_JBALDP010000084.1 coordinate 112,910, forward strand.
CATCGCCGCTTTCTAGAGCGATCGCTCCCCCATTCCCAGTTGTAGAACTAGTGTTGAGAGTTCCCGCACTGGTATTGATATTGCCACTGGTACTGGTTATTCTAATCTCTCGACCTTGATTTACCACATCGTCAGTGGTAATGTTTTGGTTGGCTTGCAGGTTAAGGGTGGCATTGTCGGCTCCAGTGAGTTGAAATCCACTGGTGTTGATGGAACCTGAGCCAAAGGGCGATCGCAAAGTAACCGGGTCATTGAAAGTCACATCACCAGTCAACGTAATTGCACCGCTGCTATTATCTCGCCCGATAAATATTTGAGAAAAGCCATTTTGCCAGGTGTTTAATTTACTGGCATTTAGATTTAAACGGACATCGTTAATGTTGCCACCCAAGGTAATGTCTAAGCTAGGAGTACGAGGCTGCAACTGAAGGATACCAGTACCTTTGATTTGGGTGGAGCCAAGGAAGTTCATTTCATCAGCAGTCAGGGCGATCGTACCACTACCTGTTCCAGTGGGGTTAATGGAACTGTTCTTAATGCTAATTCCTTCTGTACTGTTTCTACTGGCGCCTTCTAAGGTTATATTTCCTGTCCCCGTTGATTCCACCTCTGCGCCGTCTTCCAGTAAAATGCCGAAGTTACGATTTCCCTCTCCGTTCCCGCCAGTACCCATGAGGCTGATATTTCCATTGGCTGAACGGACTCTGGAATTGGCACTGATATATATCCCCTCACTAATATCAGTCCCGACTCCGGCAATCCCCTCTAGATTAATTGTCCCCGTCTTAGTCGCGGTGATGATGCTACTGTTTACTTCAATGCCGTCGTTGTCCCTACCTCCCCTAGCGTTACTAGTACCTTGAAGTGTAATCCTCCCAGTGCCAGTGGAACTCACCAGGCTATTGTTAAGCTGAATCCCGTTGTTGTTGTTTCCATTCCCGTAGCCTATGCCAGTTAAGCTGATATCTCCATTTCCAGTCATGATGCTGCTATTATTCAGCAAAATGCCCTTCTGCTCGCTAGCATCAGCGTTGTTTCCCTGACCTTTAATCGAAATATTGCCAGTTCCAGAATTGAGAGTAGCTCTATCAAGGCTGATTCCAATGGGATTTGCTGCTGTTCCTTGTGCCGGCTCGTTTAAGGGGTTACTACTACCGCCCAGAACTATATTGCCTCCATTAGAATCGATCGCAGCACCGCTTTTGAGGGCGATCGCTCCTCCATTGATACCGTCTCGATCTGCATTGAGGGTGACATCCAACTTCCCTGCGCCACTGGCTGTTAGCTTGGCACTTGAGTTGATAAAAATATTGTTATTAGCTTCTAACGTTAGATTTGCATTGGCAGTACCCGTTGTACTGATGTTGGCATTGATGTTGATATTGCGATCGGCAGCTAATTTCAAGGAAGAACCACTGCTCCATGAGATCGGATTGCTGACTGTAATATCCCCTTTACCAGCCAAACCCGATGTTGTCGAAACAGTAACATTACTCAAAGCTAGTTGATTTTGTAGCGTAGTCGAGTTGAGATTAGAAGAGGTTGTGGTGGTGTCAGCAAATATCCCACTACCGAAGGTCATACTGGCGGTATCCATCGCGCTGCTGATGGTGATATCAGTCGGATCTAGCAGGAGCGTGCCGACTTCACCCGCAGGACTCTCGCCTGCGGACACGCTACGCGATCGCAAATCAACCAAGCCTTGAAATAAGAGCAATCCTTTGCTAGATACTTCTACTAACCCGCCATTCCCAGTGTTAAGCCCCCCGATGGCGTCGATCTTACCAAAGAACTGGGTGTTATTATCTGACCAAACGATCGCCCGACCGCCATCACCGTTTAGCAGTGCGTTAGCATTAATTACCGAATCACTGCTAACAAACGTCTGTAAGGCATTGGGCAAGATCCCTTGACCTTTGTAGTCTCCTCCAATCCTGACGATGCCGCCACCATTTGTCCCAGAGGCATTAATGTTAGCGCCAATCAATCCGACGCGATCGCCCAAGACGTTTACTGCACCACCTGTCTGCATAACTCCTGTATTGGAAACATCTAGGGTTCCAGAAGCGATCGTAGTTCCTGCGGTAGTTGGGATAGTTGTACCAGATGGTGTTAACTGTACTGTGCCAGCATCTAAACTAGGTCTTACACCAAGATTTAGTCCCTTAGCCCCTTGGGTTAACAGCGTTGGCAAATCCAGAGGGTTAATTGCTAGGTGTTGCTCTGTTGTATTTCTTGGCAGTTCTAATTCTAGACTCAGCAGGTTTCCCGCTTGAGAGATCCGAATCAGGTTTGTCCCCGGTACTGCTGCAATAGTGATATTTCCGCCGGGTGCGCTCAATGTAGCCGTATTGACGATATTCCCACCGATTAAAGTCAGATTGTGTTTTTCTAAAACTGACAAACTACCAGCATTGATAATAGTCCCAGGATTGGCGAAATCAAAGGCAAACCCAGAGGGATTGCCATTTAAATTTAAGTAATCATTTTTACCGACTGCATTAAACCAAAGGCGATTTTCAAAGCCAATTGCTGTAGCAGTCGTTACCGTAAAGTCAGCCGGAAGGTTAAGTTGGGCATTCGGTCCAAAGATTATTCCTGCTGGATTCATGATGAATAAGTTGGAATTTCCTCCAGTTACCTGAATCAATCCATTGATGGTTGAAGGATCTCCGCCGACAACTCGTGTGAGAATGTTATGAATATCGGGATTCGAGAGAAAATTGGCAATCTGCTGCTGATTGAGTCCAAATTTCTCCAAGCTGTGAAATAGGTTCGCCCGATCGCCAGAAAGCTTACCCCCTTGAATATCGATGCGATTCCCCTCTTGAATCACAACTGTCCCTGTCCCATCATTAGCTGGAACGATGGATTGTCCAAGTACAGGTTTGGCAGCAATGTTACTTAACCAAAAGCATAGGGTAAGGGCGATCGGCAATGAAGCATCCTGAGTTTTAAACACTAGTTGCTTCTGCTGGCAAAGACGCTGTAAGAAGAAGTGCGCAACTGCCGACGCTCGATGACTCGCTACCGCTTCGCTAACGCCAACGTACTGCCTTGCCAACCTACTATTTCCTTTTGACTTTTGATTTTTTCTGTTCACTGCCAATTCCCCAAGCTTAAAGTTGATAATTCACTTGGAAATCAAAGCCATCATCTTGAGCGTTATTGCTATGTGCGATCGCCATAATTCTAGTGGTGCGCCACACAAACTTTGCCTCGTAGCCAACAGAGGGGAAAGAACACTTGCGAACTATCTTCTTTTTGTCCAAAGTCCAAATAGTAGATATCTCTAAAATAGTATCATTCTGTGATAGAAGAACATCATAAAGCTTTTTTTACACAGAAATATGAGCGACATACTGAATTATATTGAAGACCATCCTAAAAAACAAAGCCTTTGAGTGTTTTGCAGTATTAACAATTACAACAATTAATCTTAAATACACAGCGATTGTATCATGAAAAACAAGCTTGATTAGAATTGAAAAAAGTGAAAATTATTGTTATATGAGGAGGTCGTAAACCAAAACTATCTATTAAAGAACAAATCATTTTAAGATGCTCGACCTTAACCTTTCACGAATACATGCTGCGTCGTCTTGTAGTTTAAAGATTTACTTTATAAATGGTCTCTAGGCAGAAATATAGAAGACTATTTAACCAATAATAAGATTTATAGCTCGAAAGTAAGGATCGCGTTTTAGGAACAGTTGATGGGGCGATCGCTCTCAGTCGTTGGTTGAACTATTTAAGCACTCAATTGCCCACATATTAACATTGTATTTGAGTAATTTATATATGCAGATAAATTCTTCCACTTTGAATGTAAATAGAATACTCTCTCCTGACGAACGCGTGTTTGAAATTGCAAATCAGCTTGGGGGCGCATTAACTAACGTTGTCATTAACCGTATTAGAGGACCCCTGAGTGCAGCCATTGTCAGACAAGCAATTGACTTGATCCAACGTCGCCACCCACGTCTAAATTGTCGGATCGTTGCTTCTACCAATTCCCCACGCTTTGAAGAGGGAGGCGTGACGATCCCGTTGCAACTAGTACATAGCCAAAATGATAATCAGTGGCAAAATATTGTTTTGCAAGAACTAAATCAAAAAATTGAAAGCGACAAATATCTCATGCGTGCTGTGTTGGTGCAACCTGTCGGCGAACCCAAGGAATCAACAGTCAGCTTTTTGATTGTCACCTTACATCATGGTGTTGCAGATGGCACATTCTGCATCCGACTGCAAGCAGATATCTTGACGTACTGTCAAAAGATAGCAGCAGGCGAACCTGTCGAAACAGTGGTGCGTTTGCCTGTGCTGCCTGCATTGCCAGAGCTTTTCCCTCCCTCAATGCAAGGATACAGTGGTGTGGTAAATACGATCGATTGTCTGTTGCGACTTGTCAGGCAATATGTCGCCCATCGTCCTGAAACTTTAGGTTTTGAGCAGTATCAAACACCAGAATTACGTCGTGCTAACGTTGTTTATCGCCAGCTTGATGAAACTTTCACCCAACGGTTCAATGAAGTTTACAGAAAGGAGAAAGCGAGCGAACAGAGTGCTTTGTGTGCTGCCATGATGCTTGCAGCTGCGAATAAAATAACAGGTGGAAAAAAGCGAGATATCTGTTTGAGTTGTCAGTCATTTGCAGACCTGCGTCGCCGCATCCAACCAATAATTAGTGATGAGCAGATGGGGTCTTTAGCTTCATCCACTGTTACATTTCACACCCTAAAACCAAGTATGTCCTTTTGGGATTTAGCACGCGATGTGAAACAACAAATCGCTACGAATATCCAGCGCAACGATCTATTTAGTATGATGCTAGCATCTGGACTGGCAGTGGCAACGAAGGGAATGCTCTTAAATCAAGTAATGGCTAGCGTTGGAGTCACTAAGCTTGGTTTAGTTAATATTCTTCATCACTATGGGGTATTTGAACTCGAAGAAATTAATGCTGTAGCTTCAGCATCTGTGTTTCCAGGTGTTTTTGTGGTTGAGGCATTAAGGTTTCAGAAAAATATGTTTTTGAATTTTATATTTTCTGAGCCTTCACTCAGTCAGGAAACGATCGCGGCACTTGCAGACGATGCTATTGCCTACCTAGTTGATGCTTGTTCAGATTAGAGTTTCTGCCAGCGTAAATTTGTTTTTCTGGCAGTGGCTAGTTAAGTTTTTCAGGAAGCAGCATCATATTCATCCACTATCAGCAGGCTTTGGTCAAGTCCAGTTTTTTTGAGTGTATCCAAGACCATTTCTTGCGGCGCAACTATGTAAATATTTGCATTAGCATCTATTGTTTGTTTAGCAAAAATGAGTACCCGCAGACCCGCACTGGCCATATATTCTAAGTCTTGCATCAACAACACGAGGTGTTTTGGATTCTCAGCTGCTGCTTTCTCTACCTCTGTCTTAAAAATGGGTGCAGTCATTGCATCTAATTCTCCAGACAAAGTGATTTTAGCAACATCATTGCCGATATCTAGTGTGACGCTGAAAGCCATAATTTTTTCCTCTATGCTTGTTTATTTGAACCTATTCGTGAGATTTTAAGGTCGGAGATAATTTATCAACAAGCAATTATACTTAAAATATTGCTGAAAATTGGCATGGGAAACATAATTTTTGAACAGGTGATACCAGCTTTGGGCTATGCCTACGCGTAAGGGACTTCCAACTCAAAAAAGATCCCATCGCTGTGTAGGTAGAGGGGCAGGGAACTCTTAACAGTCTATACTTTGACGACGCATTCAGGAGCTTGTTGGTAGATAGGCACTTGAATTATGAAATTAGTGCCTTCCCCAAGGCTAGAAAAACATAGCAATTTCCCACCATGCTTTTCCGTAATGATTTGGTAGCTGATTGCCATACCCATGCCTGTTCCTTTGCCTACAGGTTTGGTAGTAAAAAATGGATCGAAGATCCGGCTTTGAACCGATTCTGGCATTCCTTGTGCATTATCAGCGATCGCAATTTCTATTGATTGTGAATCAACTACTGAAGTGCGGATAGTAATTTGACTGGGATTTTCTTGTATCTGTTGAGAGGTACGCTTGATATCCAACTCATCAAGGGCATCCATTGCATTTACCAAAATATTCATCAATACTTGGTTGAGTTGACCAGGATAGCATTCCGCTTGCGGCAAGTTGCCATAATCTTTAATAACTTCAATTGCTGGACGGTCTGGTTTATCTTTAAGGCGGTGTTGCAGAATCAAGAGCGTACTTTCGATACCTTCATGAATATCAACCTTCTTAAATTCCGCTTCATCCATACGCGAAAAATTCCGCAGCGATAGCACAATATTACGAATTCTTTCAGTCCCCATTTTCATCGAAGACAGCATCTTTTGTAAATCTTCGACGAGAAATTCTAAATCGATTTCCTCTGCTAAAGCTTGAATTTCTGGGTCATGGCTAGAATGGCGTTCTTGGTAGAGATAAATCATCTGTAACAAGTTTTGAGTATATTCATCCAAGTAAGTAAGATTGCCGTGAATAAAGTTGACTGGGTTATTGATTTCATGGGCAATACCTGCTACTAGTTGACCCAGACTAGACATTTTTTCACTTTGAACTACTTGTGCTTGGGTACGTTGCAATTCACTCAAGGCTGTTTTCAGTTCAACAGTCCGTTGTTCGACTCGCGCTTCCAGCTCTGCATTACTATTTTCTAAAGCCACAAAGGATTCGCGCAATTGCCCTGCCATGTGATTAAAAGAGTGAGCAAGAGTGTTGAGTTCATCGATATTCCCCTCTTCGAGTGTCTGTTGTAAATCACCAAATGCTATTGCCTGGGTAGTCTGATTCAAGCGCAAGATAGGATGGGCAATCCAGCGTGAGGTAAATACGCCAATCGTTGTTGCTACTATCAGCGCCCCAAAACACAGCAGGATACTAATTTGGGTGTTGGCATGGATTTGCGCCATGTAAGTTTTTTCTGGAATACCAACTACTACCAACCAGTCCAAACCATATTGGTCACGCCAAGGTACAATGTGCACATAGAAATTTTCCCCTTGAACATTAACTTTCAGTTTTTGGGTATTGGTAATAGACTGGAAATTTGGAATGCGCTGCTGAAGTTGCTTGGCAATGTCTTGTACCGCCGGATTGGGGCTGTCGATCGCTTTAAGGCGTTTAATTTCGTTATTGACTACGGTAAAAGGCTTTTCTCGAGCAGAATTGGCAACCAACATACCATCACGCTCCATAATAAAAACTTGTCCGAAGCGGCTGACATTTAATTTTTGTAAAAATTCACTGAGTTTCAACAGGTGAATTTCAGCCCCCACAACACCAATCAGTTTTTTGCTGGCATCATAAATTGGACGACCTGCCGATGCCACAATATAAGGGGGATAAGCAGGATCGTAATAAGTATAAATGCGAACCCAGATAGGTTTCCCGGCTTTTACAGGTTCAGTATAGGCAAGTTCATTGACGGTATCCCAAGTACTAGTCGTCATCACTTTGGTTGGGTTGCCATCATTATCTGTTAAGTAAGTTTTCGTATTTTTCGGCAGGCTTGGAGTTTTGATTGCATTATCATCGATTGTCACCGTTTTGCCATCGTAACGGCCGGCTCCAGTCCCTTCCCCAGTTGCTAGGTTCAAGCTGATAAAAGTTAGGTCATAGGCTTGCATTTCGTGCCAGAAATACTTGCCAACCTTGAGGCGATCGCGCACATTCAGCAATCCCATACGAATTGCATCCGCATTTAACTGGATAACTTTATGGGGAATCGACAGGTAAGCATCCAAATGTTGATTTACTTCACCACTGGTTCGTTCCATCAACTGATCCGCAAGATTGTTCACCGCTTTCTCGCCATTTTTAAATGACAGATATCCAACCAGTCCCACGATCGCAAAAACTTGCAATACGAAAGGAACGATCAGAACAAGGTGTAATGAAAATGCACGGACTTTGCTAGATGAATGTATTTTCATGAGTGGTAAATCTTGGTTCGCTCAGGTCTTGGCTTAACCTAGATTACCCATCACAAACTTCATACTATCAAATACCAGAAAAATCACTTAGTTGTATTTATACTTTAGTCAGATAATTTGTGCTTCATCTTCCCGAAGTTTATCCTCAATCAAGCTCGTTCCTTGCTTCTGCAAACAAGATAAATACCTGTGTGTCCCGCTATTTGGGGTATTTAATCTGATTTACTAAGTATTAATATTTAGTAAGCAAGTTTACTTAAATAATGCCAATTAAAAAATGTTTCTTTATTGAAACATTACTTTAATAATCTTAATGAAATATAAATGTTTATAATGATTTAATATTTCTAGAAATAAATTTCAAGCTTCTTGGATTCCAAAAACCAAATTTGGCAATCAAGAATGCCAAAAACTTCATAAATTAACTGTTTGCAAGTTCAGTCCTGATATCGGTATTCAGCAATCTTTGGTAATCAACCAAGCTAACTGAGTATCAATTTTGCCTTGCCTGTATTCAGAAATACTTGGTAATCAGCCCAGTGAAATGCGTATTAATTTTACGTATCAATTTTGCTTGGTTTTGATATTGCCGCTAGTATCACCTTTTTTATATTCACACCAACTTTTGAGACAAATCGACCGAAACTACTTCAACTCTTGAAAGGACTAAAATTGTGAACACATTCGATCGCCTAACTCAGCAGCTGAATCAACTGCTCGCTCAGGATTACCTGGCATTTAGTATTACAAAAAATCCTGTTGCACAAATGCTGAGTCAAGCAAGCTTTGCTCAGATTGCTTATATCATGCAGCAATATTCGATTTTTCCAAAGGAGTTGGTGGGTTTCACAGAGTTAGCAAGACAGAAAGCGCTGGTAGCAGAATGGGACATTGTAGCCCAAGAACTCAAAGAAAACATTGCTGAAGAGATGGGCAAAAGTACACAAGGAATCTCTCATTACACGCTTTTAGCTGAAGGGTTAGAACAAGGATTAGGTGTTGCTGTGAAAAATACAATGCCGTCAGTTGCTACATCCAAATTGTTAAGAACTGTGCAATCGATATTTGAGCAACCCCTACCTAATGTGCTTGGGGCAACCTATGCGATCGAGGCAACCTCAATTCCAGAATTAACTCTAATCGTGCAACTTGTAAATTGGTTACTAGAAGGAGCAATGCCCAAAGATTTGGAATATTTCTTCAGTAAGCATTTAAACGAGTGGGAACTCGAACATGAAGCAGGCTTGAGAACATCTCTGGCAGCATATATCCAACCCGAACAATTTGGAGAGTTTGCAGCAGGATTTCGGGCAACGATCGATGCGATGGAAGCTTGGTGGCAGGAATTAGCGCAAGAGGCAATCTCATCTGGGGTTGTTCTGAGTACAGCGATCGCTCAATAGCACTGATTAAATAGAATTTAACAATATGATCTCGATCCATCCTTCATTTCTCGATCGCACTTCTAGTACCAATCAACCAAAATTTGGACTACCCGGTGATTACTACTTTAGCGAGCAAATTTTTGCTTACGAGCAGCAAACTATCTGGGGTAACACCTGGCAGTTTGTAGGACGTGAATCCGATCTACCTAATCCTGGGGATTATCTCACTTGCCAAGTTGGCGATCAGCCCATGTTCGTGATTCGCGATAATAATGGTGAATTGCAAGCAATGCACAATGTTTGTCCGCATCGCGGAGCGCAGATATTACAAGGGCAGGGTCATTGTCAACGGGTGCGTTGTCCGTATCATGGTTGGAACTTCAATTATGAAGGCAATCTTAAAGGTTTACCTCGCGCTGAGTGTTTTCCCAATTTAGATAAGTCGGCTGTCTATCTAGCTAAGGGACGAGTAGAGACATGGGGCGGCTTTATCTTTGTTTGCTCAGAAGCAGAAGGCGAATCGTTAGTCAGTTATTTAGCCGGATTTTCAGCCTATTTAGAGCAATATAAGCACTCTTGGCAGGAACTTCAGCAGGTCGATCGTTGGTTTTATGAAGAGCCAGCCAATTGGAAATTTCCCATTGAAAATTATCTAGAGTGTTATCACTTGTCAGTTGTTCATGCCCAAAGTTTAAAGTGTTTCGATCCGAAGAATATTATTTACACTCCAACTGGGCGACACTATCAGATATTTGTTCCCTTTACAGATGATGAATTGGTCAAAGATCATCCCGCTTTTTCAGGAGAACCAAGGGGACAATCGTATCAGGGCTTCATCTTTCCTAATATGATGGTGAATACTGCAAGAGACAAAGTTTCAGTTTTTCGGCTGACTCCTTTATCTCCCACAAGAACTAAGTTTGAGGTTTTTATTTATCAAACAAAAGCACAGATTGCAGCATTTCCTTATAAGCAGGATGAATTTCGACCTGAATTTGAGCGGGTGTTAAATGAAGACTTTAGCGTAGTGCGATCGCTACAAGCAAGCGTTCATTCCAAAGCTTATGGTGTACTTCAGCTTGCAGATATTGAATATGGAATTTCTCACTTCCATCAAGTTTTGTCGAAGTACTACCAACCCTAATAGACATCTCTAAAATAGTATATTTAGTCTTCATCTTGATACAAAACCCCAAGTCGATCGCGCAAGCGCATTAGGTTCTGGGTTTCACAAAAACGGATAAAGTCGAGCTTATGCTTCAGAATTTTTCTCATGTTTTACTTAAAACCACAACCAGCTACGCGATCGATACCAAAACAGTTCAAATTTGAACAACCAAAATCACCCCCAGTCAACCTGCTAGACAGTTAAACAAACCGTAGGCCGAGTTATTGGTTCTCTGTGGGTACTGATTGCCAAGCAAGGCGATGTTTCCAGTGCGATGTGAAATTAAGTTGAACTGCTTGCTTAAAGTCCTTCAAAGCTGCTGAAAACGTTTTCTCTTTTAGCTCACCTTGGTTGTTCAATTGTTTAGGGCATTGTGGATTCCATACATATTTTTGACAAGTTTGGTGGGCAATTTCTACATCACTGCCATTTTCAGGATTTTGAAAGACAGGATGATAATTTAACCTGTTACAGCAAACTTGTAACCATTCTTGCCACCCACATTGCCACAAGCGGACTGTTCCATCAAGACTACCACTGACAATCAGTCTACCATCAGGGCTAAAAGCTGCGGAATTTACCCAATACTCATGCCCGTGCCAAGGTTGACCAATAGGGTTGCCGTGAATATCCCATAAACGGATTGTAGAATCATTGCTGGCACTGATAATCCACTGACCATGAGGGCTAAAGGCGACAGAATTAACTTCTTTTTCATGTCCGTGCCAAGGTTGACCAATGGGGTTGCCGTGAATATCCCATAAACGGATTGTAGAATCATTGCTGGCACTGACAACCCACTGACTATCAGGGCTAAAGGCGACAGAATTAACTTCTTTTTCATGTCCGTGCCAAGGTTGACCAATGGGGTTGCCGTGAATATCCCATAAACGGATTGTAGAAT
>NZ_JBALDP010000085.1:0-60160 GCF_036917355.1 Nostoc sp.
CGATTTCAATCTCAAAAGGACGGCTCATGAGTATTCAAATTTATCAAGTTTGCTTCCCTCTATTATATGCAGCTTCATATTAAATTGGTATAACAGATGAAGGTAAAACTATCCTGAACTGGAATTCCTATAAAGGCTATAATTTAGAGCATCCTTTTCATATTGACGATCCTGAAGTAGTAGAAAACTTTTTAAGGTAATTCAAAGTAAATTCTTAGAAATTTTTCACCCTTATTACACCACAGCTCGTTGCTATCGCAAGTGGATCTGATTTTAACTTATTTATCCTCACACATTTAGGTTTGCTTTTCAGCCAAAATACAAGTTGCGACGGGATAATCTGGATGATAAGCGTCTAATTCTTCAGCTGTCAGTTCTTCTACAGCTATTCCATGATAACTAGCTATTACAGTGGTAGGATTGCCATAGACATACAATTTCTGTTGAGAGAAATTTTTAAATATCCAGGCGAAAGCATCAGGTAAAGGTCGCCAATAATCAACGGGAGTAGCATGAACTCTAATCGCACTTGGTACCATCGCAAAACATTTACCACCAGGTTTTAGCCAAGTGTGGATGTTTTCTACTACTATCCAAGGGGCATAACAATGTTCTAAGACATTAAAAATTATCACTGAATCAAAAGATTCTGGTTTGATAACAGATACATCGTGAACATCCCCAACTATATCTACTCCTGGGCCTGCTTCTAAGTTGAGAATCTGATATGATGTGCCTGGATTAATTTGATAGAAATCTTTGTCTTTTGGTGTTCCTCCTATTTCCAAGATATTACCCCCAATTTGGGCTTGAATTTCCTGAAGAAATTTGCTGAGATAGTATCTATCGACGGGTTTACCTCTTGTCAATCCAAAGGCTTGACAAATGGGAACTTTTTTTTTCAAATCACCCCAATCTATTGAACCTGTCGCAGGGGATAGGAAACCAAGATTTTCTAGGCGTTCTACTAATTTACGAAAGTCTTCTATATTATCAATAGATTCTAGGTCATCTTCTAATTGATATTGAGAAAATAATTGTGGCAGGATTTGGTAAGTTTCTCTACTTAATGAACCAAGTTCAAACTGCATTTTCTTTTCGATAAAACTCCGAAAGCCTTTACCAAAAATTGTGAGGCTGCCATCTGCTAAAAAAACTATAGCATCTTGAAGGATTTGCTCATATTTATCTAGTTCTTGAATGACTTTATCGGCTATGGAAGCTGATTTAACTTTTTGAAATATTTGGTAAGCATTCTCTAATAAATGTTCATGAATAAATATTTCTAGTATTATTAACCACGATTTTGCTGGAATAATTTCTGCGGTTCGCTGACTCCAAGCAAAAATTGCATATAATTTTGAATCTTCAACTTTTAAAAAGGCGTTAGGTACATATTGTTTTGTCATACAATTAATCACTTAAAAGCTTTTAATAATGAGGATAACTTAGGTATTATAAGATATTTTTGAATTTATCTATAATGAAAGTTCACAGTTTATAGTGAGCAGTTACCTTGTGTAATGATACTGAAAGACTTCCTTGATATCACCGAAGATAGAATAATTTTCTATTTCGTATTCCATTAATTTTTCCAAACCACACTATAGTTCGTTGCTACCATGAATGAATCTGATTTTAACTTAATAAGGATGCGCGATCGCTAATATTCCCGCATCCCCATCTAAAGTTACCTCTACACCCACTGGTAAGGCTGCATTGGGATTATCATGGCCAAAAGGTAAATCGGAGACAATCGGAATCCCCAAATCGCCCAAGCGATCGCGCAATACTTCTTCTACACTAAAACTAGATATAGTTGGTGGCGCTTCACAACGAGTAAAACCGCCCAACGCAATACCGCAGACTTGAGACAAAGCACCACTCAAACGCCACTGCGTCAGCATCCTGTCAATCCGATAAGGTGCTTCGGTAACATCCTCCAACGCCAGAATTACACCATCCAGATGTGGCAAGATTGGTGTACCCAAAAGGTGAGTAGCCACCGTCAGATTACCTGGTAATAAAGTACCATGAACCACACCACCACCCCAACCACAACCTTTAAGAGGGGTAAAAGAACTACCTTCTACCCAATCGAATAATCGCTTAATAGACCAATCTGACTCATCTGCTAAAGTTGTCATTACAGGGCCGTGAACGCCGGAAATTCCTGCTGTATAAAGACTCCATAATAAAGCTGTGATATCAGAAAAGCCTATAAGCCACTTGGGAAGCCCTGAGTTTGGCCAATTCCAATTTTCTAAGATGCGGGTGCTGCCAAAACCACCTCTGGCACAGAGAATACCACGACAATCAGGATCTTGCCATGCTGCTGCTAGCTGTTGACGACGGGTTTCGTCTGTTCCAGCTAGATAACCCCATTTGTCATCTATCTGGGGACTGACTTTTAATTGATAACCACGCGATCGCCAAATTTCTAGACTCTGTTTAAATTCCTCGAATTCTCGTAAAGCACCACTAGGGGCAATTACTCGTAGTAAGTCTCCAGGTTTTAGGGGCGGTGGTAAGATTTTGGCTGGCATGAAACAAGTTAAGAGTGAAAAGTATAATAGACTTCTGGCAGAAGTGGGGAAAAGGTTAAGGGTTAAAGGGTAAAGGTATAGAATTTTCCTTTACCCTTTAACCTTTAACCTTTCCCCAATATCTTGGCATTTGTTACTTTTGCAAGATGTCTAATATTAACAATGCTGCAACTGTGTTAACAACACAACAACTTCATCAATTGCCTGCCGTATAACTGTTGCAGACTGATTTGACTGATTGACGATAATACTAAAAACTAGCGGCTCATATTTCGGCGCATTCATATATCCCGATAGAGAAACTACACCCGTTAACGTACCTGTTTTTGCTTGCACAATGCCCTCAGCAGGTGTACCTTGAAAGCGGCCTTTCAGAGTTCCACTTTTACCAGCCACCGGTAAAGATGCACGATATATATATGCAGTTGGAGTTTTTGCCATTCCCCGCAGAGTTTGGACAAAAGCTTCTGGTGTCACTAAGTCACGACGTGATAAACCTGAACCATCGACCAAAATGTAATTAGCTGGATCGACCCCCAATTTAGTTAAACTTGCTTTGACAACTTCTAAACCGACATCAGCACTAGTCTGATTTTTCAGTCTGGCCTTTTTCACAGCTAATACTCTCAGCAATGCTTCAGCATAAAGATTATTACTATTTAAATTAGTTTCTGCTAATAATTCAGCTAAAGGTGGCGACTCTACAAATGCTATTTCCCCTTGATTCACACCGCCATTTACTACTAATGTTTGTCCCAAGTTAATTTTTTCTGTTGCTAAGGCAGTACGGAAACGTCGTAAGAAGTAATAATTAGGGTCAACTACAGGCAAATCTATTAAAGATTCTTCAGAATTAGTTGCCAGTTGTCCTTGAATTCGTAATACTGTTCCTGATAATTCGCGGGTGACATTGACGTAGCTCGGTTGATTTTGGGGAACGGTTATTGACTGATTAATTATCCGCCACTGTTTCGCTTCGCCAGCATCAATCCACAGCACTTGTAAAGATTTACCTACAGCCTGTGGTACAAGTTTAAAGCTAAAAATATTTTTATTCAGAATAAAGCTGCTGACTGGTACGCCATCACTTGACTGCACATCTTCCCATTGCCAGGTGGGATTAACAATATCACCTTGAATATAACTATCATCAGCACTCAACTGCTGAATTTGGGTAATCCTTTTCTGTTTTAACTGCTGTGCCAATTTTTGCAGTTCAGTATCACTTAAGCTAGGATCTCCCCTGCCGACAACACGTAAAATACCATTGCCATTCTGATAAATAGAGGTGCGAATCCGAAAATTAGCACCCAATTCCTGCAACGCGGCTGCTGTTGTCAGCAATTTGAGGTTAGACGCAGGAGTAAAATATTTTTGAGCATCTCGACTGTAAAGAGTTGTCCCCGTTGATAGAGGTTGTATCAAAATTCCCCAGCGCCCCCGACTAAATAAGGGACGATTTATTACAGCATCTATCGCTGTTCCCAGTTGGCTAGAGCAAATTGATTTTGTGGTAGTTCTTGGTGCAACTGGGGTTTGTGCTTTTGCAACCCTAGAACTAAATCCTATCTGGCTAGTCAAAAATATTAATAAAATACCCAGTGGTTGATTTAAAGTCTTAAGTCTCACCAATTTTCCTTATCCCAAAGACAGATATTTTTACCTTGCAAACAATTTCTTTCCGGAGAGAGAAGAATTGGCTCAGTAAAGTTACTTAATTAGTATAAGGAAGATGTTCACATATTTCATACATAGGCGATTGCACAAACATAATTTATGGGACTACAAAATAGAAACCCAAGTCAACCTGCATATACAGAAATACGAAATCGAGGCAATGGTGTGAGTACATTTTTATCTGGTGTAGCTGTATTACTCTCTACTTTGGCTTTGGGATGTAGCGGCTATGTAGCTTATGAAGTTTTTACGTTACGGCAGACACTAAATGCTACTAGTACAGCCAGTAACACCATTCCCACTCAAGTCCCAAGTCTGACAGCTACAACTTCTCCACAAGCAACAGTATCACCATCCCCAGCTAGCGCTACAACATCAGCCATTAGTCCTGGTCAATTTGTGCAGCCTGCTTTTGGCAAAAAGGCAGAAGTTGAGTTGCTTTCAGCAAAACGAATTAAAGATCCAGAAACTGGAAACCGTGATGTGGTAAATCTGCAAATGCGGATTCGTCGCCTTGCCACAGACGGAGTTGTTGGTAACGATATTATCTCGGTGGCTAGTACAACAGCCCGCAATCCTGACACTAGCGTAACCTACAAAGGAGTTGCTCTTAATCGCTCAACAGGAAGCGTTTCTTTGTTCCAAGTACGTCCACAAGCCTCCGCAGATGCTTATATCTGGCTAAGAGTTCCCGATGGTATCAATAATTTGGACATTTTTGTGCCAGATACAGCTGCATTTAAAAATGTACCAATTTCATTTTAGCTAGCTAACTGATATAGCAGTCCTAAATCATTCGTGAAAATTATATCTCTCTTTCTTCTTTCTTTCCTTTGCGTCCTTGGCCTCCTTGGCGGTTCGTTTTCTAATCTAGATTTTTCACAACTAAAATAGGATTGCTATATCAAATAACTCCCCATCTAGGTGAGCTATTGTCGTTGATTGTACAAGATAATGCTTTACTTATCTAAACAGTAAGCCTGCAACTGTAAGCAGCAGTCTGAGAAATAACCAAATTTCCAAAACCCTTTTTAATTATTTTCTCTTTCACTACAAAAGCAATTTTGCTGACTGCCATTGATGCAGTTTTAGTATTGCTTATAACTGTGTTTTAAGTTTTTTATTAACCCTTGCTAAAAGCGTATTCTAAAATAATTTTAAATATAAATAATAATTCTAACATTACAAAGTTAACCAATAGATACAGCGGCTTCTAATTAATATCAATTGTCCAGTATAGAAAATAATCGGATGCGCTAATATCAGCAGTTTTGCAGCATAACTGTGATTTTCAGCATTAATTAGGGAAATATAAGTTTGATTAACTTTGCAATTATCGCAATGCTGATTCGGGGTGTTATCAGAAATGTTAACTCAAGGTTAAGGATTTAAAGTATGTTATCTATACATACCATGACGAATGCTAATAATCTGAACTTGCGATTAGAGTCTACTTTGCAAGAATTACCACTTTGGTCTGTTTACGTCGAAGCAGATAGTCCAGCAAATGATTTGAATACACTCTTTAAGCAAGAGCCTTTACTACCAGGTATTATCCTGGTGAAAAATCATGACTATCTGGGGATGATTTCTCGACAAAGATTTTTTGAACACATGAGTCGTCCCTATAGTTTTCCACTATTTTCTAAACGACCTGCAATCAATCTGATTAATTTTCTTCAGCCAGATGTATGTATAATTTCTGAGGATATGCTCATTGTAGAAGCAAATAAGGTAGCATTACAGCGAGAACCTCAATTTGTATATGAGCCGATTTTAATACAAACTCAGACAGGTAGTTATAAGCTACTCGATTTCCATCATTTACTTTTAGCGTACTCTCAAATTCATATTTTAACATTAGCTCAACTAGAGCAAGCACAAGAACAATCTAGAATCACCAAAATAGGTTTTCGTACCCTTAAGAATAACTATGCGCGATTAATTCAAAATGAAAAAATGTCTGCTTTAGGACAACTTGTTGCTGGTATTGCACACGAAATCAATAACCCTGTAAACTTTATCGCTGGCAACCTTGTTTATGCACTCAACTACACTCAAGATTTACTACAATTAATTAGCTTATACCAACACCATTATCCTGCACCAGTGGCAGAAATTAAAGCTGCGATCGCAGAAATGGAACTAGAATTTTTAACTGCTGATTACCTCAAGCTTCTTGATTCTATGAAGTTTGGTACTGAGCGTATCCAAGAGATAGTTCTTTCATTACGCAACTTCTCTCGCCTGGATGAATCTGATAAAAAGATAGTTGATATTCATGAAGGTATTGATAGTACTCTAATCATATTACAAAGCCGTCTCATAAATCAACAATCAGGTCAAATAATTACTATTGATAAAGAATATGGAAATCTGCCTTTAGTAGAATGCTATGCCGGGTTAATAAATCAAGTCTTTATGAATATTCTATCAAATGCAATTGATGCTATATTCGAGACTTTTGAATCAGCTGATTCAACTCTAAAATCACCTGTAATTCGTATTCGTACTGAAGTTACAGATAATCAGCAAGTAGTTATTCGCATTGCCGATAATGGTACTGGAATTCCCAAGGATATACAAAAGCGATTATTTGATCCATTTTTCACTACTAAACCCGTCGGTAAAGGCACTGGATTGGGGCTATCTATCAGCTATCAAATTGTTGTAGAAAAACATTGTGGTCAACTACAATGTATATCTACTGAAAAAGAAGGAACGGAGTTTATTATTACAATTCCTGTCGAACTTAATTCCTGACAAGTTAGTTAAAAAATCTCTATTTTGGGTAAATACTAATCGCTTTAGGCTTTTTTACGAGTACTTCGACGCGTAGGTGCTGGGGTAGCTGGTTCATAAGCCTTGAGTCCCCCATCGCCCGTAAAAATTTCTACTTGAAAGGTGCTACTGGTTTTGGCGTAATATTCGGCCACAGTCTTAATTGTCGCATCTCCGATAGAAATTTTTCTAGAAGCTAGAGTAGGCCATTCAGTAGCCAGTTGTTTCAATTGCTCTGAGTTCCAAAGTTCACCTACTTGAGTTTCAAAAACTCCCCAAGGTATAACTCCATCTGCTACTTTCACTAAAATATTACCGAAAGCTTGAGCAATTTCATATCGCTTAGAGTTAGCTTGGGCAATATGATTACCAGTTTCTATAATTGTTGCTATTGGTAGTATAAACTTTGCACCTTGTTTTTCTTCTTCCTGAAAACGGGCTTCAACTCTTTTTTTATCCCATTTATCCTTATCAGAACCACAAGTCTCTTTACCCGGTACACCTAAGTAAACGCAAAGTATCGATGTGTCAATAATCAAAACCTTTCTCATATTTAATTTTACTTATTATCAGAAAGGCTCTTTTCAATTGCACCTTTAGTTGCTAGTTTGCCTAAAGTACCTGATGCTAACAAAAGAGGAAGATTTTCAATATCTTCTAAAAGAGTAAGTTTGCTTTCTCCAGTTTCAGAATCGCGGTGTGCAACAACTACAAAAGGAACTATCTCCGGGCCTAAAGCATCGAGTAAAGCTGGGTTATGGGTAGTAATTAAAATATCAATTTTTCTTTTGCTGCCAATCTCTCGCAGTATTCTTACAAGTAATTCTGCACGCGAGGGATGAAGACCATTATCTATTTCTTCAATTACTAGTTGACTTCCTTCTGGCCGCGTAAGTAATGCTGTAAGAATTGCTATAAAACGGAGAGTTCCATCTGACATAGTTCTAGCATCAATTGATGTAATATGATCAGGTTTCCATTTTTCCTCACAGTAAAGCATGGCATCAGTGGCAAATTTGCCAACTTTTTCTGCCCATACTTTTTGAATATCGCCTTCTGGTAAATCTTTGATATATTTAGATAGATTTGATTCTACTTCTGTTTTGTCTTTTTCTGGTAATGTTGCTAATACACCGGCAATATTTGAAGCATCGCTTTCTAAACTATCAGATAGTGGTGAATAATTCCGCATATTAGAAGGAATAGGATTTAGGATTAAAATATTTTTTAGACTTGAAATTACAAAATCTTTAACTTGGTTTATACGAGGTAAATACTGATTATTTAATATATTTATAAAATCCACGTCTTTATATAGTGGTTTATTATTTTCACTTTGATTGAATTCCATTAATTCACGAATATCAATACGAGAATCTGTGGCTGTTAAACCACTTTTATTAGGGAAAAAAGAATTTTTAACAGTAAAGAAGCTTTCTTTGTCAATTTCAATATTTTCACTTGAATTTTGACGTGCGATATATTCTTCTATAACTTTAACTTCAGGGAGTATTTGTATTTGTATTACATATAAATAATCAGTTGTATCATCCTCTCCTTTAACTAATGTTTTCAATCTAAACTTAGTTTCCGGTTTAAAAGCTGCCCACTCTACACCGCCTCGAATAGATGTAAGTCTTTTATCGCCTCCTAACGCTGATTCAATATTTTCACCTTGTGCTATTCTTTGTAAAAATTCCAAAGCCTCAACCACATTAGACTTACCACTTGCATTTGTCCCAATCACAACAGTCAATGGGTCAAGTGGAAGCTCCGCATAACGGAAACTTTTCCAATTTTCCAGGATGAGTTGCTTAAGCATGATCAACTCCAAAACTCTACCTACTTAAATTTAGCTCCTAACAGTGGCGTTGGCAAAGCCCGCCGCAGGCATCGCACAATTTTTTTATCCTTCAACATCTCACCCAAAAAACAGCAAAGCCAGCAGACAAAGTAAAAAATTGCGTAATTACTCTATCTAACTGGCTACATCTCACTGTACTTTTGAAGACTTATTTTTCTGGCGGTAAATCTACACTGTAAACAGTCTTCCCAGCCAAGTTACGCAATGTTACCGTCATTACCTTTGTATTTCCATTAATTTTGACTCCTCCAAAGAATTGCAAACCTTCACTTGGTGGTCGATTTGCTTTTGTACCTGGAGGGAGGCTTTGAAATATCAATTGTGGCCCGAAGGTATTCTCTAACTCGTTTGGCCCAAATGTACCAGAGTTAAGCGGCCCGGCAACGAACTCCCAAAAAGGCTTAAAGTCAGTAAACTTTGCTTTAGCGGGGTCGTAATAGTGGGCTGCTGCGTAATGTACATCAGCAGTTAACCAAACAACATTCTTGATATTCTTGTTTTTGATAAATCGTAGTAAATCGGCAAGTTCTAATTCTCTTCCTAAAGCTGGGCCATTTCCATTAGCCCAAGCTTCAAAATCAGTGCTACCGTCTCTAACTATAAGTCCCAAAGGCATATCACTAGCAATCACTTTCCATGTTGCTTTTGATGACAGTAATTGCCTTTTCAACCATTGCACTTGTTTTTTGCTCAAAAAGTCTGTTTTTTTACTTGGTACTGGCTGATTATTAGGGGAATTTGGCCCTCGGTAGGTACGCTCATCCAGCATGAAAATGTCTAATAATGGGCCATAGTTGAAAGAGCGATAAATTTTCGCTTGCTCTGGATTATTGCTTTCATATCCAATAGGCAGATATTCTAAAAAGGCTTGTCTTGCCCTTTGAGCTAGCAAGTTAACATCCTTAACTGTATAACGGTCATCGCTTAGAAATTCACCAGGATACCAGTTATTTGTGGTTTCGTGGTCGTCCCACTGCGCCAATATGGGAACTTCAGCATTGAAACGCTTGATGTTTTCATCCAGCAAATTGTATATATAGTTGCCACGAAATTCTGTGAGGGTTTCTGCTACTTTGGATTTTTCTGGTGTAATGATGTTTTTCCAAATAGTGCCGTCATCTAAAGTCACTTCTGATTGGATGGGGCCATCAGCATAAATATTGTCGCCTGAATGGATGAAAAAATCGGGATGAAGTTGGCGCATAGTTTCGTAAATTTTCATTCCACCGAAATCAGGATTAATCCCCCATCCTTGACCGGCGGTGTCTCCACCCCAAACAAAGAATATATCTCGTCCAGATTTGGGAGGAGTTCGGAAACTACCATAAAAAGGAGCGCTGCAAGTACGTTGATAATCTAAATCTTGGAAAATCACCCGATAAAATAATTTTTGGTCTGGTGGTAGATTCTTCAGATAAAGTCGTGCTGTAAAGTCGCTATTCTTTAAAGCATTAGGCCCGACAACTCGCTGCACATTGCGAAAAGATTCGCTGGTAGAATATTCTACAATCATTTTGGCGGGGCGATCGCTCCGACTCCAAATCACGATGCTATCGTTAGATATATCTCCACTAGCTACACCATAAGGTATGCCAGGACGCATTTTATCAGAGGTGATAATTGCAGGTGCTTCGCCAAAAACTGGTGATTTAGCGACAAAATTTGTCGAAATAATTCCACCGGCTGTGATAGCTGAATGTAGCAAAAACTGACGCCGATTTAGCTTCAATGGGT
This sequence comes from Nostoc sp., assembly GCF_036917355.1. Classification (GTDB taxonomy): domain Bacteria; phylum Cyanobacteriota; class Cyanobacteriia; order Cyanobacteriales; family Nostocaceae; genus Nostoc. The sequence continues at coordinate 10,603 of NZ_JBALDP010000085.1, forward strand.
GATGAGATTCCATACTAAATAACAGCAACCTTAAACTAAAGTATTACAGGATAAGTGTTTACCACACGTTGTTATGTCAACAAGTAAAGATTGAGTTATCTAAGGGTTAATAAAATATATTTAGTTTGATGTAATCAGAATGGTAGTCTTAATTAATAACTACTGTGAGCAAATTTATCCATGACCGAACAAAAAAGGATACAGAGCAACTAAATTTATTTATAGGACTAGTATTTGATTTCTGAAAAAACTCAGTACAACTAGGAAGGCTTCTTTCCCCTTGCCTATTGCCTATTGCCTATTGCCTACGCAAATCAGTTCAAAAATCAAATCGGATTCCTATATGAGCTGGTTAATTTTTAATTTTTAATTTTTAATTCGGAGCGAAGCGACGTGACTGCTGCTGTCTTTATAGAAAACGTCTACAAGTTTTACAACAATGTACCTGTAGTTAATGACCTGTCATTCCAAATTGAAGCGGGGGAGATATTTGCTCTACTTGGCCCGAACGGTGCGGGTAAATCAACCACAGTTAGGATGCTGACTACACTCACGAAACCGTCCCAAGGACGCATAGAAGTAGGTGGATATGATGTGATAAGGCAAGCAACGTTGGCAAAACAGAGTATTGGCGTAGTCTTGCAACAAGTCAGTGTGGATAACGATTTAACCGTCTGGGAAAATATGGAACTGCACGGGAGACTACATCACATTAGCAACCCGCAGCGACAAAAATTGATTAATCAATGGCTAGAGTATGTTGAGCTAGCAGAAAAACGTGATGATTTGGTAAAAACCCTGTCTGGGGGTATGAAACGACGGTTGCAGATTGCGAGAGCTTTATTGCATCAACCGCAAATTTTGTTTTTAGATGAACCAACGGTAGGACTAGACCCCCAGACTAGGCGACGCCTCTGGGAAATTATTCGGGATTTAAATAAACAAGGGATGACGATGCTACTGACGACCCACTATATGGATGAGGTCGAATTTTTGTGCGATGCCTTTGGTTCTACCAAGCCAGGACGCATCGGTATTATGGATAGCGGTAAGCTGATTTCTTTGGGAACTTTACAACAGCTGCGTTCTGCTCACGGTGAAGGTTTGGTGATGAAACAATTAGGTGTATCTAATGTGGGAAGTGATGGCGCTCGTAATTGGGAATATCTGTTTTTCCCATCCTTGGAAGCAGCAAATATCTACTTGAATGAACAGCCCGATAAAACCGGAATGATGGTGCGTCCCTCTAATCTGGAAGATATTTTTGTGGAATTAACGGGACGCCAGTTAGATTAACCTCATCCTCCTAACTGCCGCAGCATGGCTTCTACCCTTTCTACGCCATCTGAGTCATTGCGTCGTTTGTACAAGTCACGGGCTTTCTGAAGCAAGCTGTTTGCTTGTTTAGCTTGTCGTCGCTGTTTATACATCGAACCCATCAACTCATAAGTCTGGGCGTTGTTTTTATCCAAATCGATTGCTTGTTGGTATGCCCAGGTAGCGGCATTATAGTCTCCCATACGCGATTGGGTTACAGCCAATCCTAAATAGGCGTTGACGTTGTTACGGTTCAGCTGTATTGCACGACGATAACCTTCCTTTGCCCCACGTGTGTCGCCCAAATTGGCTTTGATGTAACCCACAGCGTAGTAAAAATCACTATTGTTAGGGTTGATACCGATCGCTTTACGATAAGCTGCCAATGCTGCCTGGTAATTTCCCTGTTGAGCGTATAAATACCCAATACCTGAATGGATTTTAGCATTCTTGGGGTCTATACTAGCTGCTTGCTGATAAACAGCGATCGCACCACCATAATCCCCAGCATTCACTAACCTCCGTCCTTCCTCCAGTAATTGCTTTAACTCTGGGTTTTTGGCTTGCGCCACTAATACCTGAGCTTGAGCTACTGAAGGTATGGTGAAAGTAAAACATCCTAGTAACACCACGCTAAACACGAATGATGTTGGCTTGTACACAGTAAATTTCCTGAAATTTTAGAGGACTTTTTTCTTGTACATTAAAACAAAAATATGGACTTTTGAAAACTGTATTTCTTCGTATTGATTCAGATGTTAATAGTTCATTTTCTTTTCCTTTACATTTAGCACTACATAACAGAGTTTTTACTGAAGGATGAAGTGTCAACGATCCAAGGCAGGTGAAGATACCCTACATATAAACCAGTACTATAGCAAAACTACACATTTTTTAATCAGTAGTTATACGTGTTACCCAGAAAAACTCAACAGGAATCTGACTTAATCCTAGATTCTAATACAGCAAGCTTATAGGCTTTGACATTTATTCCTATTTTTATTTCATTTAAAAGCTTGCTGACTCTGTGTCCAATTTTATGACATTTGTAATCCTTGATACTACCCTTTGAGAAGTTTTCATTCAGCCATTTACATCCTTTTTTGGTCATTCAAAGATAAGATAAATTTAAACTGTAAAATGTTGCATTAATCTGTTTAGGACAAGACTAACCCCAAAGCGCAATCTAAAATTGTATGAGAGGATGTTTATCAAACCTGTATTCTGTAATAATAGTTACAATTATTAAAGTGTTTATCAAAATACTTTAATAATAAATATTAAGATATATCCCAGATAGGAGGTTAATTTATGATTATAACTACCACAGATGTCATTCAAGGAGCCGTGATTGAATCATATTTAGGCATTGTGACAGCAGAAGTCGTCTATGGCAGCAATTTCTTACGAGATTTTTTGGCTGGGATTCGAGATATTATCGGTGGACGCACTGGTAGCTATGAGCGTCTATTTGAGCAGGGTCAACGCAAGGCACTAGAAGAATTAGAACAACGCGCACAACGTTTAGGAGCAAATGCTGTAATTGGGATTGAAATTGATACTGGCACAATAAATCTTGACCAGTCAGGAGTGCTTTTGCTAATTACTGCCACAGGCACTGCTGTGAGGATGCGTTAGTTTTTGATGATTTTTACTTTTGACAATCATTACAAAGTTTTAATTAGATTAAGTCCAGTTCATACATAGCTAAAGCTGGTCTATGATAGCTATCTAATAGATAATAGCTAGCTAATATTTGCAATTTTAAGTTAAGAATTTTTATTTTATTTATATAGAAAATTTAGAAAAAATTATTAATGCATAAATAAGTACTAAATTATATTAAAAGTTGTGAAAGCAAATCTATTTTTTCTCACTAAAGATAGACCTATTAAATCTTTCTATCGATAGAGATTAAAACGGAACATTTAGTTATTTAATTTGAAGCATAAAGATGAATATACCCGAGCAGGAACTTTGCTGAAACAGCACTGGAGAACATAAGCGATGTCATACGTAAATCGGACAGGCAATGACGTTATATCTACTGATACTGTGGTAGCAGGTCGAGTAGCTGAATATCACGACCGTGTTCGCTGGGGGCCAATTATTGCTGGTTTGTTGGTTTCTTTAGCTACACAATTAATTTTGAGTTCTATCATTGCTGCGGTTGCGGCAGGCACGGTTGCAGGTTCAGGTGCACCTAGAACAATTGCTCCTAACGCTGCGGGTAATGCGGGGCTTTGGTCAACTATCGCTTTACTAATTTCCCTGTTTACTGGTGGTTGGGTTACAGCCCGCGCTTGTGGACCGATGAACCGCAATACAGCTCTTCTTAACGGCGCAATTCTTTGGGCAACGACTTTGGCAGTTAGCTCATGGCTTTTAGCAAGTGGAGTATCTGGTGCTTTTGGTGTTGCTGCTTCTAACGCAGGAGAAGTCATAAACCAGGTACAACAGCAAGGTGGTGTTAATGTACCACAAGCAAACATAAGTGCCCAACAAGCTCGTGATACGGCAGCTAATATACGTTCGGGATTGTGGTGGTTTGTGTTTGGTTCTTTGTTGGGTTTAATAGCCTCAATGATTGGAGCCGTAACTGGCGCTCGTAGTCCTCGGACTAACACTTACAATGCTTAAATAATTGTTTGACAAATAAAATGTTATTTATTTTCAAATATAAGCACCTTTTTCAAGGTGCTTTTTATTTATTATTTAAGGTTGGCGTTTTTAATATCCGATTAATTCTTATATCGTAAAATTACTCTTTACTGATACCTTTAGTTGTATATCCAAAGTTAAGTATCAGTATCGAATGTTTCTTTCCAAAGAGTCATGAATATCGAATATTTGATTAGCTAATTTAAAAAGGTCAATTAATTGATGAAATAGAAAACCTAGACCAGGTTTTCGCTTGCTAAAAAAGTAAAAAATTTTAGTTACTTACAATGAGTACTATCATGGCAGACACAAGCCAACGTGGTTTTGCTTCAATGGATGATGACAAGCAACGCGAAATAGCAAGCAAGGGCGGACAAGCTGCCCATGAGAAGGGTACCGCTCACGAGTTTACATCTGAAGAAGCTCGTGAAGCTGGACAAAAAGGTGGTGAAGCCGTAAGTCAGGATAGAGAACACATGGCTGAAATCGGTCGTGAGGGAGGCAAGAGTTCTCACAGGGGCGGTCAAAATCAAGATAGTGATGATGGCGATAGTGAAGAAAAGGGTACTCAAGGAGGTACACGAGAACAACATGTTGAGGCAGGGCGGCAGAGTCACAAAAATCAATAAATAGACTCATCGTCGAGTATCTAATAGGTTCTCACTCTCAGATTGGACTTTAGGAAAAATTGCCAACATATATTATCTGTAAATATCGCGCTTTTAAGAAACATTTCTGTTCTTTAAAAGCGCGATATTTTGTATAGTTATTTCTTATAAAAAAATACAACTAAAACTTTACTACCGCAGATCACCATTTCAGATATGAACCTTCAATTCCCTGTTCGCGTCTAATTTTGCCATCTTTTTCAAACCAGGCAATTACTTGCTGCGCTGTCAAATCTTCAATAGCAACACCGTACTCTTGGGCAATATGCTTCAAAAGCTTCAGCGATGAAATTGTCAATCTTGTTAAAAACTTTTCTGGGGAAGACAACAACGCTGCGTCTACTTTTGCTGACTCTTCCAAAGTTAAAAATTGTGCTGATGGTTGCTGTGGTGGTACATCCATAAATGCTATCTCAAACTTAGTTGATTATTGATAATAGATAGTTGCTATTCAGCTATTATCCATTACCAGGGCTAGATGTAAACCGAGTTTATCTATGATAAATTTACTGACGAATTTGCACTAAATAACCACAACGGTGTTCGCCATCAATAATCCAGTGGGTGCGCTCTACGTTACAATCGGGTAAGACGGCTGCAAACATTTCTAATTCGTGACCACAGATGCTGGGGAAAGACTCGGCGACGTTGGAAATGGCGCAGTTATGCTCCATTAAGATAAAGCGATCGCTCTCAAAGGAGTCATTTACATCAACAGCGTGATACTCCGCCATGAAGCCTTCCGCTTTTCTTAACTCTACTAAGTTGGCTACACGTTCTCGCAGTGAACCGTTACCGACGCGATCGCGATATTCTTTAGCTTTGCGCTGCCACTGTTTCTCTAAAATCGATTTAAATTGGTCGTGTCCTACCGTTTCGGCTAAGGTGTCTAGTAACGAAACCGCAAAATTTCCGTGGCCATCACCAAAGCGATCGCTCATTGTTCGATGCAAGCGATCGCGTCCTTGACGACTCAGTTCATAAAGATGCTGCGGACGCCCCATCCCCGCCGCCTGCACTGATGTCGAATACAAAACTAGCTCCTCCGTCTCCAAATCTTTGAGATGGCGACGAATAGCTTGGGGGGTAACGTCTAAAACTTCAGCTAGCTCCAAAGCCGTTGCTTTTTCGTGTTTGTGCAGATATTCTAGGATATCTTGCTTGGTTGAGGACTGGTGGGTAGTCGCCATCTTCATATGGTGCGAGACGTTCAGCGAACGCCCCAAAAATTAATTTCTTTGAAAATTTGACCGTGCCGATTTTGGATTTTGGATTTTGGATTTTGGATTAAAAAAGTTTTCTGGTATATGCCCCGCTACGCTATCGTCAATCTAAAATCCTTGAGCCAAGCACCTTTGTGGTCTCTTTCAATCCAAAATTGCAAATCTAAAATCCAAAATTGTTTGACTTTGACAACATTGTTGTTGTTAATTTAGCGTAAAATGAAGATAGATTAAACAACATAGCTGTTGTTTTACTCTCCACCACTATTCTAGCAGCCGTGTAACCATTCCGTAACGGTAGATGGGAATCGGCTAAAGAAACCCCGTCTCCCATCCTTATAGAGAGATTCAAGTTCCGAACACGAGAGATTATTACTGATGAGTGCCACTGTCAAAACCTTAGTCAACCAACCCTACAAGTACGGCTTTGTCACGGACATTGAGGCCGACACTATTCCGCGTGGACTAGACGAGGACGTTATCCGCTTGATCTCCTCTAAGAAGAACGAGCCGCAGTTCATGCTGGACTTTCGCCTCAGAGCTTATCGCCAGTGGCAAAAAATGACGGAACCAACTTGGCCGAATGTCAAGTATCCGCCAATAAATTATCAGGATATCATTTACTACTCAGCGCCGAAACGTAAGAAAGAAAAACTAAACAGCTTGGATGAAGTCGATCCAACCCTTTTAGAAACCTTCGAGAAGTTAGGCATTTCTCTATCCGAACAGAAGCGGCTGGCAAATGTCGCCGTTGATGCAATTTTCGATAGCGTTTCTGTCGCCACTACATTTAAAGAAAAGCTAGCGGAAGATGGCGTTATTTTCTGTTCGTTTTCGGAAGCGTTGCAAGAACACCCAGAACTGATCAAAAAATATTTGGGTAGCGTTGTTCCTATAGCTGACAATTATTTTGCCGCCTTGAACGCCGCCGTATTTAGCGATGGTTCTTTTGTCTATATTCCTAAAGGCGTGAAATGCCCAATGGAACTGTCTACCTACTTCCGCATCAACTCTGGTGACACGGGACAATTTGAGCGGACTTTGATTGTCGCCGAAGAAGGTAGTTATGTTTCTTACCTTGAAGGTTGCACCGCACCGATGTATGACAGTAACCAATTGCACGCCGCAGTTGTGGAACTCGTCGCCCTCGACAATGCCGAAATTAAATACTCTACCGTACAAAACTGGTACGCTGGTGATGCTAACGGTAAAGGCGGTATTTACAACTTTGTCACCAAGCGCGGTTTGTGTCAGGGCGTAAATTCCAAGATTTCCTGGACTCAAGTAGAAACAGGTTCGGCAATTACTTGGAAATATCCTAGCTGTGTGTTGGTGGGTGATAACTCTGTGGGTGAGTTTTACTCCGTGGCGCTGACAAATCATCAGCAGCAAGCTGATACGGGTAGTAAGATGATTCACGTTGGGAAGAATACCCGCAGTACAATTATTTCTAAAGGAATCTCCGCAGGTAATTCTAGTAATAGCTATCGGGGTTTGGTGAAAGTCAATCCAACGGCGAAAGGGGCGAGAAATTATTCTCAGTGTGACTCAATGCTGATTGGGGATAATGCCCATGCCAACACTTTCCCTTATATTCAGGTGCAAAATAACGGTGCGAAGGTGGAGCATGAAGCTTCTACTTCTAAGATTGGGGAAGATCAGTTATTTTACTTTGCTCAACGGGGTATTTCTTCAGAAGATGCTATTTCGATGATGATTAGCGGCTTCTGTAAGGATGTTTTCAATCAGCTACCGATGGAGTTTGCTGTGGAAGCTGATAAGTTGTTGAGTTTGAAGTTGGAAGGCAGTGTTGGATAAGTGGAAGCAAGGATAAACACAGGGACATCGGCGTTCTGTGTTTATCTTTTGGAAGAATGACGAACCGCAGAGGCGCAGAGAGCGCAGAGAAAGAGAAGGGAGAGAAGATGATTATTGAAAATAGTGAAGTTGTGCTGTCAGTACGGAATCTGACGGCTAATGTTGATGGGACACCGATTTTGAAAGGTGTGAATCTGGAGGTGCGATCGGGTGAAATTCATGCGATTATGGGGCCGAATGGTTCTGGTAAGAGTACCTTTTCTAAGGTGTTGGCTGGACATCCGGCGTATGAGGTGACTGGCGGTGAGGTGATTTTCCAGGGGCAAAATCTGCTGGAATTGGAACCGGAAGAACGCGCAAGAAGTGGTGTATTTTTGGCGTTTCAGTATCCGTTAGAAATTCCGGGTGTGAGCAATTTAGATTTCTTGCGGGTGGCGTACAATTCCCGTCGCAAGGCGCAAGGTTTAGAGGAAATAGACGCTTTTGATTTTGACGATTTGATTGAGGAAAAGCTGGATGTGGTGAAGATGAATGCCAGTTTTCTCAGTCGGAGTTTGAATGAAGGGTTTTCTGGTGGTGAGAAGAAGCGGAATGAAATTCTGCAAATGGCGCTGCTAGAACCAAAGTTAGGAATTTTGGATGAAACTGATTCGGGTTTGGATATTGACGCGCTCCGAATTGTGGCGAATGGGGTAAATCAACTGGCAAGTCCAGACAATTCGACAATTTTGATTACTCACTACCAACGATTACTCGATTATATTGTGCCTGATTTTGTGCATGTGATGGCGCAGGGGCAGATTATTACGAGTGGTGGTAAAGAACTGGCGCTGGAATTAGAGTCTCGCGGTTATGACTGGGTGCTAGAAGAATTTGCAGCTGCTGAGGTGGGTGTGTAATGAATATTCAAGTATCTCCTAGTCCAATACCTAATTCAAATGCAGTCAGTTTGACATCAATGTTAGATAGAGATGATTATCTAACTGGGTTGTTAGATCAAGTAACAGCAACTAAGACAGAAGGTTGGTTGCAGGAATTACGCCAAAGTGCTGCAAATTGGGTACGTCACTCAGTTATCCCGACTACCCGCGAGGAAGAATGGCGATTTACTGATTTGTCGTCTCTACGAAAGGTGCAATTTAATGTAGAGACGCGAAATTTCGCGTCTGTCGCGTCTGTAGAATTTGATATTTTGCTAGAGGCGGCTAATAGTCGTCTGGTATTTGTTAATGGTGTTTTTGCACCGGAGTTATCCGCAGTTTCAGATTTGCCATCTGGAATTGTGGTAAGTAATTTGGCTGGTTTGTCTGGGGTTGAGCAACAAGCTGTACAGCAGTATTTAGCTCAAGCTGAGGGAGCGCAGGAAGTTTTTACGGCTCTCAATACGGCTGGAATAACTGATGCAGCTGTGGTGTGGGTGAAGAAGAATGTGGTAGTTGAAACGCCAATTCATTTGGTGTTTATTTCAGGTGAAACGGCAACGATTTCACAGCCGCGTTGTTTGGTGGTGGCGGAAAGTGGTTCGCAGGTGACGTTGGTTGAAGAGTATACGAACCGCAGAGGCGCAGAGAGCGCAGAGAACGGAGTTTATTTAACTAACGCGGTTACGGAAGTTTGGGTTGGTGACAATGCTGAGGTGAGTCACACTAGGGTTGAGTGGGAAGGTGCAGAGGCTTTTCATATTGGGAAAACTGCGATCGCACAGGCTCGTGATAGTCGATATACTTGTCATGCCATAACTTTAGGTGCAAAGTTGTCACGGCACAATTTGGAAATTTTGCAAACTGGTGAGCAGACACAAACTACTCTCAATGGTTTGACGATAATTTCTGGTAAGCAGTTGTCTGATACTCACAGTGCGATCGCACTCAATTATCCTCACGGTACAAGTGACCAATTGCATAAATGTATTGTAGGCGATCGCGCTCATGCGGTATTCAATGGTAAAGTTTTTGTACCCAAACCAGCGCAGTTAACAAATGCATCCCAGTTGAATCGCAATTTGCTGCTATCGTCTAAAGCCAGAGTTGATACCAAACCCCAATTGGAAATTACGGCGGATAATGTTAAATGCGCTCACGGTGCTACCGTTAGCCAATTAGAAGATGACGAAATATTCTATCTGCAAAGTCGGGGAATTGATGAAAACGATGCTCGGAAGTTGTTAATTAACGCCTTCGCTGCTGAAGTTATCAACAAAATACCAGTTCCTTCTCTGCGAGAAATCCTTTTAAACACAGTGAATAATCTCAAGTCCCTGACTAATGAGTAATAACGTAATCTACCAATGACTTTTACTCCTACCAAAACCCTTGCTGATAAAGTTCGCGCTGACTTCCCGATATTGCATCAGGAAGTCAACGAGAAACCCCTGGTTTATCTCGATAATGCTGCGACATCGCAAAAGCCCTTGTTCGTATTAAATACCCTGCGGGACTATTACGAGCAATATAATGCCAACGTGCATCGAGGTGCCCATTTTCTGAGTGCTAAAGCTACTGATGCTTATGAAGGTGCTAGAGATAAAGTTGCCAAATTCATCAATGCTGCATCCCGTCAGGAAATTGTCTACACGCGCAACGCCAGTGAAGCGATTAACCTAGTCGCTTATAGCTGGGGAATGAATAATTTGCAGCCTGGGGATGAAATTATTCTGTCCGTGATGGAACACCACAGTAATATTGTGCCTTGGCAATTGGTGGCACAAAAAACGGGTGCAGTACTGAAATTTGTAGAATTAACACCAGAAGAAACTTTTGATTTGGAACAGTTTAAAAAACTGATTTCCGAAAAAACAAAGTTAGTGTCGGTGGTGCATATTTCTAATGCTTTGGGTTGCATTAATCCAGTGGAAGAAATTGGTGCGATCGCTCACAGTTACGGTGCTAAATTTTTAGTTGATGCTTGCCAAAGTGTTCCCCACTTCCCTGTCGATGTACAGAAAATAGATTGTGATTGGTTAGTAGCATCCGGTCACAAAATGTGCGCCCCAACTGGGATAGGATTTCTGTATGGCAAGTTGGAATTGTTAGAATCAATGCCCCCATTCTTTGGTGGTGGTGAGATGATTGCAGAGGTATATTTAGACCATTCTACTTATGCAGAATTACCGCATAAATTTGAAGCTGGTACACCTGCAATTGGAGAAGCGATCGCACTTGGTGCTGCGATCGATTATCTTAGCAGTATCGGTATGGATAAAATCCACGCCTACGAAGCAGAATTAACGGCTTATTTGTTCCAACAATTAGAGCAAATTCCCCAAATTAGAATTTACGGCCCTAAACCAAATGTAAAAGGTGAAGGTAGAGCCGCTCTTGCGTCTTTCACAGCCGGAGAAGTCCACGCTAACGACTTATCTACATTATTAGATCAAGAAGGCGTTGCAATCCGTTCTGGACACCACTGTACTCAACCATTACACCGTTACTTAGGTCTTGCTGCAACCGCACGAGCAAGTCTATCTTTCTACAACACCCGCGAGGAAATTGATATTTTCATCAAAGCACTGAAAGAAACTCTGGACTTTTTTGCAGGTTTCCTTGCTTAAATTTACAAAATATTCAGATCCTAATTGTGCCAATTATCAACAATATAACTTGCTAATAATTGGCACAATTTAATTATTTGGCTTTTTTACAGGAGCGAACCTAGGGGCGCAAGGCCTTGCGCCCCTGGCAATGTACAAATAATTTGGGATAATTTATTTTTTATCAGTCACTTATATATAGTTAGATAAACCTTTAATTTAACAGAGTAAAAGATAAGATCGGCAAGAATTTTAATTGCTGCGTTGGGATGTGCAATAAGACACCAAGGGTCTTTCTTGAAAATTGCTGTAACTGTGGCTATGGCATTCACGGCATCCATACCATAATTCATAAAGAAATCTACCGTACCCCCATCAACAATTGAGTACCACTGAGAACCTATAAACCACTCATTTTGATAGTTACATCTAAACTGTAGTATTTGTAAATACCAGTGGCGTAGGCGCAGCCCGTGTAGACATCGCTTAGTAAAATCCACCATGTTCTGCTTGTGCTATCTAGTTTGTACTAAAGTTAACTTTATTCAACCGAGAGTTGTTAGTTGACAGTTGGTTGCTGTTAGTACAAGCAGCAATGACGCTGCTATTAATTCAGATAGAAGTGTATTGAATAAAATTATGGCGACTAAGGCGATGAATTGTTGTTGATGAGGATGATAACGGATTCATAAAACAGTATGATGCTTTCTCCTATCTGCCGTTGTAGCTGAATCTAAATGTACATTCTAGAATCAACTTTTGATTCACTAGAGAATAGGGCTGAATTTCTAAAGCACGTTGAAAAGCTCGGATAGCTTGACTATACTCTCCTAGTGCTGCATAACATAAGCCCATACCATGAAGCGCCCCAAAATGTATTGGATTTATCTGTATAACCATCTGACAATCTGCCAGAGATTTTTGATAATCGCCAATACTGTAATAGAGGAAAGCTCGACGATTCCAAGCTTCGGCAAAATCTGGCTGGTCTTTAATTAATGCCGTCAGCGATGTTTCAGCTTCAGCAATTTCACCTGCATCTAGTAACTTTTGACTGCGGTCAATTATTTCCAGCCCATAGATTCCCTTTTGCTGAAACCAGATCCGCCAGATTTTTCTGGTTGCCTTGTCGCGCACTGTGGCATCCGGGTTTTTCAACTCTTCAAGTAAGGAATTGATAAATAAAGAATCCATGAATTTGAGATCAGTGAATATACCTTTGTATTAACTTTCTCACAAAATATCTCGATTAAATCATTTTTAAAGTCATCTTTAAATTAACCGTGATTAATCGCTAATTATGAAATTTCTGTGTGATTTATTGTGTTCAACAATACGACTAATACCACACTAGATATTTAGAGTCATAAAAATAAAAACTGACTAGAGGTAGCTAACAGATCCCTTTGGTGCTATTACTCAAGCTCATATCAATATGCCAGAACTGCAAAATGCACTAGACAAAGGTTGTTTGCAGATAGATGGCAAGATACCGAAAAGTGTTGGAATCACAGTTGCTTCGACCGGACAGAATGTGTCGCCAGAGTGGAAGATATGGGCTTCTAAGAATTAATGCCAAATATGTTGTATTTGTTTTTCACAAATTGTCTCAGTGGCTAACACACTCTTTATTAAGCTGTTACGCATTTAAGTTACACATCAACTGGTGAGGTTGTCCTAAGTCAATTGTCCAAAGTCCAATTGGTAAACACAAATGACTAATGACTAATGACGGTCTACACGGAAAATAGTGCAATATGTAGGCGCGTTAGCTTAGAACCTAAGTTTGTCTGCTTATTCGCTGTACTGGAAGGTATAGAGAGTTTTGTAATGTACATTACACTCTGATGTGACGCTGTATGCAGCTGCCATTGATGACCATTTGGATTAACATGGCTATTATTCCTGGGTTCGGAGATGTAGGCATGGCGGGCTACGCGGGAGCTTATTTGGCACAAAATAAGCTAATTACCTATGAGCAAATGACGCTCAAATCCAGTTATTAGCTGAACACTGCATAAATCGTTAGTTAACAAATTTTACTTCGCCAAAATTGGAAATATTCTTAAATAAATGCATACTAAATACATCACATTGGTACACTAACTTCATATAAAATAGTGATTTATTTTATCAGACTATTCCATAATCATCTACTATAATATTGGATACTTCAATTTTCAGATTATAGCAATAAATATTACATAGTAGGTACTAATGGTACAACCGACTATTGGACAATTAGAAACAAAAATATCACAGCGGATTATAAATTTATATAATGATAGGCTAGGTAAGTCTCCTAGCCAAATCATTTGTCATTTTTTTGATACTGAAATCGTAATTTCTTTAGAAAACTCTGTTACCCAAGCTGAACAAACTTTACTCAATGGTGGTTATGATACTTTAGCTGAACAAGTACGATTATATTTAGAGAAAATAATTAAACCAGATTTAAAAAATTTGATTGAGGAAATTATTGGTCAACCTGTCCTTTACCTGATGACAAACACCAATTTAGCAACAGGCCGTACTGGGATTGTTGTAATTCTCAAGGAATTACCTGAACTTCGTAATCCCGAATCTATTCCTAAGATAAATGTTAGGAATTTAGCTGACTGATGTGGCGACTAATTACCACTTCTAATTGATTAAAATCATAGGGTTTAGTAATGCAATCATCAAATGCTGTGAGCATCGTGGAGCGATCGCCTTGTACCGTTCTTAGAGGTGTGACTGCAATGATTGGAATGGTAGCAGTTTTTGAGTCATGCTTGAGATCGTCAATGACTTGGTTCGCACTCAAGTTAGATAGCTTCATATCTAGCAAGATTAAATCTGGTTGATGAGTTTGTGCCAACATCACAGCCCTCACCCCTTGTTTAGTACAAATACATGAAAAATTTAATATTCCTAGATGAGAATTAAGTAGCTCTAAATCATGTAAACTCTGTTCAACAACCAAAATTAAAGGCTGTCCATTCATAAGCAGTTAGTCCTGTGCAAGAAAAGCTGTTCATAAAAACTCCACCCATCAGGAAAACCTGAAAGTCTTTGTTTCTAATAAGTCTTTAATTTAATGTACGAGAGTATCTTCAGGCAACCAACTAAAGCATAAAAATGAATAGGTTAGTGTATAATTCATTCGGTTGTCCATCGGCGCTAAATTTTAGGAAATAACATAGCAAAGCATTCCTAATATCAAGCAAATAGTAGCATAATTGATGTATGTAATTGCAAGAATTGACTATAAAGATCGATATTTTATGGTAAGTAGGGGATATTTAAAGTACTTGAAGTTGCAGATTTATTAGCCTTAGCCAGGAGTGCCAAAATCGCGTAGGCATAGCCTTTGGTACATTACCATAAATTAATTAAGTATATTTAACCATCAAGTAACTGACGTGCATAAGCGATCGCCTCTGCTGGTGTTGAAAGTTTCCCCTCAGCTTGTGCTACACCAATTTCAGTCAGCAGTTGGCCGATAATTGGCGAAGCTGGAATATCTAATGCTACAATCAACTCCTTCCCACTTACTAGGGGAGTGGGATGAGCGATCGCATCGTTAGGGTTGAGGTAGCGGTCGATCAAAGGTGCTAAGGCTTGGTAGCTCATTGCTTTAGTTTTCACTGCTGTGTGTAGTGGCTTGTCACCAGATATTGCCTCTACCAAATTATTAATTGCTACAGCTAGCACTGCCGTAGCGGGGAACACAATATCTGCGTTATGAAACAAAAAGTATTGTTCTCGTAATGACATATCAACTACTTGAAATTGCGGTAACAATTTCAGAGCAGTAGTTACACCTCGGATTTCGGCACGACTATAAGTTAGTTCCTGTAGCTCTATTTCTACTAATTCTGGATCTGGGTTGACAAGACAAGCAAGTTTGGCAATACCTAGCCAAGTAGTTTTAATACTATCGCGGACATATTCTTGCAGTTGCGATCCTAGTTGTTGCCACGTTTCTGTAAGTAAGGCGGCGGCTGTGTCAACTGCTGCTAGTTTGAGCAAGCTTTCACGGGTGGCATTTTTGAAGAAAGGGGCAAGTAAACCATCTTCCCAAGCTGTTGCGATCCAAGGAGTACCCTGAGAATTTGCCAGTAGATAGCCAATTTCTACCCTAACTCTTTCGGCTGCAACTTTGCTGATATGCGATGCCAAAGAACGAATTGCGGCTTGGGTAGCTGGCTCAATAGTAAATCCTAGTTGGGCGGCTTGGCGATAACCTCGCATTAACCGCAAAGGGTCATCTTCTAGGTTCGCGGGTGACACCATTCGCAAAATGCCCTGTTGTAAGTCTACATAACCTTGTAGAGGATCGATAATTTCTTGCGTATGGGGATTATAGGCGATCGCATTTACTGTAAAGTCCCGTCTGTGCAAATCAACTTCTAAACTATCTCCTTCCTGTTGGGCAAAATCAGCCGTGGCGTTGGGAAAAACCACACGCGCAATTTGTCGTTTTGCATCGAGTAACACAAAACCAGCTTTGTAATGATGAGCGATCGCTCTTGCTACCTTTACCGCCTTGGATGGTATAACAAAATCTAGATCCAGATATTCGCGAGTTCTGCCCAGGATCGCATCTCGGACAGCGCCACCTACCATATAAGCGGGTTGTGGCAAGAATTCCAAACTAAAAGGCCAATTTTCGGGAGCTAGGGTAGAAGGAATTGATTCGTGCATTGTAATAAAAATCAACCCAGTAACTCATGAATAACAGTTGGGCTTACGTTAGATTAACAATAAAGGCCCCTGGAGTTGGTTCTATTATGTGTATTTGCGTGAATTGCCACTATGTAGACAGCTGTGTTACCTATCATGCCGTAGAAGGGCAGCACCAACAGCCTCACTTGACTGAAACACCAGATTTTGATCCCAATGAACCTTCTATCAATGTCAACATTCGGACTAAAGATGATGTGATTGAAATGGAATGGGATGTTGTTGGTTGTCTGAGCTTCAAGCGAGAAATGGGTAAGTGGTCGAAATTGCGTCCTGGTGAATTAGTGCCGACTTGAAACGTCAAAAGTAGTATGTTATGTTTGTGCCCATTAATAACAGAACGTTGACAATTCAATCCCAAGTTTGCTATTGAAAGCAAAAGTATTTATTTTGACTTTACACACGTAAGTTTTTCGCGGGGGTATAGCGATCGCTAAAACCATTTTTCCTTCGTTAAACCCCACGAAATGCTTGCGGTGCAAGGAATTTGAGGAGCGTAGACTTTTATATTAACTTATTGCGAATAATTTAGGCTTACTGACAGATAAATTAGACCCAACACTAAAATGACCACTTCAAAATCATTCATAGTAAGGGTTCTAGAAGGGTAGAGTTTTTTAATTGCTTTCCCTTGTGAGAATGGAAACAAAGTGAAAATTCAGAACTATCATGTGCTTGAATAGATATATAAAGTCAACTATAGAAAAATCAATAAATATTTTAATTAATTTTGACCACAGAACTAAAATCTCTAACAACCACAAAATACGCTCTTTCCCTACACACCACCACTCCCGAATTAGGACTAGCAATTAGTAATTTTGCAGACGATACTCGCTCTCAAATTTGGAATTTGGGACGTGATTTATCTAGCTTAGTACATCAATATTTAATTGAATTTATCAAACCGCAAACTTGGACAGATTTGTCTTTTATTGCAGTTGCAAAAGGCCCTGGCGGCTTTACGGGAACTCGGATTGGTGTTGTTACTGCTCGGACTTTGGGACAACAGTTAGATATCCCTGTATTTGCGATTTCAACTTTGGCTGCGGTAGCTTGGTCAGAAGTAGGTAAAAGTCAAAATTTAAAAACTTTTGCTGTGGAAATGCCAGCACAACGAGGTCAAATTTTTGCTGCTATTTATCAGTTTGAGTCAGATACTTCTAAACTAAAAGTGTGTTTGTCAGATAGAGTGTTGACACCAGAAGTGTGGCAGAAAACTTTAGCGAATTGGAACACTAATTATCAGCTGATTCAAGCTAAATCTGGTCTAGCAGCGACAGTGACAAGTATTTTGGAACTAGCTAATCTCGATTGGCAAGAGGGCAAATTTCCTAATTGGTCAGAGGCTTTACCATATTATGGGCAACATCCAGTACAGGATACATAATGTTTGTAAACTAGTTATTTAATGACTAATTTACTGATTTTGAGCATGGTTTGAGCATTATGACTAACAGCGGTAAAACACTCAACAATAAAGCTAAGAAGGGTCAAGTAACAGTCAGATATAGTTACCACATGGTTATCAACATATTTTAAACCTCAAAAAATAATTTATCTAGCAATTGACCGCACAAATTGGGGTTGTATAAATCTATTCATGGTTAGTGTAATTTGGGATAAAAGAAGCTTCCCAATATATTTTTATGGCTCATTGTTGAGAATTAGTCATAGAATTAATACGATTGAATCCTAATAAGCGAAAGTGTTATCAACAAGGACAGAGAGCTATGAATCTTATTTTATCTTCATCCTAGCTATTTTTGTCGCCCCATCAGTGGTAGAACACCATCTCTAAGAAAAGCCCCGGCGATTGAAATCGCGGCTATACAGACAAAACCCACCTCCGTGGGTTTAAAAGCGTTGATTTTGTATTAGTCCACGGAGATGGACTTTGCTTGTGTAGCCGCGACTTCCAGTCGCCCAATCCTTTAAAACTCCACTTCTAAAGGAAAAATTGCGGTGAAAGTAGAACCAACGCCTACCTGTGAGGCTAGGTTAATTTGACCTTGCAATAGTTTTACTAAACGCGAGACGATCGCTAACCCCAATCCTGTACTATCAGGAAGATAGGGGCGATCGCTAGAACTCACGCGAAAGTAGGGTTCAAATATCTGGGCTTGGTTTTCGGGTGCAATGCCAACTCCAGTGTCAGAAACTGCGATAGCCCATCTCTGATTCTCCAACACCTGACACATGATAATAATAGTCCCCGACTCTGTATAACGAATCGCATTACTAATAAGATTTGTAATAATCTGTTGCAACTGAAAAGAATCTGTAATTAATTTTTCAGGGATGCGATCGCAATCGACTAGGATTTGTAAATTTTTTCCCGCAGCTAAAGGTTCCAACATTTGACAGACATTATCGATTAATTCCCGCACGTCGGTAGGCGCTAATTGGATTTTTATCTGTCCTGCCTCATAGCGCGAAAGTTCTAGTACATCATTGATTAAATGGAGTAACTGTCTACCATTACGTAGTACCCGCTCAATATGTTCTAAATTAGTATAGTTGTCTTTTATATCAGCCTTTCGTCGTTGTTGGCGTAAAAACAGATCCGAATAACCAATAATAGAAGTTAGAGGATGTTTTAATTCGTGGGCTAGTTGGGAAAGATACTCTTGATTGGCGCTAATTAACCGCGTGAGCTCCTCATTATGGAGCATTAGTGATGCTTGCAACTGCTGTAATTCCCGCAAGCGTTCCTCAACATAACTCTTGAAACATCGAGCGATCGCTTCGTCTAGGATAGCGTCAATCAAACGCATAGAACGAATTATCTCTACAGCTGTCCCCTCCAATAAATCTGCTTGTAGAGCATCAAATATTATTGTTCGCAGCAGATGATATTCTCTGGCGATTTCTGCTGGATCAAAGCCTTGTTCGGCTCGAATAGCTCCATGCTGAAAACTGGCTGTAACTATTGACTGAATATCATTATCCTGAAATGTTGAAAGCACCGTCACCATAGCTTTCAAAACATCAGGGACGTGATCCTTTACTGCTGTATAAGATAAGTCATCAGCACTTTCAATCCGTCTATCCTTGCGAACCGCTAAAATCCATTTATCGACGATGGTATCCGTTTTCTCAGCCAGTACTTGACTAAAATCCATTATGTTAAATTCAGCTAGGAGATAGATGAGTAAACTTCCATATCCAATTAGTTTAGCGAGTGCGGTGGTGTTTTACCAAATTTAACAATTTAGTTCACCTACCAAAAGGAATAGATTATACATGTTATTTTGTTTGCTGATTAAGTAGTCTGTATATAAAATTTTATCGGTATATTCTGTTTTGTATTAAAAAATATTAATCAAGCACGTAACATTTTTAATACTTTGCTTGACTATATTGTTTAGCTGTCTGTGCAAGGAGTTCACTCACAACACAACTAAAAATACGAGTATTATTTATTGCTCGCTAGTACTTGTTAACACTTAATTTAGGTATTAAAATAAACAATATTCGTCATAAGATAGATGGCTTTTACTGAGGATCGATGTTATATTGTGCATAATTTAGTATCCATTAGAGTAAGTCAGCCTAATTCAGCGTGTCACAGTGCATAACGCTGGAGCGGAGGAACCAAATTGTGGGGCGTATCTCATAGAAAGTCAGGAGTTGGGAGTGAGGAGTTGGTTTACTAAATACTTAACTCATAACTCATAATTCATAACCCCTAAACCATAACTTTCTTCAGAAGGGCATCTCTCAGCCCTAGCCCGTCAGCTAACTTCGTAGGCATTGAGAGGAGACTGAAGAGACGGCATTATTTATAATGTTCCGATCTCATCGGTGTCCAAGGCTGGTACTGCTCGGATTTTTTGTACCTGCACTTAAATCTGTTGAGGTCGTAAATGATATTTCAACTTAATTTGGCAGCGATCGCGGCGATCGCTGGACAAGCTGCTTGGAAAAAGGCAAAACCTGTCGTCGTTAGAGATGTTTTCTTTCTACCTGTGTTGGGGTTCTTGGGAATAATTGTGCTGTGGTGGATTGTTGCACTTGCAAACCATGAATTGATGCCCACTCCACCAGAAGCGCTAATCGCTAATCTAGACTACATCTTAAATCCTTTCTATCAGCGAGGCCCAGGCAACTTAGGAATTGGTTGGCTGTTGATCGCAAGTCTGCGCCGGGTATTAATAGGCTTTTTGTTGGGTGCGGTAGTAGCGATTCCTTTGGGGTTTCTAATTGGCATGTCCAGACCGGCAATGTTAGCGCTTAATCCGATCGTGCAAATTTTTAAACCTGTATCGCCCCTAGCTTGGCTACCCATCGCCTTAGCAATTTTCAACTTAGCAGATCCTTCAGCTATTTTTGTCATCTTTATTACCTCCTTATGGCCAACAATTATTAACACCGCCTTAGGAGTTTCTAGCGTTCCCCAAGATTATTTAGATGTGGCACGAGTTATAGAAATGCCACGTTGGCGACGGATTACAAAAATAATTTGGCCTGCAAGCTTGCCATATATTTTTACAGGTTTACGAATTAGCTTAGGGATAGCTTGGCTAGTAATTGTTGCCGTAGAAATGCTTACAGGCGGTATTGGCATCGGCTTTTTTGTTTGGGATGAATGGAGTCGGTTAAATTTGAGTTCAGTCTTTTTAGCTGTGTTCATAATTGGCTTAACTGGATTAATTCTGGATTACGCCGTGGGTAAAATTCAAGAATTAGTAACCCACCGACCTAAAACTTCCAACTAACAAAATATCGGCTGCGATCAAAACAGCAGAGACTCTGCGCCTGGAGCGCGAGCAATTAATCACCAATGGAGCTACAAGAATGGGTGATATTAACTGGACTCGACGAGATATTATTAAGGGAATAGGAGCAACAACGGCGGGAATGGCGCTGTCCTCCTGTGGGATTTCAGGAGATAGATCGGCCAAAGGACTAACTGAAGAAGCCTTAGCTGTGCAACCAGTAGTTAAAAGCGGCGACTTAGAAAAAGCCGATCTTACAGTTGGTTACGTTCCCGTTAATGATTGTGCGCCATTTGCGATCGCCTGGAAAAAAGGCTTCTTTCGCAAGTATGGTTTGAACGTTACACTCAACCGCGAAGCCAGTTGGGCCACCTCCCGTGACGGTGTAATTTTTGGTCGCTTGGATGCTTCACCCGTGGTATCTGGTGCAGTTACTAATGCCAGAATTGGTGCCGAAGGCGCACGCCATGCCCCCTTGTGTGCAGCCATGACCATACACCGTCACGGTAACGCCATGACAATGAACAAAGCCATGTGGGATTTTGGGCTGCGTCCGTGGTACGAGTATCAAGAAAAATATGGTGATGGTGCTTTAGAAGCCTTTGGGCGCGATTTCCGAGGTTACTTTGACAACCAACCGCCAGAAAACAGAGTTTGGGCAGTTGTTCTAAGTTCCTCCATTTACGAATACTTTATCCGTTACTTATCCGCCGCCGCTGGTGTCGATCCGCTTAAAGAGTTTCGCGTCATCATCGTTCCGCCACCCCAAATGGTAACAAACGTGCGGATTGGTGCCATGCAAGCTTACATGGTTGCAGAACCTTGGAACACAAGGGCAATAACAGGTAACGAAAACATCGGCTTTACCTTCGCACAAGGTAAAGAAGTCTGGCTAGGACACCCAGATCGTTTGTTGGGAGTGATGGAATCTTTTATTGAGAAATATCCCAAAACCTATCGTTCTCTAGTCAAGGCGATGATTGAAGCCTGTCAGTATTGCAGCAAAGCAGAAAATCGCCAAGAAGTAGCCGAACTGATTACAGACCGTTCTTTTACAGGTGCTAGACCCAAAAAGAAAGGTGCGCCAATTGCAAAGTTTACAAGTCCGGCAATTCTCGGCAATTACAACTATGGCGGCTTTGACGGCAAAGATCGCACCATTAAAGCTGCTGACACCACGATTTTCTTCGATATTCCTGACAACCTTCCCAAACAGCCAGGAGAACACTCGACATTCTTATGGAGATCGAGAAGTATCTGGTTGATGACACAAGCAGCACGATGGGGACAAATTAAGGAATTCCCCAAAAATGCAGAGAAGCTAGCCGGACAAGGCTGGAGAACAGATTTATATCGGGAGATAG
Organism: Nostoc sp.; assembly: GCF_036917355.1. Classification (GTDB taxonomy): domain Bacteria; phylum Cyanobacteriota; class Cyanobacteriia; order Cyanobacteriales; family Nostocaceae; genus Nostoc. The sequence goes on from NZ_JBALDP010000085.1 coordinate 32,632, forward strand.
CATCTGAAATGGGCATCCAATGTCCCAAGGATGATTACAAGGTCGAACCACCAGAGGTATTTATAGATAAGAAAGGCTTCGACCCCAGCGATCCGGTGGGTTATCTGAATAGTTTTGCCATCAGGGCTAACGCTCCCACTCGTTTTTTCATGTCTTAAATCCCAAGTTTAAATATTGATTGACTAAATTCTTCCCGGAGCCTTTGATGATGGAATATACCTCATTACCTGTTAATACCCAGACCGAAGTTCTGCCTCGCGCTGGATTTTTAGAAATTGAAAATTTAGTCAAGTCTTATCCGACACCTGATAAAGATAACTTTGTCGTTTTAGATGGAGTGAATCTAACGATTGGTGAAGATGAATATATTTCTGTAATTGGTCACTCAGGTTGTGGAAAATCAACTCTCATAAAGATAGTCGCTGGTTTAGAAAAAGCTACTTCCGGCTCAGTCAGGCTAGATGGGAAAGAAATTCGTCAGCCGGGAGCCGAAAGGATGATGGTATTTCAGAACTATTCACTGTTACCTTGGTTAACAGTACGAGAAAATATCCGTTTAGCCGTAGATGAAGTGTTAAAAAATGCTAATCGCTCTGAAAAAATTAGCATTGTAAATCAACACTTGGCAATGGTAAACTTGACGGCGGCGGCTGACAAATATCCCGATGAAATTTCTGGAGGTATGAAACAAAGAGTAGGTATTGCTAGAGCCTTAGCAATTCGTCCCAAAATGTTGCTGATGGATGAACCTTTTGGGGCACTAGATGCACTAACTCGTGGTAAATTACAGCGGCAGGTATTGGATATTTGGGAAAATAATCGTCAAGCAGTGATGATGATTACCCACGATGTAGACGAAGCAATTTATATGTCCGATCGCATCGTTTTGATGACCAATGGTCCAGCGGCTAATATCGGCGAGATTTTAGAAGTTCCTTTTGAGCATCCACGCGATCGCGCCGCCATGCGAAACTCAAAAGAGTATTTTGAACTCCGCAACCACGCCTTAAATTTCCTGGATCGATATTTTGCCCAAGACGAGTAAATTAGATTATCATTTTTTTAGTGGGTAGCCTAATTCAAATTCATGAAAGCTGGATTTGGAACGGAGGAACCAATGTTTGGGGCTAATCTTGCAGAGAGCAGCAATTTAAGAGTAAAAAGTTTTAACTCAGCACGGGCTAAACGCCCCGCTTACGCTAACAGCACTCCTAAGAGAGAGACACCTTCCAGTCTTAGCCCGTCAGCTAACTCCGTAGGCAATGGAAGGAACCCCCAAGACTTTGGCTGTAATACAGTTATTATTGGGGTTTCCTTGACTGATTTAAGATTTGAAATTTTGGTTATCGTCACTCAATCTAAAATCCAAAATCCTTTGACTGAGCGACTTGTGCCGAGCGTCTTGCCCTGAGCGCAGTCGTTGGCGCAGCCTCTCGTAGAGAAGGGAGCCGAGGTAAGCCGAAATCCAAAATCTAAAATTGGTCGCCCTGCTTCTCATTGCTAATTCATTTCATTAGGAGAAGTAAAGCTGTGCAAATTAAGCCAATGCTAGCACGTCTGCAAAGTGCCACAGGCCGAGATGACTTAATTGAACAAATGGTACTGTTGCCAGAACCAAACAAGCCTTTTTCTAAAAAACCTCAAAAGGCGAAAGCAGTTAATCTAATTGTTGCTTATGACGCATCTCCCAACAGTCATACGGCATTAGATATTGCCTTTTGGATTGCCCATCAAACGCGTTTGGCCACCAATACAGAAGTTACAGTTCAAGCCGTTTATGTAGTAGAAGATAATCAAAGGAATCAGTATCCAAATATCTTAAGCTTTCCCCAACAACAATCGTCCTTAGAATGTGAAGTCAGTGAAGTATCAAAGTCTGTCACACAGGTATTAACTCAACCTAAATTACAGACGTTAATAACTCCCCTACAACAAGCAGATATAATTCTCTGGCAAGCCCGAAGTCTGGCTGAAGAATGGCAGGGTTGTTTTAAATCTCATTTACGGTTTGGCTCCATTTCTACAGAACTTAACAAAGTTGTTGAATCAGAAAGTGCCGATATTCTATTTTTAGGTTGCAATTCTGTCAATCATCCAATGATTGAAGCTCTAGGTTCTAATTTTCCTTGTGCCGTTTTAGGTATTCCCAGTTGTATTGATGAATAATCGCTGTTTAAAATTTCAGTAATTTTTATCAAATTGTGGTCAGAAAAAAGTCACCTATAACTAGGTGACTTTTTTCGCTAGGAAGTAAACAATTCAACTTTGGGAGATTAAAGTGTGGAAAACTGGCAAGCAATCCTCAGTATAGTTACATTTATTGGTGTTATTGTCTTAGTCATGACGGAATGGGTACATCTCACCATTGCGGCATTACTGGGAGCATTGTTATTAGTTTTTAGCAACGTCATGACTTTACAAGAAGCTGTTGGTTACATCGGCAACAGTCATGGAACACTCGGTTTATTCTTTGGAGTTATGGTGTTAGTACGGGCTTTTGAACCTACCAAGATATTTGATTATTTAGCTACTCAAATAGTACTCATAGCTAGAGGACAAGGCAAACGTCTACTACTTGGTATTGTGGCTATTGTGACACCCATCTGTGCAGTCTTACCAAATGCCACAACAGTCATGTTGTTAGCACCTTTAATTCCACCAATAGCGCAGGAAGTTGGGATAAATTTCGTACCATTGTTGATTTTAATGGTATTTGTTGCTAATAGTGCTGGATTGCTAACTTTAGTTGGAGATCCCGCGACATTTATTGTTGGTGATGCTGTGAATATCAGCTTTACAGATTATTTATTGGAATTAAGTTTAGGAGGAGTAATTGCCATTGCCATAGTGATTACAACACTACCATTTTTATTCCGTAAAATTTGGAATACACAGTTAGATAATCTTGAAGAACTGCCACACCCACAAATAAATCATCCACGAGCTTTAAGCCTTGGTGCAGTTATTGTATTTTTCGTTCTGATATTTTTTGTGATTGGAGAATCTTTACCTATTCCCATCTCGCCTGCTGCCGCAGCTTTATTAGGAGCAGCTTTAGCTTTGCTTTTATCTCACCATAGCAATATAGATTCAGTTAACAACATTTTACGAGATGTAGACTGGAGTACATTGATATTTTTTATGAGCATTTTTGTGCTAATTGGGGGGCTAGAAAAAACAGGTGTAATTAATGGTTTATCAGGCATATTAGCAGCAATTTTAGGAAAAAATATTATGCTAGGTTCCCTAGTTTTATTATTTTTTGTGGGTCTATTGTCCAGCGTAGTGCCAAATATTCCTTTAGTGGTAGGGATGGTGCCTTTACTCAAACAATACATTGTTACTGTCGGATTAGCACCCGCCGAAGTTCTTGCACAAGATTTTCAAGGACAGTTTCCGCCAGAAGTATTACCACTGTTTTATGCAATGATGTTTGGTGCAACTTTGGGAGGTAATGGCACACTTGTGGGTGCATCATCTAACATCGTAGCCGCCGGAATTTCTGAGCAGCATGGACGGCGCATCTCGTTTAAAACTTTTCTACAATACGGTATTCCGGTGATGCTATTACAACTAGTAGCTTCGGCTTTGTACATATTGGTTCGCTTTTTGCTCTAAGTCTAATTTATGTCGATCGGAAAGTACCACGAGACACAAGGTGTCCAATATCAATCCCAGGTTAAAAACGTGGGTTTCCTTCTGCTTTCTACCTCCTGCTTTAAATTTTCCTTCATATTACCACTTGTCATGCTGAGAAATAAGTTAGTGTGGCATCTGGAAAAATATTATTTAGGATTTCATTTTACAAATAATATAAATATAGTTCAAATAAAGTTACATCATTAAACAAGCAATTAATAATTAAAAATGAGCGGTATATAATTAATCTTATGTGCCAATTAAATTATTTTTTTCATCAATAGACAGTAAAAGTTATATCTTCCGCTGTATAGAGCTTTCAGCCCTTGGAGAGATGCTTTAAATAGCTAAATTCTACGATTCTGATCTAAAGAGTTAGGTATTGCCAATAGGTACAAACATAATAAATACTAAGAGTTGCTTTCTCAAGAAATTCTTAATTCCCCCCAAATTTAAACTTAGTAGGTAGAAGGAAATCCAATGTTCCAAAGTACGGAAATCATGGTGGGACTCTATAAACCACTATTGTGGTTAGCACAGGTTCCAGTAGAACCCTCAAACGTCACGCCAGAACAGGCATCAGTTCTCATTTCTGGGCCGCGCTTTTTTGTGGCTTTAATCTCCGGCGTGATTCTTGCCTTTGCTTTCCAATTAGTTCTAACTAATCTCTCCCTTGCAGCCGGTATTTCCTACCTGGGGCACTCATCTGATTCGGATTCAGATAATGGGGAAGTTGGAAGTTTGGGCGGCAGCATTCGCAAAATCGGCACAGCAGTAGGGATTTGGACATTATTTACTGTGACTGTCGCCTTATTAATCGCTTCTTATCTAGCAGTAAAATTGAGCCTTGTGATCTCAGACCGAGGATTGGGAGCAATTCTCGGTTTGGTGATTTGGGGTGCTTATTTTTTGCTCCTAGTTTGGGTAAGTTCCACCACCGTAGGCTCCCTAATTGGCTCAGTTGTCAATACGGCAACATCTGGCTTTCAGGCAATTATGGGAACTGCTACCGCCGCACTAGGTGCGAAAGCTGTGAATAGCCAAGTGGTAGCCACAGCTGAAGCCGCCGCCGCCGCTGTCCGTCGAGAACTAGGAAGTGCCATCGACCCCGTAAGTATCCGAGAAAACATTGAAGATTACTTAGAAAAGATCCGTCCTCCAGAACTCGATGTATCGAAGATTCGGAGTGATTTTGAAAATTTACTCAACGATCCGCAATTAAAAGCGATCGCAGGGACTCCAGATATTCGCAACATCGACCGCCAAAAGTTTATTGAGTTAGTCAGCAGCCGCACCGATCTTTCCAAGAAAGATGTTACCCGCATTGCTGATACCTTGTATAAAGTTTGGCAGCAAGTGGTAAGTCAGCAACCACCCACCGAAGACCGTTTGGGTGAGTTGATGGATTATCTGAAATCACTCCCACCAGGACAAAGCAAAACAGACGAACTCAACGCCAAGCTAGATCGGTTACTAGCAGAAAAGCGTGGTTCCAAAGAATCTGACCAAAAAGCTGCTACCGGGCCAATTCAAGGTACACTCCAGCAAGGATTATCTGCCTTAACCGGCATTGTGTTGGGACGCACAGATTTGTCTGATTTGGATGTGGAAAAAATCTTGGGTAGTCTTACTAGCGCTAAAGATAAAGTCACAGAACAAGCAGATAAGTTAGGCTTGCCAACACCATCACAACCCTATAGCCCAATTCGAGCTGATGTCGAAAACTACCTGTACAATACTTATGCTTGGCAACTGAGTCCAGAAAGAATTGCTCAGGAATTTCATGATGTCATCTACGATCCAGCAGCTGACCCTGGAATCGTCCGTAGGGAACTAGAACGACTATCCCGCAATGATTTCGTCAAAATTCTGCAACAACGAGGATTGCTGACTCAAGGTCAAATTCAGCGCATTGCAAATCAGCTAGAAACTGTCCGCCAAGAAGTGCTAGTAACAGTGAGAGCTATTGAAGAAAGAGATATAGTCCGAGACTTGCAACGCGCAGTAGAAAGTTATCTACTCGTTACTCCGAAGGCAGATTTGACAAGCGAAGGCATTGAGCAGAATTTTAAACCACTGTTGGAAGACTCAGAAGCAGATTATGAAACCCTGACATTGCGACTAGCACACCTTGACCGCCAAGAAATTCGGCAGATATTGTTACAACGTAATGATGTCCAGTTATATGAAGTAGATAGCATTGTCGATGAGTTGGAAAAACAACGCGATCGCGTCTTGGTAGAATCCAAAGGATTGGCAGAACAGGCACAGTATCAAGCAGAAACCCTGTGGCTGAATGTAGAATCATATCTGCGTAACACAGGCAAATCAGAACTGAATCCTGATGGCATCCGCGCCGACTTCAAAAAGCTACTAGAAGATCCCCAAGCTGGAATTAGCTCAATTCGGGCGCGCTTGTCTCGCTTTGACCGCGATACCTTAGTGCAATTGTTGAGTCAACGGGAAGACTTGAGTGAAGATCAAGTTAATCAAATCATCAATGCTACTGAAGAGTCGTGGTACAGTATTCGCCACACACCTCAAGCTGTGGTCGATAAAGCTAAAGAGCAATACGACTCTGTGACGACAACGATCGCAGATTATCTACGGAATACTGGCAAACAAGAACTGAATCCAGAAGGTATTCAGCGAGATTTGACTAGATTGTTTGAAAATCCCAAAGAGGGAGCCGTCGCACTGCGCCGTCGGTTGTCGCAGGTAGACCGGGATACACTGGTGAAATTGCTCAGTCAACGCCAAGACTTGAGTGAAGAACAAGTCAATGAAATCATTGATTCCACCCAAACTTCGATTCGTAACTTTGTGCGTGCGCCTCGTCGCCTAGCGAGCCGTACACAACAAAGAGCAGAAACATTCAAAGCTTATCTAGAAGAGTATCTGCGCCAAACTGGTAAAGAAGAACTCAATCCTGAAGGTATCAAACGCGACTTGCAATTATTGTTGCACGATCCGCGAGTTGGAGTGGAAAGTTTTGGCGATCGCCTTTCCCAGTTTGACCGTGATACTATCATTGCTCTGCTGAAAATTCGAGAAGATATTTCTGATGAAGAAGCAGCACGGATTGCCGATAATATGGTGTCCGTAAGGGATCAATTTGTCGAACAAGTACGCAGCATTCAACGGGGCATTCAAGATGCAATTGATGGGGTTTTCGCCCGCATTCGTAACTATCTCAACTCCCTGGATCGCCCAGAACTTAACTATGATAGTATTAAGCGCGATATTCGCACAGTTTTTGACGATCCCCAGGCGGGTTTTGATGCCCTGCGCGATCGCTTGTCCTCCTTTGACCGCGATACCCTAGTGGCAATTATGAGTTCTCGTGAGGACATCTCCGAAGAAGATGCCAACCGAATCATCGACCAAATTGAACGGGCGCGCAACACAGTATTGCAACGTGCAGAACGCATACAGCACGAAGCCCAACGCCGCCTAGAACAGGTAAAACATCAAGCACAGCGGCAAGCAGAAGAAACCCGCAAAGCCGCAGCTACAGCAGCGTGGTGGCTGTTTGCCACAGCATTCGTCTCCGCCATTTTCTCTGCATTAGGAGGAGCGATCGCTGTAGTTTAACAAGTTGTCTCCGCTAACTTTTCAGCCTCCCATTATGGGAGGCTTTTCTATTTTAAGTGCGTTGAGAAGAAATAAAAATTATGTCTTTCAATATAGTCATATATGAATATCCTTTACTGCTCTAATCTCAGCAATTAGATGGGTGAAAATAGAATTGGTTTAATGTTTTAATTTTATTAAATAACTTGCAATTTAATCTCAGCCTATTATCAATAAATTACTCTGTAATTTTTGCAAGTTAATAATTTTACCTAAGTAGCAATTTCAAACAATGGAAAACACGTTAGTTGATAAAACCTTCCGTGACAGCAGTGGCAAAATTGTTTTGGCTCAAATGCCAAATCCACCACTTATTCTTTGGATAGTAGCTAGTTTACTCACTCTAGTTTTTACAAGTGGTAAAATCAATACAGTGTTAGATTTTGTGGCAAATGGCGCATTGTTTACTTGGGCGTGGATGGAGCTATTTCAAGGCGTTAATTATTTTCGCAGAGCGCTAGGTCTTGCCGTATTGATTGGAATGATCGCATACAGAATCCTGTAAATATACATAATTAAGTAAAAAATAATACTAAAGGAGTAATTCTAAACTCCTTTTTTTTGTCTAAAGTTTAAAATGTGAATAAAGTCATACTGACATTATGACTTTATTACACTGTGTTTTCTTATTCAGCATTTTAAACTGAGAGCAATACAGCAAATCAATTAAGTCGTGTAACAAACAGAACTTACTGTAAAGTTAATGAGTAAGAATATCTGTTCGCGAATTATTGATAAATGCTGTATAAAACTCAAGCAAATTAATTGATGGAGATTTGAATATGAAACGTATTTTATTAGGTACATTACTTGCTCTCCCATTTGCAATTTCCTCCTTACCGTCACAAGCATCAGCAGCAGAAATCATTGTCAGACCCAATGTTCATAGAGCTGCTATTGTGCGTAAACCTGTTGTCGTCCGATATCAACGGAAGTTAATTCCTGCACATTGGGAAACAGTACGACGCGGTAACAGGTGGGTCAAAGTTAGAGTTCCTGCTCGTTATGTAAATGTCAGAGTTTAATATCTAAATAGAGGCTAACAACTAAAGTTGTTAGCCTCTATTAGTTAAAATTTTGTTGCTGAATAAGACTTAGAAGTAAATACAAGTAGCTGACATAAGTCAATTTAATCAACATGAATATATATCAAAATTCTCAGTTTTTTAAAAAACTTTTGATATTTATACTAGGAATTAGTTTAGTAACAGCCTGTGATTCCATTCAGGCTGACGAAAAACATATAACTAAAGAAAAAATCTTGATTGGTGATAATTATGGAGAATTATACGATCAAGGTAAATTACGTACTTACTATTTTTACACTCCAAAATCTTATAGCCTAGACCGTCCGATACCATTAGTTTTAGTGTTTCATGGAGATGATGGTAATGGTCGGTCTATCAGTAACGTGACTCACTTCAATAAATTAGCAGAGCAAAAAGGATTTATTGTAGTTTATCCAGATGGAATTGACCAAAAATGGAGTCTTAGAGGTAACGCTCAAGGAAAGGTAGATGATGTTTTATTTGTCAGTGCTTTGATTAATCATCTTCAGCAGCAACTTAATATTGATAGTCATAAAGTTTATGCTACCGGTTTTTCTAGAGGTGGCATACTTACCCAAGCACTAGCTTGTAAGTTACCTGATAAAATTGCTGGCTTTGCATCAGTAGCTGGTTCGCTCCCAGTTAGACTCAAACCTAGTTGCCAGCCTCAAACTCCCATATCGATGTTAACGATCAACGGTACAAACGATCGCGATGTCCTTTATGAAGGTGATGACCACACTCAACGAGGAGCGCTGGTTTCGATCTCAGACATGGTAGAGTTTTGGCGATCGCACGATCGATGTACTTTATCAAATGAATCTTTGAATTTTTCTGAAGATAAAGTGAAAACCGCTATCTACACGGGTTGTAGTGGCAACTCCGAAGTCTGGCAGCTAGCGGTAGTAAACGGTGGACATTTCTGGCCTGGTGGTTCTTCAACTGACGAGAACCTAAACAAATTCAACGCCAAGCTGGGGCTGAACGCCAGTGAAACAATTTGGGACTTTTTTCAGCGTCACAGTTCATGAGTAGCTAATTTTTTAAACACCATTTTCTTTAAACCATGCCAAGAGGCGTTTCCAACCATCCTGAGCTTCTTGCTCGCGGTAGGAGGGGCGATAATCGGCAAAAAATGCGTGGGGTGCATTGGGATAGACAATAATTTTAGATTTGCTGCTGCTGGACTTTAAGCGATCGCGCATCTGCTCTACTGTATCAAGAGTAATACCTGTATCCTTGCCACCATAGAGTCCGAGAATCGGGACTGTCAGTTTTGATGCAATATCGACGGGATACTTGGGCTGAAGTTCGGTAGCATCGCCCACAAGTTTCCCATACCAAGCTACACCTGCCTTCACCTGGGGATTATGTGCTGCATATAACCAGGTAATACGACCGCCCCAACAGAAGCCTGTAATTCCCAATTTCTCGCCATTGCCCTTAGCTGACTTCTTTGCCCACTCTACCGTCGCATCAAGATCGGATAACACTTGGGCATCTGGTACTTTGGCGACAATTGGACGAATTTCGTCTATATTGTTTAACTTCGAGACATCGCCTTGACGCACAAATAATTCGGGTGCGATCGCTAAATATCCCAACCGAGCAAAGCGACGAGTGATATCCTGGATATGCTCGTGTACACCAAAGATTTCCTGGATTACCAGAACAATTGGGAAATTATCACCAGTAGCTGGTGCTGCTCTATAGGCAGGAATTTCGCCATCTTTGACAGGAATTTTCACTGCACCAGTTACTAACCCCTTGGCATCAGTAGTGATGACTCCGGCAGAAATGGGTTGTACTGCGAGGGCAAAACCTGTCGCCACTGTCGCTGTTGCAATAAATTTGCGGCGCGTTATTTCTTTCATCATCTCTACGTTGAATTACTAAGTTCCCTTATATTTAGGTTACTGTATGGTCAAATAGCGCGGAGAGGTAGGTGTACAAATTTCACAACCTAAAAAAAGTGCTTCTATCTCAACACCAGCAAGCGTTTCACCCCACTTATTGTCCAAATTCATCCGCGCAATCCCTGAAATGCTTACAATAACTGAGTTTCAGCTTTCAACCTTTCCCGACACTCTTCCCAAAGAAATTCTCTAATGCTATGATTGCTCTAGAATCGCGCAACCGCACCTTGAAAACTAAATATAGCTTGGCTTTCAGGCTCCTGCTATTGCAATTAATCAAAATCCCTATTAGGGATTGAAACAAGCAGGGGATTGGAAGACTTAGGGCAAGTAGGCGATTGCAATTAATCAAAATCCCTATTAGGGATTGAAACTCTGTACCATCTGCTTGTGTCCCAAATGGAGAGGAATTGCAATTAATCAAAATCCCTATTAGGGATTGAAACATAAATTCCCTAGTCCCTGCCCCAATTCGCAACACAAATTGCAATTAATCAAAATCCCTATTAGGGATTGAAACTTAAGTGCCGCGATCGCGGCAAAAACTATGAATTAATTGCAATTAATCAAAATCCCTATTAGGGATTGAAACAAAATGATTTGGCTTGTTCAATCTTTTCATATTTCTCAAATATTGCAATTAATCAAAATCCCTATTAGGGATTGAAACAGTAACTTCAACAACCCCAGCATTTCTTGGCACTGCATTGCAATTAATCAAAATCCCTATTAGGGATTGAAACGCCGCCGCCAGAGTGTCTTAAAATCCTGCTTCTTTGGCTTATTGCAATTACTCAAATCCCTATTAGGGATTAAAATATTTTTTTATCGCTTACCTGTTTTCCAATCTTCTCCACCAGATAACTGAGTTAAATTTTCAGCCAAAACTGCGGGTAACTCCTTAGCTGAATAGGAATAAGTTAGCGCCAAAAACTTCAATGCAGTCTGAATAATTTGGTCTCTATCCACTATTTCAGACAGTTGGAATTGATTATATACTCCATTCATTACTTCATCGCTGGCATCAGCGATCGCATCTTCAATCACTTCTTCTTCTATCAAGTTCTCCCACTCACCTAAATTAATATAGTAAGATTTTTTCTTATCTTTGATATTAAGACTTTTAATTTCTCGGATTGAATTACGAATAGAATTTGCCCATAAACCAGTTAATCTTTGTTCTACTTGGTTCTTAATCAAATGAATCAGCAGAATCCTTAAATAAGCTTGGATATTCCGCAGAATAGCTTGTTTACTCATGCCTTCTAATTCGTCTACAATCGCTAAGGCATCTGCATAACGTCCTTCCAAAATACTCTTTTTTAGGTCTATTAGTTCCTGCGTCATTTTTTCTCTGCCTACCTGCTTAAGTACTATATAAAAACAACCTATACTTTATTAATAGCAGAGTCTTTTAGCTGCCATTAATAAAGTAGTATTGTTCATTTATTCGCCTGTATCACTTGCAAACTCCCACCTGCATATAAAGTTGACTTACTCACTTCAAAGCCAGTCTTAGCTAACAACTCAGCTAAATCAGTTTTCAGTAATTCCCAAGCTGTTTCCGTCTCAAACAACAACAAAAACACCGATATCCCAGGCCAAAATATCGGATTTGTCGGAGCGTGAAAATCCACCAGCGTAAATACTCCTCCTGGCTTCAGCACCCGATAAACTTCATTAATAATTTTTCGTAATTGCTGAGGCTGCATCTCGTGTAATGCAACGCTGGTATGCACCACATCAAACAGATTGTCTGCAAATGGCATCTCCTCGGCAAAAGCTTCTATGTATGAAGCTTTCGGTACATTTAGCCGCGCCCGTTGCAAAGACTTGGGTGAAGCATCCAATCCTGTTACGTTTTGTGAAGTTTTTACTAAAAACTCTGTTGTTTGACCACTCCCACAACATAAATCTAAAACCTGAGAATCTGAGTGAATTGTTAAGCCTTGCAAAGCAAGTTGCCGAAAACGGGCTTCACCACCTACACTTAAGGCTGCTAAACGAGAGATACCATCATATAACCACTGATAACGGTAACTCCAATCTCTTAAAATTGTTGCCATTGCATATTTCCTTGCTATTAAGCTTTATATTTAATAAAGATATATTGTTAACATTAGTAAAAAACCTGAAAAGATTGGGGGAAAGTAACTGCTATGGGTCGTGTAGGCGTCTTATTACTCAATCTCGGTGGCCCTGATAAGCTAGAAGATGTTGGGCCGTTTTTGTACAATCTATTTTCCGATCCGGAAATTATTCGCCTACCATTTCGCTGGTTGCAAAAGCCCCTAGCCTGGTTTATTGCCACGCGCCGAACCAGAACATCTCAAGAAAATTATAAGCAAATCGGTGGTGGTTCCCCATTGCGGCGGATTACAGAAGCCCAAGGGGAAGCTTTAAAAGAACAGTTAGGTTTTTTGGGGCAAGAAGTTAATATTTACGTGGGAATGCGTTATTGGCATCCCTATACAGAAGAGGCGATCGCACAGATTACCCAAGATAAAATAGAACACCTGGTAATATTACCACTATATCCCCAGTTTTCTATCAGTACCAGTGGTTCCAGCTTCCGGCTTTTAGACAAGCTTTGGCAAGAAGATCCAAAACTTCAACCGATTGATTACACCGTCATTCCTTCTTGGTATAAACAACCAGGCTATCTTCAAGCAATGGCGCAACTCATAGCCCAGGAGCTTGAGCAATTTCCCAACCCGGATGATGTTCATATATTTTTCAGCGCTCACGGCGTTCCGAAAAGCTACGTTGAAGAAGCAGGCGACCCTTACCAGGCGGAAATTGAAGAATGTACTGCGTTGATTATGCAGACTCTCAATCGACCCAATGCCCACACTTTAGCTTACCAAAGTCGTGTCGGCCCAGTAGAATGGCTGCAACCCTATACTGAAGATGCCCTCAAAGAACTAGGCGCAGAAGGTGTGAAAGATTTGGTTGTGGTGCCAATCAGTTTTGTCTCAGAGCATATTGAGACACTACAAGAAATTGATATTGAGTATCGAGAAGTAGCCGAAGAATCAGGAATTCACAACTTCCGCCGCGTACCGGCTCCTAATACCCATCCAGTATTTATTAATGCACTAGCCGAATTAGTGATTGATGCGCTGAAAAACCCCAGTTTCAAGCTTTCGCAAGCTGCCCAAATGAAAAAGATGGTAAAGATGTACCCTCAAGAGCGTTGGGAGTGGGGTCTGACAACTAGTGCTGAAGTATGGAATGGTCGGATTGCGATGCTGGGTTTTATTGCCTTAATCGTAGAGCTGATTACCGGTCACGGCTTCTTGCACATGATTGGGCTTTTGCAGTAAATGAAAAGAGTTAGAAGTTAGGAGTTAGGAGTTGGGAGTTAGGAGTTTTAAATTTTTCTCGCTAACTTTTCACTTTTAACTTCTATCTTCATTCCTAACTTTTCTGCCGATACCAGTCATACCATTGCTTCGCACTACGAACTGCAAACCAGAGCAGTATTAAAGCAATTACTCCTCCTTGCCAAGGAGCATCAAAGGCAAATAGTACTAGAGCAATGCACAAGGTATCTTGAAGAAAGACTGCCCACAACGGTAAGCCACGTAATCGATAGAACCAACCAATTTGGACGAGTTGGAGTACCAAAGCTAATAAACCTCCAATTATGGCAATCAGCCAGTTTGGGGTTGCTGTTGCTGTAGCTACTCCTAACCCCATAATTGCACCCACAAGGGGAGACATGAATAGCTGAACCACTTGGAGCAATCTTTGCCCCCAGAGCTTTTTTGAGGCTAATAATTCAATTAATGACCAACTGGTGAGGCAACATAATAATATTGGTGGAGAAATATGAGATAAAATTGGAACTTGCGACCATAAGTTGCTACCCTGCAATAATCCAATAATTAGCAAAGGTATGCCTATTCTCATTCCTGCTGCCGCAGAGGCAGAAAGTGTGGCTAGGATTTCAATCATCAAAGCACTCGTAATATTAATAAATAAGTAAGTATTTGTTATGTATACTACCCAGTGTAGGCAATAATTACAGCATCAAATAGATTCCAGTATTAAATGTTGTTGGTATCTTTATATATATTTTTTGATAATATCTGCGTATTTTTTGGGTAACAGGTTTGTAGTAAGCGCTTAAGCGCTTACTACAAGCAAATTAATCCTAAATACTTAATCGTTGGTAAACTTCTTCTAAATGCCGCAGATGTTGCTGGGGGTCGAAACAAACCTCTAGTTCCGCCGAAGACAATTTTTGGGTAACACGCGGATCTTTACTAATCAAGTCTTGGAAGTTTCCTTCTGGCTGATTCCAAGCGGCGTGAGCGCTTTCTTGAACGATCGCATAAGCCTCTTCTCGGCTGCTTCCCTTGTCTATCAAAGCCAGTAAAACTTTTTGGCTAAACACAACGCCGCCATAACAGTTGAGATTCCGTTTCATGTTCTCAGGATAGACCAACAGGTTTTTGACCAAATCGGTTATTTCTGACAACATAAAGTGGGTCAAAGTACAAGCATCTGGCAAAATTACCCGTTCTACAGAACTGTGAGAAATGTCTCGCTCATGCCATAAAGCAACGTTTTCTAAAGCTGCACCAGCATGACTTCTGACGAGTCGTGCCATTCCCGTCAGTCGTTCCGAACGGATGGGGTTGCGCTTGTGTGGCATGGCTGAGGAGCCTTTTTGACCCTTGGCGAAGAATTCTTCAACTTCCAAAACGTCTGTTTTTTGGAGATTGCGAATTTCTACAGCAAAACGTTCAATGGTTGCGGCTACCAAAGCTAATTGTTGCACGTAGTCAGCGTGGCGATCGCGGGAAATAACTTGAGTTGAGGCCGTATCGGGTTCGAGTCCGAGTTTTTGACAAGCGATCGCTTCTACACGCGGTTCAATATTGGCATAGGTTCCCACCGCACCGGAAATCTTACCCACAGCGATCGTTTTGCGGAGTATTCTCAGGCGTTCTTGGTGTCGCAACACCTCTGCTAACCAACCAGCTAATTTAAAACCGAAAGTAATCGGTTCAGCGTGAATACCGTGCGATCGGCCAGCCATCACTGTATGACGATGTTCCCGTGCTTTTTGGCGAATTGCCTCAATCAAATCTTCCAGACGTTGCAATAATAGATCCAGGCTGGCAACTAATTGCACTGCTAAAGCTGTATCCAAAACATCCGAACTAGTTAAACCCAGGTGAATATAGCGTCCGGCATCACCAACATATTCATTGACATTTGTCAAGAAAGCAATGACATCGTGGCGGACTACAGCCTCAATTTCCAGCACCCGCTTTGGATCGAAATCTGCCTTGGCTTTAATTTCCTCAACCGCCTCAGATGGAATGTAACCAAGTTCAGCTTGAGCCTCACAAACAGCAATTTCCACTTGCAGCCAAGTTTTTAGTTTATAGGCTTCACTCCACAGATTAGCCATTTCGGGCAAAGTATAACGCTCAATCACAGTTCGGCACAGAATACAACCGTCATATTTTACAGTCTAATTAATGTCTAATTAATGTAGATCGCTTTTTAACGCTACTTTTTGCTCAGGGACGATACTAGTTTTTGAATCCGACATGATAATACTAATCCTGCCGTCAGCCTCTATATACGCGAACTTCACATCAGCTAAAAATTCTACACCTTGCTGACGTAACTTGCTCATCAATTCATCATCTGTAATTAACTCTCGTTGCAGATGGCGTTCAATCATCCGACCGTTTTTTACTAGGAGCAACGGTGGCGGATTCAGGAAACGTTGGAACTGGGGAAGTTTGTAACCCAACCAGTTCAGCAAGTAACTCCAAAAAATCACTGTTCCTACCAGGATAGCCCCTTCAGTAATTGATGTGTAATTACTTGCCATAGCATTTTGAGCAGCTTCCGCAAATAGCACAACTACAAGTAAATCAGTAATTCCTAATGTTCCTAATTGTCGGCTAGGAAGTAGTCTTAGCACTGAGAACAACGCTAAGTAGACTAGCGATCCGCGGATAATCAACTCAAAGATGCTGATGCTAGGAATAAAAATTGCTTGCCAATTGATAAAAAACCATTTTTCCATTAGCACTGATTTTCTTCCTTGTTCAATAGACTTCTGGAAAAAATCCAGTATAAAAAAGAGTCAGAATTCAGAATTGCTGAATACTCTACGCATCAACTGTAGCAAGAAAAACGAGTTCGCTTGACTGGATATTAGATACTTAAATATCTATTAGATTTATATTTATAAATCTTCAGTAATTAAGAATTAAAAACGCTGATTTTTTCTTCTCTGCTTTAAGCGTTTAGGCTTCCTAAAATACTGAAAGAAGCGATTAATAAAGCGAGAAGATGGCTTTTTCTGACTCGATGTTTGTTCTCTTGGAGCCTTGCCATTATAGTTTGTGTTATCAGATATGTGTACAGCATTTTTAGTTGGAACTATGCCGCTGCCATGCCTTCGGGAATAAACTTGAGTAAATTCTGCACCGAAGAAAAGAATTTGTGCGGCGTAGTTAACCCAAGCTAAAATCACCACCAGTGAACCAGCAGCACCATAGGTCGATCCAAAACTGCCATTACCTAAATATTGTCCTAATAAAAATTTTCCAATCGAGAACAAAACTGAGGTGAGAGCAGCTCCAACTAAAACATCACTCCATGCAATTTTGACATCTGGTAGAACTTTAAATATTAGTCCAAACAGTACTGTCGTGATTGCAAAAGAGATGATTAAATTGGCAATCTGCCAGATAAAATCGAAACCTGGCAATAAGTTACTAAAGTATGTTACTAAGGTTGCTAATATCGTACTAATTACTAGAGAAACTAAAAGTAAAAAGCCAATTCCGATCACCATTGCAAAGGACAAAACGCGGAGGCGAATCATGTTATTTATGCCACGTCCAGGTTTGGGTTTCACTTCCCAAATCGTGTTCATGGCATCTTGCAACTCAGTAAATAAGCCTGTAGCACCCACTAGTAGAACTAGGACACTAATAATCGAAGCGATCGCTCCTGTCTTTGGTTGGTTAGCATTTTGGATGGCTGTTTCGAGAAACTTTGCGCCATCTACCCCAACTAAACCTTGAATTTGTCCGACAATTTGACCTCTTGCCGCTTCCTCTCCAAATACTGCTCCTGCGATCGCAATTACAATAATTAGCAATGGTGCAATGGAAAAAATCGTGTAATAAGCTAACGCCGCCGCTAACCGCGAGGCTTTATCGTCACTCCATTCTTTGAATGTCTCTTGTAATAACTTCCAAATTTCTTGCAAATTCATCCAATCAGTCTCCTTCTAGGGAATGTTGCTTAGTCCCTGATATATTGGATACTGATTTACTGAGTTGTGACATCCTCCCAAGGGTATTTGTAAAACGTTCTTGGGGAGGAATTTAGAATTTTGTAGTGACATGACAATGCGACCGCGCCAATTGGCGATAATAAAAATGCGCTGATGTTGATATAGCAAAGCAATTTTTACCTAGAAGCAATGACACAGACCGCAGCAATTACAGAAGCGATTACCACTCTTGAAGATGCAGAAAATCGATTTGGTTTTGTTCGTGTTGAAAACGAGCAATTTTTCCCAGAGTGGTATGAAGGATTGTCTGAAATTACGGAAGCGGAAAAAGCTTCTGTGGATGTCGTGCGGCGGAGGTATCTTTATCACCGTGCCGGAGGTGATTTACTAGAAGGGACAGTCATCTTGTTGTTGGTGTCACCAATACTTGCCCTCTCTGGATTTTACGATCCTCCTTTCAGAATTAAGGCTGAATCATCTGTGGAACTCATGGTGAATGATGACGAGGAGATACTGCGTGGACGAATTGATGTTTTAGTTTTACAAGATCAGTTATGGGTGATGGTGTTGGAGTCGAAAAAAACCACACTCTCAGTTTGGTCTGCTGTACCGCAAGCCCTAGCTTATATGATGGCTAACCCCAATTCCAGTAAACCTGTGTTTGGGATGGTGACGAATGGAGACGATATTTTATTTGTCAAAGTGACGCAAACAAATACACCACAGTACGATTTGTCAAGAGTTTTTGCTCCATTTGCATCCGCGAGAGAACTGTACGCAGTTTTGCAAATTCTCAAGCGTATTGGTGAGTTAATTTCTCCTACGTCTTAGCGTTACCTTTTCCCTTTTATTGCATTCTATCGATTGTGCGATACTGAATTGCTTCCGCTACATGATTAGTTTTTAGCTCATCTTCTCCTGCTAAATCTGCAATAGTCCGTGCTACTTTGAGAATGCGATCGCTTGCTCTTGCCGATAAGCCTAATTTTCTAATTGCTGCTTCTAATAAATTGCGGCTAGCATCATCTAACTTGCACCATCTTTGAAGATGGCGACTTTGCAAATGAGCATTGCAACGCAGATTTGCTTCTCCTTGGAAACGGGTAATTGCGCGATCGCTTGCTTGTTGCACTCGTTCGCGTACTGATATTGATGTTTCTCCCGTCGGTTGTTGGGTAATTTCTTCTGGTTTCAAGCGATTCACTGCAACTTGTAAATCAATTCGATCCATCAACGGCCCAGAAAGTTTTGCCCAATATTGCTCGCGTTGACGGGGAGAGCAAGTACATTGTTGGATGGTATCGCCATAGTAGCCGCAAGGACAGGGATTGGTACTCGCCACCAAAGTAAACTGCGCGGGAAACATTACCGATAATTTGGTGCGGGAAATTGTGACGTAGCCATCTTCTAGAGGTTGACGCAAAAATTCTAAAACATCTCGTTTAAATTCCGTAAGTTCATCAAGAAATAGCACACCTCTGTGAGATAATGATATTTCTCCAGGACGAGGGAAGCTACCACCGCCAACTAGAGAAGGCCCGGATGCTGAGTGGTGGGGACTGCGAAAAGGGCGATCGCGTACCAATGAACCACGATTTTTCAATAAACCAGCTACCGAATGAATACGAGTCACTTCTAAAGATTCGGCAAAACTCAACGGCGGTAAAATTCCTGGTAAGCGCCTTGCTAGCATGGTTTTCCCACTACCAGGCGGCCCAACAAAAATGAGATTATGCCCACCAGCCGCAGCAATTTCTAAAGCACGACGCCCATGAGCTTGTCCTTTCACATCATGCAAATCTGCGCCAGGGTAGGACACTATTGTTGTCTGTGTTGTACTATCTATCTGCACAGGTTTGTAACGCCCTGGATTATTTAAAAAATCCACCACCTCAGACAAATGCTTGCAGCCATAAACAGCCAAATCTTCAACCACTGCCGCTTCTTGGGCATTATCAACAGGAAGAACTAAACCTGCAATTCCCATCTTTTGGGCTGCTGCTGCGATCGGTAAGACACCAGCTACCGGACGTAAACTGCCATCCAAAGAGACTTCGCCCAAAAATAGATAATCCCCTAACAAATCAGCGCTAACTTGCTCAGAAGCCGCCAAAATTCCCACACTAATAGGCAAATCGAAACAGGGGCCTTCTTTGCGTAAATCTGCCGGAGTTAAATTAATTACTATCTTTCGCATCGGAAAGGCAAAGCCAGTATTTTTCAGAGTTGCTTTGACTCTTTCTCTTGATTCTTGAATCGCTGAATCTGGCAGTCCCAAGACAACAATTCCCGGTAATCCCCCTGACACATCGACTTCCACGCCTACTTTGACGGCATCGATGCCCACAATTGATGCACTCCAGACTCTAGCAAGCATTGCTTATATAACGGTAAACCTTTAAAATCTCTAGCAGATGAGTTGGTAAATTGGCATTAGTAAAACCACATAGACGATTTTTTGGAATTAAGGCTAGTAATCTGTCAATTTGAAATTGATGGGTAAGCAAGTTCGTAGTAAGGACTTTAGTCCTTATTCTCTAAGCAATAAAGTGCTTACTACAAACCCTTAAAACTACAGAGAAGTCTTTACAGCAATTCGAGAGGTAAAATAACTATTGGAAAAATTATTAAAAATATCAAATATTATTGATAATTGCACTGAACGCATTGGTCGATTTACCAGTTGGCTGGTACTAGTAATGATTGTACTTGGCGTATGGAATGTTATCGGGCGATATCTTGGAAGAATTAGCGGTAACAACTTCACCTCCAACGCCTACATAGAATCTCAATGGTATATTTTTGATTTAGTTTTCTTATTGGGAGCAGCTTACACCCTCAAGCACAACGAACACGTGCGGGTTGATATTTTTTACAGTAATTGGCCGCCTCGACGAAAAGCACTTGCAGACTTAGTAGGGACTATATTTTTCCTCATTCCATTCTGTATCATTACGATCGCTTTTTCTTGGGATGCGGTTGTGGCTTCATGGCTAATTAAGGAAGCCTCATCCGATCCTGGAGGATTGCCTCGTTACCCTATTAAAGCGATGATTATTGTCGGCTTTGTGCTGCTGATTTTCCAGGGAATTTCTCAGGCGATCAAAAACTTGGTAATTCTTCAAAGCAAGGAGGAAAATCATGACACTGGCTTATGAATGGTTGGGGCCAGTGATGTTTGCTGGTGCTTTGGTGCTGCTGTCGCTGGGGTATCCGGTGGCTTTTTCTTTGGGTGGTGTGGCAATTTTATTTGGAATATTGGGAATTAGCTTAGGTGTATTTGACCCAGTGTTTCTGACTGCCATGCCACAACGGATTTTTGGCATCATGGCAAACTATACGTTATTAGCTATCCCTTACTTCATCTTCATGGGGGCAATGCTGGAGAAATCGGGGATAGCGGAAAGACTCTTAGAAACGATGGGAATTTTGTTGGGACGCTTGCGTGGCGGACTGGCTTTAGCTGTGATTTTGGTGGGGGCGCTGTTAGCAGCAACTACTGGGGTAGTGGCGGCGACTGTGGTGGCGATGGGTTTGATTTCTCTGCCAATTATGCTCCGCTATGGTTACAGCAAAGAATTAGCTACTGGTGTGATAGCTGCATCAGGAACCTTGGGGCAAATTATCCCGCCGAGTGTGGTGTTGGTAGTGCTGGGCGACCAATTGGGTGTATCGGTAGGCGATTTGTTCATCGGTTCGGTGATTCCCGGTTTGATGATGGCTGGTGCATTTGCCCTACACGTGCTGATTGTGGCATTTTTGAAGCCAGATTTAGCACCAGCTTTACCTGCTGAGGTGAGAGAAATTGGTGGTAAAGCTTTGGGAAGGCGGGTAGTTCAGGTGATGATACCGCCTTTGATACTAATTTTGTTGGTGCTGGGGAGTATATTTTTTGGCATTGCTACGCCGACAGAAGCGGGTGCAGTGGGTTGTGGTGGTGCGATCGCACTGGCAGCTGCAAATCGTAAACTTACCTTAGAATCTCTGCGTCAAGTTTGTGATGCTACTTTGCGAATCACCAGCATGGTAGTTTTTATCCTATTTGGCTCCACAGCTTTTAGTTTAGTCTTTCGAGGGTTAAATGGCGATCGCTTCATGTTTGATGTTCTCGCCAATCTCCCAGGTGGTAAAACTGGCTTTTTGGTTGTCAGTATGGCGGTGGTATTTATCCTCGGCTTTTTCATTGATTTTTTCGAGATTGCCTTTATTGTCGTGCCGTTGTTTGTACCAGTTGCCCAAAACTTAGGTATTGACTTGATTTGGTATGGTGTAGTTTTGGGAGCAAATTTGCAAACATCTTTCCTCACCCCTCCCTTTGGCTTTGCACTGTTTTACCTGCGGGGTGTCGCCCCACCAGAAGTTACGACAAAAGATATCTATCGCGGTGTAATACCGTTTATTTTGTTGCAACTATTGGTGGTGGTGTTAATTATTCTTTTCCCCGGAATTGTCAGTTTCTTACCTTCTTTGGGAAACTAGCGCTCTCCTAGAAACAAGACAGGAGGCAGTGTTTCGACTACGATCAACAACCAAAGAGGATTTGATTTGTTTCTTCCATCCATAACGGAAGCGAGCGCGTTCGTAAACAGCTTTCATCACTCTCAGCATCATCTGACCAAGTTTTAGTGAGTAGAGCATTGGTTATCGCTTTTTGCTGGTTTCTTCATAAACGTATTTAACCGCTTTTTCTAATTCTTCTTGACTCTTTTTTATTTCAACTTGTAATCTTAAGACCATCACTCTTAAACCAAATTTACTGTTGTTGATAATTTAGCGCAGCTTCATACAGAAATGGTATTAGTGTAATAGTTGATTTTTTGTTTACATCTAGTTGTTAAATTGATTATCATAATGATCGGATTTCAAACTAAATCTAATTTATTTGGACAGGAAAGAACACTGATAGATTTGCTCTGCCAAAGGGTGAAAAACCAGCCGCATCAACCAGCTTACATATTTCTTCAAGATGGTGAAATAGAAACTAACCGTCTAACCTACCAGGAATTGGAAAATAAAGTAAAGGCGATCGCGGCTCATCTCCAATCGTTCTCTTCACCAGGAGATAGAGCTTTGCTACTTTACCCACCAGGATTAGACTTTATCACAGGCTTCTTCGCCTGTCTCTATGCAGGCATTATTGGCGTTCCTGCCTATCCACCCAAACGCAATCAAAAACTATCTCGATTGCAGGCGATCGTTCGAGATGCTGACGCTACCTTGTTATTAACTACCGCAGATATCTCCCAACTTATTGAGCAAAATGGAGTGGAAGAACCCGCATTCACACAATTACATTGGGTTTTCACTGATAGCGTAGCAACAACACCTGATGACTTCACCCCTCTAGTAGTGGAACACAATACCCTGGCATTATTACAGTACACCTCTGGATCAACAGGCACACCCAAAGGGGTAAAGGTTTCCCACGGCAATTTGATCCACAACTGTACTGTCATCCGAGAATGTTTTGAAGAAACGAGTGAAAGTCTTGGTTTATCTTGGTTGCCGCCTTACCATGATATGGGATTAGTCGGAGGGATACTCCAACCTCTATCTGCGGGATTTCCTGTAATCTTCATGCCACCAATGGCATTTCTGCAAAACCCGATTCGTTGGTTAAAGGGAATTTCAAATTACAAAGTAACGGTTAGTGGAGGACCTAGCTTTGCTTATGAACTCTGCACCCAAAACCTTAAGCCAGAACAATTAGAGAACCTCGATCTCAGCAGTTGGGAAATTGCCCTCAATGGTGGCGAACCCATTCAAGCAGAAACTATAGAGTCTTTTAACAAGCTGTTTTCGCCCTACGGATTTCGCCCTAGAACCTTTCAAACCTGCTATGGAATGGCAGAGACAACCCTGCTAGTAACTGGAGTGAAGAAAGCAGAAGTACCGACCATCAAGGTTTGCGATGCCAAGGCTTTAGAGCAAAACCAAGTAGTTAGCTGCGATAGCGATCGCCTTTATCGGAAATTAGTTAGTTGCGGTCATCCTTGGTTAAATCAAATTGTAGCGATCGCCAATCCAGTTTCATTAACTAAATGCGAAGCAGGACAAGTGGGAGAAATCTGGGTTGCTGGTGAGAGTGTCACACAAGGATATTGGAATCGATCTGAGGAAACTCAGAAAACATTTGGTGCTTATCTGGCTGATACGGGAGAAGGGCCGTTTTTGCGAACCGGAGATTTAGGTTTTTGGGAAGATGAAGCTGGGTTATTTATTACGGGTCGTCTCAAGGATTTGTTGGTAATTCGAGGACGAAATCATTATCCTCAAGACATTGAACAAACAGTGGAAATTAGTCATCCAGGGTTAGCCTTTCACAGTAGTGCCGCCTTTACTGTGGAAATGGATGGAAGCGATTGCCTGATTGTTGTTTCTGAAGTGAAGCGAACTTATCTGCGGAATCTCAATGTTGACGAGGTTGTGAAAGCCATTAGGAAAGAAGTCTTAAGGGAACACGATCTACAAGTTTATCGAATTTTGCTGCTCAAACCGGGAACTCTCCCCAAAACATCCAGTGGTAAGATTCAGCGCCTTATCTGTCGGGAGAATTTCTTGGCGGGTAATTTGTCATCAATAAACTCAGAATTGACAGATATTCCTCTTCACCTCAACAAGTATGCCCAGCCGTATAGTGTGGAGTCAATTCAAAATTGGATATCCCAGTGGCTAGCTGCAAAATTGAATATTCCCATACAATCCATTTACCCAAAGGAATCTTTTGAAACCTATGGTTTGGATTCTATTCAAGTAGCAAAATTTATTCAAGACTTGGAGGCTTGGTCAGGTTATTTACTCAACATTTCTACACTGCAAACATTTGGAGCGATCGCCACTTTAGCCCAATATCTCACTCAAGAACTAGCTCACCATAATGACCAGCCTTTAACTCAAATTCCACCTGAACATTATCAATTTGAGTGCTTTCCAGAATATGCACAACTCCAACAACGATTAACCCAGATTCAAACTCTGGAAATCCCCAATCCTTATTTTCAGATGCAGGAATCCCTAACTAGGGATTGCACTCAAGTTCAGGGACGTACACTGATTAATTATTCCACTTACAACTATTTGGGCTTGTCAGGAGATCCGACAGTTTCCGCAGCAGCTAAAGATGCGATCGATCGCTATGGTACATCGGTTGGTGCTAGCCGTTTAGCATCAGGCGAACGTCTTCTACATCAAGAACTAGAACAAGAAATTACAGAGTTTCTTGGCGTAGAAGACTGCATTGTTTACGTTAGCGGTCATGCAACCAACGTTACTACCATTGGACACCTGTTTAATTCCCAGGATTTAATCTTTTATGATGCCCTGAGTCACAATAGTATTTTGCAAGGCTGTGCTTTGTCCGGTGCCAAGACTGTGCCTTTTCCCCACAATGATTGTCAAGCTCTAGATGAGATGTTGCAAGACCAACGTCAACACTATCGGCGAGTTCTGATTGTCATTGAAGGCATTTACAGCATGGATGGGGATATCCCGGACTTGCCCCGGTTTATTGAACTGAAGCAACGCCACAAAGCTTTACTCATGGTAGACGAAGCCCATTCTATTGGCGTACTGGGTCAGCAAGGACGGGGTATTGGTGAGTTTTTTGGTGTGCAACCAGCGGATGTTGATCTATGGATGGGAACTCTCAGTAAAGCTTTTGCGAGTTGTGGGGGATATATTGCCGGGTCTAAAGCCTTGGTGAATTATTTAAAATATACTGCCCCTGGTTTTGTTTACAGTGTGGGATTATCCCCCGCCAATACCGCCGCCGCCTTAACAGCCTTGCGTTTACTTAAAGTTCAACCCACACGAGTTAAAATTTTACAGCAGCGATCGCAATACTTTTTAAAACTGGCTAGAGCTAAGGGTTGGAATACAGCCACAAGCCAAAATTCTCCGATTATTCCCATTGTGGTGGGGAATTCTTTAACCTGTATTCAGCTTTCTCATCTTCTTTTCCAAGCAGGTATTAACGTTCAACCAATCATTTATCCAGCCGTTGCCAATCATGCCGCACGTCTGCGATTTTTTATCAGTTGTCTTCACACAGAAGAACAAATTAACACCACGATCGCAGCCTTGGCGATCGCATTTACCCAAGTACCTAATAGCATAGAAGATGTATAAACATGCAATTATTACTGGTGGTTCCAGTGGTATTGGGAAAGCGATCGCTAAACTTCTGGTGCAATCTGGTAGTAGTATCTCTATCATTGCTCGCACTCAGACTCAGCTCGACTCTACCAAAGCAGAACTCGAAACCTTTAAAACCGATCCCAATCAGCAAATATTAGTTATTTCCGCAGATGTATCCGAACGCGAACAAGTGGAAAATGCGATCGCATCTGCCATTATTCAGCTAGGTGTACCGGACTTATTGATTACCTCTGCGGGGATTGCCCATCCAGGGTATTTTGCCGAACTACCTATGGCAATTTTTGAACAAACAATGGCGATCAATTACTTTGGGACTCTTTATTGTATTAAGGCTGTCTTACCCAGCATGATACAGCAGGGAAAAGGTCATATTGTCGTCATTTCTTCGGGAGCCGGATTAATTGGTTTATACGGTTATACGCCCTATAGTCCCAGTAAATTTGCTGTGCGAGGATTAGCTGAGTCACTGCGGGCAGAACTCAAAACCGTAGGTATCCACATTTCCATTGTTTACCCACCAGATACAGATACGCCTCAATTGGCAGCCGAAAATAAAACTAAGCCAATGGAAACAAAACTGATTACCCAAT
The DNA here is from genome assembly GCF_036917355.1 of Nostoc sp. Classification (GTDB taxonomy): domain Bacteria; phylum Cyanobacteriota; class Cyanobacteriia; order Cyanobacteriales; family Nostocaceae; genus Nostoc. The sequence goes on from NZ_JBALDP010000085.1 coordinate 58,898, forward strand.
CCGCCCAAATCTTGACAGCCGAGAAAGTCGCCTTTGATAGCTTACTGGGAGTGAAACGAAAAGTGTTTGTAATTACACCAGGAATAGAAATGTCTTTACTGTTGCGGTTTCATAGCCTTTTTGTGCCCATACTGCAATGGTATTTTGACCGTGTTGTGTGGCGATCGCACAATATCAAGAAACGCGATAATAATGTTTAAAAATTGATCGCTAACTGCATCATTTTGCCCAATTGTTCACTAAACGTTAATCACAGTTAATAAACTTCATCATGTGTCCCGATGTCGAGCAAAACAATGACTTCGCTATTCGTTTGTGCATCCTGTTCAATGGAGAAGACAACACGACAATCATAGCCGCAAGAGCAGGACTGAAGACCATCAAGTTTGCCGCTCAGTTTGTGCGTGCCTAAGGCTGGGGCAAATACGTCGGCTTCCATTTGTTGAAGAGTGTCTTCAATGCGTTCCTGAAGTTCAGCATTTCGCTTCACAAACTTACGGAATGCTCGTTGGAATTTTGGGGTTAAAACCAGCAGTCTCATTTCTCTGGTTCATTTAAAGACTGGCGTAATGCTGCAACGACATTTTGAGCTGACTGATGCCGAAATTTACCTGTATGGAAATCAGCTAGGGTTTGTTGAGCATCCTTAGCTATTTCTGCACGACGATTTTCGTGGTGGCGGTTTTGTAGGATTTTGATCAGCATTTCTTGCTGTTCAGAGGAAAGTTGCAAAGCATCTTCCAGCACTTGTTCGAGGGTTATCATGATGGAATTAGACTATCAACTCTAAGGTTAAAACAGATTACAAAGTTAAGTGAATTATAGCGTGTTGGGTTGCACTTCGCTTAACCCAACCTACGTTTCTAACGATCTGGCAGACAGTGTGTATATCGTGAAACGTTCTTCCTGTTCATCCTGAATTAGCAATTGAACATTCTCTAGCTCTCGCCATGACTGTGCTTTCACAACTTCTATGAACTCATCTACTTTTAGGAAGTTGAAAGCTCCGCCATACACACGAGCTTGCATTGCCTTTCCACCACTGCTTACATGCTCATTTAAATTATCGAGTACACCTTTACCATTTTCTTGAAGCCATAGATTGATATTTTCAAGCCCAGGGATACTTTCAAATTCTTCTCCGTCATCGTCATAAACCTCTGCCAAACTAATACCAATTTAATATGAAGCTGCATATAATAGAGGGAAGCAAACTTGATAAATTTGAATACTCATGAGCCGTCCTTTTGAGATTGAAATCGC
>NZ_JBALDP010000086.1:0-72280 GCF_036917355.1 Nostoc sp.
CAATCAATTTTAGCGATCGCAACACCTGTCTAGTTTCTCATTTTTCATATCTAGCAAGCTTTTCGCCGTTTTCTATCCGTCGAACTCACGTTAAACTTGCTAATTTGGCATGAATGAAGAGAGAATCTATCAGTCAAGTCAAACTAACTCTCCAAAACGCAATAGTGGATGTTACCGAATTAGTCAAAGTTTCAATTATTCTCTTGGTTCTGGCTACAGGAGTAGCTTTGCTATCCCGGCGGTTGGGAATTCCTTATGTTACGGGTTTAGTATTAGCAGGTTTGCCAATTACTGAGTTATTGTCTCGTCGGATTGGTTTAAATCCAACCCTTGTTTTGAATCTTTTCTTGCCAATTCTGATCTTTGAAGCTGGTATTAATACAGATGTCAGCCGCCTACGCAGCACCTTTAAACCAATTGCCCTACTAGCTGGGCCAGGGGCTGTGATTTCCAGTGCGATTATTGCCGTCCTGTTGAAATTTGTCTTGGGACTGAGTTGGATACCTGCATTATTTGTCGGAGTAATTCTGGCAAACACTGATACTGTTTCCATGATTGCTGTATTTAAGGATATACCAGTGCCCTCCCGGCTTTCCACTATCGTTGAAGGGGAAACCCTATTCAATGATGCCGCTGCTCTGGTTTCCTTCAACCTGATTGTGCAAGTATATTCAACAGGCTCACTCACATTTGTAGAGGGAATCCAACAACTGCTATTTATCTCTCTAGGAGGCTGCGTTATAGGGTTAGTCTTGGGCTACTTGAGTATACCTGTATTCGCCCGTTTAGATGATGCTCTGAGCAGTCTTTTGCTGACAGTTGCAGTTGCATTAGGAACTTTTCAGGTTGGGCAATTTCTTGGTGTATCAGGCCCTGTGGCCGTAGTTGTCGCTGGATTGATTTTCGGGAATTTTGGGCTTTCTCGCAATACTTCTGCTTCTAGCCGCATTACCTTGTTGAGTTTCTGGGAATATGCCAGTTTTACTGTCAACACCTTTATTTTTCTGTTGATTGGTGTAGAAATAAATTTGATAACGCTCTGGAAAACTTTACCTGCAATTCTACTTGCAGTTTTGGCTTATCAAATCGGGCGAGTTCTTACGGTGTATCCGTTACTAGCAGGGATTCGTTGGATTGACCGCCCAATTCCGCTGCGCTGGCAACATTTACTGTTTTTAGGCAACATTAAAGGTTCACTCTCAATGGCTCTGGCATTGAGTTTACCTACAACACTGCCAGGGCGAGAAGTTTTGATAGCTATAGTCTTCGGCTGTGTGCTGGTGTCGTTAGTGGGACAGGGTTTAAGTTTGCCTTGGGTGGTAAAACGCTTAAAATTATCTAAATTTTCTGAAGTTCAACAACAGGTTGAAGAGTTGCAAGCCCAGCTGATGACGGGTAAGGCGGCACAAGATGAATTAGATAGCCTGTTAAAATCAGGGGTATTACCAAAAGCCGTTTATGAGGAGATGCGTTCAGCTTATCAGGTACGAATTGCCGGTGCAGAAAAAACACTGCGGGAACTATATAATCGTCGCCCTGATGAGGTGGAAGGTAGAAGTGGCAAGAGCAGTAAACTTGAAGCTATTCGCCGACGTTTACTGCTGGCAGAAAAAGGAGCGCTCAATGAGGCAATGCGAAAGCGAATTCTCTCAGAAGAAATTGTGCGCGGGCGGATACAAACTCTTGATGAACAATTACTGAAATTAGAAGATGATTAAGTAGTTGTTGGATATGGGGCATCCTTGGGCAATTATAGCGTGAACATTTACTCCTGTTTTAAAGGTGGTGAATTTAAGAAACCACTATTGACGAAATATGATAAGTATTTCTCTAGGAGTTTAGCATCCATTGGTGGACAAACAATTGCAGAATCTGCCAATCCATTGAGGGTATTCTGATAGTCATAATCAACTGTGTTTTGATATAACTCCATGATTGTCAAAGAATTTTGATAGACTTTTTCAGACATCATCGGTAAAAGCGGATGTAAAACATTTTCCTGAGAGTGCCTGAAATTTGCAATTAGCTCATCTTTCCACTGAGTATATGGTAACTTCTTGAGTTGATAACCATAAGAACAAATAAATTCAAAAAGCTCCATGATTCCAATATTTTGGTCTGGTGGCGGTACTATATGGAAAGCCCTTCCTAGAGATTCTTGTTTTTTGGATAAATGGACAATTGCTCTGCTGGCGTAATCCACAGGAATCAATTCTTCTTTTTGATCTATGAGTTCTGGATAACTACCAAGCTGTATGCATCCTTTAATAATTCTCGGCACAAAAGCATCTTTTGTATGAGCAATAGCTGTACTGCTATGTCCCATGAGAAATCCTGTTCTGTAAATGCTAACAGGTATTCCCCTAGACTTGGCAACCCATACAAGATTTTCAGCTACCCATTTGGTTTGAGCATAGCCAAGATCCAGAGCAACATAGTCTTTACAAGACTCGATGTTATCATCTTCATAAACTACTTTTTGTCCTGTAAAATGGCTGATTGCACCAAAAACAGCAATAGTAGAAATGTAATGCATTGGTTTAATTTTGCCCATACAAGCTAATCTGAGAACTTCTTGAGTTCCAAGAACATTGGATTCTTTGATTACAGAGTATGGTTTAGCAAAATTGACTTGGGCAGCACTGTGATAAATAGCATCAATTTGCAGAGCCAGTTTTTCAAACTGTTTGTTAGGAAGACCCAAGTATGGCTGTTCTAAGTCTCCCGGAATTGCAATCACATGAGAGCTAAAGTTTGGGTGATGAAGGGAATATTTTTCTAAGTTTTGTTGAATCTTTTTTAATCCTTCATGCTCGTTCGGAGAGCGCACTAGGCAGTATATTTTTGCTTGAGTTTGATGTAGCAATTCATCAAGTAAAAAAGCCCCCAAAAAGCCTGTAGCTCCTGTAAGAAAAACATGACGCAATTCATCGATCTTAGCAACAGGTCTTCCTTGAGCATCGATCGCGGGATCGAGTACTACCTCAGATTTTAGATCGATCGCACTGGTTAAAGCAGAAGCGCCATCTCGACGCACTGTCTCTATTACCTGAGCCAGCGCTTCTATAGTGGATTTTTCAAACAAGCTTTTTAGAGGTAAATCTACTTGAAAGGTTTCTCTCACAAAAAAAATCAACTGAGATGCTAGCAGAGAATTACCGCCAAGCTCAAAGAAATTATCGCGAATCCCAACTTCTGCGATCGCTAGAACTCTGCTCCAAATTTCAGCCATTTGTGACTCAATCAAAGTACGAGGTGCGACAAATGCTGCTTCCAAATCGCTTCTACCTATTTCAGGCTCTGGTAGACTGCGAATATCTATATTGCCGTTGTATACTCGCTTAGTTTGCCGATCGCCAGGGAATGTTAACAGAGGTAAGTTGGAAATTGTCTGGTCTGGGTTAAAGACAATACTCTGTAATAGAGTAGAAAAATTTTCCACCATCAGAGCGATCGTCTCAGCTTTAAATAGGTCAGTATTATATTCCAAGTTGCCCGATATCCCTGCTGCTGTCTCACACAGTTCGAGATATAAATCGAACTTGGATGTCCCGTTATCAATTTCCAGACGGTTCATTGTCAATCCGGGAACAGTCAGCTTAGGTCTTGGGGTATTCTGAAGATGAAACATCACTGAAATCAGTGGATTCTGGTTCAAGTCCCGCTCAATCTGTAGAGCATTAACTAGCTTCTCAAACGGTAAATCTTGGTGAGTATAACCCGATAAAGCTACTTCCCGCACTCGGCCTAACAACTGTCGGAAACTTGGGGAGCCGGACAAGTTGGTTCGCAATACCAAAGTATTGAGCAAAAACCCAATTAGTCCTTCTAATTCAGAACGGTGGCGGTTGCTAATCGGAGCACCTACTAAAATGTCTTCTTGCCCTGTGTAGCGAAATAGGAGTGTCTGAAATGTTGCCAACAAGGTCATAAACAAGGTAGTACTCTCTTGGCGCGAGAGAACATTGAGGGCATCTGTTAGGGATTTGGGGATAACAACCGATTGACGCGCCCCCTGATATGTTGGCTCTAATGGTCGTGGATAATCGGTGGGCAATTCTAATATGGGTAGACTACCACTCAAATGTTGCTGCCAATAAGCAAGCTTATTATTTAAAATTTCACCTTGCAGCGACTGGCGTTGCCAAGCTGCAAAGTCAGCATACTGAATAGCTAAGTCAGGAAGAGGAGAGGGGTTGCCAGTGGAAAAAGCTTGATACAGAGTTGACAGTTCCTCGAACAAAACACTTAAAGACCAATCATCACAAAGAATATGGTGTAGGTTGAGGAGGAATATATGTTCCTCTGAACTCAATTGCAGCAATGTTGTTCGCAGCAATGGCCCTTGAACTAAATCGAAAGGACGTTGGGCTTCTTCAAGGATGAGCTGGCGGACTTGAGATTCCCGATCGTCTGGAGACAGCCCTTGGAGGTTCACCACTAAGAGTTTGATGGGAAAAGTTGAGTGGATAACCTGTATGGGTTGTCCGTTCAAACTGGAATAGGTAGTTCGGAGGATTTTATGGCGGTTGATAATTTCATTCAAACTCTGTTCTAATATTGTGGCGTTGAGTACACCTTTGAGGCGAAAGGCTTCGGGAATATTGTAAAAAGCATGATTGGGTACTAACTGGTCAAGAAACCACAACCGTTCTTGCCCAAAGGAAAGTGGTAAATCGCCATCGCGCCCAATGGATTGTATTGGCACAGAACATCCTATGTCTTCCTGTTGTGCTTGTCTAATGCTGTCAGCTATTTCAGAGATGGTGGGCGCTTCAAAGAAATGCCGCATTGGTAGCTCAACTTGAAAGATATCGCGGATACGGCAGAGGATCTGAAAGGCTAGTAAGGAATGTCCTCCCAACGCTAAGAAATTGTCATGGACGCCAATGTTTTTTAGACCCAATACATTAGACCAAATTTCTGCTACTCGTTCCTCAATAGGAGTGCGAGGAGCGACAAACTTCTCATTTGCATTCAAAGTTTGAACGGGTGCTGGAAGCGCCTTACGATCGACTTTTCCGTTAGCTGTTAAAGGTAAAGCACTCAATTGCACAAAGCGAGAAGGGATCGCGTAGTCGGGCAATTTCTGTTTGAGAAAACGGCGTAAATTACCAACATTCGTATCTGATGATTCTGGCTTGATAACTATGTAAGCTACTAGGCGTTGGTCGCCAGGGGAAAATTCTTTAGCAATCACTACAACTTCTTGCACATCAGGATGTTGCCACAGTGCAGTTTCAATTTCTCCTAGCTCAATACGGAAGCCGCGAATCTTTACTTGTTGGTCAATGCGCCCAATATACTCAATGTTGCCGTCTGGTAAGTAACGAGCTAAATCGCCTGTTTTGTAGAGGCGTTGTTTGTTAACCATTTGCTTGGTGTCTCCACCAGGCTCAGTAATAAATGGGCTGGGGATAAATCGCTGATTTGTCAGTTCTGGACGGTTGAGATAGCCTCTGGCTAGTCCCTCGCCGCCAATGTATAGTTCTCCAGACGCACCTGTGGGTACTATCTGCATTTGTTCGTCCAACAGAAGACAGTATGTGTTGGCGATCGCACGACCAATGGTTACAATGCTGTCACCTTTCTTCACCAAGGCAAATGTGGAATAGGTTGTATCTTCCGTAGGTCCGTATAAATTAAAGACTTTTTGAATATTGTCCAACGTATATATCTGCTGCACCAAACGATTTTGCAGAGGTTCACCTGCTAAGTTAACGATGCGAACAGAAGCGGGTATACCTTGAATTCTCAGTAACTCTGCGATCGCAGATGGCACTGTATTGATTAGAGTGACTTCTTGAGCGGCAGGTAAGGTAGGTAAATACAAGGCATTTTCTGCCAAAATCACCTTACCACCCAAACTGAGGGGAACAAATATTTCAAAAACTGAGAGATCGAAGCAAATAGATGTTGCGGCCAGTACTCCAGCTAGATCCTCTGTTGTAAAAACTTCTCTGGCCCAATGCAACAGAGCGACTGTGCTGTGATGTTCAATAGCTACCCCTTTCGGTTTACCAGTCGAACCGGAGGTGTAAATTACATAAGACAGGTTTTTATCTGTCACTAGACAGGTTAAATTCTCCTGACTTTGTTGAGTAATTGCCTCTTTATCGCTATCTAGACAAACTATATGGGCCTGATGCTCTGGAAGCTTTGAAAGTAAATTTTGTTGTGTCAGCAGTATCGATAACTGTGAGTCCTCTAGCATTAAAGCTAAGCGTTCTGAGGGATAGGCTGGATCTAAGGGGACATAAGCTCCGCCTGCTTTGAGGATGGCTAATAGTCCAACAATCATTTCTAGCGATCGCTCCAGGCAAATGCCAACTAGAACCTCTGGTTTGACATTTAAGGTCTGTATATAGTGCGCTAGTTGATTAGCTCGCTGGTTAAGTTCTTGATAAGAAACTTGTTTGTCTTCAAAAATGACCGCAATTTGCTCAGGTGTTTTTTCTACTTGATATTCAAACAACTGATGGATGCATATATCATTTACATAAACTGCTGGATTTTGATGCCATTCCAGAAGCAGCTGGTCTACTTCTATCTTGGGTAGACTGAGGTCTTGTTGAGAACTTTCAGTAGAATTTTTCATGACAAAATAGTGGTTTTTGATAGCACTACTTTATTCACAAATACCTAAATTGGCTAGTCACAATGAAAAGTTTCTACTTGGTATGAGTTTAGAGGAATGAAAGCAGAGTAGGCATTTCGTAAGAATGAATTGTTCAATAGACCTGTCTTGAAAATAAGGCAGGAGGAAAAGACATTTTCATTAGACCTCTTGCAAAAATATATTTTTGCACTCTTAGGGAAAAGGGACTCATGTTAAAGGGGGAAGGGGAAAATACAAAACCTTTCCCCCTTCCCCCTTACCCTTTTCCCGACTTCTGCAAGAAGTCTAATAGATAGGGAGAACAATCTCAAATTCAGTTCCCTCAGTGGGCTGAGAACGCACAGTTAAAGTACCGCAATGTTGTTGGATAATAGAGTAGCTAACAAATAACCCCAAACCTTGACCACGACCAACGGGTTTTGTAGTGAAAAATGGTTCAAAAATCCGCTCATGCAGACTTACAGGAATCGTACTATCTGTATTAGCGATCGCAATTCGTAACCATTGACGATCTATCACTCCAGTACGAATCCGAATTTCTGGATGTTCGCTGCTTTGGGCATTATCTCGAATCGCATCAATGGCATTGTTAATAATATTCAGGAAGACTTGATTCAACTGACTAGGATAGCAAGTCACCAGAGGTAGATCGCCATACTCCTTAATGACGCGCACTTCGGGTTGATTTTCAGAAGCTTGTAAGCGATGTTGCAAAATTAACAGCGTGCTTTCAATACCACTGTGTAAATCTACAGCTTTGATTTCGGCTTCATCTAAGCGAACAAAGTTGCGTAAACTCTGGACAATTTTGCTGATGCGATCGCTACCAACCTTCATAGATTCTAAGGTTTGATTGGCATCCTCAAACATAAAATCAAGCTCAATTTCCTCCTTCATCGCTTGAATAGCTGCATTAGGTTGGGGATATTCCTGCTGATAAAGCATCAGCAAACTCATCATGTCTGCAAGATAATTTTCCGTATGGATGAGATTACCCTTGATAAAATTCACTGGATTGTTAATTTCGTGAGCAATACCAGCTACCAATTGACCGAGGGATGACATTTTCTCGCTATGAATTAATTGTCCTTGAGTTTGCTGCAATTTTTTCAAGGTCTGCTCTAAATCTTGGGCTTTTTGGTTGAGAGCTTGGGTTTTGTGTTCTACCTCTGCTTCTAGGGTGTAAGAATAGTTTTCGGTTTGTTGATACAGACGGGCATTTTCCACAGAGATGGCGGCTTGACTAGTTAGGAGTTGGAGAATCTCGATGCGATCGCTGGTAAAAGCGCCTAAAGTTAAGTTGTTCTCTAAGTACAAAATACCGCTGAGTTTACCTTGGCGACTAATGGGAGTACATAAAACAGATTTGGGTTGGTGAGTGATAATGTAGCGATCGCTAGCAAATTGCACTGCTGTACTCAAGTTTTCAAACACAGCCGTCTCTTGAGTTCTTGCGACTGCATAAATCAAACTTTGGGGAATTTCTGGGTATTGTTCCAGGGGAATTTCTAAGGTTTTTACCAGTTCTCGATCGGCTTGAGCTACAACTAACCATTGTTCCTCTTGGCAAAGAACTAAATGACCGATTTGGGCGCCAGCATTGGCGATCGCGATCTGCATCAAGGTCGCCAACAGTTTCTCTAATTCAATTTCTTGAGATATGGCTTGTGCGGCTTTCATTACCGCTTGCAAATCTAAGTATAAATTTTGGTTGCTAGAGCTTTTAGTTACACTTCTCATCAAAGTTAAGGGGATGGTTGCCGTAGATGTGATGGCAAGATTAGGCGATTGGAGAATGGCTGTTAGTAGTTGCGGATATTGTTCTTCTAAATGGGCGACTTTCGCCTTTGCACCCCAATGGGCGTAGCAGTAGTAGGCTTCTTGGATATAGTCTGCGGCCACCTTCTCTTTACCCCAAGCAAGGTAGAATTTGGCAGCTAGCTCATTGCTGAGTGCTTCTTCTTGGATATAGCCGTTTTCTTTTGCCCCCTGAATGGCTTTGTCATAGTAGGTCATTGCATCTAAATGACCCAAAATTTTTGCCCGCTCTGCTTCGACTAAATCGTATTTGTGTTGATGATTGGCGGGAGCGTGGAACGCCCACTGACTCATCAATTTCTGGTTTTCTGCAACTTTTTCTAGTGCCCATTGTTGCTCTGCCTCATTGCCATTTGAACAGGTAGCCAGGAGTGCGAGGGAGTAGTAGAAATTATGTTCCGCAAACTGCAAGAAGCCAACCATGTTTCCCCGATATTTTTCGGCTTCTTTAGCATGGATGAGTGCCTGCTCATAGTCCATAAAGATGAACAGAAGAATGGTCTTTGCCAGATGGAGCAGGAACAGAAGAGTTCCGTTTTGAGTTTCAATAAAAATCGGCAGTATTTTTCGCTCGTCGAAACTTTCCCCAACGAGTATTAGGGAATCTTCTGCTGCTCCCATCAAATTCAACACGAGCTGACGACAAATCTGCCCGAAGTAAATTTGATACTCTTGTTTGAATTTCAACAACAGATCGATGTATTTTTGCTGTTGCAGATTCACCTGCTCCAGTGTTTCACCGACGAAGAAAAGATAGTTACAGTAGGAGGCGGCGTTGTAGCAGGCATACTCTACATCACCCATTTCTAATCCAACCTGAATAGCTTCACGTAGGGGAGCGATCGTTTTACGAGCGGGTTCCCGCCAGTGCCGCACAAACACATCAAAAATGTTAATTACTTTTGCATATAATTTCCTGTCATTGAAGCGCTCCAGCAATTTTAATCCTAATTGTCCAAACCGATAGCCTCTTTCAATTCCGGTTGGGCTACCACATAAAACCAGACCATAAAAGGTGTAGCCAAATGCCGAAAATGACGAGTTACCAAATTGAATCGATAGGTTCACTAGTGTGTAAGCAATCGGTGGTAACAAATCTGGTTTAGCATTCAGGCTGGGAGTGACCATTGCGATCGCAATTCGCATGGCTGCCAACTTGTGCGGATCGAGCATCTCTGGCAGGTTCATTAAATCCTCGATCGCTAACTCCTGTGGGGGTTCTTTAAACAGCGGTTCACCCAAAAACTCCAGCACTTGTAGACAGATGTCGATTGCTGCCAGCATTTGATTTTGAGCAATGTAGAAATAGATTTTGATTTCATACATCTTCACCTTTTCCAGCAAATCCTGGGCGTGCTGAAGAACAATTCCTGAAAGCTGTTCTGCCTGCTCGAAATGGGCAGTCAGGTACTCAATTTCAGCTGCTTCTGTATAAAGGGCAAGGGTCAGGTCGTAACTATTTTCCCAACCGTTTTCTGGGAGCGCTGCCAGCCCTGCTGTGAAGTATTTACTTGCGGTTTCATAGGCGGTTGCAGCCTTAGCTTTTTGTCCTGCTTGCAGGTTCAGTTGAGCCAGTTCATGGCGTTGAGCTAGATCCAATTCTTGCAGCCTAGAGATTTCGTCACCATTTTGTGCATTCAACAATCCGGGAGAAGTTTTTTGAGTCGTCAATCTCAGACCGTAATTTAATTGATTGACAATTTCAAAAATTTTCCCTTCCCGTTCTGCTTCAGGCGTATTTGCCCACAGTTGTTGCCCGATTTTGAAGTGGGTAGACTGTTTTTGATCTTCTGGAATCAGACTGTAGGCAGCTTGTTGGACGCGATCGTGCAAGAATTTATAAGAAACGACAATCTCACCACCGCGATCGATGTTGTCTGAGTTATTTGATTGGAAGAACTTGTAGGTTTCACTAATGGGGAGAATCAGCCCTTCTTGTAACACCGTCCATAGGTTGGTCGCCATATCAACAAGTGATGTTTCAGAGATCCTTGCCAAGGTCTTCAAATCAAATTGGTTGCCAATACAAGCCGCCAGTTTCAAAACCTCTTGTGTGTCCACCGGAAGTTTCTGCAACTGCAATGCCATGAACTCTACCACTCCATCGGTCAATGCCAACTGCCGCACCGAAGCCAAGTCACATTGCCAGTAACCCAGTTCTGGCTGGAACTGAATCCAACCTTCCTCGTGCAGTGCTTTGAGAAACTGGGTTGTAAAAAATGGATTCCCTTGGGTTTTCTGATATATCAATTGTGTCAGGGGTTGAGCCAGTTCCTTGGGACAACTTAAGGTATCTGCCACCAACTGATTCACCGTTATTTCTACCAAGGGTTCCAGGGTAATCGTATTGACGGTAGCTTGGGCTTGCTGAATCTGCTCCAGCGTCAGTATCAAGGGATGAGTCGGAAAAACTTCATTATCTCGATACGCACCCAGAATGAGTAAATATCCAGAACTGGCTTCACTCATCAATAATTGCAGTAAGTTCAAAGAAGCTGAATCTGCCCATTGCAAGTCATCTAGAAACATCACCAGCGGATGCTCAGGGGTGGTGAAAACCTGGATAAATTTCTGAAAGAGCAAATTGAAACGATTTTGGACAGCACTGCCAGATAGTTCTGGGAGTGGCGGCTGTTGACCGATAATTCGCTCTAGTTCAGGAATCACATCAACGATCGCTTGTCCGTTTTCACCCACAGCCGCCAAAATTTTCGCTTTCCATGCCGCCAATTGGACATTACTCTCACTCAGCAATTGTCCCATCAGATCGCGAAAGGCTTGCATAAAGGCACTGAAGGGAATATTACGCTGCAACTGATCGTATTTGCCTTTGATGAAGTAACCGCGTTGTCTGACAATCGGTTTATGGACTTCATTGATCGCCGCAGTTTTACCAATCCCCGAAAATCCTGCTACTAGCATCATTTCTGAACTGCCATTAGCGACGCGCTCAAAAGCTTTGAGCAAGGTTGCAACTTCTGTTTCTCGCCCATAGAGTTTTTCGGGGATAATGAAGCGATCGCACACATCGCGTTGTCCCAGGACAAAGGTTTCTATTCTACTCGTTGCTTTCCATTGATCGAGACAGCATTCTAAGTCATGCTTCAAACCCAAGGCGCTCTGATACCGATCTTCGGCATTTTTCGCCATCAACTTCAATACTATCTCTGAGACGATCGCGGGAATTTCTGGATTAATGCTGTGTGGAGCGAGTGGGAGCTTGGCTAAATGACAGTGCAATAACTCCATCGGGTCATTGGACTCAAAGGGTAATTGTCCAGTCAAAAGTTCGTACAATGTCACCCCGAAAGCATAGAAATCACTGCGGTAATCAATGCCGCGATTCATTCGTCCGGTTTGCTCTGGGGAAAGATAGGCAAGGGTTCCTTCCAACACATTGAGATTTTGGATTTCCTGGGTTTCGCGGGGGAGGAGAGAGGCAATACTGAAGTCAATCAGCTTGACTTGTTGCGATTCTGGATGAATCAGAATGTTGGCAGGTTTAATATCTTTGTGGATGACTCGATGCTGGCAGATATCATGGAGAATATCGGCAATTTGTCTGGCTATTTCTAAGATTTCCTGTAACGACAGCGAATAATTTTGGGTATAATCTCGTAGGGAAATGCCGCCAAAGTCTTCCATCACCAAGGCATAGCTGTTACCGTAGGCTTCTAGGCTGTAGGGGTGGGCGATGCCAGAAATGTTGAGATTTTTGGTAATTGTATACTGGTTACGAAACTGTAATAATTCGCTAAAGGTAGGGTAGTCTTGCTGTAATAGTTTAATCACCACTGGACGCTGACTTGACTTCTGCACTGCTCGATAAACTCTTGTCTGAGAACCTCCATAGAGTTGCTCAACAATGGCATAACCAGGGATGTGCGGCAATGAATTTGAGTAGGGGATTGCTGCCAATGTCATAGTGTCAAGTTAAAATGTCTAGAAGAAGGTTACAAAGCTAATATTTCCCAAGAATTTAGCAGACTAAACATTCCGTAACTTGTATACATAATTATCTGTCTCGCCTGTCTCTGCTTCCTAAATATTAGACTTGAATCCTTACGTAAATGCTTCCTTCTTACTGCCTTTAATTTAGGACTTAACTTTTTTAATTACCCTACCAGGACTGATAAAAGAAATTCCTTGTTGAAAGTCAGTGCCAATCATGACTGCTTCCACTATCGGTTCGGATATTTCTGTTTGGGCTACCCACTCGACAATAAAGTTTGCGCCTAAACCTCCACTGGTATCATTTCTATTGATAAAAAAATCTGTAGAAGCCAGCGCATCAAGTTGAATAGGGCGCTCCAAATACTGCTTAATTAGTTTTCCTTCTGAGTTGTAGTAGCGCACAGAAGTAATAATAATCGGATTGGTCAAATCTGTATTCCGAATACTAAGCGTAGCTGCTAACTCAAAAATCTCTTGGCGATTGTGATGATAGATATGAGAGTAGACCGGAACATATAGAGTTTGACCGCTGGCTATCTTAAAATTCTGATCCAGCGTCACTGTTTTTTGCAATGGGGTTGCTGGAATGGCATTGGGTTGTGACTTGGGTGTTGATTCACAAGATGCAAGAATAATAACAGCGATCGCTAAATAAATATATCTATACAGCTTCATCAAAACTCACCAATTTTTTTATATGTGTAGCTAACCCTACCTAATAAACAGTTTAGGTAGGAACCGCGCTCAACATTTTTGTTCAATAAAATCAATGACTTGATGTAAGCATCTTGGTTTAGTCACAATCAGCACAGTTGAATGAGGTTCCAGTATTGTACTGCCGTTAGGAATCATCAAATCTTCGTGGGGATGAGATTGATAGCCAATAATTAGCGAACCAGTAGGAAATTGAGAATCCTGAGCAATTTCGGCAACGCTACGACCGGCAACATAGCAATTGTTGGGGATGGAAAGTTTCAGAACCTCAATCTGTCCCTGCTCAAAATGCATCATTGATTCTACTTGTGGATACTCAATGGCATTCACCATTGTTGAAACTGATAGTTCAACAGTACTGATAATATGGTTAGCTCCAGCTATCCGCAGTGGTTCGGCAAAATCGGGGTGGCGCATCCGACTCAAAATATGGGTGACGCCGTAGTGTTTTGCAAGAGTTACCATTGCTAAGTTTAAGGCATCACTTCTGAGGACTGCTGCCAAGGAACCGGCTTTGCGAATCCCCGCTTCTAACAATACTTCTGTACTCACAGCACTGCCTTCAAAAGCCATTGCTCCTACTTGTTCGCGGGCGTAGCGGCAAGCGATAGGGTCAATGTCAATTACAGCAACAGTATGTCCTAGTTCTACCAGTTTTTGCGCTAAACTTAAGCCGACTAAGCCTGCTCCACCGATGAGTACGTACATGATTCCTGATATTTTTTGAATTTTTACTTCAGTTTACAGGTTAACAAATAGTCATTCGTCATTTGTCATTAGTTATTGGGTATTAATTCTACTTCTACAGCGATTGGAGGTTTTTTAATTGTAATTTTTGAATTGGTATTTTTCGAGCAACTCTTTAACTTGAGCGGACACCAAAGGATGTGGATCTTTTTGTAACTGGGGGAGAATTTGCAGAAGAACGCGATATGAAACCATATTTAAATATGCGATCGCAGCTTCTCTGACAAAGCCGGTGGGATGACGCAAACTCACTAATATCTCAGAACTGGTTAGTCGGATGCGTGTCACTTGAGCATAATGAAAGCAGCAAGCTAGACACCAGTCAGAAAGGAAATTACCCAACATCAGCAATCTGTGGAGGCGATCGCTAACTATCATATTCTCATATTCTACGATCTTGGCTTCGACAAGATATTGCAATTTTTCTGCCTGTGGTCGGTTATCTAAAATATTCAGCAATAAAGATTTTGAAGACAAAGTTACGGTATGCTCTAAGATTTCTAAGCCCCGCGCTAAGTTTACCACTGAAAGCGATCGCAGATTGAAGGATGCTGCCTGCATCTTTTCTGGCGAGTAAAGCAGTTTCAGTAATAGTAGCAGCCGCTCTTTCACATCCAATTCCAATTCTAGAAGGGCGCGTTGCAATAATTCAGAGACAATTACAATCCTTTGATTGGATTGATGATTTTCTTTTTGGTCTAGTGTTTGGAAATCAATATATGCAGCGTAAATTTCACCTAAAAATTTTAATTCCTGCTTAATTAAATTTTCTACCCGACTTTCATAAAATCGATCTACTAAACCTTTAATTCCTGGTTGTTTGTGGATTTTTAGTAAGCTGCGGAGAATATGATCCCTAGTAGTACCCCAGGATATTTCCAAGTTTTCCCATAAAGTCTCTAATGCTTGCTGAGTACCGACTTGAGCAATGGTACGCCAAGCATACATCCGCACTACTTCTGGTTTGTAAATATTGGTAGCCAACCGCAACAGCATTTCTAAAGCTTCATTTTCTAGCCGCACTAGGGCTGACATGGCTGTGCTGCGGGTTGATTTGTAATAAAGTGCTGCAATTAGTGCCGAATAGTACTCTTCTAAATGGGTGGCTGAAATCATTTCTAATACGGCACAGCGCACCCGTAATGACTCATCTTGTAATAAATTCGGGATATGAATCCGCAATGCCTGCAAATAAACTGCTTCTCTCAGCGCTCTGACTCCATTCACCCGTTCCCGTTCTTGCTTATGAGTTAGCATCCGGCGCATGGTTTGAGTAGCTGCTACCTTTTGCATAGGCGTTCCCTGGCGTAAGACTAAAGCAGCGGCGGTAGCGCGGATGAGTGAGTTTTGGCGCGGGTGTAAATATCCTTCTAAAAGACTTAAATTAGGGTTTGGTTCAGCCAGCCAAACGTAGCGTAGTGCTAAAGCAAAAACTTCGGGGTTTGTTTCTTGAGATTCTTCTAACAAAGGACGGATGGCGGCTAAATAAACCGGATTTACACCTCCCATCAGCATCACTTCCAAACTTTGGCGCTGCAAATCTGGGGTTAACTTCACTAGTAGCGGGGCTAAAACTTCTGCCGCGCCTTGGGAGTCAATTTGGGCTAAAAGTTCAATGCAAGAGCGTTTATCAGCCTCACTGCCTTTTTCTGCTAAAGCTTTGACTACACCTTGTTTGAAAAATCGTAAGCCGACATTGGTTGCGCTCAAGTGACCCCGCGCCACACTCAAGACTAACAGTTCCACATAGCGCGATCGCAATTCCCAAACTACTGTTAAACAAGTGCCAGTTATCAGCATGGTTTCTGCTACCAACACCCATTTTTGTAGTGGTTCGGGTACAAACCGTCCACAAAACAAGATAGTTACAAAAATTAGCGCTCCTGTCAAACCTGTGGCGATCGCTTCGGCGGTTCCACCAGATAAAGTCTGCATCCGGCTGCGAATTCCCTCTGGAATCGGTTGGTACAGGATGGGACCGCTACTCATCACAAAGGTGTAGCGCAGAAGTTCATCAAAGAATTTGACAATTATCAAACCCCAGAAAAAGCTTTGCGATTGCATGGCTGGAATTAAATGCAGTAATATCAGCACTCCTGGGAGTGAAAAGCCGACGGTGATTGGTAAAAGTGTTGCAGTGAAAAATACCCCCATCCGTTCGATGAGTCGGCTGGAAAAAAACCACTGCAACAACAACTCACACAGTCCCAACATCCCACCAAACAGACCCAAAAAGCTTGCAAGTTCTCGGTCGCTCAAATTGGATTGGAGTTCGCGCAGATACTGAAAATCTATTAACAACCCAATAACTTGCAACAGTCCCACAAAAGCAAACAACTGCCAGACGTACCGCTTTAGCGGACTTTTAATGAAACGCTCTCGTGAAGCTTGTTGTTCAGGAACTAGTCTTTGTGGGGTTTCAGGGAAAGCTGCTCGATAGTGATGAGTTAAATAGAATAGAATCGCCGATCCTAATAAAATCACGATACAGGCGATGAGGATGATCTTATTCAACGTGGTGTATTGCACTAGCCAAGGCAAACTAAAGCCACTGATCACATCTGCTACTAAAAGACCACTACTCACGAGTGGGTAAGTCCGTTTAATCTCCCGAATATTAAATATTTGGTTGGCGACAATGGAAGTGTTGAGGTCATTGACCACATAAAGTGCATCTACCCACAGCCGCAGCAGAAATGCCGAAATCACTGCCAGGTAGGAAAAATGATATCCCCAACGTAATACAACTAATAAAACTAATGGCATCAACATGCAAGGTGCGATCGCCACAATTACCCGACGTAAGGGAAAAATCTTTTGCAGCCAAGAGTATAAAAAAACCAGTCCGGCACTCATCACCGCACTAGCAATATACATCCACGGCAGCAGGTGCGTTCCATATTCATCCAAAAACAGCGCCACCGTACTGTCTTCTGCCCACCGCAATCCTACACAGACAATTGTGTAAAAAAGAAACATTATCTGGGTTCGTTCGCTCTCCTCTGGCCGGAGATTCACCCACTGTAGTAGTCGTGGTAAAGCAACTTTATTTGCAGCCAACCAGTGATTTTTCAGTTCCATGCAGTTTTATTTTCTGGTAGTATCACCGCGCAATGGGAAGCGGAGGCAGGGGAGCAGGGTGCAAGCTTGCCGTGAGCGTAGCCGAACGGGGGCAGAGGGGAAAGAAATATATCTCCTTGTCCCTCCATGCCCTGGAAATAGCAAAAGTCCTGAGCAACTGAGTATTATGTTTCCCACTCAGCGTTCAGGACTATCGATTTTAGATAAATTTAAACGCTTTCGTAGGAGTACATAGCTAACTGTGCGCTCAAACCGTCTATTGCATCCAAATGAAAGATGAAAAAATCCCCCGACTTCTAGCCAGGGGATTTTCAAACTTGGTCTATTAAACAGTTAGAGAATTATTTTTTAGGCGAAATGAGCATCATCATGTTTCGTCCTTCTTTTTTAGGCGCTTGTTGAAGCTCACCAAAAGGCTCCAAATCCGTTGCCATTCGCTTGAGCAAATCTTCTGCTAGGTCGCTGTGTTGAATTTCTCGACCCCGGAACATCACAGTTGCTTTGACTTTATCGCCATCTTTCAAAAAGCGCTCTGCTTGCTTAACACGCACGTTGTAGTCGTGTTCTTCTATTTTGTAGCGCATCTTAACTTCTTTGACATCAGCCGTGTGCTGCTTTTTCCGGGCTTCCCGCGCCTTTTTTTCCTGTTCAAACTTGTATTTCCCGTAATCCATAATCCGACAAACCGGCGGGTCAGCTTTATCGCTGATTAGCACCAAATCTAGCTCTTTTTCTTCTGCTAGTTGTAGTGCTTCCAGTGGGGGCATAATTCCCAGTTGGGCACCGTCAGTGTCAATGACCCGAATTTTCGGGAAGCGAATTCGTTCGTTAATTTGGGGCAGATCGCGAGTTCTTTTCTTCTCAATCACAGCCATTATGATTAGTGGGAGCTCTTAAATGAAGGATTTGGTGTAGTCTAAATTGGTATGCCTCAGAGGCAAAATACAGAAGTAACTCAGGACTGAAAACATAGTCTCCAGTTCTAGGGTAACTAATCTATAAAATAGTTGCCTCGTTGTATTTGTCATTTTACTCAGTCTGAGAGAATTTCTCTGCAATAGTTAATCTAAATTACACAACCTAGACTCATATTAAATATTATTACAATTATTTAGCAAGACTTTTTGCGATGGCGTAACCGCCCACCATAGGCGACCGCATTGAGCAACATCATCAGGAGTAGCCCTTTCAAGGTGTTGTGTGATGGACTGATTTGTAGTTTGGTAACTTGTACAACGAGAATATAGTTGGATACTCAGAGTGGCTAAAAGCCCTAATTTTCCATTTGATACCGAACAGGCTTGAAAAAATAAAGTTGGAAACTCTAATCCAATTTGTCTTCTATCTGACCTTCGCTGCAAATAATAAAGTTGGAAACTGCCACATAAGTATAAGTACTCATCTGTGTCAGGCAATTGAGCTTTTAGCTGAGAAGATAAAGCGCGATCGCACTCCAATACTTGTCGGTTAAGGGGAAAAGGGTAAAGGGGAAAGGGGAAAGAAAAAACCTTTACCCTTTACCCTTTAACCTTTTCCCCAAACCCAATGCCGAGTTAAAAATACTTAACCGAGCAGTATTGGATCGCACTCACTCTATATCTACAATAGAAAATTCCTTGCCATTACTATCATCTGGTTCAGATTCTCAAAGCTCACCAGCTGAACAATTCAATGCCTTGGCAATCTCGTTTAACTGTTCTGGTGTTAATCTTGGCATTTAGTCAAACTTATACCAATTCTTTATGAAGCTGCGCTAAATAAAGCTTCAAGGATAAAGTCGTAAGAAGTGAGAGAGGCAATCATTTCAGGTGTAATTTCTTTGAGAACATCAGTTAACTTGTGCTGTAGTTGTGTGAGGTTTTTACAATTTTCAAGCTTGGAGTTTAGATTTGAGAAATTCCCAAAACCGCTCAATTAGGTTGAGTTCAGGAGAGTGGGGAGGTTGAAAAATCGGGATAATGTTATCTGGATAATCGAGAGCTTTCGCTTTGTGAAAAGATCCTTGGTCGAATTGGATAACTGCGATATCATTAGCAAGGTCAACAGATAGCAACTCTAAAAAGTTTTGAAAACAATGACCATTGAGGTAGGGGAACTCATAGAAAAAGCTGTATCCACTTAGGGGTTCTACAACTCCGTATAAATAAAAGTTTTCACGTTGCCATTGAGTTAAACCTGTGGGTTTAACTCCTCTAGCCGTAATTAAACGTCCTGCAATTGTCTTTAATCCTAAACGTGTTTCATCCTGGCACAAATACCTCAATTTTTTCCCCTCTCCAAATTCCTCCTGCAAAAATTTGAATGCTAGAGGAAGTTTTTTACGAATCAGCTCTAAAGAAAAATTGAGTGTTTGAAACCCACGGAGGTGGGTAAAGTCTCCTGTAGATGCGATTTATAACCGCCGTTTTAACTATAAAGCCTTCAAATGACGACTTCGCACCCGTTCAGCACTACCAGTAGGAATCGCAGCAATTAATTTTTGCGTGTATTCTTCTTTGGGTTCTTGGTAAATGCTTTCGGCTGTACCTTCTTCAACAATTTGACCGCGATTCATCACTAAAATGCGATCGCTCATAAATTTCACTACACTTAAATCGTGAGAAATAAAAATATAGGTCAGCTGAAAGTCTGACTGTAACTCTTTAAGAAGATTTAATACCTGCGCCTGTACAGAAACATCCAGCGCTGAAACTGATTCATCGCAGATGATAAACTTAGGATTCAATGCCAAAGAACGGGCTATGCAAATCCGTTGGCGTTGACCGCCAGAAAACTGATGAGGATAGCGGTTAATCGCATCTGCACTCAACCCCACTCGTTCTAAGAGTTCGACTACTCGCTGGCGTCGTTGTTGCTTGCTTTTGCCAACAGCGTGAATTAACAATGGTTCCATCACCGCATCACCAACCTTCATCCGGGGGTCGAGGGAACTGAAAGGGTTTTGAAAGACTATTTGCATTTCTCGCCGCAGTTTTTGCAACGCTTCTCCTTTGAGGCTAGTAATATCTTGTTTCTCAAAGATAATCTGACCACTCATCGGCTCAATTAATCGCAGCAAGGTTCTGCCAAGGGTGGTTTTACCGCAACCAGATTCTCCTACCAAACCTAGTGTTTCCCCTGGTTTGACATCAAAGGAAATGCCATTAACTGCCATATTGTAGCGTTTTGTACCACCAAACACCCCGCGCACTGGAAAACCAACTTTCAGGTTGCGGATTTGCAGCAAAGGTTCCTTTTCATTAAAGTTTGCCAATCTTGCCGCAATCTCTTCGGTGGTGACTTCTATGGGTTGTGCAGGTTCTTTCGCTTGAATTACTACTTGTCCCGTCGCTGTCTCTTCTGCACTCATGTAGTCAGAAACGGTGAGTAATTTTTGGGGACGACGGTTGAGTGTGGGGCGACAAGCTATCAAACCTTTAGTATATGGATGCTGGGGAGTGCTAAAAATTTGCCGAGAAGTACCAGATTCGACAACTTTGCCTTTATACATCACCGCTACTCGATCGGCAATTTCTGAAATTAGCCCCAAGTCGTGGGTGATGAAAATCATTGCCATGTCACGACTTTGCTGCAATTCTCGTAACAAGTCCAAAATTGTGGCTTGCACCGTCACATCCAAGGCTGTGGTTGGTTCATCGGCAATTAAAATTAATGGGTTACAAGAAATGGCCATTGCAATCATTACTCGTTGCAACTGACCCCCAGAAAGTTCATGGGGGTAGCGTTCCAGCATGGCTTCTTTGTGTTCTTTAACCAACTGTGACAACTTTGATGGTTCTAGTTTCGATGAAGTTTCGGTATACTGCTGTTGGATCTCCTCATCGCTAGGTAGAAGTTTAACCTCTTGCAGACCTGCGATCGCAATTTGGCGTGCTTGGGCTGCTGACACATTTTGATGTCGCACAATCGCTTCTGTTAGCTGAAACCCAATGTTATAAACTGGATTGAGCGAACTCATCGGTTCTTGAAAAATCATGGCAATATCGCCACCCCGATGTAGCTGCATTTGCTCAGGAGGCAATTTTACCAAATCGATGGGGTTGCCATTCTCCTGCGGACGAAACCAAATTTCACCGCCAGTAACTATACCGGGAGTCTGCAACAAACCCATCACAGCTAGGGCTGTCACCGACTTACCGCTTCCCGATTCTCCTACTATTCCTAGAGTTTCACCTCGATTCAGCCCAAAGGAAATACCATCCAAAGCTCTGACGACATTGCCATCACCGGGAAATTCAACTTGGAGATTGCGAATCTCTAGGACAGTTTCTCTCATAAGAGTTAGGTATGAATATTAACTTAAAATTATTTGGATTTTAACAATAGTTTCGATGTATATGTAAGTAAATTTGGTTTTTACACTCATTGGCGGTTTCTCACATACTTCCACAATATACACGCATTTGCGATGTAGAACTGCTTGCGATCTCTGCAAATTGCGATCGGCTCTTGCTATCTTCGCTTTTGAGAGTTCCAGTTTTTACAAACAGCATAAGCACAGAAAGTTGCCACCACGAACAAAACAGCCAGGAGAGCAAATCCGTAAATTGGTTAAGGAGCGATCGCTAATCGCTGCTTCTGTCCTCCAAAAATATTTGCCGCCGCTGTGCCACATCATATTTTTGCCAAAATTGACCAAATGTAAGAAGCCGAGGCAATGGAAATAGAGATTAAAATAGAGTTAGTAAAGGTAGGATTTACTTGATTAGGAGGTTCTATAGATGACTTTACAAGAAATTATTAATTCTATTGAAAGTTTGCCCACAGAAGATCGAGAGTATTTATTTGAGTTTCTTCGCCAGCAACGAATTGAGAATCGGCGGGTTGAAATTTTGGCTAATGCTCAGGAAGTAATGCAGGCTTTTAAGGATGGTACAGCAAAGAAAGGAAGCGTTGATGATTTGATCGCTGATTTACTCGGAGATGATGGAAGTTGTCTGGAGTAGTGGATTTAAGCGCTCTTTTAGGAAGATTACAAAGAAAAACCCGCAATTAAAAAATCAAATTGTTAATGTATTAAGGCTTTTGGCAGATGCTCCCTTTACACCGTCTTTGAAGTCTCATAAGTGAACAGGAAATTTAGCTCTTTTGTGGTCTTATTCTGTTGCTTATGATTGTAGAATTATCTTTAATTTCTCTGAGGATGATAAGTTGTTAGAAATGGTTATTTTATTGATTGATATTGGTAGCCATGATGAAGTTTATTAAGATGCAAAATAGAGGCTTAAACTTAGAATTTAGAGATTAAAATTATCCATTCCTAACTGTTCGATAGCTAAAGCGATGTGTCACGACAAGACGAAAAGCGTCAACACAGACAAAAAAAATAGCACATCCTCAAGGATGGCTATTTGTGAAGATTGTCTAATCGTAATGTTAGTTAGCAAATTGAATGCACGCTCAACTACCAAATTTAAAAGGGAATATCATCTGGATCTGGTTCTTGCTCTTTTACTGCTGGATAAGTGGTTCGCTCATAATTTGTGGGTTGGGGTACGGGTTCGTAAGTTTTCGCTTGGGGAGCAACACCAACAGGATTTGTAGCTGGGGTAGGCGCTGGACGTGTTGACTCGTAAGTGCTAGCGTCTTTTTGTGCAGGACGAGATGCTGAAGATGGTTGTCGTGGAGTAGTTTCAGTGAATGATGGAGTTACGGTTGCTGAGGGTAATGGATCGGTATCAAAACTACCTCCAACAGATTGAATTTGCTGCACTGTCAATTCAGCGCGTTTTTCTTTAAAACCTTCCATCGCAACAGTATTCATCGTTAAACGTCCTACCAAGATGACGCGATCGCCTTGGTGGTAGTTTTGCTGAATTTCTGTCGCTAAATTTCCCCAGCCGACAACTTTCAGCGTGGCTGGCGGATCTTCTGGTTTCTGGGAATTGGGAAACTGTACCAACATTTCCGTGACTCCCAAACTATCCGCTGTATAGCGCAGTTGCGGTTCGTTAATAATTTCCGCCATTAAAACGCAGCTGTTCATTAAAATTACTCCTGACTGCAAAAAGTACTGATTCAAAAAGAGGGGGTTTTTCTATGTAGTGCCAATTAATATCTAGATATGTTTAATTGTTTGCATTTTTTAATAATGCCTGAGTTTTTAGTTATTTCTAGCATAAAAGCCAAGCGATCGCTTTGAACAGCATTGAGTATACCGTTCGCCACCCTCGCTTGACTAAATTGAGCATTCAATTCTGCATAGAGTAGTATAATTGTACCACTTGTTGATTAAATAGAAAAAATTCTTGGCAAAAATTAAGCCTTGACGTGAACTGGAAAAACACCCAAGGCGATCAATCTGGCTGGAAGGTCGCGCAAGACTGGTAAGCGCAAAAACGCAGGTGGTACAAAGGTGCGATTTGAGGTGATAACCGGGGCCAATACCCGCTTTTGGATAAAAGTTTGAAACGCCTGAATGATGCGTGTGGGCAACTCGCGTTGACCTTGTACTTTTGCTAGGTCACTAAGTTCTACTTGTGCGTTTTTGAGCGGCTTGCTAAGTACATTCGCCGCGACTACAGCATCCTGAATCGCGTAGTTAATGCCAACTCCACCAACGGGGGACATTATATGAGCTGCATCACCAATGAGTAACAGTCCTGGATGATACCAACGTTTGACACGGCTGGACTCCACTGAGAGAAAAGCTACTTGTGACCAATCATGTAAATTTTGGATGCGTTGTTGGAATTCTGGCACTACTTCGACAACAGATTTTTTTAATTCCTCCAAACCCTCAGCCCGCAGTTGTTGATAGCCTCCTTTAGGAATGACATAGGCAACTTGCCACTGATCGCCACGGTCAAGCATGGCGATAAGCTTACCTTGACCAAAGCGCCCCATTCCCCCTTCAGGGTCTTCTGGCTGACGCGGTAGGCGAAACCAGAGGACATCCATTGGCGGCGAGGTTTCGATTGACTCAAACTCACCCAGGTGGCGTAAACGTGAGTGGCGACCGTCTGCACCCACTGTCAGTATTGCCCGAATTTCATGCCAACCACCGCCTCCCCGATAGCGGACACCTTGAATCGCGCCATTTTCAGTAATTAATTCCTGCACATTCGCACCCATCACCAGATGGAAACTAGGATATTTTTGTGCTTCTTGGGTGATGAACTCCAGGAATTTTACCTGGGGAAGCATTGTAATGTAGGGATAATGGGTTTTCAGATGACTAAAATCTGCGAATGTGACAGTATCTTGAGGAGTTTGAATACTAATTTGGCGCATTTTGGTATGGGGAAGTTCTAGCAAGCGATCGCTAAGTCCCAATTCCTCCATAATTTCCATCACTGATGGATGAATCGTATCGCCGCGAAAGTCGCGATCGAAGTCTTTGTGTGCTTCCAGCAGCATCACAGAAATGCCTTGACGCGCTAACAACAGCGCCAATACTGCTCCTGCTGGCCCCCCACCCACAATGCAACAATCTGTGGTTTGTACGTCTACAATGTCATGGACAGGATTAATACTTGGGTCTTGGGAAAGATTTTTAGGTATATCGGTAGTCATCACAACACCTCCTGACAGCCCTAAAATTTAGGGTAATTCGCTTTTGCGGATGCAAACTGTTTTTTTAACTTTTCGTATTTACCCTGAAGGTGTATTATGATTGGCGCTAAACTGTCATTGGTCATTAGTCCAAATCCAATGCCCCATGTCCAATACTTCTCTACGAGAGGCTGCGCCAATGGCTTCTCTACGAGACGCTACGCAAACGCGGTTCCTGAGCGTAGTCGTACCACTTCGTGGAAGCAAGCTACGCGCAGCGTCTCCGACAGGAGAAGGGCAGTACAAGTCCCCAATGACAATAATTAGTTGTGTCCCAAGTTATTTTAGAAAACGTTTATAAAAGTTTTTCCTCGCGTAAAGGCGAAACTGTTAACTCACAAACCCAATCTCCCCTCACCTCTGAGGAGAAAATTGATGCAGCGCAAGAGCGTGCGGGAAGTGTCAACGTCTTGCGGCGGATTAACCTGACGATCGCAGATGGCGAGTTTATGGTGTTGGTAGGCCCTTCTGGTTGTGGTAAAAGCACTCTACTACGGTTAATCGCCGGGTTAGAAGTGATGACTGGAGGCAATATTTGGATAGGCGATCGCTTGATCAATGACCTACCACCCAAGGAACGCGACATTGCAATGGTGTTTCAAAATTACGCCCTCTATCCTCACATGACGGTGTATGACAACATCGCTTTTGGCTTACGCCGCAGACAATCGGGGAATAGGGAAAATCAGCATTCCCCATTCCTCAACTGGGCGGAAAATATTTTTGTGGGGGCGACAAGAAAGTTACCTAAAGGACTGCGCTACACTTCTGACAAAGAACGGGCGGTGGATCAGCAGGTGCGTAGTGTTGCTCAACTGTTGCAAATCGAAACATTGCTGAATCGCTTACCCAAACAGTTATCTGGAGGACAAAGACAACGGGTTGCATTGGGACGAGCGATCGCGCGTGACCCCCAAGTGTTTTTAATGGATGAGCCGCTTTCTAACTTAGATGCTAAACTCCGGGCGGAAACCCGCGCTCAAATTGTGAAATTGCAGCGCCAATTGGGGACAACGACAATTTACGTTACCCACGATCAAACAGAAGCGATGACAATGGGCGATCGCATTGCGATTATGTCTGAGGGTAAAATTCAACAAGTCGCTTCTCCCTTAGAACTTTACAACCGTCCTGCTAATCTTTTTGTAGCAGAATTCATTGGTTCACCACCGATGAATTTTATTCCTGTGGAATTTCATGCCCCGCAGTTGATTACTCATTCCCAGTTGCGTTTCACCCTGCCAGAAGTTTGGGGAAAAGCTTTACAAAAATATGATGGGAAAACTCTAATTTTAGGTATTCGCCCAGAACATTTTAACTTGAGTATGCCTGCTACCAAAAATCTACCAGTGCAAGTAGATTTGGTAGAGAATCTCGGCAACGATTCTTTTCTCGCTGTTAAGATTGCTGAACCAGGATCTCAACCTGCTATTACAGCCAATTACCTACAAGTGCGAATCCCACCAGACCGATTTGTACAACCAGGTGAGCAACTATGGTTATCTCTAACTCCTGAGAAAATTCACTTTTTTGACCCGGAAACCGAGTTAGCGATATTTCCCTAAAATCATCTGCGCTATCCGCATCTAATTGGTAAAATACGCACTCAATATTGGGTTTGATCGACTGTGACCAATACGCTTGTCTCTAGTGAGGACTCTTGCCGAATATACAGGGATGACTAATAAAACCAAGCTGCTCAGGATTTTGATTAAAGAAATAGCAAAATTACTGCATAAATCAGAGTAGTAGAAGCAGTAAAAAATTTCGTAACTTCTGCCTTAAGTCAGTAAGTTAAACTTAGGGTTATTGCTTATATAATAAAAATATTGGCTTTAATTTACACTTCGGTTATAATCTAACGGTCGCTACTGTCAATTCGACGAGTGATTATGTCTTCTACTGTTTTAGGGTTTTCATCTTTTTAGTCTCCCCTGGCGAGGATTTAAGTAAAGTAGTAAGGACTTATCGAGAGGTTGAATGACTTTTATCAGCTCACAACACAATGATAAAGCAGATTTGTTGAATAATGTAACTTAATTCAGCAATAGTATTTTAAATGATTATTTTCTGGTGTGTAAGTAGTAACCGACTCAAAATCTACTTACCACATGCACCAAGCCAGCCCTGGCTACTATTAAGTCAGTGGTCTAGTCGATCGCATTCCTTCTCTATTAAGTAGCGATCGCAGCGTCAACACCAAAGGCGATCGCACCCCATTACACCCCAATTTTCACAAGTGCGTAGCCGTAAGGCTTGTCCTTAGACATCGCACTTTCAAAGTTACTAATTTGTAGAAGTGCTAAAAGATAGTGCAGATGCTTCCAGCAGATGCGGATGGTGGTGTTGCCAAAAACTCAAAATCTGTTCGCCAACCTGTTGAGGATAGAAGTAGTGAAAAAAATGATATCCTTCTGGGCATTCCCAGAGTTTATCTTCTGGCTTGAGCCAATTCAACCAGTCATGTAATACAGTTGGGTTGACTACTGGATCGCTCTTGCTACCACATACCATCATTGGCATAGAAACTCCACCCTTGGGTAAATAAACCAACTTAAATAAAGAGTGTGATGAGGGAGATTGTTCTAAATCTTTATCTAAGGCAGCTACTAACTTTTTAGTAGTATGAGGTGGTTGATTTCCAAATAGACTGCGAACGCTGCTTGCCAAAACTAGCTCACGGCTGATGCTAAAAAGTTGTCGTTGAAAGTAATAGTGAGCTTGCCAATTGTTTGCAGGTTGAGCTGCAACAGCCAGCAGGGTGAGCGATCGCACTTTTTGCGGAAATCGCCGCGCAAAGGTTAAGGCGATCGCACCACTCATCCCATGACCTGCCAAATGCACGGGGCGATCGCGCCATTCTAAAAACTCATATAGCAAATCCACAGCTTGATCTATGGAACTCGCTTCATCTTTGGTTTGCTGGTATTCCCACTGCGCGACACTTGTATACCCAGATAAGTATTCAAGTAATGGTTTATCAAAACGCTGCAAAACAGGACTGACACTTAACCATAAAATATCAAATGAATCAGACATAAATACCTATAACTTCTAAATTAAATTATCAGTTCCAATGAAGGCGTACAGCTAACTGTACGCCCTAAATCTCTACAAACCAAATTCTGTCTTCAACTGAGCAACCCAAGTTTTAATTCGCTCATCTGTTAAATCAGATTGACTACCTTCATCAAGTGCCAATCCGACAAACTTGCCATTTCTCAAAGCTCTAGATTGATCGAATTCATACCCCTCAATTGGCCAGTAACCAACAGTTTTACCACCCCGTTGGGAAATTTTTTCTTCCAGAATTCCTATTGCATCCTGGAAGTTATCGCTATAGCCATATTGGTCTCCATCACCAAAATAGGCAACCAGCTTACCACTAAAATCTATTTCATCTAGATCGGAGAAAAAGCCTTCCCAATCGCTCTGAAGCTGACCAATATCCCAAGTAGGAGAGCCAATAATCAGCAAGTCATACTCATCAAAAGTGCTACTATCCGCCTCATAAATGGGATGTAATGTCACAATATCATCACCAAACTCATCCCGAATTTTTTCAGCATCAGATTCAGTGTTGCCAGTTTGAGTACCGTAAAACAAACCAATTTTTTTTGACATATTGACACCTGATAAAAAATAGTTGTGTGCTCTACTGAAAAGTCGCCCTGAGAGGTTGGTTAATCCAGCGTTCTCTGCCCATCAAGGCATCGACTCCAGTGTTTAAACAGCCACGCAAGTCAAAAGCGTTATCTTTTCAGAACGTTTGCAAATAGCTGAAATACATGGCTCACTTAATGAGTATTAGTCTCAATAACTCTGAGGATATACTACCAGACTTATTGAGAGTCTTTTTCATTTATTTCGGTAAAGTTTTGTTAAGTATTTCAGGAAAAAAGCCGAAAACTAGACGAGGCAGCAAGAATTCTCGTACCTTAATTGGTCAAAAACCTCGCACTTACTCGAATAGAAGTAGTGAGATGAACGCCTGAACAAAAAGCCTTTCTCAGTTACTGGAGTTTAGACTAAAAGCGATACAAGACTTGATCTTGGAAGAATTATGTGATACTTGATATTGTCTTTTGGCTGATTTAAATACGGTAGATACGTAAAATTACCGTACTTTTATATTAAGAGTGAACAACGCACTCTGCAAGAGGATAGTTTAAATTAAACGGAAATTGCCCCTTATGCCAAAAGACTGGTTTGAATCGCTACTACAAATACAGCACTTACGGCAGCTATGAGGTACATCCTCAAATCTGAAAGCTTTGATAGGAGAGGGCAAGGAGAAAAACTGTATTGCATAATAGCCGGAAGTGCTGTATCGATAACGCTTGTAGAGACGCGATTTATCGCGTCTTACGATATCCTCACAAAATATCCATGATAATTACTGGTTTCAAAAATTACTTCTGTAAAGGAAGCTAGAGGGAGTAAGTTTTTTGTGCATTTATGAAATTAATCCAAATACTAAAGCTAGCCGTCGTTCCTATTTTGACTGTATTGAGCTTTGTCTCTACATCAAATACAGCACTAGCTGACTATTTAACTAGTGAGGGTTCAGGAGGTAATTACCGTTATGAATTATGGTCTACAGATGATAATAATTATTACTATTTAAAAATTTGGCTATATGAACCAAGTCCACAAAGTGACCCATACACCACAACTACAACATTTTCCTCTAGTAGAGAAGCTTTAATTTATTTTGATTGTAATTACGCTAAGAAAAATTTAGCAGAATGTTCTCAATGATAATTTGTAATCCCCCTCAATATAATTCGTAATTGTTAATTAGTAGCTCGTAATTAAAGAAATTAATTAACCTGAGTTAGGGATAAGGAAAAGGATAGATAGTAAGCTGAAAATAACAACAAATTCAGTTTCAGTAAACTGTCCGATGTTTAGTTTAGATGCTTTGTTTAGTCTCGTTAATTTTTGCGTTAACGTTCTTTGTGGATTAATCGCTTATTGTCCTGAGCGTAGCCGTAAAGCCTGCGGCATAGCTACGCTTCGGGCGCAACCTCTCGCAGAGAAGGGCGTAGTCGAAGTAAGTCGAGATGCTCGGCAACAAGTCACGGTAAGCCTGCTCCCGTGCTGCTTATTTGTATCAACCTTAAAGTGAAAAAGAATATAGAAACGAGCAGTGCTCAGTCTCTATTAGGGTTCTGTATAACGCATATTTAATTTCTGGAAATGTCTTTTTAGCTTGATGAAGTCCGCATAAGCGGACTTCTCTTGTATAGCCTAGTCATTCCCAGAAATTACGCAACTGACACAAAGTTAAATATGTGATTAAATCAGGTTGCAGTCAACGACTGAAAAGATATTTTACGTAATACGCATTATGGTTATCTCGTATTATGCAGAAGTTCTAAGTGTAATATACTTTTATAGAAAAAATTTGGGTATTATTACTGAATATTTATCAGTACTTTCACTGTATTATCTTCGATTAAAGAGCCAAAACGATAGATTATTAAGAAAATCTAAAGGTATGGATTAATACGTAGAATGTAGTTTAAAACATCCATTAACTCAATCAAAATTTTAAGAGATACAAAGATATGTCAAATAAAGTCGCTAAGGAATTGGCTGATTTTCTGCTGCAAATAGAACAGCGATCGCAGCTTCATGCAGGCTATCCATATAATTTAAGTTGTGATTACAGTGCGATCGCTAAATTTTTCAATTTTCTGTTAAATAATGCTGGAGATCCATATATTGAACCAGATTTTGGTCTCCATTCTCGTAAGTTTGAGCAAGAAGTATTATCTTTTTTTGCCCAACTCTATAAAATTCCAGAAAATGAGTTTTGGGGTTATGTTACTGCTGGCGGAACTGAAGGTAATTTATATGGAATCTTCTTAGCAAGAGAAATCTATCCCGATGGCATTCTTTACTCATCACAAGACTCTCATTACTCGATACTAAAAGCAGCAAAACTATTCCGCATACAACATAATGTTGTTAACTCACAAATTAATGGAGAGATGAATTATGAACATTTTGAAAAACTGATTAGCGAAAATCGTAATTATCCTGCGATCGTCAATTTGAATATTGGGACTACTGTCAAAGGCGCAATTGATAACTTAGACAAAGTTCTCGAAATCTTAGAACGCAATCAGATTAAAGATTACTACATCCATTGTGATGCCGCCCTTTCAGGATTAATATTACCCTTTTTAGATGGCGCTCCACAAATTAACTTTCAAAAACCCATAGATAGTATAGCTATTTCTGCTAAATTCATTGGTTCACCCTTGCCTTGCGGTGTAGTTTTAACCAAGAAAAAATGGGTAGAAAAAGTTGAAACAGAAATTGAATATATTGGATCGTCAGATACAACAATTCTCGGTTCTAGAAACGGTCATACCCCTCTGATTCTCTGGTATGCAATGAAAACAAGAGGTTATGATGGATTAGCCAAAGAAGCAAAGACTTGTATAGATAATGCCCAATATCTTTTCCAACAACTTAAAATCAGAGAATATCCATGTATGCTCAATAAATGTTCTAATACTGTAGTGTTTCAAAAACCTTCTCAAAGGTTAATTAAAAAGTGGCAGTTAGCGATTTATGAAAATTGGGTACACATTGTAGTCATGCAAAATATCGATCGGCACAAAATTGATACTTTTGTTAACGAACTTTTGTTAGAAGAAGGGTTGCTCGATAATGTAGAGAATTTCCAGCTGCAATCAGCGCTACACTAAGAATAGATTGTCAAGTGAAATTTATTGCCCAGTTTGACAAAGTGTTTCTCTAAACAGAATTTGCTCCCAAGATTTTATCTTTTTAAAAAGTTTTTTCCGCACAAATTAGCAGCAAGTAGTATTTCTACTTCTGCCTGTTCCATAGGTGGTAAGAAAAAATACCCTTGCCCATAATCACATTGTAAAGCCTTCAATTGTGCTAATTGGTCTACAGTTTCTATGCCTTCTGCTGTTACAGACATATTTAAATTATGAGCTAATGTCACAATCGCTCGAATAATTTCTAAGTTTTCTCCTCGACTACCTATACTGGTGACAAAAGAGCGGTCAATCTTAATGGTTTTAATTGGTAGGCGATGTAAATAACTCAAGGATGAATAGCCAGTTCCAAAATCATCCATGTGCATTTCAACATTTAGCGCTGTTAACTGGGAAAGCACAGTGGTAGCTAATTCAAAATTATCCATCAACAAGCTTTCAGTAATCTCCAATTTCAAACAGCATGGCTTCAATCCAGTTTGCTGCAAAATATGTTTAACCTGTTTAAACACATCAGGTTGCGTAATTTGTTTACCAGAAAAATTTACGCTAATCGTCAGAGGTTGTGAGGTAGGAAATTGTTTATGCCATTTGTGCATTTGGTGACAGGCTTCATAAAGCACCCATTGACCAATACTAATAATCATTCCAGTTTCCTCAGCCAAAGGAATAAAATCTTGAGGGGAAATAAGTCCTCGTTCTGGATGATACCAACGTATCAGTGCCTCAAATCCAATAATTTTGCCAGTTGTTAGTGAAACAATTGGCTGGTAATCCAGGCGAAATTCTTCTTGCTTGAGCAGCGCATTTCGCAGAGCAGTTTCTAACTCTAAGAGCAAAGCTGCACCCTTGTGCATCTTTGGATCAAAAACCTCATAACGTGCCTTACCAAGTGATTTGGCACAATACATTGCGACATCAGCATCGCGTAAAATCTGCGCTGCTTGTTCATAATCTGCTCTACTTAAAGCAATGCCAATACTAACATTAGTAAACACCCGATGCTCATTTAATTGAAATGGTAAAGCTAGCACCTTTTTAATTCGCTCGGCCACCTGTATTGCGGTGTTGATATCCTCAATTTCCTCAATTAAAATTGTGAACTCATCTCCACCAAAACGTGCTACTATATCTCTGCCTCGCAGAACTGACTTGAGCCGATGAGAAATTGAAATCAAAAGTTGATTTCCTAGTAAATGTCCAAGGCTGTCATTAACAACTTTAAAGCGATCTAGGTCTAAGAATAGTACGGCAAATAAATAATTATTTTGCTGTTTAGACTGTTCTATTGCCTGCTGCACACGCTCCATAAATAATCGTTGATTAGGTAATCCAGTTAGCCCATCATGAAGACTATTGTGCAGTAATTGGTCTTGTGCTTCTTGACGTTTAACAATGTCTTGTTGAAGTTGTTGATTAACTCTAATCAGTTCAATAGTGCGTTCTAGCACCAACTGCTCAAGTTGATAACGATACTGGACTAATTCTTCTTCTGCTAGCTTCCGCTTAGTGATGTCACGGACAATAACAATATACTCACGTAGCAGAGAATTAAATGGCTGGGAAATCGTCGATTCAACAATTCGCAAACCTTGGTTAATTTTCAAGCTTTGCTCACTTCTAATAGACCATTGCTCCGGTTTGCCGCGATAGCATATTAGAATTTGATTCAAGTTTTGCCCAAGTAACTGCTGAATACTTGTTTGAAATAATTCTTCAGCAGCGGCATTTGTCTGAGAAATTTTTCCTTCTTCATCTAATACTAAAACAGTATCTGGAACAGTATCTAGAGTAGTAATAAATAGGTTTCTTGCCTGTTTGCGTGCTTCATCAATAGCAATAATTTGTGGCAAAGTTGTCCAGCAAGCGATCGCAACCCCTGTAAAAGAAAGCGTCACTAATAAAATCGCTAAAAAAGAATTTTGAGGATGATTAGAAAGTCTATCTAAAAAATCGCGAATAACCCAACTAATTGTGGCAGTAATACAAATTAATGATACTAAAATAATCACTTGTAATACTACAAAATCTGGATTATTTCTACTAGACTTAGTATCGTAACGCTGTGCCCACCAATTTGGATCTAATGGTGCAAATCTTAAGCGACGTAGCACTAAATCTCCGATCATCAAAATAATAGGTAATAATAATCCCGCTAAGAAATCTCTCCAGTTCCAAGCTAAACCTCCAACTATTAGAACTACCGCTTCTACCAAGAAAAAACCAAGTGACCACCAAGGCCATAACACGTGTGGTTTGCCACGACACATCCATAATCCTAAATGTAGACCCATAATAGACATGAGATAACAGGTGCCTGCTACTGTGACAAGTTGAGATATATTTCCCAAATTTAGACAAAGCAAACTGAGCAGAAAGGTAACTAAAATAGCAGGAACAAGGACACCTTGACGGGAAACTAATGCAAATATAGGAGAAAGCTGTCTGTCTAAGGCAAGCTGATATAATATCCGAGGAGAATTAGAAACTGCTGTAGCAGAACTTAGAAGGCAAGATATAGTAATTAAAAGTGTTACTAGAAAAGGGGCAGATTCACCCCAAAAAGGTTTAGAAGCTTCTACTAGATTTAAAAACGCATCCTCACCTATTGTTGAATTTGGAGTAGAACACATTAATACCCAAGAACCACCTAGAAATACTGGAGGAATTAACCAAGCAGCTAGGGTTAAAAACTTTAAAGTTTTATATGGGTGGCGGCTATCAGCAATAAAAGAAGAAGTAGTTTCACAAGCATAAATTGAATAGCTAGCTAGAAAAAACCATTTTGCCCATTCTTGAAAGCTCAGGCTATGTGTGCTATTTGCGAGAAAATTAAAATTAGCAGATGAGAAAGCTAACCATAATATGCCTTGAACACAAAATAATAACAGTAATAAAATTGCTGGTAATACAAAAAATAAATGTAGAAGCGCCAAAGCACGGGTGCCACTGAACGCTAAAATAAAAGGAATCGCTGTAAATAAAATTTTTAATAAAGTTTCTGGACAAGAAATACCTAATGTTTCAAAATTGACTTTAATTAGGTTGGTGAGAATAATCGCATACAGTGCAGGTGCTGCTGCCCAGCTAAAAAAGTATCCTAATGCTACGTAACGGCCTAAGCCAGGAAACTTCTTTAATAGCCTTGTGGTATAGTTTGGTGTTCCTCCGGCAACATCTGACCAATGCCTACCTAGACTTTGTACCTGCAAGTTAAGCAAAAATGAAATAATCGTGCCAAAAAACCAAACTAAGATAGCTTTCGGCCCTAACGCTGCATGAATGATAGGGGCAGTACCAATCCATCCAACATGACCAGTTAACCCGAAGCCCCAGGTTTCGAGATAACTCAGAGTCCGTGGTAGGCGCATTAGCAAGTGCTGATTGTTGTCCGCCCGTGCAGAATCGTTACTAACCATTGTTTCTTAGTGAAATTTACTGACCTTTTCACTCAATAGCTGAATCTCACCAATTATAGCTTCCGTATAACTGCTGAACTTTAAAAAAGGATAACTTATTTGTTACTGAATTGGGGATTTGAGATTTTAAATTGACCTCATGCCTAAAGAGTTTTCTTGAATAGAGAATTTTAAATTGGGGATTTGAGATTTATTTCATATAGCTTGTTTCTCACCGAGTAAGTATAAATTTTATTTCTTCAGACCTTTATAAAAATTGAAATGTTCAGATTTGTGACCTACTTAATAGACATAGATATCTCCAAAAATCAATTATTCATTGCCTGAAACCCTTGTAAAGACGTAGGAATACTACGTCTTTACATTTATATCTCTAATTGAATAAATCGAAAATCATGTTGTTCATCAATGATTAACTAGAGCTATAGTTTTTGCAACAATTCTTGAGTTAACTGAAAGAAAGCTTTTGAACCTGCTGATTGGGGAGCATTTAAAACAGCAGGTATAAAACTATCAACAGCCTTAGCAACGTTGACATCAACTGGTATTTGTACCTTACAAATTTTTTCGACACCGAAATCTTCTACAACGCGGTGCATTACTTGTTTATAGTATCTGCCAGTGAGCAGGTTAGCGCTGGACATGCTAAATACAATTCCCAACATTTTTATATCTATCTTGGTTTCATGTCCGTGACTATCTTTTAATTGGGCAATCCGTCTTTCTAGCAGTTGAATACCTACTACAGATAATGGTTCTGGTTTCGCAGGAAGTATGTAGAAATCACTGGCGGCTAAAGCGCTACGAGTCAATAGATTATAGCCAGGGGCGCAATCGAGAAGAATAAAATCATATTCTTGACGTACTGGTTTTAAGATATTATTAATTAAGACCCTTTCAAAGCGATTCCAAATCGTTTCAAAGTCCTGTTCGCCCAAAGCAGTTGCTTGCTGATGCAGCATTTCTGAAACAACAAATTCATCATATAAATCGATGTCTCCCGGCAATAAATCTAGTCCGGGAAGATTACAAACCTGGGATTGAATGATATCCTGAATTTTAAATTTTGCTTGGGGGTCTGGATTGATAACTTCGTCTATCAGATACCTAAATGTCTTACTTTGTTTACGAAGCTTGGCAAAATCTAAAGGCGACATCAAACTGAGTGTGGCACTAATTTGGCTGTCTAAATCAAGAACCAGCACCCGCTTGCCATGATTTTTAGCTAAACAGGTAGCTAAGTTGACGGTGAGGGTGGTTTTACCAACGCCACCTTTCATATTGGCAGTAGCAATTACATATCCCATTGATTGAGTCCTCTATTGACGCATTCCCACTTGTAGTCTGCCAAGAAATAATTGAGGGGTACGGATTGTTTGTAGTTAGCGCTAAAGCACAAACTACGAACCGATCAAATCAAACTTGACAGACTACTAGGTAGCGTACACCTCTGCTGATATCTTAAATCTTCCATTAAATTTAATATTTTTGGAAATTCAAAAGAGTGATTTCAGCGATGTTGACTCGATTGAGGCAGCAATATTTGGATCTTTGCCTGGATTTGAGCTAGCAGCCTCCTTTACTCCATAATGACAATCTTGGGCTTAATGCCGTAATAGCGATCGCTCTCACAAAGCAATTATAGAGGTATTGACAAATACAGTAGCCCTAAATCAATTGTGAGAAAATAATAGCGTTGTGAATATCACTAAGTATTGGGTGCAAAATGTGGATGCATTTGCTAATTGAATTGAACGAAGCCGATCGATAATTTCGTGAAATCAAAGGCGCATTTACACACAAACTTATAAGGTAATTAAAATGACTTACGATTCCGAAGATGTAGAACAAATCCTGCAAAAAGCACTCACTCGTAAAGACAAAGGTGAATTTTCACGAGAACAGCTTTTAGAAATGGCATCTGAGTTAGGTATTTCTTCTAACATTTTGGAAACAACAGAACAAAAGTGGTTGGCTCAACAAGAAGAGGAACGTTTACGACACACATTTAATACTTTCCGACGCAGAGCCTTTTGGACACACTTTGTTTCTTTTCTAGCGGTGAATTTATTCCTCATTCTTTTAAATTTAATCACTAGTCCTAGTTATTTTTGGGCTATTTTCCCAATATTAGGATGGGGGTTAGGATTATTTTTTCATTGGTGGAGTGTTTATCAGAGTAAATCAGAGGATTACGAGATCGCTTTTCAGAAATGGCGTACACAAATTTAACTTCCCCTTTAACGATAAATCTGGGATATTTAGCGATCGCTGTTGTCTAAATTTGTGCCTGCTTCTAGATAAAATCTTCCCATGAAATACTCACATTCACCGGAAGGGGTGAGTGTGAGCTTTGTAATTTATAGGGAATTGCCTGTGACATCGCAAAATAGATAAATTTGGGCAACCTTAAACTTGAGGAGTTGTATAATCACGCCCTTTGATCCTTATCCTTGTGCTTGCCAATTTGCCAAAATAGAGCTGTAGGCTAGAATAACTACGCTTTAAGAAGCTTGATTGCCTAAACTCAGGAGCAAGGGTCGGCTGGTTAATAAGATAAAAGGAAGGGAATATGGACAATAACAACTGGTTGCAACAGCTAATGATGGTGGGTCTTGGCACAACGTCTATAGTCGCAGAAAAACTGCGGCAAGTCAGCGATGATTTAGTTAAAGACGGTAAGCTCAATCCTGAGCAAGCCAAGGCAGTAATAGATGATATTGCCCAGCAGTTAAAGTCGGAGCAGGGAAACTTCGATGTGCAAATGCAACGGCAAATGCGAAATATGATGCAGGATTTGGGGGTGGCTCGCCAGTCAGAAGTGGACGAGCTGAGGGGTAGAATTGACCGTTTAGAGCGGCAATTGCGCGATTTAGAAAATAAGCTTTGGCGTTAGAATGTCCTTTGTGATTTAAACTAAATGTGTCCTGTTGGTAATCTTTTTGCCAGGATACCTAAGTAAGGAGAACTGATTTTGAAACCAATTTTCCTCAGCGTGGCCTTCATGCTGGTGTGTGTTGTGCTTTTGGTTGTAGGGCAAGTAAGCAGTAAACAGAATACTGCCATTGCTGCCGAGTTAACCCAAACGCCGCCAGCCTCCACAACTGTAACTGAAAACAATATCTTAATTGCGAGTAATACTATGTCTGATGCTAATGCCGTAACCACTCCCTCTGGATTAAAGTATGTGGAGTTAAAAGAGGGGACTGGTGCGACTCCTAAACCTGGACAAACGGTTGAAGTTCACTATGTTGGTACTCTAGAAGATGGTACTCAGTTTGATAGTTCACGCGATCGCGGACAGCCCTTCAGCTTTAAAATCGGTGCTGGACAGGTAATCAAAGGTTGGGATGAAGGACTTAGCACTATGAAAGTAGGCGGTCTTCGTAAGTTAATCATCCCATCTGAGTTAGGCTACGGCGCTCGTGGTGCTGGTGGCGTGATTCCACCCAATGCCACTCTAATTTTTGAAGTGGAATTGTTGGGAGTTAAATAGGGACTGGGGACTAGGGATTGGGTACTGGAAACAAGGAGGAGTTATTAACATAAGTTTCTATTCTCTCTGTTCTGAATGCCCAATACCCTATCAGATAAATTAGGTATTTCAGACTACAGATGGGACAGAAGTATAGTTAGAAAAGATGAGAAAAAGTATCTGTAACTTTAATCGGACTGCCGCAACTATACCAACAACCTAAAAGTCAGACTGATACGCCCGAATGTTTCTGGTTGCTTGAGAATTCCATGCTTCCAGTATGAGTAGTTATATGGTGAACCAAAGCTAGCTGTTTTTCGTGCCTGTATACGCTCATCCCAGTTAATTATGGATACAAGACTATTAAATAGAGAATGGCTATTTGGCAAAAAGACATCATTAATGAGTAAATCAGGCTCATTCATTGCTCAAATAATTATTTGGTCTGACTAAATTTTCAAATTTTGAAACTTTGTAAATTGTGGATTAAACAAAAGTTTCGCAGTACCTGTAGGCCCGTTGCGATGTTTAGCTATAATTACTTCTGCAATGCCGCGATCGGGAGTATCGGGAGAGTAATATTCATCGCGGTACAACATGATTACTAAATCGGCATCTTGTTCTATTGAGTTGTGGACGATGATATTGTTTGCAATAAAATTATGCAAACCTGGAACAGTCAAATCAAAGACTTCTTCCTCACCACTATATTCAATTGAAAGTATCTCGTCCCAATAAACATCACTTTTGGCAAGAGCGATCAGTTTATATGATTGAACAACGTTGCCGACTTTTAAAGCTCTTTCTCGACTTAAATTTACTTTATAAAGGGTAGAGCCACAATAGGATGTTCCAATGGAGGAATGTAATAGCCGTGTGGTCAAGCCAACAGATTGCATTGCAGGTACAACCTGTGTTTTCCAAACATCTTTGGGAATTATATCTCTGTTAGTGTTATGAATACACTTTTCAAGGTGTTCAGCAATTTTTTCCAATGAACTTAGCTTATATTCTCCTACTGCTCCAACGTTTTGAATGAATAACTCAAGGTCAGGCTTGCCAGTGATTGTTACATGATATTGGTTTCTACCTTTGCCAACTTGAGGAACTTTCCTTAGTGTTGCATTAATACCAAGCCTTAATAAAAGTGTCTGTACATCAAAAGCTAGTCTCTCGCTACTGCTTGCATAAAATGCAATAGGTCTTGGCTTTTTTCCTGCAATTAAGTTGATACAACCATCTGTACTCCAAAGGTGTCTTAGAAAGCACGCTATTAACTCTTGCGGTTGCGAGAACAATTCTTGAGGTACAAATTTTTCATAAGACTTTAAACCAAAAACACCGAGAGAGTCTAGCCATTTGGCTATTGGATTTTTTACACGATGAGTTAGATTCTGTGCTGCGGATAAGTAAACTTGATACCACCTACGTTCAGGTGAAATTCTAGGAACAATTGAATCTCCAAAAACTTCTGTTGCCAAGAAAGCAACATTCTGAGCTAAATCTATCTCTCTGGTAGTGTACTGTATGGCATGACATGGCAATGTACAACCGTCGCCAATTAAATGTCCTAATAATGCAACTTCCGCATAAGTCATGCTTTGTTTACCATAACTAGGGAGATGTCTTGGTAAACATAGATGTTGTTTAGGAGTTAATTCATCAAGTCTTTTCCAGCCATTAATTGTTAAAAACTTGTGATTACCTGTAGCACGGATTTTTCGCCCCAATCGAGTTGTTAAAGTAAACAGAGGCTTTACACCAGTGGAAAAAGCATTGCTAACAATTGCTTTTTCTACCTGCATTGTAGCTTCGTTCAATGCCCAAACTGCAAAACCAGATTTACCTGCTAATTCCTTAATTGGTACTTGCACTCCGCCTGGAGCTAATGTTACCAAAGTATCACCTGCCAAACAACCTGATTCTCTCAAATCTGACAACATCGGACGTTTGTTAGTACGCGCTTCTACCCCGCGACTCAACTGAGATAAAGCAATTACTGGTACAGATAATTCCCGCGCTAAACCTTTGAGTTGACGCGTAATTTTTGATAATTCTTGTACGCGATTATCACCTGCTCCTTCCATCAATTGCAGGTAATCTATTACGATTAATCCTAATTCAGTTCCAATTTCAGCTTGCAGTCTTCTTGACTGACTACGCATTTGTGTAACTGTAATATTCGGCGTGTCATCAATATAAATTGGCATCTCGGAAAGGATACCAATAGCACGGCTTAAAGGTTCCCACTGCGTTTGACTCAGACGCCCAGTTCGCAAATAACTACTTTCAATTTGCGCTTCACTAGCTAATAAACGTTGCGTCAGTTGCTCTTTGGACATTTCCAAGCTGAAAACAGCAACTGGTAATTTATAAGAAGCGGCGATATTATGAGCAAGGTTTAAGCAAAATGCTGTTTTCCCCATTGATGGCCTGCCAGCAACAATAATCAAATCAGAACGCTGAAAGCCGCTAGTCATGGCATCTAAATCGTAAAATCCGCAGGGAATTCCAGGTAAGGCGATGCCCTGATTTCTATCTTCAATATCCTGGAAATTATTAATTAGAGTATCAGAAATGTGAACTAAACCCGATTGGGGGCGCTCTTGAGTAACGCCGAAAACTTTCTGTTCTGCTTGATCTAAAACCTGTGGTAACTCGGTTTCTGTTTCGTAACCAAGATGTACAATTTCATTGCCAGCTTTAATTAACTGTCGCCGCAGGTATTTTTCCATCACTAACCCTGCTAAGGCGTCGATGTTAACGGCTGACACTGTACGGTCTACCAGAGTTGCTAATTTATTTCTACCACCAATGCGGGCAAGCATTTCATGGTCAGTTAGCCAACTTGTGACTGAGAGTAAGTCTGTGGGTTTACCTTGGGTGTGGAGCCTCACAGCGGCTTGATAAATATCTTTGTGAGCGCTAATGTAAAAAGCTTCAGGAAGAAGGCGATCGCTAACTCGACTAATCGCTTCTGGATCTAGCAAAATACCCCCCAAAATCGCTTCTTCCGCCTCAATATTTTGTGGTGGGAGGCGTAGCTTGCCGCCGTAGGCATCGCTACTATCGCCTTGAAAACTCAATTCTTCAGCCATAAACGATTTTAGTTTTGAGATTTTGCTAGAGACACGATTAATCGCGTCTGTGTAGGATTAGAGACGCGATTAATCGCGTCTGTACAGGAGTTAGCTCCTCGATCCTCATCCCTACCCTACATCTTTGCGTCCCTTTGTCGCTCTCCTGAGTTAGCTAGCGACTACTTGAATATCAACTTGCGCCGCTACTTCTGAATGCAGCTTAATTTCGGCTTGATAAGTACCAAGGTGGTTAATATCGGGGATAGTAATTCCACGCCGATCGATTTCTTGACCGGTGGCTGCCTTAATTGCATCTACAACATCTTGGGTGGTGATAGTACCGAAAATTGCTTCGTTTTCACCAACTGGCTTGGCAATTGTCAAGCTGCCAACTTTTTCTAAAGATTCTTTTTGCTCAAGAGCTTGTTGTCTGAGTTCTAATTGCCGTTGACGCTCTTGCTCGCGACGGCGTTCTACTTGCTTGAGAATACCAGGAGTGGCATTGGTTGCCAATTTCTGGGGAATCAGATAGTTACGAGCGTAGCCAGGAGCTACTTCCACTAAGTCGCCAGATTTTCCCAGCTTGCTGATATCCTGATTTAAAACTAACTGCACGCGTTTCGCCATCGTTTTTCGTTTTTCCGGTAAAATTATGATTAATTTGGGTGGGTTTGAGCAGCATAGCTCACTAAAACAGTGCTGTTAGCTGTAGCGGGGCGTTGAGCCAGTGCTGTTAGCTGTCGCAGGGCGTTGAGCTAGTGCTGAGTAAAGAGTCCTGAATAACTAGTGTTTTTTCAGAACTTAGAACTACTGAAATGAGTATATTGTCCCAAGTAGCTTTGCCCATACCCTAAAGCTTACAGATCCTAGCGAAAGGAAGGGTGCGATCGCAACTATTAGCGCTAGAAAGTTGGAGGAATGGGGGAGCAGGGGAGCAGCACTTCGGCTACGCTCAGTGACCAAGGGAGCAGGGGAGAATAATCAATGCCTAATGCCCAATATCTAAAAGTTATTTTTCATTTCCCGTATCCGCGCAAAGGTTTGCACTCCATCACTACCTTTAACGGTTGATTGTAATGATGGCTGATCCCAACGTAAAAAGGGATTGGTTCGCTTCTCCATTCCCAGCAGCGAGGGTATTGTAGCTTCTCCTCGACTACGATAAGTTTTCACTTCATTGAAGCGTTTTTGTAAGTCGGCATTGTCTCCATCCACAGTAAGGGCAAATTGCAGATTTCCTAAAGTGTATTCGTGGGCACACCAGATACGTGTATTATCTGGTAAAGAGCGCAGTTTGCTTAAAGAATCAACCATTTGAGTTGGTGTTCCTTCAAATAAGCGACCGCAACCGCCAGAAAATAAGGTATCGCCGCAAAATAAATCGCCTGTCTCACCAGCTTTTTCGGGGGGAAAGTAGTAAGCGATGTGAGCGCGGGTATGTCCGGGAACAAAAATAACTT
This sequence comes from Nostoc sp., assembly GCF_036917355.1. Taxonomy (GTDB): domain Bacteria; phylum Cyanobacteriota; class Cyanobacteriia; order Cyanobacteriales; family Nostocaceae; genus Nostoc. Next base: position 42,686 of record NZ_JBALDP010000086.1, read on the forward strand.
CAGCTATGCGATCTGCAAACTGGACGCGATCGCCTTGTTCCAAAAACACCTGCTGTCCGGGAATTCGCCCGCGATCTTCGACGCCACCGTAGACTGTTAGTTGCGGGAAGTGTTCTATTAATTGCTGATTGCCACCTACATGGTCATTGTGGTGGTGTGTGTTGAAAATCGCTACCAACTCAACTTTTAACTGTGCAAGTTGCTTTAGTACTGGTTCAGCCTCTGCTGGATCGACAACCGCAGCAATTTGTTGCTGGCGATCTACTAGCAAAAATATGTAATTATCTGAGAGTGCCTCAAGCCTGATTACTTGCATTAATATCTCCCTTTCAAGTAAGTACTTTGGAATTTATCAGCAATCTTAAATATCTCAGTGAGAAAAAGTTGAGAAAGTCCATAAATACTATGATAGTACACAACCGTAATAATACTTAAAAATATGATAAGTAACTATAAATTATGATTTGGGTATATCAGTAAAATTTCTCTGGGAAGAAGTGTAAAAGCTAAGTTAGATTTATTCTGTTCTTTTTGTCCTAAATTGTCTTTTTTACTCAAAAATACCAAATCAGTCATCGAAAATTTTTTATTTGTACATACTAACTATTAATACGGATAATACGGAATCTTATAGATTAACTTTGGGTTATTTATAAAAGATAGATGTTAATAACGACAGATATAGCAATTAATCATGGTAAAAAAAGATGAGCTTTCCAATTTTTTCTTTGCAGGTTCATAAATGAAGCTAATCCATACAACTAGCTGGTATTTTCCAGAGACATCGGCCGGTGCTGAAGTATACTTAGATTCACTACTGCATGGCTTACAAGTACATGGACTAGAAAGTATTGTTGCTGCTCCTAAACAAGGTACAGAAGAAGATGCCTACGAATACAATGGCATCTCAGTTTATCGTTATCCTGTTTTTCCCAACCCCAGCAAGATACAGGTACACAAACAGCTACCCCACGGCGGCTTTAAAAATTTTGCTAATTGGCTAGAAAACAATCGAGCCGATGTATACCATCAACATTCATGGCGATTTGACTGCGGTTTACATCATCTGGCTCTCGCCCGCCAGTTAGGGATGGCTACTGTAGTCACCGTCCACATACCTGAGCCTATATGTCTGCGTGGTACGATGATGCGCTGGGGTGAAGAACCTTGCAATGGGTTGATTGATTCTGTTAATTGTAGTCAGTGTTTGGGAGTAGCAAAACAAGTATCGCCTTGGATGCTCAAAGCTTTTAGTCAAGTTCCCTTGGATGTTGGCATCGCAGCAGAAACAAAATTACTTACCTCTAAAAATTTCAAGCTGCGTCTACTTGGTAAAACTCTTGGTATTCCTACCCTAGTGTCTCAACATAGACGCAATTTGATGCAACTAGCAAAACTAGCCGATCGCATTGTTGTAACGAGTAATTGGCAATACAATGCTTTTGTTGCAAACAATGTTCCTCCCGAAAAACTTACTGTCTCTCGACAAGGTGTTGCTAACACTTTCAAACGTGAAGTAACACCAAACAAACTACAAAACTCTACATTAAAAATCGGCTTTTTAGGCCGCTGGCAAGAAACTAAAGGGGTACAAGTTTTAGTAGAAGCGGTACATAGTCTACCAAACGATCTACCTGTAGAGTTAATTCTTCATGCTACTCATCCGGGAAAATACGGTGCTGCCAATCGGGAAAAAGTTATGGCGATCGCTGCTCGCGATCGCCGGATTCGGATTGCTGAACCACTTTCACGCGAAGCAGTACCAGACGCATTAGCCGGTTTCGATATACTAGCAATACCGTCGCAGTGGTTAGAAACTGGGCCCATAGTTGCTTTAGAAGCGCAAGCTATGGGCATTCCCGTACTTGGTTCAAATTTAGGAGGGATTGCGGAGTTAGTCCGTCACGGCATTGATGGTTGGTTGGTTCCAGCCAAAGATGTCCAAGCATGGGCAGAAGCGATCGCAACTTTAGCCAAAGACGCCGATTTACTAGCTAAATTACGTCAAGGTATCCAACCAGTACGTACAATGGATACTGTTGCTTCAGAGATGTTGGCACTTTACCATGAAATCTTAAAAATTCCTCAGAAAAATTTTGTATCTTGATGGATTGACAACTAATTTCTTTAGTTGCTCCGACTCCGACAAAACAAATTAAATTAATATTTGCAGATTTAGCAACAGCTGACAAATCCTGGGAAAATTAAATAAAAATAAGTATAAAAATAGTGAGAAAATTTTCTAAAATATCCTTGTTGGTTTCAGATTTATCAAGTGCAGCGATTTTGCGTGCATACTTGATAGCAAAAGCTCTCAATCAGTTAGGATATGAAGTTGAAATTATGGGTTTTTTATTTGGAAAGAACTTCTATTTAAATTTACCATCCGAATTCAACGTTTATAACTTACCAGGCAAAGACTTTCCAGAGTTTTTTGGAGAAATTCAAAAATTTTTACCAAAAATAAATGGCGATATAATTTATGCTATCAAACCCCAAATAGCAAGTTTTGGAGTTGGACTATTAAGGAAAATATTCACTAGAAAGCCATTAATTTTAGACATAGATGATTGGGAACTCAGCTGGCATGGCGGTGATAACTGGCATTATCATCCTACACCCAAAGAATTAGCTAGGGACTTATTGAAACCACAGGGCGCACTCAAAAATCCTCATCATACTTTATATGTCAAATGGATGGAAGGTTTGGTAAGTCACGCTGATGCTGTGACAGTGCATACTAAATTCTTGCAGCAGCGTTTTGGTGGTACATTTGTTCCGAATGGCAAAGATGTTTCCTTATTCGATCCCGCTAAATATGATGCTGAGTCCAGTAGGAATCGTTATGGTTTATCTGAATATCGGATTTTAATGTTTCCCGGTGCGCCAAGACCTTATAAAGGTTTAGAAGATGTTCTCATCGCGCTCGATAAACTTAATCAACCAGACTTGAGACTAGTAATTGTAGGTGGTAGTCCTTATGATGATTATGATAAACAACTTCAACAAAAGTGGGGACGTTGGATTATCAAATTACCTAAGTATCCAGCTGACGTTATGCCTGACTTGGTAGCAGCTGCTCACATTGTAGTTGTTCCCCAGCGAGATACTCCAGAAACTCGCGCTCAATTTCCCTTGAAGTTGACAGATGGGATGGCAATGGCTAAACCTGTATTATCAACACGCGTTGGAGATATTCCCCAACTTTTAGGTGATACTGGTTATTTAGTCGAGCCTGGTTGTCCTGAGCAAATTGCTGAACAAATTCAATTGATTTTTCAGAATTTAGAGTCAGCAAGCCAGAAAGGTATCAAGGCAAGAGAAAGATGTGTCGAACACTATAGCATAGAGGCTATGGCTTCTACGCTCAAGTCAGTAATTGCTCAGTTGTGAATAATATTAATAATTAAGTTAAATTGGCATAAAAATACCCAATGTCTACCAGAAAACTAATACTAAGATTCGCCAAACCCTATCCAGGTTTAATTGTCCTAACAATGCTGTTGGGATTTTCTGGTGCTTTATTTAATGGTGTCGGTGTGACTTTGATTGTGCCAGTAATTTTGAGAATTGTTGGACAACCAGTAGATTTAACTGGTTTTCCTCCGATTCTGAAAGCTGTGATGTTCCCATTTGATAATCTTCCCGAAAATTATCGGAATTTGGGAATGGCTGGAACAATTATATTTATAATTTTATTAAAAAACTTATCTAGTTATTTTAGTATTTTAACATCGAGTGTTTTCACTCGGAAATTAAATGCGGATATTCGCGAAGCTAGCTTAGAGTTATTGCTAGATATTGATATAGACTATTATTCAAAAACGAAAGTAGGCGATATTATTAATCGCCTTGGTTCGGAAACTGCCCGCACGTCTAGCGCTATCGGGAGTATTATCAATTTAATTATTTTAATAATTACAATTTTAGTTTTCGTTGGTTTATTATTAGCAATTTCTTGGCAGCTAACAATCGCAGCAACAATTTTATTGGGTTTTATAACATTAATCAATCAATACACAATTAGTAGAGCGAAAAAATTTGGTCAACAACTATCAGAAATGTCTACATCTTATTCCATCAGTGTTTTAGAAACATTGAATGGAATTCGTTTGGTAAAGTCAACCGCTAATGAAGACAGAGAATATCAAAAGATTACCAAATTAATCCGCGATCGCGAAAAAGCAGATTTTCAATCTCAGGTAAACTCACAAGCGATCGGGCCGATAAGTGAGGTAATGGGAGTAGTAGCTTTACTTCTGATTGTATTCTTGAGTAAAACTTTTTTTGCCAACCAGGTTTCTTTCATTTCAACGGTACTACTAACATATTTATTAGTATTACTGCGACTGCTGCCTTTGGTCTCTCAGTTAAATAGTCTTCGTAGTAGCTTTGCCAATAGTGCTACTAGCGTAGAAATAGTGAGTGATTTTTTAAGTCGCGATCGCAAGCCGTTTATGAAAAACGGTAATATTATATACACAGAATTAAAAGAAGGAATACGTTTCAATTCACTTACCTTTGCCTACCCTAGTCATGAAAAATTAGTACTGAAAGATGTAAGTTTATTTTTACCCCGTGCTACAACTCTCGCTTTGGTAGGTGGTTCTGGTGCTGGTAAATCCACCTTGGCTGACCTCTTACCCAGATTTTACGATCCGACATCTGGCAGTATCTCTATCGATGGCACCGACCTGCGTGATTTTGATATCAAATCTCTCAGAACACACATGGGAATTGTCAGTCAAGATACATTTCTCTTTAATGACTCGGTGCGAAATAACATTGCTTATGGAAGACCTGAAGCTACAGAAGATGAAATTATCTCAGCAGCCAAACGAGCAAATGCTTATGAATTTATTGATAAATTACCTCAAGGATTAGACAGCCAAATTGGCGATCGCGGCGTCATGTTATCTGGTGGACAAAGGCAAAGATTAGCGATCGCTCGTGCCCTGCTGCAAAATCCAGAAATTTTGATTTTAGATGAAGCCACCAGCGCTTTAGATACCGTTTCCGAACGCTTAGTACAAGCTGCACTCGACGATCTCAGTCGCGATCGCACAACCCTGGTAATTGCTCACCGCCTTTCCACAGTCCAAAAAGCCGATCAAATTGCCGTTTTAGATCAAGGACAGGTGGTAGAAGTGGGAACCCATGAAGCACTTTTACAAAAAGGTGGTTACTACTCACGCCTCTACTCAATGCAATTTGCCGATCAGACTGAAGTTTCCACCAAAACTAATCCTAGCTTTAACCGCATTTCTCACGAACTGCGTACAAGGCTTAATTCAATGATTGGTTTCCTGGGACTATTAGTTGACGATCTAGTAGACAATTCTCAAGAACGCCAGGAATTAATTGACCAATCATACAACTCAGCCTTAAGAGTTCTCAATGCCATCGATCTCTTCAGCGATGTAGTTAACCTGAAAATTAACTGGCAGTTATCGTCAGATATAGACCAAAATCAAGATGAACATAACCAGTATCAAAACTTTAGTCATATCTCAGATGAGTTTCGCACGCGTCTCTATCCTCTGATTAGCTCTCTGCACTTGCTAGTCGATAAATTAGAATCCGAACCCCAAAAACAAAATCTATTAATTGCAGAATCTTATCAATCTGCTATTTACCTATTAGATATATTAAAAATTTTTGAAAATAAAATTTAATTTTAGTTAATGTCAGGAACAAAAATACTTATACCACAATCTTTAAAAACCTATCATCCCCAAAAAAAATGATAAATTCTTCAAAGAAAAATCAATATATTTTTTACACAGGAGAGCTATCATTAAAGCCGGATACAGCACACGAAATTCATGATGTTCTTTGTGCCAACGCCGCAGCTAACTTAGGCTACTCATCAGTTTTAATTTATCAAGATAAAAAAAATTATTCTGTTAATCTTCTATCATTAATTTATCCTTATCAACCCAAAAAACCTGGAAGAGAATTTATCGAATTTTACGATGTGCAAGAAAAGCTCAAAGTTGCAGCATTGCCAATGCCTTGGCCTATCGATCGAATCGGTGGTAAATTTACCAATTCCAGTACAGTAGTAACCAAATATTATTTACCAGTTCATATCCTACCTCATACTAAAGTTGTCCACACGCGAGATTGGAACTTTGTGAAAGCCGCAGTCAAAAATAAAGTTCCTACAATCTATGAACGTCACTACTTTCAAGATCGAAAATTTGAACAAGATATCATCCACAGTCCCTATTTTAAAATAGCCATAACTCAGTCAGAACCCATCCGGCAAAGTCTAATAGAAAACGGAATGCCACCGGAAAAAGTAGTTTGGCTACATAACGGATTCAATCAATCATTTTCAATCAGACAGCCCGAAGAAGCCGAAAATTGGCGGCAAGAATTGCTTATAAATGGACGGAAGCATTTAGTTGTCTATTCCGGCGCTTTGTATCCTTTCAAAGGAGTCGATCTCTTAATTGATTCTGCTAAAGAATTGCCAGAAATTCAGTTTATCATCACAGGAGGAACAGAAGCACAAGTACAAGCATATCAACAAATAGCCAGAGATAAAAATGTCGAAAACGTTAAATTCTTAGGCTGGATACTTCCACGAGAACGATTAGTCAGCTTGTTTCAAGCAGCTGATATTTTGGTTCATCCTCACTGCGCTGGAAAATCAGCAGATTTCACGAATCCAGTTAAGTTTTTTCAGTATATGGCTGCTGGCACTCCTATAGTTGCAACTGAGATTCCACCTTTAATGGAATTCAAAGCATCACCTTTGATTGCCAGTTGGTGTACACCAGATAACCCGCATAAACTTGCCCAATCTATTCAACATACTTTAGAAACTTATCCGAGAAAAATAGAGGGTTATGCAGCTAGTATAGATTTTGCCCAGCAATTTTCTTGGGAGAATAGAATTACCAAAATATTAAGCTACGTAGAAGAAGATCAACGTCCACCAATTTTAGGGTAACGGTACAAAAATAACCGAATAAATACGATTTATGACTATTAAAACTGTTGGCATGATTAGCAGCTATTCAGGTCTGGCTAAAAACAAAGATTGGTTATGGCAACAAACTCCGCACTACTTTGGTGTTTGGAAGAATATGCAAATGTTGAAAATGGCGCAAAAGCCAGATTTTATGTTGCTATACCAATTTGATTTTCCTCAACCATCGCCGCAAAAATCTTGGTTAGATAATTTTCGCAAACAGCAGCAAAAACCAGTAGTAAATGTTGAATCTCTACTGCGTGGTGTCAACAAAGAGCGGATTATTTATTTGCTTAGAGAACCGCCTTTAGATGAGGTTGTAAAAATAACTAATCATAATTATCAAGAAGCCCAGAAGTATTGCGGCTACGTTTCTGGCCCCGATGATTTTGCTCCCATTCCTGACTATATGCCTGCTATTTGGTATCACTCAAATTCATTTCAAGATTTAAATGAAATGCCACCGCCCCCAAAAGTTGCCCCATGTAGTTGGATTACTTCGGGAATTAGCCGCACAGCCAACCATCGCCAGCGTTTAGATTTTTTACAATCTTTACAATCTAGTGGCATGAAGTTTGATTTGTATGGGCGTAACTTACCAGAATGGGCAAACAGTTCGGGAGAACTAGGTAACAAATGGTATGGCATGGCACCATATTATTACAATTTGGCAATTGAAAACTATGCTGATAATAATTGGTATGTGAGTGAGAAACTTTGGGATAGTTTACTTGCTTGGTGTTTACCAATTTACTATGGTGGCCCGGCTGCTGATAAATTATTGCCACCGGGTAGTTTTTTGCGGTTGCCCAGTTTAGATGAAAAAGGCATTGCGTACATCCAAGAAGTGACAGCTACACCTGATGCTTGGTATGCTGCCAAAGATGCGATCGCAGAAGCACGTCAAATCATTTTACACAAATTAAACCTGCTTAACTGGTTATCAAACTTTGTTGAGAAACACTCATAAATTATGAATGGTATTTGTACCCTTGGCAATGATTATGTTTTCGATCAACTGGTGGCTTTGCTCAACAGTATTGATGTTATCTTAGGCCCAGAAACTCCTGTTTGTATCTATCCTTTCGACGATCGCACACAACGGATTGCTGACGAAATAGCTAAACGCCCGAATGTATTTCTTTACGATGACCAAGAATCAATCAACCGCTGGGATCAATTTATGTTGGCAGCAGCGCCAGAACGATTGAATCGGAGTAAATCTCGTCTTTATGGCGCTCACCGTCGTTTTTGCGCTTTTGATGGCCCATTCGAGAAGTTTATCTATTTAGATGCAGACACCTTGGTAATGAACTCACTCGCAGGAGTGTTTGAAAAGCTAGATAATTATGATTTTGTTGTCTACGATTTCCAATTTACAGACGTTAGTAAAATATATAATGTTAATTCTCCTAAATTATTAAAAGTTTTTGAGCAAAAACGCATTGATTCCGAAATATTTTGCTCAGGCTTTTATGGCGCAAAAAAAGGGCTATTTGACTCAGAAAAAAGAGATTGGCTAATATCACATTTACAAAATGGTGAGTCAGAAATTTTGTATGGTGGTGCTGGCGAACAACCATTAATCAACTATATGGTAATGAGGTCTAATCTTTCTATTTATAACTTTGCTCGCCAACTGCCAGATAATCAAAAAACAGGATGTTCTGCTAGCTCTAAACACTTCGAGGAACGAGAACATATTCTTTACGATCGCGGTAATCAACTAACTTATCTCCATTACATTGGGATTCCTCCTAATATCAATCAAGCAGTCTGTGCCGGAGAAAATATTCAGTTTCCCTATCGAGATTTATTTCTCCATTATCGTTACTTACACGAACCAGAAAAGCGTCCAGTATTTACCAATCCTCCTAAAAATTATAATGACGCTCCAGTGCCAAATTTACTTACCAGAGCTTTGCAAAAACTTAAGTTAATTAACCAAGGATAATTTATGAGTAGGGGCATTTATATAGTTGCCAATGACCGCGTTATCGATAATGCTATTGCTTTACTCAATAGCATTCGTTACTATGACCCAGAAGTTACCATTTATCTCATACCTTTTAATGACAATTATCACAAGGTAGCAGAACAGCTTGCTACCTTACACAACGTCCAAATTTTCCCAGATTTAGAACTTATTGAAACATTTACCAAACGCATTGGAGAAATTTTTGACCGAGATTTCCTCGCCTTACCCAACAAAATGCGTAAATTGGTGGCATGGTTTGGGCCTTTAGATGAATTTATTTATATTGATACGGATATTGTCGTTTTTGAAAAAATTGCTGACAATTTAGACAAACTTTCAGAAGTCGATTTCTTCTGCTGTGATTACCATCATGCTAATGAAAAGCTGCGAAATATTTTTTCCCAATTTGTGAAAGAACAGCACATTTTTTCCGATGCCCAACTTCAAGATGTTTTCAACAGCGGTTTTTGGGCTTCGAGAAAAGGAATTATTACCGAACAACAAATGGATGAAGCTTTACGCGAGTGTGCAGCACATCGCGAATATTTCGATTTTTCTGAAGGAGTTACAGACCAACCAATTTTAAATTATCTTGTTCTCAAACTAATTTCTAAACGTGGAAATCTCGTCAAAATTCCTGGGGGAGGGCCTGGTAGTTGGGCAGGTTCGCAAAATTTTCAACAGCAAGATTACGCCCTCTACGACCGAGGACAACGACTAAAATATCTCCACTGGGCTGGTACGCGGATGAAAACTGGTAGTCCCTATTGGCAATTGTGGGAACACTATCGCTATCTTCATGAGGGTAAATTTGCCTTCATTCCCAAACTGACTCGCCGTTTATTTCCCTTTGTTTCTGCGCGTACTTAATATTAGGAGTATCCCAATGATTGATGGTATTTACACCTTAGCGAATGATGTTGTCTATGACCAACTAGTTGCTTTGCTCAACAGCATAGAAGCTAATGCTGGTAGAGAAATTCCTGTTTGTGTAATTCCATATAATGACCAGCTAGAGAAAGTAAAAGCAGAAATTGCATCTAGAGATAATGTTACTTTATTTGAAAATTATGATTCCATAGCCTACTGGGAGGACTTTGGCTCTCGGATCTGGAAAGCCCACCCAAGAGCGTTAAAGCTATGGCGAGAATATGGTTTGCCAGATAATTATCGCATAGAAAGACATCGAAAACTTTGCTGTCTAGATGGCCCATTTGACAAGTATATCTTCTTTGATGGAGATACCTTGTTGATGAAATCACTCGATGATGTATATCAAAAGTTGGATGAATATGATTGGATTACAAATGACTTTCAATATAGATCCGATTTAAATTATATTTTTAACTGGACAGAAGATAAGCTAGCAGAGATTTTTCCTATAGAAGATATTAGGAATCAAATTTTTTGTTCTGGTTGGTTTGCTTCTAAAAAAGGTGTTTTTGACGATGCTAAGTTAGCAAATTTACTAGCAAACTTAGAAGCAGGTGAAGCTGATGCACTGGCATGGGCAGATTCCGATCAAACAGTTCTCAATTATTTAGTTTTACGTAGTGGAATTTCTTACTACAATTACGCTTATCACGGTAAAGCAACTGGTTGCCATTGGACTTCTAAATTTGATGTTGTAGATAATATTCTTTACGATCAAGGGCAAAAATTGACATACTTACACTATATGAGTGTATCTTCTTCAGCTTTTACGAGGCTTTGTGGGGGTGAAGATGTTGATATTGCTTACCGCGATGTTTTCTTATATTATCGCTATTTAAAATCACCTGAAAAACGTCCTCAAAGCTTTAAGCGCCCAAGCAAGCTAACACTTCTGCAAAAGTCCACTAGTAGCTTTATTCAGCAAAGAATAAACAATATTAAGCTAAAGTATCGCAACTTCAAGCATAGAATTGCTCAATAAACATTAAAGAGAGTCTGAAACTCTCTTTAATTTTAAATTATTAATTTCCTACTCTTTTCTAAGAAAAAGAATCTAAATCTAAAGATTGCATACCTTCGCGTTCTATAAAGGTCATCATACTTCCCAACTGCAACCAAACTAGCAAACAAGTAAACAGACTAATTGGTAGACCAACTCCTAAAGCCAAGGATGAGGGAAAGCCAAATATCTCTAAACCTGAAGACATAAATAAACAAGTACCGCCTGTTATGCCGATAAATGGTACAAGTAATTGTTTCAGCGAGGAACGTGGCTGAGTATTTTCTGCTCGTTCATTTGACCAGTTCTGCACAATTACTTTCAAAGTGCCAGATAATGCCAAACCAGATGTTAATGCTATCAAAAAGCCAACAATTAAAAGAAAGTAAGGCGGTTGCTCAGGAAAATAATACATGAAAACTCCTAATTTATATTAAAGATTTTTTACTTTTTATTTGTTGACTGGTTCTCAGCAAAAGACCCAAGTAATGTCGCTTTTGGCAGGATAGCGGCTGCTCCTTCTCTGGATAATTCTGTTAAAATCCCGATCGCTACATTTAATAAACGATCCGGTTTTAAGTCATCTTTAACCAGGTTCCACAGGCGTTGGACATCTTCGGTATGCAATCGGTCATCTTCGGTGAGAGCAAGCACCAACTGTCGCCTTAGAAACTTGCCTTCTTCCGACATTAAGTATTGGAACCCCATCTGAGCTGTGGGCAATACATCAAAGTTGTTATCGGTACGAGCGATCGCAATCAAATTCTCTAACCGCTGCCACTGAAATTTACCATCTTTGAACAACACATTCAATAATCGTCGTCTTAATTCTGGCGATTCTCCTGTCAGCAACCGCCGCGCTATATACGGATAACCCACTTCCACAATTTTGAAATCGGGGTTAAGGCTAAGGGCAATACCTTCTTGGGTAACTAGAGAACGAATAATCAAAGCAAACTTTGCCGGAACTCGGAAAGGATATTCGTACATCAGTTCCGAAAATTCATCGGTAATAGTTTTGAAGTTAAAATCTTTGACATTTTTGCCAATAGCGTTTCCTAACACCGCTTCTAGTGCTGGCACTATCGGGCAAATATTCGTATCTGGAGTCAGAAACCCTAATTTTACAAAGTCTTCGGCTAAGTCGGTATAGTCTTTATTCACCAAATGTACTAGTGCATCGACCAGCGTTTCTTTGGTGCTTTCTTCCAACTGATCCATCATACCGAAGTCAATATAAGCCATACGACCATCGGGTAAAGCAAATAAATTGCCAGGATGAGGGTCAGCATGGAAGAAGCCATATTCTAAAAGCTGTTGCAATCCTGATGTAACGCCAATTTGGATAATCGCTTCTGGGTCTACACCTGCTTCGCGGATGCGTTGAGTATCCGTCAGCTTGAAGCCATCAATCCATTCCAGGGTTAAAACGTGGGTATTGGTGTAACGCCAGTAAATACCTGGAACTTTTACTTGTGGGTCATTGTGGAAGTTGCTAGCAAATTTTTCGGCGTTGCGGCCTTCATTAATATAGTCAATTTCTTCAAATAACTTTGTGCCAAACTCATCCACAATTAAAGTTAGGTCGTGACCGAGATTTAAAGGCAACCAAGGAGCTAGCCAACCGGCTGCCCAACGCATCAGATATAGGTCGCGTGTAATCACCGGGTGTAAGTTGGGGCGTTGCACCTTCACTGCGACTTCTTCGCCGCTAACCAGACGACCCCGGTAAACTTGACCCAAGCTAGCAGCAGCTATTGGGTTAGGTGACAGTTCGCTAAAACTTTCGTGAATTGGACGGCCTAGTTCACTTTCGATAATCTGGTAAGCGATCGCATTATCGAAAGGAGGTAACTGGTCTTGTAACTTGATTAGTTCTTCTAAGAAATCTTTGCGTATCAGGTCAGGCCTGGTGGAGAGGGCTTGACCAACTTTAATAAAAGTCGGGCCGAGGCGGGTGAGCAGTTCTCGCAACTGGATAGCTCGTTTACCCTTGTTCTGCTCAACTTTATCTTGCCACTCGTCCCACTTCAGACCGAATATAAATCCTGCAAAGGAGGAGATAATTCTCAGCACTCGCCCCCAGGCTAGCCAAGGACGGTAACTATAGTAGCGAGCGATCGCATCTGGATTATAGAGTTTTAGTTGAGCAGGTTGATACTGACCCACGCCTTTTTTTGCCTCTTCAACTGAAAAATTTACAATGATTGTTTTTCTCCTAACCCACAAGTTAGTTGCAAGTTCAGGATAGCGGTAGTCTTCTATCTAAAACAACTAGAACTCTACCCTTTGGGGATAGTGTTCGACGCGATTTTAGCATCTGTTACTGCCTAGATTTGTTTATCTTTTTCTTAATTATACTTTATAAAACTACAACTACTTATCCAACTTTTAGATGATTTTATCTTTTCTTAACTTTAATTTATATAAATATAAAGATGTATCTATATATGCAAATTGAAACTCAGTAACTGCTTACAACATAAAGATCCCCGACTTCTGTTAGAAGTCGGGGATCTTGGTACTATGTTTATTTATACCTGTGATTTAAGTGGAAAATAAAATATTTTATGTGTCCACAATAAAATTACAGTATCAACTAAAACCTTGGTAATTGTTAATAGCTTTGCCACAATTACCAATTACCTGCTTTTAATTGTCATGTAGTGCTATTTAGATTTAGCCTCCAAGTTTTCTAAACGGCTTCTCAATTCCTGATTTTGTTGTTTGAGTTGGTCGAAATCTTCACGCAGTTGACGCAGGGTTTTTTCTGAACCAATGTTCTTTTGCACCTTGGAAATTTCTTCTTCAGCAGAGCGACGTACACGCCCATCAGCTGTTTGTTCAGCTAGCGATCGCAAAATTCCCACTGCTTTAGGTGTTTCCATTTGTCCTAATGCTGCGGCTACCGAGACTTGCGTTAAAAAGAAGCTTTCTTTGGCTAGTTCTGTTAATTTTTCTAAAATCCGTTCCAAATTAGCCGGACTTTGACCGACAGAAATCTTTCCTAAAGCGCGAATTGTGGCTAAACGTAGGGGTTGTGGTACACCGAGTTTGGTGTATTCTAGCAGCAGATTTAAAGCTGCTTCCGAGGTTTTGAATTCAGCTAAACCGGCGATCGCCCCACTCCGCACGACTTCATTCCAGCCTGCTTTTTCTTCTAAAACGCCTTTCAGCAGCTTTAAAACCTTGTCTTCCTTGGGTTTTTCCTCCAAGTTTGATGAGGCGATCGCCCCGATTACACGAGAAGCTGCTGCTTCCACGTAATAACTGGGATCGCCCTTTTGCACTAACCCTCTCACAACTTTATAGCTTTCAGCAGTTTTGAATTGAGTAAGTGCTTCCACTACAGCTCGTCGCACATAAGCATTTTTATCTTTTAACCCAGGAATTAAGCCATCAAAGGCTTGATCTAAATTGATTTGGGCTAATTGTTTTGCCACTTCCACACGCACACCCCACAATGGGTCATTTTTTAGCGATGCAGACAGTGCAACGATCGCTTCTAACCCACCTTTTTTCGCCAACGCTGCTGCTGCATAACTACGCGAAATCGGGTCGGGATCGAACTCTAACTGTGCTTTTAACTCCGCGATTGGATATTCCAAAGCTACTGTTTTTAGGTAATTATTTCCAACATCAAAGCTAATAAATTGGGGTTTATTTTCTAGGGGAAAGTAGAAGCTTTGTTCGCGTTCATTCACCTGGACGGTGAAAGTTTTGAGTGCTGAGAATGAAGTGCTGAGTTTTCCGTTACTCCTGACTTCTTCCTGTTGGGTATAGCCAAAACCAATAGGTATTTTTAAATCAAACAAATCCTTACTGCCATTTTTTCCTTCATCAGCTTGGGTTTGAGTGACTGTAATTTTTGCTAAATTAGCATCTCCATCCCAAGAGTAAGCTACTTTAAAATCGGGATGGCCACCACGATAAACGTATTGGTCAAACAGAAATAAAAGATTACGTCCGGTTGCCTTTTCAATCGCCCTGAGTAAGTCTACTGTTTCTACGGTTTTGTGGGCATTATCTTGGACAAATGTTTGAATTGCCTGCCAAAACAACTCATCTCCCAATTGGGCCCGAATCATGTGATAGACACAAGATCCTTTTTCGTAGATGTGGCGATCGTAAAGTTCAATAGCTTCTCGGTAAACGTGCGTTACCATTGGACGGCGATAACGGCTGCTATCTTCACTTAAATAACGACGAGCTTCCAATAAACGATAGTAAGCTGCTTCTTCTAGACTATATTCCTGTTCTGTCCACATCACCTCAGAGTAAGAAGCCATCCCTTCTTTAATCCAAGCATGAGACCAATGCTTAATCACCACCAGATCGCCAAACCACTGGTGTGCGAGTTCGTGGACGACTAAACTTTCAGTGTTGCGGTTATCTAAGGCGGCGCGTTCATCCAGCAAACATCTGTCTGTTAACAGTGTTGTGGAGGTATTTTCCATACCGCCAAAAATGAAGTCATCGACGCAAACTTGAGCGTATTTCGGAAAAGGATATGGATAACCATACTTTTGGCTCAAAAATCCGATCATTCGGGGAGTTTTTTCCATGCTGCGTTTAGCATCTTCCTCCCGTCCCTTTTCTACATAGTAGGTGACAGCTTTACCGTTCCACTCATCTCGAATTTCAGCAAAATCACCTACTGCTAAAGTCATCAAGTAGGTTGGATGAACTTGTTGCTGTAACCAATGATAGACTTTGTAATCACCATCTTCTGTAGTGTCAATTAATTCGCCGTTGGAAATCGCCACGAGAGGGTTGGGAACACGGACGCGAATTTCCGAAGTAGATAGTTGTCCTGGATAGTCAAAGCAGGGGAACCAAAAGCGAGAGTCTTCGTCTTCACCTTGAGTCCAAACTTGAGTAGGCTTGTTTGGGTAGTGCTTATCCGGTTGAATAAAATAAATACCGCGTTGCGGTTTTGTCACCGAGTAGGCGATCGCAATCAGCAAGCGTTGACCAATCTGGGTTGCCTGAGAAAGTTGAATAGAAAGCTGTTCCCCGTCATAGTCAAAATTTTGTGGCACTTTGTCCACCTGCACAGACTCGATATTTAGGTTGACAGCATCCAAAGTCAAACGATCAATACCATTACGGATTGGCAAGAGGCGAATGCTACAACTGCCCTGATAACTTTGCTTGGGAATATCCAAGCTGAGATCGAGAAAAATATGCTCTACCTGTCCGGGGCGATCGGGGTTGTAGTGTGGTCTTGCTCCCGGTAACTCAAAAGGTTTGTGTCCGTTATTATCTGTATCAAAATAAGACTGCGACATTGATGCTTACTGACCTTGTAATCCTGAAAAGTCTGGCTTGGTTGGATGTAGTTAAGTAAAATAGCGGTATCTGATGTATTTCCCAAATGAATAGGGCATTATGGAGGTGACTTCTCACCTTTGGGATTGGGAGATTGAAATTAATCTCACCCGAACTTCCAAGATCGGCTACCGATCCTGGGATTTTTTCCATATCCCTGCCGCATTTACTTTTGCTGATGTTCTGCACTTTTTTGGTATTGAGTCAAGAGTCTCTTGCACCTCGATAGATTCTCATTAAGTACAAATACTCCTAATTATTTTTATAACTTTAGGATAGCTTGCTGCTGAACACGCTATTTTGTTTAAAATGAACAGCATATCATTTGCAGATTCGCTCCTCATCTAGTTGAAGTATTTTTGAGAGTAATTTTAGACCGCTAATTTGTAGGATTACTAATTTTATCAGTAAATACCAACTGGAGTTGAAACTAAATGCAGGATACCAGTTGTGTAAGAGTACAATAACCAATTTCTGTCTCCGTAAAAACTCCCAATATTGGCGAGTGCCCGTAAAAGTCGCTCAGAGAGAACGCTTGTAGATTGACGTTGCGCTTCCTAAATCCTCTTAACCTCTTTAACAAATCGGCGTAGGCGTAGCCCGTCGCAGACATCGCTAGCTTGTTTGCTGTATAGATGAACTAGGAAATCTAAGTGCTATGGCAATCTGAAATCATTCGTAAACAATGAGATTCTCAACTTCATAAGAGTTGTCGGGAATCTTACCCTTGCAATTTTTACAAATCAGATAGGATTGCTATGTATTTAATTTGCAAAAACCCATTTGTAGTAAAAAATCACTTTTAAGTTGGGTGTTTGCTGATTGAGACATCACGTTTAACTGAGAATCTTTATGATTAATATCCGATTAATAATGGATGTCAAAAGCAATAATTTTCTGCAAATAGGAGGTAGATGTGCAGCTTGTCAATGAGCGTGCTGCTGAATCCTTTTGTCATGGGTTAGTCTAGCGATGGATTAGCGGAAATTATTATAAATCCGAAAACTCTACAGTGACACTTGTATAAATCTCGGTGACAATCTGAGCAAAAGAGGATAACAAAATGCCTGAAAGTAAATCAAAATTTCTCATTCCTGCTGTTGGTGCTGCCGTCGTTGTAGTAGGAAGTATAGCGGCTTACACGTACTTTAAAGGCTCACCAGGAGGTACATCAGACGCTTTAGGTAGTGCTAAAGTAGTACCTTCAACAGCACTGATGGCAACTTATATTACTACTGACTCTGAAGCCTGGGCAAAATTACAGCAGTTTGGCACTCCAGAAGCACAAAAGTTAGTGGCAAAAGGTCTGGAAGATTTCAATAAGCAAATTTTCAGTGACAGTAACGTTTCTTATGAAAAAGACATAAAACCTTGGGCTGGTAGTGTGCTGATTGCTGTACTGCCACCAAATCCCGTCAAACCGGCACAGTTAAACGTGCCCTCTGGGGCACCTAATGTACCAACAAATTTACAGCAGGAATCAAATATCCTGATAGTGGTGGGAATCAAGGACAAACTCAGCGCCTTGAATTTTGCTAACAAATTGAAGTCACAAAAAGGGGTGAAATTACAGGAATCTGACTATCAAGGTCAAAAAATTGTCGAAACTACACAAAATGGCAAGCCGACGTATAGCGTAGTTTTAAATGATAGTCAGTTAGTATTAGCCCCCGAAAAGCAAGCTGTTGAAAAAGCAATTGATACGTTTAAGGGACAGTCTTCTTTTGCCAGTAAAGAAGGTGCTAGCAGCATTCTTAAAGGAGTGGATGTTAAAAACAGCCTCGCCCAAATTTATGTACCAAACTATGCCGAGATGATACAGCAATTAACCGCTGGGAATCCGCAGGCAAAGCAGTTACCGCCACAAACCCTGACGCAATTGAAGCAGATAAAATCTGTGGTAGCAGGTGTTGGTGTTGATGATGCGGGAGTGCGGGTAAAAGCGATCGCTAATTTAGATCCGCAATTAAATAAATTTCAATATCAATCAAGTCCTGGGAATATAGTCGGGCAATTTCCTGCCGATACCTTTGCTCTGATTAGCGGAAATGGCATCAGCCGTGGTTGGGAAGTGCTGGTAGAGCAGTCAAAAGATTATCCAGAAATGAAGCAAGCTCTAGAACAAGCGCGAGGACAACTGAAATTCGCCAATCTAGACCTAGATAAGGATATTTTTGGCTGGATGAATGGGGAATTTGCCTTTGGTGCGATTCCATCAAATCAAGGAGTATTAGCTAATGTTGGTTTTGGAGGTGCTTTAGTATTTGATACTAGCGATCGCAAAACTGCCGAAGCCACCTTGACAAAATTGGATACCCTTGCCAAAACGCAACAAATCAACGTCGCCAATAGAAATATCGGTGGTAAAAACGTAACTGAATGGCAAATTCCCCGACAAGGAGCTTTGTTAGCACATGGTTGGCTAGATCAAGATACTGTATTTGTAGCTCTTGGTGGCCCAATTGCTGATGCAGTTAGCGATCGCAAAAATCCATCTCTCGACACTAGCGACGCTTTCAAAGCCGTGACTGGTTCTTTGCAAAAGCCCAACGGCGGCTATTTCTACCTAGATATGGATAAAACTAAAACTGTGCCCCTGATCAATAGTTTTGTATCATCTAACGCCGATACTATCACTATCCTAAATTCCATCCGTGGTCTTGGTTTTACTGCTATTAGCCCCGATAAATCCACTAGTGAATTAGAGGTGTTGTTAGCTCTCAAGCCTACTGCAAAGTAGGGCATTGGGCATGGAGTATGGAGTATGGGGTATGGGGATTGAATATTTCTCCCTCACTTCCTCATCTCCCACCCTACGGGAAGTTAAACCTACATCTCCCTCAGCCTTTTTCTTCTCTACGAGATGCTGCGCGTAGCTTGCTTCCCTGTAAGGGTACAATTATTGAATTTTGAATTTTGAATTGATTTCTCTCTCATCTCCCCTCTCTACTCACAAAACTTGATTATTCCGAGATTCCAAGTTTTGGTTCAGCCTATCCAACGCGCCAGTCAATCTTTCTTGAGCTACAAGGTTAGGATCTGGTAAGGATTCATCGGCGACTTCTTCTTGTCTCTTGAATTTTTGTAAGGCTCGAATTGCCACAAATAAAACTAAGGCAATGATTACAAAGTCAACTATTGCGCCAAGAAAGTGACCAATCTTGATTCCCGGGCCAATGGCGATTGTTCTCCAGTCTTTGCCAGCAAAACTAACCAAGGGATTAATCAATGGCATGATTACATCTTCAACAAAGGAAGTGACAATCTTGCCAAAAGCACCACCAACGATCACAGCGATCGCCAAGTCAACTACATTGCCTTTAAGGGCAAATTCTTGAAAATCTTTTAAAAAGCCACTTGCTCTTCTTCTTGCTCTGGCCATATTTGACTCCAATAAGCGAACTTACTGTACTTTTCTTTATAAATTGCACTCAGTTTTTTGCCATTCTTGTTGAGACAAATGTTGCTAAGTATCAAAATTTTACCAGTCTTGAATAAAATTCTCTGATAAATATAAAATGTAAACCAGCATCATTTAAAACTTCTCAGAAGTTTGCTGCTCTGCAAATGTCAACTTTCTATAATATTTGTTGCATGGGGCAAGCCAAAGGAGGCGGACTGCCGTTATACAATTCAATTCATTTCTAGACTGCCGTCCAGCAATTATGTCATAAGTAGAAAAGGCTGTTAAATGCAAACTAATTTATGACTGCTGCTGTAAACACTAATCCTGGTTTAGCTTCCCGCTTGGTGAATGGCATACTGGCAATTCAGCCTTTAGCTAATCTAGCCAAGCATCAAGCTAGAAAAATGATGATTAAACGTGCCGAGAGAATTGGTGTGCCTTGGACGCAAGAAGTCGAAACACTAAAAGCGCGTGATTGGAAGGACGATCTCGCTCAAGTACAAAATCCTCAGCTTTCCTACCCCGATTACTACGTCACCTCATTCCATGCCTACGAAACCGGAAATCTCAGTTGGCAAGCGGCTTTTGAGGTAGAACCTGCTGCTTACGCTGTCCACGCTAAGATTTGGCAAAGCACTGAAGAAGCGCAAGGCGATCCGATGCTCCGCCAAAGTTACCACAATATCCTGAAAAGTCAAATCCCCAATGAGCCGCAAGACATCTTAGATGTAGGGTGTAGTGTTGGCTTGAGTAGTTTTGCCCTACAAGAAATTTATCCTCATGCCAAAATTACAGGCTTAGACTTATCTCCCTACTTTTTAGCTGTTGCCAATTACCGCGCTGGGCAACGTCAAGCTAAAATTAACTGGCTTCATGCCCAAGCTGAATCTACCGGGCTACCTGATGCCTCGTTTGATTTAGTATCCATTTTCCTGATGTGCCACGAATTACCCCAATCAGCAACCCGACAGATTTTAGCTGAAATGCGGCGCGTGTTGCGTCCGGGTGGCTACTTGGCAATCATGGATATGAATCCCAAATCTGAAGTTTACAAGAAAATGCCAGCCTATATTTTGACTTTGCTCAAAAGTACTGAACCGTATTTAGATGAATATTTTGCTTTAGACATTGAGCAGGCTATTGTTGAGACGGGTTTCAAAACTCCCACGATCGCTAACAACACCCACCGTCACCGTACAGTAATTGCTCAGGTGAGTGGTTGATTTATCTCTACTGTTGTGGGCAGCAATACCACCCTTACTGCTGCTTGGCTACTATTACTGTCGGATGCCATTTGCCCCACCTCTGTTAAAGTTACTGATGTTCTTTATCGTTGGGGCAATTTCTGGTTTTTTAGCCCTTAGACTCGAATGGGATTTTGAAAATGTAGCGAACTCTTTTGTAGACTGGCATCAGATTAAGCGATCGCTTCTTGGTACAGCCTTGCGGCAGCTTGTGGAAATAGGCCCAATTGAAGAAGGCTGCAAGTTGGCTGCGGTTGTTATCCCAAGCTACTATCTGCAACGCAAGTATCGATTACTTCACTCTACAGTTTTCCTCTTCGCGCTCGCCGTTTCCCTGGGATTCACTGCTGAAGAGAACTGGATTTACTTTTTCCACGGTACAGCATCAGTTTTTGAACGTACTATCGGCACGCCAGTCCATGCTATGTTCTCTGCGCCTTGGGGATATGCATTAGGAATCTATATTTCTTCTAAAAATCGCTTAAATCGAGACAAAAAGTTTATTTTTAGGGCTTGGCTAAATTCTGTAATCTGTCATGCCTTAGTGAATGTCTTATCTAGTGCTTGGGGTTACTCATTACCCCTACATTTCCTGAGCTATGGTTTATTTCCGTTTCTGTTGTGGATGTTTTGGCGGCTGGAACAATTACTGCGAAAAGTGCAAGGTAAACCTATAATTACCCTGATTTGGGATCGTACAATCCAGCGCCGTTACTGGCAGAGGAGTTTAGTGCTATTTGCCCTCGTGCTGGGTGGAAATGCTATTTTTGGGCTGTTTCTCTTAGTCAGGAAAATTAGTCCTTTGAGTCCGTCAAAGTTTTTTGACACTTATATTTTGTGGTTTATATTTAGTCGCTTTTTACTAAATCTCTTTTTTGGAATTTTAGCGTGGAGCATTTATCGCTATTTGCGACATTCCGCACGTCGTCGGTATTTTTAAAATATGATTTAGGAAAAGGCTAGGGGGTTTCTATGCAAACAACTCCAGTGCGTTGGACGACTGCCGATCTAGAGCTATTTGCTAGCGATCGCAGAAATCGCTATGAGATTATTGATGGAGAACTATTTGTGACTAAAGCGCCTAACTGGGATCATCAGACGAGCTGCGTCAATATTGCTACAGTTCTTAAGATTTGGTCAGATGAAACTGGTTTAGGTGAAGCTGCGATCGCACCTGGAATTATTTTCTCAGATTCTGACAATGTGATCCCTGATGTGGTGTGGGCAAGTCATGAACGGTTAAAACACTTGCTAGATGAAGCTGGACATCTCACGGGCGCACCGGAGTTAGTAGTAGAGGTTTTATTACCCGGCGAAAAAAACGAGAAACGCGACAAGGAAACAAAGCTAAAGCTGTACTCGGTGCAAGGGGTTCAGGAATATTGGATTTGCGATTCTATACAGAAGAAAGTAGAGGTTTATCGACGCGAACAGGCTGTATTAAAGTTAGCAGCTACTCTATTTAGTCAAGATGAATTGACAAGTCCTTTGCTACCTGGTTTTAACTGCTTAGTAAGTAAACTTTTTTAGGTGGGCATTGGGCATTGGGCATTGGGCATTGGGCATTGGGCATTGGGCATTGGGCATTGGGATGATATGAGTTCCCTATGTCCTATGCCTAAAGTTTTAATGACCTAAACGTTTGCTAATACTGGCTGACTCGCGGCTGCGCTGACTAAATTTGATTCAGATTCAGTACAGTAGATTTCGCATGAATTATTGGGACTTTCAATCAATTTTACTTTGTAAAGTTTAGCTCCCAATTCCTGAATGGGCGATCGCAGTAAATTACTAATGTAAAGTGCGATATTTTCAGCAGTCGGCACAACTTCGGCAAAGTAGGGAATATCTTTGTTTAAAAAGGTGTGATCGAATGGCTCTACCACATAATCTTCTACCACTTTATTCAGGGCACCTAAATCAACAATCATGCCAGTCCGTGGATCAATTTCCCCTTTCACGGTAACTTCTAGATGATAATTGTGTCCGTGACCGTTGGGACGAGCGCACTTACCATAAATCTCAGTGTTTTCTTCGTTACTGAGTTTAGGATGAGCTAGCCGATGCGCGGCGCTAAAGTGAGTACTGATGGTGAGGTAGGCTTCCATTGCGTTTCCCATATAATCTGCCCAAAGTTCAGGATGTTCAAATAACTGCACGCGGACTAGAGGCAAATGAGGTGCTAGCCGTTGCCAGATAATCCGTGCAATATTCTCAGTGGTAGGCAGAGTTTGTTGAAATTCTGCCCACACATCATTGAGATAAGAGAAGTCCAATTGACTGGTAACTTCCCGTTTAATTACGTGTTTCACATCAGACAAGTTCAGCACCATGCCATATTCATCCAATTCTCCGGCTAGGGAGATAAATAAGACATAGTTATGCCCGTGTCCCGGAAATTTAGTACCAGCACCAAATTTATCAATATTTTCGGCTTCACTCAGTTCTGGCAACCAATAACGATGACTTGCTGAAAACTGGGCGCGGCGGTTAACAATACATTGCATGAGTACACTATGAGCAGAATTTAAAATTTCTTAATCTTTTTATGCTTCCAGCATAAACTAATTTCTTAGTCATTAGTCATCCACCGAAATTTACCCATACCCAATGCCCACTTGCCCTGAGCGGAGCCGAAGGAATGCCCAATAACTATGTAACAGAAGCTTGTGCTTCACAGTGCAATCTCGAAGCTATACGGAATAGTTCATAACCTGTGTGTAAATAACGCTCATCGTAGTTCAAAGGAAAATAACCTAATTCATCAAGTCCATCTGCTACTTGGTCAAGGCTGTAGTAGAGGTGAGCCGCCGTTCTTGCGAGACTGGGGGGATTTGGTAGGGAACGAAAAGTAGTTTGTGCATGCTTGAGGTCATCTCGACAGGTTTTTAAGTATTCCTGAAATTCATCTAACAACTCATCATCAAAGGGGTCGGCAGCTAATTGCTCCATTTGTTCTTCTAAAGAATAAAGAATCGTACAAAGCAAGCGATTGACTGGTTGGTAAACTTGACACAGCCATTCTTCAACTTGCTCGTCAACATCCCGTCCAGTTTTTCGTCTTGTCTGGTAATGATTTTGCGCTGATGCTGTACGCTGTTGGCGATCGCTATTTAATTTTTGGGAGTCATCTTGCAGTTCTTGGTCATAATTGCGGCGATTTTGGTTGTCGCCTAAAACTTCATAAGCTGCATTGATGCGGATAATTTGCTCGCGATCGGCTGTTTCCTGATTACTGTCAGGATGAAACAACTTAACCAAGCGGCGATAAGCTTGCTTAATCTCCGCAAGGCTTGCACTTGGACTAACTTTGAGAGTTTCGTAATGGTTAGAAACGTGCTTAGAATTGACCATTAATTCAATGTATCGTTAACTGACGCTAGTGGCTAACCTTGCCTCCAGGTCTTGGAACAACGGTGTACTCAAATACCTCTCACCAAAACTGGGCTGAATGATCACAATTAAACGTCCCTTATTTTCTTGACGTTGGGCGACGCGAATTGCTGCACATAAAGCTGCTCCACTGGAAATGCCAGATAGTAGCCCTTCTTCTTTTGCCAAACGCCGACTATAAGCGATCGCATCTTCATCGGTGACGGTAATCACTTCATCAATCAATTTTATCTTGAGTACTTGGGGAATAAACCCAGCACCAATTCCCTGGATTTTGTGGGGGCCTGGTCGTCCCCCAGATAGAACTGGGCTATTGGCTGGTTCAACTGCGATCGCCTTGGAATTAGGCTTGCGTGCTTTAATCACTTCTGCTACACCAGTGATCGTACCACCTGTACCCACTCCTGCCACAATGATATCGACTTGTCCATCGGTATCTTCCCAGATTTCAAGTGCTGTAGTTTCCCGATGCACTTTTGCATTGGCTGGATTGCGAAACTGCTGCAACATATAGGTATTTGGTGTAGTATTTACTATTTGCTGCGCTCGTTGAATTGCGCCACTCATGCCTTCCATTCCTGGTGTTAATTCCAGTTCTGCTCCATAAGCTCGCAACATTGCCCGACGCTCTCCACTCATCGTCTCTGGCATTGTCAAAATTAATCGATAACCCTTTGCTGCTGCTGACATTGCTAGGGCAATACCGGTGTTTCCAGAGGTGGGTTCTACCAATACTGTCTTCCCAGGAGTAATTAGCCCCTCCTCTTCAGCAGCGTTAATCATACTTACCCCAATCCGGTCTTTGACTGATGCCGATGGGTTCATACTTTCCAGTTTCACCACAATTTCTGCAACACATCCTTCTGTTTGCGGAATCCGGTTCAACTGCACTAGAGGGGTACGACCAACCAGTTCTGTAATGTTACGAGCTATTCGCATAAATTAGTCCTTAATTATTAATTATTTGTTATTGGTCATTAGTCATCAACAAATGACAAATGACTATTGACTAAATGTAGTACATGATATCTAATTGCCGCCTTGAATCTCGTTTTTCACAAAGATCCTGGAGCGTATATTTTTGCAAGACGGAATTTGCCGCGCGACTTGCTTCTTGCCAAATTTCTTCTATAACTGAACTGTCTATGCTTTTGGAATTAACATTTTCTTCACCAGCCCGCGCTTCTAAGCCTTCTAAACATTCCAAAATCTCAAAAAGGATGATTTTTCGGGGTTCTCGCGTTAACAGATAGCCACCTTTTGCTCCACGCTGACTTTTAACTATACCGCCACGCCTCAAGGTTGCTAGTAGCTGTTCCAGATAGCGATCGGGTATGTTTTGTTGTGCTGCAATTTGTCGAATTTGCAGCGGTTCGCCACTTTCGTAATGAGCGGCCATCTCTAATAAGGCGAGAATTGCGTATTCAGATTTACAGGATAGTTCCACAAGCAGCAATAAGTTAGGGGTAGAAATTAGGAGTTAGGAGTTACGAGTCATTTAATTTAAATTTGAGACTTTCCTACGGAACGCTACGCGTAGCTTGCTTCCCCGGAGGGGTAAGGCGTGAGCGCTCAGTCGAACGCTTTTTCCTTCAATCTCAAATCCAAAATTCAAAATCTCAAATTGGTAGAGTTAAGATACTACGCAATATGTAGTTTTATACCGCCAACTTCTACTAAAAAAGCTCGCTCAGAAAAAGCTGCTCGTGGCGTAAGTCATTTGTAGAGTGGGTGTTACTCTGGTCTATTCATATCAAACCCGCTATAACTCATAACTTCTCACTCCTAACTTTTCTATTATACTCCGGTTAACTACTGGGGTTTATCCATTATTATTACCGAAAACAAAAAACCCCGCCTAATGGCGGGGAGAATAGAGTTCAAATTTGTCAGTGGATAATCAACACTCTAGAAGGTGAAAGTAGTTCTGAGCGTACCGATAATAGCATCATCGTTATCGCTATTTTGACCAGGAGAGGTCAACCAGATTACACCAGGAGTTACAGAGATGTTATCCGACACACGATACTTGTAGAAGCCTTCAAAGTGGTAGGGTATATCATTGTTGCCACCAAAACCTGGGCGGTTAAAGGAATAGGGTTCTGCACCAGCAAAAACACCTAAAACGTTACCTTTTTTACCGAAATCAGGTAAGGCTACCCCTAAACCGTAGCTCCAAGCTTGATAATCATCACCTGCACCTACACCTGTAACGTCATGGTAAGAGACGAATCCACTAATGGACAGTTTGTCGCTAGGTCTAAACGCAGCGGACACACCGTAGGAGTTGCTGCTAGCTGGGGTTGCTGTGTTTGTTGGAAGACCTGCTGCATTACCTAAAAAGTTAGCTTGTCCAGTACCGACATCAAAACCTCCAGTATTTCCGTCTGTACCAGAGTCGAATAAAGCACCACTAGCGCTATATCCGTGGACGTAGGTAGCAGCTAAAGCCACGCGATCGCCAACACTAAAGTTCAACTGTCCTAAAGCGGCATAGTCGCCGTTGGTCAGACCTGAACTAAGAGCAGGATCGTTAGCTTGTGATGCCAAGTAACCCGCAGTGATTGAGCTATTTCCTAAAAGACCGCCACTTTTACCAAGGGGCAGATTGAGCGCTATACCAGCACCGCCACCAATCCGATAGATGGGACTTTCAGTAGCAAAGGTAGATAAAGCACCGTTACCGCCGTCAGTGTTGTCAAAAAAGTAAGGGTTATTGACAGCAGCATAATGGCTATGGCGTCCGCCACTAGCTGCCAGGTAAACTTGGGCTGGACCTACGGGAGCTTCATAAGTCAAGCGGTCTATCCTCACAGCATTGTTACCACTGCTACCAATTTCAAACGTTTGTGTACCTTCGGCAGTACCGATCGGATTATTAGCGTTATCAAATTGTGTGAAGGCTGTTGCATTACCTGCTGCAAGACGGGTATGTAAAACGTCTTTACCGGTGAAGCTGGTTTGCAAGTCTAAACGTACCCGATCTTGGAAGACAGTATTGTTGTTATCGCCAGTGTTACCCCCAAACACATCAGTAACAGCAAAAATGGCTTCACCGACTAGTTTTGTGGTGGTAGAGAACTGATTCGCTTCCAATTCAGCAGTCCGCGCTTCTAGAGAATCTACGCGACCGCGTAGGGTTGCCAATTCTGCGGAAAATTCTTCTTGCAAGCGTTGTAAGGTGGCTAAATCTTGTTTAGTTACCAAGTCAGCTGTTGCTGTGGCAATCAATTCGTTAACCCGATCCAAACAGGCATTTAAACCAGCGGCAAATTCATAACGGGTCAAAGCACGATTACCACGATAAGTGGCATTCGGATAACCTGCAATACAACCATAGCGCTCAACCAAGGACTGCAATGCTTGGAATGCCCAGTCAGTAGGTTGTACATCGGAAAATTGAGAAACCGATGTTACTTGAGACTGAGAATTACCTTGGTTGCCTTCGTTGCTGTAGCGATTAACTTGATCTATGGTTGTTTGAGCCAATATTTCTGGCTGTTGGGCAACTTCGCTTACACCTAGTTGTTTGGCTGCTGATACTTGTGTGGTTGGGTTTGGGGCCGCCATTGCTGTTGCCGAAACTAACAATGTTGCTCCCAAAACTGCTGGGCTAACCACTAAGGATTTCCATAATAGATTAGACATTTTTCCTTTACTCCTCACACCTTGTTTAGATAATTGGTTTCGTTACACCTAATTTTCGAAAATGCGACATCTCATTGAAACCTATGGATGAGGCATAGTTGTCACTACTACAATTCTAGTTTTTGCAAAGCTAATAAACGATTAACTTTGGGTTAAAAACTGATGTGATTAACTTATGCAAAAACATATCTTTATATCATAACATTATAAAACATCCGATCTAGATGGCAATATTGGAGCGATCGCCTTAATAACTGTCACACATACTTATCTAAATATCTAAGCAAGGAGTAGGGTTTGGGTCATGCGCTCTCTACGCAGGCTAAATTGCTGAAAGCTTTAGACACTTAGCAGTTTGCCATCAAAAATCACTTCTTCCACTTACCTCTGGGATAAATTTCATGCCAGTTAGAACACACTAGCTCGGCTATATAAACCCTATATCGCAGTGACTTTCTGTAGTCTGGCGCAAGATGTTAGAAGAAATCAGTTAGTTGATCTGGGAAATCACCCGTGCTACATCAAAGTCTGGCTGCGTCAATCCGCCTGCATCATCTGTTGTAAGTGTAATCTTCACTTTATTGTAGGAAATTTCTATATTTGGATGATGTCCCGCTGATTCAGCCGGCTCAACCAGCTTATTGACAAACTCAATTGCTTCAATAAAATCTTTAAATGTGCGGGTAATTTGCAACTTGGAGTCTTTAACAGTCCAATCTGACAGAACCTTTGCCTGTTCTTGAATTTCCGCTTCGGTGAGTAGTTGTGGCATATCAAGAAATTCCTACTTATATATTTGTTACAACATTTTGCATCTGACAAAGGCAAACTGCTTTTATTCTCCACACAGAAAGTATGAGAGGAGAAATTCAGCCACAATGCGTGTGTCTAGATTTAAATCAGACTTGGTAGATAGACGCTATTTCTCACATTTGGTCATATATTCCAAGGTTGAACGCAAGATATTTATGCTTTTTAAGAAAACTTAAATACGTTGGCTTTGTTCATAGCAGCCATCGCTATCTATTTTTTAAAAGTAACTATTGATAAAACAAAAATCACCTATAAAAAACTATCCGCCCTGATTTAGATTGGACGATCTAAGTCAGAGCGGTCTAGCGGGTCTTCAGGTTGCAACCAGACTGCCGGAAGGAACTCCGAGCTTGCCTAGCTACTTGAGCTAACTTAGTATCTCAAAGATAACTAAGGCTAACTTTTAGAGAACAGCCCCGGCGCGCAGCCGGC
This sequence comes from Nostoc sp., assembly GCF_036917355.1. Lineage (GTDB taxonomy): Bacteria > Cyanobacteriota > Cyanobacteriia > Cyanobacteriales > Nostocaceae > Nostoc. Next base: position 71,846 of record NZ_JBALDP010000086.1, read on the forward strand.
TAACTGCAACCTGATGACCCATGCATTTACTACTTTCTATCATGGGCATCACCTCCTTATTGCCTAAGCGGTCTTAGTTTTAAAAGGGCAGAGTATTTACTCTGGGTTCTTAACCTTCATCTAACATAACACATAAATTTAGAGATATTAACCAATATATAAAAAATCTCCCACCTTTTTGATGGGAGATTACTGGAGAATAGTGAAAATTGACACTTTATTGGCTGATTACAAGAAGATTATTTTATCTGGGTGTGTCAATTTTTGCCAACCACAATCCTAATTTAGGTCATGGTCAAATTTGAATTCTTAGAGAGCGTTACCGCGAGGTAGAACTTCTTCAGGGAATACAAATTGTTCGTGGGGTTGATCTTGAGGAGCCATCCAAGCGCGGATACCCTCGTTCAGCAAAATGTTTTTGGTATAGAAGGTTTC
>NZ_JBALDP010000087.1:0-16506 GCF_036917355.1 Nostoc sp.
GTAATTCTACATCCATTGCCCTGCTTACCTTCCAGAGTTTTTTCTTTTAATCCTTTTATTCAGAATACTCGGAAAGTGACAGAAGAGGGGTAAGTTGACACCAATGCAAGGCCTTGCGCCCCTAAAAATCTAAAAATAATTTGGAATAAAGCCAAACTTGAACTTTGCACCGTCCATTTTGCTGGGTAAGGTTTTATCTAACCGATAATAGACCTCAAAAAAAGAACAACTGTTGTTGAATAATGAGTAACAGCGTTATGCAGCGGTCAAAATAGACAAGTGATGGAAGATGGGCGACTAATTATGGAATTTCCAAAACAGGTAGAGAAAATTTCTGTCAGCGCTGACAATTCCTTAACATCAGAATTTTCGAAAAAGATTCATCATTCATTAACACAGCGAGATGCTCAGTTTATTGAATCATTGATGCCTGTATGGGAATGGTTTTACCATTATTACTTTCAAGTAAAAACTGATGGATGGCATCACATACCAACAACAGGGAAAGTACTACTGGTTGGCTCTCATAATGGTGGAATGGCTTCTCCAGATTTAATAATGATGATGTATGATTGGTTTTCTAGATTTGGAACCGAGCGTTTGGTGTATGGTCTAATGCACCCTTCCGCTTGGAAAGTGAGTCCAGAAATAGCAGGATTAGCCCAGAAATTCGGAGCAATTATTGCACATCCCAAAATAGCTAGCGCGGCTTTCAATCGAGGTGCTAGCGTTCTCGTATATCCTGGAGGACAATATGATATGTTTCGTCCTCATAGCCAACGTTATAAAATTCATTTTGCCGATCATCAGGGCTTTATCAAGCTGGCTTTAAAACAAGAAGTTCCGATTATTCCTGTAATCTCGGTAGGCGCTCATGATAGCTTGATAGTGTTATGTGATTGTTATGATTTCGTCAAACAATTGCATCAGTGGGGATTGCCGTGGTTATATCAAATAGACCCAGGAGTTTTCCCAATTTACTTAGGTTTGCCTTGGGGTTTGTCTATTGGCCCTCTGCCAAATATTCCTCTACCTGTGCAGATTCACACTCGTGTCTGTCATCCAATTACTTTTGAAAGATATGGTCGAGATGCAGCTAGAGATCGTAACTATGTGAATGCTTGTTATGAAATAGTTCAAAGCCAAATGCAGGAAGAGTTAAATAATTTGGTTAGAGATACTCAGAAATCTAGCTAAAACAGGAATATTAGTGACGAAGTGATGCCCGCCCCAGTATTTCTAAAAGCGATCGCTCCATAACTTCACTGACAAATTTATTTCCTTGCAAATTGAGGTGAATGTGGTCGTGAAACAAACCTTGGGGGTTGGTAGTTGAATTGAAGTTCGGTAAAAAGTCTATATAGTTAATTTGCTCTGCTTTGGTAAAATCGCTCAAGCGCTGACGTGCTTTAATTTCGTAATCACGGGGGCCTGGTTCACCAATTTCTCGCAGCAAGGGAGTCATCACCAGCAGAAATTTGCTGTTGGTTTGGCGAGTCAAGGCTTGAATTTTAGCGATCGCCTCCAAATTAATCCCCACGCGATCGCCTGATTCATTTTGCACGGCTTGCAGTTCAGGAATTGGCTTTTGCTTGACTATATAACGCTGCCACACTTCTACTAATGCCAGAGGAGGTTTACGATCGGGATAATTGCGATCGCGCCCTACTGGTAATGAAGTGGGAGGAGTTGCAAACAAATCATCGGTATTAATTAATAACACCACTGCTTGCGCGTTAAAAGTGCCAAACTTCTCTAAATAAGCTAATTCATTCCTTGGCCCCCAAGAGTTTGCTGAAGCATTTAGCACTTCTACTTCCTGATAATTACTATTAGGGGATGATGCTAGAGAACGCATCATCAAACTAGATATTGTATTAGTCTGATCTGTCCACCAACCACCATTAGCAATAGAATCACCTAAGAGGAGAATTCGCAGTCCAGAAGGAGCGGGTATCTTTTTTATCGAACTACCTCGCATAGAATATTCATTAATTTCAATGCGATTCCCAAAACGACGGGTACGTTGGTTAGGAGCCAATAAATAACCAATTTGCTCATCACCAATATAAATCAGGGGATTACCAAAACCAAACAGCGATCGCAGTCCAATCTCGATTACCAGAAACAATCCCACAACCACCGCCAAAATTACGCTCAGTGCTATTTTCACCTACTCACACCCTCTTAATACTGAGTTGCTTTTCAATGATAGTAGGGGATTGGGGATTGAAGAAGGGAATAGGGTACAGGTTAGAGGGTACAGGTTATTCCCTGTTATTTGTCACCTGTGCCCTGTCCCCTTGTCCCCCTTCTCCCTCACTCCTAAATTTTTAAAGTGAATTTAACGTCATCCGCAAATAGAAGGACTACAATCAAAACGGACAAATATTTCATGCTCCAACAACAGAGGATTACAAAGCTGTGTCCGACTTAAATCGCGGAATTATGAAATTTAAGGGAGCAGATTCCCCAAAAGTAGTCACTATCTCTACCGTGTTGCTTCTGGGATCGATCGCTGCTCTCGTAATCTGGGCGCTGCAAGCTGCCTATGCGCTAAACTAAAACCATTAGTAGTCTAGAAGGACACTTGTCTTAAACGGTTTCCGTCTTAGCCAAGTGTCCATTTAGCAACTACTAAATAAAACCCCCCTAATAACCATCAAAAATTTCAGAAAAACTTTAGATTTTAGATTTGAGGTTTTAGATGGAAAATTTAAATCTAAAATCCAAAATCCAGAATGTTTGAACCTTGGGGTATCTTAGTTATTTTAATTGTCTGCCCCCTTTTGGGCGGATTACCCCTGATTGCATGGATAACTTACGCCCTCAAACGGAAGCAGTTATCACAAGTTGGTACAGGAAACATTAGTGTATCAGCTGCCTTTTATCATGGCGGTAAAATTGTCGGAATTCTGGCAGTCTTGTCAGAAGCTTTTAAAGGAGTTGCGGCAGTCTTACTCACCCGCATTTTCTTCCCAGATGGATCGTCTTGGGAATTGCTTGCCCTAATCGCTCTGGTAATCGGTAGATACTGGATAGGCAGAGGAGCAGGTACGACAAATGTTGTCTGGGGATTTGTCGTACACGATCCACTGGTCGCGATATTTGTATCTTTCTTTGCAGGTATTGCTTTTACAATTCTGCAATCAAGAAAGTTAGTCAAATTTGGGGTTTTGCTACTTTTTCCATTGTTTGTGGCACTTCTGCACTTTAGCGATATTCCCAGAATATTTGCTGCTGTCGCCTTAGCTGGTTTAATGGGCTGGATTTACACCAAAATTCCTGATGATATGAAACTGCCAGCCCAAGAGGCACAAACAGAATCGCAAGCGATGTTGGAATTTTTACGCGGCGAGCGCACAATGGTTTCTCTAGATGAAGAGTTGAATGCTGCCATAGTCGGAGAAAAGGCGGCAACATTATCTCAAATTAAGCGCTGGGGCTATCCAGTGCCCAAGGGATGGGTACTAGCACCTATCGACAATCCAGAAGGGTTAACAGAATTTCTCCAGCCATCAGAATTATCTCCCTTGGTAGTGCGTTCCTCCGCTATTGGAGAAGACTCAGAACACGCTTCTGCTGCTGGACAGTACGAAACAGTTGTAAATGTTACTAGCCAAGAGGCATTACAAGAAGCGATCGCTCAAGTTCAAGCTTCCTACAATCATCCATCAGCTATCCAATATCGGCGCGATCGCGGCTTAAATGATACAGCAATGGCTGTGTTGATTCAACAACAAGTCCAGAGTGTATATTCTGGCGTCGCTTTCAGCCGCGATCCCATTACTCAGCAAGGCGATGCGATCGTGATTGAAGCCCTTCCAGGCAGCGCGACGCAAGTCGTTTCGGGAAGAGTCACACCAGAACAATATCGCGCTTTTGTCGTTGAAACAAAAAATTCTTACTCTGTACAATTAGAGGGTCAAGGACGAGTTCCACAATCATTAATCAAACAAGTTGCATACTTAGCTTACCGACTCGAAAAACGTTATCATGGCACTCCTCAAGATATCGAGTGGAGTTATGACGGGCAAACGCTTTGGGTATTGCAATCTCGACCGATCACCACTCTATTGCCCATCTGGACACGCAAAATCGCTGCTGAAGTGATTCCTGGAGTAATTCACCCCTTAACATGGTCAATTAATCGTCCCTTAACTTGTGGAGTTTGGGGAGAATTTTTTACTTTAGTTTTAGGCGATCGCGCCTTGGGGTTAGATTTCGCCAAAACAGCAACTCTGCATTATTCAAGAGCTTACTTTAATGCGTCTCTCTTAGGAGATATTTTTCTCAGAATGGGACTGCCGCCGGAAAGTCTGGAATTTTTAACCAGAGGAGCTAAATTAAGTAAGCCGTCCTTGCAGTCAACTTGGGAAAATTTGCCAGGACTAGGGAAATTGCTGAAGCGGGAATTAAGTTTAGAAAAGGACTTCAAGGAAGATTATCACAATCGGTTCATTCCTGGGTTGTCGCAGTTGACGCAGGAAGATATAGATAACTTGGAACCATCGGCATTGTTGGCAAGAATTGATTTTATTTTGGAGTTGCTGCGTCATGGGACGTATTACAGCATTTTAGCTCCCTTGAGTGCCGCCCTAAGACAGGCAATTTTTCGGGTAAAGGATAGGCAAATCGATCATAGCGTCACCCCAGAGGTAGCAGCATTGCGATCGCTCAGTGCAATCGCAACAGATGCCAAGCAGATATTGGTTGAGTTTGAGCCACAGCAAGTTTTTGAACAATTAAAACAAACCCCCGAAGGAGATAAGATCCTCCAAGCATTTAACGAATTGCTGCAAGATTATGGCTACTTAAGTGAAGTAGGAACCGATATCTCCGTTCCCACTTGGCGAGAAAATCCCCAGATGATTAAACAGATGTTTGTGCAGTTAATGCAGGGGAACGAACCACAATCAGGTGCTAAAGACGCGATTAATAGTATCTTTGCCAGTAAGCGCAAACGCTCTTTCGTGCAACGGCGCGTGGATATCAAAGGACGAGTCACCGAAGTTTATTCCCGACTTTTGGCTGAATTGCGTTGGAGTTTTGTGGCTTTAGAGAAAATTTGGTTAGAGTCTGGTTTACTTAGGCAAACAGGCGATATCTTTTTTCTCAACTTTGATGAAGTGCGGCGTCTAATTGGAGATGAAGATTCCAGCTTCATAGAGCAGTTAGATGAGTTAGTCGAATTTAGGCGATCGCAATTTGTACAAGATAGCGAGATTATTCAAATACCTCTTTTAGTCTACGGCCATACACCTCCTCACCCCTTAGCTCCCTCTGAACTTTACTCTGACCAAATCTTACAAGGTATTGGAGCCAGTCATGGGCAAGCCGAAGGTAGGGTGAAAGTGTTGCGAAATTTACAAGACATTCCAGACATCGATCGAGATACGATTCTGGTAGTACCTTATACAGATTCCGGTTGGGCCCCATTGTTATTAAGGGCTGGGGGATTAATTGCCGAAGCTGGGGGAAGGCTTTCTCACGGTGCGATCGTTGCTCGTGAATACGGAATTCCCGCAGTGATGGATGTTCGCGGTGCTACATGGATATTGCAAGATGGTCAACGAGTCAGGATTGATGGGTCTAGGGGTATTGTGGAATTATCTAACGATTTAAGACCCGAATGATTACTACTTCCCTGAAAGACTTGCCTGAAGAGTCAGTTTCTCACAATGCCGAAATCAAGAAAAAGGTGATGTTACGCTTCGGCGATTTACCTCACCTAACTAACTTTTCTCAAGCACGTTTTGCTCCTGGACAAACCGCACCAGCACACGCGCATCAAGATATGTGCGAAGTATTTTTTGTAGAAGCTGGTTCAGGGGTAATTCACATTGATGGTGCAGAATACCTCTTGCTTCCGGGAAACTGTGTAGCTATCGAACCGGGAGAAGTACACGAAGTTGTCAATAGTGGCTCAACCGAACTTGTTTTGACATACTTTGGTTTGCGAGTGGAAAAATTAGCCTAATTCTTTTGAATAAAACACACAGTGAGGGCATAACAATTTTATGCCCTTATAAAAGTTTGCGAGTGTTGCTTATAAACAAAGATAAATTTGCAAAATCCTAATATACCAAGGGTATTGCACCGCGCATCTGACGCAAAGAATTTATACAAGCAGGACAATCACAGCCAAATAAGTCGATTGCCACATTGCTTTCTTCATCATTGAACTCCAGCATGGGAGCATCTTCTTGAGAAAACTCTATTTCACGTTGATAGTTAGGAATTTGAGCCAATACGGAAGCTCTGGCACATACTAAACCCACCTTATGTTTATTGCGTATACAAGATAGACGATCTGTGGTTTTGGCTCCTGGTTCTGGCTCCATAGCTTGTGCGTGATTCAGCATTACTCCCATAGAGAGAAGAGAGCTAATCAGCACTGGAGAAGAAAGCAAACTCAGTATGAATTTGTTCATTGGTTTTCTTGAAAAACAATCTCGATTGCTCAGATTATCCGATTAAATCTTACAGTGCAAGTAAATGTGTATCAGGAATAACCCAAAATCCAGATATAGAGATGTGATTTATCGCGTCTTGAAATACAAGGGACTTCCAACTCAAAAATATCCTATTGGTGTGTAGGCAGAAGCTTTTACAGGGAAGACAAAACAGAGAAATTTATCGGGACATCTATTTTTGCAAGAAACACCGGGCGATTGGAAATTGCGGCTATACAGACTAAACCCGCACTTCGACTAGGCTCAGTGACCACCTACGCGGGTTTTATAGAGTCCGCGCAGGCGGACGAGAGTTTGTATAGCCCCAGACTTCACTTCTCTTCGCATAGCGTGCGATCTGCCAAAACGGGATGCTTCCAATTTATCGGTATACAAAGAGTTTTATTTCCCATTGTCATTTGGAAACCTACTCAGTAATAATAGAATTTTCAACAGAATCTATCAAAAATTAAAGAGTTGATAGTCAAAGTAGGTATTTTTTGAGCGCTATTAATTGCCATGTTTATCTTCAATAAAAAATATTTTTACCTCACACTTTTACTATTTTTAATAGAGGTATGTATTGCTGTTTTTATAAATGATAGTTTTATTCGTCCTTTTATCGGTGATGTTTTAGTAGTTATATTAATTTATTGCTTTGTCAAAGCTTTTTGGAATATACATTCATCCATCGTCGCTTTATCAGTTTTTGCCTTTTCTTGTGCAATCGAGATTCTGCAATATTTTAATTTTGTAAATAATTTAGGATTACAAAAATACAAAATTCTGGCTGTTGCTTTGGGAAGTGTATTTGATTGGAAAGATATTATTGCTTATGCAATAGGTATCATAACAGTCCTATGGTTGGAAAATAGAACATGATTACTCGATCGAGTATTTCGCGACGTTCAATAGGGGGAGTAAATTCACGAATAATATTCTAAATTCCATCATATTCATCTCCAATACAGGTCAGTATAGGAGCTATGATTTGGCTGTTAACCCAATTGACTACAAGATTATTTTCTTGGAATGAGGCTGCGATCGCAGCCAAGTTGCGAAGACGTACAGCTTTATAACCTTTCCAGTTACAGGGTTGTCCAATTACTCCCTTACCTCATATTTCTGTAACAATCTTTTGGTCTTACTTATTTAGTATTGCTGGGAGAATATAAACTAGGATGCATTGGTTTTCTTCGTTTTATCTGGATATTATAAAGCATTTCAAAAACTAATTTATTACCCATCACATAGTATTGAAATCGACGTTTGATAATATCGTTAAATTTAGAAATAAAATCATAAAAAAAGCTCGGATTTTTCGTGATTTCTCTCAATGCTAATAACAAGTTTCCTTCTTTGATAGAGAATGAAACTTGATAGTAAGCTAAAGTTCTGTTGTAAACTGTAAGATTATAAGACAGAGCACGCATTAAAGCTGGATTTTTTTTCACAACTCTTTGCTGCATGAAAGAATAAGTAGCTATGCAATATTGATTTAGACGTTTAAATGGGCTTTCGCGTACAAGAGAAGAAGAGCGTGAACGGTAGAAATAATAGGCTTCTGGCACTAGAAAAAAGCGAGCGCCATTAATTAAGCATTTCATGTCAAGCCAAAAGTCCTCAGCTATACTTAGGGTTTCATCGTACTCAATGCTGTGTTTAACCAAAAATTCTCGTTTGAACATAGGCTTACTTAAACCAAGATGCAGCCCTATTTTGCCATAGATATCAGTCTCTACGAAATAAACGATATCAATTTGGAGAATTTTATCTATATGTTCTCCACTTTCTTGAATCAATGTACTCCAAGGAGATGTTGCACCATCTTTGATAAAATAAACATCATCTGCGATCATATCTGCATTTGCTTGTTCTGCCAGCAACACAAGCTTTTCTAATCTTTCATGAGCATACCAGTCATCTGAATCAAGAACAGCAATCCATTCTCCTTTGGCTGCTCTGAAAGCGCGATTACGTGCAGCAGAAACCCCAAGGTTTTGTGGATTAACTATCACTTTGAGACGTCGATCTGTAAAACTCTTTGCAACTTCTACAGTTTTATCAGTTGAACCATCGTCGACAACGATAACTTCAAGCTCAGTGAGTGTTTGATTTAAGACTGACTCTATTGCCTTCTTAATGTAAACTTCAGTATTGTAGGCAGGGATAATTACAGAGACTTTAGGATTCATGAAACTAAACTCCTGACTAATCACTATATGCTTAGATTACAATGTTAAAATTCCAAAGAAAGTTTGTTGAAGTAAAAATTCAGAAGTCAGAATCAAGACACTTAAGGATTCCTTGGCGTTCGCGTTAGCGTCTCTGAAAGAGAAACCTTTGGTAGAGAAGGAGCCTCGTTCTCAATCGGGGATTTAGACCCACTAATGAATTCTTGCATCACCAAATTTTCTTGTTTTGTAAATTTCTGAAACCTGATGATTCATCCGCTAGTTGTACAGAATTCAAAATAAATTCTGACTCTTGAGAAATGTATTCTGTTTAATAATAATTGATTTTTTCATAGCGTAATCATCAATGGTTTTTACTTATTTACATTGCAGCTAGGTGAGACATATTGGGATTTTTGTTTAAATGAACTAAATACACGAGTTGTATCGTAGCACAACTGTGACTGCTGTTGTGAAAATTCAAAATTTTGACGATGTACCAGTTGCTGTTGCACGATTTTGGGAACTTGTATGCATATTCCTCAGATTTTCCTGTGTGTTGATAGCCTGATGATTGATGAATTGAACAAAAAGTAATGTTGGGCACATTTTCCACGGCTGCTTGTGTTCCGTTCCAGTGATGTACATCCCAGTCAAGAATTTTAACTCGCTTGATTTGTCCTATTTCTAAAGCATAAAGGGTAGCGATCGCAGCATTACAAAAAATGCAAAATCCCATCCCTTCATCTTTGAGTGCTTTAAAAAAGTGCTTATCTTGCCTTTTTTGCTCTCTTCGCTGACAGCGCCAATCGTGCCTAATATTCGGTATAGCGACGCGGCGTATAAACCCATATATTACCATCACGGCGCTTGATAGTTCGGGTTTTTGTGGAACCAACGAGAATAATTGTCCGCATATCAGCGCTTGCTGGCGTTAACTGCTCAAGTGCGATTGCTTTCACCGTTTGTCCTGGCCGTCCGAGATTCCGGGCCAATACTACTGGTGTATCTGGCGTTCGATGTCGCAGCAAAATATTTCTCGCTTCTGCCAGTTGCCAGGTACGCTCTTTGGAAACAGGATTGTAAAAAGCAATGACGAAATCAGCCTCAGCAGCAGCCGCAATTCGTTGCTCGATCGCAGACCAAGGTTTCAAGATATCAGAGAGAGAAATAGCACAGAAGTCATGCCCAAGGGGCGCACCAATGGCTGCTGCTGCTGCTTGCATTGCAGAGATGCCTGGGGCCACATAAATGTCGATATTGTCCCATTCTGGTTTAGCATAGCGATCGCACACCTCAAAAACCGCTGTTGCCATTGCATAGATGCCGGGATCGCCAGATGAAACTACAGCAACATATCGCCCAGATGCAGCCAAATCAAGGGCCATCTTTGCTCGTGCTTCTTCTTCGCGGTTGTCAGACTCATGCCGTTGCTTGCCATCAGCCAGAGAACCAACTAAATCTAAATAAGTTTTATAACCCACCAGATCAGTTGCCGATTTGAGTATCTCTTTCACTTCTGGAGACATCCACAGCGAACCACCAGGACCCGTGCCAATAATTGCTAACCGTCCGCGTGGCTGACCGATGGTATTTGGGTCAATTACTTGAGGAGCAATAGCGATCGCAATGTGGGGAGATGGAGATAAGGGGGATGTACCTGTGGCGGCGATCGCTGTGGCTTGGGCGGGGCTATAACCTTGTGAAAGTAGACTTTCTAGTTGATTTGAGGTAAAAAAGCGGGTGGGTACTCCCAAGGCGCTAGCTACGGTGTGGATTGCGGGATCGGCTGCGGCGGTGATGGGTGCAAATATCCCGGCGACTGATGCTTTTTCTAGTTTGGCATCAGCTAGTAGCTGTTCTACTAAAGCTACTGCATCATCAATCATGCCACTAATTGCGATCGCGATCGTTGCTGGGTGGTAGACAAGACAGTTAGCTCTAAGAGTTACCAAACGTTCTGTAACTTGGATGGTCAAATCTCCCTTGGGATCTATCGGTAATTTACTATCGCTCAACCAAGGTGCTATTCCTTCGAGCTTAACTTGCGCCCCAGCTAGCACATCTGAAATAAATTTCTTCGCATCATCTGGGTTGGCTAAATGGTATCCAGGGGGAGGAGATAACAGCGTTGTGCCCAAACGTAAATCGCCTGTGGTCGTAATTGCAGGTTTGACATCTAGGGCTTCGGCAATGCGACGCGCTAAATCGTTGACTCCACCAAGTCCGCCCAAGAGAGGGACAACAGCACTACCATCTTCAGCCACAGCTAGCACTGGTGGTTCCTGTCGTTTATCCGAGATTACCGGAGCTAGCGTCCTAATTAAAATGCCGGCAGCACAAATGCCAATCAGCGGCCTTCCCTGCATGAATAACTCGCGTAGCGTCTCGCCAAAATTTGTGAAGCTGACATCAACTTCTGATGTGCGACCCTCTAAACCGTATAGTGTTGCCCCTGGTAAGACGCTGATTATTTTGCGTGCTACTGTCACGCTATTTTGACCCAGTATTACAATGGCAGGTGCAAAGTTCATCATTACTTAATTACAACACTTAATTACAACTTATCTCGTAACTTAATAGATTAATTATGAGCAAAACTTGGAAAAAGGCATGGTATGAATTTCGCTACATGATTTCTGAGATAGACGATCGAGACAATCCAATCATAATATTTCAACGCATTCGAGGTTGGTATCAGAAAAATAAAATATTTCTGTCGCCCCATCTAATTGAGGAATATGGGTTAGAGGAGTTAATAAACATCGATATAAAAGCTTATCCACTCGATAAATCAGAATCTACACCACAAAATATTAGACGTTTCCTCAATTTAGAACCTTCAAGCGAAGAATCTATGATTATGTTTTTACGAGATGAATTATGGGAACTTGTTGTTTTAAAAATAGATATTAAATGTCAGAGATGTGGAAAATTAGAAATGTCTGCATTGTTCGACACAGAAGCGAAAAAAGTTGTTTTAGAATGTACACAGTGCGGTTGGTCGCAAACAACTGACGGATATCCAGATAAATCTGTAAAAACTCTAAAGTTTGCACAAAATGATGATTTGAAAATCGCTGGATTCGTTTAGATAAAGTGTCATAACTATCGAATTTAGGAGAGAATTCAGAGTGCGATGTCTACGACGGGCACCTCTTGGAGAGGCTACGCCAACGCCTACGCGCTAATTATTTTAGCTGGTTGAAATCTTCTTCTGTAATGCCCAACTGCTTGAGAATTTCATAAAACAACCAACTACCAATTTCAGCGTTGCTATGAATGGGAATTGTGGTTGCTCGCCCATCTGGATGTTGCCAACGAGCATGACTGCCTTTCTGTCGCACTTTTTCAAAACCGAGTTTCCGTGCTACTCGTTCTAATTCACTGGCTTTAGCTGGCATTTGCAATTACCAATTCAACGTCTTCGGGTAGAGAACGTCCTTGTTCTTTGTATTCCTCCTGAATCATTTCAAAAACATAGACAAGTTCAGCACGAGCTTCATCTGGCGTTTGTCCCCAAGCATGACAACCGGAAATCGCTGGTATATATGCGACAAATGTACCATTGTTATCAGGACGGATAACAGTGGTGTAGTCTTGTAAAGAATTCATGGGTCTAGCCGCAAGTTTGACTTATACCTTCAGTTTACAGCGATATCTGACGACAAGCTGCTGTGTGTCTACGCCTTTGTTTGGGTAGGGGTGCGATGTCTAGACGGGCAGCAAGGCAATGTAAAGGCGATCGCATTCTCTCAAAAAAGTGCGTAGACGCAAAGCGGCTTGTCGTGAGACATCGCTTGTTAAATTGGAGATTGGGACTCCAAACAAATATCTAAAGAATTTCTTTCCCAATCCCCAATCCCAACTCAATTAGCTTTACGCTCTTTCAACACTCGATCTAGCAAGTCTCTAGCAGGTTGTGCTTTAGCCAACGCTACTTGGTGGTCATTATAAGCACGAACAAGACGAGAAAGACTGCTCACACCTGCCTTGAGTTGCTCAAGTTCTTCACCAGCAACTAGTTCTCCATCAAGCATCCGCCCAATCAACGGTTTGATATCGCCCACTTCCTGCCGGACTTTTTGGAGCTTTTCTAAAGAACTCAGTAAGATTTTTAGTGAGTTCAATATGTCGTCAATATCTTGGGCATCCTCCACTGGCTCAGGCGGATTTTCAATTGCGATCGTATCTTTGTCTGAAGCTGTAGGCAATTCCTCTACAGACGTTTCACTTGTAACCCCGTTTGACCGTGCCATCAACGCTTCCTCAAGGAATTTTCCTCAGTGTATCGCTGATTTCAAGTTGCCAAAGATAGTATTGTTATAATTCGTTAAATAAATACTTGTACAAATTCAACTCTACGTTGCGATCGCAAAAGCAAAGAATTCCCTTAGCTACGGCCAACATATAAACACAGCAATAATGATTGATTTTGAACCTTGGGACAGGTTGTTGCGTCAGTATGTCGATCCACAGGGTCGTTTAAACTATATTGCTTGGAAAACTGAGCAACCTCAAGCGATCGCAAATTGGTTGTCGAGTCAAAAAAATCTGGCTTTTACATCTAATAGCAACACCTCTGAGCAATTGGCATTGTGGATCAACCTTTACAATGCGTTCACCATTTCGACAATTTTAGAAAGATACCCGCTTGAGTCAATCCGTCCGCGAATCTTAGGCATTCCCAACTGGCTGGCTTTTTTGTGGTTCTTCCAACGTCGTGCTTATTATATATTTGACGAACATTACAGTTTAGCCCAAATAGAAAACCAAATTCTACGGAATCAATTGCAGGAGCCACGAATTCATTTTGCAATTGTCTGCGCTTCCGTTGGTTGCCCGTTACTGCGGGCTGGAGCTTATTTTCCTCAACAAGTTACTCAGCAGTTAGATGAAGATACCCGTCGCTTCATTAACAATCCTGAAAAAGTCCGTTATGACTCAGTTAGTAAAACGCTCTACTGTAGCAAAATCTTTAAATGGTATCGTCAAGATTTTCTTAAGGTCAAATCCTCTATTCCAGAATATATCCGCTCTTACCTAGAAACAGACCTGCCAATAAATGCTTCAACACCGATTTCCTATCTTTACTATGACTGGAGCCTGAATCAGCGAATATCTTGATAAAATTGTTTGAGATAATTTGCATCAACGCCAATTCCCCACAAAAAACCGATATAAAGGTAGATTGCGTTTGCTTTCCAGCTACCCCATTTTGCGACGCGGCGATCTGAAGAGTGAACAATGCGGTTGACTAGATAAATACGTCCTTTTTTAACCAATCTCAGGCATAAATCTCCATCTTCCATAATCGGTAATGCCTCATCAAATCCATTGCAATCCCAAAAGTCAGTGCGACGACAAAACATTACCTGATCTCCAAACAACAGGCGTAATCCTCGAAAAAATAGGTGAGGCTTAAATAGCAGTGGTGCGTAGTAAGTTTTTAAATAATTATGTAGAGAGATGCCCCAGCGAGTCGTTTGAGATCCACTCATCAGAGAAATGAACCCCCCACAGGCAATGGTTGACTCTGCTAGAGTTTTCTCTATTACGGCTATTAAGTCATCCGGCACCCAAGTATCTGCATGAAGAAAGCAAAGAATATCTCCAGTTGCAGCCGATGCTCCGTAATTCATCTGGATCGAACGCCCACGTCGCTCAGATAAGAGAACTTGTACGCCTAGCGACTGATTGAACGATCCAAAGCATTGTTTTGCAACTGCCACTGTCTCATCATCGCTGCCACCATCTACTACTATCACTTCAAAAGCAGGCGGATTAAGTAAAGTCAATTGGCGCAATGTACGCCCTAAGCTAACTGCTTCGTTTAAAGTAGGAATGACAATCGAAACTTGAGACATGCAGCATAAGTAGTTTTATCGTTGCTTTTATTCTACTTGTTTAATGTTGCCAAGCTCTTAGTCCAAAGGTCAACACTCCTGAGCATGGTAAGTAGCTTTTAGCTAGAGCGGTAAAACTTGCTAGAGGTAGGTTGGAAGCATAGTAAACTCGTTTGATATTTTATAAGACGCATACGTAATTAAGCCTCCATTAAGCCTTTAGTCTAACCTCTCCAGTTAGTTTTGCCGTTCTAGCAATTAACCAACAAATCTTACTCAAAAGCCGTCCGCTTGGAGAACCGAAAGAGAGCGACTTTGCCCTTGTCGAAACACCAATACTGAGAAACTGCGATATTCCACCATCTTTGCCTCGGTGACTCTAACTCAGGGTAGCTCAAGGTACTGTCTAGAGCATTACCCTGCAATGTAGTTAACTTGATGACACCTCAACGACATTTTTCGCAAAGCTTTTATAAGCATCGCCCATTTGTTTAGCTATCGGGTCAGGAAAGACGTGAAAATCTCCAGCTTTGATAGCTTTTATTATCCCGTCTGCCACAAGTGCAGGTGGCTGTGAAACCTCACCCATTCCTGCCGCATCGCTCATATCCGTGGCAATCGGGCCAGGGTGAATACGTTAATAAGGGCTTTTTTCAGGATATAAGAGCTTGAGGCGTTTTTGTCGTAGTGCCGATTCTTCTTTATATAGCTGTTCTAACTGTTCTACTATTTCTTCTGCTACCCCTAAAATAGCAGCCATTTGCCGAATTTTTGCCTTTTCTTTTTCATGATATTCGCCATCGGCAGCAGAAACCCAAATTGCAGACAGAAGTATATCTCTCTGTGCTATGGATACTTGAGGAGAGCGAGCAATTAATTCTTCTATGGGTTCATTCGCTTCATATGTTTTTAGCTCTTCAATTACCTGGTCTTCTACTCCCCAAGAAGCACAGAATCCAATTGCCCAATCTTTGAAAGATATTGATATGTGCGCCTTTAAATTTTTTCAGCAAGCCAATTACTATAATCGGCATAATGTTCGTAGAGGTCATCTATATTATTGATGTCAAAGCTATTAAAAGCCTTACCATCATCACCATGTAATCGTTGAACAAACTCCATAAAAGAACCGTAGGGAGTACTAGGAGCAACAAACATCTGCTTGAGTAATGCACCAGATTCATCACTATATGATAGTATTGGTGTCATAAAGTTCCACCCCAATTCTTCCATCTGGTGATGTAGTTCCTCCATATCAGCTTCTGGATCAATGTTGTAAGCAGTATGCTGAATCCCTTCACCATAGAGATTTATAAACTTATTAATTGGTGAATTAGGATCTTCACTTATTGATAACCCCGTCATAGTTGCCCACGGATACTCAGCACTGATGCCACTGACTAATGCGATGTGAGTAGCGGGAAAACGAACAGTTTTAAGCCTCATATGTTCGTTGAAACCAAGCAAACTCCATTTTGAGAGGAACCTTTGTTCATCTTCAAATGACGCAACATAAGTAATATGGTCGATATGTCGAATACTTTGAAGGATATCACTTGTATCTTTTTCAGATAAAATAACTGAGCTTGGTCTCATCATGTGAATTTTCTACTAATACTTGCAATTTCCAAAAGACAAAACTTTTTATATCTCATTGAAGCCAGGATAAATAACAAATACTTGATTAATTTCTCCTGATATTTGCTACCGCTTGTAGATATAAATTACGTTGGTTTTGTTTTCATGTCTGTTACTCTAAATTGCTTGGGTCTATAACCTTACACTTAACATTTCTTAAATTCTCAAACTTTTAATAAGAATGCAAGGACAGTTAAGACAGTTAAGACTTTTTATCCTGAACAATAAGAATAAAAAAATTAATTTTAATTTTTTATAATTTATTATTATTCAAAATGATTCAGAAAAACTAGCTTACTTTAACGTGAGTTCGACGGATAGAAAACGGCGAAAAGCTTGCTAGATATGAAAAATGAGAAACTAGACAGGTGTTGCGATCGCTAAAATTGATTG
>NZ_JBALDP010000088.1:0-30002 GCF_036917355.1 Nostoc sp.
TTCGACCAACTTACATTTGAGCAGGTAATTTCTGTCTCTTCTTACAACTTTATCCTGGAAGCTTTATTCTATGCAGCTTCATATTAAATTGGTATGAACTCAAGATAGAATGAGCGTAACAACTTTTTGCTCATGACGTATAGCTGATAAGCAAGAATCGTTTTTATCGTCAATAAATTTTGTAATTTTCTAATAATCAGAACTAAGTTGTTAAAAAATATTAAAATTAAGAAACAGATATTTTTATTAGCTCATGGCTACCCGGTTTACTGCCTCCCAATCGGTTGAAATCGCTGTTCCAGAGCAGCCTATTCCCATTCAGCACTACTTGCGTCAGCCTCAACGTCTAGTTAAGGCTTTGGTTGACAATAGCCGGATTCAGCAGCTTTCTCAGGAAGTATTTCGCTTGAAAATGCGTCCGCTGACTTTTATGTCATTGAGTATTCAACCTACTGTAGACATGAGAGTCTGGGCAGAATCAAATGGAATAATTTATTTGCGATCGCTAAACTGTGAAATTTTAGGTTTCGAGTATATTAACCAGCGCTTTGCTCTCAATTTAAAAGGCTATTTGTCTCCCAAAGAGTTTAGCACTGGCACTCGCCTGCAAGGAAAAGCTGATTTAGAAGTGCTGGTGGATTTCCCACCGCCATTTTCCTTCACTCCTAAGCCGATTTTAGAAGCTACTGGCAATGGTTTGCTCAAAAGCGTACTGTTGTCGGTCAAGCAACGGTTATTGAATCAACTTTTGACGGATTATCGCTGCTGGGTGATATCACAAACCAAAGATAGAGGACTTGACAGTGATAGTACTGAATTACCAATCTTGAATGCTGAGTAATTTTTTAACAAACAGAATTCAGAAGTCAGGAGCCAGAATACCCTTTTAGGGAAGCAAGCTACAGAATTGAATTCTGTAATTAGTAGAAGGTCAGTAGCTTGCTTCCCGCAGCGTATCCCCTACTAAACTATTTGATTCTGAATTCTGAATTCTGTATTCTTCTTCAATCACTCAACACTCAGACCTTTGATTTGGCAAGGACGAAAAGACTGACGATGCAGAGGCGACGGCCCATATTGTTGCAAAGCCAGCAAATGCCGCTGGCTACCATAACCCTTGTTACACTCCAGGTTGTACATAGGGTATTTTAATGCTAGACGCATTATCAGATCGTCACGCCAAACCTTAGCGACAATACTAGCAGAGGCAATAGCGAGCGATCGCTCATCACCTTTAACTATTGTTTGTTGCGGTAATAGCAAATCTTTGATTGACTGATTGCCGTCAATCAAGCAAAGTTCAGGCTGTACCTTTAACTTCAGCACAGCCCGCTTCATTGCTAACAGCGTTGCTTGCAAAATATTTATTTTGTCAATTTCGGCAGTAGAAGCAAACCCAATTTTCCAGTCTATAGCCAGCGCACAAATTTGCTGCGCTAGCTGAGTTCTCCGAGAACTAGACAATTTTTTACTGTCTTTGATTTTAGCTGCTATCAGTATTGGCAAAGCGCGGTTTGGTAAGATCACTGCTGCCGCCACGACCGGGCCAAATAGAGCGCCTCGCCCTACTTCATCCACACCTGCAACCAACCCTGGAATATCTGACAAGGTAGAAAACTCCAGCCAAGTGGATTGTTCCAAAGGCGTTGGTGATATTTCTACCATAAAGCAAATTAATTATCCTCGATCGCTGAGGAACGACGGCGGCGGCGACGGCTGGCAGTGGCGCTGCTATTAGCTTCGTTTTCATCTGCGATTTCCTTTGCGGCGGCTTTCGCAGATAAGCGTCCCGAAGGATTCACAGTTAACTCCGATGGAGATTCAGTTGTCTCTTCGATCAAAGATTTTTGTTCTGGCTCAATAACTTTTGGTGTCGGTATTTTGCTTGCAGTTATTTCAGGTGTTGCCTTTTGAGCAATAGTAATTATTTCAGGTGCTGCTTTTTGGACAATAGGTGATTCTGAGGTTGATTCAATTGGGGTTGTTGGCTGTTGACCGGGCTGAATCACATTTATAATCACAGACTTGGTATTTTTCACCTCTTGCTCTAACTTCACCAAGGGAGATATTCCCATCAAGGCAAATATATCCTGTTCTTGGAGGCTCATTTCTACAGTTCTAATTTCCGGTGGTTCTACCACTGGCTTAACTGGTTCTGCCTTGATAATTTTAGTGCGCTCTCTTTCACTCCAGCCTGGTTTACCAAGGGTGGGCGAGGGAATTTCTGGTACAACTCCTAGTTCTGGTTCTACATCCAAGTCTAAATCTGGCTCGTTAACAAAAGCTAGGGGACTGGGAACAATCCGAGCTTCATCTTTCCCGTTTAACCCATTGACACCAATTCGACTGCGGCGAGTGCGGGTACGGCGCTTATCATTCAGTTCTTGATAACTAGGATGATTGATCAGATTTAGGTTGCTCAATTCCGAGTCGCCCTCAAATACTTCCCCAAATCCATCGTATGTTTCTCGTGGTTCCGGGATGCGGGCAGATGGCTGACGTGGTTCTCGGTGAGGTAAGGATACAAAACGTTCGCGCTCTGGTGTCTCTGCCGGTATTGGCAATCGGTTTTCGATTTCTCCAGGCAGACGCACGGTATGTCCTAAACCGCCACAGGTGGGGCAAGTTTCACCAAACAATTCGTAAATATTTTGACCCTGACGTTTGCGGGTCAGTTCTACTAAACCCAGTTCGGTAAGTTGGGCAATCTGGGGACGAGCTTTGTCTGCTTTGAGTGCTTTATTAAAATGTTCGAGAACTTGCAGTTGGTCGCGTCGCGATTCCATATCGATAAAATCAACGACAATCACCCCGGCGATATTTCGCAGACGCAACTGGCGAGCAATTTCTGTTGCTGCTTCGCAGTTTGTCCACAAAACTGTTTCTCTAGCTGTCGCCGATCGCGTAAACGAACCTGAGTTAACATCGATTACGGTTAATGCCTCCGTCGGCTCGATGATAATGTAACCGCCAGAAGGTAGGTCTACCCTTGGTTTCAGGGCTTCTCTAATCGCAGCAGTGATGCGGAAGTATTCTAAAATTGGGGAGCGATCGCGATGATGGTCAATCAACAATCCCTGCGGTGTTTGACCGCCACTCCAATTCTGCAAGTACTGTTTGACGCGCTTCAAACCAGTACTGGAATCCACGACAATCCGATTGACATCCGCGCCGTACATATCCCGCAATACGCGCTGGATAAAGTCATCATCTCGGTTGAGCAATGCTGGAGCACGGGTGGAATGGGCTTCCTGCTGAATCGCTTCCCATTGCTTTTGCAGCAATTCCAAATCTTCCATAATCGCTTCTTCGGGTTTGCCTTCTGCTTCTGTACGCACAAGCAAACCCATTCCCGCCGGCTTAACCAAAATCGCCAACGCTCGCAAGCGGTTCCGCTCACTTTCACTTTTAATCCGTCGGGATAAATTTACGCCCCGACCGTAGGGCATCAGTACTACGTAGCGTCCAGGTAAGGTGATATTACCCGTGAGCCTGGGCCCTTTTGTCCCCGTTGGCTCTTTCATTACTTGCACCAAAACTTTCTGTTGTGGTGCAAGTAGTTCTGTAATTGCCGCTGCGGTGCGCTTGAGCTTTAATGGCCCCAAGTCGGTAACATGAATAAAACCGTTGCGCTCTGGGTCGCCAATATTGACAAAAGCTGCATCTATCCCAGGCAATACGTTTTCTACTACTCCTAAGTAGATATCACCTATTTGATGATGACCCGTAGCAACAACGAGTTCTTGTATTTGATCTTCAGAAAAAACCGCAGCAATTTGGTGCTGCTCCGCGATGATAATTTGTTTCGGCATTCAATTTCCTCAAAAATTGGCAGCACTTACAGGTTTGAGGTTTGTTGTATCAAGCCCGGTTAATTACTTAATAATTCAAAACTACTTGCGTCTCCGCGTCAGTTTTAATTAACAGTGTTTCTCGGTTTGATATTATACTTTCGCTGCCCTCGCAACCCTCAAAAGGCGCTACTGAATAATAAAAATCGCAAATCTGAGCTTCTAAGTTAAATAGCTATTGGCGCTCTTAAGAGCGTTTCTACGGCTGATTATTCCAGAACTGCTGCATATCGTTTAAGCAATTAAATCAACCGTCCGTGGTTGATTTGTGATGCAATACCCTCAAATCTTGAGAGTTCTGAGTTGAAAGTTCTAAATCCTGAGTGATCATTTTAACTCAGGATGCTTTATTTGAGAGTAACCTACTGAATTCGTTAAGAAAAAGAAACTATTTCTATTTTCCATTCCCCGGATTTATCTTAGGGTTATATTCAGATTCGCCAATCGCTAACCTGCCTTGAGCGGCTCTAGCCTAAGACAAGCAGTGCTTTGCGCGTCTCGTGAACGTCTACAACAAGTCGGCATAACCGACATCAGTTGCTTTAACTCTAAAAAAGTAATGCACTAGCTCTTGGGCACTACCTGGATTAGACATTCAGCAGTTGTTTAAAAGCATGGATTTAGAGAAGCTAACCGAGCCTGCTGTTAGTTACTGATTCACAAGGTAGCTATAGAGAGAGTGTGCATTCTTTAATCTGCTTTTTATTTGTCCAGGATAAAATCCTAGAAGTTGCACTCTAATATCTTTGCTTTCGCCCCCTGAATATCAGGGTTGTGAACCAGCTAATTCAATGCAGCGCCAGAAAATTTCTCTTCACCCTATTCTAACGCAACCTTGCTAAAAATCAATTCCTGTGAGCTGCCATCTTAGGACAACTACTAGCAAGTTGCCCTACAGGGATTATATCCCTAAAATTAGCCGATTGCGGTGGATGTGCAGCAGTTGAAATTCTACACCAGCCACTGTCTCTAGCATAAACAGGATTTGTTCGGGACGCAACAGCAAACCGTCCTGGCGATAGCTACCTAGATAACGGATTACAGATGACATAGATTCTGCAATGCTATTGTGAGTTTCTACTAATTCCAGTTCAAACAAGCGATCGCGCAGATTTATTAACTGGCTTTTACCTGATTTAGTTATTTGCTCGTACCAAAGTTCCTCTTTTGCTTTGATTGTATCAATCCAGTTTTGCCATTGTATGGGTGTTGTTTCTGCAAGTGCTGCTACAGTAATCAAATACTCTGCTGACTCTAGCAGTTGGGTAGCGGCACTAGCTTTTAAATCTATCTGCTCCACATTATATATAGGTATGTCTGTGGGCATTTCACGAGCCAACTTTCTGAAGAAAGTATCAACTTCCACTGGCACAGTTAACTCAAAATCTGCAATTTCACCACTGCTAGTAGCCCCTAAAGCCAAAGCAGTTGCTAGAGAAATGCGTGGCATTGGGTGAAACCCACCAGTAAAAGCAATTGGTAAGCCTGCTCGCCGCACAACTCGGTCAAACAGACGGATTAAATCTAGATGGCTCATCAAAGCCATATTACCTTGTTTGCCAAACCAAACTCGCAGTCTTTGCGCCTTAGTTGTATTGGGGACAAATTCGCCAGCAAATTTTGGGATAGCAGGTGATTCAATCACCACGTTATGGCCAAAATCGGTGCCACAGACGCCACAATGAGAACAACCTTCAAAAGAGCAATCGGGTACAATTGCAGCTTCTAGAGCGCGTTGTAAGTCTTCTTTGAGCCACTTTTTATCAATCCCGGTATCAATATGATCCCAAGGTAGGGGAATATCGAGGGAGTGCTGAGTGCTGAGTGGGGTATTCTCCTCTGCTTCTTTGCTCTTCTGTGCCTCTGCGTGAAACAAATTCCATTCGCCATTTTCTACTTGGCGGTATTTCCAATCTAAATCGGCCTGGGCGATCGCAGATCCCCAAGCGCCAAAAGCTCGATCTAAATTTTCATACCAGGAATCCATACCTGCACCTAATTCCCAGGCAAGACGGACTACTTTGCTCAAATTGCGATCGCCTCGTCCCACAAAATCTTCCATTGCCGAAATGCGGACATCGGTAAAATTTACCTTCACTGCCTTTATTCGGCGGAATTCTTGCCGTAACAGGTTTTGTTTGCGCTTAAATTCAGCGGTAGAAACTGAGTGCCACTGGAACGGTGTATGGGGCTTAGGCGTAAAGTTAGAAATTGTCAGGTTAAAGTTTAGGGGTTTTCTACCCTTCCCTCGACATTCTCGCTGTAGCCAGCTTACCGTTTCCGCAATGCCCACAACGTCAGCATCCGTTTCACCCGGCAAGCCAATCATAAAATACAACTTTATTTTATCCCAGCCTTTCTCCCAAGCGGTTTTCACCCCTCGCAACAATTCTTCATTCGTCAACCCCTTATTCACAATGTCTCGCATCCGCTGAGTACCAGCTTCTGGAGCAAAAGTCAGTCCACCTTGCCGTGTACCTCCAAGGATATTGGCAATATTCTCATCAAATCTGTCTACCCGTTGGCTTGGTAGAGTCAGAGAAATGTTTTCATCTTTTAAGCGATTTTTGATTTCCATCCCTACTGCTGGCAGGGACAAATAATCAGAACAACTCAGAGATAGGAGGGAAAACTCATTGTAACCAGTTGCCCGCATACCCTGTTCAATTGCTTCTACAACCTTATCGGGTTCTACATCCCGTGCTGGTCGAGTCAGCATTCCTGGTTGACAGAAGCGACAGCCACGTGTGCAACCACGCCGAATCTCAATGGTCAAGCGGTCATGAACCGTTTCTACGTAGGGAACCAAACCAATAGAATATGCTGGTATGGGAGTTGCAACCCGTCGCAGAATTCGTTTTGGCACGTCTGGGCGACGAGGGTGAACTGAGCCATCCTCTGCCATGTCGTAAAACTGAGGGACATATACGCCTGGTATCTGTGCCAAATCCAGTAACAGGTGTTCCCGACTTAATCCTGCTTGTTTGCCTTCTTCTAACACCAAACCAATTTCTGGCAGCAGTTCTTCTCCATCTCCAAGGGCGATAAAGTCGAAAAAGTCAGCATAAGGCTCAGGATTTGATGTCGCTGTTTGCCCACCAGCGAAAATCAACGGAAAGGATGACTGGGTATCGATAGATTCCCTACCCCCCTGCCCCTCTGCCCCTCTGCTCCCTTGCCTCTCCCGCCACGTCAAGGGAATTCCTGCCAAATCCAACATTTCGAGGATATTAGTTGCACCCAGTTCGTAACTGAGGCTAAAGCCTAAAATGTCGAATTCTGTCAGCGATCGCTTTGACTCTACCGCAAACAATGGCGTATTAGTTTCGCGTAGTTTGGCTGCCAGGTCTTTTCCTGGGAGGTAGGCGCGATCGCACAATTGACGCGGTTGGGCATTCAAGACGTTATAAAGGATGATGTGCCCTAAATTAGATGCACCGACTTCATATACTTCTGGGTAGGTTAAAACCCAACGTATTGCAGCCGTATCCCAAGGTTTGTGTACTGCTAACAGCTCGTTACCTAAGTAACGTGCTGGTTTTAAAATATCCGATGTTATTAATTTTTCAACTGCAACAACCACTGTGCTATCTTCTAGCTACCTTAATTACAGCTACCCAACCCCAACATTAGCATTGAATTAGGTCTTCTAACAGATTTTATCGTTGCAACTTACAACTCCTTTACATAAAGTCCGTTTATTGCCTGAATCTTTGTGCTTTTACATAAAGTTATGTTTGGGCCAATTCGGCTTCAGCTTCTAATATTTCAAATACCCTATCAAGTTGGGTCAGTTCAAAAATAATTCTAATTTGTGGAGCAACAGCGCGAAGTTGGCAACTTCTTCCTAAAGTAAGAGCCAGCTTGTGTGTAGATAACAATGCCATCAACCCCGCGCTATCTAAGGATTCTACTGCTGCGAGGTCTACTACCAAGATGGAAATACCATTTTGCGCCAACGCTGTAGTCAAATCTCGTTCAAATTCCAAGGCGTTTGCAGCATTTAAACACCCTTGGGGGCGAATGACTGCAATCTTGGGATAGTTAAGCACTGCCTGCATAGTTACATCCTATTAAGAATTTTGAAGCGTCAAACTAAGGATTATTTGAACATAAACTCTATTTTGTTGCATCGACCATACGTCTTAGCTCTCTTTGCTGAATCTTTATTGCTTTAGTATGTCTGTTTAAAGATTGTTATAATTCCAGGTTAAAATGTGATTATGTATACTTTTTTTTTATCTCAGTTCAAAAACAATCAACTATAGACGGCCATAGAGCAGACAAATTATCAGTAACTATGCTGATAAACCTTGCTTAGTCTATAACTAAAGCTAATTTAGCCAAGTCTTAACGGTAGGTTAAATCTTACACTTTAGCGTTGCTGATGGCATACAGCAAAGTCATAGTGAATTATCTATCTAACTAATTAAATTGTGATATATATCACTGATAAATTAGTATTTGGATCACTCTTTATACTGAGGATGATCTGGGATGATTAGTGTCATATTACAGTTGGGTTATTACTTATGAGAACTCAGTACGCTATTCGTAAATTGGTAGAAAAAGCTCTTGACATTAAAAAACTAACTCCTGAGATAGAGAATGAAATTAACTCAGAACTGACGGAACTGGGTTATATTTCTGATGTTGATTACGAAGCCCTAGAATTATTAATGGCAGAGATGGATGCTGGGCGAATCCAGTTGGTTCCTAGCCTGGGATTTTAAAATAATTTATAATGACGCTCTTTCTACGTTCGCGCAGGGTGTCGCAGACAGAAGTTATGTGTAGTTTGCTTCTCTGTAAGAAGACGAGGACTCCCTAACGTAATTCGTAATTAAATCTAGCAGGGGGATAAAAGGCTAGTATTTTTCTATGAGGTTGATTATCTAAATACTTAAAGTGGCGTAAACTGTGCTAAAAAACCTTTACATTGTGCATTCTATCGAAAATCGCCATACAGTTCGCTAAACGCCTAAAAAAATTCCTCCCAATCTGTTTGCTGAATTTGTCCACAAGCAAAATGAACTCGTTGCTAAGGGAGTTGATATCATCAATATGGCTGCTGACGAGCCAGATAAACTAGACTTTTAGTCATATCCTTCAGATGATGTATCAGGCGATTGACAACGCTGCTAACCACAATTATCCACCTTACGAAGAGACGAAATAATTTCTGGTGCGAAGGATGTAGCAATCGAATTTCACAGTCTTCAACGCATGAAAAATGCTGGCATTCGCTACAGTTGAGGAAGATGCTGAGAATTAGAGAGTGGGGACTGGGAAGACAAGGGGACAAGGAATAATTTTCAAGAAGTCTCTATATTGTCTATTCCCAACGCCCCATACCTCATGCCCCATGTCCTATGTCCTATCCTAATCCCCAATCGCCAATCCCTCTTGATAGGCTTGCCAAAGTTGGTGAATAAACTGATTAAGTTGCTGCTTTGCGGCTGAATCAGGTTCAGTTTTTAGTTCTTTCGCTAAAAGTTGGCTTAAGAAGGTAATTACTTCTGTGTCTAATGCTGGGCGAAATAAATTGGCGGGCCAAAGTAAGTCAGATGCATCTCGCAAATCGGTAATTAGAGGTGATTCTTCTATGAAAGTAACCATTAATAAAGGACGCACCCAGCACAACTGGCGGGAAACTACAAATTGAATGACTTCTGCATACAGGTTCCTGTCGCCATACTCTAGAGACACAATTTGTCCTGGTTGAAGAAAATCTAGGCTCATGTCCATCTTGGGCAGGGGCAAGGATTGTTTTGCTTGCAACTTCTTTAATCTTAAAAGTGAAAATGCGCTACGTTTAAGAAAAGCTTCTGTAAGATTAGGGTAGCACTCTTACGGCAGCCATGTCTTAGACGTGTTACGCAAAACTAATACAACCAATCCCTGCCAGCAAAGGGTTTTCCTCGCATAGTATCTGAGCAGAAATACTATAGAATAGGTAAACAACTGTTGAGCGATCGCAAAACAGAGACTTTGTTGTAGTGAAATAACGAGAAAAGAGCAAAGAGCCGTGTCAGTTGAAACTATTCAAAAGCCTTCTACAACCCGCAAGCTCGCGCCTCGGTATCGCGTTTTGCTCCATAACGACGACTACAACTCTATGGAGCATGTTGTACAGTCGCTAATCGCCACTGTACCAAGCCTTACCCAACCCCAAGCTGTGAGCATCATGATGGAAGCCCATACTAACGGGCTAGCTTTAGTCATTACTTGCGCCTTGGAACACGCTGAGTTTTATTGCGAAACATTGATAAGTCACGGTTTAAGTAGCACGATTGAACCTGATGAATAGTCATTGGTCATTGGTCATTGGTCATTAGTCGAAATTTACAGTATTGGCTGCTGATTAGTGACTTATTTAGTATGAAAGAAAACCTTGTCCGTTTAGCCGAACGCCCTGCCCCTATCAGGCTGGGCTGTTTTATTTTGACTTTACTGTTGCTATGGTTGCCATTTGCTACACCAATATACTTACTAGTGCATGATTCAAACTTAGAAAGTATATTGACATTGGTATTGTTATATGCAGTATTTATTTTTCTCCTGAGATTATGGGGTAAATATGTCTACCAACAGCCCCAAATTCTGGGACATTATGGCTTGGAATTCACGCGGCAAAATGGTGTGGATTTACTGCGTGGCTTGGCTCTGGGGATAATTAATATTCTGATACTTTTTGGGGTAGAAAGTTTATTGGGTTGGTTGGTGTGGCAACAACCGAAAGTTTTTTTGCTGAAAGTTATTTTAGAGGGTTTACTTGTTGGCTTAGGTGTTGGATTTGCTGAGGAATTGTTATTCCGAGGCTGGTTGTTAGATGAACTACAACGAGATTACAGTCTGCGTGTGGCACTGTGGACAGATGCAACAGCCTTTGCTACATTGCACTTTATTAAACCCTTGGAGGCAATTATTCATACACTGCCGCAATTTCCAGCTTTAGTACTGCTGGGGTTAACGCAAGTATGGGCAAAGCGTTGGCGGAGGGGACGCTTGGGTTTACCAATTGGTTTGCATGGTGGTTTCGTATGGGGTTACTACATTATTAATGTGGGTAAATTAGTGAAATATTCTGGTCAAGTTCCTGATTGGGTAACTGGTGTGAATAATAATCCCCTGCAAGGAGTGATGGGAGTGTTGTTAATGAGTGTACTAGCTTTGGCGATACGAGGGCGAACTGAGCGATCGCGTCATATATGAAAATACAAATATTAATCGTATCAGCTTTATTACTTACTTTTCTTTCTAGTTGTAAAAATTGTGAGGCTAAAAAAACTTCAAATCCGGCTCATGTGAAGCAGTTGCTAACAACTAAAAAATGCCCCAAGTGTGATTTAGGTGGTGCTGATTTAACAAATACTGATTTAGCTGGAGCAGATTTAAGAGAAGCTGAACTGACAGATGCTAAATTAGATGGTGCAAATTTACAAGGATCTGATCTACGCCAAGCAGAGATGCGATGGACTGATAAATCTGAAGATGATCGTGGAGAATCTGGATTCTCAGAAATCGGTGATATTGATTTTAGTTGTAATGCTGATTATAAAGTTTCTTTAGAGAAAGTTAACTTACAATCAGCTAATTTTTCTGATACTAATCTCTCTGGCTTATTTATTTCTGATAGTAATCTCCGTGCTGCAAATTTAAGTGGTGCTAACTTAAAAAGCGCCTACCTGACAGGTTTAGATTTAACGGGAGCAAATCTAAATCAAGCTAATTTATCTTACGCGAGCTTCGGCAATGTTAACCTTAACTCGGCAAACTTACAAAATGCTGATTTAAAGTACAGCGAATTAATTGTCAATGTCAACTTAAGAAATATAGATTTAACTGGTGCTAGATTAAATGTTGCAAAATTGGATGGAAATGATTTAAGAGGTGCAAACCTCCGTGATGTTGACTTTACTCAAAGTAGCGTAGATAGAACAGACTTTCGTCATACTAAAAATCTGACAACCGAGCAGATTAAATTGGCACAAAATTGGGAAGAAGCAGTATATGACGAAGAATTTCGCGCCAAATTAGGACTACCTGCTTGCAAAACTAAGTTAGGTAAATATTTGGGATATCCTTTCATTTTTAGTAAAATCAAGAAAGGATGTTTTCAAAATTAATCAGTTGCCTTGTTCCCAGGAGTACATATTTGTCAGCTACAGCACGCAGCATCAAATATCCTCCCGTGGAAAATTAGCCCATTCTTCGCTACGGGCTACATCAACTTTTTCTGTGGAAGGTGCGTTTCCTAAATTAGCACAGAGTCTCCATAAAGATTGGCGGGGATTAGAATAATTCACCTTGTGCGATCGCACCTACGCCACATTTTTGACTGAGATCATTCCTTCATCACACCACTGGATCGGTAGCCATCTGTCAGAATCTTTATCTAGTGCTGGCTTGAGACGGAAATTAAAAACCTCTTGCCATAAATTTACTCCATACTGGGATACAAAATTTGCCTCCAGTTCTTTAAACTGTTCTCATTGCCGATTTGCGATCACAGTCAACATGGGAACGATCGCGGTGATTGAGACTTGTGCAGTGACGGGTGTCATTCTGGGTAATCCTCGAAAATACAAATAATCGGCATAGGTGGTTTTTTGGTGCAATGTTTACGCAAGCGTCTCAACCACTGTCCCCACCACACAAGCTTTATTCAAATTAACGCCGTTCAAATTTGTACCTTCTAACTCTGCACAGAGTAAATTCGCCCCCGTTAAATTCGCCCCCGCCAAATTCGCCCCCCGCAAGTCGGCTTCTTCGAGGTTTGCTTCACTCAATAACGTTCCTTGCAAATCGGCGCGACTCAAGTCTGCACCTTTGAGATTTGCCCCAGTCAGGTTTGCACCGCGCAAGTCAGCACCGCGCAAGTCTACGCCTTGCAAGTTCACATTCATCAAATTAGCACCACTCAAGAAAGCACCTACCAATGACACATCACTGAGTCTGGCTCCCATCAAGTTAGCACCACGCAAATTGCTACCTCGCAAGTCAGCACCTGTTAAATCTGCTTGCATCAGGTTTGCTCCCATCAAGTTCGCTCGCAAGTCGGTTTGTTGGAGGTTGGCTCCCATCAAATTTGCCCCCTCCAAATGCCCTCCTTCAAGTTTAGAACCAGCGAAATTAGTGCCGACAAGGGTAGCACCAGCAAGATTAATCCGGCTTAAATCCAGTCGGGAGAGTTCCTCGTCTTCTAAATTCGCCCCTGGAAGTTGTTTGAGTTTTCCTAATTTAATGGCTTCAATATTCATGTAAAGTAACTACCAATCTCTTCACTGATCTTACTGTGGCTATCCCATTGGGAATCAAGTATCCAGATGCCGGCGCTGAATTTGGGTGTCATCAAGGGTAAGTCGAGTCCCTGTTGTAAACCCATAACTAATAAAGCTAGGGTATCTACAAGTTTAGGGTCAAAGCGAGTAGATTGTTGCTGTCTGCACTCATCTAAAGCTTGAGTAAATATCTGTTCCCGGCTTTGATTTGACGATTTTCGCTGATTGAGTCGCCACTGAAAATCTGCTAATAATGCCAAAATTCTCGACTCTAAGGGAATTTCATCTCCAGCTAAACCTGCTGGTTCCCCTGTGCCATTCCACCACTCGCTTTGGTGAGTAATAATTTGGGCAACTGCTCGCAGTCGGGGCATAGTTCGCAATACTTGCGCCCCTGGTACTAAGGGACAAGTTAAGGGAGAACTGGGGGCATCTTCTTGGTAGCGTGTAGATATACCGCCAGTGAGAACGCTTTCTGCTTTTTGCAACGGATCTATGCGATGTAACAAAGCCGCTAGCCGCAATCTCTTAATCTGCCATGCGGGAAGATCCAAAAGCTGGGCGATCGCTTCGGCAAGAACTACTACTTCCGCAGCTGCCATTGGATTGTTGACATCTGCCATATCCATCAGTTGCGCCATTCGCAAAAAGGCTTGGATTTCGTTAGAAACCAAGTTGCGATCTAGGGTTTGTTTCTGAAGGGCAGTGGGTATAGATAAATTTTCTTGCCCAGTCTGGAGATAATCTACTACACGGGAGACAACTGCACCTAAATTTTGGGATCTGTCCATTGACGGTACAATTTGCTGTTTATCAGCTGTGAGTTTTTCCGCCAGTTCTGGGTTGTATTTTTTGATGTGAGCGATCGCTATTTCTGCTGTCTCTCGCACT
Organism: Nostoc sp.; assembly: GCF_036917355.1. Lineage (GTDB taxonomy): Bacteria > Cyanobacteriota > Cyanobacteriia > Cyanobacteriales > Nostocaceae > Nostoc. Next base: position 14,027 of record NZ_JBALDP010000088.1, read on the forward strand.
AACTCTGGCTCAAATGTCCACAAGCCATAGAATTTGCGCTCTAAGTCTGATGTCGGTACTCCAGCACTGCCATAATCAGCCTCTGATAATTCTTGACAAATTACCATTGCTGTGTAATTAGGCGATAAAATAATTAAGTGCCACTCCTGTGCGACTGGATCGCCTGCATCTAATCCTACTAAGTCTACATTGGGTAGCTGGCTGGTAGGATGTTCAGCAAAGCCAGATTCAGCGGCAGCCATGATGGCAATTTGGCAACTACATTGGGCGATGTCTGCATATCGCCCGGCTTCTTGTAGATACCATTTACCTTGTTGGAAGGCTGCGATGACTAAGGGCGTACCGTCATCGGTTAAGATATGGTCTTCTAAAGCGTGGCACAGGGCAACTAAGGTATTTTTGTAGTAAACACCGAATCGAATTGGCCTGGTGGTATGGCGATGAGCTGCTTCCAGCTGTTGTAGGATTGAACCTTCTAACATGGGATTTGGTAAAAATAACCGCAGAGGCACTGAGGAAGATAGAGGGAGAAATTCAGAATTCTGAATTTCTTCACATTTTAGTGTTTTCTAGGATACACCTGCTAACTGTTTTTCTTTCGTCTCTAATGGTGCTGTCAGCGCTGCTTCTAAGTCAGCACAACCCAGTTTTTCTTCTAAGATTTTCATGACTTCGCGCCCGAAGTCATTGGGGTTTTGTTGCCAAGCTTGCAAGCATACTTCGCCAAAGAATGAACCAAGGGGTTCAGGATTCCAGAGAAGTTTTTTGGCTGTCCACGGCATCAAGCTCATTGGATCGTACCCTGGTTTGAGGATGCCTTCTTTGAAAGCGTATTCTTCTAAATGGGTATGGGGTTGTAATCCAATAAAGAAGATGGCAGGTTCGACTTTATCAGCACCAAAAATCCGTTCTAGTTCGCGGTGGTAAGCGATGGTTTGGCGGATGGTTTCGGGACGTTCGTCAATGACGTTAAAGGAGTAGTTGACAGAAACTAAGTCGTTGAAACCAGCAGCTTTTAAGTCACGGCAGTTTTGCAAGACGGTTCGCAAGTTATACCCCATCCGCATTTTCCGCACAAGTTCTTGAGAACCACTGGTAATCCCGATTTCAAAGTAGTTCATCCCGGTTTTCGCCATCAACTCACACAGTTCGGGTGTCAAATTGTCGGCTCTGATATATGCTGCCCAGTGGATATCTGTCATACCAGAATCGACGATTTTTTGCAATAGTTCTACAGCATCGGCGATAAATTTTTTTGCGGGGATGAATTGGGCATCGGTAAACCAGAAATTGCGAATGCCGCGATCGTATAATTGGCGCATCTCAGCAACTACTTCATCTGCTGGGTTGATGCGTACTTGTTTGCCTTCGACAACGGTGTAGACGCAATAACAACAGTTGTGAGGACAACCACGCTTCGTTTGTACACCTATATAAAAGTCTTGCTCTTGCAGGTAAAAGTTAAATTCCGGCCAGATGCTTTCGATATAGTCGTAGTTACAAGCTGTTTTTTCTATTGGGGTGGGTTGTTCGTGAATTAGCCGTTGACGTGGTTGAGTTTCTCCGGCAACGTAACAGCGTTCATCTCGAAAATCTTTGCCACTTAAAAGTTTTTCCAGTAGGGTTTCGCCTTCACCCACAGAAATAATTGTCCCTTGGGGTAAGCTTTTACCTAATTGCTCGTAAAATACGCTGACTGCACCACCACCGACAACTACGCGAGCATCAGAATTATATTTTTGGGCACGTTTCAAACCGCGTTTGATTAAGCTCTGGTTTTGCCACAACTCTACATAATAAGCGATGAAGATTCGCAAACCGCCCAATCCGCCGCGTAGTTTCAATAGAGGATTCTTGGCGTAGTAAAATTCAAAGGCGTTTTGCAAAGGGTTGCCACCACGTCCGCCAACTGGGGCATAAATTTGAATATCCCGCCAAGAAAATACTAGTAGTGTCGGTTTAAATTCATCAATACAGCGATCCAGAGCCGAACTGTAATCTAAAGGTGGCACTGTTCCCAAATCAAAGATGCGCTGTTCAATATTAGGAAACTGCTTGTGGACATGATCGCTTAGGTAGACAACCCCAATAGGAAAGATGGGGTTACAAGGAAGGCGAACGTAAAGAATTCGATTTTCCATCATCTGTGTTTTAACTTCCATCTTGCCAATCTGTGGAGAAAGCGAGAAAAACATTCAGTTTTAAAGTGTGTGCTTGTTTTAGTTGGTTTTATTTATCGCAATCATGCTTGACATTTCAGCCGATTATTGATATTCGCTCACCTGCCGTTAACAAGTGCGGAAAACGCTAAAATTGCTGTGCATAAAACATACATGGAATCTATAGAGAGCTTTATGAAGACATTTTTTCATATAGCTTTACCATAACATCGAGTTTATTCATTAAGCGACGATCCCTGCCGATTAATCCTGGGATAGATGAAAGAGCAAAACTCACTTCCTCGCTATGCTAAAAGCTAGGGGATCGTTGTTATGTCAATTCCCTAACAATCTGCTTTAAGAGAATTGAAACTTTTATACCAGCAAAAAATATCAAAAACTTTTATTTATAGTGTATAATTCCGAAAAAGGTGTGAATAATTACAAAAATTTCATAACTGAAAATATATCTTTAGACAGAAATAATCTATAAAGACTCAGTTGGTATTCGCAGTTACAACAACTGGGGATCAGTGGGTGCTAGGCTTGGCTAGTGTAATGTAAAATTGTGGCGTAAAGCTCCTCAGCAGTTATGGCTCAAATATTAGATCCTCTACCACCTGAGCAATCAGGAAAAATTCTCTGCTGCTACATTAATGCCACGAGCAAAATACAGGTAGCTCGCATCTCCAATATTCCCAACTGGTATTTTGAAAGGGTTGTTTTCCCTGGACAACGTTTAGTTTTTGAAGCTCCGCGAAAAGGTCAAGTGGAGATTCATACAGGGATGATGGCTAGTGCAATTTTATCCGATAAGATTCCGTGCGATCGCCTGATGCTCGAAGAACCCAGTACTAATGAGTTTGATACAGACTCATCAGATGAAAAAGACCCTTTTAATACCAAACTAATGGTGCAGCAAATTAATACAAAAATTGGAGATACTACAAAACCCTTGCAAATCCTTGGTTTAGCCTCGGTTGATTAAAAAAAACAATTTTATCTAAATTTAAGGGTTGCTAATTCAGCAGCCCTTTTTGTTTACTTTTTGTTTATTATTTATTGGGTATGGGGCATTGGTTATTCTCATTGTCTCCCTCATCTCATCTACAATCATTCTTATGAATCTGCCTTCATTTCTTTGGTTGTGGAAAATAGCGGCCTGGTCGATGGGGTTGTCCCTGCTGGCATATCTAATGTTAGCAATCACCGGCGTTTGGATGTTTCGGACGAGAACTTCGCAACAATTTCCTTTTATTACGCCATTTATGGGCGGTAATAAAGGGGTGCGATCGCTCCACTATACAATGGGCATCAGCATGGTAAGTTTAGTCTTATTATTGTTAGCGATCGGCATTGTTGGCACTTTAGGGCACTTTGGCTCACTAGGACACTCGTCACATTTGGTTGCTGGGTTAATAGTCGTAGCATTAGTTTTACTGTCTGCTTTCAGTGCCACCCAAATTAGTGCCAGACGACCTTGGGCTAGACCCTTACACATCAGCGTAAATATTATTCTGTTTGTAGGATTTGCCTGGGTATCCCTGACTGGTTGGATTGTAGTGCAGAAGTATTTACCGTGAACTACCATACATCAACTACCAGGAACATAGACCTACCCTACAATGAAGAAAAGAATTGTAATTGAGCCGTGACAGCAAACTCAGCCAATATCTCAGCTTCTATTTTTCGTCTGTCTCCTTTGATTCGGATAACGTTGCTGAGTCTATACATAGCACTCACAGTCCCATTACCTTTTTTATCGCAGGTAACAGCTGCACCCGTACCTCCAGAATTATTGTGGATAGGGATTGGCATCGGTTTAGTTGCCTTGTACGCGGTATTAACTGAACAAGTAATGGTAGATGACGAGGGAATTCAGGTTACTTACCCCGCTTGGGTGCCTCGCTTTTTTCGTAAAGGCTGGTCTTTACCTTGGTCACAAGTCAAAGAGTTAAAACCCCGCAGCACTGGACAAGGAGGGCTAGTTTATTACTTCCTCAGCCAGGATGGGAAAGCTTATTTACTACCGATGCGTGTAGCTGGATTTGCCCGTTTGGTACAAATTGTCCAAGCAAAAACGAGCATTGACACCACAGATGTTCGCCCTTTAGCGCAGCCCTGGATGTACCTGATTTTACTGGGATGCACACTGCTGCTACTATTAGTCGATGGCTGGGCGATCGCTACAGCTTTAACTAGTACACAATTAACTTAGGTTATTTCTCTGCAATCCTCAGTCCCGTTGAATACAGCAAAAGCCATACTCAGGCTAGAGCAAGTTAATCTGTTTACAAAGCTGAAAACCCAACTTCCCGGCAATCAGCAAGGGTATCCCATATTGCGAGATATTGACTTGGAAGTATTTCAGGGCGATGGCTCCGCCAACGCCTGCGGCGAACGCATTGCCATTGTAGGCCCAGTAGGCGCTGGGAAAACTTCGTTATTACGCCTCATCAACCGCCTAATTGAACCCACGAGTGGTAAACTCTATCTAGAAAATCAAGAATATCGCCAAATTCCCGTCATCCAGCTACGGCAGATGCTTGTACTGGTATTGCAAGAATCAAAACTGTTGGGGATGACAGTTGGGCAATCCTTGGCTTATCCTTTAGTTTTGCGTGGTTTGCCCAAACAGACAATTCAGCAACGAGTCAATCACTGGACAGACCAACTGCATATTCCCAATGAATGGTTAGAGCAAACAGAGGTGCAACTTTCTGCGGGACAACGACAACTAGTAGCGATCGCTCGTGCCTTAGTCATCCAGCCTAAAATATTATTATTAGATGAGCCAACCTCTACCCTCGATACTGGTACGGCTTCTCATCTAATGCAAGTCTTAACCCAGTTGAGTCAAAGTCATCAAACCACGATTCTGATGGTAAATCATCAACTGGAACTAGCCCAGATGTTTTGCACTCGGTTATTACACCTACAACAAGGTCATTTATTCGCAAATCAAAGAGCCTCAGAGATAGACTGGATTGAATTACGAAAAAACCTGATTCAAGCAGCATCTCAAGACGATTTTGGATTTTAAATTTTGGATGAGACAGGAATCAGGAATCGTTTTCTTACTCCCCCTCACCCCAGTACTCAATGCCCACTTGCCCTGAGCGTATCGCTAAAGCGAAAGCTCCGCTAACGCGTAGCGTCTCGTAGAGAAGCCGTTCGCGTAGCGTCTCGCAGAGAAGGGATGCCCAATGCCCCATTCTACACTTGACTACTAGTAAGTGTTGAACGTTGATTATTAAATCTCTCTCTAGCTAACTTTGTTGTTTGTGACTGTGAAATATTGGTATTCAAAATTTCCATGTTAAAACGGTATCCAACATTGCGGATAGTTTGAATCAAATTGGGTTGCCGGGGATCGAGTTCAACCTTTTTCCGCAGCGATAAAACGTGAGTATCAATGGTACGAGGGTTATCGATAGCGTCAGGCCAAGCACGACGCAGCAATTCCGATCTACTTAGAGGTACTCCTCCAGCTTGTGCCAAAACGTACAGCAAACTGAATTCCTGGGGCGTTAAGTCAATAAACTCCCCTTGGAAACGGACACGACGCTGAACTAAATCGATTTGCAAAGTGCCATAATCCAAATAAGCTGGTGCAGTAGGTGTACGCTTCCGGCGAATCAGTGCCTCTACCCTTGCCAAAAACTCTTGCATCCCAAAAGGTTTGCTCAAGTAATCATCTGCACCCGCCTTTAAACCTGCGACTATATCAGCTTCACTATTACGGGCAGATAGCATTAAGATTAGAGGCTGTTGCTGACGATGCAACCAACGACAAAACTCAATGCCATCACCATCAGGCAGGTCTGCATCTAAAACTACCAGTGTTGGTTGATGGCTTAAAAATACTTCCCTTGCTTGATAAATACTGGCAGCTTGATGCACGCGGTATTCCAGTTGTTGCAAGTGCCAACCCAACAACGACCTTAAATGGGGATTCCCCTCAATGATTTCTATACAAACCGAACCCACGGCGGCAAGACCCCTTAGCGTCGATGACTTTCAAAGTAACAAGCCCATCTCTAAGGTTTTGTAGCCTTTGTTACTTCAAGTGCCATTAACTTTACATTTCCTAATAAAATCAGTGGCAATATATTTAATTTATGCCTTGCCAATAGGGGATGAGAAATATTATTAAATTTTTATTAAATTTCTCGAAAGTATTGTTAGACTTAGGAAAAGTTCTTTTAACTTAACATTTTGCTTTTAGATGGGTGTAATGTGGCAAATATGTATAACCCAACCAGGTAACAACAACAGCTTTTCAACCTGATGGTAAAAGTGAATTTTTTCGCAAAAATTTAGTGCTCCCATCCAGGAATATAACATCAATACAATTGGGCTGTGATTGTGAAAATCAAAAAAATAACTTAAGCAGCTAACTAGAATTGATGTTTTCTGGAATAGGATTAAAGTAGCTTGTAGCTGCTATAAGGGTAATACCCAAAGTAGATGTGTTGACTTTGAGTTTATGCCAAAGTGAAATTACACTTCACTTTTTAGCGTGAATCATTTACAATTCTCATTCCAAAGAGATTAATACAGCAGTTATGCTCCAAGACACACAAACCATCCGCTATTACCAAAGACTCACCGATGCCTTCATCGAGTTATGGAATCGCGGTTATCGCACGGATGACATGCGGATGTATTTGGATGGATATCTAGCCGCACTGCGACATAGCAACGTCATTGAACCTTTTCTGATTCATCGCCTAGAAGAGGAGGCCAGCCGCTTCTTGTACGATGGATCGAACTTTGCAGTGCCGCAACCACAACCACAACCCGATTACTACTAAGTACCATTTACCTGGTCATTGGATAGTAACCGTTAATTACCGCAGATGATTATAGCATATTATCTGTATTGGTCAACGGGTTGTCGTGGTGTGAAATTTTGGAGATATTGTATTGATTAAACGCATCCCCTCAGCCCTATATTGGTTTTGCCAATTAGACTGAGGGGATTGTTGTCTAGCAATAAAATCAAGTCCAACAAAGAGTATTTTGCCAGAAACCGATTAAAAAACCCTTGAAAGGGGAAATAAATAGTATCTCTCCTTTCAAGGATATAAAAAACGGTATATTGCCTTGATTGCGAAGCGCAAATTCAGCAGCATACCCTTTAGTTTTGGTAAAGAGATATTACGAAGCTAACGCTACTTCTACCTTTTCCTGCAATTCACCTTTTTGGTACAGTTCAATCAAAATGTCAGAACCGCCAAGGAATTCACCATTGATATATACTTGGGGAATTGTCGGCCAGCTAGAGTATTCTTTAATACCTTGGCGAATTTCCGGGTCTGATAGAACATCAACCGTCTCAAAGGGAACTCCCAAGGTATTGAGAATTTGCACAACGTTGTTAGAGAAACCACATTGGGGCATTAACTTGTTTCCCTTCATGAAAACTAAAATCTTGTTTTCTTGTAGCAAGCTATCAATTTTGTCTTTGAGTTCTGGTGTCATGGTATTTATGTTTCCTATGTTGGATTCAACAGTGAGGAGTGAGAAGTGAGGAGTCAAAATTCATAACTCCTAACTTCTGACTCTTATTTACGAAGCTGCTGTTGCTTGCCAAGCTTCGGGAGTGTATGTTTTCACCGCCAAGGCATGAATTGCTTCAGTTGACATAGCTTGACCCAACGCACCATAAACTAACTGGTGCTGTTGCACTAGTCCTTTACCTGCAAAGTGCGATGAAACTACTGTCACTTGATAGTGGTCGCCGCCACCAGTCAAGTCTTGCACCTGAACCTGTGCGTCTGGCAGTCCCGCCTTGATCATTTCCTCAACCTGTTGCGGACTAATCATCGCAATTCCTGAAAAACTTACTTTTCTATTATTAACAGATATAGAGCAAATGCCTGTGCCAACTTCAGGCTTTGGCAAGGCTGTAGATAAAGCCGCCTTTGAGGTGTATTGCTTGAGAACGCTCAGGTTTTGGTTACGGCGGATAGCTCTATCCTAGCACTGGGGCGCTCCCAAGCGACTGGTTAAGGAAATGTGAGTAGGGAAAAACAGACAACAAAAATTTAATTTATTTTTTTGGGGATGAAGAAGATGAATTACCACCTTCTCTGGGATAGGGAGAATCAACAAAACCCAACTCAAACAACTGTTTATAAGCTTTCTTGCCTAAATCCCGTGTCGGGTTTTGACTTTTAATTATTTGAACTAACAACGGTACAGCTAGTTCTGGCTGATTTTGTGCCCGATGTACCAATGCTAACTGAAAGGTGGCTTCATCTCGCTTTTGGGCTGTTAATAGAGCTTTTTGACGCTGAGAATCAGACACTCTGTTGTCAATTCCCGAAAAGCTAGAATTTAACTCTTGATAAAAATTAGATAGCTGATTATAAACTTGACGTGCTTCTTGCAGTTTCTTGGCAGCTAAGGTGTAGTTTTGAGCAGAAACGGCTTGTTCTGCATCTTTTACTAAGCGATCGCCACCTGCAATGCTCAAAAGGCTGTTACTTTCGGTTATGGGGCGGAGGTTATTAGGATCGTTGGGGTCAATGGGTTGTGGTTGGCTGGTAGTGCCTGGTGACTGTGATACCTGAGCATTCACAGGTGATAGCAGGCTGAGGACTGCTATAACTGATAAAACAGTACGGTGCATCAAGGTAACAGCGACAGCAGTGTTCATGGGATCAATTAGTGCGACAACTATACAAAAGAGTTATGGAAACTTCGGGTATCTTAACTCTGTTTTGGCCTTGGACAAAGCAAAGTTACATCCTAAGTATCTCTGATTTAGACTAAAAATCAGTTTAATAGAGTTCCCATTACCCCTGTATACCAACTAACTTATATCGCTGTGATGAGTGATACCTAGGGGAGAGTGCGTCCCATCTGCTTAACTACCACCTTTCCTCCTCAATAATTATCTCAGGTTAACCGGGATATTTGGCAGGAGAATTTTCCCAAAGCACTGCTTGAAGTTTTTGCATAGGCGTAGCCCACCATGTCTTCAGCCGGTGCTTCCCAACTTTTATTTAACTGTCTGACCAAATTTGAAAATATTTATCATCAAGCAATTCAGTAGTTTCCAGACAATTAATTTAGCTATTGGCTCAAAAATATGCCAATTTGGCTGAATATATTATTAATAGAGCGTAATTTATATATATACATCCTCAAAGGTTGCAAAATAATACTAATCTTTTGTGACTTACTCAGGATGAATATAGCAGTTAGCAATTAGTGTCAAATCTTGGAAAGTTACAGTTTCCGAATTATGCACAGTCAATGATTAAGAGGTAATCTTGATGTTTGACTACATCAAGAATTGGTAATTTCTGCAAATGCGTGATTAGTAACTTTTGTTTCTTGATGACTCAATTGTTGCAGTGCCTTTGCTAAATCAGTTGTGATGCTTTTTGCATCTTGTTTTATACAGCCATTCATGTAATCCGCGACTTTAATTGGAGAGCCAATGTCAATACTCACATCTGTACCCCAATTGGGATAAGGTTGGCTGTAGTTAATTCCTATGGGTATAATTTTCACTCCCAGTTCGGAATGACTAGATTCAGCACTCAAAGCAAGACGAGCAATTCCCGGCTTCAACTGGTGAACTTGGCCATCACGAAAAATGTTACCTTCTGGAAAGATTACCAGGGTTTTTTGCTGCTGAAGTAGCTCTACTCCATGTCGTAGCGTGCGGATTGATGGATGCTTAGAATTTACAGGAAACCCCCCCAAACGTTGGACAAACCAGCCTTGCAAACCTTGGCATTCGTCAATAGTCACCATAAATCGCAAGTCTTGTTTTCTCAAACAAGCGGTAGCGTAGGGTACAAGCAAGGCATCCCAACGCGCCCGATGGGTAGGCGCGAGGATCACAGGCCCAGTTGCGGGGATATTTTTTTGTCCGGTTATTCTAATTTGTCCAAAGAATAATGGTAATAGGCAGTGACGCCCTAATAAATATGCCAGAGGACTTAACCAAGGAGAAACCCTTGAGGTAGTACCAGCTACCGGATGATTTTCTGGTGTGTGCTGGCAGGTATCGGATGAAGAATAAAATTCCATCATGACGGATGCAGCTGATTGACGGGTAAAATTTAACGGAAAGTCTGATTAGTTACACCGTAGATTCTCTTGCGTGACTTGTCTGGTACTAGATGGACAGTTTTACCTCTGTCCGTTAGTTTACCTTACGTCGCCTAGTAGCAAACCAAGCCTGTAATTGTCGACGACAAGCCGACTCTAGAATGCCTCCGATTACTTGGAGACGGTGATTAGAAGCAGCACTATCGGGTATGTTAATAACTGTACGAATTGCGCCAGTTTTTGTATCGTCTACTCCATATACCAGGAGTCCTAGTCGTGATTGGACGATCGCACCTGCACACATCGGGCAAGGTTCGAGAGTTACATAAAGGGTGCATTCATTAAGATGCCAATTTTGTAAAGTTGTTGCAGCTGTCTTGATAGCGAGAATTTCCGCATGAGCAGTAGGGTCTTTGTCGCGCTCTTTTCTGTTTTCTCCTTGTGCTAGCAATTTGCCTGTTGAATCAATGATAACAGCACCTACAGGGATTTCACCTGCTTCACCTGCTGTTTTTGCTAATTCTAGGGCATAATTCATCCATTGTTGATGTATAAGATATTCCGTATACTTAGTTAGCATATTCTTATCAATTCGATATTACTTGCCCTAAAGATGGGCAAACTTGTATTACACTTTTCTGGCACTTTGTCAAGCTAGTAATGAAAAGTTTGTAGTAATGATTTTAGTTCTCAGAAAATAAGGACTAAAGTCCTCACTACGAACTTGCTTACCGAGCAATTTAAAATCCAAAATTGCCCAACATTGCATGACTAAAGAAATTGTTGGGGGCTAATTTGATTTCTAAATAGCGGCTTGGGCTAAAAGGGGATCGAGTTGACTTTGTGTGTCTAGCTGATATAGGTCATCGCAGCCACCAATGTGCTGGTTATTGATAAAAATTTGTGGTACGGTGCGGCGACCGTTGGCGCGTTCTGCCATTTTAGCTCTGGCTGCTTCGTCGCCGTCGATTTTGTATTCAGTGAAATTTACACCTTTCCACCACAGCAGCATTTTGGCTCGAATGCAGTAAGGACAAGTTTGCCAGGTGTAAAGTTCGACGTTGGCTTTGACTCGCTCTGGATGGCGATTTAAGAGGGGATTAAGAAAGTCCAGCATATTTTTTAAGCAAGGTTTTAACTATGTCTCTAGCCTAGAACATTGCTTACCGCATCGGCGCTGGAACCCACTTTTGGAAACCCTCTAAATGATTCCAGTAAGCCAAATATCCAGTCAATGCCCAAATTAGAGCGGCTACTATCAGCACTGCTACGCCAATTAGCCGCCAAGTTCGGTTGGTTTTCCAATAAAGAGTTGGTGCTGCAAAAATACCACCTAATCCAGTTAAAATAAAGCCGATTCCTGATAAGAGTGGTTGCTTTGTCAAATTCAAGTTGATGATACGGATACCGACTACGATCGCAACTGCACCAGCAAAGAAACCGTAAATTGCTATTGTCAATAAATCCCAACCTTGAGCCAGGGCGATCGCAGCTGCCACAAACAAGATTCCAAATAAAACACTTGTCTCACCGAAGGCAATGTTAAAGCTACCCATTACTGGCCAGGTAAAGCTCATGTGTAAACCAGTTGTGAGTGCGATCGCACCCGTAATTCCAAATCCTGGAATCCACGATCTTTGATTAGAATTATCTATACCACGATACACATAGTCAGCCAGGAGAAATAACCCAGCTACCATGTTGATTAACATGAGGGTGATGTAGTCGATAAACACGATTTACCTCTGAATTTGACAAGTTATTTACTCTGCGCCTCGTTCTTTAGTTTTTAGTGAATTTACCAGCTTTTTTGTTTATTATTTTATACCTAAAGATAGATACTGAAGAACAGCAACCTTCTAGATATACACTGCTACTTATTTGTGCCAGTTTTTAACTGAGTTACTTGTGAACAGGTTTTATACTGGAGTAATTATGAGTAAATATGAGTAAAAAACCAGGATGTGTTAACTGGCACTTTTCTAACGAGTTAGCAGTAAAACTTAACTTTCTTCCACGTGTATCCGCCCTTTGGTAGACTTGAAAACTGAAATAGGCAGATGAAACGACGCAAATTCAAGCAGCTGAGAGGGCAAACTCTGTGGAAAATACACTTGGGTTAGAGATTATTGAAGTAGTAGAGCAAGCCGCGATCGCATCCGCAAAGTGGATGGGGAAAGGCGAAAAAAACATCGCTGACCAGGTAGCTGTGGAAGCGATGCGGGAGCGGATGAATAAAATCCACATGCGCGGTCGCATCGTGATCGGGGAAGGCGAACGTGACGACGCGCCGATGCTATACATCGGGGAAGAAGTTGGTATCTGTACCCAACCAAATGCCGAAAGTGTCTGTAACCCTGATGAATTAATTGAAATTGATATCGCCGTTGACCCCTGTGAAGGTACCAACTTGGTAGCCTATGGACAACCTGGTTCGATGGCTGTCTTGGCAATTTCTGAAAAGGGTGGATTATTTGCTGCTCCTGACTTTTACATGAAGAAGTTAGCAGCACCTCCCGCAGCTAAGGGCAAAGTAGATATCAACAAGTCAGCCACGGAAAACCTGAAGATTCTCTCTGAGGTTTTAGACCGGAGTATTGAAGAACTTGTTGTGGTAGTAATGAAGCGCGAACGCCACAACGATTTAATTAAGGAAATCCGTGAGGCTGGAGCGAGAGTCGCCCTAATTTCAGACGGTGATGTGGGTGCAGCTATAAGCTGCGGTTTTGCTGGAACCAATATCCACGCTCTGATGGGTATCGGTGCTGCTCCTGAAGGCGTAATCTCAGCAGCAGCAATGCGTGCTTTGGGTGGACACTTCCAAGGTCAACTGATCTACGATCCAGCTATAGTCAAAACAGGTCTGATTGGAGAAAGCAGAGAAGCCAACATCGATCGCTTAAAGTCTATGAATATCAATGACCCCGATAAGGTCTATGATGCTCATGAACTAGCATCTGGTAAAACTATTCTGTTCGCGGCTAGCGGCATTACCAGTGGTAATCTCATGCAAGGTGTACGTTTCTTCAAAGACGGGGCAAGAACTCAAAGCTTGGTAATTTCCAACCAGTCGAAAACTGCTCGATTTGTTGATACAATTCACTTGTTTGGTGAACCAAAAGTTCTCCAACTGAACTAATTTCTAGGGAATGGGGAATGGTAAAAGTAGAGGTAAAGCATTTGGAAAGAAATGTTTCTATAAAACGGAAAAATCATCACCAAAAAGCTTTATCTTTACAGTAGTTAGTAGTTAGTAGTTAGTGATTAATGATTGGTTGGAAAACTATCAACCAATAAACAAAAATTCCCCATTCCCTATTCTCACTTAATGCCAGATTGCCAACTACCAACTAGTAACTACAATTTAGCAAATGAATATAGCAGTGGTGGGGTTAAGCCATAAAACAGCCCCAGTAGAAGTCCGGGAAAAACTGAGCATTCCAGAACCACAAATTGAAAGTGCGATCGCTCAACTGGCAAGTTATCCTCATATTGATGAAGTTGCAATTCTTAGCACTTGTAACCGTCTGGAAATTTACATTGTTACCAGTGAAGCAGACCAAGGTATTCGGGAAGTAACGCAGTTTCTTGCGGAATACAGTAAATTACCCGTGCTTTCTCTGCGACAACACTTGTTTATGTTGCTGCATGATGATGCCGTGATGCACGTTATGCGGGTAGCAGGTGGTTTAGATAGTCTAGTACTTGGAGAAGGTCAAATTCTGGCTCAGGTGAAGACTACTCACAAACTAGGACAGCAATATAGTGGTATAAAAACCATTTTGAATCGATTATTTAAACAAGCGCTGACTGCTGGGAAGCGGGTTCGCACTGAAACTAGTATTGGTACTGGGGCTGTCTCGATCAGTTCGGCTGCTGTGGAGTTAGCACAGATAAAAGTAGCAAATTTAGCAGCTTGCCGAGTGGTAATTTTGGGTGCTGGTAAAATGTCGCGGCTACTGGTGCAACACCTAATTTCAAAAGGTGCTGTGGAAATTAGTATTGTAAATCGCTCTCGCGATCGCGCCCAAGAATTAGCAAAGCTGTTCCCTCAACAACCGATCAAAATTCATCCACTATCGGAAATGATGAGCGTAATTGCCGATAGCGATTTGGTGTTTACAAGTACTTCCGCAACAGAGCCAATACTTGACCGTGCCAAATTAGAAATGGTTTTAGAAGTTCAGCGCTCTTTAATGTTATTTGATATTTCTGTGCCGCGTAATGTTCATGCGGATGTAAATGAATTGGAAAATGTGCAAGCGTTTAACGTGGATGATTTGAAGGCAGTAGTAGCGCAAAACTACGAAAGCCGACGGAAGATTGCACAGGAAGCAGAGAAACTTTTAGAAGAAGAAGTGGAAGCCTTTGATATTTGGTGGCGTAGTTTAGAAACTGTTACCACTATTAGCTGTCTGCGAAATAAAGTCGAAACCATCCGCGAACAAGAGTTAGAAAAAGCTTTGTCGAGATTGGGTTCGGAATTCGCCGAAAAACATCAAGAGGTGATTGAGGCATTAACGCGGGGAATTGTCAATAAAATTTTACATGACCCGATGGTGCAATTGCGATCGCAGCAAGATGTGGAAGCTAGACGGCGCTGTATGCAAACTCTGCAAATGCTGTTCAACCTCGATGCCGAGGAACAGTTTAGTTAAATTAAGCAAGAACCCCGACTTGTGGTGAGAAGTTGGGGTTGTGAGCGAATCGGTTTTAAATTAGATATACTTCTAATTAGATAGATGTCTAATTAGAAGTTAGTTATGCAACCAGAGCAATTTAACATATTACTGCGCTTTTTCAAGGCATTAGCGGATGATAGCCGATTGAAGATTGTAGGTATCCTGGCGAATCAGGAGTGCAGCGTCGAAGAATTGGCGGCGCTACTGCAACTCAAGGAACCGACGGTATCTCATCATTTAGCGAAACTTAAAGAGCTAAATTTGGTAACAATGCGTCCCGAAGGTAATAGCCGCCTGTACCAATTGGATAGCGAGGCTTTACAAAGCATTAGCAAGGAAATTTTTACACCTGAGAAAATAGCATCCTTGATTGAGGATGTGGATACTGAAGCTTGGGAAAGCAAAGTGTTAAAAAACTATTTCGAGGACAATCGCCTCAAAGAAATTCCTGCTAGTCGGAAAAAGCGTCTAGTTATTCTTAAGTGGTTAGCAAACCAGTTTGATGTAGGAGTCAACTACCCTGAACGTTTGGTAAATGATATTCTCAAACGCTACCATATTGACTGCGCCACCCTGCGGCGAGAGTTAATTGCTTGCCAGTTAATGCAGCGAGAAAATGGGATTTATTGGCGTACAAAATAGATATGAAAGATGAATAAACCGCAGCAATCATAGGTTGTATTTTTATGCAGTTAGAAACACAAAAATTTTATTATACACCTGAAGAGTATTTAGAACTTGAAGAAAAGGCAGAATATAAAAGCGAATACCGTGATGGAGAAATTGTACCGATGACGGGTGGCACTACAAATCATAATAAAATTGTAGGCAACTTTTATGCTTATTTGAAGTTTGCTTTAAGAGGCAATAATTATGATGTTTATATTGGTGATGTGCGTTTGTGGATACCCCGTTATCGGCAGCATACATATCCTGATGTGATGGTGATTGAGGGACAACCTATTTATAGAACCCATTTGACATCTTTTACTGTGTTGAAGTAAAGTGAGCGCAAAAGTTGTATAAAGTAGTAATGCCATACTCTAGCAGCCTCACAGA
>NZ_JBALDP010000089.1:0-11056 GCF_036917355.1 Nostoc sp.
TTTAGCTAATGCGACTGCCAAGGTTAATCTTTGTTTTATTCGGTTGATGGTTAAGAGGCTTGCTGCACCTTCTTAGATGTCAAATGGGTTCTATACAGGAACCAGCACAACAACCGTTATGAATCCGATGTTAATTGCTGAAGTTTTATCTAAATCGACCAAAAATTACGATCAAGGCGATAAGTTTCTTTATTATCGCTCTATTCCCGAATTCAAGGAATATATTTTAATCGATCAATATCAGTATCATGTGATGCATTATGTAAAAACTGCGGAAAGTCAATGGTCATTCATTGAACTTGAACATGAATCTGCAATTTTATCACTGCAAACAGTTGATTTTCAAATTGAATTGCGCGACCTTTATGAGCAAGTCAATTTTGGAGAAAATAACGAAGATTGAAAAAAGAAATTTTATAGAACTATTGTCAAAAGTCACTTATCGAATCGGGATTGTAATTACAAACTCTGCACCCTGTTCTGGTAATGAAATGCACCGTAACGAACCACCATGTTTTTCAGTAATAATCTGGTAGCTAATTGATAATCCCATACCAGTACCTTTGCCAACAGGTTTTGTGGTGAAAAAGGGGTCAAATAGATGTGACTGGATTGCTTCTGGAATCCCTGTGCCATTATCAGCAATATGAATAACGATATTTTCATTCACCTGGGCTGAAGAAATACGAATTATTGGTTCTGGACAAATCCCATTTTGAAAAGCCTCTTCTAAAGCATCAATCGCATTTGCCAAGATGTTCATAAATACCTGATTTAATTGTCCTGCAAAGCACTGAATTTTAGGTATTTCACCATAGTCTTTAATCACTGTGATTTGAGGTCGATGGCTTTGAGATTTGAGACGGTATTGTAAAATTAACAGGGTACTTTCAATCCCTTCATGGATATCAGCGGTTTTAAACTCGGCTTCATCTAAACGAGAGAAGATTCTTAAACTAAGGACAATTTCCCGAATGCGACTGGCTCCAATCTTCATGGAAGTCAACATTTTAGGCAAATCTTCTGTTAAATATTCAATATCAGCTTCTTCTTTAGCATTTTGAATTTCTGGTTCTGGGTAGGGGTAATATTTTTGATAAAGTTGAAGTAACCACAATAACTGTTGAGTATAATCATCAGTGTGCTTGAGATTGCCATAGATGAAATTAACAGGGTTGTTGATTTCATGAGCAATACCAGCAACCAACTGTCCTAAAGAAGACATTTTTTCTTTCTGAATTAATTGGGACTGAGTAAGCCTGAGTTCCTGTAAAGTTTGCTTGAGAACGATATTTTTTTGTCGCAGTGCTTGTGTTCGTTCTTCTATTTTCTCTTCAAGTGTTTGGCTATAAACTTCTAGCTTTTGATTCGCTTCATATTGTTCTGCTAGGAGTCGCTTTACCTGTTGAATTAGCTGGTTAAAAGCAATAGCTAAGATTCCCACCTCGTCTTCAGTTGTTACGGGAGCTTGGAGATCAAAATTAGATTCTTGGGTAACTCGTTGTGCTACCTGTGTGACAGCTTTGAGAGGACGAGTAATTGTTCGCGCAATTAAAAACCCAGTAATTGCTAAAATACTGCTTCCCAACAAAAACAATAGTCCTAAATGTTCCCATAACTTATATTGAGCAACCTCTAACAATGATATGGAATACAACACTGTAGTTGTTAAAGACTGACTTGCTCCTGTAAATACGATACTTTTCGCTAAATAGTTTTTGTTATCAATAGTGATTCGTCTAGCAGGCAAATCAGGAAGAGGAAATTGCCAAGTTCCGCTTTTGGATGCCAACAAGGTTGCCGCAACTACACGATTTTGTCTCTGGACAATCAGATGTTTAGAGGAACCCGCAGCAATTTTTTGCAGTAGAGTATCGTCTACTAAGTTACCAATGATGATTCCTCCCAAGAGTCCTGCTGATGATTTGATTCCATTTGTTACTACTTGTAGAACTTGTTGCTTGCCTTCTACATCTACCAAATCGACTAAATGCGCTCCTCTACTAGCAGTGCTGGTAACTATTTTGTCTAGAAACTTGGCTTGACTTAAGGAGTTATTCCGTAAATCTATGAGGACATTGCCCTGAGTATCGATTACCTTAATCCAATCCAATTTCAAAATAGACTTAAGTGGTAATAATATCTGCAAAAGCAACCCTTGATTACGCTGTTCCACAGCCTGATTCAGCATATCTCGATTAGCAATTAGCTCGATTTCAGTTTCTAGTGTTTGCTGTTCATGCTGAAAATCCTGATAAACTCGTTCGCTAAAACTACCGATTTGTTGGCTAAAGTTCTGATTCAAACTATCCGTAAACCACTGTCCTAACACGACTAAGCCCAACATAAAGACGCTAAGACAAACTGCAAGCAGCGGTAGAACAATTTTTTGGCTGAGTCTCAGCCCCCTGAAAAATCTCTGCATGGGATATTCAATTTATTTGGCAGTAACAAAACCATTATTTTGTAGTAGTTTTTCGCCTTCTTTACTAAAGATAAAATCAATAAAACCTTGAGTAGTTACTGAAGGTGATTTTTCCCAGAGAATACCTATGTGACGCACCATTTGATATTTACCAGTGGCAAAGTTTTGTGCTTCAGGAGCAACACCATTGAGACTGAGATGATTGACAGGCAATTTATTGATAAGGGAAGAGGCCAAAGAAAAAGCACCGATGGAATTAGGAGTACTTTGTAAAGTTTCGATCAATTCTCCCTCTTTATTTAAAATCACGGCTTTCGCTGTGGTCTTCTCTTCACCCAAATAATATTTTCGCAATAACTTTTTTGCTGACTCGTCTTCGGGTCTATCCAACAGTACAATATTTGCATTAGAACCGCTTAATTCTCGCCAATTGGTGATGTCACCTTTGTAAATGGATTTTAATTGCTTGGTTGATAAGTTAGTAACACCTTTAACACTGTTATGGGTGGCGACAACTAACAAATCTTGTGCAAGTTCACGATATTGAATTTTCCCGTTATCTTCTTCTGGTTTGAGTTTATGACTGCTACCAGCGATATCAATAATATCGTTTTTTAGGGCTGCGATCGCACCTTCAGATTGGCTATTTGAGATAAACTCAATTTTGACATTTTTGTTTTGAGATTGATAAGCTTGTGCTAAAAGTTTTAAAACCGTTATTGTTGAACTGGAACCACCAATTTTGATAAGTTTTTGAGTTTGAGAATCGGCTTGATTAGTAACTTGATTAGCATTGGTTAAATCAGTTGGTTTGACTGAGTTACAACCGCACATACCAAAGAAGATGATGCCGACAATCATTGACTGAGCAATCTTTTTCATAAGTGAGTCTTGAAATATCCAAAACCAGATATCTATCCTAAACTTTCATAACTTAATATTCCCGAATACTTATAAAATGTAACGGGTAAATGAAATGATTCATCATAAATAAAATCCCCGATTTATTTGATAAGTCGGGGATATGTGACTTTCATTAGCAAATATGTTTTTTACTTGACCAAATTATTTTCCTAAATAAGCTTCTAAAACTTTTGGAGATCATGCCATCTTGACGCTTCCAAGTGATAATGCTGTTCAGTTACTACCAAAGTTATTCATTAAAATTGAAATTTTCTCATTTTCGAGTTCCAACTGGTAATCTAAACCTGCTTCAGTAAAAGCGGTTTGAACTTGCTCTAAATCTCTGATTGTCATCATTGACATAAAAAGCTTTTTTTACTGAGATATACAACACGATTTTAACAAGAGCCAAATTTCCGAAGATTTGACACTGTATGGAACTTTCTCTCAAACCTAAGCCTTAAACCGTTTCTTAGCAGCGAATCCGAGCCAGAATGAAAGCCTCTCTCCCTGCGTGGGAGAGTTTTAGAACAGAAAGCCAATCACACTTTAGGTGATTTCTGATGAAAAAAATACCAGTGTTGACGAGTTTCGACTTCTCTGCGAGACGCTACGCGAACGCTCAACTCTCGACCACTCAGTTGGTTGAGCAAAGTCGAAACTAACGGCTATGGTAAATTTATTACTAGAATTCACCTTATTTTCCCAAATAAGCTTCTAGAACTTTGGGATTAGTTTGAATCTCCGCTGGTGTACCATCAGCCAAATTCTGCCCTTCGGCAAGTACCCAAACACGATCGCACAAGGACATAACTACATCCATATTGTGTTCGATAATCAAAAAGGTCATGCCATCTTGGCGGTTCCAAGTGATAATGCGATCGCAAATATCATCAATCAGTTTTGGATTCACCCCAGCAGCCGGTTCATCCAACAAAATTAACTTGGGATTCGTCATCAGCGCTCGTCCCATTTCTAGCAGCTTGCGTTGTCCGCCAGACAAACAACCAGCGTAATCGTGTGCTTTTTTTGCCAAGCCCACTGACTCTAATAGGTACATTGCTCGCTCTTGCAGTTGCTTTTCTTCCTTGGCGACGATGTGCGGTTGCAACTGCACCTGCCAAAAATTTTCACCCGTTTGTTTTTGCGCCGCCAGCAGCATATTTTCTAACACCGACAACCGCGAGAGAGTTCGTGCAACCTGAAAGGTGCGGATTACTCCCTGCTGGGCGATTTGATATGGTTGCAAATTGTGAATCGGTTCGCCATCAAAAATTACTCGTCCTTTATCAGGGCGAATGAAGTTTGAGAGTAAGTTAAATAAAGTAGTTTTACCAGCACCATTGGGGCCAATCAAGCCCGTAATACTGCCTTTAGCAACTTCGATTCTTGCCTCATTAACTGCTTTGACACCACCAAAGCTTTTAGAAAGTCCAGTGGCTGCCAAAAGGGGAAGTGGGGATGAATAGTTATTTACCAAGGGTGAGTTCCTCTTTTTTCCCTAAGATACCTTGAGGACGCCAAATCATCAGTACCATCAAAATTAATCCGATTACCATGATGCGAAATGCGCCCAAACGTGCTTCATCAAGGGAAACGATTCTGGGTAAGACTTCTCGCGTCAGCGCATCGTAAGCAAAGAAAATTACCGCACCTACGATTGTGCCGACATTATTCCCAGAACCGCCTAAAATCACCATAATCCAAGTGTCAAAGGTGATCTGCGGTTGAAAATTATCGGGGTAAATGGCGCTGAGTTGCCAAGCGAAGAAAGCACCAGCGATACCCGCGATCGCACCCCCTAACATGAGAGATTGTAATTTATACCAAAAGACATTCTTTCCCAGCGCCTTGGGAATTTCTTCATCTTCACGGATGGCTTTGAGAATTCTACCCCAAGGCGATCGCACCAAAATTTCTAAACGCCAGTATACAAATGCTAAAACCAGCAGCAACACCAGCATTAAACCTGCTTTTGGGTTGTAATTATACAGTCCGATTACCCCAGAAATATAAATCGCTGCCGCCAAAAGTGCCAACACAATTCCCACACCCAAGCGTGATATAAATTCTTGTTTGCTAGTCGTTCTTTTGCCTAAATCAGTAGTCCGAGATATTTGAGTGGTGCGAATCCATTGCCATAAAGAAAAGAAAGTTACAGCAGCCAGGAGCGTTAAAAGCCCAATCATTACTAATCTGACAAACAAACTTGGTTCTGTGGATAGGGGTATGGGATAACTTTGGACACCAAACGCGCCAGAAATCCAGGTGTCACCCACGGGTAATTCCTGATTATTTACCACCAAACGAATTAATTCGCCCGTACCAATGGTGACAATTCCTAGATAATCTTCCCGTAAGCGGAGAGTTACAAAACCAATTATCAAACCCAATAAGGCTGCGACAATTGCCCCAGCCAGTGCCGATACAAGTAGGGGTACGCCCTTTAAGCTTAACAATACCGTTGTATATGCTCCTAGAGTCATAAAAGCAATATGACCAAAGTTAATTAATCCGGTAAAGCCCCACTGTAAATTCAGTCCTAGTGCGAATAGAGCAAAAAGTGCTGTAGAAATTGCTAAGAAAATGAGATAGTCAACCATATTAAATTATTTGGGCATTGGGAATTGGGCATGGGGCATGGGGCAGAAGTTCTTTAATTTTGAATTTTGAATTGATTCCCCTGCCCCCTCGCCGGGCGAATAAATTTTAGCGTAGCTTGAGCGTAGCTAATTTTATGGGAATACTATTTATTGTTGGTATTTGCTGGTAGGGAATAATTTACGTATGAATTTGCTGCGACTTAGAATGCATCACTTAATCGAGCAGTTAGGCGATGACGATTTGCAAGACATTTGGAATGTTCTTGAAGCTTTACATTATGACTTTTATATGCTCAAAGCGATACAAAAAGTCAAGCGATCGCAGCAACCGTGGGATATCTTAACCCATGAAGAAGCGGTAAGACTGTTGATGTTTTTCTGATTCAGCAGCGCTTTGAGCTAGTGCCAGTGGCCCCTCAAGTTTTGGTGAAGGTAACGCCCAGTGAGTCTGGAAATGCGCTATGCCAGGTCTTTTTTGCTAGACCTGAAGAATTTAGAACCTGCCGCCTACGAGCGGGTACATGATTTTGTTTTTATTGAGTTAGCCCAAAAGTGGCAGTTGAGCGATTTAAAAGAACTGCGACAGCTTGATAATGAAGGCATTTTTCACCGTTTCACCCTAGACAATTATCTGATTGGTATAGAAATTAGAGGTGAAATTGTGAAATTTCTGCGTGTCATCCCTATGCCAGATGTTTAAAGTCAAGAGTCAAGGGAACACTTAAAACTGTAAACTGTATAAGGCTAGGCAGGGATCGCTATAACCTTACATTAAACTGGTTTTGAAAAACACTTTATTTGAGATTTCCCTATGGATGCTAGGGCACTTTGGCAACGATACCAAAACTGGTTATATTTCCACGAGGGATTGGGACTGTACTTAGACATAAGTCGGATGCGGTTCGATGATGCCTTCGTGGATTCGTTGCGGCCGAAGTTTGACAAGGCGTTTGCGGATATGGCTCAACTAGAGAAGGGTGCGATCGCAAATCCCGACGAGAACCGCATGGTTGGACACTACTGGCTGCGAAATCCTGATTTAGCGCCAGCTCCAGAACTTACACAAGAAATAGTCCAAACCTTAGAACTAATCGAAGCCTTTGCGGAAAAAGTCCAAACAGGTGCTATTCATCCTCCCAGAGCAAGCCGCTTCACGGATATTATCTCCATCGGAATTGGTGGTTCCGCTCTCGGCCCCCAATTCGTTGCGGAAGCTCTCGCTCCTGATTTCCCGCCGATGAAACTTCACTTTATCGATAACAACGATCCCGCAGGTATCGATCGCGTTATCAATCATCTCCGAAATAGCCTCGCCAGCACTTTGGTTTTGGTGATCTCCAAATCTGGGGGAACACCGGAACCCCGCAACGGCATGATTGAAGTTAAAAAAGCTTACGCCGGACATAATTTGGAGTTTGCCCAATATGCGGTAGCAATTACTAGCGTTGATAGCAACCTCGATAAATTGGCCAAAGAAGAAGGCTGGCTAGCCAGATTTCCGATGTATGACTGGGTAGGAGGACGCACCTCAGAAATGTCTGCTGTAGGGCTAGTACCAGCGGCATTACAAGGCATTGATGTTCGCGCTATGCTAGATGGCGCAAAAGAGATGGATGACGCTACCCGCGTCCCAGATGTGAAAAATAACCCAGCAGCCTTGCTTGCTTTGTCTTGGTACTTTGCAGGTAACGGCAAGGGCGAAAAAGATATGGTTGTTCTACCTTACAAGGACAGCTTATTTTTATTCAGTCGCTATTTGCAACAGCTGGTGATGGAATCCTTGGGTAAGGAGAAAGACTTAGACGGCAACGTTGTCCATCAAGGTATCGCCGTTTATGGTAACAAAGGCTCAACAGATCAACACGCTTACGTCCAGCAGTTACGCGAGGGTGTAGCAAATTTCTTTGCTACCTTCATTGAAGTGTTGGAAGATCGTCAAGGGCCATCTACTGAAATAGATCCTGGAGTTACATCAGGCGATTATCTTTCCGGTTTTCTCCAAGGAACCCGACAAGCGCTTTATGAAAATCACCGCGATTCGATTACAGTCACGATTCCCCAAGTTAATCCCCGAACTGTAGGGGCATTAATTGCTTTGTACGAACGTGCTGTTGGTTTATATGCTAGTTTGGTCAACGTCAACGCCTACCATCAACCAGGTGTAGAAGCTGGCAAAAAAGCTGCCGCCTCCATTCTCGATTTACAAACACGAGTGGTAGCAGTGCTACAAAAAGAAAAAACTCCCCTTACTCTTGACGAACTCGCCGAGAAGGCAGGCGCATCAGACCAAGTTGAGGCAATTTACAAGATTTTGCGTCACATCCATGCCAATCAGCGGGGTGTAGTTTTACAAGGCGATCTTCAGAAACCCGGTAGTTTGACCGTTTCTGCTAGCTGATAGCTCTAATCTAAATCTCAGATTTTGTCCCGATTTGTTGTCTCAACAACAATTTTTTATTGTGAAGCATCCTAAATAGAAGATATATCTTCTGTCTAGGATGCTTCACTGTATAATTCGTAATTCGTAATTAAGTTTCATAACTCAATACCATTTGGTTAAGTATTGCTTTCTTCTCTTCCTTTACCTAATTACGACTTATTTTAATTATGAATTGCCATCAGGCGTTGATTAAAGTAACTCTTGGGTAAAAAACAGCGATCGGGTAAAAAAGGATTGTTGACATTTTGACATAAGAAAGTACTCGGTTTATCTCGATGACAAAATGGTGGCACAATTCCCCAATGTTCTGCTAGCCAAATCCAGTATCCTGTTTCAATTCTGCCGTAGCTTGATACTGTGAGAATCTCACCAACGCTGTTGTTAATAGATACTAAATCTGATGATGATTTGATGTCAATTAATAGCCAAGCTAACTCATCTACAGAAAAGTAATAGCCATTTTCGGCAGCGATGTCGATAAACTGCTGTGGCTCTTTAGCTATTAGTAATTCTTCCTTGAGAGATGGCGTTTTTTGTGCAAAATCAAAAAGATCCCAAATCTGTCTTCTCGTAACCAGAAACCAGGCGAGTTCTTCTGCGGTCAAATTGTAACCGTTTTCTCTTGCTAACTTGAGAAACGGCTCAAGGCTATCAGTTTCTGCTAGTTGACTTTTCAACTGGAAAGTTTGCTCTACTAATGACAAGAAATCAATGATCTTTTGCCATGTAACTTTGTCAAAGTTTTTGTTAACTTTTATTTTTTCTTTCCAATAGATGTATTTATCTTCTTTAAGAAAGAAATTCCAAATTTGATAATACATGGGTCATCTTGCCTAAGTTTTAAACTTGGTAGAGGTTTATGATTAATGAACACCAGTGTAGTAAGTATAATGTGTTTCTTCGACAGTACTAAGTTCTTATCTTATGTAAATGAAATTACACAGTGGCTAAGTATGAATTTATTGTAAAGTTTGTCACTATAAATAACATTTACTGAGGTGAAAATGAAAGATTGCGATGCCTTGGGGTGGACTGCACCTAAGATTTTTATTGCTTCTCATAAAATAAAATTAAGTCAATAGATAGTATTAATTATTCATGAAGGAATTAATTGTATAGCAATCTGCACTTTAGTTATTTTAAAACGAACCGCATATTACTACGGAGAAGAAAGCTAAGTATAGTGTGTTATCAAGAAGCATAGAAATTATTGAAAAGTATATTTTAGTGCTAATTATTATCGCAAAATTACTTAGGAAGCAAAAGCGATCGCCTTTGTCTTCCTCTAAAATAAAGTTAAGGCAGCATAACAAAATGGAGTTAGTGATTTATCAGGCTGGTATATTAACTTTGAGATAAATGGAATCGCGATCGCACTTCAGTTATTTTTAAACGAACCGCCTTCTCTACGAGAGGCTTTCGCCAACGCGCAGCGTCTCGTAGAGAAGACGCAGAGAACGCAGAGAAAAGAAAAGAGATAGATTGTACTATCTTTAGTTAATAAGTAAATTGCGGAGGAAGTAAAAGCGATCGCCTTTATATTCCTGTAAAATAAAGTTAAGACAGCATTAACAAATAGGGCTAATTACTATGGCTGAATCAACTGCAAAACAACCTGCGCGTAGAGGCAGAATTTTCCCAGAACGTACTTTACCACCAGAAGAACTTGCTAGACGCAAAGCTGAAGATGAGGCATTTTATCATCGCTGTCGGGAAATTTTTGAGCGTGTACGTCCCGATTTGATCAAGGAACACTACGGCTGGTATATTGCAGTAGAGCCAAATAGTGGTGATTACTTAATTGATGTGGATAAAATGCAAGCTCATAAAAAATCCCTTGAAAAATACTCAAATAGTAGACATTGTGTATTCTGTTTAAATGAAACGGGAACAACTGGCACAATATGATTCAGGGGGACTTTGGAGATAATGGGCAACTATTTTTTGAAATTGATTTGATTACATCTGATGGATTAGATTTGCCTGTAGATGCTATGTTGGATACTGGTTTTACAGGCTTTCTCGCTATTAACAAACAAGATTTAGAGGGTCTAGACTGGTTTTATATAGGTGAGGAATCTCTACGAACTGCTAAGGGAGAATCAAGATTTGATATTTATTTAGGCAAGGTGATATTAAACGAACAAGAGTATGAAATTAACGTTTATGTGGGCAATGAAATTACGGAAGTATTGTTAGGCTCAGAATGGCTAAAAATTCTGCCGTTAGTGGTGAATTATCAGGCTGGTATATTAACTTTAGGATAACTGCGATCGCAGTTATTTTTAAATGAATAGCAAATACCCAGATAAAACATAAGTAAAAAAAATTACTATATTTAGTTAATAGGTAAATCTCGGAGAAAGTAAAAGCGATCGCTATTCCCACCACTACCTTTAATTCGTCCTAAATAGCCTGTTAAGGGCGAGGAAAGTTCTATCAGAATTTCGTGCATTTCTGCTAGTTTGATTGGCTGTGGCGGATGCGATCCGAAATACGCACCATGTAGAGCTTCAACACCAGTAGATTCTATACCTGAGTTTTCTAAATAGTTTTTGACAAGCTGGGTAATACCAATTCACGAAAAGTGTGATACAGATAAATTAGGAGTAAATATGAGCGGGCGGAAATGGTTGGAGTCACTAAAGTAGAAATATTTGAGTCAGTGCAAGAGTTACATGAACT
>NZ_JBALDP010000090.1:0-36696 GCF_036917355.1 Nostoc sp.
ATATGCTTAAATACTCAATTCGCTTGTTACTCCATTACTTGAAGTATAGAGAAATACCTGTATTTAGTTAATTCATCCCGCATTTATGCAACGCCGGAAATTTTACTCAACTTCAGTTTCTTCAGACGCTCGAAGCCGCTATCACCTTGCACGGTTTTAAGAACTAATTCCAGACGATAGCCAGCCTCACGCATATAATATCCAGCCGCGCCCAGGTCTTCAAACACGCTGTCAAATTGGGGATGAGTTGACGGAAAAATCTTTCTCAGGCGATCGCTAATTCCTGAGAGTTCTTCTTTGATAGCGATTAGTTCTTGAGTATCATCATCCATACTTACTTACCACAACGATAACTGCCCTGGTGAAACATTTGATTTCCTACCTGTATGGTATAAAAGTTGACATAGTTATTTATTTTTTACGTCGCCTATATCAGGAACAAGTTTTGCAAAAATTTGCTCTTGCGAAGATGATAATTCATCAATCTGTTGCGAACTCACAATTGCCTTACCGCTCCAGGTAACAAAAGTTGTAACCATTGCTAAAAAAAGTAACTGTAAAGCAAATTTATAGTTATAAGACCTTTGTATGTTCATTTTCATTTTTCTACTCTCTCTAGTTACAATCACCGTAAAATTGGAATTTCAATCAACTCGTTAAGTTGATTACGCCACCATTCATCAAGACCATCATCCAACACAGAAACTGCTTCCTTTATGATATTATCTCGATACTTTTGAAAATTAGACTCCGCTTGTGATGCAATTTCTTTAAAATCATAGAAAGCTAACTTTGCTCTGGGAATATAAGATGGTTCATTTCTGCTAAATGCTAGCAGTAAATCTACTATGTTCCATGCAGGTAAAACATTTAAATAACCAGAATTTTTAATTGCTTGTTTAAAAAAATAGATAGCTGATTGAACATATAAATCCTTATATTCTTGTTCTGCTATTTCCTGAAAAATTACACCTAGTAAATTATATGCATCTGCCTTAAGTTCATCTTTAACTTGATGAATTAAAACAAAATTACACATAATTTGACAATCTTCAAATAGCTTAAGTTTATAATAAGATAACGCTATCTTATTTAAGATACCAAAGTATGATGTATCTATTAATATTGCTTCTTTATATGATTTAATTGCTGCTTGATAATCACTGATTCTGTATTTATAATCACCGTAATCAATTATTACGTTTACATTTGATGAATTTACTTGAGATTCAGCAGCATCTATATCTATCTGTTTTAGCATCTCATTTTCAAGTGTAGCTACTATTGATGTAGCTCGAAATTCAGATTCTATCTTAGATACTAAATTAATATCTTGTTTAGTAAATAAATTTTTCGGCTTTCTATATTGCGCTTCTAGTAAGTCAGCGACCTGATTCCATACTATTCTTTCTTCACCAGTAAGTACCTTTATATATTGATATAATCCTCTACAAAGTTCTGTCCTTACTGAGCCTACAGCCCAATCAAGACGAAAAGATATATAGCTAATATTACGACGGCACAACAATGCACATAAACATTTTTTCTCAAAATCTGAAAGTGGTGAGTTCTTATGACAAGCTAAATCCTTATACAAATTATCAAGATTCCAATTGCTTGCAGCTTCGCTTAATTCTGGAAAATCAATAGATGTCATAGCGCTTGTCCTGTGTAATCATCTTAGTTTACAGTCGAATCCTAGAAGTAATTATTCAGGATTCTACCCTAATGAAGTTAATAGATATCCATGACTTTAGTCCTATTTAAGTAGATCATCCACCCGGAATTAGCGTTTCAAGTTGGTACAGTTATTTATGTAACAACTTCTTTATGCCAATTATCATAACCTGATTTTCGTTTATGTCAACTCCTAAAAAACAAGATATAAAAATTATTTCTTCATAGGTAATCTCTAGATTGTTGATTTTTACCTATTGTTTTGACAACAAAAAGAATAGTCATCCTAACGTTTTGTTATGATGCCACGACCGACCTAACAAAACGTTAGGTATTCCATAAGAAATTAAGAAGTAGTTATCTTGGGTTTTATCCTGGCTATTTTTTTATCAACATTGCCTGATAACTTACAATTAACAACTCAGAATTTATGAGGTGTAATCTGACTATTTTAATGAATAAAATGTTTTGCATCTTGTATGTATTTTCCAACGAATAATGTGAGGAGTCACAAATGAATTATGTTACTAATCAAGACATTCATGATGTATCACAAGAAAGTTTGAGCGCATCTCTTCCTAGTACTGTACCTTCTTCTAATTCAGCATCAGAATTAATGAACAGTATTGCAGAGGAAGGCTTACGTCAAACACAACAAACATTTAACATGGCTCGTCAAAGTTTTCTACTTGCATTAGTGATGACAGGAGCAAGCGCCATTGTAGGATTTGTGGGTGTTGGATTTTTATTATCAGGGAAAGCTTCTGAGGGAACTATTACTACTGCTGGGGGACTTGTCTCAAGTATGGTATTCGTTCAACTTGCCAAAGATGCAAGCGATCGCCTCGACAAAGCTAATGAACGCCTCGATAAAATTGCAGCCAAAGTCAAGGACGAAGACTAAATTATTTCTGCTTGAGTAGTGTGATCGCCCACTTTCCAAGAGAACTACCCTGGCAAGTACAACCCACTGCAATAGAAGATGCGATCGCTCAGTTAAAACCTCGGCAGCACTGTACCCGTTCCTGCATCCTTCTTCACTCTTACATACCCCTTGGTAGTATCGCTTTTCTTCTGCCCTAACTGGTCTTGCACCTGAAACAGTGGCTTAATTTCCACCGCCCTTGTTGCATGAGAGTGGCGTAGCCAATGACACGAAAACTTCACCTTCGCCACCTCGGAGATATCCTGAATCAATCTTTTAATCGCCCGATCGCTCAATGGCAATCCCCTTTTTGCTGGGTCAGGCGACATATTGGGAAACACTGGCATCTTTTCACTAGCCATCCCCCGATATTTTTTAAGCAACTTAGAAGTCTCGTGGTCTAAGCCAATCTCCCGGTACTTCCCACCCTTACCCCAAAATTTAATTGTGTAATACCCCCGGTGTCTATCCTCCGGCGTTGGGTCAAACTGCCATTTAAAATCGCGCCAATACAAGCCCGGATAATCTTCCTTGGGTTTACCCCGTTCGTCACCCGGAACCGTCACCCGACCCACTTCGCCAACCCGCATCCCACTGTAAAAAATCAAGTTAAAAACTAGCCAATACCGCCCCCCCATAAGAGAGGCAGCCTTACCCAGCTTCTCCATTTCCCAATCTTCTAGATACCGCTCTGCCTTCGGTAAATCACTAAAATTATCGTAATTTATACTACTTGCAATATTCCGCAAAAAATAGCCAATACTCTCACCGCTCCCATAACTCCAGAGCGATCGCAATATCAGCACTCGGTTCGTTTTAGTATAAGGGGAAACCTCACCCCAGGAAGCAATAAATTCTAGTAACAATGGTTGCTGGATTAATCTTAGATCGGGTATACCTTGATTCCGTACCCAATCAAGCAATTTTTGACCAAAACGGTAGTATTTTCGCTTAGTTTGTTCGCGGTTTTGACTGCCAGCCCAAGCTAAAATTAATTCCTCATCATTAGCAACCGCAGGCGTGCGGTAATAGTATTGCCGAATTACCTCCTCTACCAATTCTGGAGTTACTTGAGTATTAGTGTTTTTAATTACACTTGGTTGGAGAGTAGGAGGCAGAATCTCTACAGAGCCAATCTCAATATTAGTAATATCCATCTAGGAAATAAGAATTACACGATGATAAACATATAGCTTCCTGGAAGTGCTGTTTCAGGAAGCTTTTATATTCTACGACAGCGCCGTGGATATGCCGGCATTGCCTTATAAGCCATATTGAAGTTGCTTGAAACGATAAGGCAGTATGAAGCGGCACTGTGCCTTATCGCTTTAAGCACAATTAATTAGCCAAAGGTTGCGCCAAATCGTTTATTTCACTGGATAGTACAGCCCATCTTTTGCATTCCATTCCCAACCGATGCCTCTGGGGTCGCGGTTACGAGTCCAACTGATAAATTCTTTGGTAGTGAGTTTTTCTCGTTCCGGTGCGAGGCTCGACGGACTTAAACCTAGTCGCGGTGCTAGGTTTTCAGGAGGTAATGCAAGCAGTTCAACTTGGGGCTGTTGGTATGGGTTAGCTTGTCTTCTTTGTTTGGGTTGACTGTTGTATCGAGTTGATGAAATAGACCGTTCGATGAGTTCCAGCTTTTTGGTCATTGCGTCGAGCTTGCTTTCCAGCTTCTTCTCCAATTGCAAAACCGATTTACTGCTTGGGGCAACATCGATATCAATTTTGCTATCAAATTTGGATATCAATTCTTCTAAGCCTTGCAGCAAGGCAATTGTATGCCCCTCTCTGTGCAGCTTGGATAGTTGGCGTACTGCCCCAATTAAGGCAGTAGGGACGCGAATCATCTCACTAGGTGGATTATTGCTTTTCTTGTTTGCAGTCATTTGATATCAAAATCGATATCGACAAGCTGATTGTAGATTAAAAGGGATAATGAGCGATCGCTATTTTCTTAGAGGAAAGTAGGATGGCAGCAAGCTACGCTCTTGTAGACAAAAACTGGACATCCCCTTAAAAATGGTGATGATTAATTTAATCTGCGATAGTAGCTAAAATTTATGCGTTTAATCAGTCGTTTTCAGGCTTTGGCTATTGCCACCGGGCTAATTGCTCTGTTGGGGTGTTCGCCAGCACCAAGCCAGCCACCAACATTAACTCAGTTGCCAACACCGACAACAGAAAAACCATTGCAGCCAACGCCGATTGCACCTGCTAAAACCTCATCAATAAGCCCTCACCTGCTTTTGGGAAATCCCAGCAGTGCAACTCCAACGAGCATTACTCCAGATAATTATCTAATCGCAAAAAACCAATATGCACTTTCCTACAACAACAGCAAGGGAACTCCCAACTGGGCAAGCTGGCAGTTAAATAAATCATGGCTAGGTGCGGCAGACCGACAAAACAATTTTCGCCCTGATGCTACACTCCCAACAAGTTTTGTGCGGATAACTCCTACCATATATGCTGGCTCTGGGTATGATAAGGGTCATGTTGTGCCTTCGGCAGACCGCTCTTTGACAGTAGAGGATAATGCTGCCACTTTTCTCATGACAAATATGATGCCCCAGACACCGGACAACAACCGGAACACTTGGGGAAACTTGGAAGACTATTGTCGAGGACTGGTAAGCCAAGGTAAAGAACTTTACATCATTGCAGGCCCTTTTGGCAGTCAAGGACAGCCGCTTAAGAGTAAAGTGACAGTTCCCAAATCAACTTGGAAAATCGTTGTCGTACTAGATAATCCTGGCTCTGGGATTAATGGTATTACCGCTAATACTCGCGTCATCGCGGTGAACATACCCAACGAGCAAGAAATCAACAACGATTGGAGAGCTTATAAAGTAAGTGTTGATGAATTAGAAAAACTCACAGGCTATGATTTTCTCTCTAATATTTCCCCAAATATCCAAGAAGTTATTGAAAGCAAAGTAGATAATTTGTAAACAACTCAAGTTTCAACAACTTTCGTAGAAATCCCCGCTAAATTTACCGCCGGGGTTTGACCAACTACATAAACATCAATCTCTTTGTTGCCGAGGCGATACACCTGCAAATTAGTCAGGTTTTCTTTGAGTGTCTGCACAAGAGTTTGAAATCGTTTTACGGTTGCTTTCTCTTCTTCCTCATGCCAATCTTCTTCTGTCATTGCCACTTGAAAAAAATCGTCAACTCCCACAATTTCAACGGGCGTATTTTGTGGATGATTTGTTTGCTGTACAACTTTTTGGGGTGTTGCAGGTGCAGCATCTTCCCAAAGAAAAACTTCAAACGGATACTCAGACTCACTCATCATAAGTAAACCATCTGCTGCTGTACGAAGCTGGTCAATAATTTCTGAATTAGTTTTGGTCATAAGCACTTAATAGAGCGTAGTTTACATACGTTGGCAGGCATCGCCACATACACTGTGCAAAATATTCGGGTGGCAGGTATTTTATTATACCTTGTATAATATAGCCATTATTTTTGAATTTCCTCCAGCCAACTCTAGTAAGGGAAAAAGTTATATGAAACTAATTAAAAAAGTTTTAGCAATCTGTTTTCTGTTATTTGGCATTCCATTTTCTGCTGTGATGATTCTAGAAATTATGAATCCCAAAACTCCTGCTCAAGAAAAACAAAATGATGTAGCTGCTTTAACTATTCTTACTATTCCATCAACCATTCTAGGAGGCTGGTTGAGTTGGTCTTTAGTGCAGCAGAATCGAAAGGAAAAAGCATTACTTCTGGAATCAGAAAAAAAGCGTCTTCAGTTAGTATTCTTAGAATTAATTGAGCAAAATGCTGGCAGAATAACGGTATTGCAACTGGCGAAAAATGCTGAAATATCAACCCAGTTAGCTAAACAATATTTAGATGAGAAAGCCAAAGAACTTAATGCTGATTTTGAAGTAAATGAAGAGGGAAATGTTTTGTATCATTTCTCTTGACACACTTTTAGGGACTTAATTAGAAATAAAATTACTTAGAAAAAGCGAAATTATGATTAAAATTGTCTTTTGGAATGTGATTTTGGGATTTTTGGCTGTACTAATTGCCATACTTGTTTCAGGTACAATCCAGGCTTGGGCAGCAAACCCCAATTTAGATGGCGACTCACAGCCCACACGACTCAAGCTGAATGAATGTATTGCAGATGTGAAAGAAGTCACAGCTTGGAACGATAAAGAAACATTGGACGCAGCTCGTAAGATTTGTGAGATCCGCCAGTCACACGCCAAACAAAAGGCGCGGTTTTTAGCATCTTTGAAGAAACTACAAGAGCAATATCAAAATTATACAAATCATGGATTTGACAAACAGTTACCTACAGCTATTGCAGATTCATGGACAATTGTAAAAAGTTGCATTGATTTCAAAGAGGGATTTACCTCTCCCCATAATGTAGCTGTGTTGTCAGTACCAGAGAATGTTCGTAGCAGTTGTTACTCGTTAGGTGCTTCTTTGGTAGAATCCGCCCTGTTTAATCAAACGCAGTGACACTCTGAATTTTGACAATCCCAATGTACACGGGCTGTATAATCGCGGTCAAATTCTGTGTTGCATTGGGGGCATCTACCTGTAAACATTGGATGCCAGTCAATTAGTTCTAGCTGCTGTTCGCGTGTCCAGTGTTGCTGGGGCTGCACAATCAACTCGCCATTATAGTAGGTTGCCCCTTCTGGCTCCCACAGCTCTGCTGGTTCGGCGTTGGGGTCTTCTCGAAAGTCCAAACAACTATCCCCCTGTGGCCCTGCTGGGTGAACGACACAGACGAAGTGAGGATCGTGTGAGTAAAGTAAACAGCGATCGCACTGGTGAATTTTCATAGTACAAGTATACTGCTTTGAAGCAAGCGATGCCTACAGCGGGCTACGCCTACGCACCCATGAATTGCTGCAATTCGATATTGTACTCTGTTTTTAGAGTTCGGGCTTGCTTTACTCAATTATTCAATATCAAATAAAAATGAGAATAGAAGAATAATACAAAAAAGTATAAAAGGACAAAGTAATAAAAAGCAAAAAAGGCTCCAAATTGCAAATAAGAAAAAGCCTAATTCTTCTTGTATATGCAATGTATAGTGAAAATAATTCAGACAAAACTCATAAATAAATCTTGTCAGAAAAAAACTAAGTATACTAAAAATTGTTAGGGTAAAATTCCTACTAGGAAGACTTTGTTTATTTCTCTGACTCTTTTCTCTTAAACAATGATGACAAACACCTTTAGACATCTCTAAAGGTAAGGTTAGCATTTGGCAACGAGAACAAGTTTGGAGTTGAGGTATTTGAGGCATAAAAACATACCATAATCAAAATTATAAGATCAACAAAAAATAATCCGGTACTTTATTGTACGTAACATCAAGGATTCTCAGCCCCTATTTCCGTTTTCGTCCAAATAACTATCACTGTCTACCGCATCAGGGTGAACGACACAGACTATGTGGGGATTAAGGAGGCAACGATACCTACGGCGGTCTACGCCTACGCACTCTGGTAATTTCGGCTACTAGTGTACTGCTTTGAAACAAGCGATCGCTCTTTTTGGTGTTTCCTCGCTTGAATTTTATGGGAACGATTCATCACCTGAAACCAACGGCGATCGCTATCGCAACTCATGAACCAACCTCTGCCGCAATCGAGTATATCGCTCTTGGGACTTTGTAGAACGAACGCACATACTGATTGCCTTCTTGCTACCAATAATAATTGCCAGCTTCTTGGCACGGGTTAACCCTGTATAAAGTAAATTCCGAGTCAGCATCATGTAATGTTGGGTGTAAAAAGCTAAAATCACTACTGGGTATTCTGATCCCTGCGACTTATGTATACTCACGCTCCAAGCTAAAGCAAGCTCATTCATGTCAGCATAATCATAAGTAACTTCGCGCTCTTGATACTGTACAATTACTTCCTGTTCCTCGGTATCAATAGTAGTAATAAATCCCACATCGCCGTTAAAGACTTCCCGTTGGTAGTCGTTGGTTAATTGAATTACCCGATCGCCAACTCTAAAAATAGTTCCACCCCTGGTAATTTCAATTTTTTCAGGACTAGGTGGATTAATTAACTGTTGCAGTACGTTATTGAGATTGCGTGTACCGACTAATCCCCGTGACATTGGGCAAAGCACTTGTACATCAGTAGCAGGATTAAAACCAAGTTTGGGAATAAAATCAGTAATCAACTCGCTAATTGCCTGCACCCCATGTTCTGGTTGAAATCCTCCACCGTGCCAAAGACAATCAGATTGAGGAGAGTTAGAAATTGATTCGATATGGGGATATTGCCCCCGGTTAATTTGGTGGGCGGCGGTAATAATTTTACTACTGGCAGCTTGGCGAAATACTTGAGTGAGTCTGACTACAGGCACTCTTCCCGAATTTATTAAATCAGCCAGCACGTTACCCGCACCTACCGATGGCAATTGGTCAATATCTCCCACCAGCAGGAGTTGAGCATTTTCGGAAACTGCTTGAACTAAAGAATACGCTAGAAACAAGTCGAGCATACTAGCTTCGTCTACAATAATTGCACTGTGGGGTAATGGATTAGTGCGATCGCGCTTAAAACTGCGCGTCTTGGGGTCAAATTCCAGTAGGCGATGTATCGTTTTTGCCTCCAACCCCGTCATCTCGCCTAACCTTTGGGCAGCGCGTCCAGTTGGTGCAGCTAGGGCAATTGATTTACCCATTGCCTTCCACAGTGAGACTATGGTGCTAGTGCAGAATGTTTTTCCTACACCAGGGCCACCTGTAATTACGGTGAATCGAGAGTAAGCAGCCGTCTCTACTGCTTGTTGCTGTTCGGGTGATAGTGAAACTTGGCGGCTACTGCTAAAACGCTCCAACCAAGCGCGGACGCGAGGAATATCAGAACTGATGGGGTAAGTTAAGCGTTCTCGTACCAATTGGGCTAAGTTTTGTTCGGTATAGAAGTAAGTAGGCTTGTAGCAATTGAGTGTTTTATTGGCATCACGTTCTCTAATTAGCTCATCTTTCAAAGCCATATCTTTGATAGTCTGAGCGATGGCATCTGCTGTTGGTTGATGCTCCTGGGTAGTGAGCAGTTTAGTCACCGATTCAATTAGTTCTGTTTGAGGTAAGTAGCAATGTCCGTCTTCTGCGGCTGTACTCAAAGCATGAACAAGTCCAGCACAGTAGCGAAACTCGGAATCTGCGGGAACCCCCAAATTACGGGCAATTTTATCAGCAGTTAAAAAACCAATGCCATAGATATCAGTCGCTAACTGGTAAGGATTATGGGTAACTGTATCTATGGATTTATCGCCGTATTGCTTGTAAATTTTGACTGCGTAAGTGGTGCTAACGCCGTGACCTTGCAGAAATACCATCACTTCTTTAATGGCTTTTTGCTCGTTCCAGGCTCTTTGAATCATGGCAATCCGCTTTTTGGCAATGCCGTTGACTTCGCTCAAGCGCTCGATTTGGTTTTCAATAATATCTAGAGTCTCTATACCAAAATGGGCAACTATCCGTTTAGCAGTGACTGGCCCCACACCTTTAATTAGACCGCTACCTAAATACTTCTCAATTCCTGTGAGGGTGGCAGGTTTGGTTTCTTTGTAGTTAACAACCTGGAACTGCAAACCATACTGGGGATGTTCGCGCCAAAAACCAGTTAATTGCAGCGTTTGTCCTGGCTGGATATCTGCAAAGCTACCAGTAATTGTAGTTAGTTCCTTTGCACTAGGGCGTTGCAAACGTGCCACAGTATAACCTGATTCTTGAGAGTAATAGGTCAGGCGTTCTACCACTCCGGTAATTGATTCGTGCTTGGGGGTGGCGTTGACTTGCTGCTGGCTTGGTAGAGGTGTGGTGGACATCACTTTCAACAAACGGCGCAGCCATTATACTCGATACTTACTGCTCCAGAAGTCATAGGGTTGGCGCTTATAGTATTTCTGTACTACTAAAGAGATTTAAGCATTATATTTTAAATATTTCTAGCGTTTCAAAGTAAAGTTTCAAGCCGTTTTTAGTATATACACACTGCTTTTACGAATATATTTAACTAGCGGAAGTTTTCAAGGAGGTCAACAAACTAAATGAATAAGATGGGATTGATAGTTGCAGCAGTTGTTACCATGTCACCTTTGACCTTAGCTGTAAAAAACGTGCAAGCTGTGAACGAGCAAATAAAAGCAACTCATAGTAATCAACCAGAACAGTCTGTGCAAAGAACTTTTACAAGCCTGATAAATGCTGTTGAACAAAACAACTACACTCAGTTTATTTCTCTTGGAAATGCTGCTTTCAAAGAAGGCATTACAAAGCAAACATTTACACAAGTTAGTGGACAGTTGGCTCCTCGCATCAAAAAAGGGTATTCGGCAGTTTTCTTGGCAAATCTGAATCAGCAAGGGTATCAAGTTTATTTATGGAAACTGACATTTTTTGATGGCAGTGATGATGTTTTAGCTAGACTTAGCCTTAAAGATGGAAAAATAGGTGGATTTTGGCTGAATTAGGCGATCGCCCCCTGGACTAACTTTGTTGGAACGATCGCTGTTGGGGTGCAACTTTGACTCGCTTGTATTTTTTATGGGCGATGGTCTACGCGTTCGCTTGTATTTGCTGGGGAGCGATCGCTTTTGTACCCCCTGAATGGTTACAAAAGATTCTTGATTTGAGCTATCCACCCATGCAATTAGTCGTGAACTGGATTGAGTTGGGTTCCATTGTCAATGGTAACACCGCTTGAAGCTCGGCGATTATTGGCTTGACTATTGTCTTTTGCAGCTTGAGAACGGGTTTTGGGTGTGACACAAACATAGTCATTGGGAACAGCTTGGCGCCAAACATAGCCTTGACGACAAGTGAAAGAACCATAGGCGCCTCCTCCTGGCTGAATCCGATTTGCGACTTGACTATTGTCTTTTGCAGCTTGAGAACGGGTTTTGGGTGTGACGCAAACATGGTCATTAGGAACGGCTTCGCGCCAAACATAGCCTTGACGACAAGTATCTGGCCCATAAGGTAGTCCTTGCGCTTGAGCAGAATGACCAAACACGAGTGAAAGAGTTGTAGAGCTAACCAAGACAGCCAAAGTAGTTCCAGTTAACAAGGTAGTTGCCGAAAATAGAGATGCAGAAAGTTTCTGAATGTACATTGCGTGTTTTTCCTGCCTTGATGGCAAATAATTTGAGATGAACACCAATACATTGACTTATAGTTTGGTGTTGAAAGTTTTATGCAATCTGCTCATCATCCACGGAGAAATTACAACAGCGATTGCAAATAAAGTCAGCAGATGCAGCTAAAACAGGACTAATTAAAGCGGCAGCTAAAGATGCACTCTTACGGGGCAAACACCAAAGAATTTTTCAACATTTAATTAACAGTTTAAATTTGGTATTGGAACTATGTTCCTAAATGAAGCTACAGTGCTTTATAGAGAAGTTACGGAAATTTTTGGCGGATTTATTATGAAGTTTTTCGGGAGCATTGATTTTCATCTCTAAAAAATTCCCCGTTGACTGTTTGATTGCTTGATACTCGCGTACCAATTGGGCTAAGTTTTGTTTGGTGTAGAAGTAAGTAGGCTTGTAGCAATTGAGCGTTTTATCAGCAGTTAAAAAACCAAGAACAAAAGAGTTGTATATCTTTTATCACTTGCCGAACAGTTTATTAAGTACATCAGCTAGACGGTAGCCTGCCAAGCTCATCCGACGTTCTGCTATTGGTTTAGCGCTAGCAGCATAATTTGGCGGTAACGGCTTTCCATCATTTTTATCACTACTGCCAGAAAGCTTGCCATTCAGATATGCTTTTTGTTTAGCAATATTAAAACTCTCCAATTTTGCCCAATTATTAAATTGAGTTTCTTTTAATTCTGGCAATTTACTGCGTTGATAGGAGGCTCTTATCTTGGTTGCGGTGTTGCGAACAGTTTGAAAGTTTTCTGAGCCTAGTATGAGGTCATCCCAGAATTTATGCAAACTAATTGTTTGACTATTTGGTTTGACTCTAATATAAAAACGTGTACCACCTCTATCACCTTCTGGTTCTTTATACTCGTTAGTAATTAATTTGGTAGTATGCAATGGCTGATGCACATCTCCTAATAAATGGAATAACCAGCATATTGCAATTGCTTTTTCGCTGTTGGTGGCATTACTTTGAATAATATCAAGATTTTTTTTAAATGCGTAGAGAATATTTTCTTCACCTGCAATTTCACGAGGGATTGAGTTTGAGGCATTGCTTGGTTGATAAGGAAAATTGATGTAGTGCCAAGTTGGGTGATTAAATACTTGGCTGTTACGAGCTTCATCTGGCCATTTTGCCGCCCACATAAATAAGTACAAGTTTTTATTTTCAGCAGAAATATTAGATTGATTAAGAGACTTCCACTGTTCCTCAAATTTAGAGTATTCGGGATGTTCTCTTAAAATCGCGGCTATTTTCTCAATTACTTGTTGATGATTTTGCTTAAGTTCACTGTAAGCGATCGCTCCTGAAACCATGTGTCCAGATTTATTCCAAGCAAAAGCTGGGTACTGCCAAACCAAGATTGTTGATAATGCTGTCAATAAAGAAAACTTAGCGAAAGAATGTAACTTCAGCATAAAATTCTTTGTTAAAAATACAGCTAAAGTATAGGTTGCATTCAGGTAAGTTAGGGTTAAATTTGCATAAGAAAAATAAATCACCCTACACAATATTTATATATTTCAATAAACAGAGCTGTACATTAACGAGTTTAAGGGTGCGATGCCTCCAGAAAGGGCACTTGAGCCATCGCACTCTTTGATTTTCGGTGCATAGCAAGTGTACTGCTTTGTCAAAAGCAATAGCGTAGCGTTAGCGAGTATTCGAGCGTCTGCCTGCGCTTCTTGAAGCCTACGCTCCATGAGTGCAACGTTTCCTCTAAGAATGGTTCCAAGCAAGAGTGAGCGATTTTCTTAGAGGAAAGTCAGCAATGGCGTGGGAGCGTAGTTTACATACGTTGGCATCGCCCCTTTACCGATTTCCTCTCTACGAGACGCGCTTACGCAACCCTTGAACGGCATCGCACCCCAACAAAATAATAATAGCGCCCACCTAACTATAGGTAAGCGCTACTCTTTTAATTTAAATTCAGGGAGAAAATATAGTGAAATGAGTTCCCTGATTTTTACGATTAATTGATTCCAATT
Organism: Nostoc sp.; assembly: GCF_036917355.1. Lineage (GTDB taxonomy): Bacteria > Cyanobacteriota > Cyanobacteriia > Cyanobacteriales > Nostocaceae > Nostoc. Next base: position 13,763 of record NZ_JBALDP010000090.1, read on the forward strand.
TAATTTCTTAGATTGCACTGCGACGATTTAGCAAGTTCCACAAGAAAACAGCGACAATTGCGCCAAGAACTGCTACTGCAATACCGGGAATGCTGAGTGTGGGGGCGGCTAATGTCAAGGTTCCTGTACTGAAGAATACACCCAAACTACCACCAACAAAAGCACCGATAATTCCTAATAAGATTGTTCCGAGGATTCCACCGCCTTGATGACCGGGGTAGATAGCCTTTGCAATAGCACCAGCAATTAGACCTAAAACAATCCAAGCAAGAATATTCATTGTTTTAATTTGAGCAACGTTTTTTACTGACAAATACACAATAGCAATCCAAACATTGACATTCAATCTACCAACAGAACCAATGATTAATAGCCTTGAGGATGAATGCTGTTACTTCTGGTGATATACCCCCTAACTGAGATAGATAATAAATAAAAAAGCTCCTAGTTGGTCTAAAACTGGGAGATGATAAATTCATTGCTTGATAATTGCAGTATATGCATTTTTAATGATTTATCTCATCTACTGGAAGAATTATGATTACGGCGGTCGGTTACGTCATCGCACCGTGAATTTTTTATACAAAGATGGAGAGCAGTGATTAGCAGTATTAAAACCAGTCACATATTAATAGCAGCTATCACTAATTATTGAAGGTAAACATAATTCTGGAGCGATAAATATGCTTCGATTATTTAATTCATTTGCATCCAAGCTTGGCAGTATTAAAGAGCAAAAAACTGAGGGGATGGCGGCGGTTGTTGCCTATTTAATGTTTGCCTCTTACTGTTTAACACTAGTAGCTATACTTTGCGTGGTAGTTGTTTTGTAGTCTAAGTTTTCAATCAGCATAATCTAGGTGGGATGAAACTCTGATTATAAAACTAAGAACATAGTCATAAGACTATGTTCTTAGTTTATCAGACAAATTTACTTGGTATGCCGAAAAGTAATTTGCTTAGAGTCCCCAGAATCAGTAACTAGATACTCTCTTAATCTAGCTTGGAAATTCTTCTGTTCATTTTCATTAATTAGCTTTAAATTATGGCCAATAACATAGTCGGCTTCTGTCATCCAAAAATCAAGTATCTGGTCTATTTGAGCGATTTCTAGGATATCTGCTATCCGTTGTGCTTCTGATTCTGATAAACTACTTAGACTTGCTAAAGAACAATACTCTCGGATAATGTTCTTCTGCTCATGAGTTAATGGTAACTCTGGATTTTTAATTTCCTTTGAGAAAGAAAAATTGACCATTGGTACTAGCTCCTTATCACCAAATTCTGTTCGGACTTACATATCCATCTAGTTGTAGAATTCGTTAGAGATACGCAGTATCCTTTTAATTTCCAGTTTGTGAACATATTTGGCTTGGTTAACCTCCTATTATACAGTGAGAATGTTTTAGTTTTGTGACCTTACATAATGAATAGTGAAAATATTTTACTTTTGTGACCGCTAATGGCGAAAATTTAGAAAAATTTTATTAACAAGTCACAAAAAAATCATTTTTGTCACTAACAAGTAAAGTTAATCCATTTTTCAACCGAATAAGAAGCCGTAACACTTCCTACTTAGTTAACTGGAGGCAATCGGATGCTATCTTGTGGTCGTAAGGCATTTGACACAGAATTTCAGGTCTTGCTTGATTCTGGGAGTTCTTCTGCCCACTCGATGTTAGCTTTCATTAAGCGCAGCCTTGCCCAATTCAATCTCAGTAATTCTTATAGTCCTACCTGGGTACTAAATGAGGCATATATGCGTGGAATCAAACTTATGGCAAAAGGTGAACACATTGATAAACCGCTTGCTTGGGTTCGAGCAACAGCTTATAACATCATTAGGGAACAGAGCCGAGAACGTAACAGATTTTCACAACTTGATGAAAGCATGATTGAATTTCATGTTAATTGCAGGCTTGTCGTTTCTGAAGAAATTGAAGAGGAATTATTCAAAAGAGTAAACCTAGCGTTTGAAAAATTAGAACCAGAAGAAAAAGAAATTTTGAGATTGAAGATGATCAAAGATTTATCATGGAAGGAAATTAAATTGCATTTAATTTTACAAGGAAAGGAAGTTCAGAATGAAGCAACATTGCGTAAACGCAAAGAAAGAGCTTTAAAGCATCTTCGCAGCATATATCATTCTTTGGAACTTCAAAATGTTTAGCATTCTTGAGTGCAATTATAAAAGTGTTTGAATACCATTAGTTTTATCTAGCAATGTCTGAAGAATAAATCTGAACGCTTACGAGATATCTGTATAATTTATATTGCTTGGTTATGCATCAAGAAAGTGTAGGGTGAAGCGACCCACCTATCACCAGGCGATGTTTGACGAAAAGCCGCTATGCGTCGGGAGCATATCTACCTTCTTTAAGTTTTCCTCTAAGAATGCTTTTAGCTAGGATATTCGCTCAAAGTGAGGGCGATCGCTCTGGCAACGAAAGTGAAATAATAAACTAGTATGCCTTGCTAGGAGATGCAGCAATGACCTACACCATGCACGACGCTCAAGAAGTGGCAAAGCTGGCGACGGCTGACATTGAGGCGTGGTTATGGGGAAAGTCAGAAACTATTAGCGTTGTTAACGTTGAGGATGACCCAGACTACCAACGTAGAGATATTGACCTCATCTGGACAACGCAGAGTGGCGAAATTTTGATTGAGATTAAGGGCGATAGGTGGAATAAAACTCGTAACTTGTTCTTTGAAACACACAGCAACCTAGAAAAGGGAACCCCCGGCTGCTTTATGTACACCGAGGCAGACTGGCTGTTTTATTACTTTGTCAACACTCGGCTTTTGTATCGGCTACCGATGCCAAAAACGCGGGAGTGGTTTTTGATTACCATGCGGCGGTTTCGGGAGCGTGCCACAACAACGCCAGTGGGGAGTAGCTATTACACGACTGTGGGGCGGCTTGTGCCGATTACTACGGTGATGTTGGAAGTGGCGGGGATTAAGATGGAGCAGCTGTAGGGGTGCGAGGGGGCGATCGCAAGTTTTAAAGGGAGAATTAAATCTTTATCTTCTTAGCTTTGGGAACCGCATAAACAGAATCATTAGCAGATCGACCAAGGAAAAGAAAGTTTTCCGTTCCAAGACACTCTTCAGGCCATGTAGAGCTTTTTATAGAACGTAAATTAATTGGTATATTAGCCTTGTCACTTGGGGTAAGCTTATTAAATCGATGCAGGCTTAGTAGCCCTTCATAGCTATTAAGTTGGTGAGTGATTAAAAAAGCAATCGGATAAAACTTAATCATATTGAAAAAGCCGCTTGTTTGAAGATGCCCTCTTACGGCTGGCATTCCAAAATCTCTCAATATAATGGTTTTTTCATAAGGATAAACCCAATATAAAATATGGATATCATCATGAATGGGCAATGAAGGATCTAGAATACAAGGTCTTATGAGATTGTCTATAACTACTTTATCTGTCTCTGTTTTTGCTGCGAGAAGATGACCTAAGACAGAGCGCATAATTGCATTTGGGTGACATTCAACCTCAAAGAAGTCTGGTAGAATCAATTTGCTCTCAATGAAAGTTTCTATTTTCTGACTAAATTCACCTAAAGCCCAATCATATCTGCTACCTAATCCATTGTTACAATCACTGCATATTGTTTTATAAGTTATTCCATTTTGAGAAATTCTAGGACGAAATGATCGCTCTCCTGTCATCTCATATAAAAGCTTAGAGATGACTGTATTTTTAGCTGGAGGACATACTTTAGGAGGCACATGATCATCTGATAATTCTTTCTCTTTTTGGCAAATATTACAAATTTTATCCTTTTTCTTAAACTTTTCAATAATTGAGTTTTTGCTATTTGTCATAACGTTGACTAACTCGTAATAAAAAGTAAATCTCAGACCCTTAAAGACTGAACAAAGAAGTTTATTTTTAGCCTGTAGCACTCGAATAAATAATTGCTATTATTTATATTCTATATTATTAATCGTTTAAAAAATGTGGATTGATTTTCAACAAACCAAGCCTTGAGTTGAAAGGCTGGAAATTAGATACTATTTAAAATATCAACCCCTCCACAGTCACACTGCTTACTAAGAATGGGACAAAAGAAGTTAAACAGGATTTTGGCTTAGGTATTTTGTGTAAAAAAATTGGGGTTAAAAGGTAATTTTCACTAAGACTTTGGCTACATTCTATAAATTCCAAAAATTTTAATTTTCTGGAATAACACGCTGAGGAGGTTGCACAGCACTATTACTATGGATATGACTAATTACTTCGTTTGCACTTGTAACATCCGTATTAAGCTTTATCTTTTCTAATTCTAGTTTGTCATACAAAAATTTGTGTTTTAAGTCGAACTCAGCAAATAATTCACTCCACTTTTTTACGTAAATTTTATAATTATTAACAGAGTAAACCAGTGATTTTTCACCATGAAATTTAGCATTTTGTATTTCTCTTTCTACATATTTATCTTGATGAAAATCATTACCAATTAAATAAAATTCCCAAGACATATTAGAAGCATTAAATTCATCTTCTTCTAAAATTACTCCCATATATTTTTTTACTTGTTCTAGTTCTTTTGAGCCAAGCTTAATTTTAGGATGTTTTAACTCTACAACTACATTATTAATAGAAGAATTATTTAGAAGCTGCCGTACCAGAAATATATCCATTTCTTTATTCTTATCAGGATGATCGATAGAAACTACAGGCTTCTCCCCCCTCAATAGATAAATATATCTGCGTAATGCTTCTTCAAATTTTGGTTCAGCAGCAGTTACAAGATGATATTGTTCACCAAAAATCCAGTAATGATTTTCAACAAATTTTTGAATATGATCTCGCTCGTTAGCTTCTAACTCCGGTCTGAAAACTAAATTCTTCAATTGATCAATAGCTCTGTATCTATCTTCTATCAATCTTACAGTTTTAATAATATTTGCAAGTTTGGTAATTTTTAAAGATTCGGATAAATGTTCTAATTCAGAGGAATCTAATTTTATAATTTCTCCTAGTACATCAACTAACTTATTTCTCTCATCTGAATCAAGTATTAAATTCAAAAAATGAACAAATACTTTCTTTTGTTCAGTGTTAAGAGAACTGAAAATTTTTGGTTCTACCTGGTATAATTCTTTAATAAAATCTTCTAGCTCATTTTTTCTATGTTGATCCCAAGTATTATTGCTAAACTTTGGGAAAGCATTATTTCTTCTAAATTCTTCTATTATTTGGTCTGATTTTGTCTTCAGAAAAAGCTTTCTTCGATTTTGAAGCTGTTGATTAATAAAACGAATTAGAGAATGATAAATTTGTCCATTCGGAGTATTCTTTAATACAGAAAGTTCATAAGGAAAAAAATGTTCTTGATTAAAAAAAACACTTTTAACAAAAACACTGTGAGAAAAATTATCACCTTTATTATTGAGAGTAGTTGTGTTGCTATATATTCCTTCACCTTTTGAATTGATGAAGTAGTATCTTGAGTATTCTTTATTTAAAGATTGAACCCAGTGAATAAATTTTAAATTAAATAAATATTCGCCATTTTTATGTTCTAATTCAATAGAATCGCTGATAAAATTATCTCTATAATTTAAATCTGAGTTATTTATCTTAATTGAGAAATTTTTCATTGAATTGAGTTCAAGAAACCAACTAAATTCTCTATACAAATAATCTTTAATGTTAGTATTAAAATCATCAGGAGTAATTGTATGAATATCATAAAAAGAAACTATTGTTCCTGTTTGTTCGTCAGTTTCTCTTTCTTCTGATATATCGTAGTTATCTAATTTGTTACTTTTTATAGTTATGCTATATTTATAATTTCTTCCTTCTTTTTGATAAACAGTATCCCATTGTGCTGAAGAAGAAAAATTAAAAAAAGTTAACCTTCCTATACCATTAGTACCGTGGATAGCTGATAAATTTTTTGAAGTACCAAGAGTAAGTTGTTTATTGGATTCATAAAAGAGTGTAAATCTACTTGAGTCAGCAATACCACATCCGTTATCTATAATTTTTAGTTCCGATATTCTTCCATAATCATCAGATTGCATTAATATATTAATTTGAGTAGCTTTTGCATCAAAGCCGTTCCATATATATTCTGCAATAGATGAAAAATAATTATGGTGTTTAAGTGCCTTTATAATACCTAATGAAGTAATTTGAATATTTTTCATAATTTTATATTTAAGGATTTACGTTGCTATATGGTGGAATAATCTTCACAAAAAGTGAAATTCCAAAAATATTTTACTTACTAATTAAATCAAGTAGATAAAAAGCGGCAAGATTACTAATAAAATACAAAATAACATAATTAACAATGTATCATAATGGATGTGACATTAAACGTCCACAAATACACAATTGCACCTCAACCGTAACAGTGAGGAGCAACCCCATAAATTATCCTGTCCCCAGTGAGTATAGGGGGCTTTGTTGTTTTTTTTGGCTACTTATTAACTTCCCTCGGAGTGTGATCACACTCCGACCCCATCACCCCAGTTAATAGACCAAGCGCGAGAGCTTAGACTAGCACGAAAAGACAAACCACCAAAATGTGCGATGGTAAAGAGCGCCCAAGCTAGGCGCTCGTCCCTCGCTCCCATTCTTAGAGGAAACTTCAGGCAGTCGCAGGCGATCGCACCCATTCTTATGGGAAGACTAACAGTAGGAGCGATCGCCCCCATTCTTAGAGGAAACCCCAAATCATACTTGCTATGTCCACACTAATTCCCTCATTCAATAGCTGCTCAATGCGAATGACCCCTGGCGAGAGGAGGTTAGCGCAGCGCTTAGAGGAAAAATTAGAGGATGATTATTTACTTTGGTACGATGTGCCAGTGGGTAAAAAGCAATTGCACCCAGATTTTATCGTGCTGCACCCCAGCCGGGGCTTGTTCATCCTTGAAGTCAAAGATTGGAAGTTAGACACTATTCAAAGTATCAACCCCTCCACAGTCACACTACTTACTGAGGATGGAATAAAGGAAGTCAAGCATCCACTACAACAAGCCAGAGATTATGCTCTAGCAGTGAACAAGATGCTAGAAAAAGACCCTGCCCTGGTGCAGCAAGAAGGTAAATATCAAGGTAAGCTGATTATGCCCTACGGTTACGGCGTGGTATTTACCAACATCACCCGCAAAGCATTCAATGAAAATGAACTACCAGCAGTATTTGAGGAACACTTGGTTATCTGCAAAGATGAAATGCGACCAAGCACAGATGCAGGCGAATTTCAGCAACGGCTTTGGGATTTGTCGGCATATCAATTTGGCAAGACCTTAACCAGCAGTCAAATAGATAGAATCCGTTGGCATCTGTTCCCAGATGTGCAGATTCCTCCTTTAATTGATGTAGATACCCCTGTCACTGAAGGAAAACAGGCGCAACCTGTCATCCCCGACATCCTGAAAATTATGGACTTGCAACAGGAACAGTTAGCACGAAGTTTAGGTGATGGACATCGGGTAATTCATGGTGTGGCTGGTTCCGGGAAAACGATGATTTTAGCCTACCGTTGTCAGCACCTTGCTCAAGTCAGTAATAAACCAATTTTGGTGCTGTGCTTCAATGTCTCTCTTGCTGCCAAACTCCGGCAGGTGGTTCAAGAAGACCCGCACAAAATCAGTCGCATTAAAGTACGACATTTTCATGGCTGGTGCATGGATTTACTAAAAAAATACAACATCCCCAGACCCGACTCTAGAGAGTATCAAGGTGATGCTTATGTAGAAGAACTGGTTAACAGAGTAATTACCGCCGTCGATGCCAAGTTAATACCGGCTGGCACGTATGGCGCTGTGATGCTCGACGAGGGCCACGACTTTAAACCAGAGTGGCTCAAATTAATTGCTCAAATGGTCAACCCCGAAACCAATTCTTTGCTTATCCTCTATGACGATGCCCAAAACCTCTACGGTGAAAAACGCACTCAGAAATTTAGCTTTAAGAGTGTGGGCATCCAGGCACAGGGACGCACCACCATTTTTAAACTCAACTACCGCAACACGGCTCAAGTATTGGGGGTAGCCTATGAATTTGCAAAAGAAGTAATGCAACCCACAGAAACCCAGGATGATGACCAACAAATATTGGTAGAACCGACTAGTGCAGGACGGCAAGGCCCCAAACCAGACCTCATCCGTTTACCCAGTTTTAAACACGAGGTAGATTACCTAGCAGGGCGAGTCCAACAATTACACGAGCGAGATATCCCCTGGAACGAAATAGCAATTATCTATCGCTCCAACTTTATGGGCGAAAACATCTATAATCACTTCCAACAAGCCCAAATCCCAATAGAGTGGGTCAACGCCGACAGTGACAGCCGCAACTATCGCCCGGACGAACAAAGCATCAAACTCATAACCATGTACTCATCTAAAGGGTTAGAATTTCCCGTGGCTTGCATCCCAGGCATTGGTTATATGCCTGACCAGTACGGACACGGTACACCAGAAGAAGAAGCGCGGCTATTGTATGTGGCGATGACACGGGCAATTGAGCAGTTGATTATGACTTGCGATCGCTCCTCTGAATTTACCAACCGTCTTGAGACAGCACTAGGTAGAGTAATTTGATTGCGATCGCTCTCCCAATCAAGCGAGGAAAACCCAAGCGACACCAAATAGCCCGTCGCAGACATCGCCCATCAGAATTTACCAGTCGTCTTGAGGAAGCTTTGGGTACAACAAGTAGGAAAGCAGTTTAATTGGTAAAATTTATTACGCACCTGCACTTGATTTGAGCCGTTAGGTAACGAGAGATCGCTTCTATCTATTTACACTTTCAAAACGCTCATGTCCAATGTGAACCTGCCACTCCACAACTCTAGCAGAGTCCGCTAACATCCCATCCCGCACACGGGGGCTACTGTTGACAATTGCTTGAGCCGCTTCTAAATTCTCCGCCTGAATGACCCACAGCCCCGTTCCATCATGGGGAAAAAACGGCCCACAGCACAGTAGTGTTCCTTTGTCATACTGCTCACGAAACCAAGCCAGTTGATTTTGGTCATGTTCTGGGTGAGCGTTTTTATAGTCGTAATACTCTGGAATAGTTGCTACGACAACGGCAAACAGTTGAGACATATTAAACCTATTATTAATCTGATAATAACTCCGTTAAATCCCTACCATATATATAATAAGGATTTTGGTATTCTTCTGGAATATTATTCATTAAGTCACTATTTTCTTGAAGATATTTACTATTACTCTGTTGAAGCCTTTTAAGTTTTTGATGTATGGGAGAAGATTCATCTTTTTTACCACTATTAATATAGTTTAAAATATCTTCCCTTAACTTATTCAATCTATTATGAGTAGCGAAAGGATTATCTGAAGATAGAGTATAAGCTGTTCTATAGTCATGCCCAGCCTCTCTCAATCTCTTCCATTCTTCGCATCTGGATTTTTGATTTAATGGTTCCATTGGATGAAAGCTATCGCTGTAATTGAAGTATATTTAAATTAATTGCAATATTATTATATATTACCTACCTGAATAATGCCTTATTTTGGGACAGCAGACATTGGGCTATGCTTTTAGTGCATACCATTAACCGCTATACCTAAGCCATGTAAGCGCTTGGGAGTTATCACAAAGTAATACTATAATTCACCAGAAAAGAACGAGAAATAAGCCAGCTATTCGTTTCTTCTACCTTTGTTCAAGCCTAAAAACCAGCATTTTAACCAAGATAAGGATATTGTGGCGGTTTAATTTTCAATAATTCTGTCCAGTATTTTATAGCATTATAGTTAAAGATTATTTTACTTGAATATGGAACGCCTCTTTCAACAAGGAAATAGAGCCATCGGCAATAAAACGCACACCAATTGCTAGGATAAAAAAACCAAAAACTCGATTTAAGGCTCCCACACCATTTTTTCCTAACTTCTTAATAAGGGGTTCTCCTAAAGCCAGGCACAGATAAAGGCTTATACCTATTAAAGCAATTCCCACTAAAGACTCAAGATAGTCTACCCAATGCTTAAAGCTAATCGATAAACTCGTTACTACCCCAATTGCTCCAGGCCCACTGATTAATGGTACTGCCATTGGTGTAAAAGAAATATCTTCTTTATCTAGAGCCTCATCATTTTCTGATGGAGTTAGTCGTTGACGGGCTGTAACCATTTCCCAGGCTGTATGAGCAACAAGTAATCCCCCTGCCAGTCGTAGTACATTTAATGAGATTCCAAAAAATTCTAGAATCCACCTGCCAACTAGTAAAAACACAGCTAAAACTAAGACTACATTTATGGCAGTTTGTATCGCCTGCTGATGACGCTCAGATGATGTTTCCTTCGCTGTTAAACTGTAAAAAACCGGAACTGCACCGATTGGATTGGCGATTGGGAAAAGAGCCACAAAGGTTGCTAATGTATTTGGAATTAACGACATTATCAATATTTGGATATCTAGGTTTCCTAGAAGCAGAGTTTAGCAGACAGTCGGGGTGCGTGTACCCACTTTAACGTGAGTTCGACGGATAGAACAGCCCAAAAAACCGTCGATTGATATTTACCCAAAAGATTTGCCTGCACTACCTCCTGCCATTTTTTAGTTCTGTCGAACTCACGTCACTTTACTGCTTTCACAAAAAACTCCAAGAACCACCAATGCGATGCCACCGGCTCATGGCGGGTACGCCATCGCACATTTACTATGTGTTTTCTAGTACATTACTAGCCAGTTGTAGCGTACCCCTGCTCTTAAGCAAGCTACGCGCAGCGTCTCCAAGAGTTGCAATAACCCAATTGCTTCATCTCACCGTACCCGTACACCCAATTTTGTATCCCAGTGCAGGGGTTTATCTGCTTTTTGCAGGGGAGACTCCGGCATTTGACCTACTGAAACGCCGTATTTCCAATTTGGCGGACAGATAGCAATGTAACGTGCATAACCTCCTAAACCACCTTTAAATTTGGGATACCCAATAGAGATTAACGCGCCTGTTTCTGGCACCCGATCTAGATTTGCAACACCCTCTGCTTGGGTATATCCATTTTTTAACAGCCAAGCTTCTCCTTCGAGCATTGGGGTGCTGTCTGTATCAAGGGGTTCGTGTCCGTGAAAAAGAATTTGGCGCTGTAAGTGTAAAAACTTCAGTGCATCGAGTGACACCCCAGGAAACTTAGTTCTAGTAGCTAGTTCTGGATTCGGCCATGATGAAGACCAGTCAGAACGCACAAATACAACTGAGCCTTGTGGAATCCTGCCATGTTTGCGTTCCCAATCTTGAATATCTTTGACACTCAGGTGGTAATTGGGGTCTTTGGCAACTTTATCCTGGATCGGAATTACTACTAGAGGCCGAACAGCAAAGGTTGCTGGCAACTCATCGATAGCTGGATAGTCAGGATTCCAGTGAGCAGGCGGATCTAGTTGAGTTCCTAGCTGATCGGTAGATAAATCGTAATGAGTTGCTTCAAACCCATCCTTTTGGTAAGTGTATGGCGAACCTGTTTTTGGGTTGATGGCAGGCGCAAACTTTGATGAACCAAAACCTGACCATACAGGAATTGAAGGAGCGATCGCATGAGTCAAGTCAACATATTTGGCTTTTTTGAGTGAGTGCTGATAAACTTGCCACAAGGAAGGCTCACGTAATGGCTGTACCGCGTTTACAGACACCAAACCAACACCAAACAGAACTATTAAACAAATAATTCCCCAGAAAGTTTTTTGAAATGGTTGACGCAAAAATCTATCTAGTTCTTGCAAGGGATGTGTTTGGTTACATTGCGGCAATATTGTCATTGTGTTATTTGTTATTGCAATTGAAAGCTCTAATTGTTTTACCACAAATTGCTACATTGTTTACCCTGAAGCTCTTTCGGGGTATTGTGTTTTAGAGCAAAGCTGCTATTTCATTCCTGTTTTATTGATTCCCCTACCACTCAGATGTGCCAAAATACGTGTATTCAAAGAGTATGAAAAGCACTGATGCGATGCCTGCGGCGGGCGCTTGAGCCATCGCACCTCACCCCATTCTTAGAGGAAACCCAAAAGCGATCGCCGCCAGCCCTTCGCCCAAGCCAAGCATCGGAATCTACCGCCCTTTTTCAAAGAGGAAAGCTCTTTATATGGGGGAAATAACTATTAACTGTTGACTGACAAGGTAGCCGTACTAGCTGTTTGAAGAACTAGCTTGATTGAGAAGGTCAATAGCATCTTGGTCGAGCTTTATATTGACAGCTTTGATGATATCGTTGAGTTGCTCAACCTTTGTTGCACTAACAATAGGTGCGGTAATGGTAGGATTAGCAATGAGCCACGCCAGAGAAACCTGGGTAGGAGTAGAATTATAAGTCTTTGCCACCCGATCGATTGCCTCTAGAATTCGTAAACCACGAGGATTTAAATATCTTTTTACAGAACTACCACGCAGACTAATAGACAAATCTTTTTCTGAGCGATATTTACCAGAGAGAAAGCCACTGCACAAAGAGGAATAGCTAATCACGCCAATTGAGTGTTCTTGGCAAATTTGTTGTAAATCCTGCTCATAACCATCTCGGTCATACAAGTTATAACGGGGCTGAAGGCTTTCGTAGCGAGGATAACCATGCTGACGGCTAATTTCTAATGCCTGTAACAGACGCTCTGCACTATAATTTGAAGCACCAATCGCACGTACTTTTCCTTGACGAATCAATTCTGCGTAGGTTTCAAGGGTTTCTTCAAGTGGAGTGTTTTCATCGTCGATATGCGATTGATATAGATCGATATAATCGGTTTGTAACCTTTGCAATGAGTCTTCAACAGCTTGTTGAATGTGTTTACGAGAAAGCCCTTTGCCTTTAACACCCATATCGTTGCCAACCTTAGTTGCAATCACCACTTGGTCACGGTTGCCACGCTGCTTGAGCCATTTTCCTAAAATTGTCTCAGACTCTCCACCAAGATTTCCTGCAACCCACTTAGAATAAACATCAGCTGTATCAATAAAATTACCTCCAGCCGCTATAAAGCGATCTAAAATCTCAAATGAACTATTTTCATCGATAGTCCAGCCAAACACGTTACCACCAAAAGATAGTGGTGATACTTCTAATCCAGAACGTCCAAGTTTACGTCTTTGTGTAATAACCATAAGAATTCTTACAAGACAGTTTTAGAATTACTTGTGCCAACTATAGAGGTTTCCTCTAAAAAACTGAAGACGGTGGAGGGCGATCGCTAGCCATAGTTTAGACCAGGGCACACCTGTACAATTGGTACAGCAGACTTTGAAGCATAGCAGCTTACACACCATCAGCCGTTATGCCCACGCCAAGCAAGCGCGATAGTAGCGGGTTGTACTTGCCTCTTTAGTTCTGGAGGAAAGTGGGCGATGTCTACTTTAAGGGGCTGCGTCTACGCACATTTACTATTTATTTTCTAGTACATTACTAGCCAGTTGTGGCGAAGCGATGACCGAGCGCTGTGGGTTGGCTGCTGAGTTCCTCTACAGCGTTGGGTCAACAACTGGCGATTTGTGGCTGTTTTGTTCTGTTCTGTTATCTCATTGAAACTGCAATTCAGAGACTTGTGATGCCAAATTGCCAGAACCTTTGAACGTGCTGCTGTAACTTTAACATTTTCAAGCGAGGAAAACTCAAGAGCGATCGCTTATCATTCTTAGAGGAAACTTTTGATTAATAAATTTATGTCTAAAACAACACTCTTCTCTGGACTTACTTTGAGTTTAATGCTGAGTTTATTCTCCAGTCCTCCAACTGTTGCTCAAGAAATATACATTGACAATAACTGTAAACAAAATCAGCAATTAAATGAATTTGATAGGTTTACTATTTTCTATAAATCCGAATTTAAAACCAAAGGGCAAACATATTGGTTTTACTCAGGTAGGTATCAAGATGGAAGTACTATTGTTTGTATTTCAAAACCAGGATTTAAACAAGCAAAACCTTTAAACATACAACAAATACAGTCTGGTTACATCGATAAAATCGACAAAGACCCACGCAATAAAACAGCTTTTCTCGTTACCGTCCGCGAGGGTAATGGTTCCTATGTCCCAATGTTCCAATACCGACTCAATTTGTCCACACCTTCTAAACCTGCACTAACTAAACTACGGACTTGGACATCAGGACAGTAGTTGCCCTACTCCGGGGGCAGGTATGCGATCGCACCTCCTAATTCTTAGACGGTGGACACCCATCGCATGGTAAATGTAGATTTATGAAAATCAAGATTTACTATGCTCATTTAACTCCAGAAGAGTGCGATTCACCGCAATGTATTCCCGATATTCAATCAATGGAAGTAGAGATACCAGACGAAATCATTGATGTTCAAAAAGCTTTGAATGAGTGGAGCGCTAAGGCTGGTGTAACACTTTTTGATTGGAAGAAAAAACGTGTTCAGGACTAGGGCGATCGCACTTTCACCGACCATGTGAACTACTACATCTCAGCAGGATTTCAGCGAACTCATCTTGTTGTCGATGCGCTCGATCGCTAGGTTGGCGCGGTAGCCTCCCGCAGACTGCCGTAGTAACAGCGTCTTGTAGTTTGCACCGTCGTATAGACACCATGCGCTGCCAGTCCGGTTCCAGATTGACGTGACCTTGTTGTTGAACACATATCCACCGATCGGGTTAGCCAGATTGGCAGAACCTTTGGCGAAATACGCAAAAGACCCGTTGTAGGTGGAGTTCGTCCAGATGCAGAACTTGCCGGAGGGGCAGTCGGCCGAGTTGGCGGTCGCCGGGGAGGCGATGCCGACGGCGGTGACTAGGGAGGTCATCGCGAGCAGCAACGTTAGGGCGGGGCGTGCAGTCTGTCGGGAGCGTCGCGAAGCGGCGGCGCTCTTATCGGCAGATGTTATGGGTTGCTCCTTCATCAGTTTTTCCATTTAATGAGACTTTGTAGGAAATGCTGTTGTTCTCTGTTTACTGGCGTTGCTGTTACTCACTTGCATCGCCGACATAATTATTTGGCTGGCAGTTGCAAATTATATAATGAGCATTACGAATAAACACTTTATCAGTATTGTATTAAAGAGCCTAAATATTTAACAATCAGTCAAAAGCTATATATTAAGCAAATAGTAACTGTCTATCTGCTGGCGTAGATAACCGTTATTAAGAACAGATGTGGCTTCATCACACCAACAAACCAAAGTAAATATCAAACGACAGGACAAAAAAGCTTCTTTGTCCCCAGTTTAGTTTTTACAGACAACTTGTAATGTTTTGTTGCGGTAGCGTGAGGTGCTATGAGGTCAAATTGGGGAAAGTAGGGAAGTTGCGATCAGTTAAAACCTTTTGCTTCTAATTTAGTTTGCAATTAGAACCTGGAAATTACTCTTAAATCCGTATTCTTCACCACCCCAAGAAACGTAGCAGGTTTGATTTGGTGGATAGTATTTCCCAGGTGTATACTCCCCATCAACAATGGCTCTGCAAAAATATAATATATTCGCACCATTATCCTCTGTACCACCACGAACATTATCAAGAATGTACCCCGGAAAATTTACCCACGTCCAGCTATTAGCTGTGTAAAATATAGCGTACTCGTAGGCGTATTCTTCGCCACCCCAAGGAACGTAGCATTTTTGAGTTGGTGGATAGTATTTCCCAGGTGTATACTCCCCATCAACAATGGTAGAGCAAATGTATAAAATAGTTCCATTATTATCTTCAGTACCTCCTTGAATATAATAAGGATTAAAGGGTTTAACAGTAGTCTGTGAAACCTCGGCTAATGCAGGTACTCCTATGGAAACTGCTATTCCAACTGCTAGGAGTTTAGCAATACAATTAAATTTTATTAAATTTGTTGCGAGTGTTTTCAATTGCATATTCAATCAACTCCCATTTTTTAATAGTTGTTACTGAATTTATACAAAACGCAAAATAATGTAAGAATATGAAAAATCAAACTTTCAAAGAGTGGTGAATAATAAGTTGAATATTTTCAAATATTCAACTTATTAAAAATCTAATTTAATATTTTCATTTTTTATATGCATTCGTAAAATAAAAATAAAAAGTTACATTTATATTCAAAAACTATTTTGGTAAATGCTTAAGGAAGCTTTATCCGGTTTGGTAAAGGTTGATTATTGCTAGCGATGCCTACGGCAGCTACGTCTACACGGTTAGTATAGGCTGGTAGCGATACTGGCTTTTCCCGTTAAGTCGTGAAACAACGAAATAGCAAGGGTTTCAGACCATAGTTATTGAGAATAAATTAATATTAATGACAATGAATCACGATAGAACAGGGCTTTTGGGCTAGAGTAGAGTACGCGATCGCTGAATTAAGGAGATAACGGAAAAAGTCAGGGTAGCGATAGTGTCCATACGAACGCCCAAAAAGGGTTGTTTTTCGAGATATTTTTTTCACCAGTGTAATACGGTCTTAATCCCTCAGTGCGCGTGTTTAAGCCCAATGTCGGGAAATATAGGTGGACACTACCTGTTATATACGTGGTGCGATCTTGAAGCATCTTGTTATGCATACAATAACTAGTTGAGTAACAGTTATATGTTTTTATTAACTGGTTCACCAAGCTAGTTTGGCTGTTATTGGTTATTGGTATTTGTATAACTGGTTAATTGGTTTGTAACAGTTTGCCAAAGGGCGATCGCCAGAATTCCCCGCATCCTTGACTGCTTGCTGACGCAAGCGAACGACGACGGCTTCGCCGGTCATCCTGAAGTGGTAATCATTGGGTATTGGGGTTGGGGAATGGGGGCGATCGCACACTCGCACAGCAGGAGACGCGGCAACGCCTGAGTCGTCAGCAGCGTAGCTGCCAGTCCTTACTCTCACTCACTCCAAGAGATAGCGATCGCCCTAATTCTTAGAGGAAAACCCAAAAGCGATCGCATACAAAAAAGCCCAGTCATCTCATAACTGGGCTTTTAGCATCTCAATCAATTATTGGAGGTAGAGTATTTTCATCACAACCAATTAAGCAGCAGGTTGCTCTAGATTAACCTTGACAACTTTGTTCTTTTCTTGCTCAGACTTGGGCAGTGTCAAATTCAAAATGCCGTCTTTATAATCTGCGGTGACATTGGTATTTTGAATCCGGGCAGATAGAGGAATTACACGTTGGAATTTACCATAGTAAAATTCACTTCTTGTAGTGCCATTGTTTTCGGTTTTAGTTTGGGACTTGCGCTCACCGCTAATGTGAACAGCATCTTCGGTAACTTGAATATCCAGGTCTTTAGCCTCTAGTCCTGGCAGTTCTAGCTTCAAATGAATAGCATCATCAGTTTCGTGCAACTCAGCAGCCGGAACTCTGATAAAATCTCTGTCAAGCCGTGTAGATGGGACTCTGGTATCTCCAAATAAGCCGTTGATGTGACGTTCTAAAGCGTTCAATTCTTGCCAGGGGTTGTAACGAACTAGTGCCATAACTCTTACTCTCTTTAAATAGTTCCTGCTTAATCGTTTTTGCACTTCGTTTTGTGCTTATGTATTCATAATAAGTATGGTTAGAAGTCCTGTAAATTCGGTTATTATCACCCAATAATTGATGATTACCACACCAAATTAGCCAGTAAAAAAGATTACGGTTTACTCGAATTTTGCGGTTCGGTAAACCAGAATAATAACTATTAATAACAATAAGTCTGCTATTAAAAGGTATAGTGAAGTTAAGCTTTAACCCTACCCAATCTCAACTCTGATATCCACGCCCAGGAACATCTACACTTTTTCAAGCGAGGAAAACAGGGCAAGAGGCGATCGCATGATGTTACCAGCCCAAGAACAGTATTATCCAAGGCTTGATGCAATAAGGTGGCATCGAGACGAATTTGTGAAACGAGCAGCGTAATTGTTAAAAATAGGCAGAGATTACTAGAGCGTGCATATGAAATTTATGTTCTAAAGTTAGAAATAGGTTGATAAAATGCGCCTCTTAATTAAACCAAATCAGCAAACAAGGAATGTTGAAAATTTTAGTGACGGGTGCGACTGGGAATGTTGGCTGTGAGGTTATTCGCTTGCTACTATCCCACGATTGTCATGTCTGTGCCGCACTCAGAAATCCCGACAAAGCTCAACAAATATTAGGCAGCAACATTCATTGTGTCTGGTTCGATTTTATTAACCCCGACACGTGGGCAAGCGCTTTTGAAGGAGTCAACAAACTTTTTTTAGTACGTCCGCCTGCACTTGCCAATGTGAAGAGGCAAATTGCTCCGGCGCTGAATGCTGCAAAAGAAGCAGGTGTTGAGCATATCGTTTTTGTTTCACTTTTAGGAGCCGAGCGCAACCGAGTTGTACCGCACGCCAAGATTGAGCGCTACATCGAGCAATTGGGCATTCCTGCCACGTTTTTACGCGCTAGCTTTTTTATGCAAAATCTTAACACCGTACACCGAGAGGATATCAAAACCCGTGGCGAATTGTTTATGCCAGCGGGGAATGGTAAAACCAGTTTTATTGATGTGCGTGATATTGCTGCTGTTGCGGTACGTGCTTTGGTTGAAGATGGGCATTTGGGAAAAGCTTATGCGCTCACGGGTAGGGAAGCCTTGACTTACTATGAAGTAGCAGAAATTTTTACAGAAGTTTTGGGCAAACCAATTCGCTATACTAATCCCTCATTGTTGAAGTTTATTTGGCAAATGCGCGATCGCGGGCTGTCGTTGGACTTCATTTTGGTAATGGCAGCAATTTATACAACCGCTCGTTTAGGATTGGCAGGTGGCATTACACCAGATGTAGAGCAATTACTCGGTCGTCCGCCACTGACGATGCGGCAATATGTTGAGGATTATCGAAAGTTTTGGTTGTGAGAATATAGAGTGATCGCTCTTTATCGGCGTCACGTTTTTACTAATCAAATCTCGCTTCACAGCAAGAGCATATCACCCGCCGCAAATACTTCACTCGTTCTTCTGCATTAAGCGATGCCTACAACGGTAAACTATGCCCCCAGCCCTCTAAGAAAATGCCCTACCCAAACGGTTGCCCCCAACGTTCCCAATTTTCCTTGTTGAAGGGCGATCGCCACTTCAAAATTAAGTTCAACTCCAACTCTTGCCGTGCGCGTCGGTCAACAGGCGTATCCCACCAAAACGCGATGTTGACTGCTGTCTTCATTCCATAGCGATAATGCAGGTCTTGGTAGCTGGCTATATAATCCTTACAGGCGTGAATCCCTTTCCACCGTTTGTTACTTCTGCACGTCTCACCCACATACAAAATTAAGCCAGCCGCGGAGTCAACAACAAAGTAAAGACACGCATCGCCGGGGCTATCTGCTGGCATTCGGTAAAACGAGAGCGATCGCACCTGTAACTGCAACGGATCGATCCGGTCTGGGTCGCAGTGCTTAGGGGCTAAGTCAAATAACGTCGCCTGCTGCACTGGCTTAGTTTCTCTCACCCGTTGCTGATAGTCCAAAATCTGCGCTTTCCACTTCAGCAGGGCATCAGCACTCATCACCAGCACCTCTGCTCTACGTGCTGGTGTGGGCGTTACAGATGGGAATAGGTTTAGCTGATTGGGTTCCAATATATTAGGGGAGTGTGCCGACTAGCTGATTATCTCCCAGAACTGAAATGCAAGAAACCTGTTAACGGGTTTAGGAGTGCGTAGTTTACCGCCGTAGGCATCGCCCCAATTCAAGCCAGGAAAACTCAAGAGTAAGCGTAGCCCGTTGCAGACATCGCCTATATTCAACAATTGCAATAAACAGTTCAGTTTAGTAGAGTGTCACCCCACTGTTGTAAGCGTTCACGAAACTGGTGTAGTCGTACTCGACTTGAGTTGCATAGTCTAGAGCAAAGTTAACAATCTCATCTTTGAATACAGCCTTGTTACCGCTGGTGATATCAGTCACTTGCTTGTCAACGCTTTCTGAAACAATGCTAGCATCGTAATCTTGATCGGAGATCGCATGGTTTTTAGCAACGACCTTACCTGCATATCCCATCGCATCCATGAATTTTGATTTAGTGGTTAGTAAGGTATAGTCAAAGTCCACCTGGTAAGGGGATTTTTCATGCAGCATAAAGGGGATACCACTGACCGTAGTGTAGCCAACCAAGGGGTCAGTATTAGATAGCATCGCTTTGGTGGCGATTGTCACCCTCGCTCCTTGATGATTTCCATAGACTGAACTTGGTAGTAAACCTGGAACTGCGATTGCCACGGCGCTACTGGTTTCTTGCTTCATCTCCAAAATCCGGTCATCATCGGTTGCTGAAGTTGGGCCCTCAATCAGCAAGTAATACCGATACTTACCAAGACTACCAGTACCGGAACCTAATTTGAGACGAATATCTTTTAGGATGTAGTAACTATTGCTGTAACGCTTACTGCTAGGAACTGAAGTAATGTAGCTGCTCATCGCCCCAGTAATATCTGAGTAGGTACTGCTGGATACAGGCTGGAGTTCAGAGGTTGTCTGAAAAACTCGATTGCTACTACTATTTAGCAGCGTGTACTTATTTAGCAAACTAGAGCGGCTCTTGGCTGCTGCCTGTTGAATTAAATCCTTGACCACACCGTTGGTATTGCTCTCTTGCAAACGGTATGAAAGCTCGTCGTTAGTCCCCTTAAAGTCGCTCATCTTGTTGAGGTAAGCATCCAGGAAATTTCGGACAATATCTTGAGCATCACTGGAGCTTAGTCCATTCTCTTTGGCTGCTAGGAGAATCGAGACTGCCATACGTCGCAAATCCCAAACGTAGGGGCCAAGATAACCTTCATCAAAGTCAGTGGTGTCAAAGACGTTATTATCGTTGCTATCCCTCATTCCCCCAAGATTTTGCAAATGCATATCTCCTTCTAACCAAATGGCTGAGGTAGAAGAATTGACAAATCCTGAACCTGGTAATGTTTGCATATCACGATAAAAGATGTGAGCCGTCCCTCGATAGAAGGCGAAGGCGCTAGCTGTCATCTTTTGCATCTTCGTTGCCAGTTCTTGCGGTAATTGAGAAGCAAAGGGATGGTTGTATTGGTAAATTTCATTTTCCACCCAAGTTGAACGGGGAGTTGCAGCAACAGATGTAGATGCAAACCCCAAAGTTAAAATGAATACGGCTGCGATTGCAGATATGTGTTTGAGCATGAAAGTCTCTTAGATGGTAAAGAAATTAACTCTTGCTGGACTCTTGTGTAGACACAACCATCCAACAACAATTCTTTTACCACCTTGAGTCATAACTTATAAAGTGATTTAAAGCACAATGTAACAACTATTCATAGCCAGTAAAAAGATTACCAGTAAAAAGATTGCTGTCAAGAATTTTACGCTGCCCTCAATCAAGCGAACGCGTTCAGCGTCTCGTAGAGAGGAAAATAGAGCGTAGGCGTTGGCGTAGCCTCTCCAAGAGTTGCCTGTCGTAGGCATCGCCTTACTCCAGATCGCCAATGCCTTCACTTCAATCATTTCCTCTAAGAAATTTACGAGTATTAATTCACACAAGCTAAACTTATCCTCAAGCGATACCTGCGCTTCACTCCATTGCATTTACATTCTTCAAATCAACATTACACTAATCCAGAAGATAGATACATTTTTAAAAAGTTGAAGCACACTTGTAAAAGCAACTTTAACTATTCAATAATGGTGTGGCAATGTGGCTAAAATTTGGTGTAAATGAAGAAGGTATCTTGATATGTATTGAAGATATCAACAGGGGCAAGACTTCACTTAAGTGTCCTTACTGTCATGGTGAGTTAACTGCCAAGAAAGGCAAGGTGAAAGAGCATCATTTTGCTCATAATGACCAAACCTGCCGCCCCATAGCTAACCGAGAATTTCCAACTCTACCACTTTATGATAATTTCAATATTCAATTATCTGGCAAGGATTTGGCACAGTTAAAACTGCTGTGGAAGGAGTACGGAGCAAACAATTACCCTATCAGTTCCTACTTAGTTACTCCTGGGTTGATAAAAGCAGGAATGTTGAGAAAAAATGTCTACATTAAACCACCTGAATATGAATTTAGTCACTTGGGTAAAATTCCCGTTGGAGCGCTAGAGTTTACGCGGTTCAACGATATACAGGAGCCGCTATTACTTAAAAAGCTGCTGAAGCTGGAGCTAGCCTTGAAACACGCCGAGTACAAAAATGCCCCAGATTTAGCATACCGACTCACCGATTTAAAACTTTACCGCGCTCAACTTCAACGTATTCTATCCTCTAGCCTATATTTTTTAGAGATTGAAACGAATATTGGAATTATCTACAAAATAGGAGTAACCCAAAGACCCGTTATCAAGCGAATAGCAGAAGTAAAAATTGATTTACTTGCTCATTATTCAAGTGCTGTTATTAAAGTACTAGGAACTTGGTTACACCGAGGAAATATTGAACTGTATTTCAAACACCGCTATCAGGGTTTTAATTATCCCCTCGGCAGTTTAACTGAGTATTATAAATTTAATACTGAGGATGTCAAAATTGTGCTGCGTGACCTGCAACAAATGCAACCTAAAATACTATCTCTTGATGAAATAGATATTCTTGAGGAGAATACTAGCTTGATTCAAGTTGCTGTGTAGCATTTTGGTATGAACTACTGCGATCGCTATTTTTCCTCTAAGAAACTGGAACTGAGGGGCGTAGTTTACATACGTTGACATCGCCTCTCTCCTATCACCCCTGCACCCCCAATCATCAACACCAAAAAGCGCCCCCCTTTCTGGAGAGCGCTTTTTGTTTTATTTGACGCGATTACTGATTAACCGTTGATAGCAGGAGCGGTAAGAGCTACAGGAGCAGAATCACCAGCAGCCAAATCTAAGGGGAAGTTGTGAGCGTTACGCTCGTGCATTACTTCCATACCCAGGTTAGCGCGGTTGATTACATCAGCCCAAGTTGAAATCACACGACCTTCAGAGTCAATGATTGATTGGTTGAAGTTGAAACCGTTCAAGTTGAACGCCATTGTGCTTACACCCAAGGCGGTGAACCAGA
>NZ_JBALDP010000091.1:0-24672 GCF_036917355.1 Nostoc sp.
CGATTTCAATCTCAAAAGGACGGCTCATGAGTATTCAAATTTATCAAGTTTGCTTCCCTCTATTATATGCAGCTTCATATTAAATTGGTATAAAGAATTAAAAGCTGCTGTTATTATTCCTATAACTTCGCTTGGCACGTTTTTGCTGGTACATCAACTCATCTGCCTGCAATATGAGTTTTTCCAATGAAACATCTTCATTGATAACGCAGTCTTGAACTCCAATACTCATTGATAGATGATAACTTCTATCTCGATTCTGATTAAATAAATCAATGTTAGTTTGTAGGCGAACAGTAATTGCATTCGTATGATCTGAACATTTCGGAATGAATACAACAAACTCATCGCCCCCCCATCGGGCAACGATGTCAGAATCTCGATAGGTTTGACTTAGCAAGTCTGCGGCATCTACTATTACCCGATCTCCAACTTCATGCCCAAAGGTATCATTGATTTGCTTTAATCCATCTATATCTATAAATAAGAGACAACAGGGCTTTTGTAGCTGATGGGCTAGTTTTAATTGCTGATCTGCAAATAGAAAAAAGCCTCGTCGATTGTACACTCCGGTTAATTCATCCGTTAGAGATAAGCGCCGAACTTCTGCCTCAACTTTTTGATGCCCTTCTATTTCTTTTTCTAGTGCAGCAGTTCGATTGTAAACTCTTTGTTCTAATTCATTATAAATTTGCACGTTTTCCATTGCGACAGCTGTTGTGTCTGCTAATGCCTGTAATAGCTTTACTTTTTCTTCCGTTGGCTGATGTAAGGTTGCCCAATATGTTCCAATTGCACCGATGGGGTTACACGCTCGGATAGGCACCATTGCCAAACTTTTGACAAAAGTTGGTTGGTAAGCTGCAAATGGAATTCGTTCATCTCCATAAATATCGCTAATCACAACAGGCTGACGGTTTCGCATTGTATGCCCAACAATGCAAATACTCATCGGGAAGCGTTGTCCTTTCCATAAGGGAGCGATCGCATCTTCATCTGCGTAATAACATTGATCTCCATCTCGTAGTACAAAACTAGCCCCATCTGCCCCAGTCAACTCACGCGTAGACTTTCGCACAATCTCCATAATTTGCTCTAGCGTCCGTGCTAGTGACAATGCTTGAACAACCTCAATTAAATGCTCCATCCCCTGAACATAAGACATTTCAGCTTTGACATCATTAGAATCAGAAATGATGACAGGTGAAGCAGAGCTTTGAAAATTCATGCGCTTTCACCAATAAAAAAGATCAAAAATTAGTTGAGACTGCGATCGGCTCGCAATGTCTTCATTCTCAAAAACAAGGCAAACGCATCTTATTTTTATAATGCTTACTGGGCAAAAGGTTTAAGCATTATTTCTTTTTGAAACTAAATTTTAAACCCTTGCTGGGCATGGATTACAGAATTTAAATGCCTTTACTCTGATTCTAAAAAATTTCCCATTTTATTCTATTAGAGATATTACGGATTTCTTTAACAATCTATCTAAAGAAAGATGCAAAAATATCTTGATATGTTAGAGTTACATGATTTTTGCGAATAAAATAGAAAGCTCCTGCTCAGGTATAGATGGATACTAGTACCGCTAGGCAGAATTCAAAATTCAAAATGAATACAGCGTAAGCGTTTCGTTGATTTGGAATGAGTGGTTTATTTACGCCGTGTTGTATTAGGATATTTTGATTGATTTGACACATAAATTCTGAACGTAGTTGTATAGGTTGGGTTGAGGAAGGAAACCCAACATTTTCATAGCTTTCTTGGGTTGCACTTTGCTTCACCCAACCAACAATTTTTCACAAAGCCAAGCGTATTGCGACATAGACGATTTCTATGCCATCTAAAAACTAATGTGGCAGAAAACGCCTCAACTGCGGTTTTTTGAGTTCATCGAACTCACATTAAATTAATCCTCTAAAATCTTGATTTCATCAAGTTGATTAATCACCACATCCGCACCTCGGACATTATCTGGCTTACCTACCCAAGTGATACCAATACAACCTGCGGCTTTCGCATTACGCGCCATTTGCATATCACCAACTGCATCACCCACCATCAAGGTAGCATTCGGTTCAACTCCCAAAGCTTGGCAAGCTTGCAAAAATAGCACTGGATCTGGTTTACTTGGCCCTTCATCTACTCCCATTTCCAACTGGATATAATCACTTAACTGGTGATTGGCTACAAAATTACGTACTTCTTGAGTTGTCGCAGCTGAGAGAATGCCAAGTTTTAGCCCACCCTCCCGCAGGTATTTCAAAATTTCTAGGCTACCTACAAACAGGGGTGAAGGAGTTTGTCCAATGTATTTTTCCGCTTCATCCAAGGCTTGACGGGCTATTTTTAAGCACTCAAACCATCCTCTTCCTGTTTCGGCAATATATGCCGCAGCCGCAACTTCTGTTTCACGGCGGCTTGCTACTGATATTAAACCTGCGGGATCTAGAAGATTGCCATTGATGCCAAATGCCATTAATAGGGGTTCCCCAGTTCCAGGAATTTGAGCATCTATTAATCTTGCTGCTTTTTGTGCTAGCGATCGCAAATACGTTTCTGAATCTTCTAGAGTACCGTTTTTGTCAAACAAAATTGCCTGGATATTATCAAAAGTGATATTTCTACATTTAATGGTTGCCATAATATTTAACTTCTAATTACTTCCAACTCTTCTCTTTCACCGATTCTCCACATAAAAAAAGAGGGAAAAACCCTCTTTATAAAATGATTTAATACTCTTACTTAAAAACAAGTAAAACTATAAAAAATCTATTACTCTTCAATAGCTGCTGGAATTTCCTCTTCAATTTCCGTTGCTGCTGGAATTTCCTCTTCTATTGCCGCAACTACTGGAATATCTTCGTCAAGTTCTGCTGCTGGTGGAATATCTTCGTCAAGTTCTGTTGCTGGTGGAATATCTTCGTCTGCAAGAACTTCCGCAGGTGCTGCCGCAGCACTAGCACCTTGCTGCTTGGCTAATAGCTGTTCGCGATACTTAGCAGCCATTTCTTCCGCCTTATCGTAGACCAAATCCCGGTTCTTAATCATGTCGCCGGGTTCGGGTTCTAGCTGCTTGGTAGATAGGGAAATGCGACCCCTTTCTGCATCCAAGTCGATGATCATAACTTTCACTTCATCATTGACATTGAACACGCTATGAGGTGTATCAATATGTTCGTGAGAAATCTCAGAAATGTGCAGTAGACCACTGACGCCGCCAATGTCGATGAAAGCACCGTAGGGTTTGATACCACGAACTGTACCAATTACTACTTCGCCGACTTCTAAACGGTTCATCTTGCGCTCAACCAGCGCCCGACGATGAGATAGAACCAGACGGTTACGTTCTTCGTCTACCTCTAGGAATTTCAACGGTAGATCCTCACCTACCAATTCTTCTTTAGGTTTGCGGGTACTGATGTGGGAACCTGGGATAAAGCCACGTAATCCCTCAATTCGTACCAATGCTCCACCGCGATTGGTTGCAAATACCCCAGAACGGACAGTAGCATCTTCTGCTTGCAACTGCCGCACGCGTTCCCAAGCCCGCATATATTCAATACGGCGAATGGAAAGGGTTAATTGACCATCTTCGTTTTCATCGGTAAGGATAAAAAATTCGCGCGTTTCGTTTGACTGTAATACTTCTTCCGGGCTATCCACCCGGTTAATAGACATTTCTTGTATAGGTATATATGCTGCGGTTTTAGCACCAATGTCAATCAGAGCGCCGCGCGGCTCTATACTGAAAACTGTTCCTGGGACAACATCGCCAGGGCTAAAATGATAATCGTATTTGTCAAGTAGAGCAGCGAAATCTTCGTGAGTGAATCCAATTTCTGTAGCGGTTAAATTCTGATTGACCATGCTGATTTGTTCCTGGTTCTAGTCTCCGTAAAGGTGGTGCGACAGGCGCGATGCGTTATGTAAGCAGTACTATGGCAGCTTACACAAAACATCCTTTTTCATCCTAGCGCAGAAAAGCTAGCATTAACACATATCTACTCCCAAGATTGGAAATTATATCACAATATAAAAATGATTTGTCATTTACTTAGTAGTGAAAACCAACAAAGGACAAACACAATAATATCCGTTGCCACCATACTTAGTAGCAACGGATATTAAGATTAAATCCGCTTAAAAGTCTGTGGATAGGATCTACTTATCTTTTGGTTTCTCAAAGCGAGGGGGTTCGCGAAATGCGATCGCAAAGAAGAGAGTACCTATACACAGAGTAAAAATCAAGATGTACGCAACGCTTTCCATATTACGATTTCCTCTTTATCCAGCCAGTAATTAAAGTTCTGAGTGCTGAGTGCTAAGTGCTGAGTCAGAGCCTTAACTCTGAACTCAGCACTTCTTTACTCAGCACTGAAATTAAAGGGCTTCTTTCCGGCGGGTTGACTTGTCACCCACTTTCTGGAATAGACCCCACTCAACTTGCTCTTCAAGATCGGCGTCAACACCAGCAAATACGTCTCGGTAGATTGTCCGAGCGCCATGCCAGAGATGACCAAAGAAGAACAGCAGAGCAAATACGGCGTGTCCAAAGGTAAACCAACCTCTAGGACTGGTGCGGAATACACCATCAGAGTTCAAGGTTTCCCGGTCAAATTCAAAGATTTCACCGCCTTGAGCCTTACGAGCGTACTTCTTCACGTCAGCTGGTTCTGTAAAGGTCTGACCATTCAGATTGCCACCGTAGAAACTAACGGTGACACCAGATTGCTCGAAGCTATACTTAGATTCTGCCCGACGGAAGGGAATGTCAGCGCGGACAATTCCATCTGCATCAGTCAAAATCACTGGGAAGGTTTCAAAGAAGTTGGGGAGACGACGTACAGTCAATTCCCGTCCTTCAGAATCTTTGAATACGGCGTGACCTTGCCAAGATTGGGCAATGCCATCACCCTTCACCATTGGCCCTGTACGGAATAGACCGCCTTTCGCGGGGCTATTACCGACGTAATCGTAGAAAGCCAATTTTTCAGGAATCTGCGACCAAGCTTGCTCAAGGGTTGCACCTTCAGCAACGCTAGTTTGGACGCGGCGCTGAATTTCTTGACCGAAGTAGCGTTGATCCCATTGATAGCGGGTAGGGCCAAACAATTCGATGGGTGTGGCGGCGTTACCGTACCACATAGTACCAGCAACAACGAAAGCAGCGAAGAAGACTGCTGCAATACTGCTAGAAAGTACTGTTTCAATGTTCCCCATCCGCAAGGCTTTGTAGAGCCGTTCGGGGGGTCTAACTGTGAGGTGGAATAAGCCTGCAATAATACCAACAACACCAGCGGCAATGTGGTGAGCCGCAATGCCTCCAGGGTTATAGGGGTTAAAACCATCTGGGCCCCATTCTGGTGCTACTGCCTGGGCCGCACCAGTTACACCATAAGCGTCAGAAACCCATATTCCCGGCCCAAATAGTCCGGTGACGTGAAAAGCACCAAATCCAAAACAAAGTAGACCAGATAAGAACAGGTGAATGCCAAACATTTTTGGCAAGTCTAGGGCGGGTTCACCAGTACGGGGATCTCTAAAAAGTTCTAAATCCCAGTAAACCCAGTGCCATACGGCGGCTAAAAATAGCAGACCGGAAAGAACAATATGAGCGGCAGCAACACCTTCAAATGACCAAAAGCCAGGATCGGTTGATGGCCCACCAGTAACGTTCCAACCACCCCAAGATTGAGTAACGCCCAAACGTGACATAAAGGGCAGGACGAACATCCCTTGACGCCACATTGGGTTGAGAACTGGATCGCTAGGATCAAAAACAGCTAGTTCGTAGAGTGCCATCGAACCAGCCCAGCCTGCTACTAAGGCTGTGTGCATTAGGTGTACAGAAATCAGTCGCCCTGGATCATTCAGAACGACTGTATGTACTCGGTACCAGGGTAGTCCCATCGACTACGCTCCTCCTCGATGAGTTAGTTTACAAAGCAATTTTCTTACTGAGGTTATGAGAAACGAAAATCGCCACTCATAAAACTCTCTACTTGTTTTTTGTTATTGCCAGAGCCAGAGTATCACCACCGCTTAGTCTTAATAAATCAGACAGCGTGGGTGCTTTGGCAATGCTTACTCGCTTCGGGAGGTTTACCTATGTTAGGGTAGCCATCTCCAAGCAAAAATGAGAATGTTTTAAAAAGTGTAACTATTGATGGAATTGTTTGCAAGCGTGTAAATTGATGCGATCGCGTAGCATGTCCAAGTTTTTTCGCTACCAAATACCTGTCGGGGATTAAATTTTCTTATCTTTTCTTTACGAGGAGGGTGGGGAGCGGGGGAGCGGGGGAGCAGGGGAGAAGAGAAGTTGTAGTAAGATTTTATCCCCTCTGCCTCTCTGCCCCTCTGCCGCTTGTGCCCCATAGCTACTATCTACTGAACCACCAAGTGGATATTTTGCAGTTGACACTTCGCCTCAGCTGTACCCAGGCGTTCGATTACCTGTTCGGCGCTCATCAGACGCTTGAGTACTACTTGACCGATGGTCTGACTACCAATTACTGGTGTTGTTGGCTTCACTTCCACGGTTAAAACGGCTTCTTCAACTCGATAAAGCCAGAGCAATTCATTTTCTTCGACTAAACAAATATTCATTCGCTGAATATCTGGTTGGCGTCGCCATGCAGTTATTTGCCAGAGTCCATCAGATGCCCAGACTCTTGCAACTGCCCATCCCTCAGATAGAAAGAAATACTTCACGGTCTTAGTCTCACTATTTCGACTTTCAATCTGCTGTTAACAATATCGCGATCGCTTTAGTCGCTGATGTTCAAACACTCTTCTTTTTGACAATACAGCCAATCTTGACGATAAACCGCTCTATCGGGTATCTGTTACCAAGCAGCAACAGGTAAAACCTCAACGTACACTACTTGGGCTAAGGTGAAACCTTACCAAGATCTATTTTTCCAGTAACTATGAATTTAAGACAAATTTAACCAATGTTGAAAATTTTAATTAAATAAAAATTTTTCAATACTTAACAAATCTTAAATATCAAATTCTGTATTTTATCAATGATTTTTTGTAACCAAACAGTGCATAGGCGTAGGCATCGCACAATAGCAATTAACTTAATTATGAAGTTGAGTATCCGCCACAAATTTTTGATTTAGATGGCTACGGAGTATTCCATCGAAACAAAAACTGCTATAAATTGTGAAGATTCAGCATAAGAGTCACAAATGTAGTAAAATTGCTGACCGCTGATATCAAATATATTACTGCCATGACCTGGTTTTCCTTGTCCGTGAAACGGTGGGGTCGGATTACACAATTCCTATCTTTGTTCTGTTTATGTTTATTTTTAGTTGTTAGTTGCGCTCCTCGTCCGCAGTCAACTACGCCGCCATCTGGTTCTGTAAATACCCCTACAGGTGATGGTCGTATTACTATCGGTACAACAGCCAAGCCAAGAACCCTCGATCCGGCTGATGCTTATGAATTAGCATCTTTAGGTTTGGTGTTTAATATGAGCGATCGCCTCTATAATTACGAACCAGGAAGCACCGAAATTAAACCCCAACTAGCTACAGCATTACCCAAAGTCAGTCAAGACGGCTTAACTTATACCATCCCCTTACGTCAGGGAGTAGTTTTTCATGATGGGACTCCCTTCAACGCTCAAGCAATGGCGTTTACCATCCAGCGCTTTATTGAAAATAAAGGCAAACCCTCATTCTTACTAGCTGATATAGTAGATTCGATCAAACCGACAAGCGAGTATGAGTTGACAATCAAGCTGAAAAAGTCCTTTGCAGCTTTTCCCTCACTGCTGGCATTTCCTGGAGTTTGTGCCGTTTCACCAAAAGCTTACGAAGTCGGCGCTGGTAAATTCAAGCCGAATATTTTTGTGGGAACTGGCCCTTACAAATTAGGACAGTATGGTACTGATTCCATCCGATTTGATGTGTTTGATAAATATTGGGGAGAAAAACCAGTTAACAAGGGTGTTAATCTCCAAATTCAAACTAGTCCGGTTAATTTATTTAATGCTTTCCGTACAGGTGCAGTCGATGTAGCTTATCTGTCACTGCAACCAGATCAAAATCGTAGTTTGGAAGAAGGTGGTAAAAAAGGGGATTGGCAAGCGATCGCAGCTGAAGGTAGTGTAGTAAGTTATCTGGTATTAAACCGGAATCAAAAGCCTTTAGATAAATTAGAGGTAAGACAAGCGATCGCATCCATAATTGACCGTCCACTTTTAAATGAGCGAGTGTTACTTGGTCAAGCAGATCCGCTATATAGCATGATTCCCACAACGTTTAAAGTTTCTGTGCCATTATTCAAAGAGAAATATGGCGATGCTAACTTCGATCGAGCTAAAAAATTATTAACTACTGCTGGCTTCTCCAAAGAAAATCCTGCAAAAGTGCAAGTTTGGTATCCTTCTAGTTCACCTACTCGGAGTTTGGCAGCACAGACACTCAAATCGCTTGTGGATGTCAAAATGGATGGAATACTGCAATTTGAAGTTACTCAAGCGGAAGGGCCTGCCTTTTTTAAAGACATTGCCAAAGGTTTGTATCCGGCAGCTTTACTTGATTGGTATCCAGACTTTTTAGATCCAGATAATTACGTCCAGCCATTTTTGTCTTGTGACAAAGGTTCAGTTGCTAAAGGATGCGAAGATGGAGGCAGTCAAACTCAGGGTTCGTTCTACTATAACGAAGCCATAAATAAATTGATTGATGGGCAACGCAAAGAACAAAACCCCGAAGCTCGTCAGAAAATTTTTAACGAAATTCAAACGCAAGTTACTACTGATGTACCTTATGTCCCCTTATGGCAAAACAAAGACTATGTATTTGCCCGAAATGGTGTTAATGGCGTAAAACTTAACCCTACCCAAATTTTGGTTTACCAGACACTTAAAAAGTAGTCATTGGTCACTTGTACTGAGCGTAGTCGAAGTATTAGTCATTAGTAAGGCAATTTCCGTTAATAAATCTACCGCTGCCGTTGGTTTCGACTTCGCTCAACCAACTAAGGGATTGAGAGTTGAGCGTATCGCTAAAGCGAAAGCTCTGCTAACGCTACGCGTTAGCAGAGAAGTCGAAACTCGTCAAGCTGGGTATATTCTGTTGTAAGAAATTACCTAATAACTTTTGACTATTCGATAAAAATTTTCTTGTTCAATATCTATCTGTTTGATAGTTAAAATAGTTCCCAAAAGCGCTTTCTAAATTTTAAAATTTAAATTACTTATGTCTCGTTCTAAAGCTTTACAATATTACATTGTTTCTCGGTTGCTTCTTGCGCCACTTCAGTTATTAACTATCATTACCATTGTATTTCTTTTACTAAGAGCAACACCAGGAGATCCAGCAGATGCAATTCTTGGTGGACGTGCGCCAGAAGCAGCTAAAGAAGAATTGCGAAAACAACTCGGTTTAAACCTTCCCCTGTGGCTACAGTACCTAAATTATTTGGGAAGCATACTGCGCTTTGACTTGGGAACTTCTTTAATGAGTCGCGGACAAAATGTTTGGGACATAATTGGCCAATATTTCCCGGCGACGGTGGAGTTAGCAGTATGTAGTATGGCGGTTGCACTCATCGTCGGAATTGCGGTTGGGACTCTTTCGGCTTCTCGTCCTGGGACATATTTTGATGTCGGCGGGCGCTTATTTGGGATTATCACTTACGCACTTCCCATGTTTTGGGCGGGAATGCTTTTGCAGTTGATTTTCTCAGTCCAATTGGGTTGGTTTCCTAATTCCAACCGCTTTCCGCCCAATTTGCCGGCTCCGAGTACTGTCACTGGATTGTATACAATTGACAGCTTACTTGGTGGAAATTTCACCCAGTTTTTCACATCTTTACACCATCTGGCTCTACCGAGTCTCACACTAGGAATTTTGCTCAGTGGGATTTTTGAGCGAATTGTGCGAGTGAATTTAAAGCAAACCTTGCAAGCAGATTATGTAGAAGCCGCTAGAGCTAGAGGTATTGGTGAAAATAAGATTTTAGCCTCTCACGCTTTAAAAAATGCGCTAATTCCAGTGATTACAGTCTTGGGATTAACTTTTGCTTCTCTGTTGGGTGGGGCGATTTTGACAGAGGTAACATTTTCTTGGCCTGGGTTAGCTAATCGATTGTATCAAGCGATCGCAGATCGCGATTATCCCACAGTCCAGGGAGTATTGGTATTTTTTGGTGCGATCGTTGTGAGTGCCAGCATTTTAATTGATATTTTAAATGCTTATGTAGATCCGCGAATTCGGTATTAGAGGTTCTCTTGTTTTGCTTTAGCTAAACTCGCTGTAAGCCATAAAACTACTACTCGCTTTCGCTTTTAAATAGAAGGCTGAAATTATTGTCCAACATCCAAGTTAAAGTAGAAACTATTGTCAACAATTCTGTTGCTACCAACATACTTGATAATGGGTATGCTGACTTGGTGCTGTCCTGGTTCAAGCTTCCAAGTTTTTTGGAAGTTACCAATATTATGACAAGCAGCATAAATCGGGAAGTTACTAGGAGTGAAAAGTCCATTTTTATAACTCTCAACTCCATGTTTAAATAAATATCCTCTGACTTCTACTTTATTGAGTAGAGTTTGAGATGGTATGCAATAATAGACGTTTGATAATCTTAGAGTATCTCCAGATTTGAGAAATAGGCGATCGCGATTTGTCACTTGCTGAAGTTCGTTGCTATTAACCTGCACTGTAAGATTAGCGACACACACTTTATCAGCAAGAACTTTGTCACATATTGCAGAGGTGGCGGTGACAAAAGGCTTTGGTTCTGAAGCAGATTTTTTATCCCGCTCAATTAATGCAGGCGCTACTGTAGCTAGTATGGCACTGGTAGCAGCGATGAGAGCAAGTACAAGCTGTTGTCTAAAAGTTGCCATTTTTCAAACTCCTCAACTTTTTTTGGTATAACACCATCATCACTTGAGACATAAGCTCTATAGGTAGGCGCTAGTAGGGAGTTTGAGTGATTAAATTGTTGTAAGGGAAAGTAGGCAAATGTAGGTTTGTAGGGTAAAGTATTACACTACTGACTGGTTTTAACTTTGCTCTGCCAATTTGCTTACACCTAATGGACTCACAAAAAGCATTAACATTCATTAATAAGCTACTTACAAACGATAGGCAAGTCTTAAATGACTTAGAACAAAAGCTCTTTTTAGGGATGTGGGAAGGGAAGGAGTATACAGAGATTGTTAATGATGGCTTTTATAGTACACAATATGTGAGAGATGTGGGTGCAAAGTTATGTAAAAAGATTACAAAACATCTCGGCATAACAGTTACAAAAATAAATTTTAAAAATCCAATAATAGTAGGATATCAAAAGTATTTAGAAGAAGCTTCACTTTTCCAAGAACCAATTATAGAACCAACTAATCCACCACTAAAAGATGAATCACACTCAGATCATCTATTGCAGCAAAATCATAATCCTTTTATTCCTCAACGCGGCAGAATAGAAGATCCACAACAGTTTTTTGGCAGGGAACGCGAAATATTACGGGTATTTGAAGTACTTAACAGTAATAGTAGTGTCGCGCTCATAGCAGAAGAAGGAATCGGCAAGTCATCTTTGTTATGGGTGATTTGCCAACAGGCAGAAAATTATTTACAGTTACCACGCGAGCCAGTTTTTTTAGATTTAAATAATGGAGTTCATGATGAAGATGAATTCTACTTTGCTTTGTGCGATAAAATTGGTATCCCTGAAAGCAAAGGCTATAGACTAACTCGCAATTTGCAAAATAAAAAAGTGCTATTAGCTATAGATAATTTAGGAAAATTAATCGAAAACGGCTTTACTCGCCAAGTTAGGGATCAATTGCGCGGTTTAGCTGAAGGGCGTGATGCTTCTTTGCGGTTGATTTTAGCTGCTAGCGAACCTCTGGACAAGCTATTTAACGACAGTCAGGATAATGGCAAAACATCTCCCCTGGCAGGTATTTGCCAAGAGGAAAATATAAAACCTTGGGATGAAATCAGCGCCCGTAATTTTATTAATAGCCGTTTGGCTAAAACTTCAGTGAGTTTTACTGAAGAGGAAATCATCCAACTCATCCAAGAAAGTGGCGGACATCCTCGCAAACTGATGCAATTGTGTTATCAAACTTATTCGCATTATGTAGACAGTTTGCAATGATGGAGATAAGATAATGACCCCTGTACCCCGCTTAGACTTAAAACCCAAGTTAAAGCGTCGCCTGTCTATTTGGAATCCCTTGGATTATCTGCGCCTTTTGTACTGGGTGTTTTTCTTTCCCCAAGCTTTGCGGTGGTATATAAATGAATTCGGGGGTGGTTATATTCCTGAAGAGGAAATGAATTGGCGCAAGGGATGGGAGTTATTGCGAGAAAATGCTATCCAACGTCAATTATTTTTCCAAGGATTAGTTTTAACAGTAGTTACACCTCTGGCTGTGGGTATAATTTTTCAAACTGTAAATGTTCCCGTTGACTGGTTTGGGGTGGCAGTAGGTATAGCGGCAGGTGTGGCGGAATGTGTGATGCTAGGCGTGGCGGGAGGTATAGCAGCAGGTGTGGCGGTAGGTGTGGCGGTAGGCGTGGCAGGAGGTCTAGCCTTGGGCGTGACTTTGGGCGTGGTGGGAGGTGTGGCGTTTGGCGTGGCGAGAGGCGTGGCATTTCTCGTGGCGGCGGGTGTAACGGGAGGCGTGGCGGCAGGCGTGACGAGAGGTATGGTGGGAGGCGTGGCATTGGGCGTGGTTGGGGGTGTGGCTAGAGGTGTGGTGTTTGGTGTGGCATTGGGCGTGGTGGGAGGTGTGGTGGCAGGTATGGTGGCGGGTGTGGTGGCAGGTGTAGTGGTAGGCGTGGCGATAGGTGTGGTAATATTGCGTCCAGAAACCTGGCTTATTGGCTCACCTTTAAACTTACGAATCATCCAAAACGGTAATTGGCTACTCCCCCGCATCACTTCGCTTCCCCTTCCTAATCTTGTTTGGCGCTTGCAAAATTGGTTGCAAAATGACTGGGAAACTGGTTTACATAATATTAATGAACTGCTGGCATATACCCTACAATTCATTCCTGTTATCCAAGCAGTCAATAGAGTACTTGCCAAAATCCCCTCAGAGCAAATTATTTGGAATGTCTCTCAATTGGCGGCAAATCCTTTTGATTGGAATGTAGTACGTTTTACTTCAGCTTCTCTAGATGAAACCCTAAAGTCAAGGTTTATCAAAGATTTCTTCTCCTTCCCTTGGTTATTTTTCTTCCCTCATTCTTGGCGAGAAGGTTTACAGGCTCGTTTTAATATAGACACTCGTTTAGATACTCCTGCCCGTGCTACTGCTGCTGGTTTCTGGCATCTGCATGAATATGAACCAGCCAGAGCAATAGAGGCTTTTGCTGTAGTGCGTTCTCTACTTTACGGTGAGGAAATGTTTACCCTTGCCCAAACTCTAGCGACGTTTGATAAAGCTAAAAAACCAGCCTCTATTGTTGCTATCCAAGTTCCTCTTTTTCCACAGGAACCGCTT
The DNA here is from genome assembly GCF_036917355.1 of Nostoc sp. Classification (GTDB taxonomy): domain Bacteria; phylum Cyanobacteriota; class Cyanobacteriia; order Cyanobacteriales; family Nostocaceae; genus Nostoc. Next base: position 13,493 of record NZ_JBALDP010000091.1, read on the forward strand.
TTACGTCCAGTAACTTGGAAAGTTCTTGCTAATTTACGTCAAGTTGTTGAGGATGTCCAGTCTATTGAACGCAGCGTCTCACGTTCAGCCAGGTCTTTAGCTCTGAATCGAGCATTAGGCAAACTGACAAAAATCCTAAATCAAGCCGACACATTACCACAAGCAGAGCAAGGGTTAATAATAGATATCGCTCAAACTTGGCAAAAAAGCCTTTTACAAATTGCTGGTGAAGTGGGAGAAATTTCCATCACCAAGCCTGTGGTTAATCCTTATGTTGTAGGCGACCCCGTTCAAGGTCATCTCTTTGTTGGGCGAGAAGATATCATCAGACAGTTAGAAGAACTCTGGGTGATGGGTAATCAACTCCAGTCTATAGTTCTCTACGGTCACAGGCGCATGGGCAAAACTTCTATTCTGCTTAACGCTGCTAACTGTCTAGGCTCACAAATACAGCTAGCATACGTCAACTTGCTACGTTTGGGAGATAGCCCCCAAGGTGTGGGTGAAGTACTAATGGCAATTTGTGATGAAATTTCTCAAACTGTAAAACTTCGACCACCAGCTGACGCTGATTTACTTAATCTCCCCTACCGGAGTTTTGAACGTTATTTAAAACAGGTGGAAGGAAACCTAGAAGGTGGGTTAATTATCGCCTTAGACGAATTCGAGAAAATTGAAGATTTAATAGAAGCGAACAAAATACCTATCGACTTTATGGGTTTTCTGCGCGGTTTGGTGCAAATGAGTTCTAAAATCGCTTTTGCTTTTGCTGGTTTACACACCTTAGAGGAAATGACAGCAGATTATTTTCAACCCTTCTTTGCCAGCGTCATTCCTATTCATGTAGGCTTTCAAGAACGTGCAGCTACTCGCCAAATTCTCGCTAACCCAGGTAATGAAGACTTCCCCCTCGACTACATCCCGGAAGCTTTAGATGAAATTTATGCTTTGACACATGGTCAACCATATTTAGTGCAACTGCTGGGTTTTCAGCTAGTGCGCGGCTACAACGACTTTGTTTTTGAGCAAGGGCGATCGCGTGACCCAGTTTTCACTGTAGAAGATGTGGAAGCAGTTATCAATGACCCTGAGTTTTTCAAGCGGGGACGCTATTACTTTGATGGGGTTTGGGGTCAGGCGGCGCGGGGTGCTGAGGGTCAACAAGCAATTGTACAAGTACTTGCACCTCACCCAGAAGGCCTAAGTCTGGATGCCTTAGCTCAGTCTACAGGTATGAACGACGCTGATTTACAGGAAGCGCTGAATACTCTGAAGCGTCATGATGTAGTTGAGGAAACTCAGGGAAACTGGCGGATTATGGTAGAACTTTTTCGCCGTTGGGTTTTGCAGCAGTAGAGTAGAGCGATCGCATTTGTTATTTCGGAGTACGCATTTGCTATTTCGGAGTACGCATTTGTTATTTCGGAGTACGCATTTGTTATTTCGGAGTACGCATTTGCTATTTCGGAGTACGCATTTGTTATTTCGGCGATCGCATTTACTATTATTGAAGGCTTATCTTCTTAAACTGCGCGGGTCAAGCGCATCTCTCAGCCCATCACCAAGTAAGTTGAATGCCAGCACTGTGAGAATAATCAGCACAGCCGGCGGCCAAATTAACCAAGGTTGCAACACCAAAATTGAAGCATTGCTAGCCAGAGAAAGCATATTTCCCCAAGAAGGGTCTGGTTGTTGAATACCCAAGCCGATGAGACTCAATATCGCCTCTGCACCAATAAAGCTTGGAATTGCAAGAGTCGCGGAGATAACTACATAACTAGCCGTTTGCGGTAAAACGTGGCGGACGATGATATAAATTGGGTTTCCGCCCATTGCACGCGAAGCTTGAACAAATTCTCTCTCTTTAATTGATAGTACCTGTCCCCGAATCACCCGTGCTAAACCAGCCCAGCTAATCACCGAAGTAATCACCACAATTAGCAAAAAGCGCTGGGTACTACTTAAACCCGCTGGTAAGACTGCACCCAATGTCACCAAAAGATAAATACTGGGGAAAGTCATTAGCACTTCTGCCAAGCGCATAATGATGCTATCAGTTACACCGCCGAAATAGCCGGAAATTCCCCCGATGAGCAAACCGAGGGGATAGGTAATGATAATGCCAAAAATCCCGATAAACATACTGATGCGACCGCCATGCAGCAGGCGACTAAATTGGTCGCGGCCTTGGTCATCAGTGCCGAAAATATTGACTTTTGCACCACTTGTTGTGCCAAATAAATGCCAATTTAAGGGGATACCACCAAAGATTGTGACTTCATCCCACTTCGGCGGTAGTGGCAAACTCATCTGCAACAATCGGTATTCTGCCCCAGAGACAAATAGACGCAAGGGTGAAGGCTTTGTTGAGTCTACAATCAGTTTGCGATCGCCTGTATCTAAATTTGTATCTCCCTGAGTCGTCGGATAAACATAAGGCCCAATAAACTGCCCTGACTGAGAAACCCAGTGTATCTTCGTTGGTGGCAGCAGTGAACCATTAGGCTGTGAAGCATAGGGATCGTAAGGAGCTACGAAATCAGCTGCAATTACTCCTATATAGAAAATTAACAGCAAAATTGCCCCAAATCGTGCCAAAGGATTTTTCTTAAGTCGTCGCCACCAATCCATAGTAGTTAGGAGTTATAAGTTAGGAGTTATGAGTTATTAAGTTTTTATCTTAATTCATAACTCATGATTAATAATTTTCAACTCCTAACTCCTGTACAGACGCGATTAATCGCGTCTCTCCTAGCTCTTAACTGCTAACTGCTCTAAATACCTCTGCTGTTCTTCCTGTTGTTTTTCATGTTCCACAACAAAGACATTTGAGTAAAGATTAGCAAGAATTTGTTTTCCTTGTTGTGTCAATGATAGGTAATGCAGTCCTTCTTGGATATAGGGATATACGCCATTCCAGTAAAACTTAGCGTAGTTATTGCGTAAATCGGCAGGGGTTTTATAGCCCAAAACTTTATTTACACCAGTTTCTTCAAATTCATAAAATAAAGAAGTAATTTTCTTCAGGTAACGCGGGTCGCTTAGTTGACCAATCAAATCAGCAGCACGCACTAATCCTGCAAAGCACTTTGTATCTTGATGATCCTCTGCCGCAGGCACGGGAAATCTAGTCAATTCAATATTGCTCTTAATTGCCTCAGCATCGATTAACTTGTGACCTCCAAACCGCTCATCAATAAACAGCTTGGCTCTATCAACATGATACGGCGTCAGACTGGCATCAGAAGCGCCAGCAGCCACAGAAATCATTCTGCCATTTTTACCTGTGGAATATAAGTTTGCTGTTTCTCGGTCTTGTCGGCAAACTCCCTTAACATAGCCAATATCATGACTGACTAAAGAAATAATACAATGCAACCAGTCTTCACTAGAAACACCGCCTTCCCTGATGTGTTTGCCACGTAAAATTTCTTGTCCCACCAGGGTGACTAAGACAGTGTGTTCAACATTGTGGTAAAGGGCATCGCTATTGGCAATATTTTCCAAAGCCATGTTACCTGCCCAGGCGATAATGTCCTGATAATCATTTTTAAAGCAGCCATAAGTGCGGCGGTAGCCGTCTCGAATTTCATTTACGAAGGCATCAATTAAAATTTCAGTGGCATTGAACATATCTCGTTACTCTGGTAAATACCAATTTTTTATTGATTTGATTTTAAAATTCCATAATCAAGGCCACCCTTGCTGGAATTTCAGGCAATGGAGTTTGCTCCTTTGTAACTCACCTGTACCTATAGCCGCTAGCTTTATTTATGCCTCGATATATGGCTTCCTAGCAAGACAAAGGCTTTAGAGAAATGATTGATTACGTATAAAAAATAATTTCCTAGTCTACCAAGGTACATAAATACTTTCGATTCTAATTAGATAAATCTTGATCGGCTATATTAGTTTTTCATATCTAAGCATTGGTTGACAGTGATCTCAATACAGATGGTGTGTGACATAGAGTAGCTCTATGAGATGAGAGAATTTTTTGTATCATAATATCTACATAAAATTTATTATCACTTTTTGGTAGTAATTTCTCTTAGTTAAAAAGTTATATTATATACTAGATCAGATAAAAGACATTCACTATGAAATACGCCATAGTTGATATTGAAGTAAATAAACTTCAAGTTTTCTTAAGAAAATACCAAGGTTTGGTATGTATAAACAGCAAGTAGAGGTGAAACTGTGAGCGATGAAAGTCTTTCAGAAGTTGAGGTGGAAGAAGCTATAACCTCTGAAGATAGGAATTTTTTAAGCAAATCAGATCAAAAGCAAACCAGGGCATGGTTGAAGCCATTATTCTTGGGTACTGGTTTAGGAATTGCGATCGCCTTGGTTGGGATGATTGTATTAAATCGTTTTCCATCCCGTCAACAAAGTGCGATAGCGGATAAAAAAGTTAACCCAGCGATGACTGTCACCATCGCCACAGTAGAAACCGCTCGTGTTGTCCGTACCCTTAAAACGACTGGGACTGTAGCCGCAAGTGATTTAATTCCGGTGCTACCGCAAACAAACGGTTTACAAATTAAAAGCATTCCCGCAAACGTCAAAGAAGGAGCTTTTGTCAAACAAGGTCAAGTGTTGGCGGTGTTAGATGGTTCCATACTGCAAAACCAAATTAGCCAAGCAAAAGCAGATGTGGAATCGAAACAAGCAGATGTGGCATCCAAACAAGCAGATGTGGCATCCAAGCAGGCAGATTTGGTATCAAATAAAGCAATAGTCCAGCAAAGACAAGCCGATTTAGCTCAAGCCAAGGCGAGGTTGGAGGAAGCAGCCAAAAATTATCAGCGCTATCAACAACTCGCTGACTCTGGGACGATTAGCAAACAAGAACTTGATACTCGTTCCTACAATGTGAAAACTGCCATAGAAGTTGTAAACCTGTCCCAAGAAAATATACGTAGTGCCCAGGCTAATATCGGCAGTGCCCAAGCCAATATTAAGAACGCTCAAGCGATCGTCAACAAAGCCAAAGCCGATGTCAAAAGCAGTGCTGCTAAAGTGCAACAACTGCAAACTCAATTGGGACAAACTGTGGTACGTGCGCCGGTTTCAGGAGTAATTGCCGAGAAGCTGGCTAGAGTCGGTGATGTCACTGGCGTACCGCCGCAAACCCAGGTGGGGACGGTGATTGGTGGCACACAAAAGCTATTTTCGATTATCCGAGATGAAAAGTTAGAACTTCAGGCGAAAGTGCCCGAAACTCAACTAACTCAGGTGAAAATTGGCGCATCGGTGCAAATTACTTCTGATGTCGATCGCCGGGTGCGATCGCAGGGACGAGTCAGAGATATACAACCACAGCTGAACGATCAAAGACGGGAAGCAACAGTGAAAATTGACTTGCCGCCAACGACTTTACTTAAACCAGGAATGTTTGCTAGTGCTGCAATTACTACTGACTCAGGGATGAAAATGGTAGTGCCACAAAAAGCAGTGCAGTTACAAGCTGACGCAAGTGTAATTGTATTCATCTTATCGGGTGAAAATACAGTCCGTAGCCAGAAAGTCGAGTTAGGAGATCCTGGCAATAACGATACAGTGGAAATCAAGAGTGGGTTACAGTTAGGCGATCGCGTTGTCGTTGATGGTGCAGGCTATCTCAAAGATGGCGATGGAGTTCGAGTTGCAAGTTGAAGCAGAAGTCAGAATTTTGAATCCAATCAGTGGGCGATTCAGCGGGAAGTCGAGCAGTCACTTGATAAGGCAGTCCTGACAAGATTTCTCGACTTGAGCGAATTGGTGTGTTATCAAGCTTGAGTATTAAAGTTTTCTGAATTCTGGATTCTGAATTCTGGATTTTTACCCTGAGATGTCGAATCCCAAATTGTTCGACTGAGCGTAGCCGAAGTCCCAAATCCCAAATCTAAAATTTCCCAATGTCTTTTAATATCTCAGCCTGGTCGATTAAAAAACCTGTTCCCACGATAGTTTTATTTTTAATTTTGACAGTTGTCGGTTGGTTCTCCTTCATATCCTTGGGGATTGATACTAACCCAAATATTGATGTGCCAACAGTTTCGATCAAAGTCACCCAACCGGGTGCAGGCCCAGCAGAATTAGAATCCCAAGTGACGAAAAAAATTGAAGATGCTGTGGCGGGGTTGGGTAATATCGATTTTATGATTTCCACTGTCAGCGATGGGAACTCTAAGACGACAATCAATTTTGTTTTGGGTACAGATAGCGATCGCGCCACCAATGATGTTAGAAATGCGATCGCTCAAATTCGCCAAGATTTACCCCAAGATATTAACGACCCCATTGTGGAACGCCTAGAATTTTCCGGCGGCCCGGTGATTACCTACGCAGTTAAATCAGATCGGCGTTCTGTAGAAGAGTTAAGCAATCTTGTAGACCAAACTATTAGCCGTGCCTTGTTGGGAGTTCGTGGTGTAGCACAAATTCAGCGCGTGGGTGGTGTTGACCGAGAAATTCGCATTAATCTTAATCCAGACCGCTTACAAGCTTTAGCGATTACTGCCACTCAGGTAAACGACCAAATCCGCGCTTTGAACATTAACTTACCTGGTGGACGTGCCGAAGTTGGTGGTAGCGAACAAAGTATCCGTACTTTAGGAAGTGCCGTCAGTGTGGATATTTTGAAAACCTACGAAATCGTTTTACCACAAGGTGGTTCTGTACCGTTATCTAGCCTGGGAACTGTAGAAGATAAATTTGGTGACGTGCGTCAAGCCGCTCGTTTGAATAATCAACCCGTAGTAGCTTTTCAAGTCTTGCGTAGTACTGGCAGCGTCCTGGTGACTGTGGAAGAAGGAGTGAAAGCAGCAGTCAAACAACTGGAAAAAACTCTTCCCCCAGATGTCAAGTTAGATTTAATTTTTACTAGAGCCGATATTGTCCGCCAATCTTACCAAAGCACCATTGATGAATTGATTCAAGCTTCGGTGCTGGCGGTCATCGTTATTTTAGTGTTTTTGCGGGACTGGCGAGCAACATTAATTACCGCTGTTGCCTTGCCCCTATCAATAATTCCTACCTTCGCAGTGCAGCAAGCCCTTGGTTACACCCTCAACAACATGACTTTGTTGGCATTAGCCTTGGCGGTGGGCAACTTGGTAGATGATGCCGTTGTGGAAATTGAAAATATGGAACGGCATATCGCTATGGGTAAGTCAGCTTGGGAAGCGGCTTTTGAGTCTTCCGACGAAGTAGGGTTAGCGGTAATCGCCAGTTCAGCGACAATTATTGCAGTGTTTCTGCCTGTTGCCTTTATGGGTGGGATTCCGGGGCAATTTTTTCAACCATTTGGTGTTACCGTTGCCGTTTCCACAATTTTCTCAACTCTTGTCGCGCGAATGGTTACGCCGATGATGGGGGCGTATCTTTTAAAGGAGAAGGAGGGGCACACTTCGACTACGCTCAGTGACCGAAGGGCAGAGGGGCAGAGGGGAGTAATAAAAATTTTTAATTTTAAATTTATACTTCCAGGTGGCGGGAACGGAAGTAGAAAACTTGGAGATGAAAAGCGTCAAGGCTTTCAACCTTATAGATCGCTTTTACAGTGGGCGTTACGCCATAGATTGACAACAATGGCGATCGCTTTAGCTTTCTTCATTGCCAGTGCGATGCTGGTTCCCTTAATTCCCAAGGGTTTTGTTGATGATGGTGACTTCGGAATTTCTAACGTATCTATAGAATTACCTCCTGGTTCCACTTTGTCAGACGTTAACAAGGTAGTCACGCAAGCGACTGATATCATCCGCCAAAATCCAGTAGTTGAACGTGTACTAGCAACAGAAGAGATCAATTCTGCCAGCCTTGCGATTAATCTCAAACCCAGAGAAAAACGAAATATTTCCCAAAAACAGTTTGAAGAACAAGTGCGTCCTAACTTTGAGCAAATACCAGGAGCGAGAATTAGTTTTCAAAGTCAGTCGCCGGGTGACAGTCGTAAAGGTTTATCAATTGTCCTCAGAAGTGAAAATCCCGAAGCGTTGAATCAAGCTGCTGATGCCTTAGAAAAGCAGATGCGATCGCTACCTGGATTAGTAGAAGTGGCTTCGACTGCAAGTTTGGTAAAACCAGAGATTTTGGTAATTCCTAACCCGCAACGGGCAGCAGATTTGGGGGTGACAGTGCAAGCGATCGCTCGGACTGCTTCCCTTGCCACCATCGGCGATAATGAGGCGAACTTAGCGAAATTTAATTTAAGCGATCGCCAAATCCCCATTCGCGTGCAAATCGATCCGCAAGCGCGTGCCGACATTAACACAATCACAAATCTGCAAGTTCCCAGTCAAAATGGTAGATTGGTTCCCCTCATAGCAGTGGCAGATATCCGCTTTGGTAGCGGCCCTGCTACCATCAACCGCTACGATCGTGCTCGTCAAGTAGCTGTAGAAGCGAATTTGCAAGGGCTTTCTTTAGGAGAGGCAGTCCAGACAATCAACAAACTACCTGCAATGCAAAACTTACCGCCAGGAGTAGTACAGCAATCATCAGGCAGCGCCAAAATTATGCAAGACATTTTTGGTCGCTTTGGCGGTGCATTAGGGCTGGCATTAATGTGTATCTATGCAATTCTGGTGCTGCTGTATAACAACTTTCTCCATCCATTATCGATTATGGCAGCCTTACCCTTTTGTTTAGGCGGCGCATTGGTAGCGTTAATGGTTGCTCAAAAACCCTTGGGAATATATGCCCTCATTGGGATTGTGTTGCTGTTGGGGATTGTCACCAAAAACTCGATTCTGTTAGTAGACTATACAATCATCAACATGCAAGAAGGCAAAACCCAACGTCAGGCACTCATAGAATCAGGTGTGTCACGTCTGCGACCGATTTTAATGACTTCTTTTGCAACGATCGCCGGTATTCTCCCTTTAGCATTGGGAATTGGCGCTGGTTCTGAAGTTCGCCAACCAATGGGAATTGCCATTATGGGCGGTTTTACAACTTCTACTCTGTTGACACTGGTGGTAGTGCCAGTGATATTTAGCTACATTGACAACCTCCAAACTTGGATTATGGATACAATACGCGATGGCTTTGGTAAGAAACCATCGCGTTAATAATTAATTGTAGAGACGGCGATTTATCGCGTCTTCTTAACCAAATCGTATTGCTTCCTTACAGCGTAAGTTTTACCCCACCCTAACCCTCCCCGTATCGTAAAGGGGAGGGAACTAGATTCTCTTATTTCCCCCCTTTCCAAGGGGGGATTAAGGGGGGTAATTCGACTTATGTGTACACCAGAGAAGTTAATTTCCCTACTCTCCCTTCCTTAAATACTGTGCGATCGCATTTACCAGTGGGAATCATAACAAACAGATTCACCACAGTAAATAACCAATGGCTTACCAAAACATTACAGGCTCCCTTACCCCAGCAGATATCCAAGAAATTAAAGCAGCCTTTGCGACTATCCAAGCAAAGTTGCCTTTTCTGGTGACTCTGAGTGTAGAAGAACGACGCAAGTTATTTAAGATGGGCGATAAAAGCCTAGCTTTTGTCAACACTAGCCTGACTGCCGCCCAATCTAACCGAGAAATTCTCCCAGCCAGCTTTGATGTAGATGAGTTTGTGCGGGATTATCAACTAGCCGCCACTCTCAGCGAACTTCTGATTGGACTGCGACAACTGACAGAACAAGTAGATGATACCTTAATGGCTGTCGGTAGTGAGACAATGAGCAGCAGTTTGACAGTTTACGATTACGTCAAGACTGCTGCTAAGAAAACTCCAGGGTTAAAAACTATTGCCGAACAGTTAGGGGAACGGTTTAAAGCTATTAAAAGTAAACCTGCTAAAACTGCTTCTGGTTCATAGGCAAATATTGCCATTCGGTTTATAGCCGTTTTCGCTTGCGTCAAATACAAGCATTCGTAGGGGCACAGCATGCTGTGCCCCTACTGTGTATCGTGGTGTAGTGCATTCAAATAATAAGTGCTGTAGTCTTTGAACTTCGCAAATGAGTAGTTAAACCTCATTAATGAGTCTTTGATACTCGTAGACGAGTCTTTAATACTCGCGGGAGAGTCTTTAATACTCGTGGACAAGTCTTTAATACTCGCGGGAGAGTCTTTAATACTCGTGGACGAGTCTTTGATACTCGTGGACGAGTCTTTAATACTCGCGGGAGAGTCTTTAATACTCGCGGGAGAGTCTTTAATACTCGTGGACGAGTCTTTAATACTCGTCGGCGAGTCTTTGATACTCATAAGCAAAGATCAACATCAAGTCTGTTCTCTTACTTTGCGTCCTTGGTGTTCTTCTCTAACGAGACGCTGCGCGATGGCGGTTCGTTTCTTGATTTTCTTATTCCTATCTGAACGCACCATAATAGTAAATTTCAAAATTTGGGAAGCTCCCACAATAAAAACTCAAATAAAATCTGACCTTCTAAATCAGGAATTAAGAATTGCAAGCTTGGTATTATACCGATAGCCGCGTGTAATCTGCCACCTTGCCCTGATTTATGCCCACAACTCCCCGCCACACTAACAAGCTTTCCGTCTTTTTCCTTTTCTGTTTCACCCTACTCCTAACTCTCTTCCTCTCTCTACCTTGGGTAAACGCCAAAGAAACCCCCAAACCCAAACCCCACGATTGGCAGATTAACGGTATATTAGCAGCCCTTGATGATGGACACGACCAAGTTAAAGGATATGCTCTCAAGCAATTAGTTGAATATGATCTCAAAGATTTAAAATCCCTGGTGAAAAAACCAGAGGATATTGCCGAGAAAGCTGCCAAAATCCTCAAGGATGAAAAGGCGGACGCCTCCGTTCGTTATGGTGCGGCATCGGCATTGGGCAACTTGGGAGACGCCGCAGCCAAGTATGTCCCTGACATCCTCAATATCCTCAAAGATGAAAAGGTGGACGCCTCCGTTCGTAGTAGTGCGGCATCGGCATTGGGCAACTTGGGAGACGCCGCAGCCAAGTATGTCCCTGACATCCTCAATATCCTCAAGGATGAAAAGGTGGACGCCTCCGTTCGTAGTAGTGCGGCATCGGCATTGGGCAACTTGGGAGACGCCGCAGCCAAGTATGTCCCTGACATCGCTAATATCCTCAAGGATGAAAAGGTGGACGCCTCCGTTCGTAGAAGTGCGGCATCGGCATTGGGCAACTTGGGAGACACCGCAGCCAAGTATGTCCCTGACATCGCTAATATCCTCAAGGATGAAAAGG
>NZ_JBALDP010000092.1:0-157857 GCF_036917355.1 Nostoc sp.
ACCAACTTACATTTGAGCAGGTAATTTCTGTCTCTTCTTACAACTTTATCCTGGAAGCTTTATTCTATGCAGCTTCATATTAAATTGGTATAAGGAACCATATCTAATGTTAATACTCAGCTTTTTTATTTAATGATTGCAACACATGCTTAGGTAAAGATGCGATGAATCGCGTCTCTACAAATGGTCTATTTGCTGCATTCTTTTTTCTAATTGGTATAATCTTTACAAATTATACTTTTTAGTTTTTTATTTGTTGAAATCACTTTAATTTATTTCAATCAGATAAAATCCATAAATAATCAAAACGTAATTATCTCGATTGCTCTACTGAACTTTATTTCTAACTATTATTATATTTTATCTAACAGGAGAGAGTTTCTTAAATCAATTTTATTCTTCGTCTTTCTTCTCTTCTAAATTAGTTGGTTTTGTATTTGGCAGAAGGATATGGTCTTCCTGATTATGTTTTTCTTCTTTCTTTTCTTGTACAACTTGAGTGGCATATATTTCCACATCTCGCTGAATGATATCTTCTACATGACTTGCAAATAGATTAAATGCCTGTTCGTGGCTTGGATAAATACGATAAGGGCCTGTCAACTGCGAAAATTGCCACCCTTGGGTTTTCAAAGATTCAACTGTTCGGCGATAGTGTCGCCAGCGTTCTCCATAGTGAAAAAACTCTTCAATGGCAGCGCTAATAGCAACTATTTGGCTCAAACCAAAAGTTGACCACATAATGATATCCCTGTTGTTAGGTTTGAAATTAGTGTTAATATTTAAACTTACCAATGCCGGGAGAACTACACCACCAATAATAGTTGTTATCCGTAAAAAATAATGGCGATCGCGCGATAAATTCGCCTTACTTTCCATCCAGAGTACTTGGTCTAACCAGCGCGATCGCAAAAAATGTTTTTGCACATCACCTAAGTTAATACCTGCAAATAACTTGTTAAAATCTTCTTTTAAAAATTCTTGATAACTATCTTTTTTTGCCATTTTTTACTCCTAATTAGAAAGTAACCCCTTAATTACTTTGTCTAAATTCTCAACTCCTTTCTCTATGTCGATTAAGTCGATGTATTGTAATGTACCAGATTTAGCTAGCTTTTTGGCTCGTTCATCAGTAGCCTTTCCACGCAAAGCATCTGCAAGTATATCTGCGGTTCTACCACTACCAGCAATTACAAGAACTATCCTTCCACTATCAACGCTAGAAAACGCATCCTTAAAGGTAATTTCGCCACCGTTCAAGAGTAGTGTCATCGAAGGTGCATCATTGGCCAGCATAGTCGCAACGTGAGATATCCAAGGAGACTCGTCGCCCCAATTATTACCAGGAACTAGCACGAAATGAGTATGGTTTTGCTCTAAGGGTATTAAATCAGCAGCATTTTCTGAATGATTAGGTAAAGCCACTTTGCTTTCGGGTGTCACACCAACCAAAGCAAACTTAGCACCTATCTGGGTACGAGCCGCACCCATCATTCGCATAATTCCCACATCCGTACCTCCATCCACGACATAAGCCCCTAAAGTTTCGGCAATGGGGGCTAAAACTTCCACAAACAATCCTTGAATACGGAGAAAATCAGCTTCACTGATGTTACTTGCACCCCCCACTATTACTAAAACAGGACGCGAACCGGCAAGCCCTATTTCCTCAAGAGCATTTGGCAATTCCGATTGCTGCTCAACTTGAGTAGCTAATGCTGTTTGCCCATTGTCAAAGGTAAGTTTTAAACAACTTTTCATTTTTTAAAAATACTGACTGCTTAGGTTTTCCAGCGTAGTGCTTCGCAGTCATTTTATGCAAGTGTTGTATTCCGTTCTCACCTGAAGGATAAGGAATTTTATGATGCTTTTGTAGGGGTTGTCGTTGATGAATGTGCTACCAGATTTACTCTTATATGTAAATATCGATGCCTGCTGTGGTAACAGAGCTTTGTCCTTTGCGTAGTATCTCGTAGAGAAGTGCAGACTACACTTACACTTAAGTTTTTTACGATTATTTTGCTTGCTAAAAAACTTTTGATGCACAAAGTAATAGCTTCTTGTTTGTTAGCATCATAAATTATGATTTTGCACTTTCTTTATGGACAAGAGTGCCAGTTTTTAAGTTAATCTGAATAATTTAATTTTAACTATAAGTTCCTGCTCTATCACTTATTACCGTAACAGGTTCTGACTCTATATCCTCTATCTTATTAAACTCTCCAGCCCGCCAGCTATCTGTTATATCTTTGATAAAACTGGCAATCGGGATCGCAATTAACAAACCCAGTACTCCTCCCAACTTTGCGCCCAGCAATAAAGAAATCACCACCCACACAGGATTTAAGCCAGTCAAATTACTGAGAATTCGAGGTGCAATAATATTAGAATTAATTTGGTCGATCGCAACAGCTACACCTAAGACTTCTACCCCTAACCAAAAATTTTGCAGCGCTACCAATAAACTTACTATGGCAATACCGACTCCCGTACCAAAGGGGAAGAGTGAAAATAAGCCAATACCAATGCCAAAAAGTAAAGCTAGGGGAACTTGCAGCGCCAAAAACACCAGAGTAATTGTCACACCTAACACAGCTCCTAATGTTGCTTGACCGATGAAGTAATTGTGGAAATCCTCTCGCAGTAATTCCCGTACTCTTGACCCAATATTAGGGGGAAACCACTGAAAAATTCCGTCCCAAAGACGTTCACCGTTCAATATTAGGTAGATAGTCAGCACTACCGCCAACAGCACATTGAGGACAATACCAATAGTATCGACAGCAAAACCAAGAATTCTACCAGTGAAGGACTGAAGTTGGTTAGATAATCGTTCCAGAACTTGGGTAAATAAACCACTTAAATTAATCGGAAGTTGCTGTTGACTTAACGCCCAATCCTGAAAAGCTTGCAGCTGCTGAGTACCAGAATCAATCCAACTAGGCAAAATATTAGCCAGTTCAACGAGCTGTTGAATAATCAGGGGAACCAAGGTGATACCTAAAGCTACTAAAACCACTAGAGTCAAAAGCAACACTCCTCCGATCGCTAAGTTAGGTTTCACTCCTTGTTCCTGGAGAAACTGGATTGGATAGTTCAAAACAAAAGCTAGCAGGATGGCGGCGGCAATAATGCTAACTAAGGGTTGAAAATACTGTATAACCTGGAGCAATAGCCAGCCGTTGAGAATGGCAATGGGAAATGCCAATCCTATAGTTAACCATCGCGGCAGTTTGTTTGCTGATTGCATTAGTGATGACCCCATAAGAGTTCGTTCTAACTTTATTTTGGCTTCTTGGGATGTGGGGAGTGGAAAATCAGGGAGTAGGGGAAGAAGAATTAATAATCAATACCCAATGACAAATGACAAATGACTAATCCCCAAATTATGTTGGATTTTTCTCAATAAAATCCAACATAATTTTTTGATGCATTGCCCCTAAAGGTCGCACTTCGCCAGCATTTTGTGAATAACAGTTACCTTGGCGAATATCTTCTGGCGTAAATAATGCCATATCCCAGCCCTCATTCAGAACCAGTTGATTTAATTCCACCAAGAGTGGTGCATGAAAGACATGACGGACAACTCTTTCATTGGGATAACAACCAAATTCAACAAAAGGTGGTAGATTGTAGCCGATTTCTTCTAAAATTTCTCGTTTTACCGCTACATCTGGCGTTTCACCAGGTTCGATGTGACCGCCAAACAGCGCCCAGTAACCAGGGTAGAGAATACCGGGGATGTTGTCACGCAGTTGCATGAGAAACTTGTTTTTCTGGTAGAGAATTGCGATCGCTACGTGCGCCTGTTGATTGTTCATGTCTTTATTTTTAATTGTTATTATTCTTCTTCTAAATAAACTTCCCCCAATTCTTTGCCAGCTAAAGGAATACTTCGGTAGCGAATTTTACCCTTAATTACAACTTCTGAACCTTCACCCAGATTCTTTTGATTGGTGACTACCCAAATTTTGCCCGTTGAGTCCTTTATTTTATAAGCCCACTGTTCGATCAGGGGAGCTTGCTTTTCTACCTGACCTTGGATGTAAACTATAGCCTGATTGTCTTGTTTTGGTTTAATCTCTCCAATTGGAGTGACATTTGTACCAATTTTTAAACCAGCACCACGCAAACCAGGCGATGTCAAGTTACTACAACTACAAAGTCCTGCTATCAGAAAAAAAGTCAACCCCAAGGGGTAAGGAACAATACTGTGCCCGTACAAGAACGAAAGAGATAAATTTCTTATTTGTCGCATAAAACCCACCGATTTAT
Source organism: Nostoc sp. (assembly GCF_036917355.1). Taxonomy (GTDB): domain Bacteria; phylum Cyanobacteriota; class Cyanobacteriia; order Cyanobacteriales; family Nostocaceae; genus Nostoc. The sequence goes on from NZ_JBALDP010000092.1 coordinate 4,276, forward strand.
TTATTTTGGGCATTTGGCACAAGAGGCAGAGGTGCGGAGGCGAAAAACTTACTGCAACTGACTTTTCCCCTGCTCCCCTGCTCCCCTGCCCCTCTGCCCCTCTGCTCCTCTCCTCCCCCACTCCCACTCTCCCAATTCTTTATTCTTCAGATGATGCCGCTGATCTGAGAAAATAAACATTATGAATTTACTGTGAGAGAAACGCTACGACATCAAACAGCAACACAATAATAGTCGAAAGTCAAGAGTTAAGAATCAATATTTTCATTTTGGACTTTGGACAAAAAGCGAACATAGCTGGGAATTTTCATGGAAACAAAAACTGCCAAACTCCTTGATGGGAAAGCTCTAGCAGCAAAAATTCAGCAAGAACTTTCTGTTGCGATTACACAATTACAACCAAAAATTGGACGACCTCCTGGTTTAGCAGTGTTGATGGTTGGTGATAACCCAGCGTCAGCTGCTTATGTACGCAATAAAGAAAAAGCCTGCGCTAAAGTTGGGATCGCTTCTTTTGGTAAGCATTTCCCTGCCGAAACTACCCTTGAGGAGTTAGAAGAGGTAATTGCTGCACTCAACCATGATGAAAGAGTGGATGGCATTCTTGTGCAGTTACCCTTACCTAACCACCTGGATGCTGTAACTCTGCTACATCAAATCGATCCCGATAAAGATGCTGATGGACTGCACCCAGTTAATTTGGGGCGATTAGTACGGGGAGAAAGCGGTTTACGTAGCTGCACCCCGGCTGGTGTGATGCGGCTTTTACAAGAATATGAGATTTCTTTACAGGGAAAACAGGCAGTAGTCGTGGGGCGCAGTATTTTGGTGGGTAAACCGATGGCGCTGATGCTATTAGAAGCTGATGCTACAGTCACGATCGCTCACTCGCGATCGCATGACCTCAAAACCATCACCCAAAATGCTGATATTCTAATTGCAGCAGTAGGTCGTCCCGGATTGATCTCTGCTGATATGGTGAAACCGGGCGCTGTTGTGGTAGATGTGGGGATGAATCGCGTCACCGATGCGAATGGCAAAAGTCGTCTGATTGGCGATGTCCATTTTGAATCAACCGCTGATGTAGCAGGATTTATCACCCCAGTTCCTGGTGGTGTTGGCCCGATGACTGTTGCCATATTGTTGGAAAATACATTTGCTAGTTATTCTAGAGCGGCAAAAAAAGAAAGAGAGTGAAAAGTTAAAAGTTATTCTTAATAACTCTTAACTTCTAAATCCCGTACAGACGCGATTAATCGCGTCTCTGCTCCTAACTCTTCATTTTTTTCAGCGCCCTAGCACCTTAAAATTGTGACGTATAAGGCAAAAATCGCAAAATATCAGGAATTAAAGAATGGTAGCAACTGATAACGTCCAAAAGACACCACCAGAGGAAGCCACATTTAACTTAGTAGCTTATTTAAAAGAGCGACAAAAGCTTTGTGATAATGCTTTGGATCGGTCTATCCCGGTCATTTATCCAGAAAAGATTTATGAGGCGATGCGCTATTCGTTATTAGCTGGAGGTAAGCGTGTACGTCCCATTCTTTGCCTTGCCACCTGTGAAATGATGGGTGGAACCATTGAGATGGCCATGCCAACGGCTTGTGCTGTGGAGATGATCCACACAATGTCGTTGATACATGACGACCTGCCAGCGATGGATAATGACGATTACCGTCGGGGAAAGCTGACGAATCATAAAGTCTATGGGGAAGATGTTGCGATTTTGGCTGGGGATGGCTTGTTGGCTCTTGCTTTTGAGTCTGTTGCCATTGAAACGCCCCAAAGCGTTAAGAGAGAGGTAGTCTTGCAGGTTATTGCCCGTCTTGGTCGAGCGTTAGGGGCAGGTGGTTTGGTCGGCGGTCAAGTTGTCGATTTAGAGTCGGAAGGAAAATCTGATATTTCCTTAGAAACCCTAAATTTCATTCATAAACACAAAACAGCCGCCCTCTTGGAAGCTTGCGTAGTTTGTGGCGGACTGATTGCTAATGCATCATCTGAAGATGTGCAGCGACTAACCCGTTATGCTCAAAATATTGGGCTAGCATTCCAAATCATCGATGATATTTTGGATATCACTTCTACTCAAGAGCAATTAGGTAAAACAGCTGGTAAAGACCAAAAAGCTCAGAAAGTTACCTATCCCAGCCTTTGGGGACTTGAGGAATCGCGATCAATTGCCCAAGAGCTAGTTAAAGAAGCTTGTGTGGAATTAGAACCATTTGGAGACAGAGCTAAACCACTCCAAGCGATCGCTCATTATATTACCAGCCGTAATAACTAGTAACGCTTTAGCGTTTTATTGATTAGGAATGGGTAGTTTATTTACACCATACTGTACTACTACTGCCCAGCGGAATTCAAAATTCACTCATTCAAAATTAAAAAAGCTTATCAAGTAAGCTTTTAGGTGATTTTGAAGAGTTGGTCTGTTTCCACGGTGATGTACTAGATTAATTTGGGATTTTGGGTTGAATCTAAATGTTTCCTCAACCAACAACTGCTGCTAATATTTACTAACCTAACCAAAATAACATGCAGGACATAGGCAACATTTTAGACAACCGGGTGCTGCTGGTTGCTCTGGTAGCTTGTTTAATTGCTCAAGCATTAAAGCTCGTAGTTGAGATCGTCAAACATCGCAAATTGAATGTGCGTGTTTTGGTGACAACCGGAGGTATGCCCAGTGCCCATTCGGCTCTGGTTACAGCTCTAGCCGCTGGTGTAGGGCAAACACTGGGTTGGGCATCTCCTGATTTTGCCGTTGCGATCGTTTTTGCCATCATTGTCATGTATGATGCAGCCGGAGTTCGCCAAGCGGCTGGTAAGCAAGCTCGTATTCTCAATCAAATGATTGATGAATTATTCCATGAAAAACCAGACTTTAGCCAAGACCGTCTGAAAGAATTACTCGGACATACACCAGTTCAGGTAATCGCTGGGTCGGCTTTGGGTATAACCATCTATTGGTTAGCTAGGTCTGCTTATTAAACTAGGGCAATAAATCTTTGTTTGAGGGGATATTGATAATTAGTAACTGGTAATTTGTCAATCAATTTTGGATTTTAGATTTACCCCGTAAATAAATTCAGGGGATTAAGGATGACAGGATTTGTGCCAAATAACTTGCTTCTCGCAGAACGAGTATAAATATATTCGCTGAAAACCCTTTGAAATTTTGAATTTAAAATCACAAATTAGGTCAATTGACAAATTACCACTCTGGTAGATCGCATCAGTATGCCAGTGAACTTAACACTAAAACCGCACAGTCGAGCGCAGCAGAATCACTTTACGACTATCTACTAGGCTGGCAACGAAACCACCATTGTTTAGCTTTTGCAATGTATTATACGCTTCAGTTTGGTTAGTGGTATAAACTGCTAGCAAGTAAGGGCGTTGTCCATAAGAAACAAAACCGACGTTACCTCCCACCACTTGCTGCACATTATTTACTAGTTCTGGACGGTTGTAATAATCTACCAGCACTGCATAACCTTCTCCTAATGCTTGAGGATTATAGCTGACTGTCTGCTGAGGTGGTTTTGGCTGTGACTGTGGCTGTGGCGACTGCGGCTGCACATCTGCCGTTGTTGTTGGTCGAGTGGTAATTATGGCAGACAAGCCAACAATATTGCTGACATATCTTGCCCAACGATTGGCATCGTCAATTTTATTAAAACCCCCGACTCGCGTCACGGTTTCGTTGAGATATTTGCAGGTGATAGTTTTAAGTTCGGGTGGTAAAGCGCTACGTAACTGCTTTTGATTATTTGCTGTGGGACTGACTACTAATAAAAGATACTCACCTGCATTTGGTGGTTGACAAGAGGGAATGGTTTTTTGAGCAAGTACAGAACTCATGCCACCAATCAACCCTACAATCGCTAATCCTAAAACACTTGGTAAATTCTGAAATCTATGCACAAAAGTTAGATTATGTAAATTAAGGTGTCCTAGAAGATTTTATAAGAAAAAAGCTGAAAACCTAGCTACTTCAGTATGGTGATGAAATATGTGTCAAAAAATATATTTTGTTACTCCAAAATAAAATTAGGGAGTGGGGAAGAGGCAGAGGGGCAGCACTTCGACTACGCTCAGTGACCGAGGGGCAGGAGAGGAGACATTTCTCCATGCCCAATGTCCAATGCCCTATGCCGCAATGCCCTATGCTTAAGATACGGTAACTAACGATGCTAAAGCATCTGGTATTGCCTCAGAAGGAGCCTGGAATTCGCCAGTAATGACGTACTCTAAACGCAGTTTTAACCAAGTAATAAATTGAGGATTTGTAGAAATAATGGCTACTGCTGGTTGGGGACACTTCGCCTTTAGCTCTTTAAACTGCGGTGCTTCCAAGAAAGCTGGTTGCTCAACTAACCAAAAATCGATTTGTTTTTCTTGTTCGTGGTAGTTACGGGTACGTTCTTTGAGAACTTCGTGTATCGGTTCTTCTTCGAGAAGAAAACGGTGACTTGCCAAAACGTAATGGTATGTTTGCATTTTCATCCTTTGGTTGCTATGTGAATAATTTCAGGGCACAGTGACTCTGTACCCTGACAAACTAACTTTTGTGGGATTTCTTGAACCAAGAACTGAACGGACAAGCACTTTTCTGGTTTTCAGATTTTGTCTGTTTGCCACCAGATGTTAGCTTTTCCAAGAACAGATTATTGTCGAAGTAGTGTTCTAAGGAAATAACCTTCAAGTCATCGGTAACTTTTGCAATGCTCATGCCGATAATTTCTATTGTCTCTCCAGTAGGTGCATGGCCTTTATATTCTCCGTTAAAATGTCCCCAATGCCGCCATTTAAATGTGACATTTGGGGGCCCGGAAAAAACTTCCAGAACTTCCCAAGGAAATCCTTGGGGGAATGTTGTGTGGAAGACTTTTGCGGATGATTCAAAGGTTTCTTCTGAAGCTTTGTAATGCTCTGAATCAGGCATAAATAGATTGTAAGTACCTTGGGCTGATACATCTGCTGCGGTATACTCTACTCCACCATTGGTACTGACGCGAAACTGTTCATTCACAATGGATAACCACTCTTGCGGGTTAGCTTTGAAGGATACCTCCATCTCGAAGGTTCTCACTAAGTTTTGGACGATCGCTTCCAATGTTCCTTCAAGATGATTGTAGATACTTTCTTTAGCGAGATTCTCTTTTGAACGAGAATAATCAGGCGGTGTTTGATAGCGCCACTCGACATCAGTGCTTTCTGCTATCACTTTATCTCTATCCTGTACCCAAAGTGGCAGGTTGTTAGACTGTGTTGCGCTCATAGAAGTTTTTGCTGAAGATTTGATCCCAATTTCTAGATTTCGCAGTGACAACCCCTCTTTCTAAGGCATGGCGCAGGGAGCAGGGGAGCAGGGGAGAAGTTGCAGTAAGTTTTTCTCCCCCTCTGCCCCTCCATTCCTCTGCCTCTCTGCCTCTTATGCCCCATTCCCTCCTATAGCTTGTTTCATCTCGCGGACTGCCCTTTCCATACCTACTAATGCTGCTCGACTGATGATGGTATGACCAATGTTCAGTTCTTCCATGCCTGGAAGCGCAGCCACCGGATAAACGTTCCAGTAGGTGAGTCCATGACCAGCGTTAACTCGTAATCCGGCTTGAATTGCTTGTTCGCAACCTTTTGCTAATATGGCTAATTCTCGGTGGCGATTTGTTTCATCTTTAGCCTCAGCATATTGTCCGGTGTGCAATTCAATAAACTGCGTCTCTATCTTGACAGATGCTTCAATTTGTGCTGGTTCGGCATCGATAAATAAACTAACTGGAATGCTAGCGCTTTGCAATTTATCGACTATTTCACCTATTCTAGCAATTTGTCCGACAATATCTAGTCCGCCTTCTGTTGTTACTTCTTCGCGCTTTTCGGGGACTAAAGTCACGTAATCTGGTTTGATATCGAGAGCGATCGCTAGCATTTCATCTGTAGCGGCCATTTCTAAATTAAGATGCGATCGCACTGTTTGCCGCAATATACGCACATCCCGATCTTGGATATGCCGCCGATCTTCGCGCAGATGCACCGTAATTCCATCCGCACCCGCTAATTCTGCCAGTACCGCCGCCGCTACTGGATCTGGTTCCACCGTCCGCCGCGCTTGCCGGATAGTGGCGATGTGGTCAATGTTAACGCCAAGTGTAGGCACCCCAAATTTCTCCCAAATCCACAGTCTTCAGAACTTGATTTTACCGGAAATAGCGGTAGTTTTGCTGAAGGAGCTACAGATAGATTACACGCGTAAAATGCGATTGTTTAAAAGAAAACTGAGTTAGCAAAAGCTTATTCTTGGGCAAACTACTTTAAATAAGTAGCTGATTTCACAAGAGTTGATGAAGTATGAATACAGCAGTTGAGCCGATGGACAAGTTTTTGAACTATCGAATTAGCGAACAACTTTATGCAGGCTCTAGAACCTTAGTTTACCGTGCTATTCGAGAGGCGGATCGACTTCCGGTTGTGATCAAACTGCTCCAGCAAGAGTATCCTACCTTCAGTGAACTGCTGCTGTTCCGTAATCAGTACACTATTGCTAAAAATCTTGACCTACCCGGTATTGTTCGTCCCTACAGCCTGGAACCTTACCGCAACAGCTATGCTTTGGTGATGGAGGATTTTGGCGGCATTTCCCTCAAAGATTGGCTCAACCAAAAAATAGGGAGCAACCAATATACTTTGACAGAGTTCTTGGATATTGCGATCGCTCTGAGTAATACTCTTGACGGACTTTATCGCCATCGAGTTATTCACAAAGATATCAAGCCAGCCAACATTCTCATCAACCCGGAAACGAAGCAAGTCAAGTTGATTGACTTTAGTATTGCCTCTCTTTTACCCAGAGAAACCCAGGAAATTTATAGTCCTAATGTCTTAGAAGGTACTCTCGCCTACCTTTCCCCCGAACAAACCGGACGGATGAATCGCGGAATTGACTATCGCAGTGATTATTATTCCCTCGGCGTTACCTTCTATGAATTGCTGGCTGGACACCTACCGTTTGAGTCGAGCGATCCGATGGAGTTGGTTCACTGTCATATTGCCAAGCAACCAAATCAATTCAAAATTCAAAATTCAAAATTCAAAAATGAAGAACCTATTCCCGAAGTTCTTTGTGAGATTGTGATGAAGTTGATGGCGAAAAATGCTGAAGACCGCTATCAGAGTGCATTAGGGCTGAAATTTGATTTAGAAAAATGTTTGTCTCAATTGCAGGAAATTGGCAGGGTTAAATCTTTTGAATTAGGTCAGCGGGATATTTGCGATCGCTTCATCATCCCAGAAAAACTCTACGGTCGCCAAGCTGAAGTTGAAAACTTACTGGATGCCTTTGAGAGAGTCAGTCAGGGAAGCACTGAAATTATGTTGGTAGCAGGCTTCTCTGGCATTGGCAAAACTGCTGTGGTGAACGAAGTTCACAAGCCAATTGTGCGACAACGGGGTTATTTCATTAAAGGTAAATTTGACCAGTTCCAGCGCAACATCCCTTTCTCTGCCTTTGTGCAAGCTTTTCGAGACTTAATCGGGCAACTGTTGAGTGAAACTGACGCCCAATTCGAGCGGTGGAAGTCCAAAATTCTTTCTGCTTTGGGTGAGAACGGACAAGTGATGATTGAGGTGATTCCAGAACTGGAAAGTATAATTGGTAAACAGCCACCTGCGCCGGAACTCTCTGGAAGTGCGGCACTAAATCGCTTCAATTCGCTGTTTTTGAAATTTACTCAAGTCTTCACTGCATTAGAACATCCATTGGCAATCTTTATTGACGATCTCCAATGGGCAGATTCTGCTTCTTTAAAGTTAATGCACTTGTTAATGAGCGAAGCTGACATCCGCTATCTACTGTTAATTGGTGCTTATCGAGATAATGAAGTCAACCCAGTACATCCGCTGATGCTAACTTTGGAAGAGATTCAGAAATTAGATGCCACAGTCAATACGATTACTTTATTACCCCTCGATCGGGTTTCTATCAATCATTTGGTTGCAGATACATTGAGTTGCTCTTTAGCTTTAGCCACACCTTTAACAGAATTAGTATTGAGCAAAACTAAAGGTAATCCTTTCTTCAGCACCCAGTTTCTCAAAGCGCTACATCAAGATCGATTAATTACATTTAATTTTAATGGTGGTTATTGGGAATGTGATATTGCTCAGGTGCGATCGCTCGCCCTTACCGATGATGTAGTAGAGTTCATGGCAATTCAACTTCAGAAGTTGTCAACAGAAACTCAAGAAGTTTTGAAGTTAGCAGCTTGTGTAGGAAACCAATTTGATTTAGAGACATTAGCGATCGTCCATGAAAAATCCCAGTTGGAAACAGCCACAGATTTTTGGAAAGCTGTGCAAGATGGGTTGATTATTCCTACCAATGAGGTTTATAAGTTCTACCATGATGAGTCTGAATTTATAATTCAGAATTCAGAATTTAAGCAATATAATTCTCCTGACTCTTGCTCTTACAGATTTCTTCATGACCGTGTTCAGCAAGCGGCCTATTCTCTTATCCCTGAATCTCAACGAAAAGGTACTCATTTCAAAATTGGGCAATTACTGTTAAACAATACATTACCTGAAGCACTTGAAGTCAGTATTTTTGACATTGTTAATCAGCTAAATGAGGGAGTCGATATAATTGATCAACAATTCCAAAGAGATGAACTTGCTCAACTGAATCTAGTTGCTGGTAAAAAAGCAAAAGCTTCTACTGCTTATAGAGCAGCCCTAAAGTATTTCACTTTAGGCAGAGGTTTGTTAATAGATAAAAGTTGGCTAAATAATTATAAAATTACCTTTGATTTACATCGAGAGTCCGCTGAATGTGAATATCTAACTGGTAGCTTTGACCAAGCCGAAAGATTATTTGAAATAGCGTTAGATCAAAGCCAAGATAGGTTTGAACAAGTAGATATTTATAGGATTCAGATGTATCTGAAAATGACTCAGGGTGAAAATATAGCAGCTAGCATTGAAGCTGGAGTAAAAGGTTTGAGCATCATGGGGATGAGTCTGCCAGTTACTCCTGAAGAACAGCAAGCTGCTATCGAAACTGAACTTCAAGAATTAAAAGCTAAACTTCAAACGGTTCGTATACCAGATTTATTCGATCTGCCTGAGATGACAGATCGAGATCAGAAGGTTTGTATGGGTATTTTAGCTGACCTTTGGGCAGCAGCTTATATGGGAGGAGATCAATACCTCAGTTGCTTGGCTCCTCTATTAATGATCGGTTTATCGTTGAGATATGGCAATGCAGAAAGCTCTGGTTTTGCCTACTGTTTGTATGGAATGAATTTGGCAAATCAAGGAAATTATCAAACTGCTTATGAGTTTGGTACATTAGCACTAAAACTCGATCGTCACTTCAATAGTACCCAGTTTATTTTTAAGACCAATAATATCTTTGCCCATACCACTAATCCCTATAATCAGCATTTAAAAACTAATTTGCCGCTTTCTCAACAATCATTCCAAATATGTCAAGAAACTGGAAATTTGGTATTTGGTGTTTGGGCGGTTTCGTTTTTGATTTGGGCGATGTTAATTAAGGGCGATCGCCTCTCAGATGTTTACGCGGAAACTGAAAAATATCTGAGCTATGTCCAACAGGTTAATGATGCCAATATGCTGTATGCCTTTACTTTACAGCGGCAGTTCTTATTAAACCTGCAAGATATATCTAAAACTACCGATTTATTACAAGATCGCAATGACGAAGATATTCCCTATATCGAAGTGTGGAGACAGAAAAATAATTTTGAACATGGAATTAATTGGTATTGCTTTCTCAAAATCCAATTGTCATACCTTTATGGCCACTACGCAGATGCTGTGGAAGCAGCAGAAGAAGCTGAGAAAACTCTTGATTGTAACTCTGGTTTTTTCCCAATTATTCAGTATCATTTCTATTATCCACTCAGTTTGATAGCTCTTTATCCCAATGTGACATTAGAAAAGAAAAAGCAGTATTGGGACATTATTCGAGAACATCAACAAATTCAGAAAACCTGGGCGAATAGTTGCCCAGACAACTTTCTACATCGATATCTCTTGTTATCTGCGGAAATAGCAAGAATTTCTGGCAAGTATATGGATGCAATCGAATCATACGATCGCGCCATTGCTAAAGCTAAAGAAAACGAATACATTAACGAAGAAGCTCTCGCCAACGAACTTGCAGCCAAGTTCTATTTAGAATGGGGCAAAGAACGCATTGCTCAAGAGTATTTGATTAATGCTTACTATTGCTACACGCACTGGGATGCTAAAGCCAAAGTCGATGACTTAGAACATTGTTATCCAGAACTGCTAGCCCCGATTTTACAACAGAAGTTTTCACGAAGTGACTCTGAAAGATTATCGCTACTCACGCCCAATGAGACGTTCGCAAATATTGACAGCATTACGACTTTCCACCCAAGCATTCATAAATCAGTAACCTCTAGCAGCAACACATCAGTAATGCTAGATTTGGCAACAGTTTTAAAAGCTTCTCAGACTCTCTCTAGTGAAATTGAACTAGATAAATTACTTACGAAGCTGCTGCAAGTGGTAATGGAAAATGCTGGAGCAGATAAGTGTGCATTACTACTGCTTAAAGAAAATAGATTGGTAATTGAGGCCACTGCTCAAGCTGGGCAAAAATCAACGGTGTTACAGTCTATTTTTGTGGAAGATAGTGCAGAGGTTCCCCATAGCCTAATTTACGCCACAAAACGTAACCTGCAATCTACCGTTATCTTGGATACAGCATTGCATCCGGCGCTAATAGCCGACCCCTATATTATTCGTCAGCAACCCAAAAGCTTGCTATGTACGCCGATTCTTTATCAAGGGAAACTCTTAGGGATTTTATATTTAGAAAATAATCTGATGAGTGGAGCGTTTACTAGCGATCGCGTCGAAATTCTCAATCTATTATGTACTCAAGCTGCAATCTCCCTGGAAAACGCCCGACTTTATCAGCAAGCACAAAATACTCTAGAAAACTTGGGACAGACGGAACAATTCTTGCGCTTAATTATGGATAATATCCCCCAATCTGTTTTCTGGAAAGACCGCAATAGTGTTTATTTAGGCTGTAATCATAAGTTTGCTCAAGCCTCGGGTGTAGGAATACCAGAAAATATTGTTGCTAAAACAGACTACGATTTATCTTGGACTCGCGAGGAATCAGATTGGTATGTAGAGTGCGATCGCCGCATTATGGAATCTGGACAAGCTGAACTAAATATTATTGAAACATTACAGCAAGCAGACGGAAAACAAATCTGGTCTAATACAAATAAAATTCCCCTAAAAGATAGAGAAGGAAACGTTTTTGGCATCCTTGGAACATCTGAAGACATTACTAAATACCAGCAATCACAAAAATTACTGCAACAGCAAAAGCAACAACTAGAACAAGCATTGCAAGAACTCCAAACGATGCAATTACAATTAGTACAAGGTGAAAAAATGTCTGCCCTTGGTAACTTGGTAGCAGGTGTTGCCCATGAAATAAACAATCCTGTCGGCTTCATTGCTGGCAACTTAGAACCAGCCAAAGATTATGTCAAAGATTTGTTGTGTCTAATTAATCTTTATCAAGAAAAGTTTCCTAATCCCGGCTCAGATATTCAAGATGAAATTGATGCCATCGACCTGAATTATTTACGTGAAGATTTACCTAAATTACTAGACTCGATGAAATTGGGTGTTAGCCGTATCCGCAGTATTAGTACCAGTTTGCGAACATTTTCTAGAGCAGATAAGGATTATAAAGTTCCCTTTGATATTCACGAAGGCATTGACAGCAGTATTCTGATTCTCAGACACCGTTTAAAAGCTAACGAAAACCGTCCGGCAATTGAGGTGGTGAAGAATTATGGCAAACTACCTCTCGTGGAATGCTTTGCTGGACAACTTAATCAGGTGTTTATGAACTTGTTAGCAAATGCCATTGATGCACTTGAACAATACAATGCAGAACGGAGTTTGGAAGCGATTCTTGCTAACCCCAATTGCATCATCATTCAAACTCGTGTAGCAGACTCAGGTCAGAATATTTTGATTAAGATTGCTGATAATGGCGTGGGGATGTCACCAGAGGTTAAACAAAAAGTATTTGACCATTTGTTCACTACCAAACCTGTCGGAAAAGGCACTGGATTAGGATTAGCGATCGCTCGTCAAATTGTGGTAGAAGCACATGGTGGTTCGCTCTCTTGTACTTCCGAACTTGGAAAGGGAACAGAGTTTGTCATTCAAATCTCTACTCAACAACAATAATTAGTGCTGAGTGCTGTTAGCGGGGTATTTAGCCCGTGCTGAGTAATTTCTACTTTACTCAGCACTTTTCATTTTTGCTTTTTAAATTGTAGTTTGGAGGAAAGCGACAATGATGCTTAAATTGTGGAAAGTCTGGTTGAAAATAAATCCCCGATGGAGTGCAAAAATCAACAAAAAATACTACTTATTTCAATGGCGATCGCGGAACTTTATATTATTATCAATTGTGATAATTCTGTCCATTAGCATTAGCGCCACTGCTATCACTAGTTACAAGATTGTTAAGGGGTTGTTGCTCGATAGTCTCAAGGAACAAGCACTGTTAAAAACACGGCAAGGTCAAGATGATATCGATAACTGGTTAGCCATTCGGAAGACAGAAATTAAGACTTTGGCAAATTCTGGTGTGGTGCGATCGCTAGATTGGCCTGTGATGGAACCCTACTTGCAATCTGAATTGAAGCGGCTGCAAACGTTTTTGCTCATAGGATTAGCTACATCAGATAGTGCATTAATCAATACTTACGGAGATCATCTCAATGTTAAAGATCGAGAATTTTTTCAGCGGAGTATGACGGGTGAAACAATAGCAGCCGATCCAATTATTGGACGCACAACCAAACAGTTACAGATTCAGATTAGTTCGCCGATTCCTGCCGAAAGAGGTACAAAGCCAGCAGGTGTTTTAATGGGAGGAATTCCAATTAACCGGGTCATTGAGGTCATCAGCAATTTACATCAAGGTAAAGGCAGCTATGCCTTTGCGCTTAATTCTCTAGGAGTTCCCATCGCCCATCCCAACACGGAACTAATTGGTACACCCGAAAAAGCTGCCAAGAGTTTTCTGAACTCACGCAATCCCAGATTAGTTGAAATTAGCCAAAAAATGGTAGCTAAACGCACAAATATTGAATTGCTTCAACTGGATGGTAAGTGGAGTTATGTTGCTTACACTCCCCTGAGAGAGGCAAATTGGTCAGTAGCGTTAATTGTGCCAAAAGAAAATATTGAATCGCCATTACAGGCGTTGAACCTGTTGGCTACAGTTTTGGGAGGATTGCTATTGGTTGGGTTGATTAGTGCATGGCGACAGGTGCAACTATATGAGCAGATTCGCGATCGCGCCTTGATTTCTAGCCAGCAGGCGCAACAACTCAGCAAAACCCTGAAAGAATTGCAAAATACCCAAGCTCAACTGATCCACACCGAAAAAATGTCTAGCCTGGGACAATTGGTGGCTGGAGTGGCACACGAAATCAATAATCCTGCTAATTTTATTCATGCCAACCTCAACCATGCCAGCGTTTACAGCCAAGACATCCTCGATTTGCTCAAGCTTTATCAACAAACTTACCCAAATCCTACGCCCGAAATTAGCGATCGCGTCCAAGAACTTGATATTGAGTTTCTGGCAGAAGATTTACCTAAGTTAATGGCATCGATGCAAGTGGGAACCAAGCGCATTCGTCAAATTGTATTGTCACTGCGTAATTTTTCACGCCTTGATGAGGCAGACATGAAATTTGTAGACATTAATGAAGGATTAGACAACACTCTGATGATTCTGAATCATCGCCTGACAGCCACGCCTAATCAACCAGAAATTCAGATCGTGAAGAGGTACGGTGATTTACCTCTAGTAGAATGCTATGCAGGGCAACTCAATCAGGTGTTTATGAATGTTCTAGTGAATGCAATTGATGCTGTAGAAGAGTCATTCTTAGTAAAGAATGAAGGACAAATTCGCATTCAGACTGAACTCACTAATGAAAAACAGGTGATTATCCAGATTTACGATAATGGTATTGGGATGTCAGAAGAGGTAAAGCAACGAGTATTTGACTATATGTTCACTACTAAACCTGTGGGTAAAGGAATCGGATTAGGAATGGCGATCGCTTATCAAATTGTTGTAGACAAACATGGAGGAACTATTGAAGTTGATTCTACTCCAGGATATGGAACAGAGTTTACCATCGGTATTCCTTTAACAAGTAACAAGTAAAAATTATTGATAACATTGAAATAGCCAAAGTTTATATCGATGATTTATTTTAGCTAATTTATACACTTATAGTCAGAGGCGATATACTTTAAGAAAGTTGATTTGTAAATTCAATCTGCTGCATACAATCATTACTACATCAACTCTCTGAGGTGATATGCTTTTAAAACTGCAACAAATTATTGTTAAACCTGGTCAACAAATGTTGCTCAAAGATATTAGTTGGCAGCAGTTAGAAAATATTTTAGAAGAAATGGGAGAAAGGCGTGCTTCACGTATTTCTTATAGTCATGGTTGGTTAGAAATTATGGTTCCCCTACCAGAGCACGAAAAAGATAAAGAACTTATTGGTGATTTAGTCAAAATCTTGTTAGAAATACTCCAAATTGATTTTGAGCCTTTTGGTTCTACAACTCTTAAAAATGAGCAAATGCGGCAAGCAGTAGAACCAGATGCCAGTTTCTATATTCAAAATCAAGCTGCTGTAATTGGGAAAAATCGCATTGATTTAAATATAGATCCACCACCAGATTTAGCAATCGAAATTGATATTACTTCTCGCACTCGATTTGATAATTATGAAATTTTGGGAGTTCCTGAACTTTGGCGACATACACAACAAGGTTTAGAAATTTCGATTCTACAAGAAGGAAAGTATATTAAATCTCAATCTAGTCCTAATTTTCCTGATATTCCAATTGTTGAATTAGTTAATAGATACGTACAGCAATGTTTAACAATTGGGAGAAGTCAAGCTATGCGTAATTTTAGAGATTGGGTGAAGAATAATTTATGATAGAAACTTAAGGCTTTCTGAGAAAGGCGATCGCTCATGACTATCGAAAATAACCCAAGAGCCATTCTAGACTGGGAACACCCCACACCGCCCACAGATTTAATTTTTGATGACGGAGAACCCTTGGAATCAAATCGCCACCGTATTGCCATGAATGTGTTGATTCGGTCATTGCAACAAGCTTGGATTGAGCGGAATGATTTTTTTACTGGGGGCAATATGTTTATTTATTACAGCAGCGCCCAAGTACGTAACCAGGATTTCCGCGGCCCCGATTTCTTTGCTGTCTTGAATGTGGACGGGACTAATTCTCGTCAAGGTTGGGTAGTGTGGGAAGAAAACGGTCGTTATCCTGATGTGATTGTAGAATTAATGTCACCATCTACAGCCAAAATAGATAAAACTGTTAAGAAAGACCTTTACGAACAAACTTTTCATACTTCAGATTATTTTGTCTATGACCCCTTTGACCCCACTTCTTTGCAAGGGTGGCATTTAGATCATAATCAGCAATATCAATCTTTGACACCGAATGAGCGTGGTTGGTTGTGGTGTCAAAAGTTAGGTTTATGGTTGGGAACCTATGAAGGAACAATAGACAGAGAAACCGCGATATGGTTGCGGTTTTACGATGTAGCTGGTAATTTAGTTTTGTTACCAGAAGAGGCTGCTGCTTTCCAAGCCGCAGTCACGCAGGCGGAAATTGCTGTTGCACAAGCACAAGCCGCAGTTGCACAAGCCGAAGCTGCTGGTGTACGAGAAGAAGCCGCAGCTGCAAAAGCGGCTCGTTTAGCAGCTAGATTGAGAGAATTGGGTGAAAATCCAGATATTTTGTGAGGGATTTTAGCAAAGAAGCTATTTGGCAATACCTAGCCCGACTTCTTTGAGAAGTCGGGGATCTAAATTTTCACAAATAATTTAGGAATGGTATATTTTTTTGAAGTATAAATTAAAAACTAGATGCGATCGCTCTTTTCAAACCTCACAACAAATAAGTGCGATCGCTATTTCCAAATCTCACAACAAATAAGTGCGATCGCTATTTTTAAATGTCAGAATGAGTAAGTGCGTAGTTTACCGCCGTAGGCATCGCTATTAAGTAAAGCTTCAAAATTAAGGCTGAATCGGCACAAACTCATATTCGTCTTTTTTACCAGCTTTTTGTTGAACTTGGACTAAGAACATGGAATTATTTGTGCGATCGCCTGATGGTAGAAACTTAAAGCTTCCTGTAGCACCATCAACTGAAAAACTATCACTATACAACACCTTTTGTAATCCCTCTCGGGTATTACTTTGTTGTAAACCTTTAACTATGGCCAAAGTAGCATCATAAGCTGCTACTGTTCGCCAGGTATTTGCAGGTGCGCCCCAAAGTTGTTTAGCATCTCGCGCAAAATTACCAGCGGTAAATTCTTTAGAATGAGAAGGTGTAGCCACTACCATGCCATTAAAATTAAAATCATCTTTTCCATCATTTAGAGTGCTGCCTGTGTCTAAATACAGTGTGTGAATGCCAAATAGTGCTAACCCTCGTTTAGCTTCTCGTGCTAGTGCTACACCTTGCTGAATTTTTTCTCTATGTAAAGTTAATATCAAGCCATCTGCGCCACTATTGATAGCCTGAGAAATCACTTTATTAGCGTTAAAGTCTGGAGCAGAAATATCACAAATTGTATTATTAACTTTAACTTTACGATCATAGGAATCTATCTTTTTAGCAAACTTCTCTTTTAGCTCGTTATTATCTAATGCTGAGGAATCAGTACAAATAAGAAAATTCTTTTTTTTAGCCTCATTGATAGCGTAAGAAGATAGTTTGTCTACCTCCAATGAAATATCGGGAGCCGTGCGGAATATATAGTTTTTGTTAGATATCTCTGGTGCAAAACTAGTGGGAGAAATCATGACTAACTTTCCCGAATATACTAGCGATGCACTAAGGGAAGCCTCACTAGCATTATGTCCCACTACAGCTAGAATATCTGGTTGACTGACAAATTGTTGAGCAATATTTGAGGACAGGGTTGGATCATTATTATCATCAGCAATTACTACTTGTAATAGCTTCCCATTTATACCACCACTATGATTGACCTCATTTTGAACCTGAGCCACACCACGCAATATCTCTTCCGCTACCTCCAATTTGTTCGTAATGGGTACACTTACTGCAATTTTAATTTGCTTATCTTTTTTAAGAGCCTCAGCATTATTCAAATAAATCAATGCTTCTGGATCTCTGGGGTGCTCACTTCGATATAAATTGAATTCATCGACAGCAAGCTGACAATTACTATTTAAAAATGCTTTTACTGCAATTTGTTTATATGGGTGTATATATTGTCGCACTAAAATTTCTTCACCCCAGCTAATTTTGTCACCCAAACTATATTCCTGTTTACTAGCACAAGAGTTTGCTGTAGATTTTATGTGTACTACAGTAGTAACACCAATAAATATTCCGATGATGCACGCTCCTATGTAGCGTTTAAAGTTGCTATTTCCTGAGGGTGGATAATCTACTGGATCTCGGTTGGGAGGTTCAATTAAATCGCGTTTAAAATAGCTATTTCCAGCATATCGAGAATCTAGTGGAGATGGAGCGAGTAGTTCTGTGGAAGCTTCAGATATATGACGTTTATAATTGTTATTTCCATCTATGCGTGGAGAATCTACTGGCGATGAGTTGGTTAATGCTGCAATTATAGGAGCTTCAATTAAGGCTATATCTTCATCTCTAAGTCCCAAGGTTTGCTGAAGACGTTTCAAATTCGCGGCAGTTCTATCACTCAGAGGAAACCCTTGTTTAATTTCGTCGCGGAATGCTAGCTCATATCGCTGCAATTTTCTCTTTTTGTCTTCAATGGGTGCTAAAACCTGAGTTTCAATTGCAGCAGCCTGTTCAGGCGATAGTTTCAGTGTCTCTTGTAGCCCTTCCAATGCAGCACGACCAGTAACAGAAATTTTGCCGTTACCACCCTCTACCCAATAATTAACTTCTCGATGATACGTGAGCATAGGGTCATTACTCGGTGCTTTGGCAAGGTTGATTTTATAACCTTCTCTTATGGCATATATCTCTGGGTTCATTGCAGGAGAAGCTTCTTGAACCTTACTTTTGGCATATTCATGCAACTCATCAACAGAAATCCAACCATCTTCATCCCGGTCTGCTGCACCAGTCTTTAGCCCTTCAACTATGTAGCGGGTGTAAGTTGAAGTATCTGTCCCTTGCTGTTCAAAAGAATATTGGGTTGAGGTACTAGATGTCAGAACAGCTCGTCCTTCTCCACCTAATTGGTTTTTAACATCCACAAAACCCTCATCTTTTGGGGATTTTGGGGACATACCCTCGGCAAACGCGCCACTAAAGCAACAATCGAGAATCACTACCTCACGTTTGGAACGGCTCTTGTTCATGACATCATGCACAAAGCTAGCTGGCACTGTTGTTGCCCTAGCTGGTACTCCCTTGCCGGTTTTGCGCGTGTTATGAGCTGCAAAGTAAAGCTTGCCGTCCTCGTCTTTAATGCCGTGACCAGAGAAAAATAGCAGCACAAGGTCATCTTTTTGACGATCGTCAAACAAGATTTCGATCGCGACCGCCATCTCATGTTGTTGAGGATTCAGCAGCACTTTTACCTCATCAAAACCGCCAATCTCTGGGTGCAGCAAAACTTGCTGCATCGCCTCGACATCTTTTGTCGCTGCTGGCAATGGAGTAAGACCAGGTTCATACTCACTGACTCCGATTAGCAGTGCTACTTTTGCCATCTCCCTATTCTTCCTTGCTAATGGAATTTATGAGTTGCCCGCGATAAACTTTTGAGCTTGTTCAATGGCGGCGTTTAACTCTTCCTGACTGCTAGCTTTCACCTTGAGTTTCTTACCGTTAGCCTCGACTTCCAATTCAATACTTTTGTTACCCAAGCGATCGCCCAAAAATCCCAACAATTTTTTAAAATTGGCAAAGCTCACCTCTGCCTGCAACACCCCCACCAGAAAACCACCAACAGATTTGGCTCCTTGAGGTATTTCTGTAGCTGCTACTAGTTCAGCACTTTCAACATCTAAGTCTTTGATTTCTCGCAGCAGATTCCGTGCTTCCCGTTCTTGCTCCTCTGCATCTAAGTCTGGATTAGAAAGAGCGATCGTCAGTTTGACATTAGATTCAGAACTCATTTTGTGCCCTTTTAGGTTTTTCAGCAGTTGATGGTCAATAGTATTTCTGTAGTATATCGATTGACATCACTTCTTCTATGTAAATTTCCTGAAACTTTTTCAAGATTTTTCCAAAAACTCATAAAATTCAGGCAAAAATCTGGTATAAACACAGAACATCCGTCTTCAATAGCTTCAAAACTTAGAGGCAATCAACAATATTTCATCTGACAAGTTGTTTCGGTACAGCAGTTTGTTTTACTACGCTTGCGATCGCAAAGTAAGTTACAAGTTTGTCCTTGCAACTTCTTTAGAAGCGATCGCTAGATCAAACTATTACACGACGGCGTAAATCCAGCGATCATCTAAAATAACCAGACAAGGGGCTTAAGCCCCTTGTTAAAGATAGGCAAACTTGCGCCACAGTTGTCAGGTTAACTAAAACAAGTCTAAATCTGTCACAGCACCAATACTGCTAGAAGATACCAATTTGGCATATTTCGCCAGCACGCCTTTAGTGTAACGTGGAGCCGGGGGTTGCCAGTTGGCACGACGACGGGCCAATTCTTCTTCAGATATATTCAACTGCAATAAACGAGCGGGTGCATCAATAGTAATACTATCGCCTTCTTCTACAAGCGCGATCGCACCACCGACTGCTGCTTCTGGGGCAACGTGACCAACCACCATGCCATAAGTACCGCCAGAAAAACGTCCGTCGGTAATTAATCCCACCGCATCACCCAATCCAGCACCGATAATTGCTGAAGTGGGAGCCAACATTTCTCGCATTCCTGGGCCGCCTTTAGGCCCTTCGTAGCGGATTATGAGAATATCACCAGCTTGAATCTTACCAGCCAAAATTGCATCTAAAGAGGCTTCTTCGGATTCAAACACCCGTGCAGGCCCAGTAATTACTGGTTTTTTCACCCCAGTAATTTTGGCGACAGCTCCTTCCGTTGCCAAATTACCTCTGAGGATGGCTAAATGTCCTTGAGGATACATCGGGTTATTCCAAGGACGAATCACATCTTGATTGGCAGATGGTTCTTCGGGGATGTCTGCTAATATCTCTGCAATGGTTTGACCGCTGATGGTGAGGCTATCACCGTGTAGTAAATCATGCACAAGTAACATCTTCATTACTTGCGGAATGCCGCCAGCTTTGTGCAAATCTGTAGCGACATATTTACCACTTGGTTTGAGATCGCACAAAACGGGAACGCGGGCGCGGATAGTTTCAAAGTCGTCTATGGTTAACTCTACATCAGCAGCGCGGGCGATCGCTAAAAAATGCAGCACTGCATTGGTCGAACCACCAACTGCCATAATCACAGAGATGGCATTCTCTATAGATTTGCGGGTGATAATTTGGCGGGGTAAGATTTGTTTACGAATGGCTTCGACTAAAACGAATGCTGATTTTTCTGTGCTGTCGGCTTTTTCGGCATCTTCTGCCGCCATTGTCGAGGAATAGGGTAAACTCATCCCCAGCGCTTCAAATGCTGAAGACATGGTGTTAGCCGTGAACATTCCCCCACAGGAACCAGCACCAGGACAAGCTCGACCTTCAACCTCTAATAATTCCTTTTCGTCAATTTTTCCAGCACTGTATTGACCAACAGCTTCAAAAGAACTGACAACAGTTAAATCCCGTCCGTTGTAATGACCGGGTTTAATTGTCCCACCGTAAACAAAGATAGCCGGGATATTCATCCGGGCCATTGCCAGCATTGCCCCTGGCATATTTTTATCACAACCGCCAATAGCCAGCACACCATCCATACTTTGTCCAGTACAGGCGGTTTCAATGGAATCGGCAATCACTTCCCGCGACACTAGGGAATATTTCATCCCTTCAGTTCCCATCGAAATCCCATCGCTAATGGTAATTGTGCCGAACACTTGCGGCATCGCCCCAGCAGTTTTAATCCCAATCTCTGCTCTTTGCGCCAGTTGATTTATCCCCATATTACAGGGAGTGATCGTGCTGTAGCCATTGGCAATGCCCACAATGGCTTTATTGAAATCTTCATCTTTAAAACCAACTGCACGCAGCATAGCTCGATTAGGCGATCGCTGCACTCCTTGCGTCACAATTTGGCTTCTCAAATTCTCCGACATCTTTTTTCCTTCCGTGCCATCATCGCAACTGTTGCGATTGTATTACCTGATGATTTTCTCATGCCTGGGCGGTGCGATCGAATATGAGTAATTCTCTATGTTTCACCGTGGCTTTTGGTCAGCTCTAATTAGAATAAATCTTCATCTAAGCGTTTGTGTTAAATAGGGATGATTCTTGTGTGTTAGGCATCTAGAGTGCCGGAAATACTAGGGATAGTAATACGAATTTAAATATGAAAAAAAGTCATTGCCCCAAGCTGAGGCTCTGACTTTCCACGTTTATAGCTTAGTATATTGATATTGATTGCGGTGCAAAGATGAAGAGACTCTAACTTTGCACTAGAGTTATTCTTCAAAATTATATCTGCCTTGAAAATAGTGACTAGGGACTGAGGACTGGGAAAGAGATACTTTCATTCTCTAGTGCCTTCTGCCTTACGCCTCCTGCCTTATTTTCAAGGCAGGAATATTAAATTAAAGAATGAGATCACTTGACACTACTTGTGGTGCTCCTATAAGGCGAATTTGAAACTCAGCCGACCGATCCCCATCAGTGCTACCTTCGAGAATACCTCCTGAATAACGAATTTGTCCGGGTGCGGAGAATTGGGCACTCCCAATGAAAGTGAAAGCTTGGTTGCCCCCAACAGTGGAGTTGGCATCGATAGTAAATAGATCAATTCGATCGCCTGGCAAGCTACCGTTTCCACGAAAGTCAGTGATTAAGTCGCGTGAGGAAAGTGGACTATCAGAATTTGAGTTGTACTCGAAAATATCATTACCCGATCCTCCAGTGAGAATATCATTTCCACTACCGCCAGTCAGGACATCATCTCCATCACCGCCGATGAGAGTATCTTTGCCAGTACCGCCAAAGAGAATATCTTTGCCAGTACCGCCATTGAGCCTATCGTTGCCACCACCACCGTTAAGAGTATCGTTACCAGCACCACTAAAGAGGCTATCATTGCCACCACCAGCGTTAAGGAGACTGTTGCCACCACCACCTATAAGCGTACTGTTGCCACCACTAACATTAACGATATCGCTCTGACCATTATTGCTACTACTGCTACTACTGCTACTGCTAGAGCTGGCACTAACACTGCCGCTACCGTAGGAGATTGATATTGAAGTTGCCATTGATGAGTTTCTCCTAAACTTAGAGGGGAAAAAAATTACGTCTTTACTTCCCCATTATAAAACGGCATTGCTGATTAAGAGTATGAATTTGATTTCCTTCAAATGCATAAAGTAAACAATTTCAAACATGGAATTTGGGAATTTCATAGTTTCATTCAGTAATGCCGACAAAACCAGGTCAAAAGATCAAGAGTGGTGAATATATTATTGAACAAACCTGATTGGCACAGGTCTTTACTATTAAGTTTGAATATTTGAGAATATTTGAGAATATTTAAGAAGTACTAGATGTATTTGATGACGCTTACATCAAAATTGTACCATTAATCATCTGATATCCTTGTACCTTATGTTTTCAGTTGTTTCAGTTGGAAAATACTAAGGAATGAGGAGATTTTTCTACGTAATTATATAGATTTAAGGGCATTGCTACTGTATTCATAATGACAATGCTATAGTATTACCCCCCAGCAGACTTTTTTATAAATAGAAAAAAGAATAATTAACTTTCTTTTATTCTCTGGTCATAATAAAATCGAAAACCTTTGTACAGATAGAGTTGGTTTTGCATATTGGTACTTGTTTAGTGGTTTCTGTAGTTATATATAACAAATAATTGCCAATAAGTTAAAAGCTTTGTTAGACGCATAAGACGAAGAAAAGCCTAAAGATTTGTGTAATTTGAATTCGTTTCTAGTCTTAAGACTAGCAACGTATTTCGAGAGAACTGCTGGCTATGGTAAAGCCACTGGAGGCGGAGCCTTCCAGGATCGGATCGGAGCTGTATTTTAACTTAGTGCCATTCCCTTGTTAAACCAGTGCGTAGGCGTAGCCCGTCGTAGACATCGCTGCACCCCTAGCCTTACAATTTGGCTATTGTGACATCATCACAACTGTTGCGATTGTATTAACAGATTTTCTCATGCATACGCGGCACGATCGAACCTTGGCAAGCATTAGTAATTTTCTATTTTTTAGATGTGCTTCTGTTAGGTGCAGTTGATATGAGGAACTTTGTTAGTATTTAACTGTGTTTGATTATAGCAATATGATGCTTGAGAGGTTAAAGCCTAACGCATTTTCTCACAGTTGGAGTATGTTTGGCTTTGCACCTAAATTATTCTTCAATATTAGACTTCTTGCATAAACCATAAATAAGAACTCCACTCCTAAACGCTTGCTCTTAGAAGTAGGGTGTTCAGCGCTTTTGCAAGAAGTCTATTAGATTAGAGAATGATGTCGTTTGCCGCTAGTGATGGTACTCCTGTCAGTCCAATCTCAAACTCAGCTGACAGATCCCCATCAATGTTAGCTTGAAGAATACCTCCTGAATAACGAACCTGACGAGCTGCTGAGAATGCGCTAGCACCGATGAAAATGAAGGCTTGGTTGCCCGCTACACTGGAGTTAGCGTCAATGCTAGATAGATCGATTTGATCGCCTGTAAAGATACCGTTTCCAACGAAGTCAGCGATAACATCTCGTGACAAACCAGTAGGACTATCTGAAACTGAATTGAAATCGAAAATATCGTTGCCAGCACCGCCAGTAAGAGAATCAGTCCCAGCACCGCCAGTGAGGATATCGCTACCAGCACCCCCATTTAGGGTATCGTTGCCAGCACCGCCAATGAGGATATCGCTGCCAGCATTACCGTTAAGGATATCACTGCCAGCACCGCCAGTAAGGGTATCACTGCCAGCATTACCGTTAAGGATATCGCTGCCAGCACCCCCATTTAGACTATCGTCGCCGGCATTGCCGTTAAGGATATCGCTACCAGCACCCCCATTTAAGATATCGTCGCCGGCATTGCCATTAAGGATATCGCTGCCAGCACCCCCATTTAGGGCAGGGCGAAAGATAAATGGGAAACCGTTGATGGTATTGTTGTCATTAAAAATAGTACCGTTGATAATTGCCATTAGTAAGGTTCTCCTGAACTTAGAGGGTAACAAATAACCTCGTCACTTTCCCATCAGAAAACGGTTTTGCTGATTAAGAGTATGAATTTGGTTTCCCCCAAAGGTGTAAAGGAAACAGTTTCAAATATTGAATTTTTAAATTTCACACTTTCATTCAGCAATGCCGAGAATACAAGGCAAAGAAATAACGAGTGGGAAGAGATAACTGAACCACACCTGATTGAAACAGGTCTCTGCTGTTAAGTTTGAAGATTTGACAAGCACTAGATGTATTGATGATTTGGCATCAAAATTATGCCAAGAGTAATGTGATGTCCTTATATCTTTACTGATTGCAGTAGTAGGCTGCTATGAAACAAGCAAAGTTCCTCCTACAGAAGCGCATAGCTTTTAGAACGTTTTGACTTTATTCAGAATCACAAGACTATACTATTACTTTCAAGCCTAGTTTTTTCTATTTATAAGAAAGAGTAATTAGCCCTTTTTTATTCCTCTCGCTAAAACAAAATCTGAAACCTTTGTTCAGATAGGGTTGGTTTTGCTTTTTGAGATTTATTCGGTGATTTATCTAGTTATGTATAAGAAAGTAATTATCAATAACTTAAAAACCTTGTTAACCAGCGCGTAGGCGTAGCCCGTCGTAGACATCGCTACATCCCTTGCGTTACAATGTGCCTTCTCAAATTCTCTGACATCTTTTTCATTCAGTAGCATCATCGCAATATTGCGATTGTATTACCTGATTTTCTGATGTAGACGCGGTGCAATTTAATAACTATAAACTATCAAAGAGACAAGCTAAACTTATCTTTATTTCCGACTATTCAATTATCAAAATTCTGCATTCTGCCTTATTTTCAAGGCAGATAATATTAAATTAAAGGATAATGTCACTTTCTACTAGTTGTGGCGCTCTTGTAAGCCGAATTTCAAACTCAGCCGACAGATCGCCATCAGTACTACCTTGGAGAATACCTCCTGAATAACGGATTTGACCGATTGCAGAGAATGCACGACTTCCAATGAAAGTGAAGGCTTGGTTGCCTTCTTTAGTGGAGTTAGCGTCGATGGTAGATAGATCGATTTGATCCCCTGCAAGGATGCCGTTTCCCACAAAATCAGCGATCGCATCCTGTAACAAACCAGGTTGACTCTCTGAAACGAAGTTAAAATCGAAAACATCGTTACCCAATCCTCCAGTGAGAACATCAGTTCCACCAACACCCGTGAGGATACCACCGTTACCAAAATCACCGCTAATCGTATCATTGCCAGATCCGCCAACAAGGCTATCGTTGCCTAATCCACCAACAAGGCTATCGTCGCCAGATCCGCCGTTAATCTTATCGTCGCCAGATCCGCAGTTAATCTTATCGTTGCTAGATCCGCCGTCAATCTTATCGTTGCCAGATCCAGTATTAATGATATCGTCGTCAGATCCGCCGTCAATCGTATTGTTACCATCACCGGCGTTAATCGTATCGTTGCCAAATCCGCCAATAATTGTATCGTTACCAAATCCGGTGTTAATGCGATCGTTGCCAGATACACCGCTAATTATATTGTTCCCGGCTCCGGCGTTAATCGTATCGTTGCCAGATCCGCCGTTAATCGTATCGTTGCCAGAACCAGCGTCAATCTTATCGTCACCAGATCCGCCGTCAATCCTATTGTTGCCAGAACTGCCGTTAATCGTGTCGTTACCAGATCCGCCTTGAATCCTATCGTTGCCAGATCCAGTATTAATGATATCGTCGTCAGATCCGCCGTCAATTGTATTATTGCCATCACCAGCGTTAATCGTATCGTTACCAAATCCGCCAATAATTGTATCGTCACCAGATCCGGTGTTAATGCGATCGTTGCCAGATACACCGTTAATTATATTGTTTCCCACTCCGGCGTTAATCGTATCGTTGCCAGAACCAGCGTTAATCGTATCGT
This sequence comes from Nostoc sp., assembly GCF_036917355.1. Lineage (GTDB taxonomy): Bacteria > Cyanobacteriota > Cyanobacteriia > Cyanobacteriales > Nostocaceae > Nostoc. The sequence goes on from NZ_JBALDP010000092.1 coordinate 30,662, forward strand.
TGCCAGAACCAGCGTCAATCTTATCGTCGCCAGCTCCGCCGTCAATCCGATCGTTGCCAGATACGCCGTTAATCGTATCGTTGCCAGATCCGCTTTGAATCCGATCGTTGCCATTACCACCTTGAATCTTATCGTCACCGTTAAATCCGCCGTCAATCGTATTGTTGCCAGATCCGCCGTCAATTATATCGTTGCCTCTTCCGCCATCAATCGTATCGCTGCCGGCTTCGCCCAGAAGGCTATCATTACCGTTTCCACCGCTAATTCTATCGTCGCCAGAACCACCGTTAATCGTATCGTTGCCAGATCCGCCCCTAATCGTATCGTTACCGTCAAATCCGTTGATGATATCAGGCAGAACAGAAAAAGAATTACCAAGATTGTCAGGCTGATTAGTACCGTTAATGGTTGGCATAGTGAATTTATCCTGAATTTAGAAGGTAAAAAATTACTTCGTCACTTCTACATTGGAGAAATAACGAGTGGGAAGATATAACAAATTAGACCTGTTCTAATCAGGTCTTTGCTGTTTCTAAAGATTTGAGAAACACTGGATCTATTGATGATATTGGCATCAAAATAGATTGTGCCAAGAGTCATTTTATGTCCTTTTACCTGATGAACTCACAGTTTATAGTAGCAATCTGCTAGCAAATAAGCAGATCATTTTCTACGGAATTATATTAGGTTTTAGGACATTTTTACTGTATTCAGAATAATTAAGAGTATGATACTACCTCAAGCTTAATTTTTTCTATCTTTCAGAAATAATAATTAACTCTTTTTTGTTACTCTTGCTATAACGAAATATAAAATACTTTTTCAGATAGAGTTTTTTGATATATCATTCAGAGGAAAAAGGCTTTTCAGATTTTTGCACAGATGCGGTAATCATAAGTAATTAACGGGACTTAATATCACGGTACTTTTTTGATTTATAAAAAAAGTGGCATTCATTTATAAAGACTGAATGCCACTTTGTATTTCTCAAAATTTCTGATGATGCAGATATTTTACCCAGCTAGAGTTATCCCAGTCACAGCGATCGCACCTGCGATCGCACTGGCGCAAAGAGAAGTAATCGCTGTGCCAAATATCCACCATGCAGCATTGGCAACGGTTTTCTTGGTTTCTTCGGCTTGCTTTTTGGCTTGCTCTTGAATCGCTTTCAGGCGTTTTTGAGTTTCTTTCTGGATGCGTTCGGCTCGTTGTAATACGCCATCCCGCGCCGATTCTATTTGGTTAATTATGCGGTTGGCATCTGCCTCGGAAATATCTTCACGAGAACTCAATACAGCAACTAAGGTGTCACGATCGAATTCACTAAGGCGATCGCGCAATGCTTCAAATCCAGCTTGGGGATCGTCGAACACTTTCGCAAAGTCTTGCTTAATGCCTTCATAGTTGAGTTCGGAACGATTCAGGGAGTTGAGATAGTTGCGGACTTTCGCAAAAACTCCATCTAGCACTGATTGCACTCTCTGCTGAATCTGCTGGAATTGTTCGACAATCGAGCTACGAACAGAATCAATTTGATCTACAATTCGGTTAGCTTCTTCTTCTGAGATATCCTCACGTTGGGATAATAGCGCCACAATTGTCGAACGGTCAAATTTTGAGGCGCGATCGCTTAAATTGCCAATTCCAGCGCGGGGAGAAGACAATAGCAATTGTAAATCGCGTTTGATTCCTTCAGGATTGAGTTCTTCTTTGTTGGTATTACGCAGATATTCTTCGAGATTGGCTTCAAAATCTAAAGCTTGTTGAGTGGTACGCTTGGCTAAACGTCGTGGCGCTCTCAAGATATCACCAATGGCATCTTGAGCGCGATCGACGATCTGATTAACTTGCTCTTGGCTCAAGTCACCGCGTTGACTCACAAGTTTAACCAAGGTTTCTCGATCGACATTAGATAAGCGATCGCGCAGTGCTAAGGCTCCAGCTTGAGGATCGTCGAGTAATTTCTCCAAATCGGCTTTGATACCTTCTGGATTAAGTTCTTCCAAATTGGTATTGCGGAGATAGTCGGCGATCGCTTTTGTAGTTTTTTCGTACTGTTCTTTCGCCTGTTGCGGTACTTGCAAAATACTATCTCGGACTGCTTCGAGCTGATCGAGAGTTTGGTTTACCTGTTCTTCGCTCAAATCTTGACGCTGACTGAGCAATTGTACCAAGGTATCGCGGTCAAATTGGGATAGGCGCGATCGCAAAAGGCTAATTCCGGCTTGCGGATCGTCTAGTAGAACTCTAAACTCACGTTTGATAGCTTCGGGATTGAGTTCGTCTTTGTTAGTATTCCGCAGATATTCTTCAACTCTTTGGCGCAGTTCATCGGCTTTAGCTTTTGCTTGCTCTTGCAATTCCCTAGCACGATTCAAGAGATTGTCGCGGTTGCGTTCGAGTTGACTAACAATATTATTAGCTTCCTCTTCGCTGATATCTTGACGCTGTTGGAGCAATTGTACAAAAGTATCGCGGTCAAATTGCCCAAAGCGGCTACTTAAATCTTCAAACCCAGCTTGTGGATCGTCCAGCAACTTGCCAAAGTCTCGTTCAATACCTTCGGGATTGAGTTCGTCTTTACCCGTCGAACGCAGATAATCTTCGATGCGGCTGCGGAAATCTTGCCCTTGTTCTCGTGCTTGAGCCTGTTTGACAGTTTCTAAAACTTCCAGGCGATCGCTTTCCATTTGTTCGGAAATTTCTTTCACTCTAGCTTCGCTAATATCACCGCGTTGCTTTAGTAAGTTGGTGAAATATTCTTGATTGATTTCTTCCAACTCTCGTCTCACAGTTGCCGGATCTGCATTTACGTCATAGATGACTTCTTTAAATTCATCTACTAAGGTAATTCGGTTAAAGTGCCAAGGGAACGAATGCAATATGTAATCTTCTACATCTGCCTTAATCGCGTTTTCCAGTGATATGGGTAATTTTGCAGATACTTGCTCGGTCGCCTGTTCTCTAAACTTTTGAAATTGTTCTGTGACTTGCTCGACATCGACATCTTGAACTTTTTCTTTCAGTTTTTGCAACTGAGTTGTAATTTTGTTCACATCGATATTAGAAAGGTTTACCCGTTCCAGAACTGCTGGTGCAGCTGCACTTAAACCATACCTAATAGCTTGTTTGATTACACCATTGCCATTACCGCCTCCGATTGTAACCAGTTCTTGAAGCCGTTCGCCCAATTGCTCAGAATTAAGTTCTTCAGGAGTAGCGGACTTGAGTAAATTAATTACTTGTTCCGTGGGATTTTTGCGATTTAAAGCTTGTTGCCATGCACCTTCAAATTGGTCAGCAATATTATTGATATCTTCTTTAGATAAATCGCTACGGCTGCTGATTAAATCAACAAATGTTTGGCGATTAACATTTTGCAAGAGGTCGCTGTTAGCGACAGATTGTAAATCTGTATCCTTAAGAAGTTGGTCAAATTGACTCCGAATTTCTTTGATATCCAGCTTTGGCAATTGCAGAGAACCTAAAGAACTTTGGATGGTATTTTTAATACCTTCAGAATCAAAACCTGAAGTTAATTCCCGCCGGACTGCGGCTGTAATATCTTCAGCAGTAGAAATTAACTGTTTTTTTGCAGTATTAGCACCGATGCCAGCAGTTGCCGTACCCATCAGAGCTTGAAAACCAGAAGTAACAGTATTAGATATAGAACCAATTAAAGAACCTACTGCTGATGAACCTAACCAAATTACTAGTGAAAAATAGGTAGACCAAATGACTACACCAATAATTGCTCCTAAAAATGCGCTTTCGATTAGGCTAAGTTTTACTGCTAAAAAACAAGCAATAAATAATGCAATGCTAACGGTTATTAACGCCCAAGCACCAACTTTAGCTTGACCTTTACGAATTGTCTTACCCAAACCTTCAGACTCGTCATCAGAATCTGAGTCAATTTCCCAAGATGAAATTCCGACCGCAACTGAAAAGTTTGTCAATAACAATTGAAAGGCAAATGCCATCAAAACCCCAGCTAGCAGTGCTACCAACAATTTAGGCCCAGAAAAAACAACTGACGCTTCTTCTGGAGTTAGTACTTCCTGAGCTAAAGTTATCGGCGCTAATCCAAAAGGTAGCCGATTCCATCCCAAAACAGTTAAAACATCTTGAAACATAGGATTTTCTCGCTTTTACTCAATTAAATACCCATTTATAAAATGGCTTATTTATCAGCTTAATTATCATTTATGTAAGCTGTCACTTTCTTAGGTAATAGGTTGATTTGCCAAAAGTCATATTTAAATAAATCAATATTTTTCTTATTTTTTCTAAATAGAAAAATGTATACTTTATGATTTAGTAAAACTTTCTTAATAAAAGTTTATTTAAAAAAAACAAATTTTCTAAAATTGTATCTATTGATATAGCAGGCTATCAAAGGGTAAGTTACAGTATCAAGCGGTAGAAACAATATTTTTCGCTATCAACTATTGTTGAGATAGTTCAAAAATATAATAATTGATATATAAATTTTATAAAAATAAAATACATTTTTTAGTTGAGATTTTGTTACTAACTTTAGATAAAACCACCTATGTCTAATGATAGAGGTAAAAATTCTTCCAAGCGATTGATGAAAATAAAACAGAAAAATGTATTAATAAAGGTTATTACGAGCTATGAATTAGTGAATAATTAATTTTTGCTGAGGAGAAAGAATAATGGTAGTAGGTCTACATAAACGTGCTGTAGGTGTGTTTTCTCATCGTCGAGATGTTGAACATGCTCTACATGAATTAAAAAAAGTTGGCTTTGATATGAACAGAGTTTCTGTCATTACCCAAGATGGGGACAGAGACGATATTGCTGGTGCAGATGTGAGCGATCGCGTTGGCGATCAGTCTGACGAAGGTGCTAAAGTCGGAGCAGCTACAGGCGGTGCTTTGGGCGGATTGGCTGGTTTATTAGTCGGTCTTGGCACTTTAGCAATTCCTGGAATCGGGCCAATTATGTTGGCTGGAGCCGCAGCAACCACCTTAGCTACAACTCTCGCGGGCGCAGGTATTGGCGCAGTAGCTGGTAGTTTGCTTGGTGCATTGATTGGTTTAGGAATTCCCGAAGAACGAGCCAGAGTTTACGACGAACGTGTTAAACGAGGACACTATTTAGTCATTCTCGATGGTACAGAGGCAGAAATACTTAGAGCAGAAGCAATTTTAAATCAGCAGGGTGTGGAAGAGTTTGGCATTTACGACCACCCAGATGCGACAAATGCAACCACTGGTTATGTGACTCCAACTTCTACTGTGGGTCATAGTGGTGTTGCGAAACGGGCGATCGGGGTATTTTCTCATCGTCGAGATGCAGAAGCAGCAATTACAGAATTGCGAGATGCAGGTTTTTCCTTGAATCAAGTCTCCATCATTGCCAAAGATACAAACGGTCATGGGATCGCTGGTGTAGATGTAGATAGAAACGTTGGTACTGGTAATAAAGCAGACGATGGCGCAAAAACTGGAGCAGCTACAGGCGGTGTTCTGGGCGGCTTGACCGGCTTATTAGTTGGACTTGGAACTTTAGCAATTCCTGGAATTGGGCCCGTGATTGCAGGTGGTGCAGTTGCAACAGCTTTGGCGACAACATTAGCTGGTGGTGCGATCGGTGCAGCAGCAGGAAGTATTGTAGGCGCACTCGTTGGCTTGGGAATTCCTGAAGACAGGGCGCGAGTATATAGCGATCGCTTCCAAAGAGGCGACTACTTAGTAATTCTTGATGGTACGGAAGCTGAAATCCATCAAGCTGAAGCGATTCTCAAACGTCGAGGTATTGAAGAATTTGCCATCTATGATGCCACTGAAATTAGTGACTATCGCCCAGGTTCCGACCGAGTAACGCATCATGACGCAGCAGTAGTCGATCCTATTCGCCCCAATTACTCAACAGAGCCTCATAGAAACGATCCTTCTGTAGTTATTGTCGATCGTCGTGATGAAGTACTTTAACCTAAAGTAGTTTTCACTCACATTAATTAGACAAAATTGCAGGAGCAATAATTTGAAAACTTTGCTCCTGACTAAAAAATCTTGCTCCTCACTTTTGCCGTAAATATCAATAGATTTCACTTTCTGATTCAGAATTAAACCAATGAAAAAGCTAACCCCCTTCGTAATTAGTTGCCTTTTATTGTTTGGTGTTGCTGCTTGTGATAACGCTTCTAAAACAAGTGAATCTGCACCCAACAATCCTAATGAGGCTCCCCAAACACCAAATGCAAAAACAACAGAAGCTTCTCAAAAAGACGCGCAAAGTGAAGTTCGTAGAAGACAACTCAATGAGGATATTCGCGCCCGCGAACAGCGCAATAATACCACTGGCGGCGATACAAAAAGAGCTAAAGCTGACTTAGAAAGTGAAGTTCGCTCCAAATTGGAGGCTAATATACCCAAGGGTCAGCTAACAGTTAATGCCGCAGACGGTGGTGTTGTAACTGTCGCCGGAACTGTGACTAATCAGCAGGAGTTGGCTAAAATTGAAAAATTAGCTAAGGAAATTAAAGGTGTCAATAGTGTAGTTGTGAAAGCAACTGTTGCCAAAGTAACTAACTAGGGCAACTAACTAATAAATCCAAGCGAGCAGGTAGGCATAAAGAGATTTAAATGCTCCTGCTAAACCTAAGTGGTCAGTAATAAATTTAACTGGCCACTAATAGTTGAAAACTGACGACCTTAATAACTATATTTGTTGATGCTCAGTTCAGTTATACAAAGTCTTGTAGTTACCAAACATAAAAACTATGGAAACCGAACAACAGCAACGTGAATCGATCAATGCTTCCTTATCACAAGGTACGCTAGCACTGGAAGGTACTGATAGTGCAAACTTGCCTAAGTTACCGCCAGCCCCCGAACCTGAATCTCAATGGCAGCAAATTAGCAGACAAATTTCTCAATTTTTAGAGCAACTGCCCCAATACTTTAGTAGGTTTTTTCAGGACTACAAGCAGCCTCTAATAACCGTTGCTTTAATTTTGGCGGCGATTGTTACAGCTAGGTTAGTACTAGCGGCACTAGCTGCAATCAATGATATTCCCCTACTCTCACCACTTTTTGAGTTAGTTGGAATTAGTTATACCAGTTGGTTTGTTTTCCGCTATCTACTGAAGGCTTCAACTCGCCAAGAATTAGCCGATGAAATTCAATTACTGAAAAACCAATTCGTGGGCGAGTAAATTTACTAACCATTAAACTAAGATTTACACGGGCAAATAGAATTCGCAGCTACGCCAACTCTCATCCGCCTCTACGGAATTGGGTAAACCCTTGTATAGTTGCAGTTTCTAATTGCCCTTTTAATGTTAGATTGACTCAACTAAAACCCTTGTTCTACCAAGAAATGTAAATAAACAGTATTTAACCGGATTCCATTTTAGTCTTTTGGATACATCAAAAGATAGAGAATATAACATTATTTTAATTTTAAGTCACTTCTCAAGATAGTAGTTCGGAGATGAAAAACAACCTAATCTAGTTTTTGAAGTTATTTAATAGATTCTTTAACGAGGACATAAATTATGGCTAATGAAGCAGTTAAGAGAGATACAGATTCATCCGATCGCGCGGAAGTCGATAATTACGATCGCGGCATTATCCCTGCTGAAACCGCCGCTAGAATGGAAAGAGAAGGAGATCGTTACAAAACCCGCCCCACAGAAGAACGGGAAGCAGATGCACCTACTGACGATCAAACCGATTCAGGAAGTGTCCGCACCACTGACGGCTATACCGTAGACAAAGAAGGTTTGTTAAATAACTATGCAGTTGAACCAGAAATGTACTACGAAGAACCTGGTGATGCACGCCAGCAAGCGGCAGAAGATACGGAAGAACGTATCGAAGAACTTGGAGAAATTAATCAGGACGAAGAAGGCAAGTTGACAGATAAAGGTGACAGCCGTGGTAGAGGCCCAGGAGTAATTTAACTAACAACTCTTTTGCTGGGTGCAATTACACGTAAGAAGGCTAAATAGGTGTTTTCTAGAGACGCAATAAATGCGTCTCTAATTTTTTATATTTTGTCTGGTTAAAGACTTACCATTAAGACCGGACAGCGGCAGGGTTTTTAGGCTTTCTGCATAGATTTGAGAATTATAACTAATTAGTCGGACGTAATATGTAATATGATGTCTCTACATTTATTTTGATACCAATTCAATTAATGATTGCAACACATCCTTGGGTAGAGACGTGATTCATCGCGTCTCTACAAATGGTCTATTTGCTGCATTCTTTTTTCCAATTGGTACGAGTCGAAACAATCCCATTGGGGACTTACAACAAATAAAAGACAAAGCGCTTTGGAGTTCTACGGGTTTAATATAGCAGTATTACTAGATAATAAGTGGCTCAAGTTCACGATTATGCCATTGCCGCTGATGCCATTCGGCAACCAAAGGACGGACAATAAACTTGGGCTGTCCATCACCTTTAACGTCAATACGTAAACCTGAATAAGGTCGCCGTTTCTGAAAACCTTGACCGTTGCGACCGATGAACAGATGCGATCGCGCCACTAACCTATTCTCCTCCATCAAATCTGCTCCCTCAATCCGTTGGCGTCGCAAACTAAACCCGCTACCGCCACAAACAATCCAGTGGATATGAGAATCAGCGTGTCCCGTATCCATCGTTTCCAGGTGTTCTAAGCAGTGTGCGTGACCGTTTAATACCAAATCGATCAAAGGACGACCCTGAGTTAAGGAACCGATTTCTTTGGCTACCGCATCCAACACGCCACGCAAGCGATCGCGAACGATTAAAGTTTGCGCTTGTTGCCACTTCGTCGCCTCAGTTACATAAGGTGGATGATGGAAATAAATTATCCTTCCCCGAACTTCAGGATTATTCCAAGATTCAATTAATCTTTGCTTGAGCCAATCCAGTTGTTCAATGTCAGTCAGCGTTGTTTTATTAGTAGCTAGTTGTTTATCGATATCAACAATAATTTCTTCAATTTGTGACATCTTGGCATGGAAGTCATCTAATTGATCTGCTTCATTCGGATTTTCCGGGCGAAGTTTGGCTGAGGTTTCAATAATTTGCTGCTTTTCTTGCTCGAAGTATTCACGGCGTTTTTCTAAGAGTTTGCGATCGGCGTTACCTTTTTTTGTTTTCGGTAGCGGTGGTGGATCGTTAAAGGTATTAGAATCCAAAGCGAAGAAATCAATACCGCCATAACGAAAAGTGTAATAGCGATTGGGAAGGCGGGTAAATTGCCCAGGTTGATAAGAAAGACAACGACCTGTATCTGTCTTGGCTGTGTAGTGCCGGTCTAAGTGACTGGCTAACTCTTCTGGAAGCTGAAACGCCTTCAGATAGTCGAGAAATGCCTTTGCGTAAGCGTCACCGCATCCTGAGCCATGTAAACCCACATCTAGGTCTAACCGCGATCGCAACAGGTGACGAATGGGTAATGTTGTTAGGGATGCCAAGCTCAATAAAATCGGCAAGTTATAGTAATCGTGATTTCCCGGCACTGGTAAAATGGGCAGCTTAAAAACCATCTGGTCATAAGCAATCCGTTTGCGATGCCCTATGCCGGAGATAAACTCTCGGTAAGGCTGAATAAAGTTTTGCTGGTAATATTCACTCGATCCCACTAAATAGATCACATCCCCCGTATGCAGCATAAAACGGGATTCGTTGTGATGGGGCAGCATAAGTTCAGCCACCTGTCGCTGGGGATTGTGTCCTCTGTGTCTGCCGGAACCACTATCACCGACAACTAAAAATGAGAACTCAGAGTCGTCTGTTTGACCATCTTCCAACACCAGCCGAGTTTGGTCGATATCCCGTTCCACAATTAACGGATCTTGCCACCGTACCCGCTGATTCATTTTCCGAATTTTCTTAGCGATCGCTGGATCAGATACAAGTTTCAATGCAACCTACTCCTGAGTTTTCAATTGAAGGTGAGCAGGAGAATGAGGCAGGGGAGCAGGGGAGCAGGGGAAGTTTTAGTTTTTAGTAAATTTTTCTCCTCTGCCCCTCTGCCCCTTTGCACCTCTGCCTCTTATGACCCATGCCCCATACCTTCATTCTTCTGCTGTATCTTTCATCTCAATAATTAGATTAGGGAGTCCCTCTAGTTTTTCGGTCGGCTCAACTTCTTCTACTAATGGCACAAAAATTCTTAAGCCTGCTGGTACACACTTAATTTCTACAGGTGTTGTGCCGACTATTTCACCATCTAGAACAACTTTTTGTGGTGGGTTAGTCGTAATTTTAAATTGTTTCGCTCGCAGGAAACCAATATCATCTCGTTCAACAGCGTTACCTGTCGAAGCTGTTTGAAATAGATGAAATGTGGCAGCGATCGCTCCTGCCTTGTTAGCGGGAGCTACAATCGTTAAATCTAGTAACCCATCATCATAAACCAGACCTGCTGGGCCTTGAGCCAAAACTGAAGTGGGAGGTGCGGCGTTTGCTACTGTTACTGCACAGGCACTAGTTTTAATTATCCTATCTTCAGTTTCAATTTCAACATCAAAGTTATGTAAGCTTCTTAATTGCTGGATTCCTGCCAAAACATAGGCCATCATCCCAAAGCGATTCTTGGCGTCTCGATCTGCCAATTCTACAGTTTCAGCTTCAAAGCCAATACCTGCCAAGAGTACCATTGGGCGATCGTTGCAATAGGCTACGTCTACATGGGTGGTTGCTCCCTGCAAAATTGTCTGACACGCACCTGCGATCGTGTCAGGAATTCCTAAAGCTGTGGCAAAAGCGTTCGCTGTTCCTCTGGAAATGATCCCAAAGGGGATATCAGTTCCCACTAAAGCCGCCGCCGCTATTGAGAGAGTACCATCTCCCCCAGAAGCAATAATTGCATCTACTCCTCGCTCTACAGCTTGATATGCCAGTTGATCGGCATCGATTTCTTCAGTTGTAAGATAAATATCTAGATCGATCTCTGGCTCTAATATTGCCCGAATTTCTGCTAGCTCTGTATCTGGGTCGCCCTGACCCGCAACAGGATTGAAGATTAAACAGGCGGAACGATTCATAAGGTATAATAATTAAGCTTGGATAACTAATGAAGATAGCAAATTATTCTTAGCATTCCTGTAAATTTTCAACTTCTCTTTTGGGGCTGAGTTTTTTAGAGATATTGAACAAGTTCAGCGCAATATGCGATCGCATCATACCACCAAGAAAAGGCAAGAACCTTTAATCGTTCTTAAAACCTTCCCAAAGAACTCTATTTTTAGCCGCCTGTTTCAAATGACTCACTCAACTCCAAAGGTATTTGGTTAGTCGGTAGAAAAATTTAAAGCCATCATCAGAATTGTATATAGACAGGTTTTAGGAAATTCCTATATTATGGGAAGTGAGCAAATTACTGTTCTTGAGTCGTAGTTTCAGCAAAGTGAAATCAGCGATCGCAAGTTTATCCGTTTCGTAGCGAAATTTGAGTTGTATCGTTGCCTATTTTTTAGCAGTTGCCATTGTTGTCGGGCAATTTAATTGAATTTTAGGCATCTTTTCAGTTGCGCTCCCATCAATGCGTAAATCCAGCTAACATCTCAATTGCTTAAGCAACTTATTAAAAGTAGGCAAAGTTCCACTACAGCCTACTAGTACAATGTCTAAGTTAATCTTGAGGGTTTGTAGTAAGCACTAAAGTGCTTAGAAAATAAGGACTGAAGTCCTTACTACGAACTTAAATTTGGCATACGACTAGTCAGTTTTGCGGCAATTACAACTCAAAGGGCTAATAACTGGAGATAAGGGAGACAAGAGCAACAAATGTCCCTAAGGAGTGCTGAGTTGGGAATCTTCAGAACTCGGAACTGACTCAACGCCTCGCTAATGGAACTGTTTTGCCTCATACATAATGCCCAATCCCTGCAAATTTATAGCTCTAATATGTCTATTCCTTTGTTAAGCTATTCCCCTTCATCTCGAAATCACCGTGTATCTGGATATGAGATTCTTGGCGACGAGCAACCTAAAATTTATACAGCCGAATATTTGCAATCATCACTAGAAATCGATGCCTTAATTAAGGCAGCCTATCGCCAGATTTTCCACGAACAACAGATGCTAGATAGCAACCGCCAAACCTGTCTAGAATCACAACTGAGAACTGGTCAAATTACAGTTAGGGATTTCATTCGAGGATTAGCAATATCCGATGCATTTCGGCGACTCAATTACGAAAGCAACAACAATTACCGCTTTGTGCAGATATGCGTACAGCGCTTATTGGGTCGTGAGGTTTACAATGAACGCGAAAAACTAGCGTGGTCAATTGTCCTAGCTAGTAAAGGACTGCACAGGTTTATCGACGATTTGGTGGATAGCGAGGAGTATATGAGTAACTTTGGTTACAATACAGTCCCCTATCAACGGCGACGGATTTTACAAGGACACTCTCTAGGGGAATTACCTTTTGCCAGAATGGCTCGTTATGGCGAAGATTATCGCGATAAATTGCCGCTTCCCTTGACGAGAAAGCAGGTTGAGCCTTTTAATTTACAGACCTTCTTACGCAGTTCTGACAGAGATGTGGTGTTATTGCTATTAGCTTCGACACTGGCACTGATTGCCTTGTTTAGTTTGCTGACTATATTTGGTTATTTCCCAAAATTTGGTGGGTACTAGCTGAAACTTGAGGATGTAGCGATCGCTCACAATGGCGATCGCAATATCCTCAATGCATAAAAATTCTATTATTTGAGATTTCACAACCAAGCTTTTGGTAAAGAATTGTAATCCAAAATCCAAAATCCAAAATCCAAAATTCGCATGAGTCCCTGACTACGGTAGTCTAGATGAGAGTGAATTTATCGCCTCCTTTGATATATTGTTTTATGACTTCAGTTGTTTCTAGTCCCCCACGCACTATTCGGATCGGCTCACGTAAAAGCCAACTTGCTCTGGTTCAAACCTACTGGGTACAAGAGCAACTACAGAAAAGCTTTCCTGATATCACTTTTGAAGTCCACACCATGTCTACCCAAGGCGATAAAATCTTGGATGTAGCATTAGCTAAGATTGGCGATAAAGGACTTTTTACTAAAGAACTTGAACTCGGAATGATCAATCAAGAGATTGACTTTGCAGTTCATTCTCTCAAGGATCTGCCGACTCACTTACCAGAAGGGTTAACGTTAGCAGCAATTACTGAACGAGAAAACCCAGCGGACGCATTAGTAGTGCATGAAAAGCACAAAGATAAACAAATCGATACGTTGCCAGAAGGTGCGGTAATTGGTACATCTTCTCTACGGCGGTTAGCACAGTTACGCCATCATTTTCCTCACTTTACCTTTAAGGATGTGCGGGGAAACTTGATTACACGGTTGGCAAAACTGGATGCAGGCGAATACGATGCTTTGATTTTGGCAGCAGCAGGATTAGAGAGATTGGGAATGGGCGATCGCGTTCATCAAATCTTACCCAAAGAAATCTCCCTCCACGCCGTTGGACAAGGAGCTTTGGGGATAGAATGCCGTGCTGATGATAGTGAAGTGTTATCTCTACTCAAAGCAATTGAACATACCGAAACACGCGATCGCTGTCTCGCCGAACGATCTTTCCTTCGCTCTCTAGAGGGCGGATGTCAAGTACCTATCGGTGTTAATACAGAAATATCTGGTGAGAATTTGACCTTAACCGGGATAGTCGCCAGTGTAGATGGTCAAAAGTTCGTCAAAGATACCGTTACCGGACTTGCCAATAACGCCGAAGCACTAGGCGCAGAACTAGCAGAACTGTTGCGACAACAGGGAGCGCAAGAAATTTTATCAGAAATTTTTGCGGTGATTCAGCGCGGTTCCTAAGCAATTGGGCAAGCCAATGTGATTAGATAAGAATTGATCGCCGTTGCACTAAATATGTGCCAGACGCGACAATTCGCGTTGGTCGGGATTTCAGAAAGTTAATTTGACAATATAGACTCAGGGAAGCAAAAATTACCATGCGGATTCTATTTGTTGCAGCAGAAGCAGCACCCATTGCGAAAGTAGGAGGAATGGGTGATGTTGTCGGGGCATTACCCAAAGTCCTGAGAGAAATGGGGCATGATGTGCGGATATTCTTGCCTTACTACGGCTTCCTGCCAGACAAAATGGAAATTCCCCAAGAACCAATCTGGTGGGGAGATGCCATGTTCCAGCACTTCGCAGTATACGAAAGTGTTCTGCCTGGTACTGATGTTCCCTTATACTTATTTGGACATCCGTCCTTCATGCCGCGCCGCATCTATTCTGGAGATGATGAAGATTGGCGGTTTACATTGTTTGCTAATGGTGCAGCCGAGTTCGCCTGGAATTACTGGAAGCCAGATATTATCCATTGTCACGATTGGCATACAGGAATGATTCCCGTATGGATGCACCAAGATCCTGATATCACCACAGTGTTTACCATCCATAACCTGGCTTATCAAGGGCCGTGGCGTTGGTATTTAGAAAAAATTACTTGGTGTCCCTGGTATATGCAAGGACACAACGTCATGGCGGCGGCGGTACAATTTGCCAACAAGGTAAATACAGTTTCGCCCACCTATGCCGAGCAAATCAAGACAGCTACTTACGGTGAAACATTAGAAGGTTTGCTGTCCTTTATTAGCGGTAAATTATCTGGGATTATCAACGGTATTGATACTGAGGTATATAACCCAGAAAATGACAAATATATTGAGCAAACCTTTACTGCTGATACTTTAGATAAACGCAAAGCTAATAAAATTGCTTTGCAACAAGAACTAGGATTAGAAGTTAATTCCAAAGCCTTTTTTGTTGGGATTGTTACCCGATTAGTGGAACAAAAAGGCATTGATTTGATATTGCAAATCCTCGATCGCTTCCTATCTTATACAGATGCCCAGTTTGTGCTATTGGGGACAGGCGATCGCTACTATGAAACTCAGATGTGGCAATTAGCATCCCGTTTCCCCGGACGTATGGCAACTTACTTACTGTATAACGATGCCCTGTCTCGCCGGATCTACGCTGGTACTGATGCCTTCTTGATGCCTAGCCGTTTTGAACCATGCGGTATTAGTCAAATGATGGCTTTGCGCTACGGTTCTGTACCCATTGTCCGCCGCACAGGTGGATTAGTGGACACCGTAACCCATCACGATCCTGAAAATGCTGCCGGTACTGGTTATTGCTTCGATCGCTATGAACCGCTAGACCTTTTCACTTGTATGATCCGAGCTTGGGAAGGCTTCCGTTTCAAACCGCAATGGCAAGAACTACAAAAACGGGGCATGAGTGAAGATTTTAGTTGGTATCAATCTGCTAAGGAGTACGTGAAGTTGTACAGGTCAATTTTCGGTTTGCCAGAAGAAGAAGAGACTCCAGAACCAAAGTTAGTTTTAAACGAAGCAGTCACTAGCACCAGCAAGTAAAAGGGCGGTTAGAAACCGCGTCTACACAGGCAAAACCCACACTTCTCTACGAGACGCTGCGCGAACGACAAGCTCAGTGACCGCCTCCGTGGGTTTAAACCTCAATTTTTCCTTAGTCTGCGGAGGCGGACTTTGTTTGTGTAGCCGCGACTTCCAGTCGCTATTGATTACTCGTTGCTTTCGCCCTAATTAGCCAATCACGATCGCTAGTGCAAATTTCCCGACCGGAGGAGTCTCCTAAACGATCTAGCGCTAATAAACAAGCGTATTTCAAATCCCAAATCGGTGTATTCAGGCAAATTTTGATTTCAGGAATTGCTCGTGAATCACCCAATTCACCAAGAGCGATCGCACACGCCGCACGAGATTTCTGAAACTGAGGTTCGCGGTTGTGTAGGTTTTCTATTAATAAATCGTAAGCAGGAGCATATTTTAGCCAGCCGAAAAGTTTCATCACATGATAATGAGCGCCATAGTCGTTATATGCTTTGTCGCCATAAGTTGTTAAGAGTGCTGCTGGTGCTTCCTGTGGATAGATATCTAGTAAGGTTTTTGTCGCTAAATAGCAACGTCCAAAATCGGTTTCGTAGAGTTCGTTAATCACAAAATCTAGAACAGGGGTAGCATCATACTCATGTACTAGATCGAGGTCATTGGGACGATCGTAGAGTACTTGCTCTAAGTAAGGTTGAATTTCTGTAAAGGTAATTTCACCACTGGGAACACCTGCATCCAAAAGCATCCGCAATCCTCGCAAGCGAAACACCAGAGATACTGGACAACGAGCAATTTCTGGGATGGCTTTGTAGTAGCGGGAATCAATCAGGTCTTGAATAGAACCGCGTCGTGCATTGACGCTAGAACTTTGCAGCAGCGCCATCACCTCAGTAATTTGGGAATAATCACCCGTGAAGCGACAAACTGTAGCGATCGCCGCACTACGGGTAGGTTCATCCTCAATTTGGGTAAACTTCCGTACACGTTCTAGGGACGGCTGATAGTCAGCGTTAGCTAAAGTGTGAATAATGACTCGATAGATTTGACCTGGTTTATCAAGCAGTTGTGCTACCTCTTCGAGAATTTCTGGCTCTTTAGTGCCAATTTCCCCGATTGCCCACACGGTATTTTCAACAGTATAAATATCATCATCTTTAAGGCACTGCCGAATTACAGGTAAAGCTGATTGCGCCTGCAATCGCCCCAGACTTTCCACAGCTTTGCGTCGGACAATTCGGTGGTCTAACTCATCAGGGTTACTAGTTTCAATCGCCCGCACCAAAGCCGCGATCGATTGCTCAGTTGGGAAGTTAATTAAATGGGAAACAGCAATATACTTATCAGAAGCGTCTTCGAGTTGTTCTAATGGTGTATCGATAATTGCGATCGCTTCTTCTTCTGTCAACCCAAACATTTTAAAAAAACGTTTATCCATTGATCTATAAATGGCTCTTGGATAATTGCTTTGAAGTCACTTTTACTATCGTACTAGGGACTGGCTACTAGTGATTGGGGACTGGGAAGATGAAGCCTAGATGGGGCGAGTCCAAAATAACAAAGTTTGGCCGAGGTAGAGCCAAACAAACCAAAAAACCGCATCATCGCCCTCAAAAAAACTGTACAAAAAAGCTATTCATCCTCATCTCCTGATGGTCGTTCGCTGTCACTTTGTTGAGTGTTCCACTCTAAAACAATACGCTCTAGCATTTCCGCCTGCGTACAGTTATTTACAGCAGCGTATTGCTTAATTAGCTCTCTTACTGTGGGACTAATATGACGTATATCTAGTGGGTTGTTTCTTGTCGTTTCCACGATCTTTTTCCAGAATGTAGTTGGGTTAAACTTTTGAAGATTTACGTCAAAAAACTTTACCAGTGGTAACGCGATCTGAGAAGATCATAATATATGCATTTGTCAGCTATTAGTTCAGTTGTCTCTTGCTAATTGTTCAGTTTTATGTAACAGCTAAATGTTAGTCTTTAGCGAGTAACCAAATACAAGCATGTTTGGGAACATCAATCGCACATCATTCATATAAACACATATTTAGGAAACCAAACTTATGGATGAAACCTCTAAACTCACAACAGCCAATAACATAACCGCTCAAGATTTAGCAGAAGTGATTGCAGAACTTGAGCAATATCGGGAACGTCTAGTTCAAGAAACTACGGAAACGGCAAAACGGGCTAAGTTGATGAGAGTAAGCGTTATGGCAAAACTAGAGCCTGAGCTTGCCAAGATTGATTCTGCCCTCCAGGAACTCCGTAATCAGCAGGCTGCCCTGAGTGGCAGTAACTAGTCATTTGTCTTGATAATTTAGCTAGAGATTATATGCTCAACTCCGAAACTCAATCCGGGGCAGATTCGTTAAATCTGTCCCATGCAGAAACTGACGCTTTATTTAAAGCGGTGAGCGAGCAATTAAGCTTAAATACCTTTAACTCCGATGACCAAGAGCTACTAAAGCGGATGGTTGAGAGTATGGGAGACTCACGGGGCATGGTTAGGTTGAGTTTTGCAGAGGCTTTGGGTAAAATCGGCAAACCAGCAACCCCTTTATTGATGGAAGCTGTGGCAAATCATCCCAACCCAGTTGTGCGGAGAGCCAGCGCTAAAACCTTGACATTGATCGCTGACCCGATCGCAGTTCCCACTTTGGTCAATGCCCTCTTAAATGATGAAGATATGGTGGTCAAAACCTCGTCGGTAGGGGGGCTGGCCAAAATAGGTGAAGCAGCTGTACCAGCATTGCTGAAAATCTTAGCGTCAACCGAGTATCCAGAAAGTGCCAAAGGTCATGCAGTATGGGCGTTAGGATTTATTGGGGCAGAAGCGAAGGAGCATTTATATCGAGAGATCAACTCCGACTCGGCTGAAGTTCGGGCTGCGGTGGTGGGTGCGATCGCTAAAATTGCTCAAGAAGGCACTCAAGAAGGAGCATTTAATATTTTAATTAATGCCCTCAACGATCCATCTGAAATTGTCAGGTGTGAAGCCGCAGCAGCTTTGGGTAGTCTCACCTATCGCTCGGCAATTCCTAGCCTTGTTGAATTACTACATCATCCCGATTGGGAAACTCGAAAAGCATCAGCTTTGGCATTGATGAAGATTGGCGACGCTGCTGCTTTAGAACCCCTGCAAGCCGCATTAACTGAGGAAGAAGAAGCGGGGGTTCAGGCAGTGATGAAGTTGGCGATTTCTCAAATTGAGAGGCAGTTAGAGGAAGAAGCTTGGGAATAAAAGTAGTTGTAAGAGCGATCGCTACTCTCTCTTATATTTAATCACTTGATCTAATCGGGGCAAAGCACTCACCGCTGACTCTCGAACATACGGATCGATAGATTCATCATTTGTCAATGCCGTCAGTACTTCTACCCCTCGGATATCACCCATCGAACCGAGTGCATTGACGATCGCCACAGCCACGGCAACATTATCTATTGTTTTCAGAGCTTCAGTCAAAATCTCAAAGGCGGGAGAACCAATCTCACCCAATGCCATTACTGATGCGATATAAACAACGGGATTTTGGTCATTGAGCGCTGTTTGCAATCCCTGTAAGCCCTCATTTGGGAAGGGAACATCGGGATGATTAGCAGCAACCTGTGCTAAAGCTTTAGCACAACTACCCCGAATGGTCACATTATCACTATTTACTAATGACTCTACCAGTAGCGGTACAGCATCTATACCAATAGCACCCAGTGCTTTTACCGCAGCTCGACGATAGGTGACATCTTCTTCATCTAAAATACCCATCAGCCGAGGAATGGTATTTTCATCACGGACATCAGCCAGTTCCCACATGGCTCGTTCCCGCAAATTGGGGTTGGGGTGTTTTAACTGTGCAAATAAAGAATCTATTGTCATAAAAGAAAACTTCCCTGTTTAAATCCCCCAAATTCAATAGACATCTTGCAAAAGTAACAAATGCCAAGATGTTGGGGAAAGGTTAAAGGTTAAAGGGTAAGGGAAAATTTCATACCTTTACCCTTTTCCCCACTTCTGCAAGAAGTCCAATCATTAATTACGAATTATTAACAACAGAGGGACTCTTGGTCAATCACTCAACCTGATACAGGCAAAGCAACGGACTGAGAGTCCCTGAGTTTTAGAGTATAACGATCGCTCGTCTACGTCTAGTCAATCCCTATTACTATGAAAGGGAGTTGATTACGTAGTCAAGAAGAGAGCGGAACTCAACTAACGCTTGAGGAGACAAGTCGCGAGGAGAGCAAGCGCGATCGCGAGTATAAGTCAACGCGGTAACGTAGGGAGCGGTGGGCAGACCCAAAGAGCGATAAACTTCACGAGCACCTGCAATACCCCACTCATCCAAAGGACCAGTGCCGCCCACAACTAAGCTGTAGTTGATCAAGCGTAAGTAGTGCTTGATGTCGCGGAGGCACTTGTCTTTCTTAACTTGAGTGTCGCCAGCTTCACCATCTTGGCTCAGGTAAGGATATTTCTTGAAGGCAGCATCATAACCTTCCTTAGCTACGTTATCGATACCAGAAGCTAGCTTTTCAGCAGCTTCTAGACGAGCATTAGCACGCTGAATGCTACCTTGAACGGATTCTAGATCGGAACTGCTGGGAAAACGACCTGCTGCATCAGCAGATCCAATAACTGTAGTGATAACTGATTTCATTGCTTTTTATACTCCAGGTTAGATTTGATCGAGTTTTAATTTCAGTTTGCTTGGCTAACAGCCTTTAGCCATGAGCGATTAGCTCAAAGCAGAAATTACGCGATCGAAGTAGCTAGCAGCTTCAGCAGCTAGAGCAGAGCAGTCGCCTTGAACAACTTCTTGTTTACGGAACTTTTTACCAGCGTTAGCTTCAGTGTTGGTGTTGGTGATGTGAGCGACGCTGATAGCCTTCAGGATTTGGAAAGCCCGTACAGAAGAGCCAGTGGGCACGCCCAAAGCTGTGTAGGTTTCTTTCAAACCGTTCAAAGCACGATCGTCTAATACGGAAGAATCACCAGCCAATAAAGCGTAGGTTACATAGCGCAGAACGATTTCAGCATCACGCAAGCAAGCAGCCATCCGGCGAGTGGGATACAAGTTACCACCAGCTTGTAGCAAACCTGTATTTTCACAAGCAATCCCAGCAATAGCATCAGAAACCGCGCAGCTAGCGTTGCTGGCGATCGCATTCACTGCATCAAGGCGCTTGTTGCCTTCAGCGATGAAAGACTTCAGGGCTGCCAAGTCAGCACCACCGATAGGAGCGGTTTTGGCATCAGCCGCAATTACAGCTCTGGAAAAAGCATCAAGAACCATGAGTTCTCCTTAATATTCACAAATGGCGGATATTATTTTTGGCGTGTTCTCGATCAGGTTAACTGTGAGTAGCCAAACAAAAACATAGGGGATCGACAGTACCCTAGTCTTTACTATGAGAGACAAAGTAACAATCTGTAATATTTATTTTAGGTATGGAGGATATAGCGCTTCTGTGTTGAGTCCAATAGACTTCTTGCATAAGTCGGGAAAAGGTTAAAGGGAAAGGGGAAAGGTTCTGTATTGTCCCCTTTCCCTTTAACCTTTACCCTTTTCCCCCTCTTGCAAAAGTGCTTTTTGCAAGAGGTCTAATAGAGACTTAACCCCCAACCTTAGCCCAGTCATGCCTAAAAGCAACGCCGAAAATCTCTAACGCCAGTAGCAATTGCATCCCGAATTGCCGAAAACGCTTGTTCCCGTTCCTTGGTGATGCAAATAGCTCGACAAAATCCCGCAATCTTTAGTCAAACGCAACAAGTCTGCTGGTAGGTTGTTCAGCAAATGCCTTGCCCAATGCCCAAAAATTAAGACTTACGCAATTTTGTGGAACTTTGCCATTGCGTAAGTCTTAAGGAAAAATTTTGTTTTTTACTCGATCAAGCTTGTTTTAACAGATGTTTGACCAAATTATCTTTTACCATCATCTGCCGTAAAACTTCTAGTAAAAATTCTTGAGCCTCTTGTTGACTCAAACTTTTTACCTGGTCTTTTAAATTTTGTAAGCGAAACTGTTGTTCTAAAGTTAATTCGACTGGAAAGTCCATCATTCACTCCTGTGATTGATTGAATCGAAAGGTATTTGTTGTTAGTGGAAGACGATCGCTTTCTATTAGTCTAGCACTTGGATATTAAAATGTCTACATTGTCAAGCTATAAGAAATCACACTCATAAAAGTTTACAATTGGATGACAACACCTCTACATATCCTTCTTTAGGGTGTTTATTGAAGCTGGCCGCTAATCGCTGTAATGTTTAGAATGTTTATATACCAACTACTCTAAAAAGAAAGAACTCGTAAAACATCATCCGCAGGAGCAATAAGTAGGAGTCAGAAGATTGATAGACGCAATGGAATTTTTTCAGCTAAGTGCTGGTAAGTGGCGATCGCAACGTGCAACTCATCATCTGGCGTTCAAGCGCTCAGAGATAGGAGAATCGGATATACAGGTAGAAACTCTCGATGCCGATCATCCAGAAATCATTGAACTGTGCCAGTATCATGAGATTGACCCCAGCCTTTCAGTCGGTGGTTCGCGTGTGCGTTGGCTAGGAACAATGGCCTGGGATCGAGAGGGTGAAGAGAATCATCAGGGGAAAACTATATTTGCGATCGTGCCTGATGGCGATAACCCAAGGCAAGGTAAATTACTCCGCGAAAGAGGTTACGCCGAAATAGTACCTGTAGTCGGTCTTTTTCACATGGATGATGAAGATGGACTAGTGTTAACAACCGAATACGAAACAATGAGTTCCATTGAGCGATTCTGGTTCGCCAGCCCAAATATGCGACTAAGAACCAGTACAGTCAAACGGTTTGGTGGCTTTAGCACCGCATCATTTTGTAGTGAAAGCCGCATTGAAACTTCTGTTGAGGTTTCCAGCCCAGAAGGAGTAACAGAAAAACTTGGGACGGATGTTCTGGAAAAAAGACAGTTTTATTCAGTTTTGGGCTGGTGAATTATCTCAAGCAGAGCGATGCTTTTACTCGTGGGCAAGATTATCTGCGTCTGGTACAGGGACTTGCCCTAGAACCGGGTATGGTGGATGTGTTTGATAACCTGCGCGATCGCATCCCCATTTGCACTTGGATCGGCGAGAATATTAACGTCGTCAACGCTCAGATCAACGCCTATCTGGAAGTTTGTCATGAGTGCTTTCATCCCCAAGAGCGTCGCCAAATCCAAATTTTTGCAGTCCCTATAGCTCAATCCTTCGGTATAGATGGGCTGTGCAACATTCTCACAAACCCAATCACTATTCTGGTAGATGTTGGTCGAGTTGCACCTAGAGATTGGTTTGGTGTAGTCGTCCATGAATACGCCCATGCCCATCTAGGAGAGTTTGGTCACAATGAGCAATTTGCTAGCATCCTATCTCATCTATGCTTAGGACTGGGATTGGAACCGCCCTCCTGGGAAGAAGGAATGGAAGCAACTTTGCGTAGTTGGCCTTACTGTAAATCAACCATAGATCCCCTGGAGTTTTGGATAGGTTGCTGAGGGAGGCAGGAGGCAGGGGAGCAGGGGAACAGGGGAGCAGGGGAGCAGAGGAAGTTGCAGTAAATTTTTCCCTCTGCCCCTTATGCCCAATGCTCCATTAATTTGTTTTACTAAATGTTAAAAATTATTGCTTCAGTTCAAAAAGGTGAAACTGAATCTCCTAATCTAAAATATGTGAATAAAATTTTTTAGTCATTTACGTAGTTATTAAGCTGGCAGATCAACTTCCTATTTATTAATTTAGCTATGGGTTGAATCCAGCAGCCTAATCATTTATCCTACGAATACTTAAAATCCCCTTAGTTAAGTTTCGTGAAATTTTATCAGAATCTGAAGTTCTGATACAACTACTCCCTTAATATGTGATTAAAAGTTGTTAACTTTAATTAAGAACATGGAGGCTTTAGAGTGCCACTTCCTCTGTTAGAATATGAACCTTCAAGTCAAAATCAGCGTGTAGCTGGATACGAAGTACCTGGTGATGAACAACCCAGGATTTTCACTACAGACAATATACTTTCTCCGTCAGATTTAGGCGATCTGATTGAAGCAGCATATCGTCAAATCTTCTTTTATGCCTTTGCTGCCGATCGCGAAACATATTTAGAGTCTCAACTCCGTAATGGACAAATTACAGTACGGGACTTTATTCGTGGGTTAGTCCTTTCCAATACCTTTAAGAAAAGCTTCTACGATCTCAACAATAATTATCGCTTTGTTGAGCAAGTAATTCAGCGGGTTCTAGGACGCGATCCATACAACGAGCGGGAAAAAATCGCTTGGTCAATTGTAGTCGCAACCAAAGGGATTGTAGGCTTTATTGATGAAGTGCTCAATACTGAAGAGTATCTGAGCAATTTTGGATATTCCACAGTGCCTTATCAGCGCCGTCGGATACTGCCATCCCAATCTGCGGGTGAGTTGCCATTCAACATCAAATCTCCGCGATACGAAGATTATCACCGCGCCAAATTGGGTTTCCCCCAAATCATTTGGCAGGTCGAAGTACGCAGATTCCTTCCACAAGAGCAAAAAGCAAAGGCTGGAGATCCATCTCTATTCCTGGGTATGGCACAAAATATCAATGCAACTGGCAATGCTCCACAACGGATCTCGCCATACAACATCGATATCGAAAAGTCTGTACCTTATCGGCAACTGGCAGGAATTAAATAACAATTTTTGGTCGGTGGCTGGCTAGTACATCCATTCGCTCGTTTTATAGCGTGCATAAGTCTTGGGTTATGTAGGAGTTTTATTTAGATATAACTAAGTGA
Source organism: Nostoc sp. (assembly GCF_036917355.1). Taxonomy (GTDB): domain Bacteria; phylum Cyanobacteriota; class Cyanobacteriia; order Cyanobacteriales; family Nostocaceae; genus Nostoc. The sequence goes on from NZ_JBALDP010000092.1 coordinate 54,827, forward strand.
AACAAACTCTATCCCATGTCTAATGCACGCTAGTTGTTAATGGGCATTGCGTATGGTTTTTATCAATGCTCAATGTGTTTAAAACGGGGGTAGTATTACTATGTTGTCAAGAACTAATTGACGGATAAATTTCTTGTAGAGACGGCGATAAATCGCGTCTTCTAACCATCAAAATGAATTTAACATAGTAGTTTCAGGCGTGAATGAGGTTAAAGTGTAGTTCGTCTTTTTAGCATCTCTAAAAGTTTTGTAAAGTGAGCGGGAGGAGTAGCTGTCACTTCAATCCACTCTTCAGATAGGGGATGCTGCAATTTGAGTCGCCAAGCGTGTAATGCTTGACCAGGTAAATTTACTCCCACTGAATGGCCAGAACTATAAACTGGGTCGCCGACAATGGGATGACCAATTTTGCTGCTGTGGACACGAATTTGATGGGTGCGTCCAGTTTCTAATTGAAAGTGAATTAAGGTGAAGTTACCAAGGCGTTCTAATATTTTCCAGTGAGTGACGGCAACTCGTCCGCCTTGTTCAACAGGCATAACAGCCATTTTTTTCCGGTCTTGGGGATGGCGACCAATTGGCAAGTCGATAGTGCCACTTTCAGTTTTTGGCGCACCGTAAACTATGCCCAAGTATTCTCTCCGTGCAGTTTTTGCTTTCAGTTGTGCTTGTAGATGATGATGGGCAATATCTGTTTTAGCGATCGCGATCGCTCCTGTTGTATCCTTATCCAATCGATGGACGATTCCTGGACGCTGAACTCCGCCAATTCCTGGTAAATTAGGACAGTGAGCCAATAGAGCATTTACTAAAGTACCATCTGGATGGCCGGGCGCAGGATGGACAACTAAACCTGCGGGTTTATTGAGAATAAGTAACTGATCGTCTTCGTAAAGGATATCTAAGGGGATGTCTTCTGCTTGCAGTTCTAAAGGTTGAACTTCTGGTATTTCGAGAGTGATGCGATCGCCTACCTTGACATTGATCTTCTTGGAGGTACAGACTCGATCGTTAAGTTGGACATTACCCTGTTCGATTAACTGTTGGATGCGAGAACGTGATAAGTCTGGTAATTCTTGAGAAAGGTAACGGTCGAGGCGATCGCCTTTGGTGTTGACGCAGTGTATTGTACTCTTAAGGGGAAGCAAGCTAGGTAAAGCATCTTCCAGTGGAGTTGAGAAGCGTTCGCCCTTGGCGTTGGCGGAGCGATCGCTATTTTCTTGGATTTGTAAATTAAATTCGGTCACAATTGCTCTAGATTAATTCCCGTTCTTTAAGTAAAGCGCGAAATGCTTTAAAAGGGCGTTATAAATCGCTTCTACCCAGGCAAAACCTTGATTTTACATTAGCGAACGAGAATTTGTGTACCCGCGAATTTTATTACCTTAGCTGTCTTGTATTTGTTCTCTTATCGATTATCGAAACGCTCTAAGTGCTGAACTCATTCCTATAGTTCGCCCCATTTCCACAAACCGAGGAATAAGTTCTGTAATAGAAAAAGTAGGGAATGTGGGGCTGATAAGAGACTTAACATATTGCTCACCTTGCAGCAAGCTAATTTCTAGGTTTTTGCTTTCATATCGCCAAATTTCAGGTACTTTCAACGCCTGATAAGCACTAATTTGGGTTTTAGAGGTGACATCAATTTCAATTGCTAAATCAGGAGGAGGATCAATAGTTAGATCAATCCTGTCTTTGCCAATCATTAGCTTATAATTTTGAATATAAAAACAATTATCTGGTTCGATACCTGCACTTATATCTTTTCGCTTAAAGGTGGTTGAACCTAAAGACTCCCAATTCAGATTGAGTTCATCTAACAAAGCTTTCACCAAGTCTCCGATAATTACCTTAGATCGTTCGTGTTCTGGTAATGGAGCCATAATTTCTAAAGTTCCTTGGCTGTATGCTACTCGGCTCCTGCGATGTTCCCCTAACTCGTTGAGAATTGCTTCAAATACTTGCCAACTCACATCTTCCAGTATTATTCTTTGCCCTGGTGGAACTCGAATTTGTCTGAGTTCAAGAGTAACCATAGGATTTTAGTTGTTAAATAACTTCATTTTTACTCAAATTTGAGATGTAGCAAATGCTCTAACCAAAAAGCGATGGCTTCGCCAACGCCAAGGGCGAACGCTTAAATTCTCTCTATCTCTCCTCCTCTGTGTCCTCTGCGCCTCTGCGGTAGCCTGCGGCAAGCCGAAGCGTCTACGTTATTCTAAATCTATAACTTCTTGCGGCAACTCAAATAAACCATCTTCCCCAGCTTCAAAATCAATCACTTGATACACAGCATCAATATTTAACTCTCCATAAATATGAGGAAATAATTCCCCTATCTCAGCAGGTTCATAGCGAATTTCAGCTTGTACTTTATCAGAATCAATAAAAAGTAGTACCAATTCTTTTTGATTATCAAAAAACCTCTTTGCAACCTTGAGTATTTGCGTTGATTTTGAACAATGTATAAAACCTTCACTATCTAACGAATCAGCGCGATATGTACCAAGATTTTTTGCTTGTTCCCATTGTTGGCGTTTGGTGATGTGGAGTATGATCTTCATAGAACATTTAGGAATTTCTGCGTCTTGTAATATTTTCAGGAAATCTTCTAAATTTGTAAAGTCTTTCAAGTTATAATTCTGGATGCCTCAGTAGTTTAAGTTTATCTGAGACGCGCTTATCGAGTGAGTCTAATGATATATTTTGGTCTATCATCTCTTGAATTTTTCTAACAGTATCCGAATAAGATAATGATATTCTGTCGGCTACCATATCTTCATTTAAAAATAGTAATTCTATATTAATTATTTATTTAGCAAAAAACCATGAAAAAATATAAGAAATAAATTGTAAAGAAAAATTTATCACGTAATATAAAATCCAACCAATTAAATTTACAACTGGTATAGACCAAAGAATTGTATAAAGAGTCATTACTAAATTTTCTTTTAATATAGCTGTGAGTAACCCTTGCAATACTATAGATATAATAAGTATACAGATAGGCACAACAAAGTAATATAAGAAAAAATTAATATTTTTATATTCAGTTAAAAATGGTATCGTGTTTTGTTGTAAAAAATAAAAAAAGTACAAACCAATAAAAGGCCAATGTATTAGCCAGAAAAGACCAAATTCAGGACTTCCTTTTATTTTATTGCCTGTTGGTACAAAAACAGTTTCACCACTAGAACTATATCCCCTTTTCATTTCATCATGATCAATCGAAAGGAGAAAAGCTGGTAAAAACCATAATATTGAAAAATTACGAAGTTCAATACTGTAATTTAAAAATGTACTTAGATTAAATCGTTCTAAAGTACTATTAGAACAACTTGTCAATACAACTACTGTACTAACAAATATTATTAATTGTTTGACTAAGTTTTTCATAGCAATTTTGCAAAAGCGATGTTTACTTTATTATTTATGCATAGTGTAAGTCAATATAATTTATAATTTTTAACATTATTAACTTCAATATTGTTGTACTGTACTTTGTTCATACATATCTTTAAAATATCACGCCCACATGCAGAGTTTTTATTTTCATCCCCGCATGAGTTTGTCATCCTATAAATTAGGCGGAATACAAACATCCGGCGCACACAAGCCAAGAAACTCCAGGGTTGTCACCTCAAGAGTATTCAAATCTACACGCCGGATAGCATGATTATTGGTATCGGCGATATATAGATATGAATTTATAGCACTCAATCCCGAAGGTTCAAAAAAACGAGTGTTCTTACCTTGACCATCTTGTAAACCCGCAGAACCATCTCCCAAAACTGTTTGACAATTCCCACTGGGGCTAACTAATTTAATTTTATGGTTATAAGTATCTGCCACCCACAAAAAATTCTGCGCGTATTCCACTCCTAAACAGTGTTGTAAACGGACATCTTCACCTTGTCCATCTACATCACCAAAACCAAATAAACCGCCACTACCGCAAACAGTTCTTACTTGATACGGTTCTACAATTCCCACACCGCGAATTGAACTAACTTCACTGTCAGCAATATATAATTCTTGCCCATTATTAGTAATACCACTAGGTTGGGCAAAGGCAGATTCAGTAAGTGAACCATCAATACACGCTTCTGCACCAGTACCAGCATAAGTTTTGATGATGCCAGTTTCTAAATCCATTTGCCAAATTTGATGTGGCCCAGCCATTGCAATAAATAAGGTATTTTCCACTTTCACTAAATCCCAAGGGGAATTCAGTGAGGTTTCTAAACCAGCACCTCCATGAGGATGGATATTGCAACTTTGTTCGCCAGTTCCCGCAATAGTTTCAACTACTTGGCGCTTGAAATCAACTCGCCGCAGCGCATGATTTTCTGTATCAGCAACGTAAAGAATCTGATTTTCGGCATCATAAGCCATTCCTTGCGGTGCAAAGAATTGCGCTTCGTTAAAAGCACCATCGGTTAAGCCAGATTTTCCAGTCCCAATTAACTGTAAAATTTCCCCATCAAAGCTACTCATAATCAGGCGGTGATGTCCAGAGTCAGCGATAAACAAACCTGCTTGAGTAGCTATAACTTTACCAGGAAAAGCTAAAGGTGTAATTAATGGTTGGTGCTGTTTTTCTAAAGTTAAGCTGATTTCTTGGAAATTAATTGTGCCTTTGTCTTGGTGTTGCTGAATTAACTTTTGAATCAACTCATCTAAGGTGTCACGGTTTCCTTCACCAGAAATTTGGCCAATCACGTAACCTTCTGGATCGATAATTATTAACGTAGGCCAAGCACGCACAGCATACTCTTCCCAAATCCGAAAACCGCTGTCAACTACAACTGGATGTTCAATGTCATATCGCAGGATGGCTTGGCGAATATTTTCTGTTTCTTTTTCGTTATCAAATTTGGCAGAGTGAACGCCGATAATAGTAAGACTATCTTTATATTTTTGTTCTAAATATTTCAGGTTTGGCAGAATATGCAGACAGTTGATACAGCAGTATGTCCAAAAGTCTAAAATTACGACTCTACCCTTAAGTTGTTTAAGAGACAATGGTTTATCGGTATTGAGCCAAAAGTAATTTTGCGGTAATTCTGGCGCTCTGACACGGGGAATCATACTAATTTGTAATTCGTAATTAAGCTCGACTTTATCCATTTTCTAGCAACGCGATACTCCTGCGGAGTCGTTACACTAACGCTAATGCTAAAACCTATATGGAATATTATTTTTACTTTTTATATTTCACCGTGAATCAGTGACTTAGAAAAAGTTTTTGCTAAAAAGTTAGGGTTTTTACTCTATTAAGGAGAACCAAGTTTTTAATTTTGGATAAAGTCGAGTTAAAAAGATGTTTTAAAAGTCTCAAAGTATTTCATAAACGCTACTTTCATTCCTCTCAAAGCATCAAGGAGATGCCGCAGGCGGTGGCGTTATTTCTATACAGCTTCATAAAGAAATGGTATATACAAGGTAGCTCATCTGTTGGTATTTGTTGACCATACAGGAACATTATCACCTCTATAAATTACCAAGTTTCCATCATCTTGAACTTCGAGACGACAATTAGAACCAAACCCAGCTGTATTACTTGTCCACACAGGGTTTCCACTGTAATTATAACTGACTAAATTACAGTCGGTTTGCATGAGGGTGTAGTAAACTGATGTGTCAAGAACGTTTGATGCCCACAGAGGAGTACTGTTAGCATAAAGAACAAAGTTTCCATCAGATTGCTGGATAGCTTTATATACCCCATTAGGCGAAATCAAGTATTGATTAGTGGCAGCAAATAAGTATTCGCCTGTATTAAGGATAGATGTAAGAGATGTAACGATAGATATACTAGTAACAGATATACTAGTAACCGCTAGAGCCTTGTTTTGTTGAATCAGCAACGTAGCTTGTGATGCAATTGCAAATGCTGTTGTTAAACCTAGAATTTTAGACAGTTTAGATAATTTCACAAACCTACCTCCAATACAGTTCTGTTGTTTATAAACAATGCTGAGGTGTGATAAGTAGTAGTGTAAAATTAAATACGGTGGTTCCTGACCTGGCGAGGTACCTTTTTAAAGCTGCTTATTTTGTTAGAAAAGATTTAGGTGTACCTTAGTTGCTTAGGAAACGCTGTATACATTTGTCATTGTGAATGAAGCGAAGCAAAATGAGGCAATTCGCTTACGCTTTGGAATTGTTTCTCTACGAGATGTTACATTTCATTCCGCCTGCAATGACATAAATAATTTAATTTTGCGTAACCACTTAGGGGTAAATTCAGCTATTAATATCAGACTATACTGTTAGTTGCCGTTTAAAAAATAAATTGTTAAAAAGTTTACACTTTGAAAGGACTTGAACAACTAACTACTACGAAGTTATCAGCCTGGGTGCAGCTAGCTAAAACCCAAGTTGAACGAGGGCAAGTTGCCGATCGCATTCCGCTATTAGCTTTGGCTGATTCTGCTTGGTTTGCAGTTCACATCTGCTGTGAATCGGGGAAAAATATCAGCTTTGGGGATACCGCTTGTGTCTTCCCGTTAATGAGCGTGATTAAGACATTTTCTCTACTTTATTTGCTAGAACATCTAGGAGCAGAAAAGGTTTTCGGTTGGGTTGGGGTAGAACCATCAAATGCACCCTTCAATTCTTTAGAACAATTAATTAGCGATCGCGGTCATCCCCGTAACCCGATGATTAATAGTGGGGCAATTACCCTGTCTGATAAGTTACCAGGAAAGGACGCTAATCATCGCACTCTCTTATTTTGTCAATGGCTTAACCAATTAGCAGGTTGCCAACTAAGTTTAGATGAGAAAATGCTGGCTTCAGTGCGATTAACCCGTTCAACAGCTAATGAAGCGATCGCTAATTATCTCACTCAAGCCGATCATCTCGAAAATATTGAAACAGCACTTGACACTTACGAGCAAATATGCTGTATTTCTGGGCAAGTTGAAGATTTAGCCCTGTTAGGAAAACTCTTAGCTTTTGAAAATATCTCTATATCACCACAAAACCGCCGAATTGTCAATGCTGTAATGTTAACTTGTGGACTGTATGAAGCTTCTGCTCAGTTTGCAGTCAGAATTGGTTTACCGATGAAATCAGGGATTGGTGGTGGACTTGTAGCAATAGTACCAGGTGAGGGAGCGATCGCCTGTTACAGTCCTGGATTGGATAATATCGGAAATCCTGTAGGAGCGATCGCATTGGTTGAAGTTTTAGCGCAAGAGTTACAGTTGAGTATTTTTGGTTAATTCTGGTTTTTCTGGATCGGGAGCGGTTGTTTTAGATAACGGCGTAGATTCAGAATTTGGCGTTACCTCTGTCTCTGGTTCTGCTGGTGGCGTAATTATTTTTGGAATAGGAGACTTAATAATCTCTGGCAGTGTGGGTGACGAACTAGGAGATGGTGCAATTGTTACTTGTGGAGTAGGTGTCTTACTCGTTAGACGATTAAAAAATCCACCAAATATAGATTTTTTTGGCTGAGGTGTTACTTTTTCGGGTAACGGTGTAGATTCAGGAGTTGGTGTTACCTCTGGCTGTGGTTCTGGTGTTGGGGTAATAATTTCTGGTGCAGGAGACTCAATAATCTCTGGCAGTGTAGGCGGCAAACTAGGAGATGGTGCAATTGTTACTTGTGGGGTGGGAACTTTACCAGCCCCACGGTTAAAAAATCCACCAAATTTAGGTTTTGTTGGCTGAGGCGTTACTTTTTCGGGTAACGGCGTTGATTTAGGAGTTGGTGTTACCTCTGGCTGTGGTTCTGATACTGGGGACTCAATAATTTCTGGTGACGTTGGGGACAAGCTGGGAGATGGTGCAGCCATTGGAACTTCTAATTTTGGTTTTTCTGGCTGTGTTTTGGATTGTTCTGGAATTTCAGTTTCAGGAATAGGCTGTTTTTCTATCTTGGGTTGTATTTGGGGTGTTTGTTCAACAGAAGGTGTGGGTGTGGGTTTAGGTGCAAGTTTATAATTTGGGTCTACAATAGCGCGCACCTCAGCTGCTGTGAGTTCTCCTCTGACAATTCTCGACAGCGTGTCTTTGCCCTTTGGCTGGTAGTCAATCAATCTAACTGTAGTATTGAAAGCATTTTTGACAGCATTTCCTTGATTATCGAGAAATTCCAGCTTTACCCAGTTTTTCCCTGGACGGAAGCCTTTAAGGTAAACTGCTTGCCAGCGATCAAAAATAAAGCTTTCACCATTAATAGTGGAGCGGATGCGCCAATCACTGAACTCGTCGTTGGGGTTTTCCTTACCAACGAGATGCAGAGGAGCATTAGTTAGGTAAAAGTCTAGTAAGATTGGTTCTGCTCCGTAGCTGCTTTGAGGACGGCTGTAAGTTAATAGGGGTAATTTAGAATCTGGGGTGTTGTCGTCGGTTTTGGTGAAGACGTGAAACGTTGTTTGGGCATAAGCACCTTCATTCTTAAAGCTTTCATGCCAAGGACGAGAGGCAAAGACGCGCAGGGTATGACTACCTGGAGACAAGTCTGGCAAAACTAAGGGCTGATTCAGGTCGTAAACAGGTATATAAGGTTGATTATCCAGAATTACGTGTAAATGTGGCCCGAGTTGTAATTGTGGGTCTTTAAATATTGGTAGATCCTTAACCTGAAAACTGGCTGTAACTTTGTTGTCTTGAAGAACTTCATCAAATTTTGGAGTAACAATTGTCACTTGTGGCTGATAAACTTCCAAAATTGGACGCAGTTCTTGAATAACAGATGGAGGGGAAACTTCCGAAAATTGCTTTGAAATTTGAGAAATCTTTGGGGAGTTTTCTTTATAGCCAGTAGATATTTCCTGGCTGTCGGCTTTCTCTCCGCAACTAGTCAAGCTTAATACCAGCACTAATATCATTACCCACCTGAGAATCGGGAACCTCTGAGGGAGGAGCTTCTCTAACACCCTTTTCTGCCACGAGTTCATGCGTTGCATCCAGTGATAGTCTTCGACAATTGACAGATTATTTTGGCTCAAACTGTCCATCTGGAACTATAGCCCAAACAAAAGGTGAAATCTGCCTCACATCACATAAGTTTTCCTTGGTATTCTCATAAAATTTTAAAATAAATCATAATCACTACAGCGTTTTACTTGCAAAAATTGAAATATGACATAAATATTCATGAGTAATAGCAGTAAAAGTTGGGACATCGGTTACATACAGCCAAACCATAAATTTTACGAATTGTTATTCTTTGTAAATTAAATAGCTAAACTATTGACTTTTGGACAAAAAGTTTGAAGTTAAAAGCCAGTTAAGGCATGAATTTCAGCAATATTTGAGCAAGTTTGAATTATTGTTAAAATATCTCCAACAATGTACAAGTGAAGACTCTATAATTCAACGAGAAACAACTCTCCACATCGGGTCTTGATCGCGGCTTCAGTAAAATTCTGGAGTATGCGGTAATGGTTCATTTTGTGGTATACATGATTCCTCATTCCTTATCAAGAGAGGAGGTCGAATGACAATAAGTCCTCCGGAGCGAGAGGAAAAAAAGGCAAGAGTAATCGTCGATAACGATCCAGTTCCAACCTCATTCGAGAGATGGGCGCAACCTGGACACTTTGACAGATCCTTAGCCAGAGGTCCCAAAACCACCACATGGATTTGGAACCTGCACGCACTCGCCCATGATTTTGATACACATACAAGCGATTTAGAAGACATCTCCCGCAAGATATTCTCAGCCCACTTCGGCCACTTGGCAGTAGTGACAATCTGGTTGAGTGGGATGATTTTCCACGGCGCGAAGTTTTCTAACTACGAAGCTTGGCTAAGTGACCCGTTAAACGTTAAGCCTAGCGCTCAAGTCGTTTGGCCCATTGTCGGACAAGACATTCTAAACGGTGATGTTGGCGGTGGTTTCCACGGTATTCAAATCACCTCCGGTTTGTTCCAAGTATGGCGTGGCTGGGGAATCACAAACTCCTTCCAGCTTTACTGCACAGCGATTGGTGGATTGGTATTAGCAGGCTTATTCTTATTTGCCGGCTGGTTCCACTACCACAAACGCGCTCCCAAACTGGAATGGTTCCAGAATGTGGAATCAATGTTGAATCACCACTTGCAAGTACTGCTAGGTTGTGGTTCCTTGGGATGGGCAGGTCACTTAATCCACGTGTCCGCACCGACCAACAAGCTTTTGGATGCAGGCGTTGCTCTCAAAGACATACCCCTGCCCCACGAGTTCATCTTGAACAAAGACTTGTTGACCGAACTGTACCCTGGCTTTGCAGCTGGTTTAGCACCTTTCTTCACCTTGAACTGGGGTCAGTATGCTGACTTCCTAACCTTCAAGGGCGGTCTGAACCCGGTAACAGGCGGCTTGTGGTTGACTGATATTTCTCATCACCACTTAGCGATCGCAGTTCTCTTTATCGTTGCTGGTCATCAGTACCGTACCAACTGGGGTATTGGTCACAGCATTAAAGAGATCCTCGAAAACCACAAAGGTCCTTTCACTGGTGAAGGTCACAAAGGTCTCTACGAAAACCTGACCACATCTTGGCACGCTCAGTTGGCTACTAACCTGGCCTTCTTGGGTTCGCTGACCATCATCATCGCGCATCACATGTACGCGATGCCCCCCTATCCATATTTGGCAACTGATTACGCTACGCAGTTGTGCATATTCACTCACCATATTTGGATCGGTGGTTTCTTGATTGTTGGTGGAGCAGCTCACGCTGCGATCTTCATGGTGCGGGATTACGATCCAGTTGTGAATCAAAACAACTTGCTGGATCGGGTGATTCGTCATCGTGACGCGATTATTTCTCACCTGAACTGGGTGTGTATTTTCCTCGGTTTCCATAGCTTTGGACTTTACATCCACAACGACACAATGCGTGCATTGGGTCGTCCTCAAGACTTGTTCTCTGATACAGGGATTCAATTGCAGCCAGTATTTGCCCAGTGGATACAAGGTATCCACGCCTTGGCTCCTGGTACAACTGCACCCAATGCCCTAGAACCAGTTAGCTATGTCTTTGGCGGCGGTGTCTTGGCTGTTGGCGGTAAAGTGGCAGCTGCACCCATTGTTTTGGGCACAGCGGACTTCCTAATTCACCACATTCACGCTTTCACCATTCACGTCACCGTCCTAATTCTGCTCAAAGGTGTGCTGTACGCCCGTAGCTCTCGTCTGATTCCAGACAAGGCAAACTTGGGCTTCCGCTTCCCTTGCGACGGCCCCGGTCGTGGCGGTACCTGTCAAGTCTCTGGTTGGGATCACGTATTCCTCGGACTTTTCTGGATGTACAACTCCATATCGATTGTAATTTTCCACTTCAGTTGGAAGATGCAATCAGATGTTTGGGGAACCGTAGATGCAGATGGGACTGTAACTCATATCACTGGTGGTAACTTTGCCCAAAGTGCTATTACCATCAACGGTTGGTTGCGAGACTTCTTGTGGGCACAAGCTACACAAGTCATCAATTCCTATGGCAGCGCGCTATCTGCCTATGGTCTACTCTTCTTAGGCGCTCACTTTGTCTGGGCATTCAGCTTGATGTTCCTGTTCAGTGGTCGCGGCTACTGGCAAGAACTGATTGAGTCCATTGTTTGGGCGCATAACAAACTGAAGGTAGCACCAGCAATTCAGCCTCGCGCTCTGAGCATTATTCAGGGTCGGGCTGTAGGGGTAGCTCACTACCTCTTGGGAGGAATTGCCACAACCTGGGCATTCTTCCATGCACACATCCTTTCAGTAGGGTAGCAATCAGTTATTGAGTGCTGAGTGCTGAGTGCTGAGAAAATACTCAAAACTTGGTACTCAGAACTCAGGACTCTAGACGCTGATATTTGATGGCTAAAGGTCAGAGGATTTATTAAACCTATGGCGACAAAATTTCCGAAATTTAGCCAGGATCTCGCACAGGATCCGACGACTCGTCGGATATGGTATGCGATCGCTACAGGCAACGACTTTGAAACCCATGATGGCATGACGGAAGAAAATCTTTACCAAAAGATTTTCGCAACTCACTTCGGTCACTTGGCAATCATCTTCCTGTGGGCATCCAGCCTCCTGTTCCACGTAGCCTGGCAAGGTAACTTTGAACAGTGGATTAAAGATCCCCTTCACATCCGTCCCATCGCCCATGCGATTTGGGACCCCCACTTTGGTAAACCAGCGATCGAAGCTTTTACCCAAGCTGGCGCTAGTAATCCGGTAAACATTACCTACTCTGGTCTCTACCATTGGTGGTATACCATCGGTATGCGGAATAACGGCGAACTGTACAACGGTTCAGTGTTCTTGCTGGTATTCGCTGCTGTATTACTGTTTGCTGGTTGGCTGCACTTGCAACCCAAGTACCGTCCTAGCTTGGCATGGTTTAAGAGCGCTGAACACCGCCTAAACCACCACTTAGCAGGTTTGTTTGGTGTTAGTTCATTGGCTTGGGCTGGTCACTTAATTCACGTTGCTGTCCCCGAATCTCGCGGTCAGCACGTAGGTTGGGATAACTTCCTAAATACCCCACCCCACCCAGCAGGTTTAACACCATTCTTTACAGGCAACTGGGGTGTTTACTCTCAAAACCCTGACACTCCTGGACATATCTTCGGGACATCGCAAGGTGCAGGAACTGCAATTCTGAGTTTCTTGGGTGGTTTCCATCCCCAGACAGAAGCTTTGTGGCTGACTGACATAGCTCATCACCACTTAGCGATCGCAGTTTTATTCATCGTTGCCGGTCATATGTACCGGACAAACTTTGGGATTGGTCACAGTCTCAAGGAAGCATTAAATGCCAAGAGTTTCTTCGGCATTCCTGTTGAAGGTCCGTTCAACCTACCTCACCAAGGTATCTACGACACCTACAACAACTCCCTGCACTTCCAATTGGGATGGCACTTAGCAGCGCTAGGTGTTGTTACTTCCCTGGTCGCGCAGCACATGTACTCCATGCCTTCCTACGCATTTATTGCGAAGGACTACACAACTCAGGCAGCGTTGTACACGCATCACCAGTATATTGCTGGATTCCTGATGCTCGGTGCTTTTGCTCACGGAGCAATATTCTGGGTACGTGATTACGACCCAGAGCAAAATAAAGGCAACGTACTTGAGCGCGTGCTGAAGCACAAAGAAGCGATTATTTCCCACCTTAGCTGGGTATCCCTTTTCTTGGGCTTCCACACCCTTGGTCTGTACGTACACAACGACGTAGTAGTTGCTTTCGGTACTCCTGAAAAGCAAATCTTGATTGAGCCAGTATTTGCTCAATTCGTCCAAGCTGCTAACGGTAAAGTACTGTACGGTTTAGATGCTTTGTTATCTAACCCAGATAGTATTGCTTACACAGCATGGCCCAACTACGCTAACGTTTGGCTTCCAGGTTGGTTAGATGCCATCAATGCTGGTACTAACTCCCTGTTCTTGACAATTGGCCCTGGCGACTTCTTGGTACACCATGCGATCGCTCTAGGTCTGCACACCACCACCTTGATCTTGGTCAAAGGTGCTTTGGATGCCCGTGGTTCTAAGCTGATGCCCGATAAAAAGGACTTCGGCTATGCCTTCCCTTGCGACGGCCCCGGTCGTGGCGGTACTTGCGACATCTCAGCATGGGATTCCTTCTACCTCGCTACATTCTGGATGCTCAACACCATTGGTTGGTTGACCTTCTACTGGCATTGGAAACATCTAGGTATTTGGCAAGGCAACGTAGCTCAGTTCAATGAGAACTCTACATATCTCATGGGCTGGTTCCGCGATTACCTCTGGGCTAACTCTGCTCAGTTGATTAACGGTTATAACCCTTACGGCGTGAATAACCTGTCTGTCTGGGCTTGGATGTTCCTCTTTGGACACCTAGTTTGGGCTACTGGTTTCATGTTCTTAATCTCCTGGAGAGGTTACTGGCAAGAGTTGATTGAAACCCTTGTTTGGGCACACGAACGCACTCCTCTAGCTAACCTAGTTCGCTGGAAAGACAAGCCCGTGGCTCTGTCAATTGTTCAAGCTCGTGTAGTTGGTCTAGCTCACTTCACTGTTGGCTACGTCGTAACTTACGCAGCATTCTTGATTGCTTCTACTGCTGGTAAGTTTGGTTAATTCAACTGCTAGTTTTGTAGATAAGTAATTTAAATCCCCTGCCGCAAGGTAGGGGATTTTTACATAAAATTGGCTATTGTTGACAGGTGTATACTCTTTGGAGTAGGAATTAATGTATTTGGTAAAATTATTATTGATTTACTAGAATAAAGTTATGTTAAAAAGGGGTATGAGTTTTAAGCAAACCATTTACCAGTCCTGCACAGTTTTCTAGTTATTTTCTGTATTAGGTTGTTGTAGTGCGATAGGGGCAATATGGAAGAACAGCAAATCCCAGACAGATATAAGCCTGGGTTCAAGCAACTCTTAAGCATCGACAGCAAAACTGTAGAAAAATTAATTAATGCTTTGAGGCAAGCCTCGCCCTCGCTACTTATTGAGGATTTAGCATCAGCAGTGGCTTCGCAGGTTCAGGTTTTGACTGTAGAAGAAGTAGTAGATGTCATAGAAGCCTTAATTTCCTTATACAACTTCCGAGATTACACTGGTACATCTATAGATGACTTAGTAAAGAGCATCAGTCAGGCTGTTCAGGATGATGAAGAACTTCCAGATATTTCTGACAAACAAAAACAAGAACTTGAGCAGCGATTGACTACTTTTTTAGAGTTTGACGGGGTACTTAGTGTTACCTCTAAAGCAATCGAAGTTATACGGGATCATGAACGTGTATTTACACGTTCTCGTGTTCTTACTGATATGCGTCCCATCTTTGAATCAGACTTAGAAAAAGGGCCAGCCGGTATAGCAATAGTTCATATGCTCAAAATTGAGTATGCAGATTCAGACAGCAAACACGAGTTTTTTGTAGCCTTAGATTCAATAGATTTAGAGCAATTACGTGAACAATTAGATAGAGCAGATAGAAAAGCAAAAGCTATCGAGTTAATGCTAAATCAAGCAAATATTACATTCTTAAATTATCGGGACGTAGAGTAAAGGTTAGAAAAATGGTAGTCGCAGAAAAGGCTAATTCTTGGCTTACTAGTAATCATAAGAGTTTAAAGCACTCTCAGCCTGATTATAAAGTGAGTAAACTCAAATTAAAAAGTGAAGACTGGAATTATTCAGAGGATAAACGAAGAATACGTGATGAAAATAATCTTGACAATTTACTCTTCTTCAAAAGTCCTAAAGTCCGTAAATATGGACACAAAGATTGCTATCGATATCGTACTACTTCTAGAGATGTAGACTTAGAAGCCACCTTTACGTCCCTTGTTAACCAATGGCGTGAAGAAAATTGTAGTGTGTCATCTACTAATCAAATGTCGATGCACCCTGCATACCAGCAAATTATTGGTATGGGAAAAGCTGTAATCCCACTTTTACTTAGGGAGCTTGAAAAGAAATCTGGACACTGGTTCTGGGCATTAAAATCTATCAGCAGAGAAGATCCTGTTCCTCTAGAATCTAGGGGAAAGGTAAAGGAGATGACTAAAGCTTGGCTAGAGTGGGGTAAGCAAAGAGGCTATAGGTGGTAGGTAATAACGCTTGGGTTAAGTTTGTCACAGAAAAAATCGAGCGTGATTATCCTAACCTCACTGTCTATGGATACAAACTTACTAGTCCAGATACAATTGATTACAACTGTATTGCTTGGGCAGCAGAAGATGATGAAACATGGTGGTGGCCAGATATTCAACATCAATACTACTGGCCACCAGATGTCCCTAGAGAAGAAACCCTTAAAGCTTTTCAAGAAGTATATAAAATGCTTGGCTATGAAGTCTGCCAAAGTGATGTTTTAGAAGAGGGATTTCAAAAAATAGCTATATATACTAATTCCAATAAAATACCAACCCACGTTGCTAGACAACTACCTACTGGTAAATGGACAAGTAAGCTTGGATCACTTGAAGATATAGAGCATAATAATTTACAAGGGTTAACTGGAAATCCTGGTTATGGTGAGGTTGCCTGTATTATGAAAAAATCAATTTCGGTGTAGAAAATATTTAGCACAATCTAATTACCAGGCTAATTAAAAGTCTGAAGCTGATATATTCCTCTGCGTTACTTTGCGTTAAAAAAATAACTGTCAAAATTAAATCCTTGAACAACACCAAAACAAGTTAATTTTATAAATTTTGCAAGAAGAACCAATAACGCCACCAAAAGAAATAATTTTTAATCCCTCTTATACCCAGCAGAACGGGGCTGCATATTTAGGTGATAGCCTTAAACTTATTAAATTCATTGATGATAATAGTATTAATTTAATTCTTACCTCACCTCCATTTGCACTGACCCGCAAAAAAGAATACGGTAATGAAACCGCTGAAAAATATATTGAGTGGTTCCTACCTTTTGCTTATGAATTTAAAAGAGTCCTGGCAGATAATGGCTCATTCGTATTAGATTTAGGCGGCGCTTACCTACCTGGTAATCCCGTGCGGAGTATCTACCAATACGAACTTTTAGTCAAATTATGCAAAGAAGTAGGTTTCTTTCTTGCTCAAGAATTTTACCACTACAATCCGGCTCGACTGCCAACCCCTGCTGAGTGGGTGACAATCAGGCGAATTCGTGTGAAAGATTCTGTAAATACAGTTTGGTGGTTGTCTAAAACACCAAATCCTAAAGCAGATAACAGAAAAGTTTTAAAGCCCTATAGCCAAAGTATGAAACAGTTACTCAAAAATGGCTATAAAGCAAAAATACGTCCTAGTGGACATGATATTTCTGATAAATTTCAAAAGGATAACCAGGGTGCAATTCCGCCGAATTTGCTAGAAATTGCTAATACTGAATCGAATAGTGCTTATTTACGACGCTGTAAAACAGCAGAAATTAGACCCCATCCAGCACGGTTTCCTCAAGGGTTCGCCGAGTTCTTCATAAAATTCTTAACTGATGAAGGTGATATAGTATTAGACCCTTTTGCAGGTTCTAATACAACTGGCTTTGTTGCTGAAACTCTGCAACGCCGATGGATATCTTTTGAAATTAATGAAAATTATGTAATGGGAAGTCGTTATCGATTTAGCCAATAACCAAATTAAGTAAAGAGTCAGGAGTGAGAAGTTAAAATTGATAACCCTTCGGCAGGCTCAGGGCATCGCTTATAACTCTTAACTCATAGCTACTCAATTAAATTTCCCCATTCACCTGCATTTTATGAACTTGATCGGCTAGCTCTTGACGACCTCGATCATCTAGTTTATCAATAGCTAACATCCCCATCAGAATAACTTCTTTCAGGGTCAAACGTGTAGAATGTGCCTGTTTTTGCACAATCTCCTTAATAATGGGACTGACACCAATCGCTGTACTAGCTCTTGCCACAGAAGAAAAGGAAAACACTAATGATTCAGCCTAAATCTTAGCACTTTCAATGAGGTTATTCTCTAGAGTTAAAACTTAATTTAAATGTGTTTCAACTCATACTTCAATGAGTAAACATAAAAATTAAATTACGTCTAGTGAGTTATCAAATTCTCAGTATGGCAAACCTGATACTTGCTCATTGAGGACACGTTATCGTATGATATCAATAATCTCAGCAGTTAAAATTTAGGCTATCTTTTTCTAAAATTTCTACTAAGTCCTCAATCATCATATTAAAAGATATGAGCTTATTTGGATATAGCAGGAAATTCAACTTTTGTCATTTTTTGACGACGCGCATAAATTGTAACTGTGCTGCAAATTACCCCACTATGGTCAGAAATTTCTTTTAGTGACCACACTTTCACTTGTGCTACTTCTCGAAGCTTTAATCTGAACTAATCACATATTTGATAACTGGTGCATTTGCACTGCTTAATTTCACATGACAAAACGGAAAATGTAGACGTATTTGCGTCTTGTAAAGAAACGGCTTGTAGAGCTAACTTTTATGCGATCGCGACAATTGACTAAAATCTAGAAACCTAAAATCTGATGCTTATTTCATATACGAGCAACATCAAAAGCAAAAACCTTTGTCCTGAGATCCTCAAAATCACTCACTAATCGCCTAGTTTGCAAACACTTGCAATATTTGTGCAAACTGAGTTATGAAAAGTAGTCAGCTAAAGAAAACAGTGCCCTCAGTAGAAGTATTCGCATAAACGAGACTTGTATACCACCGGGAAAACCGTACTTTAAAGAGATCGTAAATTGTCAAATATAATCTCATGAACACGCTTTACAGAACTATACAGCGTAAATAAGAATAATAACTTAACCGAAGTAAAATTTTCCTGAATACAGCCAATTAATGCCGTCATAAGGAAAAGCAGTGAGTAGAGGAGAGAGAAAGCGATGAGGGACCCTTATCTGTTGGCAGCAGGCTTGTTAACAGGATTAGCAATACCAGCATCGGCTCTTCCACATCTGTCAATTGTCCTGCCAGAAAGTTCTAGATTCCTGTGGGATTTAAAACAAGGTTCACAGACAATAGTCAGTACAAAAATTATCAACAGCGTTGATCTCTCCTTACCCGAACTCAGCGGCCAAGCGTTCCAACCCCTAAAAAGTTCGCAGCCAATAGTAAGTGAGAAAAACGTCCCTAGCGTACCAGAATTCAGCAGTCAGGGATTACCAGTATCAACAGAGTCATCACTCAACCCCAGCACCCAAGCAACTAGCCTCCTATTGACATCTGGAAATCAACTTTACTACCAAAGATTGGCAGCTCTGAAAACAGGTCAGATTTATACACGCGTAGATAGTGATAATTTGCAATCATTGTGGGAGTCGATCAAGAAACGTCAGCTAACTTATGATGACTGGAAAAGTTTATTAGCTTTAGAAGCAAGAGCGATCGCTCAAGGTCAAGGTGCCAATCATCTAAGTATTTTAGTTGGTGATTCTTTGAGCATGTGGTTTCCGAGAGAAAAACTGCCTGCTGGTAAATTGTGGCTGAATCAAGGCATATCTGGAGATACTTCTAGTGGCGTTTTAAAAAGATTGGGTGCATTTTCAGCAACGCGCCCAGATGTTATTTACATCATGGCTGGGATTAACGACCTACGAAAAGGCGCTAGTGATGAAACAATTTTGCATAATTATCGCCGTATTGTCCGGCGTTTACGCCAGATTCACCCCAAAGCTCAAATTATTGTCCAATCAATTTTGCCTACTCGTCTACCAAAAATTTCCAATAGCCGTATTCGTCATCTCAACATCCAACTAACCGTGATTGCCAAACAAGAAGGCGCTAATTATCTCAATATTTATAGCTGGTTTACGGATATGGAAGGCAATTTACGCCCAGAATTAACCACAGACGGGTTGCACCTGTCTCAAGAGGGATATGATGTGTGGCGAACGGCACTACAGCAGATAGAATACACACTCACTCAGCGTGAGAATTGAGCGATCGCTTTGCCGACACTAGGAGCAATGTCTACGATGGTCACTGAGCTTGCCGAAGTGCGGGCTGCGCCTACGCAATTTTTAAATTTATGGAAGTTACTGATACTGATGCCATCAACATACGTTCTGTAATTGAATACCAATTGGCAGCCTTTAAAAAAGATGATGCCCAAGGCGCTTTTGCCTTTGCTAGTCCGGCGATTCAGGCGCAATTCGAAACCCCAGAAAATTTTATGCAGATGGTAAAAACAAGCTACCAAGCAGTATACCGTCCTCGTTCTGTATTTTTTGAGAAAATAACAACCATCCAGGGAAACATAACTCAACCAGTGCTGCTGCTTGCTCCTGATGGAGTTCCCCTGAGGGCTTTATATTTTATGGAAAAACAGCCCAATAATATTTGGAGAATTAACGGTTGCTTTCTAGTTGCTCTAGAAGGTAAATAAACTCTATTTTATAGAACTAAAATCCTATACTTTAACGCCCAAGGCTTCCCTATTTAAAACCTGATTTAACTTACCGCTACGATAACCTTCTAAATCTAAGGTTACGTAGATAAATCCAAAATCTTGAAATGCCGAAACTAATGTTTGTAAATCGTTAGTCAACACAAACTCTTTAATTTGTTCTGGTGGTAATTCAATACGTGCTGTATCTCCTTCCGATCGCACGCGCAAATTCTGCCAACCTAGCTTTCGCAGATAAATTTCTCCTCTGCCGACTCGTTGCAACTTAGCGACAGTAATCTCTTCACCGTAAGGAAACCGGGAACTGAGGCAAGGTTGAGCAGGTTTATCCCACCAAGGTAAACCGAGTTGTTGCGAAAGTTGGCGAACTTCAACTTTAGTGACACCTACTTCTGCTAAAGGCGATCGCGCACCTCTTTCTTTAGCCGCCTGAATTCCTGGGCGATAATCATGCAAATCATCAGCATTCACCCCATCCACCACATAAGGATAACCCAGTTCTAAAGCTAAAGGTTTGAGAGTGTCGTGCAACTCACTTTTGCAAAAATAACAGCGATTAACCGGGTTAGAGGTGTAATTGGGATTTTCCATCTCGTGCGTCTGGACGATTTTATGAGGAATCCCAATTGTTGCAGCTTGAATTTTCGCGTCTTCCAATTCTTCTGGTAACAGGGAAGGAGAAACAGCAGTCACAGCCAAAGCGCGATTGCCCAACACATCATAAGCAATTTTGGCAACCAAAGTGCTATCAACGCCCCCAGAGTAGGCAATCAACGCCTGCTCCATTTCTGTAAATAAGGCTCTTAATTGCTCAAATTTTTCTGTCAGCATCATTTCCCAATCCTGCCAAAACCCTACAGCACCCAATCATTTATATTGTAGTCATTAGTTATGGAGCATTGGGCATTGGGCATTGGGAATGGGTTATTTATTTTCCTCGCCTCCCCTGCTTTTTCGTCTCCCTCTGCCTCTCTATATTGGCGGTTTGCTGTACTTAGCCACCAGACTAGCTAAAAGTGGTAAATCAATTGGTTTAGAAATATAATCATTTACTCCAGCAGCTAGACAAGTTTCGCGATCGCCTTTCATCGCCATTGCTGTTTGAACAATTACCGGAATCGTCCGATATTGCTGATGTTCTCGCAGTTGTTGTACCAAGTTAAGACCATTTCCATCTGCCAAACAAACATCCATTAAAATTACCGCTGGATCTAACTGTGTTAGGGCTTCCCACATCTCGTCAGCATTCTTAACCCAAGTCACTTGATATCCCAATTTACGTAGATAAATTTGCATCAAATCAGCATTGGGTAAATCATTTTCTACCAGCAAAATTTCTACAGAAGAACTAGGTGTCAAAGGCAGAGGAAATGAGGGAAAATTTGCTTCTTCTGCTTCCTCATCTACCCTAACTTCCATCTCTTGCTTAAGAGGAAGTACAAGGGTAAAACGGGAGCCACGATCTATTTCCGATTCAACTTTCACCCAACCACCGTGAATTTGAGCGAGTTTCTGAGTCACTGCTAAACCCAAACCAGTACCTTCAATACCATCTGCTACGGCCTTGGCAATTTGGAAATATGGCTGAAACAGTTGAACTTGGTCTTCTTGGGAAATGCCTGTGCCAGTATCCCAAACTGTAAAATGCACAAATACACCTTTGGAAGCAATCTGTAAGCCAACACTTCCTTTGCTGGTAAACTTTAGGGCGTTGAAGAGTAAATTCAACAACATTTGCTTGAGTCGTAAGGGGTCAGCTACTAAGGTTGTAATATCGGGTTCAAGTTCTAGACACAGTTTCAAACCCTTATTAGCAGCTTTCTCTTTCACCAATGCCAAAACATTGTTACACAGTATTGGCACATCTATTGTTTCCCACTGTACTTCTAGCTGATTTGCTTCAATTTTAGAGAGATCCAAAATATCGTTAATCAGAGCTAGTAAGTGTTTACCGCTAGACTGAATGATATTTAAATACTCTTGCTGCCGTTCTTTAGTTGGTTCGTACCCTGGAGCTAAAAGCAGATGGGTAAACCCAATAATGGAACTAAGCGGTGTGCGAATTTCGTGGCTGGTATTTGCCAGAAACTGATTTTTCAGTTGATTGGTGCGCTCCAATTCTTGATTAGAGTTACTTAACTGTTGACACCGTTGCGGCCAAGACAGGATGTGCTTAAGTTGTACCAAGGCTGTACTACAGCATTTGGCAGATCTTGCTATCAATTGCGATCTGAGTTGAGCTTGCGATTCTATGAATGACTCATTATGAGAACTTAGGGGCGCTGTGGCAAGAATTAGCCAGCCTATAACACTGCCAGAATCATCCGCCAACCGCCAAGCGCTCGGTAGTTGCTGATTCTCAAGCTGTTGCAAGTCTTCAATTTTTATGACTTCTTGCAATCTCAACAGCAGCTTTTTTTCTGCTGTCAGCACTTCTAGAAATAAAGGTGGTGAATTTGGGGATGGAGAACGAGAAACATAGCAAACTGTGGCAACAGTTTTTTGTGGTTGACACATAGCAATGCCTACAGCACATTCTGTAAGTGCCAGATTACTGCTGTGAACAGCACTGTTAATCTCGTTAACCACGGTTTGGAAAATTTCTGCTTGTGCTGCTTCTGACTGTGGGACAGTGTTACAAGCAGAAAGCAAGCAATCATTAAGGCGACTTTGCAACTGGTTTAAGCTGCTCTCCAGCCACAGCTGCGCGCGAAGTTGCTCAATTGTTGTCAAAAGTTTTGGCGTTGCATCTATCAGTGATTTCTGGTCTGGTAAGCTTGAATACTGCTGCATGGTCAACTAGACCGCTGAACAAGTTTAGCTACGCATAAAAATCCCAACAGGATTTTATGTATATTAGCGGACAATTCTTTTTTATTTATAAACGATAACTTATGTTGTTATAAACCATAACTTATGATGTTGAGTTTAGCAGCTAGTCCAAAAAAAAATTATTGTATGAACCACTAACCTAAAATTTTTTAAACGCAACTTAAGACTTATGGATGCACAATTCGCCCAACTAATCGTGAATGGAATTGCGGTGGGGAGCATTATTGCTCTAGCCGCAGTCGGACTGACTCTTACTTATGGAATTTTACGGCTATCGAACTTTGCTCATGGTGACTTTCTCACTTTAGGAGCCTATCTCACCTGGTTGATAAACACCATTGGAGTTAATATTTGGCTGTCGATGATTCTCGCGGCGGCGGGAACAGTAGCAGCAATGCTGTTATCGGAAAAGTTACTGTGGTCAAAGATGCGCTCTATCCGTGCTACTTCCACTACGCTAATTATTATTTCTATTGGACTTGCCTTATTTCTTCGCAATGGGATTATTTTTATCTGGGGTGGCAGGAACCAAAATTATAATTTACCTGTTACTCCGGCTTTAGATATTTTGGGTTTAAAGATACCGCAAAATCAATTATTGGTATTAGGGTTGGCGGTGCTAGCAATTTTGGCGCTGCATTACCTGCTGCAAAATACCAAAATTGGTAAGGCGATGCGAGCAGTTGCCGACGATCTGGACTTAGCCAGGGTTTCAGGTATCAATGTCGACCGAGTAATTTTCTGGACTTGGGTAATTGCTGGTACTCTTACGTCATTGGGCGGCAGTATGTATGGGTTAATTACAGCCGTGCGCCCAAACATGGGATGGTTCCTAATATTACCATTATTTGCCTCAGTAATACTTGGTGGTATTGGCAACCCCTACGGTGCGATCGCAGCAGCTTTTATCATTGGCATCGTCCAAGAAATCAGCACTCCTTGGCTGGGTTCACAATACAAACAAGGTGTAGCACTGTTAATCATGATTTTGGTGCTGCTCATTCGTCCCAAAGGTTTATTCAAAGGAACGATTTGAGCAGCACCTATCCACTTCTAACTACTCAATAATGTGGAAATACCAGGCTGCTACCAGGAAATTGATAGCTAACAAGAACAGTGCCCAGCCTGTGCGATAGGCGTAGGGAGGTTTAGCTCCACTGTCGGCAACTGGTAAATCTTTGCTTTTAGAAGTCATAATGCGATTCTCCTTATGTCAGGACTTTTTAAGAAATACCAAACTGGCGTACCAAATACTCAAATTCTTTAAGAATATTTGTGTGAAGTTGGGAATTGGGAATTGGGGAGTGAGGAATTGGGCATTGGACATTGGGTATTGGGCATTAGTTATTTTTTCCCTGCTCCCCCTGCCTCCCCTGCCTCCCCTGCTCCTCCTGCTGCCTTATCCCCTACTTCCTCCTCTCCAGCATGATAGGAACTGCGAACCAGAGGCCCAGAACGAACATGGTTGAATCCCATTTCCCATGCTAATCTGCCAAGCCGATCGAATTCCTCTGGAGTCCAATATTTTTGGACTGGCAAATGTTCTAAAGAAGGGCGCATATACTGCCCAATAGTCAAGCGATCGCATCCCACAGCCCTTAAATCAGCCATTGCTTCAATGACTTCATCAAGTGTTTCTCCGTGTCCCAGCATCAAACCTGATTTGGTGGGAATTGTCGAATCGATTTCTTTAACCATAGCCAGCACTAAGAGCGAGCGATCGTACTTGGCTCCCCTGCGCACTGGGCCAGTTAACCGTTGCACTGTCTCGATATTGTGATTAAAACAAGCTGGTTTGGCTTTGACAATCATCGCTATCCGCTGGCGTTGACCTGACTCTCCAACACCAGCACCACCCCAAAAATCTGGGGTCAGCACTTCTATTTGAGTTTCTGGATTCAATTGGCGGATAGTCGCGATCGTCTTTACAAAGTGCCCTGCACCTTGATCGGGCAAGTCATCACGGGCTACAGAAGTCAGCACCACATAACGTAATCCCAAAAGCTGCACCGCCTGAGCAACCTTTTCAGGTTCTTCTAAATCAAGAGGCATTGGTGCATGACCTTTATCTACTTGACAGAAAGCACAAGACCGTGTGCAAGTAGGCCCCATTAGCAAAAAAGTTGCAGTTTTTTGGGCATAGCACTCCCCCCGGTTAGGGCAGCGACCCTCTTCGCAAATCGTGTGAATTTGGCGCTGCTTAATAATGTGTTGTACGGTAGAGATTTCACTGGCTTTGCCAATTGGGCGACGTAACCAGCTAGGCATTGCCATAATTTCAGACTTTAGTTCAGCTTGTTGTGACGAAATCATAGACATCCAAGCAAGATGCGGATATAGATGTAGTGGTCTGTTGATTAAATATCACAATGACACAAATTTAAAAGAGCGCAAGCAAAAGTTTTGCAAAACACCTCTAACAATGTCATTTATACCGAAATATACTATCCCCCAATTGCTAGAAATTATGTATATAGTGGGAGGATTCTCAAGGACAATCGGCAAAGCCGCTATTTACACTTATAGTTTCTGTTAGAGCAAACAGTCGTGGCAAGCAACAAGATTTTAGTTATCGATGACACTACAGTTGTCAGGGTAAAAGTACGAGAAATGTTGCCTCCGGGCAATTTTGAGGTACTAGAAGCAAAAGACGGTGTGGAAGGACTAAATTTCATTCTTCAGGAAAAACTCAGCCTGATTATGCTGGATTTCCTGTTACCTAAAATGAGTGGCTGGGAGGTTTTCCAGAAAGTTCAAGCCGATCCAGAGTTAAGGAAAATTCCTTTAGTGATCATGTCTGGTCGCAAGGAAGAGGTGACTGAAAAAATCACAGAACCATTTGAATATTTTGAATTTTTGGGCAAGCCTTTTGATCAGAAACAACTAATTGGCGCTATTAAGTTAGCTATGGCTAAGGCGAAACAGCCACGCCCAGAACTAGTCACAGTAGGAGCAGGGGTTGCTGTCAAAAATAGCACAGTAGCAACCTCTAGTGTCGCCAATGGAACGGTAGTAGCTCCTAGCGTTGCGAACTCTAGTGTCGCAGCTCCCAGCATCACAACCCCCAGTACTGGAGGAGTCTCCGAGGCAGAAATTAATGCATTGAATGAGAAAATTGTCAAAATGCAAGCAGAAATTGATGGTTTGAAGAAACAGCTAACTCAGGTTGTGACTTTTATTAAACAAAAAATCAAGTAGTATTTGTGCTCGTTATTATTATCGCAGCCAAAAATACACCATCTATACTGGTGTCCGATTAAAAGCGGATAAAAATAGTTAGTTCAAAAACACTTATGTTGATAAATCATCATTATTTAGTGAGGTACAGCTTGACCTTAGCCCGGTAAAGCTGTACTTTATCTTCTCTCTTCGTAAGTTCGGAGAGGGGTTGTGGTTGAGATTTTGATATGTACTTCACTTAATGAGAAAACACTACAGTTTAAGATTCAGATATTTAGTAAAAAAATATATTAAAAGTCATATTTTCTAATACAAATTAAACAAAAAAAATCCTATTTTATGATGAGGATAGTCTTTGCGCGGGAATAATAAGCCATAGAAACAATAATTATGAGCATAGTCCGCAATGTTAGTAGTATTAGATACATTATATTCGTTTCCTGGCTACCGCATTACTGAACAAATCTACTCAGGCAGTAAAACTCTAGTTTATCGAGGTATTAGAGAAGAAGACCAAAAATCAGTCGTTCTCAAATTGATGCGGAATGAATATCCTACCTTTGCGGAAATAGCTCAGTTCCGAAATCAATATATCATCACCAAAAACCTCGATTTTCCTGGCATAGTCAAAACCTATAGCTTAGAAAATTACCGTAACAGCTATGTTTTAGTGATGGAAGACTTTGGTGGCATTTCCCTCCAAAACTGGCGAATAGAGGGCAAAGGAAAAAAGGAAAACTGGCTTTCCCTGAACGAGTTTTTCCACATTGCGATTAAAATTGTTTCTACCCTGGAAAGACTGCATCGCGATCGCATCATTCACAAAGATATCAAACCTGCCAACATCCTCATCAACCCTAGCACAAATGAAATCAAACTCATCGACTTTAGTATTGCCACCCTTCTGCCAAGAGAAATTCAATTTCTCACGAATCCCAACATCTTAGAAGGTACTCTGGCTTACATTTCCCCAGAACAAACCGGAAGGATGAACCGAGGTATTGATTACCGCACTGATTTTTATTCCCTCGGTGTCACCTTCTTTCAGCTCCTCACCGAACAGTTACCTTTCACCAGCAAAGATCCGACAGAGTTAGTTTACTCTCACATTGCCAAACAACCGCCAAGAGCCAGTCGGATTAACTCCGGTATTCCGCTAATTTTGTCTGACATCATCAGCAAGCTGATGGCAAAAAATGCCGAAGACCGCTATCAGAGTGCTTTGGGGTTAAAGCATGACTTGGAGGTGTGCCAAAGCCAGTGGCAAGAAACAGGAAATATTGCACCCTTTAAACTCGGTGTGAGAGACATCTCTGACCGTTTCGTAATTCCCGAAAAACTCTACGGTCGCCAAAGTGAAGTTGAAACTCTACTTGCTGCTTTTAAGCGTGTGACAGACGGGGCAACAGAAATGATATTAGTCGCAGGTTTCTCTGGCATTGGCAAAACTGCCGTGGTCAATGAAGTCCACAAACCTATTGTGCGGCAGCGTAGTTACTTCATCAAAGGAAAATTTGACCAGTTTCAACGTGACATTCCTTTGTCAGGATTAGTGCAAGCCTTTCGGGACTTAATCGGGCAACTGCTCTCAGAAACTGATGCTCAAATTCAACAATGGAAAGTCAAAATTCTACGAGAATTGGGTACACAAACTCAGGTGATTATTGATGTCATCCCTGAACTCGAACAGATTATTGGTAAACAACCTCCGGTTACTGAACTCTCTGGCAGCGCTGCCCAAAATCGTTTCAATTTATTGTTTCAAAAATTCATCCAAATCTTTACAACTAAAGAACATCCCCTAGTTATCTTTCTCGATGACTTGCAATGGGCAGATACAGCTTCTTTGAAATTAATTCAGTTATTAATGTGTGACAGCGGGTTGTCTTCTCTTTCAGAAGAGACAGAACAAATGCGTGAAACAAAAGGAGGCTTTTTGTTAGTTGGTTCCTATAGAGATAATGAAGTTTCTAAAGCACATCCGCTTTATTTCACACTACAGGAGATTCAAAAAACAGGAGCAATCATCAATACGATTACCTTAGCACCTTTAAATCTGGGTGATTTAAATCATCTAATTGCTGAGACACTTCATTGTCCAGAATTAGTTGCTGTTCCTCTCACCCAGATGGTGTTTGCTAAAACTAAAGGCAACCCCTTCTTTTCTGTTCAATTTCTCAAATCTTTACACGATGATGGGCTAATTGTATTAAATTTTGATGTTGGTTATTGGCAGTATGATATTTCCAGAGTTAAAGATTTAGCTCTCACGGATGATGTAGTAGAATTTATCGCCATACAAATAGAAAAATTGCCAATATATACCCAAAAAGTTTTGAAACTGGCTGCCTGTATTGGGAATCAATTTGACTTAAAAACTCTGGCGATCGTTAATGAAAAATCTTTAGTAGATACAGCATCAGACTTGTGGCAAGCATTACTTGATGGGCTAGTTTTACCACAAACTGAAAATTACAACATTTTTTCAAAAGATAATACTAATCAAGAATTCATTGTTCATGGAATAGAATCTACACAATTTTCAAATTCTAATTTACAGCTACCCAAGTATAAATTTGTCCATGATAGAGTGCAGCAAGCCGCTTATTCTTTAATTCCTGAAGAGCAAAAAAAGCCAATTCACTTAAAAATTGGGCTACTGTTATTGAACAATATTCCTGTTGCAAAACAGGAAGAAAAGATTTTTGAGCTTGTCAATCAGTTTAATATCGCAGTAGAATTCATCTCCCCTCAAGCTAAACGAGATGAACTGGCCCAGATGAATCTAATTGCTGGACGTAAAGCTTTAGCATCAACAGCTTATCCCGCTGCTGTTAAGTATTTAACTATCGGCATCCAAGTGTTGGCAAGTGATAGTTGGGAGACTAAATATCAACTAATCCTAGCTTTGTATGAGACAGCAGCCGAGGCGGCGTATCTAGCTGGCGACTTTAGGCAAATGGAGCAATTAGTAGAGGTAGTGTTGGCACGAGCAAAAACACTGCTAGAAAAAGTAAAAGTTTATGAAGTCAAAATTAAAGCTTATGGAGCGCAGAACCAAGCACTAGAATCTGTCAGGACTGCACTAAGTGTTCTAAAGTTATTGGAAGTTGAGTTGCCCGAAAATCCCAGCCAGTCAGATATTCAGCTAGCGATCGCTGAATTAACATCAAATTTAAATGGAAAGCGGATTGAGGATTTAATTGATCTGCCAGAAATGACGGCAGAACAAACATTGGTAGTTATGCGGATTCTATCGAATGCGCTTTTTTTCGCCTATGCAGTCACTCCTGAACTTTTTTCATTGATTGTTCTTAAACAAATCAACTTATCGCTCAAATATGGCAATGCCCCCTTGTCTGCCTTTGCATACGTTCTTTACGGAACGATCCTCTGTAGCGAAAAGGGAGATATTCAGTCTGGCTATGATTTTGGCAAACTGGCTTTAAGTTTGGTGACTAAGTACAATGTTAAAGAAGTTGAAGCAAAAGTTATGGAGGTATTTCATGCAGGTATCCGCCATTGGAAGGAGCATCCTAAGGAAACATTAAATACTATAATAGAAGCTTACTCTCTAGCTATAGAAACAGGAGATTTAGAATTTGCAGCTTTATTTCTTCAGTTTTATTGCTTCTGTTGTTATTCCATTGGTAAAGAACTTACAGGGCTGGAACGCGAGATAGCAAACTACAGCAATGCCCTGAAGCAAATCAAGCAAGAAAGAGCGTTTAACTGGAATTGTATCTATCAACAAAGTGTCTTAAATTTACTGGGGTTTGTAGAAGATCCTTGTCGTTTAATTGGTGCAGCCTATGATGAGGAGAAAATGCTGCCACTGCATTTGGAAGCCAAGGATGGAATCGGACTTTTATATCTATATTTCCATAAACTACATTTATGCTACTTGTTTCAGCAGTTCCCTCAAGCAGCTGAAAATGCCACCCTAGCTGAAAAGTATTTAGATAGTGGTACAGGACAACTAGTTGTTCCTGTTTTCTATTTTTACGATTCTCTGGCTAAACTGGCAGTGTACACTGATGCACCTGATTCAGAGCAAAAGCATATTCTCAAGCGGGTGCAAGCTAATCAGGAAAAGATGCAATATTGGGCATATCATGCCCCAATGAATAATTGGCATAAATTTTATTTGGTAGAAGCAGAAAGGCATCGAATTGAAGGGAAATATTTTGAAGCAATGGAAGAATACGACCGTGCTATCTCCCTAGCTGAAGAACACGACTACAAGAATGAAGTAGCTTTAGCTCAGGAACTTGCAGCCAAATTTTATCTAAAATGGGGCAAGCAGAAAATTGCCCAAACCTACTTAATTGATGCCTATTATGGATACGTTAATTGGGGAGCAAAAGCCAAAGTTGACGATTTAGCAAAACGCTATCCCCAATTACTCACTCCTATATCCCAGCAACAAAAACTGAGTATCCCTGCTAGCGAGGAAAGCGCTTCTTTCAATAGCATATCTATATCATCTTTATCTACCCTAAGTAATCAACAAACTGTTATTGGCTCGAAGACAAGTATTTCTGATTCTCTGGATTTAACCGCATTCATTAAAGCATCTCACGCACTCTCTGGGGAAATCGAGCTTGAGCGACTACTTTCTACTTTAATGGAAGTTGTTATGGAGAATGCAGGAGCTTCTAAATGTGCTTTAATTTTGAGTGAAGGTGATAACTTAGCATTAACTGTCACAGCAGTTTGTTCAAGTTCAAATTTTGAGCATACCTACACTGAGTTTCCATCAACTTGCCTTGAATCAAGCTACGATGTTCCCATTACTTTGATTAACTATGTTAAACGCTCTAGAGAAATCTTGGTTATTGATGATCCAATAGCTGTTTCTTTTCTAGCAAATGATAGTTATATAACTAGTGAAGAACCTAAGAGCTTATTGTCTATACCTCTTCTAAATCAAGGTAAATTGATTGGGATTCTTTACCTAGAAAATCGTCTGACAACAGGAGCATTTACACGCGATCGCATAGAAGTTCTCAAACTTCTCACAACTCAAGCAGCAATATCCTTAGAGAATGCTATTCTTTATAAAAACTTGGCACAAGCTAAAGAAAGCTTGGAGGAATACAACCATACCCTAGAGGGAAAGGTTCAGGAAAGAACCCAAGAACTCAATGACAAAAATCAATGTTTACAACAAACTTTACAAGAATTGCAAAGTACCCAAATCCAATTAATTCAAAGTGAAAAGATGTCTTCTTTGGGACAAATGGTGGCGGGAATTGCTCATGAAATAAATAACCCGATTAACTTTATTCATGGCAATATCAATCATGCTAGTGAGTATGTCCAAGAGTTGCTGGATTTAATAGTTATTTATCAGCAAGAATATCCCCATCCTTCCCCTTTAATTGAAGAGAAATCTGAGGAGATTGACATAGATTTTTTATCAGAAGACCTTCTCAAGATTCTAGATTCAATGAAAGTAGGAAGTTCGCGTATCCGAAATATTGTCTTGGGCTTACGTAACTTTTCTCGCTTAGATGAAGCTGAAATGAAACCTGTAGATGTTCATGAGGGAATAGACAATACCTTAATGATTTTGCAGCACCGACTGAAACCTAATAGCAATTTACTAGAAATTGAAGTCATCAAAAAATATGGACAATTACCAGAAGTTATTTGTTACCCTGGTCAACTCAATCAGGTATTTATGAATATCCTGAGTAATGCAATTGATGCTTTAGAAGAGTTATTTATCATAGATCATCCATCATTAGTAAACGATCGAGAAGAATTAACAAATGATATAGATACGTCACCGACTTCTCTTCGTGTACGACAAATTCACATTTTTACTGAACTAACAGATTCTAATACGGTGATAATTAGGATTACTGATAACGGTTCTGGCATTACAAAAGCCGTGCAGCAGAAAATATTTGACCCATTTTTTACAACCAAGTCAGTAGGAAGTGGTACGGGTTTAGGGTTGTCGATTAGCTACCAGATTGTCGTGGACAAACACAAAGGTAGTTTAACCTGTAATTCTACACCAGGAAAAGGGACTGAGTTTACTATTGAGATACCAATGCAACAGTTAGAGGGCTAGTACCGCAAGGCGGAAGTCAAAAGTCAAAAGAATTGTATTCCAAGCTCTTGCGCCATTTGAAATGCTATGTTTATGTTTATTTACGCCAAGCTGTACTAGATGAGTAATTGATCTAAGTCCAAATCTAAGAGTACTAAAAACGCAGTTTTTGTGAAAAGCTGCGTTTTTAATATTCATTAAAATCGCTCTGACAGATTACTAAAAGACGGGTGTAGTTGTCATATTCACTCGAGGCTCTTCACGCACATGTCGTCCTGTAACTACCATCTTCACCCCATTAGCAGGCGCAAGTGCAAAACCTCGACGTTGAGGATGCTCTGGCCGCTTACCAGCTAGAGCAAGTTGATAGCCTGACAGTACCTTTGCTAATACTAGCTTCATTTCAAACACAGCTAAAGCTTCACCCATACAGCGACGAACTCCACCACCAAAGGGCAAAAATTCATAAGCAGAAAATTCGTGTTCTAAAAAGCGTTCTGGTTTAAATTGCTGAGGCTGCGGATATAAATCCTCACGCTGATGAGTCAGGTAAATACTGGGAACCAATAATGTTCCAGAAGCTAAAGGATGTCCTAGTAGTTCACAAGGTTCTTGGACTATCCTGGGGAACGCGAACATTGCAATTGGGTAAATTCGCAAAGTTTCATTACAAACAGCCGTGAGATAAGGCAGTTGGAAAATGCTCATGGGATCTGGAGAATCTCCGAGGGAATCAAGTTCTTGAAGCAATTGCTCTCGGACTTTCGGTAAATGATGAATCCAATACAATCCCCAAGCCATTGCTGTTGCCACTGTTTCATGTCCTGCTACCATCAGTGTCATCAAATCATCACGCAACTCTTGATCTGTCATCGGATTACCCTCTTCATCCCTCGCTAACATCAGCAAGGATAGGATATCGATGCGATCTGGATTGGGTTCTTCCCGGCGTTGGGCAATTTCAGCGTAAAGCAATTCATAAATTTGTTGCCGTTGACGCAGAAACCATCCCCAAGGACTCCAAGCTCCTAAATCTTTTTGCAGGAAGGGGAAAAAAAGGAAGCTAGAAGTAAAGGGTGAGCTAAAGAGATCCAAAAGCAAGGCTACTAAGCGCTTGATTTCGTCGTAACGTGCTCCCTTATGCAAGCCAAAAATAGCTTGTAAAATGATTTGCAGAGAAATTTCCTGCATTGCAGTACGAGCTAAGAAGGGCCGATTTAGTGGTAACTTACTAAAGACTTGTTCGGTGAGATTAGAAATCAAAGAACCGTAGGCTCGCATTCTGTCGCCATGAAAGGAAGGCATTGTGAGTTTTCGCCGCCGTTTATGGCGTTCACCGTTCAGCATAAGGAGTGAATATTCCCCGGCTAAGGGTTCAAATATTCTGTTCACTTTACCAACGAATAGAAACTTCTTCCTATCATTAGTGAAAATTTCCTTGATTGCTTGAGGATGGTTCACGAAAACCACAGTCTCCCCAAAACCAATTACCTCAGCAGTAAAAATGTCAGGATATTGCTGAGCTGCATTTTCCATAAAACTAACAGGGTCTGCAACCCACTGGATTTTCTGGAGCAAAGGGGAAGTTTTTAGTGGATTAGGTAGTTGCATTTGATTTTTCATACTGAAATTGCGTTATTTTTGTATTGTTAGTTATGGGGTAATATTGATTAACTTTGAAGCAGTAAAATTCTAGATGCTCCCAACACCTTTAAAAAAATCGTTGGGAGCATCGTGGAAAATATTCTCTGAGATAGTATATTTTTCCTTATGATGGTAGTAAAACTTTCATGTTTGAAAGTACTTGTATATTGCTTTGAGATTTATCTAGCTCTAAAGTTTCTACTAACTCCAGTCTTTCTATAGTTTGATAGCGATCGGAATTAAAGTACCAATCTAGATTGCCCCGTATCCAGGCATACATTCCTGAAATATACTTTGCAAGTTCAGCATCTACTTTTTCTCCAAAAGATGGCAGACATGCTTCTAGTTCGATCAGTTCTCGTACTTCTTGATCGTGGATGTCGACTGCACGCTTAATCGCTATTTCTAGAGGTAGTTGGTGTTGATAGTGCAATACTAATACTAGATTGTGAACATCACCACTTGCCATTTCTCTAAAGTACGAAAAGATATCATTACACCAAGCAAGAATATTAATTGTCTTCTCCTTGAGTTTTTTAAGGATGTCGTGCTGTCGTAAAATATCAGGAATCAGCAATTGATCGCAAAATTCAATCAATACTACGGTAAGATCCCCCGCCGAACTTAAGTTCCGTATTCTGATATAAGTATCAATATCCGGTATTATTTTCTGTGCGCGGTTACTTGCTTCCTGTACACACCCGGCGAAGTATTCCTCAAAGCTAAAAACAAAGTGCTGGAACCATTTTATGCTCCCTATTTGGAGCATCCGCTGTCGTAGGTCACTTAAAGCATAGCTAAGGTGTATATCGTTGTTTGTAAGTTCTGCTCCATTTAATACTTCAATAAATCTCTGGTGAAAAAGCTTGAGTGCTTCAGGTTGTTGACCTAAATCTGACATATCACATTGGTCATCCCAAATAAACAGCCAACTGAACAAGTCACTGGCAATCTTTATTTTTTCCAGATTGCAGTAAGGATAAGCACCTGCTACGAGCTGGAAAAAATTTGACTTGGTGAAACGACAATAAACTGATTCATTTGCCAGTAGGTTAAAGCAAGTTACCCATTCAAGAGCATACTCTTCTAAAACATCAATATGCTTATTGATATGGGATGAAAATGGACAGTATAAATCGGAGGAAAGTAGTTCCTTCATGGCAATTATTAGTTAGAAGTCAGAGTTAGAAGTCAGAAGTCCTGAACATGAATTACAGGAGAAAAAAATCAATAGACTTATAAAAAGCCTATGACAAATTTTTGAAAAGAACTTACTGTAACACCACATGTTCTACAGTGTATAAATTATATTTACGTTACTGATAGTGGCATGTAAATCTATGTGAATATTTGCAAACTTAATTAGTTATGTTTTTTAAAAAACATAGTTGTAACTATAGCGTAATTATATGTAATTATATTTTTTGTAAAAAAAATTCACATATAGAAATACTCATGATAAACACTATTAACTAAATGAAACAATTAACCTATGGCATTAACAATGTTTTTCTGAGCTAGCAAGGCACTACTTTTATAAAAAGACAAGAGTAATAATGA
The DNA here is from genome assembly GCF_036917355.1 of Nostoc sp. Classification (GTDB taxonomy): domain Bacteria; phylum Cyanobacteriota; class Cyanobacteriia; order Cyanobacteriales; family Nostocaceae; genus Nostoc. Next base: position 89,940 of record NZ_JBALDP010000092.1, read on the forward strand.
CTAATTTCCGAGCCATCGCCTTTATAAAGGAAAATATTTATCTCTACTGAAATTAAGATTGGTGGTTAATATTTCTTATGTAGCGATCGCCCCAGCCCAAAGCTATAGGCAATTTAGTCTGAAAATGTTGCTGTTATCAGAGTTTTGGGAACTATAGGGTTGTCAGACGATAAATTTGCAGTCTGTCTACTAATAAAATATAGGGGACTTAGGTGCGATCGCACAGCAAATAGGAAGAACTAACAATAAATAAAATTAATTTAAATATATGAATGAAAAACCAGAAATGAAAATGATTTATACCCCAGAAGATAGTTTAATCTTAGTGGTAGATGATACTACTACTAATTTAGAAATTGTTTTTAATACATTAAGTAATGTAGGCTTTAAAGTTATCACAGAGAATGATGGAGAAAGAGCCCTAAAGCAGGTTGAGTATCAACTTCCTGATTTAATTTTGTTAGATGTGATGATGCCAGGAATCGATGGATTTGAAACTTGTAAAAGACTGAAAGCAAATTCAGCTACTTGTGATATTCCTGTAATCTTTATGACAGCAAATTCTGATACTCATAGTAAGGTAAAGGGTCTAAATATAGGAGCAGTTGATTATATTACAAAACCCTTTCATGAAGAAGAATTATTAGCTAGAATTAAAACCCATCTTCAATTACGAAATCTCACAAAAACTTTAGAAAAACGAGTTTTAGAAAGGACATCAGCATTATCTAGGGCATTAAAAGACCTACAAGAGTCTCAACTTCAGCTCGTACAGACAGAAAAAATGTCTGCCCTTGGTCAATTAGTAGCAGGAGTTGCTCATGAAATTAATAATCCAGTTGGTTTCATTCATGGCAATCTTGGACACGCTTCAGTATATTTCCAAGACATGATTAACATTATTGACCTCTATCAGCAGCACTATCCTAATCCAGTTTCAGAAATTCAAGAGGAAATTGCAGCGATAGATTTGAAGTATATACTTGCCGATCTACCTAATTTAATTTCCTCAATGAAAGAGGGAGTTCAGCGCATTCGCAACATTAGTACCAGCTTGAGAACCTTTTCTCGAGCAGATAGCGATCGCAAAGTTTATTGCAATATTCATGATGGCATAGACAGTACAATTATGATTCTCAAACACCGTTTAAAAGCATCCGAAAATCGACCCGATATTCAAGTAATTAGAGATTACGATATATTACCAGACTTAGAGTGTTTTATCGGGCAACTCAATCAGGTATTTATGAATTTATTAGCTAATGCTATTGATGCTTTAGAGGAATCTAATGTAGGACTTAGCTATATAGAGATTGAAGCAAATCCTAATCAAATTTTGATTCAAACTACTCTCACTGAAGATAAAAATTATATCTTGATTAGGATTAAAGATAATGGCATAGGAATGTCGGCTGATGTCCAACAAAAAATATTTGACTATTTATTCACCACCAAGCCTGTGGGTCAAGGTACAGGATTAGGGTTATCAATTGCTCGTCAAATTGTTGTCGAAAAACATGGAGGAACTTTAGAGGTAAACTCATCAATAGGGCAAGGTTCAGAGTTTATCATTAAACTTCCCATTTAATAATTATGATAAGTTCCGTTTATCAACATAATAAATAAATTTATGTTCAAGGCAGTAGTAGGTCACAGTAACGATCCAGATTCTCTAGCAGCAGTTGAAGAAATTCTTCACCAATGTGCCAGTTCTCTTGCAGGAAATATACCAAAAGCTGGGATTATTTTTGCTGCAATTGATTTTGATCATTCTCTCATTTTGCAGCAAATCGATCGGGCTTTTCCGGGGATTGAGTTGATTGGTGGAACAACAGATGGAGAAATTTCTTCAGTCTTAGAGTTTCAGCAAGACTCAATCACCTTGATGTTGTTTTGCTCAGACGAAGTTGAAATTCATGCAGGAGTTGGACGTAAAGTTTCAGACGATCCAATTACTGCAACTAAACAAGCTGTGGAGCAAGCCAAAGCAAAAAGTACCGCAGCTCCAAAGCTATGCTTAACTCATCCAGAGAGCCTCACAACTAGTGGTGTCTCTATATTAAATGGCTTAAAGCTAGCTCTTGGTCAATATGTGCCAATATTCGGTGGTTTGGCAGGCGATCAATCAAGATATCAAAGTACATATCAATTTTATAAAACAGAAGTATTAAGTGATTCTGTACCAATTCTACTTTTTTCCGGCACAATATTATTTTCCCACGCTGTTGCCAGTGGTTGGCATCCCATTGGTCAAACAAGCAAAGTGACTAAGGTAGATAAAAACATAGTCTATGAAATAGATGGTAAACCAGCTTTAGATTTTTATCATCATTATCTAGGTTTACTTCCACCTTCAATGGAATATCCGCTAGCAGTATTTGATGAGAATGAAGAAAATTTTTATATAAGAGCACCTATTGCTTACAATCAAGAATCTAGTAGCATAACCTTTTTTGGAGATATTCCCGATCGAGCAATTATTCAAATTTCCGAAGCAGATTATGAAGATATTTTGGCAGCTTCCAAAGCATCATTTATGAATGCCTTAAATAATTATCCTGGTACAGAACCAAGTGCTGCTTTATTTTTTTCATGTGTAGCTCGTCGGCAAATACTTGGTACTAGGGCACAAGAAGAGTATCAAAATACAAAACTTTGTCTGACTGACTATTTACCTGCCTGTGGATTTTATTCTTATGGAGAAATTGCTCCTATAGATGGAATTAGCCAAACGCAATTCCACAATGAGACTTTTGTAACTTTAATTTTGGGAAATCAGTAAAAAATAATGGAAATATTAGATTATCAACAAGAAATTAAGGAATTAAAAAAAGCCAATCGAATTATTCAAAAGAAATTAGAACGCTCTGAATCAGATCGAAGAAAACTTGAAGAAACAAATCGAAAAAAAGAATCTTTACTCAAAAGAGTAATTGATGAATTAAAGGAATATCAAAATAAGTTAGAAGAAAGAAGCCATGAGCTAGAAATGATGCTTCTTAATCTTCAGATAATGGAGAACAAGATGTCTACTTTGGGAAGTATGGTAGCGGATGTAGCTCATGAGATTAATAACCCAGTTGGGTTTATTGTAGGTAATCTGACTCCAGCTAAAGAATATATTGAGAATTTATTACATCTAATTGACCTCTATCAGCAGACCTATCCTAAAGCATCTCAGCAAATTCAAGAAACAATCCAAATAATTGATCTAGAATATGTGCGCGAGGATCTACCTAAACTTATTTTTTCAATGAGAGAAGGTACAGATCGTATTTCCAAGATTAGCGACAGCCTGCGAACTTTCTCTAGAGCAGATATAGAACAAAAAACTCTGTTTAATATTCATGAAGGCATTAACAGTACCCTCCTCATTCTCAAGCATCGGTTACAAGCTAATAAAATTCGTCCTGCTATTCAAGTAGTTCAATCTTACGAAGAATTTCCCTTAGTAGAATGCTTTCCCGGACAATTGAATCAGGTATTTATGAATCTACTGGCAAATGCCATTGATGCTTTAGATGAGTCTAATGCTGGACTGAGTTTTAATGATATTAAGCTAAATCCTAATCAAATTACAATTCATACTGCTCTCACTGAAGATAAGAATCATGTCTCGATTCGGATTCAAGATAATGGGGTGGGAATATCGGCTGATGTTCAGCAAAAAATATTCGATCATTTATTCACAACAAAACCTGTGGGAAAAGGAACAGGATTAGGGTTATCAATTGCTTATCAAATAATTGTCCAAAAACATAAAGGAACTCTAGAAGTAAATTCTGTGTTAGGAAAAGGTTCTGAATTTTTCATCAATATACCTATTTGTTAAACGATCATAAGTATAAATTATTTAAAGTACTTAAAAAATAAATATCCCAGACAATAGCAAGTTACAGTTATGGAATTTTTCGACTTCTTACCTCATAATTCATTACATTTTCAAAGCAAAAATTTTTATTTATAGAAAACAAAAAAATTGTATCCTGGTTGCAAACAAGTAGATTTTTGCGCAGGTTGATAATAAAATATTTTTAGCGTTAACAATATTTTGCCTCAGAAGATTCTCCCAACCAAAGCCTACTCCTCATGTGGAAAACACTGAATATTTTGCTGGCTAACTTTTTAAGACTCGATCTAATTCCCCACTGTTTAAGGAGGGTTAGAAAGGATAATGGGGACTTAACCTAGAAGAGACTATGCAAAACCGTAAACTGTCACAACGATAAGGCTCAGAATTGATTATGGAGATTATTTTTCATTAGAACCAAAAGCAAACATTAAATTCTCCGAATAAAAATATTAAGTAGTTACTTTAGAGACATTTTGGGGAACTCTATAACTGTACTTCCTAGATTTTATCCTCAAAATTTATGATCAATGTACCCAAGCACTCAATAGCTACGCTTAATCTTTCTTTAGAACGCGATATATTTTTACGTACACTAATCAGAGAATTATCTGGTACTTTACAGGATGTAGTTGGTTTAGAAGAAGCTTCGGGATTTATTAGCGTTGTTGGTGAAAGGATGGGAAGGCAGATTAACCAAGATTATAAATCTGCCTTGGAAATCTCTAACCTTTCTCGTAAGCAAGTAGCTGATGTCTTGATTGATTTAAAAAAACGAATCCAGGGCGATTTTTATGTCATTGAGCAGAATGATGAAAAAATTGTCTTTGGCAACCGTGTTTGCCCATTTGGTGACAAAGTACTTAATCGCCCTGCCATGTGCATGATGACTTCAAACGTTTTTGGAACAATCGCAGCTAATAATCTAGGATATGCAAAAGTAGAATTGCAAGAGACGATAGCACAAGGTTATTCTGGATGTAAAGTTATTGTTTACTTAAAACTTACAGAAGAGGCAGAAGATGCAGAAGGTAGAGAATATTTTAGGGGACTAGAATCTGTGTAAATCTTCAGCATCAAACAAAATAATTCCAGGATTAAGCTTGGTGCAGATATGTAAAGTAGAGTCAAACCGTGAAAGTGGAAGCCCCATGACTCCTGAACAATTTCTTGAATTTGCCAGAGTTTTACCAGAACCTTTACTTCTGGTGAGTGGAGAGGGTCAGCTGTTAGCTACGAATCAACCAGCAGCAGATATGTTGGGGTTGCGCCGTCAAGAATTGCGGGGAAGAATGCTCTTTGAACTCGTAACTGAGTCTAGCAACGATATTGTAAAGTATTTACAAGCTTGTTCAAGTAGTAGGGCAATGGTGATTGGCTCTTTGACTTTACGAAAGAATGATGGACAAACGTTAATATGTCGTAGCCAAGGAGCCGTTATTCAACCTTGGTCTCCTGAATCTTCAGCTTTAATTCTCTTACGCCTGGAAAATAGAACTCTGACCAGTAGTAATTTCGTTCTTTTGAACGAAAAAATTGATGAGTTAGCCAAAGAAGTTCAGAGACGAAAACAAGCAGAGGAAGCGCTTAAAAAAGCGAATCAAGAGCTAGAAATTCGGGTCGAGGAACGTACAACTGCTTTACAAGACACACTAAATGAACTACAGCTTACCCAAACTCAGCTTATCCAAGCTGAGAAAATGTCTAGTTTAGGTCAGATGGTCGCTGGTATTGCTCATGAAATTAATAACCCCGTGAGTTTTATTTATGGGAACCTTCACCACGCTCATAAATACACTCAAGATTTACTGAAATTGGTGGAAGTTTATCAACAAGCTTTTCCAAATACTCTTCCAGAAATTCAACAGCAAGTAGAAGAAATAGATTTAGATTTTTTGATTCAAGATATAACTAAACTCTTCCAGTCCATGAAAGTGGGAACAGAACGCATTCAGGAAATTGTTAAATCACTACGTAATTTTTCCAGGCTGGATGAAGCAGAACTTAAGCAAGTCAATATTCATGAAGGCATTGATAGTACTTTGATGATTTTGGAGCATCGCCTGCAAGCTAGGCATGAGTACCCAGAAATCAAAGTCATCAAAAAATATAGTCAACTACCGAATGTAACTTGCTATCCTGGTCAACTCAACCAAGTGTTTATGAATATTCTGGCTAATGCGATTGATGCATTGGAAGCATCGGCACTCAACAGTCAGTATTCAGAAGTAAATACACAAAAAACTGAAAGTAAAAAACTGATAAATAATAATCCCCAAATTCAAATTAAAACTGAGCTACTCGACCAAAAATGGATAGCCGTTAGTATTGCTGATAATGGTTTGGGGATAAATGAACAAGTTCGCTCAAAGCTATTCGATCCGTTTTTCACCACTAAAACTGTGGGCAAAGGTACTGGACTAGGGCTATATATAAGCTATCAAATTATAGTCGAAAAACATAACGGGCAACTTAATTGTTTTTCTGTTCCAGGAAAAGGTGCAGAATTTGTAATTAAGATACCTCTTCAATCAGCCTCATAAAATTTCAGTTAAAAGACATGACAACGCCTGTCTGCTAATTTGCAAACAGGCGTGTCTTTGAGGACAAAGTTTAGTTTAGACTCGGTTAAATCTTAGCAGTAGAGTCAACTGAGGATTGAGACTGACTAACCGAATCTAATTTTGGTAAAAGCAAGAGATTTTCTGCTTTTACGTTACTGTTGATTGTTGCTTGCAAAAATGGGGTATGGGAAATGGAATTGTTAGCCAATGTAAACAGTGGATTTGACAAAATCCCTGCTATGGAAGTGGCAATTAATGTTACTACTAACCCGACCTGCAAAGGTCTTAACCCAGGCAAATCCCAACGCACTTGTGGATAATTCTTCACTGCGTCGGACATTTCATGGGGTTCTTTGACTACCATCATCTTAACTACGCGAATGTAGTAGTAGATGGAGACGACGCTGGTAACTAAGCCCAACAAAACTAACCAATAAAGTCCTGCTTGCCAACCAGCCCAGAATAAGTAAATCTTGCCGAAAAACCCAGCCAATGGTGGAATACCACCCAAGGAAAGCAGGGAGATACTCAACCCCAGTGTTAGGAGTGGGTCTTTTTGATATAAGCCAGAGTATTCGGCAATCTGGTCGGTTCCGGTGCGTAGCGAGAATAGAATAATGCAGGTAAAGCCGCACAGGTTCATGAACAGGTAAACCAGTAGGTAGAATATCATACTGGCATAGCCCGCCTGAGTACCAGCAATCAAGCCAATCATCACAAACCCAGCTTGGGCAATGGATGAATAAGCTAGCATCCGTTTCATGCTAGTTTGGGCTAGGGCGACTACGTTACCCAAAATCATGCTGAGAACGGCTAGAGCTGTGAAGACAAACCTCCACTCGTCAGCAACAAGGGGGAAGGCTGTTGTTAGCAAGCGGATAGCTAAGGCAAACCCAGCTGCTTTGGAACCGACAGATAAAAAGGCAATGACTGGGGTGGGAGCGCCTTCGTAAACGTCTGGTGTCCACTGGTGGAAGGGTGCGGCGGAGATTTTGAAGCCAATACCTGCGATTGCAAAAACCAGGGCAATCACTAAACCTAAAGATTGTCCCACTTTCGCTGTGGCAATGCCATTAGCGATCGCACTTAGTTCAGTTTGTCCTCCAGATAATCCATACAGCAGGGATACACCGTACAAAAATATTGCTGTACTGGAAGCTCCAATTAACAAGTATTTCAGCGCTGCTTCATTGGAGCGGGGGTCACGCTTGGTATAACCTGTCAACAAATAAGAGGAGATACTCAGGGTTTCTAAGGAGATGAAAATCATCACCAACTCGCTAGCCCCGGATAAAAACATCCCTCCCAGAGTAGCACTCAGCAAAATAGCGATGAATTCTGCTAAAGCGGTGCCGCTCTGCTCAACGTAGCGAATTGACATCAGTATAGTCGCGATCGCAGACAAGGCAATAATACCGCGAAAGACTATACTCAGGTCATCACTGTTAAAGCTACCGGTAAAACCGATGGGATTAGGAGAGTCCCATTGAAAATAGAGGGCGACAATCGAAGCAAATAAACCTGCGATCGCTAGATATCCAATCCAGCGTGCGGATGTACGCCCCAAAATCAAATCAACAATCAAAACCCCCAAGAGGGTGAGAATAACAATTCCCTCTGGTAAAATCGTTCCAGCGTTTAGCTGGGATGCAATATTAGCAAAATCCATGAGATGTATAGGTTTTGGCGATTAGACATTAAGGCTAACTCTGTTCACTCTAGCAAGTTTTCTAATCCCCGGACTAGCTCTTTTAACAAGAGCTTAACAGCTTGGATGCAGATGGCGATTGCCTACGGCACGCTACGCGAACGCACCAATCTTACTACTTTACCAGCAGCTTTCTCAGTATCCAGGGATTCACTTAACAGCTTTCCTACCTCACTTTTTAGGCGTGACTTTTAGCGAATATCATCAATAATTATGCTGCAACCAGTGCAATAGTTACGTACAAAAAGCTTATAAAATTAATAAGGGCACAGCATTGCTGTGCCCCAACAATATTCATAACTCCTAACTTTATTAAAAACCGACTGATGGTAGCTTGCCTTGTAGCAACTGAAATTTAGACTGAACACAGTTGGCACAATTGCAACCAACTCGATCGATAATCGGATGAGATGTTTGAATCAAATTTGGTGTTGCCAGATCGGGAATTTGTTGTGTAGATACTACCGTCATAATTTGGGTAGCGTATGTAGATTTTAGGCTAGATGCGTTTGCTGGATTGACTACCAGCAGCATGTATACCAGAAATGCGGGCCAGGCAAGTAAAATCAGTTTGACAATTTTCATAATTCACACAAAGATAGCTTTGCTGATACAGCATAGCTAATAAATTGCCCAGCTTCAATTTTAATTACCAAGTATTGCTTAACTACGCCCGAATCCTTGACCCCGCAAAACCTTTGACCATATAAGTAATTCGCCCTGTTCACCGCCTGCGGCCAGTAACTTGCCTTGGGGATGCCAAGCTAGGGTGGAAAATCCTGCTGAGACACCTGTGATAATTTGGGATACTTCCTTAGCCTTGTTCCACAAACATAACCAGCCGTCAGCAGCAGCAGAAGCGAGAAGGAAGCTTTTAGGTGCAAAAGCGATCGCATTAATCACACCTACATGATTTGTTAAAACTCGTGCTTCCCAACCTAAAGTATCATCCTCTAGCTTTTCCCACACGACAATACCTTCTACGCTAGAAGATGCCAATATTGGCGCACCTACTTTGGTCATAGCTTCTGACCATGCCAATTGGCGAATTTTACCGGGGAAGCCACGCATTACCCAAGGGTCGGGGTTGTTCCATTCTAAAACGGTGACACTACGATCCATGTTGCCAGAAGCGAGGAATTTACCATCGGGCGACCAAGCCATAGCTAAACTGACAGTAGTCATATCTAAGCTGTATGGTTCTTCATCCCAGTTTTGACTGTGCCAAATCTTCACTCCCTTGTAACCACTAATGGCTAAGTACTGTCCATCAATGCGCCAATCTATACCCAATACTGAAGAGTTGTCAAAATTCAGTGTGACGACAATTTCATGAGTATCTGCATCCCAGACTTGGACGTAACGCCCTAAACTAAAAGCCAGTTGGTTACTGGTGTAATTCCAAGCTAGCTTGTCAACCCATGCGGGGGCATTTTCCAAGGTGGCGATTAATTCAGTATCGCGCCAAATTTTAACCTGTCCATCTTGTCCACCAACGGCTAAAAATTTTCCATCTGGTGAAAAAGCTAGACAGTCTAATGATTTACCATTACCAGTTTGTAAACTTGTGAGTTCGCCATCATTCCACAAAACTACTTCACCGGCAGCGGAAGTTGCTGCTAAAGTTTTACCTTGTGGCGACCAAGCGATCGCTGTTACATAATCTGAAAGTGTCCCGGAATAGTGTTGTTCAAATTCCTTAGATTTGGTTGTGGAGTTCATATTTGTAAAGGGGGAGTGGGGAATGGGGAATGGGGAGGGGGAATTCCCTACTCCCTACTCCCCACTCCTTAAATTAAGCTAGACAAGCGAGAAAATCTTGCTTGAGTTGGTCTGCATCAAGGTTGCGGCCGATGAATACTAATTCGTTTTTGGGGGTTTCGCTTGGTTTCCAGGGGCGATCGGGTTTGCCATCAAAGATCATGTGTACTCCTTGGAATACAAATCGATTATCTTCTCCAGCAATATTTAAAATGCCTTTCATCCGAAAAATATCTGGCCCTTGAGTACGCAGTAACTCCGAAAGCCAAGTGTTTAATTTTTCTCCATCGACTGCGCCTGATTCTACTAAAGCCACAGAATAGACAGTTTCATCGTGTACGTGGGCATCTTCGCCTAAGAAATCTGGATCGATTTCTAATGCGCGTTCTAAATCAAAGGCTTTTACACCCAACAAAGCATCCATTCCTAGTTCAGAATTTTGGGTACGGTAAATTTTTGCGATCGCATTCATCGCCCGAATCCGTTTTTCTAATTCATCTAACTCTTCTGGTGCTACCAAATCTGTTTTATTAAGTAAAATGACATCGGCAAAGGCAATCTGTTCTTGTGCTTCGTCGGCATCCCAGTGCTGCGAGATGTGCTTGGCATCTACGACTGTCACCACTGCATCTAGAGACAGTTGGCTTTGTAAATCTTCATCAACAAAAAATGTCTGAATCACTGGTGCTGGATCGGCTAATCCAGTTGTTTCAATTACTAAATGGTCAAATTTATCCCGTCGCTTCATCAAATTGCCAATGATACGAATTAAATCGCCGCGCACTGTACAACAGATACAGCCATTGTTCATTTCAAATATTTCTTCATCGGCATCGATAATCAATTGATTATCAATACCCACTTCCCCAAATTCATTGACAATCACAGCAACTTTTTTGCCGTGTTCGTAGGTGAGGATGTGATTGAGTAGAGTCGTTTTACCTGCTCCCAAATAGCCTGTAAGAACAGTAACGGGAACTGAATTGTTGATTACGTCAGCCACCATACTCTAAATTCCTCTTGTCTCACCTTATGGATAATCATTATCGCCTATGATAAATCTTTTTATATTTTTGTGCGAACTTGCTGTTATTTTGGGTTTCAGCAAAATCATTACATAATTTAATCAAGAAACATTTTTATGTATCTGTTTACTATAGATGGCGAGCGCATTGTGCCAGTTACGTAAGTCCTGTTATCCTCAAGATAGACTTTAGCCGTTGTCAAAATTTGAATTTGGAATTGCTGATAAGTCAGACTGCTGATTCTTATGATTGAACCTATCCCACTAATAATATTTGTGCTACAAAGCTTAAGTTTATTGAGAACTGAAAACAAAAATAAAGATTTTCAAGCATATTTTACGAAAAGGAATAGGAATTTTTAGAATAGTGGGATTAGGTTTTTGTATAAGGATTGATTCAATGAAATCCAGAAATTTGATTTTTACCCTAAGCTTTTTTGTCGGTTTTGCCATCATGCCTAGTCAAGCCTTAGCAGATAAAACAATTTATGTGTTGAACCAGATTGATCCTAGTCCATATGCGAGCTACAGGTCTTTTACAGGTTTGAGTAATGCCGACTGCTTGTTGCTATGTCAAACGGATGGGCAGTGTCAAGCTTACTATTGGGTTCCTCAAAATGGATCGTGCTGGTTGAAAGGTACCATTAGTTCCCCGACTCGGAAACTTTACGAACAAGGGGTGGGTGGAATTAAGATTGAAGGATAGTGTGACGCAGAGCTTGAATCAAGCAAGAGTGTGATCGCTGATCCACCACTCCTCTAAAATACAAGGTTGGGTTGACGAAAAGAAACCTAACACCCTCGGAACGAATAACCCCACTCGTGAGAGGTTAGAGTGAATGTACAACCATAGCTGTCTAATTGGTATGAAAGAGCTTAAGACTCAAGCATAGTGGCATTATATGTCAGCATTTTAAAAAGAACCACTAGACAAGTTTTCTCTCATCTATTTACCTTGAAACAGATGCTTAAGTTTCTACGTCAAGCCGTAGACCGCAACTATGGGATAGCCTGCGAAGTTTGTTTACCATCAAGGTGATTTTGGTTATTTTTGGGCTTTAACAATAAGCTAAACTTATAATTTATTCGAAGCACTCAGCTTTTACACATTTCTCCCAAAACGGTATCACAGGCTACTATTTTTTGTCATTGGCAAAAGTTCTTAGTCTAGTGACTTTCATGGAGAAGTGAGGATTTAATTTTCTGAAGAGAACAAAAAATCTTGAACTGCTTCTAAAACAACTGCTGGGTATTCTTCATGCAGTCCCAAAGAACCAGGAATAACAACGCTTCTCACTCCTGGTAAGGCTATCAAAGCGTTCATTTCTTCTCGTGATTTGGGCGGGCTGGATTCCCCAATTACTACCATGAGCGGTACGGTTAAAGACTGCACAAGTTTCAGAAAATCAGACTGTTCGCGTACAGCATCGAGATTACCAGTTACAAAGGCAGCAGATGCAAATCGCGCTCCTGGTTGTTGAGTCGTGTGCCACTTCTTCTCAATGAAACTGGGTGTAATTTTAGCCGCGTCAGTAAAAACATGACGGCGATACATCAAACTTAAGAAGGATGGGGTAGTGTTGAGTTTGTAGAGAGCTTGACCAAGTATAGGCGATCGCACCAATTCTCTCACCATGCCAGCTATCTGTTGACTTGCCCCCATTGTCGGCAAAGGCCCACGCCAAGTAGGAGCCAACAATACAATTCGTGAGAAAGTAGCAGGTTGTTTGACAGCTAATTGTAAAACATAACTAGCAGCATGACCCGCCGCGATCGCAGTAACAGGAGTATTAAAAACAGCTTTGACAAAATCTTCCAGAAATTGCTGATATATTTCTGGTCGATAATTCAAACTAGGGCGAGAAGATTCACCAAATCCAGGCCAGTCTACGGCTACAACTTGAAAATTGGGAGCTAGTAACTTGGCAAGTTCGCCAACTTCCAAACGCGTCGAAACACTGCTGAAAGATGGTAGCAGCAATAGCGGTGAACCTTTACCGAGGGTTTCATAAACAACGCGCAATTGCTGATTTTCCCAGTTCCAGAGATATTCTTGAACTACTCCACCAAAGCCAATAGCAGCAGAGGTAGATAATACATTGGTTGACATGACACTAAATTTTGGTAGTTGTACGTTTTTTGTCCTTTGTCAGTTGTCCTTTGTCCTTTGCAAATGACCAATGACTAATGACAAATGACCGATAACCAAGTTTAGCTAGGCAAATCTAACTTACATTCCAATGCTTTTTTTTGCATGGTTTTAAAAATATTGTAAAATCCATTAGCACGGGAAGGTGTCAGGCTAACATTTAAGCCTGTTTCTTGAATAAAATCTGGAGTTAGTTGGACAATCTCAGTTGGCGTTAGTCCATGCAATCCTTCAACCAGAAGCCCTACTAATCCTTTGGTTAACTGAGAATCGGAATCGCCCTGAAACACAACCTTACCGTTATCTAAGGCTGCGGTAATATAAACTTGAGACACGCAACCAGTAACTTTGTTTTCGGGTAATTTATCAGCTTCTGGGAACTCATTGAGCTTCTGAGCATACCAGATTAGCTGTTCGTAGCGTCGCTTCGGTTCGGAAGCGCGTTGAAAGCGCTGGACAATTTTAGCGAGCGCAGGTGGCAAAGAATCTAGAGTTGAGGACATAACAGAAGCTGAAAACGATCGGTATCTCCTTGAGTGTAGATTATCTTTAGAGCGATCGCGCCTCCGGTTCACTTGGCATTATGAAGCTTCCATTACTGACTATAATTTATCAAATCCAGATAATTACGGCGATCGCATTGGGAAAGATCGGATTTTTTGATGTGTGTAATCACAAAAACTTAATTTTATTTTTTTATAAGCAAGCTTTAACAATAAGTCTAGAGAAACTCTAGTTGCATCAATATATACTTTTCTATTACGCAAGTATGATGAATTAGTGAAATTTATGTGTAGTTTGATTTGATTGAAATCCAGATAAATTTTGTGAAGCTTGGGCCGTTTGCACGCTCCTAGCTGCTAACTTTCAGCTACGCCTTAGTGTGATTAGTAGTGATGTGATACCTACAGTTTGCTGCGCCTACGCATTTACAAAATTAGCTGCGAGTTCATTAAACTAAGCAGCTAGATAATTATCAACAATTAAAAATTAAAAATCAAAAAAAAATTCTGATTTTTAATTTTTAATGTCTCTCCCTTGAGGATTAATTCGTAGTTTGTGCAGCTAGCATCTGCTTCAGCTTTTCTAATTCCGAAGCCCAACGAGGATCTGGACGAATAGCGTCTGAATCAGTGGTTGTGGTGCTGGTTTCACGAGAACCTCCGCCACCGCCGCCACGACGAGGCTTCTTAGAGCTTTTCTCACGACGGCTACCTTCTCTGTTCGGGCTAGGAGTCGGCGTACTATTACTAGCAAGAGTAACTGGTTTAGGAGCTTGCTCGTCGCCCTCTTCACCCTTTGTCCGAGGTAATGCCTTCTCTAGCTTAATGGGAGTATCTTTGAACATCTGACCATTATACTTTTCAATAATTTCGTCAGCTTGTTCGTCATTGTTGACTGTAAGAAAACCGAAACCACGGCATTTGCCAGTTTTGCGGTCTTTAATTAATTTAGTAGTTACAGCATCACCTTCTGCTGCAAAAACGGCTTGCAGATCTTGACGATCTATTTCATCTTTAGGCAAATTACCTATATATAGGCGAACGGACATGAACTATACCTCCAGAGTTGAATGAACATGGCAAGGCAAGAAAACAATCACTTAGCTTTGGCTTTTAAATAGATGCTATTGACCAAGACTGCCATAAACCAATTTTTTTGCTCGAAACTGTCAACCTATACAACAATACAGTTTTTCGTCGGGATCAAGCTTGTTTAATCCAAAGGCTCACACTATGGTGAGCTAATAACACCTTAATTCTAAGAATTGTAAATTTAATAGCCTATTGCCTGCTAAAGTACACGCTTTCTTCTATGCCCTTTTTCGCAGAATCAAATACCATTCCTTACATTACCACGGTATTTTCTACGTAGCTAGTTTAGCGCATAACTTTTCGGCATTAGTATTAGTGCATCGTAACATAAAACACATTTTTTTATGCAAGTGAGCATATTTTGAAACAAAAACCAGCCACTGGCTGGTTAATTTGCTGCTGTGTTGGGAGGATAAAAAGGTATAGAGCGGGGAAAAAGCACCTGAGTTCACAACTAAGCGGTTATGCTGAGTTATGTCGGTTGCTCTTGTTTGTGTAAATAAATGTAACACTTGTTAAGAAAACCTGCAACTTTTGTTTACATTCCAATTTGTCCTTTGTCCTTTGTCCTTTGTCCTTTGTCCTTTGTCCTTTGTCCCTTGTCCTTTGTCCCTTGTCAATGACCAATGACTAATGACCAATGACTAACCAGTGAGAAAGACGTATGCGCCCCAAGCCTGTGCTGCAACAGCTAAAAAAGTAGACCAAATGGGATGAGGGCTATGAATGGTTTTACCACTTTGAGTTTCTAGGGTTTGGATATCGATCCAAGGCGTTGCTCCTCGCCGGAACCAACCTGTGACGATAATTTGCCGCCCGATTAGATCCTGGTGATTGACTGACTGTCCTAGCCAAGAAATGTGGTGTAATTTCACCAAACCTGCGCTGGATTGCAAGATTAAATCTTGCGCTAGGGTGTTACTAGTACCTTGACGACCTAATAATTTGCCCACTAGACGCACGCTGACGCTATCAATAGGTAAGGCAGAAGGGTCAGCTAACAGGTTGGGTAAGCTGTCTTCAGTTTGTACGGTGGCGGGTTTAATATCGGGGAAGAAAGAGTTAATCCGCATCACAGTACCGATGCTAAAGCCAATCAGAAGGCAGCCTGTAATGAAAGACCAATCTTCATATATCCACTTTAGATTTAAAAACTTGAGTGTGAATGCTAGTTGCCAGGTTAGCCAGACGAAAGCTGCAAACAGAATCCCTAGAGGAATTCCCAACCAGGGAGCGACTTGTAATAGAAAAGACTGACGCTTAACCTTTGATGGTTCGCTTGCAAAATGTAGTTCGGTGTCTAGATGCCAGTGACGGGCTATTTGACAGAGGCGTTCGAGGCGATCGCCCATTAAAGGATGGCTATTATTAATCGTAAACCATCGGCGATAGGGATTGGCTGTATCCCACTTCAAAAAGGATTCAAAAGATAGATTACTGGCAATAGTGCCCAAAGATAAACTCTGTTGGTAGCTGACTGGTGTTAAAAGATTTAAGCTTTCTAGTTGCCAACTGGTGTGTTCTTGTTTTTGGATATCAGCGGCAATGCCAATGGCGATTTTGAGTAAAGCGCGAATCAGGGCATTGGGATTACCAGTAATTTCAGCAGCGACGCGATCGCTATAATAAAGCCGCAACCGCGATAACCACAATGCAGTTCCAGTCAGCAAACACCAAACTCCATAAACGAGACTCGCCAGAATTGTCACTGGCCAGCGCCAAATTTTCGCTGATATTTTGTCTCCCAACTCCGACACTTGCTGATATAGCTTATGAGTTGGTAGTGTCACCAGCAGCAACAAAGACATTACAGCAAAATCCCAGTGAGCAATATGCCCTAGCTGCGTGGCGTAAATAATGGCGATTTCATCATCTGCCAGCTGCTCTAATAGCCCTTGACTCACAACAATCCTGGCATTACGTGGTAAACTACCATAAGTCAGAATAATTGGTGCAGTCGTTGGTAAAATTCGCAGTTTGGGTAACGGCCAGTGCCGCTGTTGGGAACAACGTTGTAGCACCCGAACGGCTTCGCGGCTATGAGTATTCAATACATCTTTCGGAAATTCTCGCTGACCATACAAATTCGCCAGTAGCAGATCCAGCAACCAAGGTGATACTCCGATTAAAATCACCAATGCGATCAGCAACAGTTGAGTAGGGTCGTGGTATAAAAGCTGTATCGGCTCCAAATAAGGTAGTTTGACTAAAGTCTGATTGATCGATCCCAGGGCTAACTTGAGGATTTCTCGTATTACCCAAAACAGGGCGATGAATGTTCCTGCGGACAGTAGCCGTAAGGGAATTAATTTTGGTTTACGTAGTGGTTGCCATGCTCTGGCGCGTTGTGCTTGTCGCCAATAAATGACGCCGAATAGTTTGGCTTGGGTGCGGGTAACAGAACCCATGAAGCCGTTTAGGGGCGCAGCTAGTGGCGGTGGTGGTGGCGGTGTCGCTAATGTAGCTTTGAGTCTAGCTAGTGGCACCATCGGCGGGATGTCGTCGCTTTTGGTTTCTATGACTCGATCGTTCGGTTTTTCCTCTAATGTAGGAGTTTCCGGGGGAGTAACTGGGGTTGAATTTGGTGTTGAATCTGGGGTTGAATTCTCAAAAGCAACAAATCCAGTTTCGACTTTTTTTGATTCTTGCTCGGTTTTTTTACGTTTTGTCAGGTGTTCGAGAGCGCGTGTTGCCCACTCTTGAACTTGCGGATTGTTACTCTCAATGAGATTCTGGGAAATAGCGATCGCTTTGGGAACTTCGCCAGTGCGAGCATAAGCCATCACTAAACCAACCTGAGCTTGTAAGCTAGCAGTCCCATTATTTTGGCTGCTAGCAATAGGTTCTAGTTGGGCGATCGCTGTTTGGTAATTTCCCTGCTTGAGGGCAACTAAACCAGCCTCCAAAGACGGTTTGGCATGTGAAGGCATACAAATTCTGGCACTCCAATCTCTTCTAAATGATCCACGTTTGTGCAAAAGCGCGAACCTCGGATGCCGTGGAAATCAACCGCGCTCAAGTTTTGTTTGTCAAGTGAATAATAAAGATTAGAATTCAGGAGTCAGTCGTCAGAATTCAGTTGAGTCTTCATTTGAATTCTGGATTCTGAATTCTGTATTCTTCTTCACTCCTCCACTGGTTGTTGACTAGAAAATACTGGAGCGATCGCGCTTAATTTTAACTCTGGATGGTCGCCCAATAACTGTTGACAATTCCATTCATTGCGGAATAGCAACACTGGCCGTCCCATACTATCTTTAACTGTAGTGGTATTGAATATTCGTCCCACTTTTTCTAATGCTTCCCAACCACCCTCAACCCAACGGGCGACACTGTAGGGCAATAAATCTAATATGGTTTCTACACCATACTCGTTTTGTAAGCGAAACTGTACCACTTCGAATTGCAACTGACCCACCGCTGCCAAAATTGGATCGCGCTTGGCTTCATCAGTTGAATACATAATTTGCACAGCACCTTCTTCTCGCAATTCCGCAACGCCTTTTTGGAATTGTTTAGACTTCGAGGGGTTGGGATTCCTCAAAGATGCAAACAGTTCCGGCGAGAAATACGGAATCCCCTCATATTCGAGCTTTTGTCCCGTGTAAATTGTATCCCCGATCGCAAAAACACCGGGATTATTCAAACCGATCACATCGCCAGGATAAGCCACATCAATCGATTCTCGCTCTTGAGCAAAGAGTTTTTGCGGGCGAGAAAGACGGATGAGTTTACCAATGCGAGCGTGATTCACCATCATATCTTTTTCAAACTTACCAGTGCAAACCCGGATAAATGCGACGCGATCGCGGTGTTTCGGGTCCATATTCGCTTGCAGTTTGAAGACAAACCCCGAAAACTCCGGGTATGTAGGGGGAACTTCGCCAACACTGCTGATATGAGAACCGGGTTTGAGGGCATAGTCGAGGAAATACTTGAGGAATAACTCGACCCCGAAGTTAGTCATGGCGCTACCAAAGAACACAGGCGTCATTTTGCCTTCGTGTATCAACTGTAAATCTAGCTCTGGCCCAACTCCTTCTAACAGTTCTAAATCGTTTTTCAGTTGGTGGTAAAGGCTTTGTTCCAGTTGTTCTTCTATTCTCGGATCGCCTAATTCCACTATTGTATCGCGGGCTTCTCGGCTGCCGTGGGCGCTGCGTTCAAACAGGTGTATTTGTTGTTTGTGTCGGTCAAAAACACCTTTAAAGCGATCGCCCATCCCAATCGGCCAGTTAACTGCATAGGTTTGCAATCCCAGTTCTTGCTCAATTTCATCCAACAATTCCAGAGGTTCCCTTCCTGGGCGATCGAGCTTGTTGATAAATGTAAAAATTGGGATACCCCGTAACTTACACACTTCAAACAATTTGCGGGTTTGTGGTTCCAAACCTTTGGCTGCATCAATCAGCATCACGGCATTATCGGCGGCGGCGAGGGTGCGATAAGTATCTTCACTGAAATCTTGGTGTCCGGGAGTGTCTAATAAATTGATTTGACAGTTCCGGTATTCAAATTGCAACACTGTGGAGGTAATAGAAATACCCCGTTGTTGTTCCATCGCCATCCAGTCAGAAGTAGCTTTGCGCTGTGCCCGTCGCGCCTTAACCGCCCCAGCTTCGTGAATTGCACCCCCGTACAGGAGTAGCTTTTCAGTTAGTGTAGTTTTACCAGCATCGGGGTGAGATATAATCGCAAAGTTGCGGCGAAGTTCAACTGCTTGAATAAGTTCAGACTGAAGTTCAGTAGACATAAATGTATTTGTTTGAAAGCTTGCTTAATTTTTTCTGACTCTGGTAAGTCTTTTAATCTTAAGACAACGATGCTCATGATAGGGTCGTAGTATAACCAACAATCTGACTAAATAGGAGAAAGCAATGTACGACACAGACAAGCGAAAGCTTCTATCTGCCTTGTCTCATGGAGCTATTTTTTTCAGCACAACATTGGTATCTGTAGGCATACCTATCGCCATACTGCTCGTATCTGACGATCCTGTTGTTAAAGAAAACGCCAAAGAATCGATCAATTTCCACTTTAATGTCTGGTTTTATGGTGCAATTCTGGGAGCGCTGTTCTTCCTATTCGGTTGGTTAGTGCTACCACTATTATTGTTAGGGCCACTAGCCGGTCTGGGATATCTATTACACTGGGGATTAACAATTTGGGCGCTCATTGGAGTTTTTAGCAATCCTGATATACCCTTCCGTTATCCCTATATTTTCCGAGTTTTCTAACACAAATTTATGGGATTAGGCATAGAGCATTGGTAATTGTCAGTTATTTACTACCAAGCACAACATTTCATTAAACTTAGTAGCAAATTCTCTGCGTGCCTCTGCGTTTACCTTTGTGCCACTTTGCGTTTAAATTTTTGAATTTCTTCATAATGTTTTTTTTTCCAGTCCGTCGGATAGGTGCAACCAAGCTGTAGAATACAAAATTGCCCTACAACTTGATTAAGAGTAGGGCAAAGGACAGTTAAGCACTGTTTGTAGTCTGTCTGACGGCAGGAAAATTTTAGCCTGCTTTTGTGACGCTTTGTTTTGTGTCTATTTGCGTTGTTTTTCTTGATAAAATTTTATGTTTCCTACACATCGCCCCCGTCGTCTGCGTACACATCCCCAATTGCGCCGGATGGTTCGTGAAACTGTTTTAACAACAAGCGATTTAATCTACCCACTATTTGCTGTACCAGGTGAGGGAATCGCTAATGAGGTGAAATCGATGCCCGGAGTCTACCAACTTTCGGTAGATAAAATTGTTGAAGAAGCAAAAGAAGTTTACGACTTAGGAATTCCTTCTATTATTCTATTTGGTATTCCAGCTGATAAAGATGTGGATGCCACTGGCGCTTGGCATGATTGCGGAATTGTCCAAAAAGCGGCGACGGCGGTAAAAGCAGCAGTACCAGATTTGGTTGTAATTGCTGATACTTGTTTATGTGAATATACTAGTCACGGTCATTGTGGTTATTTACAAACTGGTGATTTAACAGGACGAGTTTTAAATGACCCAACTTTGGAATTATTGAAGAAAACAGCGGTTTCTCAAGCGAAAGCTGGTGCTGATATCATCGCGCCTTCGGGAATGATGGATGGGTTTGTGCAAGCAATTCGTCAGGGTTTGGATGAAGCAGGATTTCAAGATACGCCGATCTTGTCTTATGCTGCTAAGTATGCTTCGGGTTATTATGGCCCATTTCGAGATGCAGCAGACTCGACACCACAATTTGGGGACAGAAGAACTTACCAAATGGACCCAGGTAACGCCCGCGAAGCGATTAAAGAGATTGAATTAGATATCGCTGAAGGTGCTGATATGCTCATGGTTAAGCCAGCCTTGGCATACATGGATATTATTTGGCGCGTCAAGGAAGCGAGTAACTTACCAGTTGCGGCTTACAATGTTTCTGGTGAGTATGCGATGGTAAAAGCTGCGGCTCTCAATGGTTGGATTGATGAAGAGCGGGTGGTTATGGAAACTTTAACTGGGTTTAAACGGGCTGGTGCAGACTTGATTTTGACTTATCATGCTAAAGATGCGGCGAGATGGTTAAAGTAGGCTAGGCATATTGAATACTAATTTAGGGGGAAATCTCACGCAGAGGCGCGAAGACGCAGAGTTGTGTTTTGGTGTTTGGGCGTGAGATTCTTTGTATTTTGGGTTTGGCTGGTGCGAAATTCAAACAAAATTTAACTAATCCGCATTATCCTTGTCATACGTGTATTACAAAGATAATAAAAGTTATGCTCAGTGTCAGGCTGGATGAAGAAACAGAACGGCAGCTAGCCGATATTTTAGCTTACGAGCAAACGGAAAAGAGTGAATTGATCCGACGCTTGATTGCTGAACGTTGGCTAACCTTACAAGCGGGTAAAACTTTGCTAGAGAGGCGGGGTGGACACCCTGAACATCTGCTACAAGATGCACCAACGGATTTATCGGAACGCTCAAACCGTAAAAAAGCGATCGCTCAATATCTCAACAAGCGGCATTCATGACCTATTATCCGCTTATACTCGCAGATAGCGGGTTTTTGTTTGCGTACTACAGCGCTAAAGATCAGTATCACCAACAGGTGCGTCGCTTCTTTGAAAACTGTACTTCTAGGCTGGTGACTACGCCCATTTGTATTGCAGAAGTGGTGTGGTTGCTCAACTTTGATTGGCGTACACAAAACGAGTTTCTTCTAGATGTTGCGAAACAACTCTACGAGTATGAGCAAATATTGCCGCAAGATTTTTCGCGCATTGCTGAGTTGAATACTCAGTACAGAGATTTACCAGGGGATTTTGCAGATTTATCCTTGATTGTCATTTCGGAACGCTTAGATATTGCTGCGATGCCTGCGGCGGGCTACGCCTACGCCACCTTAGACAGTGATTTTGATATTTATCGACATTATCGGAAAAAACCTTTTGAGCGGGTGTTTTAGGGATGCGATCGCTACTTGATTATAGTTTTTTCAGCGGACACCACTAGCTAAAACTCCTAAAATTTTATTGACATATTTTAGTCAATTTGATGGCGGGTTTTGCCGCGGATACTTATCTTCTAAAAAACTTGATGTTAAATTGGTATTTTTCAATCAGGAAGATTCAAATGTATTTTATACATTAGCTTTGCGTCTTATTACATAAATAAATTAGCCGTATTTACTAGAGTGTCAGGCGATCGCTCATAAAGCTCATAAAACATCTAAAATCGGAATTAAATAGCTTTGATATAGTTATGGCAATCACTCGCTCTATGCTAGGGGCCGTTTATTTAAAAAACCTAAACTCTAACTAGTGCGATCGCTCACTATATTTGTGACAGCAGCACGATAAAATTCTAAAACCATAATCGTACTAAAAGGTCTAAATGGCAGAAACACTATTCTTCAACGCCTTACGGGAAGCCATTGATGAAGAAATGGCACGTGATTCCAGCGTATTCGTTCTCGGTGAAGATGTAGGACATTACGGCGGTTCCTATAAAGTTACCAAAGACCTGTACCAAAAATATGGCGAACTCCGCATTCTAGATACCCCCATCGCTGAAAATAGCTTTACTGGGATGGCTGTGGGAGCCGCAATGACTGGCTTGCGTCCGATCATTGAAGGCATGAACATGGGCTTTTTACTGCTCGCCTTCAATCAAATATCCAACAACGCTGGGATGCTCCGCTATACTTCTGGCGGTAACTTTAAAATTCCGATGGTAATTCGCGGCCCTGGAGGTGTGGGACGGCAGCTAGGCGCAGAACATTCCCAGCGACTAGAAACCTACTTCCAAGCTGTACCAGGGTTAAAGATTGTTGCCTGCTCCACGCCAAGAAACGCTAAAGGACTGCTAAAATCCGCTATCCGCGATGATAATCCAGTGTTGTTCTTTGAACACGTTTTACTTTACAACTTGAAAGAAGATTTACCAGAAGAAGAATACTTGCTTCCCCTAGATAAAGCAGAAATTGTGCGTGAAGGTAAAGATGTAACGATTATTACTTACTCGCGGATGCGCCATCATGTGCTGCAAGCGGTAAAAACTCTTGAAAAACAAGGATACGATCCAGAAGTTATCGATTTAATATCCCTCAAACCATTAGATTTTGATACCATTGGTGCATCAATACGTAAAACCCATAAAGTTATTGTTGTGGAAGAATCGATGCGAACTGCGGGTATTGGAGCAGAAGTCATCGCCTCAATAAACGATCGCTTATTCGATGAATTGGATGCGCCAGTACTTCGCCTTTCTTCCCAAGATATTCCCACACCTTACAACGGCAATCTGGAACGACTAACAATCATCCAACCAGAGCAAATAGTAGAAGCTGTGGAAAAAATGGTAGCGTTGCGAGTTTAGGGACTAAAGACTGACGAGGCAGAGGGGCAGAGGGGCAGAGGGGCAGAGGGGCAAGAAAAGAATAACAATGCCCAATGCCCAATGCCCCATCCCTAAACTCCCAACTCATAACTCCTCAAAAGAACGCTATTATAGCGTTTGTCAGTTGCGAGTTATGGTATGCAAAGACAGCGATCGCTATTAATTTTGATTTTAGTCCTGATAATCGCCGCTATTACGGTGATTGCCACAATTCCGATACCCCTGGGGCTGGACTTGCGCGGAGGTTCACAGCTCACAATTCAGGTGAAACCATCAGCGGATATTCCCAAAATCACCGAAAGAGAATTGGAAGGTGTGAAAAAAGTTGTCGAAGGCCGGATTAATGGTTTAGGTGTTTCTGAGCCAGTAATCCAAACAGTCGGCACAGATAAAATACTGGTGCAACTACCAGGAGTCAACGATCCAGAACAAGCTGAACGGGTGCTAGGGGGTACAGCACAGTTAGAATTTCGTACCCAAAAGGCGAATACAGAAACTCAACTGCTTGCTTTTCAAGCATCAAGAGCCGAATTGAAATTTAAGCAAGAAGAATTAAGAAAGAGTACTGACAAAGCGGCAATTGTTAAGAATCAAGAAGACTTACAAAAAAATAATCAAGCGATCGCAGAATTGTTTGAAAGTACTAATCCACCGCTAATTGGCAAATACCTCAAGGATGCCTATGGTGAACCCACTCAAGGTAACAACTGGAATGTTGCTATTCGCTTCGATCAAAAGGGTGGCGAACTGTTTGCCAATTTGACGAAAAATCTCGCCGGTACTGGGCGTAGCATTGGTGTTTTTCTGGACAATGAACTAATTAGCGCTCCTACTGTAGGTATAGAATTTGCCGCTACTGGTATTACTGGTGGTTCTGCCGTGATTACAGGACGGTTTACCGCCCAGCAAGCCAATGACTTAGGCGTGCAGTTACGCGGTGGCGCATTACCCGTACCAGTAGAAATCGCAGAAAGACGGACAGTCGGAGCAACCTTGGGTAAAGATAGCATTCAAAGTAGTATTTATGCTGGAGTCGGTGGTTTGACTTTAGTATTAATATTCATGGTGGTTTACTATCGACTACCAGGATTGATTGCGGATATATCACTAGTGATCTACTCCCTCTTAACTTGGGCAACCTTTGCTTTGTTGGGCGTTACCCTAACTTTGCCGGGAATTGCTGGTTTTATTCTCAGTATTGGGATGGCAGTTGATGCCAACGTGCTAATTTTTGAAAGGACGCGGGAAGAATTGCGGGCAGGTAAATCTCTGTATCGTTCTGTGGAATCTGGTTTTTATCGAGCATTTTCTAGTATTTTAGATAGCAACGTCACTACATGGATTGCTTGCGCTGCCCTGTTTTGGCTGGGGTCTGGTTTAGTCAAAGGCTTTGCTCTTACCTTAGCTTTGGGGGTAGCTGTGAGTATGTTTACCGCAATTACCTGTAGTCGGACATTGCTATTTTTGGCAATTTCAATTCACTCCTTGCGGAAGACAGAACTTTTCTGTCCAAACCTGCCAGCATCGAATAAGGCAGAGGTGACTCCATGAAACTGAGTATTAATAAATCGCGATCGCTTTGGTGGACTATTTCTGCCGCTATCATCCTCGCTGGTATCATCTCAATGGTGATTTCTTGGCAACAACCCAATATTCGTTCCCCCTTACGCCCCGGTTTAGATTTTATCGGTGGTACGCGGTTGCAGTTTGTCCGAGATTGCACCAAACCCGGTAACTGCGACAAACCAATTGATATCAACGCTGTCCGGGAAGTAGCAAAAGCACAGGGACTAGGTGATAGCAGTATCCAACTTGTCTCAGAAAATGGTGTAGAAAATGGTGTACTAATTCGGTCAAAAGATTTGGGTGTCGATCAGCGTACCAAATTACAAAACGCTTTGAGCGAAGAAATTGGCGTTTTTGACCCACAAAAGAACCAGATTGACTCCGTTGGCCCCACATTAGGAAAAGAACTGTTTACATCTGGGATGTTAGCTCTGATAGTTTCCTTCATCGGTATTACTATCTACATGAGCTTCCGTTTCCAGTTAGATTATGCTGTGTTTGCGATCGTTGCCCTATTCCACGATATCTTGATCACAGTAGGGGCTTTTTCAATTTTGGGTTTGGTAGCGGGCATCGAAGTAGATAGCCTGTTTATCGTCGCCTTACTTACGATCACAGGTTTTTCGGTCAACGATACAGTGGTAATTTACGATCGCATTCGGGAAACCCTTAAAATCCATCCCGAACAGCCGATTGCCGAAATTGTAGATGATGCGGTTAACCAAACATTGACAAGATCGATCAACACTACCTTAACCGTATTACTGACATTATCTGCAATCTTTCTATTTGGCGGAGAAACACTGAAATACTTTTCCCTGGCTTTGATTATTGGCTTCACAATGGGAGCTTATTCGAGTATTTTCATCGCTAGTACTCTTCTAACTTGGTGGCGAGAGCGTAAAGGGGAATCCCAGGTGTTAGACAACGCTGATTCAATTGATACATCTCCCAGTTCCCAGGATAGTTAAACTTGTGTATATTTCACAATTGGGTGAAAGCATTTTGAATTGCTCACCCACGCCTTGCAATTTTATTCCCCTATGGATCAACCGGAAGAACGATTAAATACTGTCCCAGACTTAGAAAAATCTGACCCATCGTTTGCTCAACAAGTACAAAGGCTACATCAACTGACAGTGTATGGCAGGTGGCTATTTGTAGGCTGTTTGTGGCTGACCATTGCGCCTGTCTCCTTGTGGGGTCTACGTGCAGAAATTGCTCTGTGGCAACAATATTTTACTTGGGTGGCAGTGAGATTTGGATTATTCTACCATCCACTGTCTACCTTCGGTCTCGCCTTTTGTCTGGGGATGACTGCTGCTGTTTTAGTTTGGCAAAGTCGGAATATTCTACTCGGACTGCCACCGCAGGAAAAACAACGTTTAGAAAAACAAGTTTATCGGATACGTCAACAGGGAGCAACTCATCCTCTATGGAAGTGGGTTTGTCATTAAATTTTCTTTCTCTACACGTACAGCAATTTATAGCAAAATATGACTTAACCATACTAGTAGTCTGCCAACCCAAAAATGCTAAGTGAGGACTGGGAAAAGGGGAAAGGGAAAAAGGTAAGGGATTTAAACCCTTTCCCCCTTCCCCCTTCCCCATTACCCCGCCAAGTTTCCTTGGCGAACTACTAGACATCTGCTGAAAAAGAATATAGAGACGTAGCAGTGCTACGTCTCTACAAGATTTCTGGATCATGCATATTTAATTTCACCAAATGTCTGCTCAAAGATACTGCTAAAAGTGGATGCCATACATGAACGATCTTCAGATTAAATTTAGCGATCGCAAGTCTGAAATTGACCTTTACCAAATCCAAGAACTGTTAAACGTTTCCGCTTTCTGGGCAAAGGGACGCAGTATTGAAGACTTAGGTATAGCTATTGCCAATAGTGAGCCAGTGATTTCCGTCTGGAATAGCGATCGGCTCATTGGCTTTGCAAGAGCAACATCTGATGGCATCTATCGGGCCACAATTTGGGATGTTGTCATTCATCCAGAGTATCAACATAGTGGGTTGGGAAGCAATTTAGTAGAAACCGTTTTGAGACATCCTCGTATGAAGTCGGTTGAGCGAGTTTACCTGATGACTACTTTCCAACAGGGTTTCTACGAAAAGATTGGTTTTCAAAGCAACACTACCACTACGATGGTGTTACACAATCAAGCTAACCATACTTTCGTTTCTGCTACAGAAGCTCAGTTTCAGAAATCGCTAGGGGGATAGAGATTTGTAGTCTGGTAAGCTGTTGAAGTGGTTCCTTCACAATGGTCGAGGGCAGGATTTCTAACTTTCCTCCCATAACTTCCAGCAGAGTCTGATTGATTAATAGCCTCATTCCTGGGGAAAGAACAGCGTTCTTTTGGTCAATCGGAGTCAACCGCTCTTCAAATTTGAGCAAATCAATCGGTTCGCTCGATGGTACAGCATGGGTTGGTAAATCTAGCCAAATGTTTACAAAATTATTTGTAGGTAGAGTGCTACTGGAAATACAAATGCTGCCTTCCTCCATTTGAGTAATGGCAGTGTCTATTAAACTTATCAATACTTGGCGGAGCCAGAGGTAATCTGTCAAAACATAAATTTCTGAGTCGGTGGGTAATAATTTTAAGGGAAAATTGCGATTTGCCGCCAGCATATAAGTTAAGTCATGAACCTCCTCTAAAATTTGAGCTAAGGGTCTTGGCTGAATATCTAATTTATTGGTGCCGTGTTCAGTTCTAGCAACGTTGAGAATTTCATCCATTAGCTTCAGCAACTTCAGCGTTCGCTCGTGAGCTTGGGCAATAAATTCTCGCTCTTCAGCTGGATTTTCACACAAATCTGACAAAATTAATTGATGTAAGCCAATCAAACCATTAAAAGGCGATCGCAATTCATGGGTAGTCCGCGCCAAAAAACCAGCTTTAAACTGGCTCATTTCCCTTGCCATCAGGTATGCCAGCTGTGTTTGCTGTAGCTGTTGCAATATTGGTGACATACCCTGTTGATCTGATGGCACTGCTGGGGATGAGCTAGATGAAACATTAGGCGATGCCTGCTTTGGGCGTAGCCATCGCCCAAATAACTGACGGAAAATCATACCTAGTGCTATTCCTGCTCCTAGATATATCCAGTTGCTCCAATTCATATCTGGCAATTATTAATTTGCTAATTAAGTACAACAGCGCAAACTAAAGTTTCAGATTTCTCTGTTGTTAACACCACGAAAACAACATTATAGCTACCTATACTTGGTTATCACTCGATAAATCTAACTCGATGGCACCTTGTCGTAAAATCTGCCAATTTATCCCTGTCCATTTAGCAACGGTGGAAGGTATACCCATCCCTGGTATTTCACTCTGGTATTCTGTCGTTGCTAAAGTCAGAACCTGGGGAAATTGAGTCTCAATTTCTGTCATTGTTTGCAAAGGCGGCTGACCAGAAAAATTGGCGCTAGTGGTGGCAAGAGGGCCTGTTTGCGCCAAAATAGTTTGAGCGATCGCACTGTTTGGTACTCGAATCCCAATTGTTGTTGGATCGATGGGATTCATAACTTTTGGTAAGCGTTCGCTCGCTGGCAAAACTAATGTCAGCCCTCCTGGCCAATATTTATCTGCTAATTTTTGCCAAATTTTATACTCATTCTCACTGCCTTTGACATACGGCCACAAATCTTCAGCACTAGCCGCCATCAAAATCAAAGGTTTATCTTGACTGCGTTGCTTCGCAGCAAAAATTAATGCTGCTTTTTCTGGCATCGCTGCAAGTGCCGGAACAGTATCCGTCGGAAAGCTTACCAAAAGACCAGCACGTGCGCCAGCTATTAGATTTATTAGAGAAACTTGGGTCATGTTTACAAAATTAGGAGTTAGAAGTTAGGAGTGAGGAATTTCATAACTCATAACTCATCACTCCTAACTTTTGTAGGCCAGGGCAAAACGTTCAATTCCAGCTAAATCAGCGTGAATTTGAATCTTACAATAGCTACCTTGATTTTGTAAAAGTTCTCGCACTGCATTCGCTTGTCCAGCCATCATCTCAATTAGCCACACGCCACCCGATTGCAAATAACTAGGGGAGACTTCGATCAAATGACGAATGCAATCTAAGCCATCAAGGCCACCATCCAAAGCTAGATGTGGTTCGTGGTTAACGACTTCTGGTTGCAAAGTCAGTAAGGTGCTGGTGGGGATGTAAGGGGGATTCGACACCATACCACTGAACTGACCTTTTAAGAATGTCAGTGGCTCCCACCAGGAACCTTGATAAAATCGAATCCGGTCAGCAAAACCCAAATTATCAGCGTTGGTTCGAGCGATCGCCAGAGCCTCTAAACTGTAATCAACTGCATGAATTGTTGCTTTTGACAAGACATCTGCTAATCCGATGGCGATTGCTCCACTCCCAGTCCCTAAATCTGCCCAATGTCCTGAAGTATTGCTAGTAGATGCTTTAGCTAAATCGATTAAACACTCTGTCTCTGGTCTGGGAATCAAAACCGCACTCGACACTGCAATTTGAAAGTTACGCCAAGGTGTCACACCAGCAATGTACTGCACTGGTAAGCGATCGTTTAATCGCCTCTGCCACAGATGGTCTAACTCTTCTAGCGGCAATTGCAGTTGAATTTGCGGCCAGCTTTTAAAAGACTCCAAACGTAGTGCCAAGCGGTCTAAACCTGCAACTTCAAGAAGCAGCCAATCTACCTCCATTGGTGGAACATCAGTGGCGATCGCTGCTTCGAGAGCTGCATTCCGCCACTGCCAAAGTTGTAAACCAGAGACTATCAGATGTTTCTCCCCCATACCTCAACCTTGGAGCGCATATCCGTTATTTTTTCGGAGCGGGGGCAGCAGCTGGCTTGGCAGCGGGTGATTGATTTGGCGCTAGGGAGCGAATAAAGTTGATCGACTCCCGTGATGGATACAGAACAATTTTATTGATACTAGGATCGCTGCTGCTATTGAGAGCTTCCATAACACCGTACAAATCCACTACCTGAATTTCAGTATTGGCTCCTTCCTTTGGCACGGCTTTTTTGAATTCCTCTAATAGAGCCACTGCTTGTTCTTTCTCAAAAAAGAAAGGGATGTATCGCTCATTACCTTTGGCAAGGGGAATAGTCAAATAACTATTATCTTTCTTAAATTTGGGTACAAATAAGGGAATACCATTGAATTGCTCTCCCTTTTTACCATTTTGATTGAGCATACTTGTTGCCGAAGCTACCTGTGCTTGCGTCGGGACTAAAGTATAAATCACAGAATCTGATTTCTTTTTGCTTTCTTGGACTATTTTATAGTAGTCTGCCAAGGACAAAGGTCTAACCTGTAGAGTGCTTGCCAACTGGGGATTTTCTTTTTTGAGTCGATTATCAAGGAATTTCTGAGCATCTTGCTTGCTAATAAAAAATCCCACTTGTGATACAGGCTTGGATGCGTTGTTTCTCGAAAGAACTACGAATTCGCCTTTAGGATTGGTGAGCGTGAATACTGGTACTTCTTGGAGCTTTTTCACTACCTGATCTTGTGGCAGAGCGATCGCCTCTAGATTGCCCATTCCTGGTATATTGCCTATTCCTGAAAGCCCTGTTAAAAATACACTGCCAGCTATACCCAATGTTGCGCCTAAGCGAATAAATGATTTCATGACTGCTCCTCGCATCAATAGTCCAATTAAATTAAACAAATGGTTGGATTTGCACAGCACCAACTAGCTTTAGTTATATAGCAATCTATTTCAGTTGTGAAAAATTCATTGTGCGCGTTGAGGTTGAGTGTTAAGCTCAACGGTCAAAATCCAATGTTCCTTAACTATTGAGAGTTGCTATGGTATCGTTTTCACAAATTGGCTGTGCTAACGTTATGTTTTTCTAGGTTTTGCTTCGCTATTGACCGCGAAATGCCGTAGATGCTTATTATATGTCTTCTCAAACAGCAAAAAGTCTCTCCATCTCTCCAAGCTTAGAGATGATAAATGCCATTTTATCGGCTTTTTCTAAAATTGGTTGACGCTATTAGTTAATCAATCGTTCCATCTGCGATTGCTTTAACATCTTCTCAAATCTATACAAAGCTCAGTGTTAAAAATTACCTTACTACTTAATTATGAAATTTACCTGTTAAGCTTCAACAGGAAAACAGCTTAATTAGTCTTCTCCATAAAAATATCCAATTAAATTGCAGATGTTAGTAAACAAAACCTAACTAACTGCTTAACTGTTAATTATATTAATTAAATCGGGATGACAGGATTTGAACCTGCGGCATCCTGCTCCCAAAGCAGGCGCGCTACCAAGCTGCGCTACATCCCGTTATACTTATCCACTTTTTTGGGTTTGGTTTTAACTCCCCATCAAAGCGATCGCGCTTTCACAAAAGCGTTAAGGCAATCATATCACATAACACCGCTCATGCCTAATATATTTATATCTTCTGCAAATACTAGCTAGATTAGATATTTAGACTGATAAAGGTTTGTCTGCCGACTTAGTTTTACAAGAGATATTACTTGTGCGTTCGTCGGCTAAACCTCGTCAAACCAAATTTAAATAATAGATTTGTACTACTATACCTGATTTTATTGTGCGAATCGGGTTTTATTTGGATTGAGCATTAGTGAGGATACCAGAACATACCTTTGATGCCTTCTGGATCGGCCATAAACCCCATAGTTCGGTAGAAATCTACAACATGGGGGTCAGCGAAGAGAGTGACATTACTAATTTCTTCACTCCTAAGTTTTTTGAGAACGTATTTCATCAGCGCCTTGCCCAGCCCTTGACTTTGAAAGTCTGGGTGAACCACTACATCCCAGATAGTGGCATTAAAGGCGTGATCTGAGGTAGCACGGGCAAAACCAATGAGCCGCTTTTGGTTTCCTCTCACTTGCCACATTGAAGCAACGAGAAAACTATGCTCAATAGCTTTTTTTACTTTTCTTAGAGGACGACGCGACCAACCAACTGCATCACAGAGTTCTTCTAGCTCATATAGGTCAATATCTCGTTCCGTGCTGAACACGATCCGAGCCTCCTTTGAAGCAGCTTCGCTAATGCTACTGGGGCTAGAGTTGCCCGCAGTTTCTGCTGTATGCTCTTCAAAGAGATTTGTCCTACTTGTCCCTACAGATTCAGGAGTACTAAACCAAGTTTTCCAAAAACCCATGCCAACGCGGTTCGGGTAGTATAACTGAATTGGTTTCCACTCTCAGGAGTGTTGATTCACTTTTAACATGGCTACCCCCATTTATTACCCTATTACACTCAAAGTTTTTCGGTTGCTTTCGGGATTTGCAATGGTAACAGCCAGTTAGAGCGTGTTTCACACCAATCATTTTCAACTTTAGCATTTTGTTGTAAAGGCTAGGAGAAATTCACCAAAAGCGTAAGGATATAAACAATTTCAAATTCAAAATTCATAATGGAAAAACCTAATCCTGGCAATTGCTCCTATAGAGCTTAAATGCAGGTTAGCTTAGGAGTGAATTGTATACACAGGATTGGGCATTGGGTATCGAGAACACTCTTCGTGTTATCCCCTTGTCTTCCCAGTCTCCAGCCATTAACACTTAGCCCCCAACACCCAGCCCCCAGATGACGAAAGCAAGCGAGTTTTACCCTTAACAATGGCTTCTGGTTTAAAATCTTCGACACTGGAACTTCTAAAGCGCTTTAACCGAGCGTTTCCCCAGTTTTATGAGCAATTCGTCAGTAGTGAAATTCAACTGCAAAATTTGCGGCTAGCCTACCGTCTCTATAAAACTAGACGCGCTGTTATAGAGCTGAAACCGGAAGGTAGCAAAAGTGCCCTGCATTTTGCTTACCGCAACCAGTCTTTTCTCCTCAGCGATATTTTTGGTGTACTAGCAGCTTATGGGTTGACTATCCACGGCTTAAGTCTATACGGTCAAATCCGTCCGCCAATGTTAGTTTTTATCAAACTGTTGGTATCTCGTGGTAGTAAAGCCTTGACCGAGAAAACCGCAGAAAATGTCTGTCGCGCCATTCGCGAGGCTTTAGGAGGTCGGTTTGAGGTAGAAGAGATGCTGGCAGTAGAATTTAATCTTGACACTGGCTTAGAGCAGGTACAAACTGAGTTTTATGTCGATCCAGTATTTCATCTCCCTGCCCTAGTTATTGAAGCTGATAATCAACCAGGATTATTCTACAAAGTGATGTACGCTATCTGGCAGGAAGACCTTTTGGTAGTCAATGCCAATTTATTGGTTTGGCGCGGACGTACACGGCTAATTCTCTACTTGTTAGGGCCGAATGAAAGCCTCATTCCTGAATATCTGGGTCACAAAATTGCTGAAGGAGTGCGACAGAGGTTGCTCGGTAAATAAAAAAAGTGAGAAGTTATGAGTTATGAGTTATGAGTTCAAAATTCCTCACTCCTAACTTCTAACTCTTTCCATTTTAGTATTTAGTCGCACCCGTCCTTAAGGGTACGATACAAGTATGGCAACTATCGAAATCTTGGGCGTTCCACACGCATACGAGCTAACGGCTCCCACTTCCTGCCCCCATGCTTTAGTATTTATCCACGGTTGGCTCAATAGCCGTGGATATTGGCAACCTGTGATTTCCCGCCTATCAGATGATTTGCAGTGCCTGTCCTATGATTTGCGGGGTTTTGGTGAATCCCAATCCCAGGTAAAAACCGATTTTAGTCGAGCACAAACGTCTTTGAGTCTGACGCCCATCTCTAGTAGTACGGCTGACTCATCTTTCGATTCTCTTTATACTCCTGCTGCGTATACTCAAGATTTAGCAGCTCTCCTGAAACAGTTGAATATTAGAAGTGCTTGGCTAATTGGTCACTCATTAGGCGGGACGATCGCTCTTTGGGGAGCAGATCAAATGCCTGAGCGTGTTAAGGGAGTTATCTGTATCAACGCTGGCGGTGGTATTTACCTCAAAGAAGCCTTTGAGCAGTTTCGCTCGGCGGGTCAGAAATTTTTGCAAGTCCGTCCGCGCTGGCTGTCCCAAGTGCCTTTGATTGATTTGCTGTTTACCAGAGCTAGTGTGGCTCGTCCTTTGGAGCGCTATTGGGCACGTCAGCGAGTAATAGATTTCGTTGTGGCTGACCCAGAAGCGGCTCTAGGAACTTTGTTAGACTCCACAACTGAAGAAGAAATCAATCGTTTACCTGAGCTAGTATCCCAACTGAAGCAGCCAGTTTATTTTTTGGCTGGCGCGGAAGACAAGGTTATGGAACCCAAGTATGTGCGCCATTTAGCTAGCTTTCACAGGCTTTTTCAATATTGTGGGGACAATGTTCTGGAAATTCCTAATTGCGGACACCTGGCTATGTTGGAACAGCCGGATGCAGTAGCCGATCACATCCGGGCGATAGTCAATAGTTATAGGGTATAGGGCATTGGGCATTGGGCACTTGTACTGAGTTTCGACACAACGACTGCGCTCAGTGCATCGCTGCGCGGTAATCGAGCGAAGTCGAGATTCAACTACCGCGAAAGCGAGTGCGTCTCGAAGAGAAGTCGTTGGCGTGGTCACTGAGCGTAGTCGTTCGCGCAGCGTCTCGTAGAGAAGTGCAGCCTCTCCAAGAGTTGTATTGGGCATTGGTAGTTACAAATGACAAATGACAAATGACAAATGACAAATGACAAATGACAAATGACAAATGACAAATGACTACTCAACAGGTTGATACAACTTCATCACCTGAGTAAGCCCTAATCTAGATTCAACGCTTAGTGTCAAGGGAGACGTATGACCACGGGATAGATGGTCAGCGGCGGCACAGCCAATCATAGCAGCATTATCGGTACAGAATTTTAGAGGTGGGAATAGGACGCGTAGGTTATGTTTAACAGCGGCGGCTTGAAGATTTTTTCTCAACCCGCTATTAGCTGCTACACCGCCGCCAATGGCAATTGTGTCTAGACCATAGTCAAGGGCACAGGCGATCGCTCTTTTGGTTAGCGATCGCGCTACCGCATCCTGAAAGCTAGCTGCTACATCTGCCACTGGTATTTGTCCGCTATCTTTCTCTAACTGCTGCACTAAACGTAATACAGCCGTTTTTAAGCCACTAAAACTCGCATCATAACGATGAAACCCCCCACCGGGTAGAGAAACTCTTCCTTCCGGTAAAGCAAAGGCTTGAGGATTACCCTGCTGTGCCAACTTGTCAATCACTGGCCCACCCGGATAACCCAGTTTTAATAATCGCGCTACTTTATCAAAGGCTTCACCTGCAGCATCATCACGGGTTTGTCCCAGGGTTTCGTAAATACCACAATCTTTGACATAAATCAAGCTTGTATGTCCGCCTGAAACCAGTAAGCTAAGAAAAGGGGGATTTAAAGTTGATTCGCTCAAGTAAGTTGCGTAAATGTGACCTTCGAGATGATGAACTCCCAAAAATGGCTTGTTATGTACCATCGCTAGAGTTTTGGCAGCAGTTAACCCTACCAATAGCGCTCCTACGAGTCCAGGGGCACATGTGGCGGCAATTGCGTTAATTTTTCCCCAGTCTAGTTGGGCTTGCTCTAAGGCTTGTGCGATCGCAACATTTATCGTTTCCAGGTGCTGGCGAGAGGCGACTTCTGGTACTACCCCGCCATACTGCTGATGGACTGGAATTTGTGAGGCTACAATACTGCTGTAAACTTTACGATTGTTAACAATTGCGACGGCTGTTTCATCACAACTGGTTTCTATTGCTAAAACGGTTGTCATTGAGAGTAATCACTGCTGGGTGCTGAGTCTGGAGTCCTGAGTAATAGAGAATAGAGAGAAAATCTTGCTTCTTTACTACCCTACAACAACAATTCTTATACTCGACGCTCTAACTGGGAACTCAACACTCTATTTTGGTTGAGAAGCTTTAACTTTTATTTACTTAAACTTTACTCGGTTCCCACCCAAGAGTATGATGACTTCCTAGTTATGCAAATAAACAACTGTACAAGCCGCTTCGTTTTGTACAAAAAACTTCTTGTTTTGTAATAAAAGGAAACAACTCTATGCGACGATTGTTTGCTTTGATGTTAGCGATTAGTCTTTGGTTCAACTTTGCCCCCCCAGCGCAAGCTTTAGGAGCTAATTTGACACCGTGTAAAGACAATCCCGCTTTTCAAGAGCTAGCTGCTAATGCCCGTAATACTACCGCCGATCCCGAATCTGGGAGAAAGCGGTTTGAGCGTTATTCTCAGGCGCTGTGCGGCCCTGAAGGATATCCTCACTTGATTGTTGATGGTCGTCTAGATCGTGCTGGTGACTTTTTAATCCCCAGCATTTTGTTTCTATATATTGCTGGTTGGATTGGTTGGGTAGGTCGTGCCTATCTGCAAGCAATCAAAAAGGAATCTGACACTGAACTCAAAGAAATCCAAATCGATCTTGGTTTGGCACTACCGATAATAGCGTCAGGTTTTGCTTGGCCAGCAGCAGCAGTCCAAGAATTTCTCTCTGGAAAATTAGCAGCCAAGGATACAGAAATCCCCATTTCTCCACGCTAAATCAGCTTCACTAATTCATTTGTTTTGGAGACTAAATTCATGGCAGACAAAGGCGACCAATCAGCTTATTTGATTAAATTCATTTCCACTGCGCCTGTAGCAGCTACCATCTGGCTGACGATCACAGCAGGTATCTTGATTGAATTCAACCGCTTTTTCCCCGACCTACTTTTCCACCCACTGCCATAAGTGTCAAATGGGATTTAGGACTGTTGAGTGAATGTATTGTTTCTTGCTTAATATTGTGTAGTTGATGTATTCAGCTTAGTTAGGCAGAATTATCACCAAAATAGACAGCAAAAATAGTTTTTTGAAACTCGTGATACTGTTTACAGATCGCGAGTTTCACAGTTTTCAAATAAGCTAAATTAATTTTTCTAAACTTCCTAGCAAAAAGACATCTTTGGCTACAATTATTATTAATATAAAAATGCCACCATTTTAATTTAGAGGCTGAACATAAAATATGGCACAAGCAGTAGATGCATCAAAGAATCTTCCCAGCGATCCCAGAAATCGGGAAGTTGTTTTTCCCGCATTCGGCGATCCACAGCTAGGCAATCTAGAAACCCCGGTTAATTCTTCTCCCTTGATCAAGGGGTTCATTAATAATTTACCTGCCTACCGCCCAGGTCTGGCTCCTGCTAGACGCGGTTTAGAAGTTGGTATGGCTCATGGTTACTGGCTATTTGGCCCCTTTGCCAAATTAGGCCCACTGCGGGACACAGATAATGCTAACTTAGCTGGGTTACTGGGAGGTATCGGCCTGGTTGTTGTTCTTACTGGCGCCCTATCGCTGTATGCCAATAGCAATCCACCTAAAGCACTTCCTAGTGTTACAGTACCTAAGCCACCAGCAGATGCTTTTAACTCTAAAGAAAGCTGGAACAACTTCGCCAGTTCTTTCTTGATTGGTGGTATTGGTGGTGCAGTAGTTGCTTACTTTTTAACTAGTAATTTGGCACTAATTCAAGGTCTATTTGGTTAATTACTAGGAGTTAGAAGTTAGGAGTTAGGAGTTAGGAGTTAGGAGTTTAAATTCATGACTTCTAACTCTTAACTCCTAACTTATTTAAACAAAACAGCTTCAATATCATTTAAAGCAGTTTCGAAATCGTCATTAACGATTTGAATATTAAATTCATCTGCGGCTTGAATTTCTTCTTGGGCACGGAGCAGACGACGGGCGATCGCTTCTTCAGAATCTTGGGCACGAGAGCGTATTCGTTTCTCTAATTCATCAAAGGAAGGCGGTAAAATAAAAATGCTGAGGGCACTGGGGAAGGAAGCACGAATTTGTCTTGCCCCTTCTAGTTCAATTTCCAGCACCACCAACTTACCGGAATGAATTTGGTTAAGTACAGCTTCACGGGGTGTGCCGTAATAGTTACCAGCAAATTCTGCCGATTCTAAAAATTCACCTTCAGCAACTAATTGTTCAAACTTACTGCGGCTGATGAAGTAATAACTTTTTCCATCGATTTCCCCTGGACGGGGAGAACGAGTTGTCACGGATACGGAATAATAGAGTTCTGGATGACGCTCTAGGAGCGATCGCAT
This sequence comes from Nostoc sp., assembly GCF_036917355.1. Classification (GTDB taxonomy): domain Bacteria; phylum Cyanobacteriota; class Cyanobacteriia; order Cyanobacteriales; family Nostocaceae; genus Nostoc. The sequence continues at coordinate 128,073 of NZ_JBALDP010000092.1, forward strand.
TAAAGTGCCTTTACCGACCCCACTGGGACCAGTTAAAACAATTAACCTGCCTAAATGTAAGCATTCTTCGGTAGTCGCACTATTCTGGATGGGTAAAACTGGCATCATCCCCTCAACCTGTGAATCAATCAATACATATTATTCATTAGTCTTGTGTTCCTGGTCTAGTCCACTGGTGACTAAAAAATTTGTAGCAAGAGTGACAGAAAATTTGTCTAATTCACATGGTACTACCGATACGGTGCAAAGAGGAGTGGGAAAAACCCACTGCTAGTCAATTATCTACAGTTTGATGCTCGCGAGAAATCACAAAGCGATTCGCTACCGTTTCTGGCTGAATCGCTGACAGAATTACGTGGCTGGAATCGGTGATAATTACAGCCCTAGTCCGACGACCGTAAGTTGCATCAATCAGTTGACCTCTGTCTCGTGCATCGGTAATAATCCGCTTAATCGGGGCAGACTCTGGACTGACAATGGCAACTACTCGGTTGGCAGACACGATGTTACCAAAGCCGATGTTGATTAACTGAATGTCCATAAAAAAAACTGACGCTAAACGCGGTTTGATAAAGCTTGAAATAAACTTCTTTCCATGTTATCGCCAAAAAACGGGAGTTACAACGCTTAAATTCAAGCCAATCTGCGTTTTTAAATAATGTCTGCTTTTTTTGGCTATTTATTAGCTATTTTTCCTAAAAATATTCCTAAAGATACAGGCAAAATCATACTAATACAAGCTAATTAAGTGATGTATCTTCATCAAAGAAACTGAGTAGCCCAAGGTGAATTCAAAATTCATAATGACACTTGCGGACTCGCTAATAAAATTTAAAATGAATACAGTGTAAGCATTTTACTAATTTTAAATGGGTAGTTTATTTATGCCATGCTGTAAAAATTTAGCCGATCTTGAGCAAGGGTCTATGCCGCGCTAGAGCATTTCAAAGGAAGTAAATAACTTTCGAGCTTATGTTTTTGCTCATTACCCAATTTTTCAATCTCCTTAATCAAATGATCCCAATCAAGATGCTCTAAATTTCGTTCTTGCAATTATTTCAATGTAGTTTTTAACCACAAGTTATAATCCTGTTTATAGAGAATTTGAGTAAGTATTTTTAGACATTACTTAATATTCTTCTAATTTAGGAAGATTAGGAATTTGGTTTTATTGACGTAAACTTCCAGCTTCACAATCGCGCAGCCAAGCTTTAACCCCTTGGGCAACAGTCCCATTACTACTATCGCGTGGCGGGGATAGTGGCTGCTGTTGTGAATGGGAACCAGCTTGAGAAAACATCATCACTAGTTGCCAACCACTTTTAGTTTTAGTCAATAACAGCCAGTGAAATTGTTGCAATTCTACAACTTTCTTACCTATGTACTGCCGCTCCAAGGTAGTAAAGAAAACTTGCTCAACTCCTGATGCAGCGCTTTTAGATGCATCTGCACTATATTCTTCAAGGTTAAGGGGCAGAGGAATAAACTCAGGTCTTCCTGCCACTAACATATAACTGTAAACCTGACTGCTTCTAGTGAGGCGGCGGGCGCGTTGACTAGCACGATTGGTATAACTAGGTAATTTTTGCAGTAGCTGTATAGTTAATGTTTCTAAATTTTGCTCAGAACACAAAGACTTCGCACCACTGTTGAAATTTTCCCTTTTTGCTAGCGCCGAGGGTTTAGGGGTAGGGTTTATCGAGAAGGCTGGGTAAGCAAAGCTATTTGAGACTACAACCCAGAAGCCACAAGCAAAAAGGAAACTATAATTTTTCTGACTGAGCGAACAGGCAAGATTGTTCTCCCCGACACCCTGCACTCTGAGTTTCTCACTGACTCTTAGCTTCATGCCACCGTGGTTAACTCCTCAGAAATCCTCTTCCAGGCTAGCTCAGGCTCAGTAGCAGTGGTGATGGGACGCCCAATCACTAGATAATCTGCACCGGCAATAATTGCTTGGGCTGGAGTGAGCGATCGCTTTTGATCGCCTTTATCTGCCCAAATTGGTCTAACCCCCGGACAAACTAGCAAAAAGTCATTTCCACAAGTTTGTCGTAGCTGTGCCACCTCTTGAGGCGAACAAACTACCCCATCCAAACCAGATTCTTGAGCCAAGAGGGCCATTTCTAGAGCATATTCTGGCAATTCTAGGGGGATTTTTAAATCAAATGCCAACTGCCGAGCAGAAATGCTTGTTAGCAGGGTAATCGCAATTAACTTTGGTGGCTGTACACCTGCTTTTGCAGCTCCTTCCTGAGCTGCCTCAGTTGCGGCTTTCAGGGCATCTCTACCAGCAGTCGCATGAATTGTCAGTAAATCCACTCCGTATCTAGCTGCACTCCGGCAAGCACCAGCAACGGTATTGGGGATATCATCAAACTTTAAATCCAAGAAAATGCGCTTTTGCCGAGACTGTAACACTTCTAGAATTTTCGGGCCAGTGCTGGTAAACAACTCTAAACCGACTTTCCAGAAACTAACTTGCGGTAGCCGATCTATAAGAGCGATCGCAGCTTGCTCATCTGGTACATCCAAAGCCACAATAACTCGTTGTTCTAACTGTTCCCTATTCCCCATTCCCCACTCCCCATTTAAAGCACTAAGCGCACAAACTTATTTTTCCCAACTTGTAAAACTTTACCTTGTAATTCACCAGGAGCATCGAAAGTAGTATCAGCATCGGTAATGCGATCGCCATCTAGGCGCACTCCACCCTCTTGAATTTTCCGCTTTCCTTCTCCCGTACTTTTGCACAAGCCAGTGACATTGAGAATATACGCTAACTTAGTAGGGAACTGCTGCACGCCAGCTAGAGAAAATTCTGGAACTGCACCTTCCTTGCCGCCGCTTTGGGCTGCTTCTTTTGCCTCTTGGGCTGCGGTTTCGCCGTGATACTGTTTAACAACTTCCCATGCTAAGAGTGTTTGGCGATCGCGAGGATTTTCTGGCAGTCGATCCAAAGGTAAATCCGTCAACAGTTCAAAATACTGTTCTAAGAGATTATCGGGAACTCCTTGCAACTTTTGATACTTTTGTCCTGGGTGTTCTGACAATCCGATATAATTACCTAAAGACTTAGACATTTTTTGCACGCCATCCGTGCCAATCAAAATTGGCAGCAGCATTCCAAATTGGGGCTTTTGACCAAAATGGCGCTGCAAATCTCTGCCTACAGCAATATTAAATTTCTGATCGGTGCCGCCTAATTCCACATCTGCCTCAACTGCAACCGAATCAAAACCTTGCATTAACGGGTACAGGAACTCATGGATAAAAATTGGATTCTCTTTTTTATAGCGATCGGCAAATCCTTCTTTCGCTAACATCTGCCCCACGGTCATCGTGGAGAGTAACTCCAAAATTTTCTCTAAGTTGAGCTTAGAGAGCCATTCGGAGTTATAGCGCACCTCTAACCTTCCTGGTGTGTCAAAATCCAAAATAGGACGTACTTGATCCAGATAAGTCTGAGCATTTTGAGCTACATCTGCTTCTGTAAGCTGACGACGCACTTCAGATTTACCAGTTGGATCGCCAATACGTGCTGTAAAATCGCCAATAATTAAAACTGCTGTATGACCTGCATCTTGAAAACCTCGCAGTTTTCGTACTGGTATGCTATGACCTAGATGAATATCAGTACCAGTAGGGTCAATCCCTAATTTTACCCTTAAAGGTTGGTTTGTAGTTAGTAAGAGCCTTTCTAGACTTTCGCTGTTAACATCAACTGATTGTGGGAATACTTCTACTACACCACGACGCAACCAAGCAAAATCTTGCGTCATTCCAAGAGATTCATTATTAGCTATGTTTTGCACACTAGAAGTTAAGTTGGTTATATTCACTGGCAATTTATCCACTTTCTCATCTGCCAAACTACTATAATTGCAAAAAACTAACCGCCTTGCTTCACCCAATCAATTACAGTTAAATTTACAAGTGAGGAAGTGAAATAGCCGTGTCGTCGTCTAGGACTTTTGAAGATAAACAGCCACAGCGTCGGGCTTCATCAGGTTTTGAGTTTTTGAAAGGAGTCGGTCAGGTAACTGGCGGTACTCTCCTCTCAATCACCATGCTGGCAAGTTCCATTGTAGCCGGAGGACTGGTTGGTTTAGCCATCAGTTTCCGTAATTTGCCAGATGTGAGACAGCTACGTAACTTCTTTCCCTCAGAAACGACTTACATTTATGACGTTAAGGGCAAACTCTTAACGAGTATTCACGGGGAAGCCAACCGAGAAGTCGTACCCTTAGATAGAATTTCCCCAAATTTAAAACGGGCAGTATTGGCAAGTGAAGATAGCCACTTCTACGATCACCACGGTATCAACCCTACTGGTGTTGGACGTGCTGTAGTAGTTAACGCTGTAGCCGGTGGAGTTAAAGAGGGTGGCTCTACTGTTACTATGCAATTGGTAAAAAACTTATTTTTGTCTCGTAAGCGCGCCTTTACCCGGAAGTTAGCGGAGGGGGTGCTAGCAATTCGGTTAGAGCAAATTCTCACTAAAGACCAAATATTAGAAATGTACCTCAATCAAGTTTATTGGGGTCATAACAATTATGGTGTACAAACGGCAGCCCGCAGTTACTTTAATAAATCATCAGAATATTTAAGCTTGGGTGAGTCAGCAATGATGGCGGGTTTGATCCAAGCACCAGAAGAATTCAGCCCGTTTGTGAGCATGAAGCTGGCAAAACAGAAACAAAAAGAAGTGCTAGGACGGATGCTGGAATTGAACTGGATCAACCAGTCAGAATACGACAATGCCCTCAAGCAAGAAATCAAACTTGGCAGAATTAAATCCTTTCAAGGTAGTGCTTTACCTTATGTAACCAATACCGTAGCGCAGGAGTTGGCTAAAAAGTTTGGGCGTGAGACACTACTCAAAGGCGGAATGCGGGTGCAAACTACAGTTGACGCCAACTTCCAAATCATGGCTGAGGAAACTGTCGTTAAGTGGCATAAAACACTTCTGGGACAAGGATTATCTAAGAATCAAATGGCCCTAGTGGCAATCGATCCGCGCACACATTTTATCAAAGCACTGGTGGGTGGTATAGATCCTAAGACCAGTGAATTTAATCGTGCAACTCAATCTCAGCGCCAGCCCGGATCTTCTTTTAAACCGTTTGTATACTATACTGCTTTTGCTACTGGTAAATATGGGCCAGACTCAACAGTAGTAGATTCTCCAGTTAGCTATCGAGATGGTAACGGTTGGTACTTTCCCAGAAATTATGATGGCGGTTTTAGTGGAGCTATGCCAATCCGCAGAGCTTTAGCCCAATCGCGCAACATTCCGGTGATCAAGATTGGTAAGGCTGTGGGGATGAATAGAGTCATAGAAACGTGTCGTACCTTGGGCATTATGAGTCCAATGGAACCTGTGACTTCCTTACCACTTGGTGCAATTGGTGTCACCCCTCTGGAAATGGCTAGTGCATACGCTACCTTTGCTAATTATGGCTGGCAATCTCCACCAACTGTAATTGCCCGTGTCACCGATAGTAGTGGTAACGTGTTGCTAGATAACACCCCTAAACCACAGCTAGTCCTCGATCCTTGGGCATCAGCCGCAATTCTAGATGTGATGCGATCGGTAATCACTGAAGGTACAGGTAAAGGTGCTGCTCTCGGTCGCCCAGCCGCAGGGAAAACCGGAACAACATCATCAGAAAAAGATATTTGGTTTGTTGGTACTGTGCCACAGTTGACAACTGCTGTCTGGGTAGGAAGAGATGACAACAGACAATTAGCTGACCATGCCACAGGTGGTGTTATGGTTGCTCCCATTTGGAAAGATTTTATGGAGAAGGCACTTAAGAACGTACCTGTAGAAAACTTCAAGCCCCCTTCCCAGTTTTCTCGTCCCAAGTCACAATAATTGAATTTTAGATTTTGAATTTTGGATGGCCAATGAATCCAAAATCTGTCTTGGAAAGTTGGAACGTCGACTCCCGGCGATCTGACTTTCCGCAAAATCTAAAATTGACTAAGGCTGTTTTTCTAGCTCGGCTTTCATCCGTTCTAAAGTGAGGTGCATTTGGTCAAACATTTGTTGCGGGGTGACACCGAACTGACCTAATTGCGTTTTCAGTTGTTCTACTGTCATTTGTGCCATGAAATCTTCTGATAGCTCGAAGCGCTTCATAAAGATACGGTACCGATCCATCATGGTTTCCATTTGCTCAATAAACAGCTTTTTGCCATCGCGGTCAAATTTGCCGTAGCTGTTGCCAAGCTTGATCAGCGCTTGATAATCCTCAAACAACTGTTTTGCTTCTTGCTGAACTATTTCCGAATCGAAGAATCCCATATTGCTTATATTAAACTGAGCACCCAGGCTCAGTAGCTTAATAGTTTTACTTCTATTTATTATTTTAGTCTAGGGGAGTAATCTAGTCACGAAGCTTCGGTTTTGGTACGGTTTGTTACCGAAATTTCAACACTTGACTTGAGAAGGTTTCCCCTTGTTAAATCGACTTAATAAAGCCGCGATACTCAGAGCTTTAGCCATTGATTTAGGATTGGTATTTTCACCTGGTTCAATTTTCAACCTGGTAGCGTATTTCTGAGCGAGTAAATCTTGCGGGTTAAGTTTTAATGCTTGACGGATGTAAACCCTGGCCATGCCGATAAATTTCTGTTTTAGATGTACTAAACCTAATAAGGCATAATAGTCGCTGTTATTTGGCTCTAACTTGATAGCATCTCGCAGTTCTTGTACGGCTAGGGGCCAATTGGCTAGCCTGACGTACTCAATAGCTCGCTGGTAGTGACGTTGAGCGTAGTTTGTCAAAACTGGTTTGACATTAGTTTTTTCATTTAATGTCAATTCAACTGGCTTGACTTCTATCTCAGGGGTGATGCGAACAGCTTTTTGCGGTATAAACAAGTCAGGTTTATGCAACTGTAAGTAAACTAAATTCAGTATGCTAATTTGTTGTGTAATTTGATAAAACTGGTGGAGTGATTTGTATTGAGCTTCTGCATAGGAGGCGATCGCTTCTTCGTAAAATAGTTCTGCTTGGGGTGCAGACATTTCTATAATTTCCTTAGCTATGGCACTTTGCCCACACAAAGCTTGCTGCTTTAATACTCTTGCGTCCGATCGCAGCATGGCTATGGCAATCAAGCGCTTGTGTCGATTTTTGAGTTGTTCATAAGCTGGATTGATTAAATAGCTAAGTATCGCTGTTGCTAATTCTTGGTCTGGATTGCAGCTTTTAGCATAGCGATCGGGATGTAGCAGTTTCGCTAAAGTGTGATAGCGTTTAAAAATCTGGCGATCGTCAGCACTCACAGAAATTCCTAGCACAGCGTAAGGATCACAAAGCTGTTTAAACCATTCTGGCGGTAGGAAGGTCTGTGACATTGCAGTAATCTGATCCGTTAAAAACTTAAAATTAACATCAAAGCTCAATGCACAGTCATGTGAAACTTACTCAAATTTATTTAAATATTAAATTGTGGGGCTTACCACCCAAAAGTCGGCAGGGCAAAACAGGGTAGTTGACTAAAATAGACTCATCCGCGAAACATAAATGAGTCAGGGTTTTTGCTGGATATAGAAAACTGAGTTCTTAATTTGGATAAAGTCGAGCTAAATAAAAGAACATAAATTCAAGTAATGATTACAAAATTGACACCTCAACAACAAGAGTTGATTGCATCATATCAACGAAAATGGAGAGCAATTAGCTTATCAACAGAGCGTATTGACCGCAAGCAACTATTAGCTGTACTTGAGGAAGTATATAGTTTGTATCCTGAAGGTGGCCCAATGCCTGAAGTCATTTTTTTTGAGAGTCCTTATGGTGCCTTTAGTGCTGAGTTGATACTTGCAACAGCTAACTTTAACGGTCTGACTGATGATGAGGTAATCAATGAAGTAGCTAGTTTACAAACTCTTCGTGGTGAGGGTCAGGTAAGAACTGATTTATGGTTTGATTTGCATACGTATTTATCTCCTATCGAATTGAATCCCCAAATTAATCAGGAGCTTTGGGAAGTTTTAACAAAAAATCTTGTAGATGAAGTAGGTATGACAATTCATAAACAGTTGTGGAAAATTTTATGGAATTGTCTTACCGAAAGGTTATGGAGTGAGTTGAAAGATACTCCTAATGCTTATTACCGTTTTTACGATAACTTTATTGATCTTGACTCAGAATGGGCAAGTTACGCTGGGTTATTCGATTTTTGTATCAACGAACTAAGTTATCAACACGATCAAGAGCAATGGAATGTTTACCAAGCTGTATGTAGTGAGTGTGGCTGGTGGTTTCTACCATCGCCTAGACATTACATAATTTGCGATCGTCCAACAAAATTACTGCTTGACGATCGAGGTAAACTCCATACCGATGGAGAGCCTGCAATTCAATTTGCTGATGGTTTTGGTGTATATGCTCGACATGGCGAAATTTATTCAATTTGTTTTCCTTAAAGCTTAGGGGCAGCCGCAGCCATGCGTTCTTCTCTACGAGACGCTACACGAACATTTTTAATTGTTTCTGTGCCTTTTGGCTATCTTATTGTAGGAACTATGGTATTCGTATATTTATTAGAAATATGTTGACTAAGCGCAAAAGTCGAAGTGTTGCCGCTGTTTTAGCTTTTTCTGGCACGCTGACAATTTCAGGATTACATAAATTCTACCTGGGACAGCCGCTGTGGGGTGTTTTGTATGTGTTGCTTTCTTGGACACCGATCCCCAAGGTAGCTAGTGCGATTGAGGGAGTTTGGTATTTAGCCCAAGACGAAGAAGCTTTTGATCGTAATTTTAATCTCGGCAAGTCAGCGGCAAGAAACTCACAAAAAGCGATTAATCAGGTAGGAGCGATCGCTGACGCAATGCGGGAATTAGATGCTCTGCGCCAGGATGGACTGATTTCAGAGTATGAATTTGAACAAAAGCGCCGCCAATTGCTAGACCAGATTTCTTGAGGTAAGCAACAATCATGAATAACTGGCTACCTTTAAATTCCAGGCTGCAAAAACTCCGCGCCAAGCTCCTCAACGATCCCTACTATCGCCTACAATCTGGGGAAGAAATTCAGATAGCGGCTCAATTAGGTATCCGCATTGATGCTAATCAAGCGACTGTAGATGATTGGTTACGTCTGCCAGGTTTGTCAATTCACCAAGCGCGATCGCTTGTAGAACTTTCACATTCAGGTGTGAAATTTTACTGTATTGAAGATATCGCTGCGGCTTTGGGTATACCAGCGCCGCGCTTAGAGCCATTAAAGCCTCTGCTGAATTTTATTTACTATGACCACGAATCTTTAGAAAATCCTATCCATTTAATTAACCCGAACACAGCAACCGTTGAAAAATTAGCACAAATTCCATTTATAGATTTGTCTCTAGCGCAAACAGTGGTGCAAAATCGGCAATCAGCCGGTCCTTACCGTAACCTGGCTGATTTCCAGCGACGGCTGGAGTTAACTGGTGATGCGATCGCCCAGATAATGTATTATTTGAGGTTTTAAGTTAAAAGTTAGAAGTCTTAAAATAACTCCTAACTCTAGCAATTTTGGATTGAAATAAAAATCCAAAATTGATTAAATGAACCCAATGCGATCGAGAGGCCAAAAGCGAAACGTTGCCCGACCGATGACATTTTTTCTAGGTAAAAAGCCCCAATAGCGAGAGTCATTACTATCGTTGCGATTATCTCCCATAACGAAAAATTCGTCTTCTGGGACTTTTACTGGTTGGTATGGCTGATTTGGAGGTTCCGCGATGTAGTCTTCTGCCAAAGGTTGACCGTTGAGGTAGACTTTGCCAGAAGCAACACTAATTACCTCACCAGGCTGGCCAATAACTCGCTTGATAAACGCTTGGTCTTTGGGATATCCTCGACGTTGTAGTTCTGCGGGTGGCTGAAAAACAATAATATCCCCAGTTATGGGAGGGTGAAAATGGTAGGAGATTTTTTCAACTACCAAGCGATCGCCAGTATGTAAGGTGGGTAACATAGAGTCAGAAGGTATATACCGAGGTTCGGCAATAAAAGTCCTGATTAAGAATGCCAAACACAGTGCGATCGCAATTAAAATCAGATTTTCTTGCGAACTACGCCATACTTTTAACGACGCACGCTCTTTTTTTGCATCACTTTCGTGAGGAATCATAAAAGTTTCTAGCCAGTTTCAGAAGTGAGACAAATACCTTGATTATTTTGACTCAAAAGTTATATTAATAGGAAAACAGGGTTTCGGGTCAACCTATACAGACATTAAATAATACACTTATCCATTTGCTAAAGATAAGCAAAAGTACTGTAAAGAAACTATGACTTATCTAAGGTAATATAAGCTAATAATTAGGATTGCTAAATAGATAATTAAAAATAAAAAATTCTAATTGCTGTAATTATAAGGCAAGTTATGAGAAAATTGTAAGTTTTCTTTCTTCCTGCAAAAGAAGCTAGTTACATACTGCTAGAGCGATACAACCACTAGGTTCTTTCTTTAAACAGAAAATTGGTCATAGAGTTGCAAAATAGTCTACCTCATGTTTGACAGTATCTACCTCACTTTACTGAAAAAGTCAGAGGACAGTCTTGCTGGAGGTTGAGTTGCAAGAAAATATATTTTGGTCTATATCATTAAGTGATATTACATAAATCTAGCCAAAATTTAAATGTATTTATAAATGCATAAATCTGGTTAAAAACAGCGTTTTTAGTAAAAAATACTACTTTCAGAGATGAAATATAGACTTTATTGCTTCAATGGATAAATTCTATTCCATTGTGATTTTAATCACTTACCTACATCTGCGAAATTAATTTCCGTAATTACACGGTGACAGTGCATATTAAACTGTACTATTAATTAAGATATAAACATACTTAATTATCTAGAAAAACATTCACAGACAGAAAGCTACTAGCAATTTGAGCTAAAGTATCAGCATCCGAAATCGAAGTAAGCTGCTGATAGAATTATTTTTCTTGAATAACTCAAAGGTGACTAGATTGAAAGAATAAATGGCCCTTGGCAATAAGAAACTATATTGAATCAATTTTCGTCTGGTCTATTTCATAGAAAGTACAAGGTAACATTCTGTCAGTTGAAAATTTAACTTTTTCTTAAAAAAGAAATAATGGCAACAGGCAGTAAAATATATCTTATCAAGATAGAACTAATAGTTTACCAGACTCTTATTTTCAAGAAACCCCACCCTTTTAAGTAATTTTGTATGTTAATCAAACAATTCACTTAAGTTGTAAACTATACAGTTTCACAGTAAGAAAGTCTGACTAAAAAAACTTCAGTCTGCTAAAAGTGCAAATTGTAGGTATGACAACTAAGTTCATCTTATTTGAAAAGCTATAAAACTTGAAAGGATAATGCTGCCTTAGCGGTGAAGCGAAAAACAGCAACTAATTCAGAACTCCTATTTAAGAGGATTTTGGGGTGTGGTTAATTATTTGATTGTGTTCCTCTCCTTCTTAGAGCTAGTGGTAAGAATGTGGAAGCGCAAAGCTTAACTTTTATGACTGGGTTGAAATTAAACAGTAGCAAGTATTGTATATTCAACGCTGTCCAAATCTAGAGCATATAGATTTCAGTTAAAGCAATATAGTCTGTCTTATCAATTCTGAATTCCCGTTAGTACCAATCCAAATTTTCATGATTACCAGAAAGTAACTGGTATCTAAATATCTAATAAAAATGTGCTATAACGTACCGTCATAACCGTGGTGATGGTTCGATCTTTGAAGGAGCGTTGAGGTGGAAAATAATAAGTCGTTTCTGTGGCCAGAAGGAATATTAATTGCGCTACTTGCTTTAGGCGGTGTTTTTAGTCTTGCTTTTATGATGCTTCTAAGACCAAATGCTTCGGATGCTCAGAGTAGACCAAGTATAAATATCAAGGATGTATCTGCAAACGTAGGAACTCAGCAGCGTATTGAGAAATTAAAGGCGGCGATGCTTACAAGTTGGCAGCAAGAAGCACAAACAAAGGGTCTAGCCTACCCCATACCATCACGTTTTCAAGGGGAAATCATTAAGGATGCAAAGCTTACTCAGGGTGAGAAAGTGATTGCTCTCACCTTTGATGATGGCCCCTGGCCTCAGACTACAGAGCAAGTTCTAAGTATTCTGAAATCAAATAATATCAAAGGGACGTTTTTTGTAGTCGGGCAGAACCTAAAAAATTATCCAGAGTTAGGAAAGCAGATTGTCGCTCAAGGTCACGTCATTGCCAACCATACTTGGCATCACTGGTATCACTTCTTTAATCAACAAGCAGCTGCTTTTGAAATTGAGCGCACAACAGACTTAATTTATCAAGTTACAGGTGTCAAAACAAATCTGTTTCGACCGCCTGGTGGTATGCTACACAATGGATTAGCTGGTTATGCTAAAGGACAAAAGTATGCTGTGGTGATGTGGTCGGCTGATTCCACAGACTACAAGTTACCAACTGTACCAAAGTTGATCGATAACGTGATTAAAGATTCTAAACCTGGTGGCATTGTGCTAATGCATGATGGTGGTGGTAATCGTTCTAGAACTGTGCAAGCTTTACCAGAAATTATTAACAATTTTAAAAAGCAAGGCTATCGCTTTGTGACTATTCCAGAACTTTTAGAACTCGAAGATACAGACCAAAAGTTGCTTGCTAACAAAAAGTAATAATTATTAATTATAAATAATTAGTCATTAGTCAATAGTAATTGGCTAAATACTAAAATTATCTTTTTTGGTTAACATGGTTATTTTTGCGTTCGGTTAGAGACTGATAATTAAGGGCACTCTAGCTGTGAACCAAAAATTTTTCTTCAAAGAACGATTGCCCAAATATTTATCCTGTATTGATAGTTATTACATAACTATTACGAAAGTTTTTTGCCGCTGAAAACCTTGTTTTATTAAAAGGCAGGCCTTCTGGCCTGCCTCACAAGATTGAATTTATTTGTTGGAAGTCTCTTAATGACTGCTGACTAAACTGAACTCAGTTGTTTTTTCAGGATTGGCTTCTGGACTATCAGCTTCAGAAGGCGGAACTAACTGCCAGAATTTCGGCAAAAATTCTTGCCAGTTTTGCAGAATTTTCTTCGCCTTTGGTGAACCAGTGCGTTCTGCATGAGTTTGGATTAATTCTTGCAGTTGCTTTGCACCTACTTCGGTAATCACCCGCTGAATTTTGACAATTTCTGGGTTGACTAACTCACGAAATGAGTCGTCTTCATCCAAGAAGTATGCGAGTCCACCAGTCATTCCAGCAGCTACGTTACGTCCTACTTTGCCAAGGACGACAATCACACCACCTGTCATGTATTCACAGCAGTGATCCCCAGCGCCTTCAATCACTGCGATGCCTTTGGAGTTTCTCACAGCAAAGCGTTCTCCTGCTAGACCATTGGCAAATAATATGCCACCAGTAGCACCATAAAGGCAGGTATTGCCAACTATCACGTTTTGTGATGCATTATAGGTAGCATCAGCTGGAGGTTTGATGATGATTTCACCACCATGCATCCCTTTACCTACGTAGTCGTTTGCTTCTCCTTTTAGGCTCAGAATTATGCCTGGGAGGTTGAAAGCACCAAAGCTTTGCCCAACACTACCTGTAAAGTTGAGATTAATTTGTCCTTCAAAGCCACTGTCACCGTATTGAGAAGCGATCGCACCCGCTAATCTTGTGCCCACTGTTCTGTCAGTATTGATAATTGGGTAAGTCTTGGTGACAGTAGACTGATCCCTAATAGCAGCCTGAATGTCAGGATCGGCAAGGAACTTGTCATCTAAAACTACGCCGTTGCTGTGAACTTCTTCATGCACCAACCAGCTACGATTGTCTCTGCTATTTGGTAGCTGAAGTAAACAGTCGAGATTTAGCGATCGCGTTTTGGTGAGATTTACCTCTGGGCGCAGTTTTAATAAATCTGCACGTCCAACAATTTCTGACAAAGAACGGTAGCCAAGTCGGGCTAACAAACTGCGCACTTCTTCGGCAATGAAGTAGAAGAAGTTAACAACTTGTTCCGGTATTCCCGTAAACCGCTTGCGGAGTTCTTCTTTCTGAGAGGCGACACCCACGGGGCAATTATTTGTATGGCAGATCCGCGCCATGATACAGCCTTCAGCAATCATGGCAATGGAGCCGAAACCGAATTCTTCACCGCCCATCAATGCACCTATTACCACATCCCAACCACTCTTGAGTCCGCCATCTACGCGTAAAATCACGCGATCGCGCAAGCCATTTTCCATCAAGACGCGATGCACTTCGCTTAAACCCAGTTCCCACGGTGAACCAGCATGTTTAATCGAACTGAGTGGCGATGCACCTGTACCACCATCATGACCAGAAATCTGGATAATATCAGCGTTTGCCTTAGCTACACCAGCCGCGATCGTGCCAATGCCAACTTCTGAAACTAGCTTTACCGACACCTTTGCCTTGGGGTTAATTTGGTGCAGATCAAAAATCAGTTGTGCTAGGTCTTCAATCGAATAAATATCGTGGTGCGGTGGTGGCGATATCAGCGTCACACCTGGCTTGGAGCGCCTTAACATCGCAATGTATTGGCTCACCTTGGGCCCTGGCAGTTGTCCACCTTCCCCAGGCTTTGCACCTTGGGCAATTTTGATTTCAATTTGTTTGGCGTTGACTAGGTACTCTGGGGTGACACCAAAGCGTCCCGATGCCACTTGCTTAATGGCACTATAAGCTCGATCGCCATTTCGCAATCCTTTTAAATGAGGTAGGGTTGGCGAGTGACCAAACTCGTCTACATCATCTAAAACTGTGTAGCGGACTGGATCTTCGCCGCCTTCTCCAGAATTTGATTTACCGCCAATGCGGTTCATGGCGATCGCTAAAGTTTCGTGGGCTTCTCTTGACAAAGCGCCTAAAGACATGCCACCGGTGCAGAAGCGTTTGACTATTTCATATACCGATTCCACTTCTTCTAGAGGAACTGGGGTGCGATCGCCTTGAAAGTCTAGTAAATCTCGCAAGGCTGTTACTGGTCTGCCTTGGAGGTGCTTTTTGTAAACTTCGTAGTGGTCGTAGTTTTTGCCATCTAGAGCCTTATGCAGTGCCTTAACCATTTCGGGGCTATTCATGTGGTACTCGCCGCCAGGACGGTACTGCACAAAACCCAAGTTTTCTAACTTCTTGGTCGTTAGTTCTGGGAAAGCTTTGACGTGGAAGGAAAGCACTTCATCAGCAAGTTCGGTAACACTCAAACCACCGATGCGGGAAGTCGTCCCACGGAATCCCAGGTCGATTAAATCTCCACCGATGCCAATAGCTTCAAAGATTTGGGCTGCTTGATAGCTGGAAAGCAGAGAAATTCCCATTTTGGAGAGAATTTTCAGCAAACCTGACTCTACTGCTTTGCGATAGTTTCCTAAAGCTTGTTCTAGGGTGAGGGTGGGAATTTTTTGCACACCCATTAACTTTTGAGTTTTGGGATCGGACCACCAATCACGCACCGTATCTAAAGCCATGTACGGGCAAACTGCACCAGCACCATAGCCAATCAGACAAGCAAAGTGATGGGTACTCCAACATTGAGCAGTATTCACAATCAGGGATGTTTTCATTCGCAACCCCTCACGAATCAGATGGTGATGCACTGCACCCACTGCTAGTAGGGGAGGAATGTAGGTATATTCTGTGTTGATACTGTCATTGACCCGATCGCGATCGCTTAATATTAAAATCTTTGCACCTGCTCGGACTGATTCAGCTGCTTGTGCTTGTAAAGATTGCACTGCGGCTTTCAGTCCTTCTGGGCCGCTAGCGATCGCAAATAGGGTTGACAACTCAGCCGTAGCAAATCCTGACAGCTTAATTGCCTCTAATTCACTATCAGTTAACACTGGTGATTCGAGTTTCAATCTCCGAGCATATTCTGGCTTAGGTTCTAATAAGTTACCCCTTTCACCTAATTCAACTTTCAGAGACATTACTAGCTTTTCCCGCAGGGGATCGATCGCTGGGTTCGTCACCTGAGCAAAGCGCTGTTTGAAATAGTCATAAAGCAGGTGGGGCTTTTGTGACAGCACCGCTAAGGGAATATCATCACCCATGCAGAAAGTCGGTTCTGAACCGGCGATCGCCATTGGATGAATCACCATTTCTACATCTTCTGTGGTGTAGCCAAAAGCAGTTTGACGCTGAAGTAAGGTTTGCTTGTCAATAGTCAATTGTCCTGAGTCATTTGTCATTTGTCCTTTGCCATTGCCATTTGCTAATGACGAATGACCAATGACCAATGACTTTAATTCTTGACGGTGCTGTTGCAGCCATTCTCCATAAGGGTGCTGCTTGGCAATGCGCCCCTTTATATCCCAATTCTTCAGCACTTCATGATTTTCTAAATCCACGGCAATCATTTGCCCAGGGCCGAGTCTACCTTTCTCGACAATATCGGCTTCTGGGAAATCCACCACCCCTGCTTCCGAAGCTACAACAATGTAATCATCTTTGGTAATCGCGTAACGAGCTGGTCTTAAACCATTACGATCTAGAGTTGCACCAACCTTTTTGCCATCGCTGAATACTAAAAGTGCTGGCCCGTCCCAAGCTTCTTGCAAACCACTGTAATATTCGTAGAAGTCAACAATTTCGGGAGATTCACGTAAAGAAGGCTGATTTTGGTAAGCCTCTGGAACCATAATCATTAAAGCTTCCAGGGGGCTGCGTCCAGAGCAAACCAGTAATTCCACTACGTTGTCTAGGGTAGCTGAGTCGCTGTTATCAATATGAACTAATGGCTTGAGTTCCTGGATGCGATCGCCCCATACAGGATGATTCAGGCTAGCTTCTCGCGCCATCATCCAGTTGATGTTACCCAATAAGGTATTGATTTCGCCATTGTGACCCAAAAGCCGCATCGGTTGGGCTAGGGGCCACTTGGGCATGGTATTGGTACTAAAGCGGCGGTGATAAACAGCAAAGGCGCTTTTGTAAGCTGGATTTTTTAAATCGTCATAAAAGCTGCCCAAGACAGCGGAACGCACCATACCCTTGTAGACAATTGTGCGACTTGACAACGAACAGATATAAAATTCTTCTGAGATGTTAGTTGCAGCTTTACTAATGCGGCGGCGGGTAATGTACAACTGCCGTTCTAATTCATCACCGCTTTTGTCAACGGAAGCTAACAAAACTTGTTCAATCTGGGGTTGATTTTCTCTTGCTTGTACCCCCAGCAAATCAGATTGCACTGGCACAACTCGCCAACCCAATACAATTAATTTCTCTTCAGCAGCTACTTGCTCGACAGTCACCCTCGCTTGTTGTGCAGCTTGCTGGTCTTGTGGTAGAAATATCATTCCCACAGCTATATTATTGCTAGATGGAAATTCCTTCCCCCTTTGGGCAAAGTCTTGTTGGAACAACTCCCAAGGGATTGCTGTCAATACTCCAGCACCATCACCAGAGTCGCGATCGGCGCTACAACCTCCTCGATGTTCTAAGCAGGCTAAAGCAGCTAAGGCTTTTTCGACAATTTCGTGGCTGGTATGATTTTGGCGATGAGCAATAAAACCGACACCACAGGCATCTCGTTCCTCTACTAACCACTTTTGCCCCTGATAGGTATCTCTTGAGTTGATATCCGCTGTGATTTTCTGGTCTTGATTCATCGGTTTATTATTCATACCCTGTTCCTGAAGTATTGAGTTACCAATTTTGCCACTACATTGTGGGAAAAAATTTCTAAATTCAGCGATGGAAAAATATATAAGCACCGAAATTTAGGGAAAAAAAATTTTAACTTCGGTTTTACTTTGTTAGTCAACCCGTGTTAAAATATTTGCGTATTTTTTATGTATTTATGCGGTGTTAGACAAATTACCTCCGCCAAGACATCATTTTTGCCCTGACAGTTTCTTTTTTATATTTTGAAGCTAAGTATTTTTTCAATTTCTTTTTCCAGATGCACGCTAGCTACTTATGGAGCCTATTTCGGCTCACCTGAAACAAAACTAAAACTGAACGCTGCACTATATTTAAAGCCAAAGCCCAGATAATTCGTAATTGATCGTGACGATCAAGAACTCACTCTAACCACTCGCCTTGCGTTTTTTAGAGAAGCTATGCTAAAGGCTTTACGCTACGCTACCTTAATTCGTGGTTGCAATCAATGAGGGGTTCTACCCTCCATTGTCTTGTTAAGCATTGAATTAAAAATTGAGTCTGATGTGGTGTACCCTTTTAATTACGAATTACGAATTACGAATTAGTAATTATTTGGTTATCCCGATCCAGCAATAAAATCAGCGTATTACAATATATACCCATTTGACAATTCCCAAATATTGTTGTTGTCTAGAATTTTGCCGCTTACCACTTGCCGCATGTATTACTATTAACTAGACATTACTGAAGTAATAACAGTAGCAACCTTCAGCTAGGATTAAATATCTTAATCCAATTTTGATAACCAAAACTACCGTATATAGTGTGGTTAGAATTAGTGGGAGTTAAAAAACTTGATTGCAGTGGCTTTAGCGTCTAAATAAATTAATGTGTTTCTAAAAGAGATAAGTAGCCAATATATAGATTACCATATTTATTCAAAAATAAAGTCATGTTTCCTTTATATTTCCAAATAATTGGTTAGTTTAGACCTTGGGTAATAGTTTTCCAAAGTATCTAGTAAAATATGGTAAAAATGCCGAATTGTTGCCAATCAGAGATTAGCGATGGCTCTGCAAAGGCCAAGGGCGATCGCAGATTCTTCCGGGCTACTGTGTCACCAATACTTTTAACCGTACTGTGCTTAACGACTACTTGTGCTACCAACGCCCAGGAGTCCCCGAAAACGACCAAATTTATATCCAGGTTAATCTCCCAGTCACCAGTACCTCCTTTAGCAGGTGTAGCATCCTCTGGTAATCAAATTTCCCTCAATGGTCGTACTGTACCAGGAACTTGGTTACAGCGGCCTGGAAAATCTGGCCAGGTGACAACCAACATCAGTGATGGGGCATTTAGGCAATTAATTGGAGTAAATTTCTTAAACAGTAGTAATTCAGCGAAGCAACCAATACAGTGGTTTTCATCGGTGACAAAGCCACTGGTATTAGCCACCAGGCTACTAGGAGCATATCGCTATCTGGATATCACTAATTTTGCTCAAACATCTGGCTGGCAAATTCAAGCTAATGGCAACACTTTGGTGATTGCTACCCCAAAAACACAAATCACAAATATTGTTCAGAGTCAGGAACCTCCAGAAGCGAGTACCCCTTTGCAACAGACTCGGATTCTTGTCGATTTAGATCGTCCCACTCCCTGGCAAGTTGCACAAGGGTCAGCGATCGCAAAACCCCAAACTCCATCCTCTGATCCAGACACGCCAACTTCCAAACCCACTGCACCACCAAATCGAGAGTGGACAATTACTCTTGATGGAATCGCCGATCCCGTTTTGATAGAACGCTATACCCCCCAGCCACCAGTAGCACCGACAGCACCACCAACATTGCTGCCAAACTTGCTCAAACAATTGTTACCAGTTACACCAACACAACCAATACCAATAGCACCAGCTCCAACCCCTGAACCACTGATTCAAAAAGTGGAGGTGGTGAAAAACCAAACGATTATTAGTCTGAGCGTTCCCTTTGGTTTATCACCTCAAGTTAGTACTGTAGATAACCCCAATCGCCTGATTATCAATATTCGACCCGATCCTCTAGAAGAACGAGATATTGCTTGGGCCCCAGGATTGCGTTGGCGACAGCATTATGTCAACTTAGGCACAGAGCGTTTTCCTATAGTCTGGTTAGAAGTTAATCCTCGCAAATTTGGGCTAACCTTAAAACCTATGTGGGCTAGTCCTGATGGGCTTGCGGGTACTGCTCCCATAATTCAAACAGCACAACGTTACTTAGCTGTAGCTGGAATTAATGGTGGTTATTTTAACCGTAATAATAGATTGCCATTGGGTGCGATTCGTCGGGATAGTCAGTGGTTATCAGGCCCGATTCTTAACCGAGGTGCGATCGCTTGGAATAATTCAGGCCAATTTTACTTTGGTCGTCTCACCTTAGAAGAAACTTTAATTGCAGCAAATGACCAGCGCCTACCAATTTTGTTTCTCAACAGCGGCTACGTCCAGAGTGGCATTGCTCGTTACACCTCAGCTTGGGGATCAACTTACACACCCCTAACAGATAACGAAATTATCTTAGTGGTAGAAAAAGACCAAATTACTAATCAGTTACCAGGCGGCAAAGTTGGTGCGAGAGCGGTTCCGATTCCCCAGGATGGCTACCTGCTAACTTTACGCGCTAACGCTACTACTGCTGCTTCCCAGCTACCTATTGGAAGCGCAGTAAGTCTTTCCAGCACCACTACTCCAGCTGATTTTAGTCGTTATCCCTACATTATCGGTGCTGGGCCGCTATTAGTCCAAAATCGTCAAATTGTCCTTGATGCCAAAGGCGAAAAATTCAGCAATGCCTTTATTGCCGAAAAGGCTATTCGTAGTGGTATTTGCACAACACCAACAGGCACATTGATGATTACTGCCACACATAATCGTGTTGGCGGTTATGGGCCTAATTTGGCAGAACATGCTCAATTGATGCAACAGATGGGCTGTGTGGATGCTTTAAATTTGGATGGCGGTAGTTCTACCAGCCTTTATTTAGGAGGGCAACTACTCGACCGATCGCCCAGTACCGCTGCTCGTGTTCATAACGGAATTGGTATTTTCTTGCAACCACGAAAATGAAGGAATAGGGAAAAAACTCAATCCCCAATCCTAGCCACTTTTTAAAGTTTAGAACAAGCCGTCATTTTGCTTGATGAAGACTTGGTGTAGACATCAGAATTTTAGTAGTGATGGTTTACACCATAAGGTTTGATTTTGCTATGTTTATCAAAGTGCGACAAAACTGCTGATTTTCAAGGTTGCAAGATAGCGCCAGATTTTTTATCAATAATTAAGAGTACCAACGGTTTGTTATGTCTTCAAATGAGGTAACTATGGCTCGATATCAAGAAACTACACAGACTGAAACTCTACACCTCCCTCCAACCATAACTTCCAGGGGCGTTGCTGCAACTGAATTACGTCCTTGGGGTGCTTTTACAGTTTTAGAAGAAGGGCGCGGATACAAAATTAAGCGCATCGAAGTTAAGCCTGGACACCGCCTCAGTCTACAAATGCACCATCACCGCAGCGAACATTGGATTGTCGTCTCTGGTACAGCTAGAGTAGTTTGTGGCGAGAAAGAAGTATTACTGAGCAATAATGAGTCAACTTATGTACCCCAATGTACATCTCATCGTTTAGAGAATCCTGGCGTGATCCCCTTAGTATTGATTGAAGTCCAAAATGGCGAATACTTGGGAGAAGATGATATTATCCGCTACCAAGATGACTATGCCCGTACCAAAGATTAAAACCAAAAGAACGCTATTAAAGCTCTAATCCCAAAGCTGAATACATTTTTGTGTAAACCGTCTTTGTAAACGAACTACTACACCCCAGAAGTCCCTACCTAGTTAAGGTGGGGGCTGAAGCATGTTAGTGTTATAAATGTAGTAATAGCGATCGCGCTCATACCTTGGGTAATTTGGAATTTTGCACAAGCAAGGGTCAACCTATCTGTAAAATGGAAGATGGGGTATTCAATTGCAAAAAACGAGTTCCATGATTCATCTGAGTCAAGCAGCCGTAAGTGAGATTGGACGAATAAAGTCCAAGCAGCCAAATGTCTTGTTTCGATTGGCAGTAAAACCAGGTGGTTGTTCCGGGTTCTTTTATGATATGTCCTTCGATGAAGCAATAAAAGTAGACGACCAGGTTTTCGACTTGGATGAGATTCAAGTGGTCATAGATGCCGCAAGCTTAAATTACCTCAACGGTTTGAGAGTTGATTATTCAGAAGACTTAATGGGTGGTGGCTTTCGCTTCCACAATCCCCAAGCGATCGCTACCTGTGGCTGTGGCAATTCCTTTTCCTTGAGTCCTTAGTGATTGAACAATTAGTCAAAAAACAGATGTTTGATCGCTAAGAAAAAATAGAAATTGACATAAAGCCGTAAAAAAAGATATAATCAGGATTTGTTAAAACTTAGACCATAAGCAGCTTTACGCGCTGTAACTCATGCCAACAATACAGCAGCTAATACGAAATGAGCGCGAACAAGCGCGTCAGAAAACCAAGTCCCCGGCTCTGAAACAATGTCCCCAACGTCGGGGAGTTTGTACCAGAGTCTACACGACCACACCAAAAAAGCCTAACTCAGCCCTACGCAAAGTAGCAAGAGTCAGACTTACTTCTGGATTTGAAGTCACAGCTTACATTCCAGGCATTGGTCACAACTTACAAGAACACTCAGTTGTGATGATTCGTGGCGGTCGGGTTAAGGATCTACCAGGCGTGAGATACCACATTATCCGTGGCACCCTAGATACAGCCGGAGTCAAAGACCGCAAGCAAGGCCGTTCCAAGTATGGAACCAAGCGTCCTAAAGAAGCGAAAAAATAGGATTAGGCGATTAATCGCATCCAATACGATTAATCGTCTACCTTAAAAACGCCCAAGGGTAAAAGAAGGAGCGCCGTCTTTGTTCTAACAGTAGTGATGAAAGCTGCTAAAGTCTGTTTCAAAAAATCAAGCAAGCTACATCTACACTAAGCGAGCAAGTGTAGAAGTTCTGAGGAGGAAAATGCTGTAACCCACAGCGAATTCCTCATCTGAACATTAAAGTTTATAATCTTGTCGCCTTGAGTATTCAGTTGCAGGTAGTAAGTCAAACAATTCTTGATTTTAGATTTGCGATAGCGTAGCGTTAGCGAGTTATTGAGCGTATTTTGGATTGGTCGAACCCACAAGGGAATTAGGCTTACAGACTTTTGATTTGTTCAGATCCTTGCGATCGGAATATATACCGAAAACTTTTAATCCAAAATCAAAAATCAAAAATCAAGAATTGGCAGTAAATAAGTCAGCCTTGCTACAACGGTCGAAAAAAAATAGAGGAAGTCTGAGGGTTGGGTTCTACCACTTTTAGTTTCCGGTGTCTGATAGCATATAATTTCGTTGCCAATTCCGAATTAAAGGTGAAGTATGTCTCGTCGTGGTGTTATTCAAAGGCGCCCAGTTCCGTCTGACTCCGTATATAACAGTCGCCTTGTGAGCATGATTATCAGACGGATCATGCGTCATGGCAAAAAATCACTTGCCGCACGCATTGTTTATGATGCATTAAAAACTATTGAAGAACGCACTGGTGCTGGTGCCTTAGAAACCTTTGAAAGAGCAGTGCGAAATGCCACGCCTTTAGTAGAAGTAAAGGCTCGGCGAGTTGGTGGAGCAACCTACCAAGTACCAATGGAAGTGCGTACAGAACGGGGCACTACTTTAGCACTGCGTTGGTTAGTGCAATATTCCCGGTCAAGACCAGGCCGGACAATGGCCAGCAAATTGGCAAATGAGTTAATGGATGCTGCCAACGAAACTGGCAATGCCATTCGCAAACGCGAAGAAACACACCGGATGGCGGAAGCTAACAAAGCATTCGCACATTATCGTTACTAAGTAAAAAAGCGATATATCGCCTTGCCAAAGCGGTATATCGTAGATTTACAAAAAAAGACGGTTTTCCGTAAAAGTATAGAATCTTAACAAAGAGTAATATACAAGATATCATGAGGCAAAAACTATAGGAGGTAGCTGTGGCACGCACGATCCCGCTAGAGAAAGTACGCAACATTGGTATTGCGGCGCATATAGATGCGGGCAAAACAACAACAACAGAGAGAATATTATTTTACTCTGGGATAATTCATAAAATTGGCGAAGTTCATGAAGGAACTGCCGTCACAGACTGGATGGAGCAGGAGCGGGAACGGGGAATTACCATTACTGCCGCTGCTATCAGTACCAGTTGGAAAGATCATCAAATTAACATTATCGATACTCCGGGTCACGTAGACTTCACAATTGAAGTTGAGCGTTCCATGCGCGTGTTAGATGGTGTAATCGCAGTATTTTGTTCTGTGGGCGGCGTGCAACCGCAGTCTGAGACAGTGTGGCGGCAAGCAGAACGCTACAAAGTTCCTCGGATAGCCTTTATCAACAAGATGGATCGCACCGGAGCGAACTTTTATAAAGTTCACGAGCAAATCCGCGATCGCCTGCGGGCGAATGCGATCGCCATTCAACTACCAATTGGTAGTGAAAACGACTTCCGAGGTATCGTTGACCTAGTACGGCAACGTGCGTATATTTACGCTAATGACCAAGGAACTGATATTCAGGAAACTGATATCCCGGAAGAATTGCAAGCGCAGGTAGACGAATTCCGCACCAAACTAATAGAAGCCGCGGCGGAAACCGATGATGCTCTGATGACTAAGTACTTCGACGGCGAAGAACTTACAGAACAGGAAGTTAGGACTGCCCTGCGTAAAGGCGCAATTGCGGGGACAATTGTACCAGTACTTTGCGGTTCAGCATTCAAAAACAAAGGCGTGCAGTTGATGCTGGATGCCGTTGTAGATTACCTGCCAGCGCCAAGTGAAGTACCGCCAATTCAAGGCTTACTGCCCAATGGCGATACTGTTGAGCGGCGGGCTGATGACAACGAACCCCTAGCAGCTTTGGCATTCAAGATTATGGCTGACCCTTACGGTCGCCTGACATTTGTTCGTGTTTATTCTGGTGTCCTGAAAAAGGGCAGCTACGTTCTCAACGCTAGTAAGAATAAAAAAGAACGGATTTCCCGCTTAGTTCTAATGAAGGCAGACGATCGGCAAGATGTCGATGAACTGCGAGCGGGTGATTTGGGAGCAGCTTTGGGATTGAAAGACACCTTGACAGGTGACACGCTCTGTGATGATGGATCGCCAGTAATTCTGGAATCCCTATTCATTCCTGAGCCTGTAATATCGGTGGCGGTTGAACCCAAAACCAAAAACGACATGGACAAGTTGTCCAAGGCTCTGCAATCTCTCTCAGAAGAAGACCCCACCTTCCGTGTCCGCGTCGATCCCGAAACAAACCAAACCGTGATCGCGGGGATGGGAGAGCTACACCTAGAAATTCTAGTAGACCGGATGTTACGAGAATTCAAGGTGGAAGCGAATGTAGGTGCGCCACAAGTAGCTTACCGAGAAACAATTCGGAAAGCTGTGAACAAAGTTGAGGGCAAATTCATCCGCCAAAGTGGTGGTAAAGGTCAATACGGTCACGTTGTGATCAATTTGGAGCCTGGAGACCCCGGTACTGGCTTTGAATTCGTTTCCAAAATTGCCGGTGGTTCAGTACCTAAAGAGTACGTTGGCCCCGCAGAACAAGGAATGAAAGAAAGCTGCGAATCCGGTGTTCTAGCTGGATATCCATTGATTGACGTTAAAGCAACGCTAATTGATGGGTCATACCACGATGTGGACTCTTCGGAAATGGCTTTCAAAATCGCTGGCTCAATGGCGATGAAAGAGGCTGTGCTGAAAGCTTCACCCGTCCTCTTAGAGCCTATGATGAAAGTTGAGGTTGAAGTTCCTGAAGACTATATCGGGAACGTCATTGGCGACCTCATCGCCCGCCGAGGGCAGATTGAAAGCCAAAGCACCGAACAGGGACTTGCTAAGGTCGCATCCAAAGTTCCACTGGCGACCATGTTTGGCTACGCCACTGATATCCGGTCAAAAACGCAAGGTCGGGGTATCTTCACGATGGAGTTCAGCCACTACGAAGAGGTGCCTCGCAGCGTAGCTGAAACTATCATTGCAAAAAGCAAAGGGAACGCTTAGTTAAAATAAGGAAATGAGTATTCATGGCACGCGCAAAGTTTGAAAGGAATAAACCCCACATTAATATCGGTACAGTTGGCCACGTTGACCACGGTAAAACTACCTTGACAGCAGCCATCACCCTGACATTGGCAGCTCTTGGTCAAGCTGTAGCTAAGGGCTACGACCAAATTGATAATGCCCCAGAAGAAAAGGCACGGGGTATTACCATCAATACTGCTCACGTAGAGTATGAAACCGAAAGTCGGCACTATGCTCACGTAGACTGTCCAGGACACGCTGACTATGTGAAGAACATGATCACCGGTGCTGCCCAAATGGACGGAGGTATCCTCGTAGTTGCTGCTACCGATGGCCCTATGCCCCAAACCCGCGAACACATTCTGTTGGCAAAACAGGTTGGTGTTCCTAGTCTGGTTGTCTTCTTGAACAAAGAAGACTTGATGGATGATCCAGAACTCCTGGAACTAGTGGAACTAGAACTGAGAGAACTGTTAAGCAGCTATGATTTCCCTGGCGATGATATCCCTATTATCAAAGGTTCTGGTCTGCAAGCTCTGGAAGCAATGACCAAGAATCCCAAGACCAAACGCGGTGAAAATCCGTGGGTAGACAAAATCTATGAACTGATGGATGCTGTAGATTCTTACATTCCCACTCCTGAGCGGGATGTTGATAAACCCTTCCTGATGGCTGTAGAAGATGTGTTCTCAATTACAGGTCGTGGTACTGTCGCCACCGGTCGGATTGAGCGGGGTGTAGTCAAAGTTGGCGATAACGTTGAACTAGTGGGTATCAGAGATACTCGCGCTACTACCGTAACTGGTATTGAGATGTTCAAGAAGAGTCTCGACCAAGGTATGGCTGGAGATAACGCTGGGGTACTACTCCGGGGTATCCAGAAGGCTGATATTGAACGAGGTATGGTCATCGCCAAACCTGGTTCGATTAAACCTCACAATGAATTTGAAGGTGAGGTGTATGTCTTAACAGAAAAAGAAGGTGGTCGTAAGACTCCATTTTTCGCTGGCTACCGTCCCCAGTTCTACGTGCGGACAACCGATGTAACTGGTACTATCAAAGCCTACACTTCCGATGAAGGCAAAGAAGTAGAAATGGTGATGCCAGGCGATCGCATCAAGATGACAGTAGAATTGATCAACGCGATCGCGATTGAACAAGGAATGCGCTTCGCTATTCGC
The DNA here is from genome assembly GCF_036917355.1 of Nostoc sp. Classification (GTDB taxonomy): domain Bacteria; phylum Cyanobacteriota; class Cyanobacteriia; order Cyanobacteriales; family Nostocaceae; genus Nostoc. The sequence continues at coordinate 155,037 of NZ_JBALDP010000092.1, forward strand.
GAAGGTGGTCGCACCATTGGTGCAGGTGTCGTTTCCAAAATTATCAAGTAGCAAGCACCTTTTTGCTCATAACAAAGGAGCAGAGATGGTATTTATTTTGCCTCTCTGCTCCTTTCTCTTCCCTCTTATAAATAAGGTAATAGGTTACAGGGGACAGGTAATAGTTTTCTGTAACCGATAGCTTGTAACCGTTAACCTGTAAATACTCCCCTAATTACGCAGAACCTGGAAAATTAAAGATGGCAACTCTACAGCAGCAGAAGATTAGAATTCGCTTACAAGCCTTTGACAGGCGTTTATTAGATACATCTTGCGAGAAGATTGTAGACACGGCTAACCGCACTAACGCTACAGCTATAGGCCCAATTCCTTTACCAACAAAACGCCGGATCTATTGTGTGCTGCGATCGCCCCACGTAGATAAAGACTCACGGGAGCACTTTGAAACCCGTACTCATCGCCGGATTATTGACATTTACCAGCCCTCTTCTAAGACTATTGATGCCCTGATGAAATTGGATCTACCATCGGGTGTAGATATTGAAGTCAAACTTTAATTTAGTCATTGGTCATTTGTCATTAGCAAATGACAAAGGACGAAGGACAAAAGACAAATGACATTAGTATGAATATTTACACAGCCCTGAAGAAATATATCTCAGGGCTTTTATTTAGCTAGGAAACAAATGATAGAATGTAGATAAAGTACGGGAAAAGCAGAGAAAAAGAAATTTTAAAGATTAAGTTTATCCCAAAGTAACAATGACATCATCTTCTAAAATTGCAGTTCGCGAACTACCTCTGTTCCCGTTACCCGAAGTAGTTCTGTTTCCTACCAGACCATTACCCCTGCACATCTTTGAATTTCGCTACCGAATCATGATGAATACGATTTTGGAGAGCGATCGCAGGTTCGGTGTTTTAATGTTTGATCCAGTCAAAGGTACAATTGCAAACACTGGTTGCTGTGCCGAAATCATTCATCACCAACGGCTGCCAGACGATCGGATCAAGATGATGACCTTGGGGCAGCAAAGATTTCGTGTCTTAGAGTATGTTCGTGAAAAACCATATCGCGTTGGCTTAGTTGAATGGATTGAAGACCAACCACCGACTAAAGATTTGCGACCTTTATCAACTGAAGTAGAACAACTACTGCGAGATGTGGTGCGTCTATCAGCAAAATTAACCGAACAAAATATCGAGCTCCCAGAAGATTTGCCCGATCTACCAACAGAGTTATCTTATTGGGTAGCCAGTAACCTTTATGGCGTCGCCGCAGAGCAGCAATTATTGCTAGAAATGCAGGATACTGTAACTCGTCTAGAGCGGGAAGCAGAAATTTTAACTTCTACTCGGAATCACTTGGCAGCTCGCGCTGTTCTCAAAGATACGTTTACTGAAAAGTGAGGAGTTAGGAGTTAAGGGTGAGGAGTTAGGAAGAAAAAACAAAAATAAAAGCTCGACAACTTATAATTTATATTTCCTAGCTGATAACTGGTAAATCCTAAATGATAACTCTTAACAAATAACTTCTAACTTTTTAAGTAAGGGTGGCGATCGGTAAAACATTGTAAGCGCCAAGAATTTTTAAAATCTCTGTGTGGGTAGTTAATTCTGCTAAAGCAGATTGCATTTGTGCTTCCTTTGCATCCGCTTCTAAATCTATGAAAAACAAGTATTCTCCTAGCGATCGCTTCGTCGGACGAGATTCAATCCGACTGAGGTTAATCCCTAGTTGAGCAAATATTTGCAAAGGTTTGACTAATGCTCCGGGTGTGTTGGCAGGCATACTAAAAGCCAGCGATGTGTGACTAGTAGCCGCTTTTGTTGTCTCATATCCAGCGTCCACTTCTCCCTGACTTACTACCCAAAAACGAGTAAAGTTTTCTGGATAGTCATTGATGTTACTGGCAAGTATCGGCAATTTGTAGAGTTGAGCCGCTCTGCTAGAAGCGATCGCTGCTGTTGTTGTCTCTTGCTCCAATCGCTGTAGTGCTTCGGTTGTAGAATTGCTGGGAATAATCTGTACAGTAGGCAGAAACCGCTCTAACCATCCCTGACATTGTGCCAAAGCTTGGGGGTGAGAGTAAACAGTTTTAATACTATCTAAATTAGGCGCACAAGAAATTAACATATGGGCAATGGGTAATACCAAAGCCAACTGAATTCGCAAACTGTCCAACTGCCAAAGTGTATCCAGTGTTGTAGTAACACTCCCTTCAATTGAATTTTCCACTGGCACAACAGCCAACTGCGCTTGACCATTCGCAACAGCGTGCAGTGATTGAGAAATGCTGGGATAGGGACATAATCTAGCTTCAATTCCCCTACTTTTGCTCAACCAGTCGACATAAAAAATAGTTGCTTGTTCTGCATAAGTGCCGGGGGGTCCTAAATGTGCGATCGATAAAGTCATACTTTTAGCCTTGAGTTGCGAGTTTAATGCCTAAACAAAGATTATGATATTTTGGTTTGGCAAATATATCCAACTTTTACTCTTACTAAACACTGTTATCTCTAAAATTTACGCACTAAATAGATAAAAGGAAATATGTATCCAAAAAAACAAGTTATGGAAATCAGTCTTCTAGCAGATAGATTTCCTAGTAGTTTTTTACCAAATCCCTCTGAAGATTTAAGAGCAATGATATTGGTTTCTACCGAAGAAATTAATCATACTCTTGATTCTGTGTCAAGTGTTAAATCCTAATCTATATTTCCTGATACCAATTTAATATGAAGCTGCATATAATAGAGGGAAGCAAACTTGATAAATTTGAATACTCATGAGCCGTCCTTTTGAGATTGAAATCGCAGA